>CAVRAK010000024.1:0-181202 GCA_963718885.1 uncultured Acidobacteriota bacterium
CAGATCTCGACGACTCTCTTGCTATCGCTGACCGATGCTTTCTCGACGCCGTCGAGCCTGATATTCGCCTTGATGAACTCGACAGCGCGGTAAGCGCCGGTGGTCACGGCCTGAGTGGAGGCGCCGGTGAACCAGTAGATCATGGCGCCGCCGCAGATCAAGCCGAGCATGAAGGGGGCATGCAGCAGCGAGAGATTCTGCACGCTGTGGCTCAGCCCGCCGGTGAGGGCCATGATGATCGAGAAGATCATGGTGGTTGCGCCCACCACCGCGGTGCCAATGAGGACGGGCTTCGCGGTGGCCTTGAAGGTGTTGCCGGCGCCGTCGTTTGCCTCAAGCAGGTATTTGGCGCGGTCAAACTCCACATCGAAGCCGTAGTCCTTCTTCAACTCGCCTTCGATGCCGGGCACAGACTCGATCAGAGACAGTTCGTAGACGGACTGCGCATTGTCGGTGACAGGGCCGTAGGAATCGACGGCGATGGTGACCGGCCCCATGCCCAGGAACCCGAAGGCAACCAGGCCGAAGGCGAAGACGGCCGGTGCGAGCATCAGGTCGGCCATGGAAACGCCGGTCGAGAAGAAGTAGCCTGCCGCCATCAGCGCCACCATGCAGAGTCCCAGCCAGTAGGCGGAGAAGTTGCCGGCAACGAATCCGGAGAGGATGCCGAGAGAGGCTCCGCCTTCCTGCGCGGATGTGACCACGTCTTTCACGTGGCTCGAGTTGGTGGAGGTGAAGACTTTGACCAGCTCAGGGATGAGCGCGCCGGCCAGGGTTCCGCAGGAGATGATCGAAGCGAGCTTCCACCAGACGGTGCCATCGCCGAGTGTGGGAATCATCAGGTACGAAACGATGTAGGTCAGAACGATGGAGACAATCGAAGTGACCCAGACGAGCGAGGTCAGCGGCTTCTCAAAGTCCATTTCATCGGCGTTCGCGTACTTCGCATGCACAATGGCGCCGTTGAGGAAATACGCGGCGGCGCTTGAAACCAGCATGGCCACGCGCATGACGAAGATCCACACCAGCAGATCGACCTGGGTGGTGGGACTCTTGACCGCCAGCAGAATGAAGGTAATGAGAGCGACGCCGGTGACGCCGTAGGTCTCGAAGCCGTCGGCGCTGGGGCCGACTGAATCGCCCGCATTGTCGCCGGTGCAGTCTGCAATCACGCCGGGGTTGCGCGCGTCGTCTTCCTTGATCTTGAAGACGATCTTCATCAGGTCGGCACCGATGTCGGCGATCTTGGTAAAGATGCCGCCGGCGATGCGCAGGGCCGCGGCGCCCAGCGACTCGCCGATGGCGAAGCCGATGAAGCAGGGGCCGGCGTAGTCGCGCGGGACGAAGAGAAGGATGAAGAGCATGATGAGCAGCTCAATCGAGATGAGCATCATGCCAATGCTCATGCCGGCCCGCAGCGGAATGGCGAATGCCGGGTAGGGCTTGCCGCGCAATGCGGCGAAAGCGGTGCGCGAGTTGGCAAAGGTGTTGACGCGGATGCCGAACCAGGCCACGCCGTAACTGCCGGCGATGCCGACAAGACTGAAGCCGAGAATGATGGGCAGCGTGACCGCGATGGATTTTCCCGGTACCGGCGCGAGGTAGCCGAAGTAGAGCGCGATAATGACTGCGATGAATGCCCACAGAAGAACGATGAATTTGCCCTGTGTCACCAGGTAGGTTTTGCAGGTCTCGTAGATCAACTCGGAGATTTCGCGCATGGTGTGGTGCACGGGCAGGTTTTTCAACTGCACATACATCACGAGACCAAAAAGCAGGCCACCGCCGCAGAAGAGCAACCCGATCATGAGGAGGGCATGGCCATTGATGCCGAAGAAGTTCACTGAGGATAGATCGGGAAGGACGAGGTTCGCTTCTCCTCCGCCTCCCTGCTCCTGGGCGCAGGCAAAGGTTGGAACGAGCAGGCTGAGAATGGCGGCCGTCGTTCTGCCCTTCAGTTTCAGCAAGGCCCCTGCGCCGCCTATGATTGCCCCCGCAATCTGCTGTACGGCCTCTTTGCCTCTATCGATAGTTGCCGCTTTTCGAGCGAACCAAAATGCCACAATGAGCGAAAAAACACTGACTCCCGAACAGAAATAGAGCCAAGCCTGTGCAGTCACATGCCCTCCAGACGCGAATGGTTTAAGACCGAAAAATGACGAGGCGTTGAAAAGACCCGGATTAAGTCACGGGGAAGCCTATCATCCGTGTCAAGCACTGTCGAGTGATTGCAAATGCACGGCGGCCGCGGGACACGGCTGTCTTTCCTTCAGGGCATCAGCATGCAGCAGGCGGGCTCGGGCGAGGGCCGGCTATTCGTAGGCGAGGGCGTCGATGGGATCCTTGCGCGCTGCCATCCATGCCGGGTAGAGCGACCCCAGCAAGGCTCCCGCAAAGGCGATCAAAGCGCCTCTGCCGATCCACGCCGGCGTGAGCTCGAAGCTGAAGGTTGCGAACTTCACCGTGAGCAGAGCACGAACCGCATAGGTTGCCGCGATGCCCAGCAGGACACCGGCTACTGCCAGCACACCCGTTTCGCGCAGAACGACGCCGACAATGGTCAGCTTGGACGAGCCGAGCGACTTCAATATTCCGATCTCGCGTGTGCGCTCAAGAACGGCGGTGTACATGGATTGGAAGATGACGAGGAAGCCGACGATGACCGCGATGGAGATGACAACATCGAGCGCGGTATCGAAGCCCGGAAAACGCGAGGGGGTGTACATCGAAAGCAGCTCTTCCATGGTCTGCACCTTGTAGTTTTCAAGGCCCCTGGTCGCGTGGATCTCGTCGATGATGGCGTGATCGTTGGCCGGATCGTCCGCCTTGAGATAAATCAGGGAAGCCTTGCCGTCAGCACCCATCAGGCTGCCCAGGGTGTCGATCGGAACCAATTTTCTTCCGCCTTTACCGCTCTCGACGATGCCGCAGATTCTGAAGGCATGGTTCACGATGGTGATCGAGTCGCCGACCTTGTGGCCTTTGCCCTGATGGGCGAAGACATCATCCACGATGACGTCGAATGGTCCGGTGAAGGGGCCACCGGAGAGAAAGACAAAAGGCTTCAATGCGTTGTAGCTCTGGTAGTCGATGCCGTAAAGAATCTCGACCGAACTCTCCATTGAGAATTTCGTTATCACCGGCGCGGCCACCGTGACGTGGGGCATTTTGCGAAAAACCTCGGTCAATCGGACGGACATCGGGGCTCCGCTGACCCCGTTCATAAAGCTTGCATTCGAAGGACTGACCACCAGATCCGCACCAATTCCATTGGTCCGCGCCTTCTGGTCGTCGAGCATACCCATGAAGATGGCCACGATGGAGAGGATCATGACAACCTCAATGGCCACGGCGAGCACGCTGATGAGAGAACGAAGCGGCCTGTGGAGAAGGTTAGCGAAAACAAGTTTGTTCATCTTCGGCAGGACTCCGACGCGAAAAGTGGTTACCTGGCGCCCGCTCTTAAGCCTATCAGCCGGGATTCCGCGTGGTTGCAACTGCAGCCCGGTTTAGTCGCTTATCTTGTTGTCTAATCAACCGCGTACAAATCGGGGGCGTCGAGCCGCGCGGGGCTGCATTCGAGGTAAAATAGGGGGTACACAATCCAGCAACAGCCTGCTTTTCGCGTCTGGTTACCTCAGATTCATGAAAAGAAAGGGCCAGCCGATAATAGTTTTGACGTCAATCAGGACCGGGTTTATGTTGGTTGTGGAAATCCAAGGGGTTCAATCCCACTAATTGGCTACCTATGAGCAGTTTTGGTGAGGAATTGCGCGCTGCACGGCTATCCCGCGGCGTCGCGCTCGAAGACATTACCGAGGTAACAAAGATCAGCCAGCGCCACCTGATTGCGCTCGAGCAGAATCGGTTCCGTACGCTCCCTGGTGGCATCCTGACCAAGGGAATTGTGCGTGGCTACGTGGGCGCTGTCGGGCTGGATGTGAAGGACTGGACTGATCGCTTTACGCAGGCATACGCCGCTTCAGGCGATGTGCCCTCTGAAGAGCAGGATTGGACTGCGTTTGCGGCCAATGTAGGCAAAAAGCGGATCGAGCAGCGGGAAGCGGTCGAAATGCGTCTCCGCTGGGCAGGCGCGATTGTTCTGATGCTGGCCGCCGTCGTGACCGCGTTTCTCACGGTGCGTTATTTCGGCGTTCGCGCCGGCTGGTGGGACAGCATGATTCCGCTGCACACCGTCTCCGCCAAGACACACGCCCTGGTCGTCCATAGCATCACGCTCTTCTCCCGCTAGGCAGCCGGGATGACAGCCTCGGAGTGGGATCAAGCGCCCGTCCGCTTCGCCGCGCTCCTGAAGCTTTTCAAAGGCTAATCCGCGCAATTCGCTGCGGATCTTTGCCCCCAGGCCCTCCCCGCAATTACCATAGTCGAGTGCGCCTTGCGGCCAACGCCCCTGAACGCGCATGCTTGTCTCCCCATGGCAGGACAGCCAAGTTGCCCTGCGCGTGTCTGCTCGCGCTTCGAGCGGTCGATTTCACGGCGGGACATCCATCCAACACCCTTCAAGGGGAGGAATGCAAAGTTGAGCGACCGTTTTTTGTTTACCTCTGAGTCGGTGACCGAAGGTCATCCGGACAAGATAGCCGACCAGATCTCCGATGCGATTCTCGACGCCTGCCTCAAAGACGACCCCTACAGCCGCGTTGCCGCAGAAACCCTGACGGCGACCGGCCTGGTGGTGATTGCGGGCGAGATTACGACCAAAGCCTACGTTGACTTTCAGAGCCTGGTCCGCGGCGTTGTTGCTTCGATCGGCTATGACAACGCGCTCTATGGCTTCGACTCCAACACCTGCGCGGTGATCTCTTCGATCAACAAGCAGTCGGGTGACATCGCCCAGGGCGTCGACACCGGGGGCGCCGGCGATCAGGGCATGATGTTCGGCTACGCGGCCAACGAAACCCCGGAGCTAATGCCTGCGCCGATCTCACTGGCACACAAACTGACGCGCCAACTCACCGACGTGCGCAAGAGCGGCAAGCTGCCCTACCTGCGCCCCGACGGCAAAAGCCAGGTCACGGTGGAGTACGACGAGCATGGAAAGCCCGCCCGCATCGACGCCGTCGTGATTTCGAGCCAACATGCCGAGACCGTCTCGAACGATGAATTGCATGCCGATGTCCTGAAGCACGTGATCCAGGCGGTTCTGCCCGCCAAGTGGCTCGACGAGCACACCAAGTACCACATCAATCCCACCGGACGATTTGTGATTGGCGGCCCGATGGGCGACACGGGCCTGACCGGCCGCAAGATCATCGTGGACACCTACGGTGGCGCGGGGCGTCACGGCGGCGGCGCATTCAGCGGCAAGGACCCGACAAAGGTGGACCGCTCGGCGGCATACCTGGCCCGCTACATTGCCAAGAACATCGTGGCCGCCGGACTGGCGGAGAGGGTCGAGGTTCAGCTTGCCTACGCCATCGGCGTAGCCGAGCCGGTAAGCGTGCTGATCGATACCTTTGGCACGGGCAAACTGAGCTCTGCGCGGCTGACCGAACTGGTTCGCAAGAACTTCTCACTGACCCCGAAGAGCATTATCGAAAGCCTGAACCTGCGCCGGCCGATCTACCAGAAGACGGCGGCGTATGGACACTTCGGCCGCACCGAGCCTGAATTCACCTGGGAGGCGACCGACAAGGCCGCCGCACTGGCGGAGCAGGCAAACCTGGTGGCCGCCGCCAAGTAGTCAGGTCGCTGCGATCAAGCCAAGAATGGGATTCCGGTGATCGGGATCCCATTCTTTTTCGCGCTTCGTGCGTCGATACCTTAGAATTTTTTGGGATTACCGCGCGTCCTTCTCCAGAGGAGACATTCATGCGTTTTGCCGGTTCTGCCGCGTTTCTCTTCGCTGTCGCCACCGCAGCCGCTGCGCAAAGCCCCGGGTGGAGCTACCAGGGCAAGACGGGCCCCGTGAACTGGGGCAGGCTCGATCCTGCATACAAAGCGTGTTCAGAAGGCCGCGAGCAGTCTCCAATCGATATTCGAGGCGCGCACCTGAACAAGGCACTGCAGCCGATTGAGTTCCACTACATCAGCGGCCCGGTCACGCTTGAAAACACTGGGAACAACATCATCGTGCACGTTAACCCCGGCAGCTACATCATTGCCGACGGGGTGCGCTATGAGCTGCAGCAGTTCCACTTTCACCACCCCAGCGAGGAGGCGGTGAAAGGCAAACTTACCGACATGGACGTCCACCTTGTGCACAAGAGCGCCGATGGAAAGATAGCCGAGGTCGCCGTGCGCTTCCTGGTCAACCGGGGCGACGCCAATGCGATGATGGCTACGCTGTGGTCCCATATACCCACCGCGCCGGGAACCATTGAGAAGACCAGCGAGATGGTGAACCCCGGAGGCTTTCTGCCTGGCGACCGTGGCTACTGGACCTACATGGGTTCTGAGACAACGCCACCCTGCGCAGAGGGAGTCCGGTGGTATGTCTATGAAGACATCATCGGCATCAGCCGTTCGCAACTGGAGACCTTCACATCCATCTTCAAGTTGAACTCCCGCCCCTTGCAGGATGCGCACGGCCGCAAGATCGAGGCAAACGAGTAGATCAGGCTTAGCGGGCGAACGAGGCTAATTCAAACGCGATCTCGCCGCCCGGCTCGCACCGAGCTTTCACGCACGTCAGATCGTTGACGACAAACTGCGCGTCTCGCAGTTGCTCGATCGAGTGCGAGAAGAGCGTGGCAATCACAGTGCAACCGGCAGCATGGCCGGCCTTCGCTCCTGCCTCAGAATCCTCGAAGACAACGCAATCTGCGGCTGCGATGCCGAGCAGGGCTGCGCCCGCCAGGTATGGCGCGGGATGCGGCTTGCCCTGCGCGACACTTTCAGCAGTGATGATCTTCTCGGGGACGGGCACTCCCCCGGCAGCCAGGCGCACGCGAGCCAACGGCTCCGTCGCGCTGGTCACGACGGTCCAGCGGTCAGAGGGAAGCGACGAGAGAAGATCGAGAACGCCGGGGAGTACCGTGACGCCCTCGGTGTCTTCCATCTCGATGCCTTCGATGACGAGGTTTTCCTCTTGCGGATCAAGATCAGGCCGCAATCTGGCTACGGTCTCGATGCTTCTGCGTCCGTGCGCGATGCGGCAGGCATATTCCGGATCGACTCCGCGCATCTTTGCCCACTTTGACCAACTGCGCTCGACTGAACCGAGGGACGAGATGAGAATGCCATCCATGTCGAAGAGCACGCCCTTGCAACGCAGGGAAATGGGCGAGGAGACTGCGGATAAAGACATGGATTGATTGTACCGAGCCTGCGGCGCGCTAATCTTTCGCCGCGTCGCCCTCGGTGGTGGCGACGACCTTGACCGCGGGCGGATCGCCGAAGGTCACCGTAGCCTCTGCTTTCGTAGTAGCGGCCCCTCGCTGCACGTCGATCGGCGACAACTTCACAGCGCCGTCGCCGATGGTGCCATCGGCAGTCCAGCGATCAAAGCGCGCGACTTCAGGCGGCATCGCGGCCGAGGAATCGCTCATGGCGCCGTGTGGCCAGACGAAGTGAAGTGAGCCTTTGGCTGATGCGGCCAGTTCGGCAGCCGTAAAGCCGGAAAGTTCGATCTTGCCGTCTCCCTCGATCGGTCCGCCGGTACATTGCAGAGCCAGCAACTGGCATAGTGCAGGGCCGGTCAGCTTCGCAAATGAGCCCTCGATGGAATATGCCGGCTTGTCCCCGTTTGCTATCTTTCCGGTGGCGTGAACCTGACCTCCAAGCATGCCGGCATCGATGCTCGTCAGCTCCACTGTGGCGGGAAGAACACGCAGAGCGATGACAGCGTTCTGCAGCCGAGCCGGACCGAGCAGAATCGAATCGGCCCTGATCGTGCCGTCGAGCCTCGGCCACAGGGTGGATCCGTTCTGCGTGAAGCGCGCGACAAGGTTTGAGAATGCCGAGTCATGCTTCTGCGCGCCGAGCAGCGCCGCCTGCAATGCTGCCGCATCGAGATCAGAAAATTTCAGTTCGAGCCGCGGCACACATTCATCTGCCTCACACCCTGGAAATGTCTCAAGCCTTGCGGTTCCTTTGACGGGTCCATAATGGAAATCGACCGGGCCCCACTCCGCCTTACCGGCAGCGAGATTGAGCGTTGCGTCGGTGATCTCCACATCGTTCGCGAGAATGCCTGAGGTCCACCGGGCGTTATGCAGACTCACGGTTCCCTGCAGTTGGTCCGTATTATCGCGCGGAATCTCCTCGCCGGTATCCAGATCAAGCGAAGGCACAGATTGCGAGGGTATCCATGAGCCCTGGGCTGCGAGCTCGACGGTGGCCGACGCGCCGTTGATGCCACCAAGAGCACCACCGTCAGCGACGCCCGCAAGGTGCGCGAATTGCCGCAAGCGCGCCAGTGTCATTGGTCCATGCGCGTCGAGATGGTATCCGTTGAGTGAAAGGCGCGTGACGACTGTCACAGGCGACGCGGCTCCGCCGGGCAATGCCACAGTTGCGGCAAGAGCCTGCGGTGCGGTCCCGGCGGCTTCCTGCGGAGCCCACACAATCTTGTTTACCTGAATCGGTGGCGTAACGCCGCCCCCGTTCAGTGAGAAACCATCCATTTCAAGGCTGCCCTGCAAGGAAGCGGGCGCGTTGACCGGGATCTTTGAAGGCCGATTGTGCGCTGGTTTCCGGCGCACGGCAGCAGGCGGTTGATCCTGAGCTTGCGCTGGGCCGGGGTTGTACTGAAGCTGGCCGCTGAGGGTTCCTTTGGCTTCGAGATCCGGATCGATGCCGTTGCGCAGCGTGCGCAACATATCGAGGCCGGCGCCCACGGGAATCTTGAGCAGATCGACCTTGAGCTTTGGCGGCGCACTCGCCGGCAGATCACCGGCCACCTTGATCTGGCCGTCTCCCAAGGGAGAGTCACAGGCCAGCTTCTCAACAGAACGGTACGAGTAGTGATAGACGAAGTCGCAATTCGCATCGAAGTCCAGCGCATCGGCAGGGGCAAACTCGGCGCGATGGACATTCGCCGCTCTGAGACGCGTCTTAACGTGCGCAGTCTCGGTGGTGCCATCCAGTTGAAGCTGCCCGGTGAGATCGCCGCGCCAGCCGGGATCGGAACCGACGAGCAGACGGCTGAGCTGGCCGAGCTGCGCTTCCCGCCATTGCATCTCCAAGTGGATCGGCATCAAGCGCACATCGGGAGCATGCCCGAGCGCCGCCTCAAGCCGCACGATTCCAGTATCGGCGAGATCCAGGTTCACATCGGTTCGCGCCGGCTGCCCGCGCATGCGCAGGCGCCAGTCGCCCGGATTCTCCTGCCAGAAGGAGAGATCGGCATTTACCAGGGAAAAAGGAAGCTTCTCCAGCCCATTCTTGACGTTGACCCGGGAATTGGTCGCTTCAAGATACGGAAATGGCGGCACAGCGTTTGCCTCAGCGCTGCCGGTGCGGGCCGTGGCGTTGCGAAAGAAGGGGTCAATGTTCCACCGGCCGTCCGTGGTTCGCACCAGATTGAGGCTTGCCTCGTCGACGCTAATGGTGCTGATCTCGAGCCGCCCGCGCCACAGCGAGAACAACCGGATTGCGGCGGTGACCGTGTTGGCGTGCAGAATGGGTTCTGCACCGTAGGCGGAATCTTCCTCAACTGTGAGGTCGGTGAGCACAAATTCCGGCCGCGGAAAGAGGCGCAGTTCGACAGAGGAGAGGCGAACCGGGCGGCCCAGCGACGAAGACACAAGGTTGGTGATGCGGCTCTTATAGCGGCCAATGCTGACCAGCGGTGGGACAACGATGATGGCCAGCACGATGGCCAGCGCCGCCAGCAGCAGCCACCACCTGGTTTTCATACGCCGCCGGCGCTTCTCATCGTCTGTCATGGGTTACATTCCAAATGATCATTGGCTCGACAGTCGAGAAATCAGCGAATCACGTGCAGCGTACGATCCCACCGCGTGCCTGAAAAGAAATGCAACGCGACGTGAGCGAACCAGGCCACCTTGTTGACCAGGCCGGTGGTTTCATAGGCGCGCTCGGGAGACTTGAAGGACCAGTAGTTGAAAAGAGGCCGGCCCAGGATGTTCTCCCGGGGCACAAAACCCCAGTAGCGCGAATCGAGACTGTCGTGCCGATTGTCGCCCATCATGAAGTACATCCCGGGGGGCACGACGAGGTCGCCGTCTTTCACATAACTCGGAAAAGCGATGGCCCAGGACTCAGGCGTCGCGTCCGGCTGCGGATAAGGCGGCACGGAGGGAAACTCGTCGAGAAAGTCGGAGTGATTCTCGGGCGTGGTCGGCTCCGCATGGGGCTGCGCCTGGGCCACTCCATTGAGGATCACGATTCCATTGCGGAGGTGGAAGTGGTCACCCGGAATGGCGATCAGCCGCTTGACCAGATAGAGATCCGGGTAGCCCGGCTTGAGAAAAACGATGACGTCGCCGCGCCTGGGTTCGCGATAGCGCACCAGCGGCATCCATTTCGCGGGCGGCGCGAGCGTGATGCGATCGACCACCAGGTGATCGCCCACGAGAAGGGTCTTTTCCATCGAGCCGGATGGAATGACAAAGTTCTGCGCAAGAAAAGTGAGAATAAAAAGACCCACTACGAGCACGGAGCAGATGCTGGCTGCCGCCTCGAATGGCGTTTCTTCTACTTTTTCACTCGCCGCGATATGCTGGCTTTCATCCGCGATCCTGACGGGCGGCGTGTTTGTCTTGGTCATCCTGTCGCTCATTGTCCAGAGGCACTCGCTGCGGCCAAATCCTCGTCGCGATCAGCGCACGACTCGAAAGATCCGATTCCAGCGCGCGAACCCGGCGAAACGGGAGCCGAGTTCCCTGTCCTGTCCGAGTCTATCATCCGATGCTCGTTGCACATCCGTTGTTGAAGGGCGCCGGAGGGAGAAGTAAATGACTAAGGGCCTTGCCACAATCTCCTGTCGCGGAACGAATCCCCAGAAGCGCGAATCCTTGCTGTGATTCCGGTTGTCGCCGAGCATGAAATATTCCCCTTGCGGTACAACCAGCGCGCCACCCTTTGTGAGGTTCTGGAGTTGCCTCCACCACACGGGATCGATATTCGGGTCGGTGTAGATCCTGGCCGGAAAGTTATCGAGAAATGGATTGGGAGCAGCCGGCTCGAAAGCCACGTAGGGTTCGTTGAGAGGCGCCCCGTTCACGATGACCCGGTCATTGTCGATCTGGATGCGGTCGCCCGGCACGCCGATCACGCGCTTGACCAGATAGGGCGGGTCGGCGTGATGAAAGACAGCAATGTCGCCGCGCTCGATCTCCTGGTGAGGCATCAGCCAGCGCGCGGGATTGTACTTTGAGCCGGCGGGAGCAAAGATCTGCTTGTTGACCAGCAGAAAATCGCCGACGAGCAGCGTGCGCTCCATGCTCTCTGAAGGAATAAGAAAAGGCTGCACGCACGAAGGTCAGCAGGAAGAGCGCGACGACGATCGTCCGCAGGAAGGAGGCAAGGGCCTCCGGCACGCTGGGCAGGTGCCTCCACTTGCGCGAAGTATTTTGTGGCGAGGGATCAACGGCAACGGCGCGGGAACTCATCCTGTCTAATCCTCCGCTTCGCCGTCGCGCTTCCCCGCCCCCTTGGCGGAGTTCCTCAGCCGCGCAAGTGCGCGCCGCGCTGCATCCTGCTCGGCATGCTTCTTGGTACTGCCCGTGCCGCGCGCGAGCGGCTTGCCTGGTTCTCCATCCGCGGGCTTCAAACGAACCTCGATAAGAAAGCGCTTGCGATGATCAGGCCCGCTTTCGCTACGCACTTTGTAAACCGGCGTGCCGGACCGCTCTGCCTGAAGATACTCCTGCAACGCAGATTTGTAGTTGCCCAACGCGGCACCTGAGCGCAATTCCTTCGCCAGCTGCTCTACCGCTTCGCCCATGACGTACCGGCGCACAAAAGCCTTGACCGGCTCCAGGCCACCGTCAAGAAAGACCGCTCCAAGCACAGCTTCCATGGTGTTCGAAAGCACCGTGCTTTTATTCCTGAGCCCGCTGCGGTCCTCTCCCCGGCTGAGGCGCAGATACTCGCCCAGGCCAATCTCCGCGGCAACCTCAGCCATGTGCAGGCGGCTCACGAGCTGTGCCCTGACGCGCGTCAACTCGCCCTCGCTCCACTCGGGATGCATCAGGAAGAGCGCCTCACCCACGACCAGACCGAGCACGGCATCGCCGAGAAACTCAAGCCGCTCGTTGTCTCCTGCAACCTCCGGCGTCTTCTCGTCTTCATGGGCCCGCTGCTTCGCGAGTGAACGGTGCGTCAGCGCGCGGACCAGCAACCCAGGGTTGGAAAAAACATGCCCCAGCGCGGATTCCAGTTCGGCTACGCTTGTCCCCACCTGCTCCTCGATTTCAAAATCCTTGCGGCCTTGCCCGATCAGACCGGCAGTATCTCTTAGAAAACTCCCGCTCTCTCATTAGACGCCCGGCGGCGTCCTGAAGAGCCGCGATCCTCTATTGTGGTTTGGGAGCTGCAGGCTGCCCGGTTACGCCGGGCCCCGGCTTCTCCCCGGCGCTGCCGTCGGTATCGTCATCCGCTTCGCAACTATGCCCGCGGACCGCGTAAGCAGTCTTCACGCCGCGTTCAGCCGCCAGACGGGTGTCCAGCGCACCGTCGCGGGCGGCCAGCGCTTCTTTGTATTCTGCAAGTGCCTCGTCGCGCTTGCAGTCGAGATCGAGCATGCGGCCCAGGTAAATATGAGACCAGGAGAGGAGCCGTGGATCCTTGCTGGTGGCAATGGTCTTCTGGAAGTGATCGATCGCCTCTTCGGGACGGCCAGTCATAATTGCCGCGCGCGCGAGAATGAAATTTGCGCGGGCATTGTCGGCAACCGACTGAATGGTATCGCTCTGCACCCTGAGGGACTGGCGCGCAAGGGCGCTCGCGGTGGCAACATCGCCGGATGCAAGACGAGATTCGGCGAGGTCGAGCCCGGTGAGCGTGCGAGGCTTGCTCCGCTGCAGCACGTCCCCATCTGCCTGCGCATCAAATTCAATCTGGCGCGCGCGATGCACCTGCTGATCGATGTCCATGGAGTAGACCATCTCGCCGATGGTGTCCTTCAGGCTGGCCGGGTCTTTCTCAAATTGAAGCAACTGCTCATAAAAATACTGCGTGAGCACGAAACCTTGCGTCATGTCGTGATGAACAGCGGCCCATTTGGCTGCATCCACTTTTTCGAGATACACCTGGCGCTCGTGTTCATACCGGGGCATCTCCGACCGCTCCACACCCGCGGGTATCTTGTATTCGGGAATTCCGGTGTCCATGGTGCGCGCCTCGATCGCCTTGATCAGGCACTCGACGGTAAGCGCAAGCGTATTCGAACGGAAACGAAACTCCATGGGCGCGTCGCGAACTTCTTTGAGGATGGGTTGCGTCCGGTCAATCGCGTTGGCGCGGGTGTACAGCATGGGCTCGATGACGTAGTGAAGGTATGTGTGCTGCACATCCGTCATGGGAATGGTTCCGTTGACCGGCGAGACGACCACCACGTAATCGGTGCCGTAGATGCGGGCATTCACAAGCTTCGGCGAAAGCAGCGGCTCGATTACGACCACGAACCTGCGCCCACTATAGGTTGAAGCCGGCATCTTGAGATAAGTATTTGTGCTCACGATCATCTTCGAGATGGGATCGTGCAGCCGGTCAATTTCCTCGTCGTAGATGTGATGGACGGTGAGCCAGATGCCGTGAAGGTCGACCGCTGCAGCAAAATCGCGCAGAGAGGGCAAGATTTCCACCACCTGCGTGGAATCGGGGGGCATCTCGGGAAGTTCCGCGCTGGTTTCAAGCGCGGGTGGCGGCGTGAGGTAGAGCGCCAGGGAGATGTACTGCGAGATGTCCTTCTCTGTGCCGGTCATGCGGTGCTGGGCGATAAAGAGACAGACGTTATCCCGGCTGGCGCGCGCCTGCTCGCTTTTGGCGAGCGCCTGGTTGATCTCATCACGCACGCGCTGACGGATTGGCGCACTCTCCTGCAGGCCTTCGTCATAGCCGCAGGCGTTCAGCGCCGCGGCCATGATGAAGACCGGCTCGGAGCTAATGAGCGAGATGGTCGGGCCGGCGGGATCGACGAGCGCCGGCGCTTTCTCACGCGGCGCCCCCTCGGGGGAGGCGGCAGAGGACGAGCTTTGCGGCATCCCGGAGGAACTGCTCTCGGCCGGCGCCTGCCCCGCGGCCAAGACACCCGACAAACCAAGCGGCAAGCACAGCAGCGCCGCAATCAAAAATGCACGATGAGACCAAAACCGCATCTGGGAACCCTGTCTGCAAGTCTAGTTAGACGCGGCAGGAGGGTCAAACGGGTGGGGGGCAACGATGAGGAAGGCGAAATTCACCCTGTTTACTGATTAGGGAACAATTCGAAGAGCCAGACGGCTGGCGAAGCGTGTTATGTAAACAATGCGAAAGAAGAGTTAGCCGGTGATCCGCCTCGAAGGCATTCAGGCCGGCGACGATTCAAGCTGATTGATTTGCCGGCCGCCGTCAAAAGCGGAAGACGAGCCCAAAGCCGAGGCGCAGGTTGTTTTGGACGCCGGTGGTGGTGTTGGGCAGTTGGGTGCGCAGCCAGTTTGCCTCAATGGCACGTAGGGCCAGGTGGCGTCTCAACCTCAAGTCGATGCCGCCACCCACCTGCGCGGCGAGGCCGTTGGCGCTCGTGCCCAGGCCGGACGCCGCAGGAAAGACGCTGTTCAGCCCATTTGCCACGCCCGCCAGGCCCTGGCCGTAGAACGACAGCTTGCCGTACCGGGGCGACCACGTGTAGCGCGGCCCGAAGGTGGACGTCACGAGGTCCAGGCCAACTCCCGATGAGTTGATGTTGCCAGTGTGCAAGACCGCCACATCGGCCACAGCGCCCCAGCCGCGCCAGAATCGGCCCTACACCTGCACACTGCACCTTGATCCAGAAGCTGCTGCTGCCGACCGCATTGGAGCTTGCGGGGCTGTAGACTACGGCCACTGCGAGGTGGCCTTCCAGGGCAGGTGCCTCTTGCGCCGACAGCTGGGTTGTCAGTAGCGCTCCCATGAGGAGCACACCACCAAAATAGTTGCGCATCGCTGCTCTCCTCATGGGTTACTGAACCTCAACGGTCACGGGTGGCCGCGGTGCCGCAAGCCGCCGGCTGACGCGGTGATGGTGAGTCATACCTTTTCTGTGCTTGCGCAAAGGGGCCATTGTTCGAAGCGCAGCCCATGAGCGCGGCTGTGGCCGCCGTTCCACCCAACAGAAGCGCGAAGCACAGCCATCGGGTTAGGTGGCGACCCTCCCGCCGGATGCGGCTCGCGCCGAACAGCGGCAGCAAGAGTAGCGCCAGGGCCAGCGGAGCCAGCCTGCGTCCCAGGGGTGGAGCGTGCTCGGCCGCAGTCGTGGCCGCAGTCTGGATGGTGACGGTGATGGTCTGCTGCCCGCCGTTGGCCGCAATAGTGGCGGGGTTGAAAGTTGCCGTCGCGCCCGCCGGGCAGACCGCTGATGGTAAAGTTGACCGGGCCGGCATAACGCCGTAGAGCGGATTGACCACTAACTGATAGTTGATGGCACTGCCCGGAACGACGGTGCCGGTGGCAGGACCGGCGACGGTGAGGGTGAAGTCCAGCGCCGCCACCACGATCGACGTGGATGCGGTGGTGCTGCTGGCGGTGAAGTTGACGTCCCCGCTGTAGCTGGCCGTGAGCACGTTCGTCGCGCCCACGCCGAGAGCCGTTGTGCTCAGGTTAGCTGTGCCGTTCGCGAGCGGGGAGGTACCCAGCAGCGTTGTTCCGTCGTAGAAGCTGACCGTGCCGCTGGGCGTGCCGCTCGATGCCGAAGTCACCGTAGCGGTGAGCGTCACACTCTGGCCCGGGTTGATCGATGCGCTGCTCGCCGTCAGTGCGGTGTTGCTGCCTGCCTGCGAAATGTTCAGCATGCCATTCTGCGTCGTGACGGTGTAATCGGCCACATGGGTGCCCGTCACGCTGGGCACAATGGTGTAAGAACCGGGGCTCGACGTAATGGTGGCCGTTGTCGTGAAGCTTTCCGTGAATGTGTCGCCGTTCAACGCGCCGGTCACGCCGCCGGTGAAGACTGGGTTGGCGGTGCCGTAGACGCGAGTCGCGTTATTTGCTGACACCGTGAGCGTGGCCGAAATCACAGCGAAGCCCTGGCTCACCTGCGGCGCGGCCAGGTATTCGGCGTTCCCGGGCTGGTTCGCGATGATGGTGCAGGTTCCCGGGCCCACAGTGGTCAGCACTCCTCCGCTGGTGATGGCGCAGACCCCGGTGGTAGCGGAAGTAAGCGTCACCATCAGCCCAGAGCTGGCCGTTGCCGTCAGCGTCGGGCTGGCGCCGAAGGTCAGCGGGCCTGGGTTGTTGAAGGTGATGGTCTGAGCGGCTTGGGTGGCCTGCCCGGATAGATTGATCGTCTGCTGGGCTCCGGAGACATTCAGATTGTCGTCGGTGAGCAAAAGCGAGCCGGAGATCGATCCCACGCTGGGGAATGAATCCACGGAACGCGCTCGTATTCGCCGCAGATGCCGTTGTGGAACTGGAGGCGTCCAACTGCGGACAGGTAGTGGCCAAGGTGAAACTGGTGGAGATGGCTGGGTCGCCGCCGTCGTCGGAGGCAGGAAAGTGAGTGCCGCGCTGCGGCGTTTAATACGGTCAGTCGGGTGTCGTAGTTCACGTCGTATTCCTTGACGCAAAGCTGAGCGAGGGTGGGGTCACGTAGTCGAGCTTCAGCACGCGGTCGTTGCCGCTGTCGGCGATATAGACGTTGCCGCTCGCGTCCACCGCAGTCATAGGGAAGATCGGCCGGTGCCTGGTGCTCTGCGTGTAAGCGCCGGCAGAGAGTGTCTCCTTCAGCACGCGGTTGTTGCTGGTATCGGCGATATAGACGTTGCCGCTCCGTCCACCGCCACGCCATATGGGATGTTCAGGCCGCCGGCGATGGTGCTCTGCGTGTAAGCGCCGCCGGAGAGTGTCTCCTTCAGCACGCGGTTGTTGAGGGCGTCGGCGACATAGACGTTGCCGCTCGCGTCCACCGCCACACCGATGGGCTCGCCCAGGCCGCCGGCGATGGTGCTCTGCGTGTAAGCGCCCCCGGAGAGCGTCTCCTTCAGCACGCGGTAGTTTTCGGAATCGGCGATATAGACGTTGCCGCTCGCGTCCACCGCCACACCGACGGGCCCGTTCAGGCCGCTGCCGATGGTGCTCTGCGTGTAAGCGCCCCCGGAGAGCGTCTCCTTCAGCACGCTGTTGTTGAGGGCTTCGGCGACATAGACGTTGCCGCTCGCGTCCACCGCCACGCCAGAGGGGAAGATCAGGCCGGCGATGGTGCTCTGCGTGTAGCCGCCGCCGGAGAGTGTCTCCTTCAGCACGCGGTCGTTGTAGGTATCGGCGATATAGACGTTGCCGCTCGCGTCCACCGCCACGCCAGTGGGAAGGCTCAGGCCGGTGCCGATGGTGCTCTGCGTGCCAGGCGGGAAGTTGACCAGTGGCCCGATGCCCGTCCCGTAGACATACGCGGTGGCGATGGGAGCGCCGCTGGAGTCGCTGAGAACCACGGCGCCATAACGCGGTCCCGGCCGCGTGGGCTTGAAGGTTACGTTCACGGTGCAGGTCTGGCCCGCCGCGTAGGAGGTGTTTGCTGCGCAGGTGCCGCCACCCGCGTCGGTAAAGTCGAGATCGGGCGCGCCTTGTGTCAGCACGGACGTCGCCCCCAAAATGCCAGCGGTATCGAAGGTGAAAGTAACAGTCGCGGTCGGCGCGCCGGAGCCGATTTGCGCCGAGCCCACAGCCGCTCCGCCGAAGAGCGTCTCCTTCAGCACGCGGTCGTTGCCGCTGTCGGCGATATAGACGTTGCCGCTCGCGTCCACCGCCACGCCGACGGGGAAGTTCAGGCCGCCGGCGATGGTGCTCTGCGTGTAAGCGCCGCCGGAGAGCGTCTCCATCAGCACGCGGTTGTTGTTGGTATCGCCGATATAGACGTTGCCGCTCGCGTCCACCGCCACGCCAGTGGGAAAGCTCAAGCCGCCGGCGATGGTGCTCTGCGTGTAAGCGTCGCCGGAGAGCGTCACCTTCAGCACGAGGTTGTTGCCGGTATCGGCGATATAGACGTTGCCGCTCGCGTCCACCGCCACGCCGACGGGGAAGTTCAGGCCGCCGGCGATGGTGCTCTGCGTGTAAGCGCCGCCGGAGAGCGTCTCCATCAGCACGCGGTTGTTGAGGGTATCGGCGATATAGACGTTGCCCGCTCGCGTCCACCGCCACGCCATATGGGACGTACAGGCCGCCGGCGATGGTGCTCTGCGTGTAAGCGCCCCCGGAGAGCGTCTCCTTCAGCACGCGGTCGTTGCCGCTGTCGGCGATATAGACGTTGCCCGCTCGCGTCCACCGCCACGCCGACGGGGAAGTTCAGGCCGGCGGCGATGGTGCTCTGCGTGTAAGCGCCGCCGGAGAGCGTCTCCATCAGCACGCGGTTGTTGCCTGTATCGGCGACATAGACGTTGCCGCTCGCGTCCACCGCCACGCCATATGGGACGTACAGGCCGCCGGCGATGGTGCTCTGCGCGCCGCTGAAGTGCGCCGTCTGGGCGCTTGCGCCTGTGGCAATCAGCAGGCACGCCGTTGCGACTGCCGTCCGCGGCCAAAGCGGGCGGCGCAAGCTGACGCATCGGTGTGTGGCGCCGGCGACCGGAGCGACCTCCGGGACGACGGGCTGGAAAGCGTGGCTGAGACTCCTGGCAAAACCCTCTGCAAGCTTGCGCGCCGCAGCGCACACGTCGGGGAAGAACATGGACTCACATCCTCAATGGGCCTGCTGACCAGGGATGAACGGGCCGGGGACGTGAAGCACCGAGGGTCCAAGGCACGTGCTTCAGGAACAAAGAGGTCCCTGAATCATTGCGCGCTAACGGAGCCGATGGGGATGCAGCCGAACGAGCGAGCGTACGAAAAGCAGCGGTCTTCCGGTCTCACTTAGGCTGCGCGGGCGCAGGGTGCTGGAAAAGTCGGAGCCTGCCAAGAGTCTCTGCCCGCAGTGCACAGCTTTGTGAGCCCACACTTCATCAAAAAAGGTTGAAATGCGCAGTGTAGGCGCGCATCGGAGCGCGGTCAAGGAAAAACCAATCCCCTGGCCTGCACGAACCGAAACACCTGAGAGATGCGGGCGTGGCTTCGACCGATCACCCCTGCCGGCATAAACACGCGAACGCGTGCTCCCGGTCAGTGCATTCCGCCCCAAACATGCAAAGCAAATGTGGCGAACTTCTGCCATCCGGCCGTTATGCCGACGGGTACGGCGAGATGACCCGTCACCGAGACAAGGAGCCCTCCCAGAATTGTTGCGCGATGAATCCGTCGGAGCGTTGACAGGTCGAAAATGACGATGGACAGCACCATCAGGTCGAGAACGACATTCGTCAGGAAATGCGATTGCTGGAACACGGCGAAAGGCCATCGATTGATCGCTGCGCCGAGCAAGGCGAGAGTGGCAAGCAGCACGAGTCTTTTGTGTGCTGGGCCATTCGCGCGCATTCGTATGGCGAAGTAGATGAGGACCGCGAAGGCGGAGATATTGAAAATCGGAGTTGCGTAGAAGACGAGCGGGCCGAAGGGAAACCCCGGGGGAGCGAAACCGCGGGAGAGAGAGTCGGTTGCGGCAGCAATTCCCAGCCCGACCATCGCAACGGCGAGTCCTGCTCCGAAGATGCCAAGGCTTCGATGGAGGGAGATGTTTCTGCGCGCCACAAGCGTCGTCTGCACTACAAGGAGAACAATCCAGGAGCTGAAGACGGCTCCGTGGACATGGATGAGAAGGCTGCGAACGTGCGCGTGATAGATCCCAGCCAAATAGTAGGTGCGGGCGAATCCAAGGAAGACCGTGCCCACGATGAACAGCATCATCGCTGCGAAGAAGAGATCGTCGGCGCGTCGACAGGGTCTGGTCCGGGTTGGTTGGTCGCGAGGAATTGAGACTGCAGAACCGCTTGCTGCCGTTGGCGAAGCCATGATGACCTCCTTATTGGGAGTGGTGGATGCGACAAGCTCCACGTGTGGCAGAATTAGCAGTAATTCCTCGGCGCGTCTTCAGGGCAGCGCTCAAAGATTTCTTAGTTTTTTCTCAAGATGACTAACCCATTGAATAACGGCATCTTGTATTCGTTCGGACCCTTTGTGCTCAACCCCGGAGCAACTGATTCTTTCCGTTGATGGGAGAGCGGTGCCGATTCCCCCTAAGGCGCTTAAGACGCTCTTGATCCTGATCGAACACCGCGGGCAGGTTGTAAGTAAGCAAGAACTGATCGAGGCTGTCTGGCCCGACAGTTATGTCGAAGAGGGGAATCTCACCCAGAACATCTTTCTGCTGCGTCGCGAACTCGGGGCGAACTGCCACCGGCGAGGACTACATCCAGACGCTGCCTAAACGCGGCTATAGAATCACGGTTCCGGTGCGGATCATCCGGCCCGAGTCTCAAGAAAGCCATAGGGCGCAGACGGCTCCCCACGTCGATGCAGGGGCCGACTTGAACGATCGAGTGACCGCTGCTCTCAATCATCGCGAGAAAGTTTCGTGGTTGACCCGGATGCTGTTCGGCGCCTTCGGGATCGTAATGCTAATGGCTTTGGCCTGTGGAATCGAATGGTGGCGCGAGAGCCCGCGGTGGCCAGTCGCATCCGGCTTTAGACAGATTACCAATGACGGGGCGATCAAACGCTTGCAGATGATGCAGCTAGGCGGCCCCGAAGCGGCGTTGTTCTCAGATGGAGCCCGAGTTTACTTTTCAGAAGGTTCCTCCGACGCGCCTGAAGTGGCGGAAGCTTCGGCGACGGGAAGTGAGACAAACCGCGTCTCCATGCCCGTAGAACTACCGTCGCTGCTCGATGTTTCTCGATCCCGTTCCGAATTCCTGGTGGCCGGATCTCTAAGATCCGGCCGATGCTCCACCGCTCTGGGAAGTTCCCTTTCCAGCGGGGACTGCGAGGCGTCTCAACGGAATCACCGCGTGGGATGCAGCGTGGTCTCCGGACGGGCAGTTGTTAGCGTACGTACGGGGTCGAGAATTGTTTTTGGCGAATGGAGACGGCAGTGGATCGAAGCGTCTGGCGTCGCTCCCCGGAAACGGTTGGCACCCACGTTGGTCTCCCGATGGAAAGCGCCTTCGATTGACGATATTCGATATACAGCGATCTATCAGCTCCCTCTGGGAAATCTCTTTCGGGGGCGGAGGATTGCGACCGTTGCTGCAGGGGTGGCGGCCGGCGGGGACACCACCCGGGGAATCCATCGACATATGTTGCGGGATATGGAGTCCGGACGGAAGGGATTTTGTCTTTCAGGTGACACTGCGTGGCCGGTCGGACGTATGGTGGCTGCCTGGCAACGACAGCTGGCTGAGAAAAATGTTCCACGACCCCGTAGAACCAGTGCGCGTCACCGCTGGGCAACTAAGTTCGATTGCGCCGGCGTTCAGCCCAGACGGCCGGAAGCTGTTCGTAATCGGACAGGAAGCTCGGGGGGAGTTGCAAAGGTTCGACAGCCGAATCGGACAGTTCGTCAGTTACATGGGGGGCATCTCTGCGAATTTTGTGGACTTCTCTCGCGACGGCCAATGGTTGCTGTACGTGACATATCCGGAAGGTACGCTATGGCGAGCCCGGACGAGACGGCAGCCAGAAGGCACAGCTCTCGTTCTCGCCTCTGGCGGTCACGGTCCCCCAATGGTCGCCTGACGGACGGCAGATCATGTTTTACGCGATTGGTGGAGATCGCCAACGTGCCCTTCTTATTCCGGCTGAAGGCGGCGAGCCACGGCCTGCATCGGTCGCTGGTGGCGAAATGCGGCCGAGTTGGTCGCCGGATGGTGCCGCGATCATGTACAGCGACTTCCCCTTCTTCTCCGAGCATCCAGGAAGGGTTGCTGTGCATATCCTCCACTTTAAAACGGGGAAGATCGACACTCTGCCTGATTCAAACGGGTTGTTCGCGCCTCGATGGTCGCCAGACGGCAAGCGCGCGACGGCGCTTAGCCTCAAGGACCAGCGCATTATGCTGTTTGACTTCGCGACAAAGACATGGAGTTCGTTAGTTCCGGGTTGGGGCTTGGTGCGCTGGAGCAGCGACAGCCGATGGGCGTACTACCTTCGCTACGGCGCTCACTCTGCGGTGATGCGCGTGCGGATCTCGGATCGGCACGTCGAGCAGGTCGCCAGTCTGCGAAGGCATCCGCCTTTGCGGGTAGGCTAGCCGGGCTGGAGTTCGGACTGACTCCCACCGGAGATCCGATCATCACACGGGACGTCAGCACGCAAGAGGTGTACGCAATGGATTGGCGTCCTCGCTAACGATGGTGGCAGGTTTATAGCGACGTATCTAAGTGACGCGTCCATTGCCCCTCCGCAGAGCCATCCCCGTCAAACGGGTGGGGGGAATCAGCCGCGGACGGAAACGCCAGAGAAGGAGAGCACCGCAAGACCGCGGACCGGCTGCCCGAAGAACCGGGCCGGCTCGAAGCGGCTGAGCACCAGCAGATTCTCGACCTGGGCGCGTGTCGCGGGATCGGACGGACCCGAGACGATCCGGTAGTCGTAAACCCGGCCGTCGCCGTTGACATAGGCCTCCACAATCACCGGGCCGGCGATAGCCCTCATTTCATCGCTGCTGCCCGAGCCACTCGAAAGATAGAGCAGCCGTGGAGCGGTGGCATCTCCCAGGGGCTCGTCCCCTTTTGCCTGTGCAACTTCCGGCTGGGTGAACATGCCCACGAGGACGGTAACTGTGCCCAGCAGCAGCACCGCACTGGCAAAGCCTGCGCCAGCCTGCAGGAGGAACGGCCCGACCGTGTTCTTCCAAGCCAGCAGGAGACCGGAAAAGGCGCCCTTGCGGCGACGGGCGCGTTCATGACTGACGGCAACCTTGATGCGAAGAAGCAGATCTTCCGGCTCCGGCACCGGCCCGAGAGTTGCAAGAACAGCCTGATTGCGCCGGAGCGCCTGCCACTCGCCGGCGCAGGCGGCGCAACGGTCGAGGTGCGCCGAGATGCGCTGCATCTCCCGCCCGGTCATACGACCGTCAAGATACTCAGAAAACTTCGCCCGCATGGTGCTGCAACTGCTCATCGCGCCTCCTCTCCAAGCACTGTCGTCAGACCCTCCTGAGAACGGGACCGCTCCTCGGGGCGAGATGGCATAAGCAGCGCTTTCAGACAGGCTCTGCCTCTGACCAGCCGCGACTTCACGGTCCCCAGGTTGACGCCTTGAATCTCCGCAACTTCTTCGTAGACGAAACCTTCAATATCGCGCAGGATCAGCGTGGTGCGGTACGGCTCCGGAACCTGGCGCAGAGCAGCTTCTACCCGCGCTTTGTTCTCGGCGTGCATCATCATTTCAAAAGGCGACTCGGCCGCATCGACCAAGGTGTCCCGCAACCTCAAGGGCGCGCCCGACCCGTCGTCAGCCAACTCCTGCTCAATCGGAACTTCCTGCTGCTTGTGCCGCATCCACCAGCGGCGCTGATTCGACGCCTCACGCAAGGCGATACGGTAGATCCACGTGCGCAGCGACGACGCACCATGAAAGCCGCCAACGCCGCGGAAGACCTTCACAAAAACTTCCTGCGTAAGATCCGCAGCGTCTGCGCTGTCACGCACCGTGCGCACGAGCAGCGAATAAATCGGCTGGTGATAGCGCGCCATGAGCCATGAGAACGCCTCTTCGGATCCGGCCTGCAGTTCTGCAATAAGAGCCGCTTCATCCGACTGGAGGGTAAGCGCGCTGGCTAAGTTGCCCATGGTGAGGTCCGCCTGCAAATCAGTGTCCTCCCACATTACCGCAATCAGCGCAGAGTTGGCATCTGCTGCGGCTGCCTCCCGGTGTCATCTCACCGAAACCCACGTGTTCTGGAGGCTCGCTCTATTACTTAGACACCGGAACCCACCTAAACTGTTCCCAAAGTCCTCAGGATTGCGAAAGTTCCACTCCCGGTGCCACACCTTCCGCCAGGGCGGCCGCAGGCGCCGGGCCAGGAGCTGGCAGCGCGGCGTGCCGGGTCCACTGGCTGAAAACCTCTGCAGCCGCGAGCATCACCGATAGCGCCGCAAAGAGCCGGAGCAGAATTGCATGGTCAATCCAGAAGCCCCAGGCAAACCGGATGGTCAGCGACCAGAACGCGGTAATCGACAGAAAAATAATGGCCTTGCGGTTTTCTCGATGACCCAGGGCCGCAGCGAAAGCGCCGAACACGAGCCCGGCGACCAGATCGATGACATAATGCTCGCCCGTCGCCAGCGTGGCGAGGACGGTTCCGGTAAGGAATACGAGGGAGATTCCGCGCCACAGCGGCCTGGGTGCGAAGAGCACGAAGACAAAGGCCGTGGCGACGTGGAGCGAGGGAAACGCGTTGGGCATCCCGGTAAGGTGAATCGGAACAGCCGGCACATCCCACGGATGCAGCCAGTGTGGCTTGAATGCGTAGGCCGGCCCGCAGGCCGGGAGCACCGCATAAAAAAGCGGTCCCACGATCAGTTCTGCAACATAGGCGACAATCACGGACCCTCGCGCGCCGCAGTAATGCGTAACCAGATACCAGGCGATCATCACGGGGACCATGAGCTCATAAACCCAGAAGAGGGACATCCCGAGCGTCGTTCGCAGCGGAGCGGCAATTGCCGCACTCTGCAGGCCGAGCGCCTTATCCAGATTGAAGAGGACATAGTCATACTTGAGCGGCAGCAGGCTGCCCTCTTTGCTCATGAAGACCGTGAGAAGAAATCCAAAGAAGAGATTGAGCACCAGCGCCAGAACCAGCATGGCGCGGGCCTTATCCTTCTCGTCTCTGAGCATCCAGATAATCGAGAGGAACAATGCTATCGACCCCATCACGGCGGGGGTCATCAGAAATGAAATCAATTGCATTTACCGCGCCGTTTCCTGTTCAGAGGGTCTTCTTCCCTCCATTGTCCCGCGGAATTGCAGACGGGCAGGGGCAAATGTGCAGAGGGGTCAATCCCAAGTAACGGCGGGAGATAGTGAACGCGGGCGGCGTCTATCCATGAGAGCCAGAGCCGCATTGACGAATCCCCTCACAGCAGCGAAAATAGAAAAGTTGCGTCCCTGCAACATCGTGGGCCTGTGGCGCAGTTTGGGAGCGCGCTTCCATGGCATGGAAGAGGTCGTCGGTTCGATCCCGACCAGGTCCACCAAATTCCCCTCAAAACCAGAACCTTTTAGCTGGTGTTCCAGAGTTGCCTTTTCGTGATTCGCGTGTCGACGTACGCCCCCTTTTTTTGATACACCCCCTGAACGCCATCGGGTTGACGCCACTTCATTCTCAAGCTGAGCGCATCGGTCATTGATCGTCGACTATCTAGCGATGAAACACCCGACACCATCTCCATGAACGCCCCAAGTGCTCAAGCCGTATTCGCTGCGCCACGCTAAGTGGTACTGTTCGTCGACGGGGTCATACACAAGCACGTAGCCGTCGTCCTCAGCCATCGTGACGCACATGCGCTTCACACCCACGCCGGTCCACGATTCCTCACTAGTGTTGCAGATGTTGACTTCCTCCCAATGAGGTTCAAGGAGGCAGAGGCGCATTGAATCCAGACCAGCGTGAATCACATTAGCAGGGAGCGGACTCCCAATTGCACCCGCAGGAACTTCGTATACATAGCCTGTGATTTGATGCTCCAGCTCACGGCGAAGCCGTTGGAAGAAATCTTTGTCGGCAGCGTCTGGCTCGGGATCGGAAATGGGTATCTGCACCATCGTTCGTGAAAGAATAGTTTCCTCGTAAAGTTTCACACTGCGCTGTCGATGAGTCGAGGCGATCAGAATTCTGGACCTATCGTGATCAGCCTTGGGTCGGGTCATTCCCTGAGAAAAGCGCGGTTCTACTATTTTGATTCCGACGGGCACGATCACGGATCCAGCCCCATTTGTTGAAATAGCGGATTCCGGACGTCAGGTGATACCCGAAGAGCTTCAAGCTGCTGTAAGAGCCCTTGGCGTATGCATGGGTCACTGAAACATAAGGATAAAAAACGGTCTTGTACTTCTCGCCGACTCGCCGGCAAAGATCAACATCTTCCATGTACATGAAGAATCTTGGGTCGAACAATCCTACGTCACGTAGCGCCGACGAGCGAAGAAACATGAAGCATCCGGAAAGGCAAGGGACCTCGCGAGGGACGTCCATCTCGAGATGACGCAGCTCGTACTGATCACGACGGCGCTCGAGAAAGCTCGTATCCACGGAGCGTAGGGCAAAACGCATGAATAGATCGATGGGGTTCGGAATCAATTTGCACAAACGCTGTTCGCGGCCATCTGGGAAAACGACTCGCGGCATCGCCAAGCCCACGTCGATGTTTTGTTCCATGAAGTCATACAGGGAATCAACCACCTGTGGCTCACAGGTGATGTCGGGGTTAACGATCAGATGGTACCGGGACCCCGGGAGTAATAGACTGATCGCTCGATTGTGCCCCTCACTGAAGCCGACATTTTCGGGAACGTGGCAATACTCGCCGCCAGCCCTTTGCACGCTTTCGCGGAGGAGGCCTGTCGGAGAATTGTCGATGGTGAGGATACGAGACACCCGACTGCTGGCCGCAAGCGAGCTGATGAGTGTCGTGACATCGGTGGGGGGGGTTCTATATGTAACCAGCGAAATTGTGACTTGCGGTTCGCCCACGGCAGATTGAACTGTATTCATCAAGATAGTTGCACGGGCTGACGGACCCTCGGCAGCAATTCAAAGTTGAAGAGATGAATTTAACTCGGACTTTTAGTCTAGCACCGAGAATCTTCGGTCTCACCTTTGCAACGCAGCTATTGTGTATTAAGCGGCGCTCCGCATTTCGCCTGAGGAAAATGAACTCCTCAGCGAGCATACAACTGCCCGGGGTCGACCTCCGCTAATTCGGCCCCGACGCCCGGCAAACGGAATGCTAACATAGGTCTGCGGACGATCCCACGATAATGGAATTGCAAACCATGAATGGAACCTGTGCCCGTCACAGTCGATTCGGTCTTTTTAGACGGATTCGTCAACAGAGTGCAGCCGTTCGATTGCTTCTGCTTTTGTCCTTTCTGCTGGTTTTTTCGGGTTGCGGCAATGTTACTTTTAATGGGCCTCCATCCGGAGCTTTTCTGGGGCGTGCAGGGGTCTACGACTATTCTCCAACCGGCATCCAGACCGGGGATATCCAGCAGTTCTGGTGGTGCGGACAAGGTCACAATCCAGCGTTGTCCTCCCAGGACACGGATACGATCCAGTACGTTTCCCTAAACATGACTACGGGGGTCAAAACCAATCCCATAACTGTGTTGGCCGAAACGCCGGGATCCTGGGATTCGCTCTATGTCTGCAATCCAAAGGTAATCGGAGGAACGTTCGTAAACCCGCTGGGTAATGGAAAGACTTACACTTATGCAATGTATTACGTGGGGACGACGAACCCTGCAGGCGGCAACAACATTGGCGTGGCGTTTTCAACAGACGGAATTAATTGGAACAAGTATCCCGATCCAGTCATTTATGCCACAAGTCAGGTTTATTACGGCGTCGCTCAGCCGGCCGTCTACAACAGCGATCAAAAATCGGGTATCTGGCTCTTCTATGAGGATGCGAACGACCCCTCGTTCGATAATCGGCACGTGCTTGTTACTTCTACCGATGGTGTTCACTTCACGAACGCGGGCGTGTTGACCTCGGCCGGGCTCTCACAATACGTCCCAGATGCCAGTTGGGGTGACATGGCTTATGATCCTGTTGAACAGTACTGGTATGCCCTATTTCACTTGCCGGGCAGCGCTGGCCGGCCGGCAGCGACGACAGGAGGTGTTTTGGAGCGCGGACAGGTAGGGGTGGTGCTGTTCAGGATCCGCAATGATGCGCTCCTATCCGGGTCCAGTCCCTGGGAATACCTCAAATCATTCGACACGAATTTGACAGGGAATGAATTGAACTTCCTTGGAGGGTTCATCCGGGATCGGTTCGGGAACCTGAATCTTCCCAATTATCCGAGCATTCAATTCCTGACATCGATTTCGAATCCCAAGCCCGCTTGGAATTCGGATCCTGTCCAAGATGCTGACTCGGCGTATCCATCGACCTGGGACATTTCTCTTCTCAGCTGGGCACCTGACGAAAGCCCCATGGCCCTAAATCGATACAAGAATGGTGAAGGGCATGAAGTGACCACTGGTTGGGTTGATCGGGCCGGGCAGTATCAACTTGAAGAGTCGCTCGGGCATTTGTACGAAGGCCCCATGCAGGGCGCAGATCTCGCCATCTATGGCTGTAAGCAGGGGTCTGTTGGTTATTTCGTTAGTGCTGATCGCAATTGCAATGGCGCCACATTCCGCGGAATAGTGGGGTACGGGTTCCAGACACCCCCATCAAGTACGCAGGTTGTTCCCCTTTACGCCTGCACTGCTGGCCAGGACCAGTTTGTGAGTAATGACAGCGGATGTGAGGGAAATGGCTCCGGGAACCTCTTGGGGTACGGATTGCCGTAGGCGCTGTAGAGTTGCAAATTGGCGGAATTCAGGCATTTAACCATGCCACAAGCCCAGATACCGAGTCGGGAATCATGATTGTTTATTTTGCAATGCTTACCTTCATTTGCGCCCTGGCGCTCTGGTCAATATTCCTTCCTCCCGGAATGCGATTTGCGCGTCCGGTAATCACGGTGGTCGGCTACTCAAGCATGATCCTCTTCGTTGGATTGCGTGATCATGTCGGTGCTGATTGGAACTCCTACGAGGTGATCTTCCGTCTTGTGAATGAACTTCCAGTTTCCAAGGGGATTCTCATCGTAGAGCCGCTGTATTACAGCTTGAATCGGATTGCATTCGCGGTCGGCGGGGATATTCATCTGGTAAATCTCTTCTGTGCGATCACCTTGATTGGCTGCCTTTTAAGCCTTTCCCGATTGGTCAGTATCGACCCCAATTTGCTTCTGTTCTTGTCGACGCCCTATCTTCTCTTCGTTGTCGGGATGGGGTATACGAGACAGTCCGTCGCCGTGGGGCTGGGATTGAATGCCATTGCGAATCTGAGACGCGGTAACTCGCGCTGGTTTTACTTCTACGCGATCCTAGCCACGCTATTTCACTACTCTGCGGTGGTTCTCATTGTCTTATGGTGGGTACGAGGGACCAAGCGTATGGTCGTGGCGGCTATCGTGTTCCTTGCGGCGTCACCGGCTCTGTTTTTAATGCTGACGAGTGCCCGTTATGTACAGTACACAGATAACAGTGCAGAGATGCAGTCGCATGGTGTTTGGACCCGCATAGCACTCATCGCACTCGCTCTTCTCGTGATCTACACGCAGAGATCCTATTGGGCGGACGAAAAGCACTTACGATCAGCAGTCGTGAGAGGGGCGATTGCGCTAGCTATTCTCGCGGTGCTCAGTCTTTTTCTCTCAACGATGGCCGACAGAATTTGCCTTTACCTATTTTTTATCTATGTGCTGGGGATGGGGAAATTGGTGGACAACGCGCGAAGCTACTCGAAGTATCTTTCCTTGTACTTCCTGGTCGGTCTCAGCTACGCAGTATTCCTTGCCTGGTTCGGCTTTTCCGCGTTTGCGGCAGGCGCGTGGTTTCCCTATGGGAACGCTCTGTTGACATCTACTGCGATGTAGTCTAACCTCGGCGCATCAAAGCTCATGGAACTCAAGCACTATATCGGCCCATCTTTCCACGCAGCCCATCGAGAAATCCGCGGCTCAAGAGGAGGAGAGTTTTGAGCCGCGCACAGGAATGCCATGAATAGAACAGAACATAGAGCGGTATTTTCCCAATCGTCACGGCGCGCCATTCAAGACCCATGGAGCCGACCCTGAGCAGGTAGGTGGCGTTTCGCACGATGTAGTAGTGGCGGAGGTCTTGATGCAGGTTGATGGATCTACCTAGCACCGCGACGGAGTCATCGCCGATGCTATGCTGCATCGTCACACCAGGAACGATATAGCACTTATAGCCCTTCTGTTTTGCTCTTAATCCCCATTCGATATCCACCCAGTCAATGAATAGTTCCTCGCGCATCAGGCCCACCGTTTCGAGCACTTGCGCATTGATCAGGGCGCCTGAAGAAATCACGTAATCGGCCCATATCGGCTCTGGCGAGCAGCGATCAACTTTGATTTTTTTGACGCGCAACAGAGTATGTCGGATAGCGGCCCCTGCTTCTTCTGTCTTCTCATCAACAAACGTTGGCGAAATCGCAGCCACTGGGAGACCGGAAGACTCAAGCCTCTGACGTGCCGTCAGGAGAGCGTCCGCCATTCCAGGGGGAAGCAGGCTGTCCTGATCGAGCAGCAGAACATCGGAAGCACCCGCCTCCAGTGCCTGACGAATCCCGATGTTCTGGGCCGTCGCGATCCCGAGGTTAGCACCGAGTGGAACGTACTCAACCTGCATCTCGCACTGCTCGAACAGGTTGAAGTGTTCGGAGGCCCTTCCTTCGCTGTTGTCCACAGCGTAAACTCGTCCAACCTGGCCTTTAAGACTTGCGAGGAGAGCCCGAAGTCGTGGAATGTCGGGATTGTACAGAACGATAATCGATGCGACGTTTGGGTTCATCGGTTTACCGGCGAGGCGTCGAGAAGGTGAAATCCATTCAGGCTGCACGATTAAATTGACGGCTGATATCCGTTCCGGGGGTGTGCTGGCAGGAGCCATTCACTCAAATCCATTCGCGCCCTGACAATCTTTGAGAATCCCTTACGAAGAAGGAAAATCCATCAGTTGACTGTCGTCGGAATCGATCGCCGTCTGAGCCAGTGTCTTAAATCCATCAACCCGAATCGTATCCTGGAAAGCACAAGGTAAAACAGCCCGAAGTTCGCTCGAACGCTGCGGAAAGTTTCCAGGCGTCCCTTGGAATCCATTGAGATGCCACCGCTCCGGTGGGTGGCCACAATCGATAAATCGATCTCTATGTGGCATCCGGATTTTAACCGTCGCTGATTGTGATCGAAGTCTCCGCAAATCCGGTAACTCGCATCGTATCCCGGGTGCGTCGCAGCCAGATAAAATGTGCCCTGGTGATGCCAGCCGTTGGCAATCTTGGAAATCAGGCCGGTACGTGGCAGGAACTGAATATAATCATCGATCAACACTCCGCAAGTGACCACATCCACTTTGGAGGAGTTGCAGCGACGAAGAAGATCCCAGGGAATCTGGACGAGACGATCGCCTGCATTCAAGTGGAGAACGTATGCTCCGGAACAGGCCGCCAAGCCTTTATTCATTCCGTCGTAGATGCCCTTGTCCGGTTCGCTAAGCCAGTAGTCGACCTGCTCATTTCGGCTCCGCATGATCTCGACCGTTCCATCGCGCGACCCGCCGTCGACAATGATGAATTCCAAATCGTCACTCCGGAACGGCGCAACATTCTCGATCAGCGCGGCAATCTCGTCCCGATCATTGAATGCCACGGAGAGAATGGAAACGAGGGGCGGTTTCGTTCCAGTTCGAAGGCGAGTACCTCCGACGATAGCTGAAGCTGAGAGCGGACGCGTGGCAGTTGGCTGGTTTTCTGAGGAAGTCATTGCTGTTTTATGGCGCCAGCGACTTTGTTGCTCACGGCCGAAGCGGCCCGGCGCTGAGCTGACAATATATGTCGGCTGTTTCGCAAGTATACCACTCCCCTGATTGGCTCCGGCCCTATCGTCGTCTTGCACCAATGTGCGCGGCGGTTATCGCGCTTTGCCTTCGGAATCAGACAGGTGCGTGACAAGCAGGCTGGTTCAAATCGACACATAGTCAGATCGTCTCGACAACCTCAGGAGTGCCAGTGCGGCGATCATTCCTTACCCTGTGCCTCTTTCAGTGCGTCTTTGGCGTCATCGCTCCCCATGGCCGAGCCCAAACGGTCTCTCCATGCGGGTTCAGTGGCGCGACTGCCGACGTGAAAATCAATGCGGCTCTGGCGACTATCCCCAGTGGTGGAACGGTAGACGCCACCTGCTGGGGATCGACAACACAAACGATCGCCGCAACGGTAACGCTCAGTGCCTTCCAGACATTGCAGTTTGACCCAACCACAACCCTCAAACCAAGCTCATCTTCGATTAACATGTTCGTCATTTCGAACAATAGCCATTTGTCCGGACTTCATGTCGTCTTCCCGGCCTCGATGACATATACAGCGGCGGTCGTGAGCACAACTGGAGCGTTTACCGGGAATACGACGGTAAGCAATTTTAATATTGACGCCAGCCATGAATCTGGTTCCGGTGCGACAAGCGGATCTGGGATCGTCCTTGTCTCTACGGCCATTCCGACGAATTACGTTTACGGGGTTGATGTGGGACCGGGGTACTGCTGGGGACTGGGCTCCTGTGTGGCTTTGGTTGCCCACGGAACCGGCTATGTCAATGGCAACAACATCCACGGCATCGTCGTTGATGGTAGCGGCTATTGTCTCGAATTACGGGCTGATGGCAACGGAACCTCGCCAGCAGTCGGCGGCAATACGATCTGGGGTGTGCAGTGCGAGGCGGCTGCGACGGGGGGGCATCGCATTCACCGGGAACAACGCTGCCATCCAGAACAATATCATTGGCCCATTCAAGATTTGGGACACCTCGACCCCGATTGTGAATAACTTGAACATTGCCACGCGCAACTGGCTCTGGGGAAGCATCGACAGAGCTTATAGCGACCCGAATGCCGCGCTCTCCAAGTATCCGAATCAGAACGTCTATTGCATCAGCGGCTCAGCCGGAACCTTTAACGGATGTACGCCGACGAATTTCATTACGGTCGCATCCCAGATTTTCTACGGCGTCGATGGGGTGACAATTGCTGCGGGTTCAAATATCGGTTCAGGGGGCAGCGCATCCTGTTACACAACGAATGGGAATCAGTGCACCGCATCCAGCGGTCTAATACAGATCAAGACGGGATCGAGCGGATATGCGGCGGGCCAGATGGCAACCGTCACCCCTGTCACCTCTCTTCCGAAATCGATGAACTGCACGGTCTCCGGCGGAAATTCCGCGGCGGCGGCTCTTGTTCCCTGGGTTGGCTCGGAGACCACATTGGCCTTCGCCATTGAGTCTCAGGGTACCCCCTCGGCTTCCACGACATATTTCGTGTCGTACAACTGCGCGAACTAAGAGTGTCATGGAAAAACTCCGTGTTGCTTTTTCTTTGCAGGCCGTCGCTGGCCCATCTGGTCGACCAGTGTGGAAGCAAGGAGGGGAAGGCCCGAGTGAAATCCGATAAAATGGAGAGACTGAGTGAAGCCTCTGTGCAATTTGCGTTGAGAAAGGGATCGAATGGGCCTTGCGCGATCGTTGCGTGCTGTAACTGTGAGGACCGCTGCCGCCACGCCGCTTGCGGGTCGGCTGATAGAGAGACGGCGGCGCAGTTGTGGGGCAGGTCACGCGGAGCCCGCGATCTTTATTCTGAGGAGCCTCCCACGCCCGCTACTGCATTCCAGTTGTTTTCGAACGAGTGGAATTCTGCGGTTCCGATATGCAAAACCGGCGAGGCCGGCCTTTTTGAAGATGCACGCATTCACTGGCTGGAGTCGCAGCTCGGCTCCTTCGCAGGCAAACGGGTGCTTGAACTTGGCCCGCTCGAAGGCGGACACACCACGATGATGGAGCGTGCTGGCGCAGAGGTGGTTTCGATTGAAGCCAACCAGCAGGGATTTCTGAAATGCCTTGTAGTGAAGAACGCACTTCATTTGAAAACGGAGTTTTTGTACGGAGATTTCAGGCGCTATCTTGAAACGGCAAAGGCGCGCAGTTTCGATTTCGTCCTTGCTTCCGGCGTACTGTACCACATGGTTGAACCACTGAAACTGCTGCGCGAAGTGGCCCGAGTGGCGGATACATTCGGCATATGGACCCACTACTACGACGCTGGCATTATTGGTCCGACGCCGCGCTTCGATTCCCATCCACAGTTTCACACCCTCGATGGGAAGACAGTGGAGGTGTACCGGCAGAGGTACCTGTTCTCGCTGGCTGCGAAGGGGTTCTGTGGAGGCACCGCCGCAACCAGTTACTGGCTGACCAGAGACGGGATTCTGGATTATGTGGGTTCGCTGGGGTTTGAAGTGCGGATTGGCGCAGAGGATCTGAAGCATCCCGCAGGCCCGGCGATTTTATTTTTTGCGAAGCGGATTAACGATAGAGAAGGCGGCGTCTGACCGATCTCGTGGGGAGCTAGTCTCGTCGTGAGGTTCAGCTTGTCGCTGGTCCCCACGATTTCCATCCTTCGTACTGTGCCATTCAGCCCGGCACGGTCGAGCTGCGCCTCGGCAGCGGTGTAATCAATGATCAGGTATAATCCTGATTTGATTAGACAAACGCAAACCCGAGGAATTCGTGGCAAAAAGGGCATTGATTACTGGCATAACCGGCCAAGATGGAGCGTATCTGGCCGAGTTCCTGTTGAAAAAGGGATATGAGGTTCACGGTATCAAGCGGCGCAGCTCCCTGTTCAATACCGATAGGATTGACCATCTTTATCAAGATCCCCACGTGGCCCAGCGTCGATTTGTCCTGCACTACGGTGACCTTTCCGATTCCTGCAGCATCCTGCACATCATGCAAAAGGCGCGGCCTGAGGAGGTCTACAATCTCGGAGCTCAAAGCCACGTCAAAGTATCGTTCGAACAACCTGAATACACGGCGAACGTAGATGCCCTCGGCGCACTCAGGCTGTTGGAGGCTATCAGGATTTTGGGAGCCGAAAAAACAACTCGATTCTACCAGGCATCAACATCAGAGCTTTACGGTCTTGTCCAGCAGGTGCCCCAAACGGAGAACACTCCCTTTTATCCTCGCTCGCCTTACGCTGTGGCAAAACTCTATGCGTATTGGATTACGGTGAATTACCGAGAGGCGTATGGGATATTCGCCTGCAATGGCATACTTTTCAATCATGAATCCCCACTCCGTGGCGAGACATTCGTAACACGCAAGATCACGCGCGCGTTAGCACGAATCAAACTTGGCCTGCAAGACAAGCTGTATTTGGGCAATCTTGATTCCAAGAGAGACTGGGGCCATGCTCGCGATTACGTTGAAATGCAATGGCGCATGCTCCAACTGGATAAGCCCGAAGACTTCGTAATCGCCACCGGCGCACAGCACAGCGTGCGCGAATTTGTGACTCTTGCTGCGCAACAATTGGAGATTGAGCTCTCGTGGCGAGGGCATGGTGCGGGAGAGGTGGGTGTGGATCAAGAGGGGAAGGTCCGGGTTGAAGTCGATCCCGAGTATTTTCGGCCCACGGAGGTAGAGACGCTTCTCGGCGACCCCGCGCGTGCCCACGAGCGACTCGGCTGGAGACCTACAATCAGTTTCGAGGCTTTGGTAAAGGAGATGGTCGAGGCAGATCTTGTTCTCGCCCAGAAGGACCATCTGATCAAACGGCACGGCTTTTCAGCGTATGACTACCATGAATGATCAGGTTCTGAGGAAATCACGAATCTACGACCCCAATGATAACTACGACCTCAAAAGCTCCCATGTGCTTGCCGCCCTTCTACGAAAAACGCGCGAAGCCTAGCAAGGAGGCGCGGCAGAGGTGCAGGTGCGGGGGTACTGCCACTGCGCGGCGAGAATTTATTGATGCCGACGGCCTGGCGGATGGCTGCATCTTTTTAATGAACTGCCGATTTGATATGTATGGGCCCATCGAGCGTTCCGAATCAGTGGCTCCTTTGTTGAACATCGAGTGCGGAGAGGACTTGTGGACCGGCGAACTTGCAGAGCTCATCACGGGAATGGTGGGATTCAAGGGTCGCTTGGTCTTTGATGCTTCGAAACCTCGAACACCGCATTTGGCTACTTCTGAAAAGGCGCAGGAACGACGGAACATTACCCGATGAACAATGCCAAATGCAACCCTGCGCCTATCGAGGACGTTGTAGCCGCGAGCAGCAGAAATCGCTCTCTTATTTTCGCCACTGCGACATCGGGTCTTGCTAAGGGAATCTCCGTATTACTGAACGCGATCACGATTCCGATCGTTGTCCGAGTTCTTGGCGCAGACGGCTACGGCTTATGGACAACGATCATAAGCATTTCGTCGTTCCTCGTTTTTGCGGACTTTGGCTTGAGCAATGGCTTGGTGACTGTCATCTCTGAAGCCAATGGAAAGCGCGATCGGAGTGCGGCGATCCGTGCCGTGTCCACGACGTTTTACATGCTGCTGGCGTTCGCTGCAGTTTTAGTGACGCTTGTCGTCATTGCCGCTCCGAGCGTTCCTTGGGCGAAACTGCTCAATCTGACAAACTCCCGATTAGCTCCTGAACTGAATGCCGCCGTTGTTTGGTTTCTTATATTCCAGATTGCAAACCTACCGGCGCTGGTATCGCAGAAAGTCCAGATCGGATATCAGGAGATGCATTGGACGAATTCATGGCAGATTGTGGGCAGTGTCCTGTCCTTCTTGGGCGTACTGCTGGCCGCATGGAAACACCTACCATTAGTTGCAATTCGTCATTCTGTTCGGCCTTGGGCCGTTACTCGCGCAGACACTAGCCAGCTTTGTTTTGTTCGGCAGGCTACGGCCGTGGCTCGTTCCAAAAATAAGCGCCTTCGAGTGGGATAGTGTGACGAAGTTGAGCAGCACCGGTGGCATCTTTGTCATGTTACAGATCCTTTCGATGCTCGGAACATACAGCGATCCAATCGTTCTGACACGATATCTAGGGCTCGCGGCAGTGGCTGAATACTCGATAGCTCAGCGCCTTTTTTCGGGTGCATCCCTCGTTCAGTTCTTCCTGATGCCCTTATGGCCCGCTTTCGGTGAGGCAGTCGCATCCGGAGATCATGCTTGGGTGCGTACAACCCTGCGCCGAACGTTGTGGATATCTGTGACGCTGTCGACCGCTTGTGCATGTCTGATCGCACTTCTCACTCCTGCAATATCAGCTAGATGGGTACCCCAAATCCATCAGGCTTCATCGTTATTGCTGGCAGCATTTGTCGTCGCCGCGCCGATCAGTGCATATGGCGGAGCCATGTCTGTTTTTCTGAACAATCAGCGTACGCTGAAAGCTCAGTTTTGGTTTTATGCCATTGCTTCTATTACCGCGCTTCTCGCAAAGTTCTGGCTGGTGAAGACAGTGGGAATCAGCGGAGTGGTGTGGGGCACCATCCTCGGATATGGGCTCTTCTTCACCTACCCGGCATGGCGACTGGCACAGAAGACGATTGATGAACTGTAGCGCTGAGAAAAGGCGGCAGGCATGAGATAGGTTTCGATGCGCTACAATAGGAGTTTCACCGACACCGAATCGAGAACTTGAAAATCGTGAGTGAGCCTTTCTTTAACTACATCATTACTATCCACAACAAGGAAAATCTAATCCACGAGGTACTTGTTTCTGTTTTGCTCTGCTGTGGGCCAAACAGTAGGATTTATGCAGTCCTCGATGGCTGTACCGACAATACGGAAGCAGTCCTTGATCGATTCACGCAAAAATTCCAAGATGTTCCACTCGTAAAGTTGCATGCTCCAGACGTGCATGAAATACGGTCTATAAACGTCGGACTACGAGCCGCTTCACAGGAAGGAAGCGGCTATAACATCATCCTGCAAGATGATGTTATCTTGGCGGACTTGCGCTTCGAGTCGAAAATCAAGCAACTCTACGCATGGGGGGAGAGAGGCTCGGGTTTGTTTCTTTCCGCATGGGTGCGAACCTAGCGCCCGATCTCCCGGCTCCAACGGCATCCATTCCGATGATTGATTTCATCGAAAATGCATACGGTCATGGGCTTCCTGACCAGAATGTTCTGCTTCCCGGCAGATTTGCATACAGGACAGTGCCGATTAAGAGCCCTGTTTGCGTGCCTGCGAAAATAGTGCGAGAAGTCGGATTGATGAATGAGGACTTGGCTCCATATATGCACGACGACACGGATCTCGCAATCCGTACGACAATAGCAGGCTATGTGAACGGCGCTTTTGCGCTTCGGTTCTATTCCGATGTGCGGTGGGGCGGAACCCGCAGCACCCCTCATCCAGAAATGAACCCCATAAGCGTTCGAAACCAAGGCAGAATTCGAGAGAAGTACGGCGCCGAACTGCAGAAAATTATCCATGGTATACAGCGCAACGACGTGGTCGAGTTTCCAGAGATGTTCAGCGATGAACTTGACAAGCAGGCCCTGGCGCAATATGAGAATGCGAGAAAGCTGTCTACTCACCTGTATTTCTCTCGTGGAGCAAGAGTATCGTCTGCCCTGCGGCGGATTATCGGCAAGCTGCAACCACCAAAACACTAGAGGGTGGACTATCACAATCATTCAAGAATGGTTTTCTCGGGCTGCGAGGCAGATATATTCTTCTGTGAGAATTTGAACGCCGACTTGTCAGATTTTCAAGATGGCGTGAAGGCATCGCCTCCGATTTGAAACGTAAAACATTCAACATGCTGAGCGATGAATGTTCTGCGCGGTGAACGATGATTCGTAGCTGACTATTCGACGAGAGGGTTGTAAATATGCCTTCCAATCCCGTAGTGCGAGTCGTCCCGCTTCAGCCGCATTGCTTTGCATTTGGCGGCTTTGAAATCCAGATGATATCGGCCATGGAGGCGGTGCGGGAAACCGGACTCGATATCTCCCCCCTGGATTTCTGGAGACGCGAAGCAGACTATGACGTTCTTCACATCTGGGGATTGGACGTGCAGCACATCAATACTGCGATGTGGGCGAATAGAGCTGGCAAGAAAGTTGTCGTGACCGCTCTCGCCAACTACCCTGGGTTTAGGTCCCGTCTACGGCATTTTGAATCGCTGGTGAAGGGTCCCGCTCGCCTTATAAGGGAGTTGCTTAGCTCTGTCGATGCTCTTACGGTCGTCAATGAAGGCCAGGCAGAGTACATTGCACAAAGTTTCCGGTACCCTGCAGGAAAAATATTTGTAGTGCCCAACATCGTTGACCAGGTCTTCTTTGACACGTACGAGGAAGTCCAAATTCCTGACCTCGACTTCAAAGACTATGTGCTCTGTTCCGGTAATGTATGCCCTAGAAAAAATCAGCTCAAACTAATCGCTTCATGTAACAGGCTCGGGGTCCCACTTGTTCTGGCAGGCAATGTGCTCACTGGAGAAGAAGCTTACGGCCGAGCGGTCGAAGAGGCGGTAAATGCAGGGCGACAGATTCGATGGATCAAGGGGCTTGAGCCAAAAGCCAACCAATTAGTCCAACTCTATAGAGCAGCAGCGGTCTTCGCGCTTCCAAGCTTTGTAGAACAACAACCGATTTCCGCGCTAGAAGCGGCAGCTTGTCGCAAGCCGCTTGTGCTGGCAAATCGAGCGTATGCAAGGCAGACACTCTATAAAAATGCCGTACTGGCGGACCCGAGTTCTACTGACTCAATCGCACGGTCCATTCACTTGGCCCTGAGCGCCCCCGAGGCGCATCGCCCCTCGCCGGAAGTCCTGATGCAATGTCGAAAAGAGAGTGTGGGGCTTGGGTACAGGCGAGTTTACGAAGAGTAGCCTCCAGATAATAAGGATTCCTTCTCTATCCATGTCGGCTAAACTTAAATGATTGTCGAAGCAACGAGAGCTTTTGAGACGATTCGGGATCATGCTGCATCTGGTCTAGTGCCTCGTGAAGCAAGGCAAGGAAGAATCCGATGAATAAACCGACGAAGGTCGCAATAATCACGATCAGGGCCCGTTTGGGCGACGAGCGGCGGTCGGGCGGTGTTGCTGGATCGAGTACTTGTATGACCGCGCCTTCTTTGGCCTCGTCAAGCTTGGCTGCCTCGAACTGACGAGCGAGAATCTGGAAGATGGTATCGTAATACTTCACATTCCGCTCTGCACGGAGGTATTCCAGTGCAGCCTCAGAAACTCGACCTTTTGGAATCAGCAGCTCGGAATCGTCATCACCCGACGCCGATCCACCCAACTTTGCCAGTTGAGCATGCAAACTTTCAAGTTGTTTCTGCGCTGTGGTGAGTTGTGCGTTCTCGTCTGTGGCGTAAAGCCGGAGGGCTTGGATCTGGACTTCCAATGCTGTGATCTGTGCCCGGAGCGACGCAGCCGACTGAATGAGCGCGCTCGCTTGCCCGCTTGGCAGAATCATTCCCGTCCTTAACTCGGTCTCTTTCAACTTTTCTTCTGCGTCTCCAAGTTTGTCTTTGGTCTGCTCAAGCTGCTGTTCGAAGAAGAGCCGGCGCTGAGATGCTTCTGTTACGGCCATGTGTTCTGAAAGATTCCGAAACTGCTCAACATAGCCATTTGCAAGTTCTGCGGCGCGGTCGGGATTACGCGCCTCAATCGAGACGCGAATCAACCCGTCTTTTCCGCTGCCATCGACCGTCGCTTCCCGCTCAAATGCCTTTCGCGCATCAGAGAGGTACTTGGTATGGAATTCCTGCATGAGCCCGTACTTCTTGACCATGGCATCTTCTACCGTCTGGCTCTTGAGCATTGCAACATACATGTCATTTGGGTTTTTGAGCCCAAAGCTGCTTCCGGCCAATGCTGCCATCCCTCCCATATTCCCGAGTTGCGCAGCGAGAGCAGTCGCCATGGAAGGTCCTTGTTGTGGGGGCAGAAGAACGACGGTAGCCGTATATTTCTTCGGCAGCCAAAGGGATATCACGATCGCAAGGATGGCGCAAACAATCCCTGAACCGATGATGATCTTTTTGCCTCGCGCGAGCATGATCAGCAGATCCAAAAGGGAAAGTCCGGCCCTGTCTGTTCGCTTGTACGGAGCGGGCAGGCCTATCTCGTCAATTTCGGATTTACGGGTGTCCGCGAGCATTTGGTCCTAGGTCAGTGGTGCTCTACATCTTTCATATTCTACATCCCTTACATTTTACATCGAAGCTCCTTCTCAAGGACGCCGGGCCGATTCGAGGATCGACCAGGTGTTCCCGATCAAGAACGTCACTGGCCTGTTGTCTTCTAAGCGGCTAGAGCGCGGATTCTTCCACTTTGCAGGGTCCGTTCCAAATCCTGAACGACAAGCATGGCCCGCCAATCGTGTGGTGAACTCGCCCGCGCGCGAGTCCCGGCCAGGTCAACCAAATTCCTCTTTATTGAATTGAAATCCGTTTACCGGGCGCCTCGGTTTGGCGATCGCGCAACGCGTATTACTATCACTCCATGTCGACACGTTGGCTTCTTGGTCCGGCGGTTTTGCTGATCGCCGGAGTCGCTGAATTTTCCTTCGCGCAGATCGCGACCTTTCATGCCCGCTTCGACTCGGTGCTTGCGAAGCATGGCGTCGTTGGCGGCGGCTTTGCTTTCCTCCATGGCAATGCTGCGGCGGTGGAGTTCTCTCATGGCGAAGCGCGTGCTGACGGCCATATTCTCATCGACAACGACACCGCTTACAACTGGGCGTCGATCACCAAGACGATGACTGCCATCGCGATTCTGCAGTTGCGCGACCGGGGCAAGCTCTCGCTGGATGATCCCGCCGTGCGCTACGTGCCCGAATTGCGTGAAGTGCATGACGCCTTCGGAGCGATTGATGCAATCACAATCCGGCAGCTTCTTAGCCACAGCGCCGGGTTCCGCAACCCCACGTGGCCGTGGGACTGCGATGACGCCACAAACTGCGACTGGCAGCCCTTTGAGCCGACCCACTGGTCCCAGGTTGCCGCGATGCTGCCCTACACGCACATTGCGTTCAAGCCGGGCAGCCGCTGGAGCTACTCGAACCTTGGCTACGTCTTTTTGGGGCAGATTATCGAACGACTGAGCGGCGATGATTTTGAAGTCTATGTCGATAAGAATATCCTCAAGCCGCTGGGAATGACCCAAAGCTACTTCGACACGGCTCCTTACTTTCTCGAGTCTCATGTCTCGGCGAGTTACCTGCGCGCCGGATCCAAACTCACGCCGCAGCCTTTTAACTTCGACACCGGCATCACTACGTCAAACAGCGGATTGAAAGCGCCGATCCCCGACATGGTGAAGTATTTGCGGTTTCTGATTGGCGACCCGTCTAACGCCGTCTATGACGTCGTGCTCAAGCGCAGTTCGCTTGAAGAAGCCTGGACCGGCGTACTGCCAGCGATTGAGCCCGGCGAAAAGCCGACACCCTATACGAGCGGCCCCGGCGGATCGCGCCCAATGATGGGCCTCGGCTTCTTCGTGCTGCAAACGGATGGCCATCGCTACATCTACCACGACGGGGACCAAGGAGGATTCTCGTCTGAGCTGCTTGTCGATCCCGACGGTCACAGCGCCAGCATCCTGATGGTTAACACGACCGACACTGGCACGCCCCCAGCAGACACTCTGCATCCGCAATCGAACACCGAGCCTGATCCAGAGACCGATCTGCGGCTTACACTCCGCAACGAACTCATCACCAATGTGTTTCCGCAGTATGCCCGTGCCCCTCACTCCGGCAAAGAGTAAGATCGTGCGCGAAGAATGATGACGAAACTGATCTGGGAAGTGAGCCTGTATACTACAGGTTCCTCAAGCGCGGCAAAGGTTCATGACAGTTCTCGTCTTCACATTGTCGGCATGGTCCATCGCGGTGCTTGCGGGCTTTCTTGGCGCCCTCACAGGGCTCGGCGGCGGGGTGGTTGTGGTGCCCGCACTGGCGCTGCTGCTGGGCGTCAATATCAAGTACGCCATTGGCGCTTCACTGGTTTCGGTGATCGCGACGTCCTCTGGAGCAGCAGCCGCTTATGTAAAAGAGGGCTTTTCAAATGTCCGCATTGGCATGCTGCTTGAAATCGCCACGACGATTGGGGCAATCGTCGGCGCGATGCTGGCGGCGCGCGTCTCCACCCACCTGATCGCAATCATCTTCGGACTTGTTCTCATTCAGGCCGCGATTCAATCGCTGTTCAAAGCAAAACCCGAGGCCGAGGAGCCCGTTGAATCGGACGCGTTGGCAAAGCGCCTGCGCCTGGGCGGCTCTTACCCTCTGTACGGCGAGCCCATCTCCTATGGTGTGCGCAATGTGCCTGCCGGTTTCAGTCTCATGTTCGGCGCCGGCGCGCTTTCGGGCCTGCTGGGAATCGGCTCCGGGGCGCTGAAGGTCATCGCCATGGACAGGGCGATGAAGATTCCTTTTAAGGTGTCAACGACAACCAGCAACTTCATGATTGGCGTCACGGCGGCAGCAAGCGCCGGTGTTTACCTGAGCCGGGGATACATCGACCCGCGCGTAGCCATGCCGGTGATGCTCGGCGTGCTCGGCGGAGCTTACCTCGGAACGAAAGTCCTGGTGCACGCGAATGTACGCACGCTGCGCATCGTCTTTGGGGTCGTAGTATTCGCACTTGCCGCCGAGATGATCTTCAACGGCATCACGGGAAGGGTTTAGCCCAATGGATGATCGGCGCCTTGAACTCCAGATGGGCGCGCTGTTGCGAGCGGGCGTTCTCGCGGCGGCGGCCATCGTGGCTCTGGGCGGCGTCTTTTACCTCGTTCAGCACCATGCGGAGCAGGTCCACTATGGAACCTTCACCGTGGACGGGCCCGACTTGCGGACCATCACTGGAATAGCCGCATCCGCCATGCATCGACAGAGCGAAGGCCTGATCCAGATCGGCGTTCTGCTTCTGATTGCCACGCCTGTTGCCCGCGTTGTTTTCGCCGTGGCGGGGTTCGCACTTGAGCGGGACCGGCTGTATACGCTCGTCAGCATGATCGTGCTGGCTATTCTGATCTTCAGCCTGCTGCACGCGACCTAAGCGCCCACCGCACTCGGCTCAGGCCGTATCGCCGCCCTTGCCAATGTCCATGGAAGGCGAAATCGGGTTGCGGTCATCGATGTATTCGGCAATCACCTTGTCGAGCAGCCCCTTTGCCTCAAGGATGAACTCGACGGCGTCGCGCCCTGCCCCGTAGCCGCCGGAATTCGGCGTCACATAATGCGCCTCTGCCTTCACCTGCGGCCGCGCGTTCGCCACGGCCACCGCGAAGCCGCACTCACGCATCACGGGCAGATCGATCACGTCATCGCCGACGTAGGCAATCTCATCGAGCGTGACGTTCTCTTTGGCCATAATCTCGCGTACCGCCTGCATCTTGAATGCCTGCCCCATGTAGACATACTCCAACTTGAGATCGCGGGCGCGCGTCGCTACGGTTTCGCTGATTCGTTTCGTGATGACGCCGCACTTCATTCCGCCGAGGCGCGCCAGTGAAATCGCGGTGCCATCATGCGCGCTGTAGCCTTTGGCCTCCACCATTGTGGAAGAGTGCACGCCAAATCCCACCTGGTTTTCGCGCTTTGCCAAATGGCCCTGTGTCTCGGCGCTGCCTGTTGCCGGGCCGGGTGCGGGGACCAGCCAGATTGTGCCATCGGTCAAAACTCCGTCCACATCAAAGAGAACAATCTTGATGCGGCGCGCGCGCTCCTGTGCCGTAATCGTCATGCGTCGATTTTATCTGCGGCGCCTGGCTCGAGAATCCGCGAGAATAGAGCCATGGATCAGGACAAACCGAAGCCGCAGGCTCCCGCTCCTCCGCTCGAGCCCGATGACTTCTATTTCGAGGGGTCGAACCTGGTCTTTACGGCAGCGTATCACCGCAAGCGGGGCTACTGCTGCGGCTCGGGCTGCCGCCACTGCCCCTATAGCGATACAGAACGCGACGAAGCTGCCGGCGACGGCCGCAAGCCCGCCTAGACGTGGCTCGGCTCGAGCATCATCGCATCCGGAATGCGAATGTGGCCCGTCCGTTGCTCAAGAATGTAGAGCACCATGCGGGCGATGTCGTCCGGCTCCCATGGGTCTTCAATTCCCAGAATGCTCGCGGGCAGCGTCTCCCACCGGTCGTTCATCCCGGTCCTTACCATGCCCGGCTCGATGCACGAAATCTGAACATCGGTCTTGCTCAGCTCCAGCCGCAAAGCCTCTGACAGGGCTTCGATCGCGTACTTGGTAGCCGCATAGGCGCCCACTGTCGGCCGCACCGTCTTGCCCAGAACGCTCGAAGTATTGACCAGGTGCCCGTAGCCCTGCTGCACAAAATGCTGCAGAAACGTGTAGGCGGTGCGAAACGCGCCCTCGACGTTGACGCGCACCATGTTGCAGATGCGCTCGATGTCGATGGCTTCAATGGTGCCGGCCTCAAGCAGGCCGCTGTTGTTGAAACATGCATCGCAACGCCCAAAGTTCTCAAGAGCCGCCGACAAGAGCGCCTGCGGGACCGATTCCACCCGCAGATTCCCTGCCACCAGAACCGAGGGTCCGTCGAGCTGGGCCGCAAGCGTGTTCAGCTTTTCATTGGAAGGAGCATTGAGAACCAGCGAATACCCCGCCCCCGAGAGAGACTTCGCAATCGCCGTACCGATGCCTCCCGTTGCACTCGTAATGACCGCGACTCTTCCGGCGTTTTGCATCTTCGACTCCCGTTTCGCAACCCCAGAATACCCGCAAATTCAACCTGGAATGCCGGGGAGAAGAGTCGAGGTCTATTTCTTGATACTCAACGCAGCCGCTTTGGATGTACTATGCACCCCTGGGACCGCGAGCGCTTGCCGCGGAACCAATAGAGTCAATCCCTGAACCGCTTGATGAAGAAGACGCTCTCCCCCAATCGGGCCCGAGTCAGAAATTGAAAGGCGAAGTGAGAAGGAGAAAGGTCTATGCAGATTTTGTGGTGGATCCTCGTTGGGTTGGTGGCAGGGCTGGGTTACGGGCAAGATCATGAAAGGCGGCGGCTACGGCTTCTGGATGGACATCATCCTGGGCATCGTGGGCGCACTGGTGGGCGGCTTTATTGCCGGCGCCCTTGGGTTCAGAGCTGCAGGCGGACTGATTTACACCATTCTGATCGCCATCGCCGGATCCATCCTGGTGGTCTTCGTCTTCCGGCTCATCACAGGCAAACGAGCGTGACTTTGCTGTCTGCGGGGATCTGGCGTTCGCGCATCGCGGGCGCCAGCCCTCGGACGGCACAATCCATCGGCTATTTCGATCCCCCGGAAGCGCTGGTAGTAGCCTGCGCCTGCGCAGAGTCCCGCACCAATACCGCAAAGCGCGGAAAAGCGAAGCTACCGCCCGCATCATCGACCACATTGAGCTGGCCAATGTAAGAGCCGGGCTTGAGCCCGCTGAGCGGCACATCCAGCCCGATTGACACGGCATTCCGCCCGTCAACGTTGATATGCCTGGCCTGGATCAGCGGCGTTTCATACACCTTCACCGATCCCTGAATCAATTCCAGGCTGGTCATGAGGTTGATTCCAGCCTTCGCGCCTTTGGGATGATTTTCCGGCAGCTTCTCGCGCGTCGGGTCATACACCTCGTAGAGCAGGTAAAGGTGCTGATCGTTGCGGAAGACATGGCTGATGTTGGGCAGGTACTCTTCGCCCTCTCTCACCAGGGGAGTGTCTCTCTTGCTCGGCGTCCGCTGCGAGGCCAGCACGATTGAGCTCATCTTCAGCGGCGCCTTCTTCAGATCGGGCAACGTGATGTCTGCCTCAAAGGAGCCCATGCGACCGGTCTGATTCTCGCGCACCACGAATTTCAGATGATATTTGCCCGCCGGCAGGTTGAAGCTCGTGGTGTATTCGATATTCCGCTGCCGCGCCTGCAGCGACGGATCGAGATTCAGCTTGACTGTCTCGCGCGCGTTGCCGATCGGCCGCTTCACCTCGTCGATCACCTCGCCGATGATATCCAGCGTGGCCTTGTCCTTGTCGCCGCCCTTGACAAAGGGAATCTGCGATCCGGGCACGATGAGCGAGACGGGCATGAAATACCGGTTTTCATCGGTCATGAAATACATGGCGTCGAGGTACACGGCAATGTCAGTAGCGGGCAGATCGCTCGCCAGCTCTTCATCGAGTTCACGCTCGCGATCCTCGTGACCTGAATGCCTGAAGTCCGCCGGCGCATAATAACCGGGCCTGTACTCCAGTTTCACGCCGGGCCGGTTCACCTTGATCCTCAGCTTGCGGTATTTACCATCGCGCGTGAGATTTGAGGAGTGAAAGCCGATCGCGTAGTAAGCCGAAGAGTCTTTCTGCACCTGCGCGAAGGCAGGCGCGAAATCATTGGAATCGAAGAAAGACTTGCCGCCGGTGTCGGAGCTGAGCGTAGCCATGACTTCCTGCGAGGCAAAATTCGAGTTCATATTGTTGAGCAGCGCGCCGCCGTTGTAGCCGCCCGATCCACGCAGGCTCCCCGTCGATGCATCGCCAAGAGGCAAAACCGCCTGCAGACCGCGCGTATCGACGCTGTAGATCGCCAGGTCGGCTCGCACTGCGGCGTTAATCGCCGAGCGCAGCGACGCCTGGTTCTCAATTCCGTCGCGCGAGATGCCGCCGGAAAAATAGAGCAGCGACTTCTTCTCTGGGACGCGCTCAAGGGCCTTCGCAATTGCGCGCAGCGCAAAGAGCTCTCGATCGGTGTTCAGATCGTTGAATTCGCTTTCATCGGGCGTGTAGCCGGTGGTGTCTTCCGCCTGGTTCGAATTGCTGTTGGCTCCGCCGGCAAAGCTCTGCCCCTCGGTGCCGTTGTAGCTGCCCACTTTGTTGATGAGCGCGTTCTTGTCGGCGGTAAAGTCCTGATCGACGGTGAGTGTGTCTCCCAGCGAGACCAGCGCAACCAGATCAGCCGCCTGCATCTTGCTGCGCAAAAATGTCTGGGCCGCTTCCACGCTTCGCTCGAGGTCTTCCGGCTGCATGGATGTGAGATCGAAAAACAACACGATCAGGCGATGATTGCGCAGATCTTCCGGCTTCGCCACCACCACCGCCTTGTCGCCGCCGCCAGTGGCCCCGGCAGCGAGCCCGCTGATCGTCGCTTCATTCAGCGGAGTCGCCATATCGACGCTTTGAAAATCGAATGTGCTGATCTGTTGCTGCTTCCCGTTTTCGTAGATCGTAAAGTCGCTCTGTTTGAGCCCTCGCACAAACTCGCCGGTCTTCGCGTCGCGCGCAACAACGTTGGTGAGCACCAGTTCGGCGTTCGTCTTGAAGACAAAGCCGCCCTGCTGCGTGGTGGCAGTCTGGTTTGCAGCTGATTGCGCCGCAGCCTGCGCCAATGAGGGCGCACCACTCTGCACGCTCAACGCCAGCAAAGCCAGCCAGACCCCGATCTTTTGTGCTCCGTCTCTCATTGCTCTCTTCGACTTAAAATCGGAACCTTGCCATGAACTGGAACGATCGCATCGACCCCACCGAGGTGACCTGTCCGAAGCTTGGCGACGCCACATTGGTATCAACGCCCGCGTACTGCACCGTGTTGAAGACGTTGTCGATCGTGGCGCGAATCTCCATGCTGCGGGTCTCTTTCAGCTGCACTGTCTTTGAGAGAGCCATATTGTTCTCCACTGTGCCAGGCCCTCTGACCGAATTGCGCGGCGAGTTGCCAAAAACGCCGCATGGATAAACCGAGTCGGCAGCGGGCTCTGTATACGCGGCAGTATTGAACCAGTGCTTCAGCGAGCCACCGCCCGCCGTGATGGATTCACCGGGTATGCGGTTCGGCCTCAGTGTTCCCGCCGTGCCGCAGGCCACGCTGGCGATCTGCGCCGCGTAGTAGGGGTTGAGGGGCGTCCCCGTTGCGAAGGTAAAGTTGCCCGAGACGGAGAAGCCCTCAAGAATGTGCGAGGCCACGCCGGTTGTCGCCCAGAACTTGTCCTGCCCGAAAGGCAGCTCGTAAACGTAGGTGCCCGTCACCTTGTGCCGCACATCCTGCCCGCTGTTGCCCTCCTCGGCGTTGAGATCCAGCCAATTCTGCGCATCGATGCTGGCGCTCGTGCCTTCGGAGCCCGCGTTGTCGATCTGGTGGGCGTACTGATAGTTTGCCCCGACGGCAAAGCCCTTCGTCATTCGCTTGTTCACGCGCACGGTTGCGGCGCCGAACTTTGAAAATCCGACCGCCTGCTCATAGCTGAAAACCACGTTATCGGGATTCGTAGTCGGGCTGGCGGCCTGGGCGCGCGGCGCCGTGATCATGTCGAGGCGGTTTCCTTTCGACCCGTTGTACCCGAGGTTCATCACAATGCCCCACGGGAGGGTCTTCTGCACATCGAGGTTCCAGGCAATCACGTACGGCATGGGGTAATGCGGATCGAGCGAGTAGTTGCCGAGCGCGCTTGGTGCGGGGAAGCCCTGTGCCAGGGTCAGGCAGGTCACGCTTGCGCCGCGCGCGCATGCCGAAGAGGGCGCGCCTGAAGCGGTCGCCTCCTGGTTCGTCTGCTCGTCGGCAAAGGGAGGCTCATGCGCCATCTTCGTGGCGAAGTTCGCATACTGGCCCACCGTGTAGTTCATCCCGAAGCCGGCGCGAACCACCGTCTGCTTTGGAAGCCGCAGCGCCAGGCCGAGCCGCGGCGCAAACGCCTTGTGGAAGGGAAAAACGAGCGCGTCAGGCAGTTTGCCGCTGAATGCGCCTGTTCCCCCCGCCGTTACCTGTGCCAGGCCGCTGAATGCCTCCGAGGGGTTCGTGTCTATGTTGGCGAGGCGCCCGTACTTTTCGGTGTAGGGCGCGTAGAACTCATAGCGCAGGCCGTAATTCAAGGTGAGATAGGGAAGCACCCGCCAGTCATCGAGCGCATAGGCGTCATATACGTTGTCGCGCAGATAGCTTTTCGACACAGAGGAGTCGATGGTGGTCTGCTGCGGATAGCCGAGCAGCAGGTCCGCGAACGCTGATCCCGTATCCGGGTCGCCGCCCGCATCCTGCGTAAAGAGCCCTGAGAAAACAAAACTCCCCGTCGCATTCGACCCGGCGAGGAAATCGTGGTGCACGCGGCGATAGTCGCCGCCAAAACGGAGATTGTGCTTGCCGTGAATCCAGCTCAGCGTCTCGGAGATGCTGATGGTTTGCGAGAGCGAGAAGCTTGGCTGTTGCTGGTTCAAGCCCGCCAGATCGCTCAGTTGCACCTCTGGAAGTCCGTAGTTGATGGGGCTCGCATTCAGCGGCCCACCATCCGGCCCAAGAATTCCAATCTGCGTTGCGATATCTGGGCCGTTGGTAAAAAAGTTGGTGGTGTGGCCGTCGCTGCGGTTCCAGCTTGCATTGAAGATGCTTGTGACCTTGTGATAACCGAGCGTGTAGCCGGCCTGCACGGAGTTGGAATCGGAGGCCGTCTTGCCGCCCAGCTCCGGAATGATGTTCACCTTGTCTGAAGCAGAGTGGGCCCAGTTGTAATTCAAATGAATGCTCTGCCGCAGCCCCTGCGATTGCTGGCTTCGCCGGCCGCCGCCTCCACCCCGCCCAAAGGCGCCGAACGGCGATGCATTCGAGCCGATCCCGCGCATATACCGTATGCCGGCCTGCGTGGTGTTCGACTGCTGCGTTGTGAGCAGATGATAGTTCTGCACGGTGCCGGGCAGATTCGGCTCAGGAAAATACCCCACGAGGGCTTTGGCCTGCGATGAGATGCGATCCGCTGGAATCACGTTCGCGGTGCCGTTTGAGACGAACTGCTGAAAAGTCTTTGGATCGTAGATCGGCGGCAGACCGGCGGCCGAGAAATTTCCCAATCGCTCTGCATCCGTGGGAACCGTCGCGTACTGATCAAATGGGCTCGATGTTCGCGCCCCGGAGATGGTCAGAAAGACCGTGTCCTTCCCGCTCGGCTTGGTCAGCTTCGGAATGTACGGCGCACTCATGAATGTGATTCCGAAGCGATTGCTGCCCGATGCGGGCTGCTCCTGCTCTTGTCCGCGCAGGCTGAAGGGCTCGGCGTTCAAAGCGGAATTGCTGCCCGTCCAGAAGATTGCGCCGTGCGGCTGGCCGGGATTGAAGTTGCGGAAGTTTCGCATGCCGCCCCGTCCGCCAAAGCCACCGGCACCGCCCCGGCCACCCGGGCCGCCCCCCATGAAGATGCCTCCACCCAGCCCACCGGAACCGCCCTGCATCAGGATTCCGCCCTGCCCCGGCAGGCCCTGCCCAGGATTCTGCAATCGATAGGCTTCGATTGCGTCGCGAATGCGATCCATATCGAGGCCTGCCATCGGGCTCACCGCGCCGGCCTGCCCGCTGATTGCCACGGACTCGTCGCTGAAATCGGAGTTGCCGGCCACCGAGGGCAGTGCCGCCCCGCTTGGACCGCCCGTGCCCGCCTGCGTCTCAGTATCGCCGGACAATGCACTCATCAGATTCAGACTTTGCGCCCCGTTGCCCACGATCTGCCGAACGGCCTGCGCGATCTGGGTGGCCTGATCGCTCTGCTCCTCTTCGCGTTGTGCCGCGCGCGAAGCCAGAATAAGCTCGAAGTTCAACGCCGCGTCATGGGTGGTTTCGTTCAGCAGCGCTTCCTGCGCGCCCTGCGCAAAGGCGGCAAATTGCGTGCGAACGACGTAGCGGCCATTTTGCGGAATATTCAGCGACCACTCGCCCGCAATATTGGTCGTGGTCGAGTAGCGCTTCCCGGTGAGAGTATTCTGCGCGGTCACGGTAACGCCGGGCAGCGGAATTGTTCCGCTCTTCACCACGCCATGCAGCCTGCCGCCCGAAACGGGAGCGCTCGCCGGCGGGGCGGCAGGTCCTCCGGCAGGCAGAGGAGCCGCGGGCGCCTGCGCAGCCTTCGCCGTACCAAGTGCAACCGCGCCCATCGCTAACGCCAATAGACCGGCCGCAAACCGCATGCACTCTCCCGTACCCAAAGAGACGGATTTGGCCACCGGAAGGTTTACGTCCGCAGGCTCAGTAGTGGCCTAAGGTTACCTCGGACGCGAGAATGTGCTTGCCAACTCTTGCAGGGCATGTTAACTCTTGAGCCAATAACTTCCTAGTTGCTACCGAGGGAGTAACCCCGGGAGCGGAGAGAGACAGGAACACCTAAATGATGAAAATTGGGACCACGATCCGTGCGCACCGCCTGCAAAAGGGCCTCTCGCAGGGCGATATCGAAAAGAAGACCGGCCTGCTGCGCTGCTATCTCTCCCGCGTAGAGAATGGCCACACGATCCCATCGCTCGACACGCTGTCAAAGATCGCCGTTGCGCTGGACCTGCCCATCTCTCAGTTTTTTGCGGAGGACGCCGTCGGGCGGCAGCTCAACACGCAGCGCCTCTCGGACGAAGAGCTGCGGTTTCTCACGCAGATTCGCCGCTACTCCACGAACCTGAATGAGAGCGACCGCAAGCTGCTGCTCGCCATGGTGAAGAAATTCGCTGCCACGGCTGTGCGCTAGAGCAGATCATCCAGCCAGCCTGGAGAGGAAGACGCCGAAGAGCACCAGCAGGCCCGCGATCATCGCCATCGCAATCCCGAGCCGGGACTGAAAGGCCTGCCTCGATGAACCAAGCCGCGGAACCATCGGCATCGCGAAGAGCAGCCCGCAGGTAAAGCCGCCCAGGTGCGCCATATTGTCGATGCTGATGCCGGTAAAGCGTGAACCGGCGCTGATCGAAAATCCCAGCACCAGGTTGATCCCGGCAAAGTACATCACCGAGCGGCGCAGCTTCTTCAGTTCAAGCGCCGGCACCGGCAAGCGCGGCGACTTAAGCAGCACGATCAACGCGCCGGCGATGCCGAAGACCGCGCCGGAGGCTCCGGCGCCTACGGGAAACGCCACCCCCATCGAATCATGAATCGGCCAGAGCCAATTGACCAGCGTTGACAGCAGGTTGCCCGCAGCACCCGTCAGCAGATAGACGCCAAGCACGCCCACCGAGCCCATCAGAGGCTCCGCGAGCAGGCCCAGGTTCCACAGGCACCACATATTTGTGGCCAGGTGCAGAATGCCGACGTGGACAAACATCGCGGTGACGATGCGCACCCACTGGCCTTGCAGAAGCACTGCCCCTGCATGATCGGCGCCCCAGGCCAGCAGTTGATCCGGCGTAGGATCAACCGGGCTTACGTGATTCATTACCATCGCCAGAAAGACGAGGCAGTTGATTCCAACCAGCAGATAGGTCGCCGGCGAAGCGGCCCAAGCCGAGCGCGCTCGTCTGCGCTCTTGCGGGGGCGGGGCGTACTCAGCGCCGGGCGGAAGAATCTCCGGGTGAGGGACGTGCGGGGGGCTTCCCATCTCTCAATCGTAATGCATCTTTGAGGCAGCCATGCTTCGCGCGGGCCGAGGTCGCTGCGGGTTGTTAGTCTGTTGTTTGGTCAGTGCGTCTCGAACACGATCACGCACATGAAAATCGAGGAGCGGTGGAATGACTTCATCTGTGGGGACGGAAAAGCAGATTCGGCGGGCACTTTTGAGCGTGACCGACAAGACAGGCCTCGTCGATTTCGCCCGATCGCTGGCAGGCTTTGGCGTGGAGCTGGTTTCGACCGGGGGCACGGCCCGCGCGCTTCGCGAAGCCGGCCTCGCCGTCAAGGATATCAGCGAGCTCACGGGGTTTCCTGAGATGCTCGACGGACGCGTCAAGACGCTGCATCCGCGCGTGCACGGGGGCCTGCTTTACATCCGCGGCAACGCAGGCGCACGAAGCCGCCGTAGCCGAGCATGGCATCGAGCCCATCGACATGGTCGTGGTCAACCTCTACGCCTTTGAGAAGACCGCGGCCCAGCCCGGCGTCGCTTTCGGCCACCTCATCGAGAACATCGATATCGGCGGACCCTCCATGGTGCGTTCCGCAGCCAAGAATTTTGAAGACGTCGCCATTGTGACGCGCGTGGAGGACTACCCGTCCCTTATCGAAGAACTGCAGCGCACCAAAGGCGCATTGAGCCGCGAGACGCGCTGGAAGCTGGCGAAGCAGGCCTTCGCGGTGACTGCCGCTTACGACTCGGCCATCGCGGCAACGCTTGAGCGCATTCCCGAAGCGCCCGCTGCGGAAGCGCCGGCGAACCCCGACTCCGCTTCCCTGCCGGCGACGCTGCGGGTCAACTTCCGCCTGGCGCAATCGCTGCGCTATGGAGAGAATCCGCATCAGCGCGCGGCGCTCTACACGGATGGCTCGGGCCTAGGCGTCGCTGGCGCAAAGCAGCTTCAGGGCAAGGAGCTCAGCTTTAACAACCTCGTGGATCTCGACGCCTGCTGGGAGCTTACGCGCGAGTTCGACGAGCCGATGGTCGCCATCATCAAGCACACCAATCCCTGCGGCGCGGCAACCGGCACGGTCGGTGCTTGAGGCTTATCAAAAGGCGCTCGCCTGCGATCCGGTCTCGGCCTTCGGCAGCGTTATCGGCATCAACCGCCCGGTAGACGCAGCGGCTGCTGAAGAGATCGCGAAGCTTTTTGTCGAGGCCATCGCGGCGCCTTCGTTCACGCCCGAAGCCCTCGAGCGCTTTGCCGCAAAGAAGAATCTCCGCCTCGTTGAAATCAATTCGGCGCCGGTCCGCCCGGTCATCAAGCACGTTTCCGGCGGACTGCTGCTGCAGGACGCAGACACAGGGCGCGTGACGGAGACGGAACTGGATGTGGTGACCTGGCGGCCGCCCACCACCGAGGAGCTGCGCGGCCTTCTCTTCGCGTGGCGGGTCTGCAAGCATGTCAAGTCGAACGCCATTGTTTACGCGCGGGAAGGCCAGACGGTCGGCATCGGCGCCGGCCAGATGAGCCGGGTCGACGCGGCCCGCATCGGCGCGCAGAAAGCCATTCTTCCGCTCAAGGGAACCGTCGTCGCATCGGATGCGTTCTTCCCTTTCCCTGATGGGCTTGAGGCAGTTGCCGCCGCCGGCGCAACCGCGGTGATTCAGCCCGGAGGCTCGGTCAAGGATCAGGATGTAATTGCCGCGGCCGACAAGCTCGGCATGGCGATGGTCTTCACCGGAATGCGTCACTTCCGCCATTGAGATCGGCGCCAGGCGGGCACGGACAGTTTGCCTGCTTCCTTGCCTGGCAGGGGTTACCGGCATCTCGCAAAATGCTTGCATTCGACCGCGCGCCTGCGACTAATCCTAGGTAAAATCGTCTTTAACGGTAGGCAGGCCGGCCCGGTAGCCTGCCGCTCTGTCCTGTCGGAATCCGGGAAGAGGTTGCCCACGATTGGCCCGCCTCGAAAGGCGATGGAATCCCTTAGTATGATGAAATCACGAGCTTTACCGCGATCCTTCTGGCTTTCGCTGGCCGCCGCATCTCTCATTATCCCCTCGGCTCTCGGCGCATGCGGGCAGTCGGCAACCCCCAAAGATGCCTCCCCGACGCCGGTTCAGGTCCTGCCCAGGCTCCAGCGGCGAAGCCCTCCGATCAGTCGGCGAGCGCTGAGCCGAATCGCGCCAAAGCCTACTACCACTCCGCTCTGGCGGATATCTACGAAGAAGAAGCGGTCAATTCCGGCCAGCCGGAATACGTGACTCACGCCATCGAGGAGTACAAGGACGCGCTCGACGCCGACCCGGGCTCTGCCGAACTCAACGACGCTCTCGCCGATCTCTACTTTCGCGTGGGCAGGGTGCACGAGGCTGAAGCCACGGCGCGCGGACTTCTGAAGACAAGCCCCGATGATGTCGATGCACACAAGCTGCTCGGGCGCATCTACCTGCGACAGTTGAGCGAATCACAGAATGCGGTTTCCTCCTCTTCGCCCAAGGGAAACGCTCTCGACCAGGCGATTGCGGAGTATGAAAAGATCGTCGCCCTCGAGCCGAAGAGCGTTGAGAATCGCATGGTGCTCGGCCAGCTTTACACCGTGAAGCACGAGCCCCAGAAGGCTGAAGAACAGTTCAAGACGGCGCAGGGAATCGACCCTGATTCAGAAGACGTGGTGCTGAATCTTGCCCGCCTCTACGCAGAGAGCGGCGACATCGATCATGCGGCGAAGGTCATTGAAGCTGTTCCCGAATCCGATCGAACCAGCAAGATGGAGTTTGCCCTCGGCGCGGCCTACGATCAATTGAAGCGCCCCAAGGATGCGATCGCCGCGTACAAGCGCGCTGTCGATATTGAGCCCGGCGACGCGCGGACGATGGGCGCGCTGGCTCAGGCTCTGTTGAACGACGATCAGCTCGACGCGGCTCTCAAGGAATACCGCGACGCCTCTGACGCCGACCCTGACGATGTCGCCACCTTGATTCATATCGCTGAGATCCAGCGCCGCCAGAGCAAATATGAAGACGCTCTGGTTACGATTCGCAAGGTCGTCAAGAAAGACCCTGACAATCTCGAAGCCGGCTATAACGAGGGATTGCTTCTCGACGTGCTGGGCCGGGACGACGAGGCCGTCGAGGTCTATCAGCACATGGTTGACCTCACCTCGCACGCCAACGGCGCTTACACCGCTGAAGAAAAGAACAATCGTGGCATTTTCCTCGAGCGGCTCGGCGCGGTCTACCACGAGCAGAACAAGACCGACCTGGCCATCGCCGCATACCAGAAGCTGATTGACATGGGCGGCGATCAGACCCTTCGCGGGTACCAGGGGCAGGTGGATACCTATCGCGACGCCAAGATGTTCGACAAGGCCATTGAGGTTTCGCAGAAGGCCGTTGCCGCCAACCCGAAAAACAACGACTTGAAGTTGATGCTCGCCGGTGAGCTGGCTGATCAGGGAAAGGTGGACGAAGGCCTGAACCTGGCCAAAGGGCTGCTTAACAACACAGACGAGGATCGCAGCGTTTGGCTCACGCTCGCCCAGATGTACACGCGGCTGCATCGCTGGAAAGACGCCGAAGAGGCGCTGGATAAGGCGGGCGCGCTCACTTCAAAGAAGGATGATCGAATCTACATCTTCTTTCTGCGGGGAGCCCTGGCCGAACGCCAGAAGCACTACGAGCCTGCGGAAAACTACTTCCGCCAGGCCCTCGATATCGACCCGTCGAACGCCATGGTGCTCAACTATCTTGGCTACATGCTCGCTGATAAAGGCTCCAAGCTTCCTGAAGCAGTGAAGATGATCCGCAAGGCAGTCGAGCTCGATCCCATGAATGGCGCTTACCTCGATTCGCTCGGCTGGGCTTACTTCAAGATGGGCCAGTACGAACTTGCCGAAGAGAATCTGCGCCAGGCCGTTGCGCGCGACCAGACTGATCCCACCGTGCACGAGCATCTCGGCGATCTTTACGAAAAGACGGGACGCATCCGGCTTGCCGCTGCGCAGTGGCAGCTTTCTCTCGCAGCGTTTTCGAAATCTTTGGCTGCCGACGTGGAACCGGCGGACGTTGCGAAGCTGCAACGCAAGCTTGAAAGCGCCCGCGTGCGCCTGGCCAGGGAAGACAGTCTCTCCGGCGTGCCCAAACCGGAGTAGGCCTGAGACTCATCAAGCACATAAGCGAAGTCGGCGGCCTTTGATGGCCGCCGCTTCTCTTTGCGCGTAATCCTCAAATGAATTGAACTGCGGATTTATCGAGCCTGTGCCGCCGCGGAAATGTAGTCTTCGACGTTGTTCTTATCGACCAGAGATGTGCCCGTGTCGACGAAGACCGGAAAGGGCGAAAACGGATCGGCGCCGAAATCCCGATTCAGGTTTCCCGGGTGGGCATGGAAAATCTCATCGAGCCCCTTCAGGCCAAAATAGGCCATCGTAAAAGGCTTCTGAACCAGCGTCGAGTCGATCGTCCCGGCCTTGATGCCTTCCAGCGTATCCGGATTTGCATCCCACGCAATCAGCACCCGATCGCTGGCGTTGGCCCTGCTGATGGCGTCGGAAATGGGCTTGCCCCCTGCCGACTCAAGACAGACGAAGCCATCAATTTTTTTCGGGCCGGTGAGAGCAAGATACTTCTGTGCCTGATCGAAAGCCACTCTCGGATCGCTCTTTGTGTCGATCACATCGACGATATGGATATCCGGGCGCGCTGACAGCGCATCTTTGAATCCCTTGAGCCGCTCTTCTATATTGGGCTGACCGGCAAGGGTAAAGAAGACCACGTTGCCCCGTCCTCCCAGCTTTTCAATGAGTCGGCGGCCGCCCATTCTGCCCGCTTCCAGGTTATTGGTGCCGATGAAGTACAGCCGGTGGCTCCCCACAGCATCCGAATCGATCGTAATCACGGGAACTCCAGCCTGGATTGCCGAATCGATCTCCGGCTCAAACAATGAGGCGTCGGGAACCGAGACAAGAATTCCGGCCGGCTTGGTGGCAACTGCCTTGCGGAACTCCGTCAGGGCAGCCTGCGGGTCATAGTTTCCCGGTCCGACAACTTTGGCTGTCACCCCGAGTTGTCCCGCCGCGCGGTTAAATCCCGCTGCAGCGGTCTGCCAGTACGGCAATGCCTGGTTGGTTGAAACCAGGAAATAGACCTCCTTGGTCGAGTGCCTCGCGCACCCCGACACGAAGACGAGCGCCACAGCCAGAATTGTCAGCACAGATTGCTTGATCGTTCGCATGCCTGCCTCCCGGTCAAAACTTTTGCGGCCTGCGGCGTATGCAAGAAAGACAATGTGCATCCCCTCCGAAAGTCGCGCACGGATCGTACTCCCGTGCCCGAGGATTTGTCCAATGCGGACAGTAGGATATAAACAGGACGTGGAAGACGAAGCCGCCACCAACGCGCCCCCAGGCTCCACAACTCTGGAACGGCTCCCATCCGCGATCGCGGCCGATAGCAATGGCGGGCTCACGAAACGCACTCACGACGAGCCGCCTCATCCCTACCGCACGCCCTTCGCAAGAGACGGGGCGCGCATCCTGCATACACGCGCGTTCCGCCGCCTGGCCGGCAAAACCCAGGTCTTCGCGCGCCTGCCGGATGGCCCGCCCGGCGATCACTTTCGCAGCCGCCTCACGCACACTCTCGAAGTCACGCAGATTTCCCGCACTCTGGCCAAGGCGCTCGGCCTCAACGCCGATCTGGCCGAGGCGCTTGCCCTGGCGCATGACATCGGGCACCCGCCCTTTGGCCATGCCGGTGAAAAAGCGCTGGACGAGGCGCTGCGGGGGCACGGCCTTCGTTTCGATCACAACCTGCACGCTCTGCGCATCGTCACCTGGTTTGAAGAGCGCTATGCGCGCTTTCGCGGCCTCAACCTTACATTGGGCGTGCGGGAGGGGATCATCAAGCACTCCCGCGATTACTCCGCGGCCAACTACCCCGAGCTGGCTGAGTACTTCCTTGACCAGCGTCCGCCGGTCGAGGCGCAGATCATCGACCTGGCGGATGAAATCGCCTACCTCACCGCCGACCTTGAGGACGGCCTCGATTCCGGCATTCTCACGTTATCCGGCGTCTGCGAGGGCGTAACGCTGTTTCGCCGTTTCCACGACATGGCGGTTCGGGAGTATCCCGAAGCATCCACGCGCGTGCTCATCAACGAGACACTGCGGCGGGTGCTCAACGCCCTCGTCACCGACCTCATCCAGGAGGTCCGTCGGCTCGTGATCGCTTCCGGCGTTCGCACGCTGAGTGAAATCCGGCATCTGCCCGCGCGGGTCGTCGCCTTGAGCGCCTCCCTTGAAGCCGAGCGCGCCAGCGCCAAAGCCTTTCTCTATCAGAATTTCTACAATTCGCGCGGGATGGAGGAGATTCACCGCCACGCTGCCGAGGTCGTCGAGAATGTCTTCGCCGTTATCATGAACGATCCCGGGCTGCTGCCGGCCGATCACCAGGCACAGATCGCTTCCGAGGGCCTGGCGCGCACGGCGGCCGACTACATCGCAGGAATGACGGACAGCTACATCGAGCAGCTCTGGACTCGCTGGTGCGCCGGCGATTGATTCGCCGCCTACTGCACCGTGCCCTGCGGTCGCAGCCGCCGCAGGTCCAGTGCACATTCCACGGCGTTCAGCGCGTAGAGCCGCAGATTGTCTGATGCCGCCCACAACCACAGCCGATGGCTCTCTGCCGGGTGGCGCGTATTCCGCTCGCTGCGCAGCCTCACCAGCACATCATTCTGGCCAGTCGCAGCAAGATTCGATGGCGAATCGGTGTCCTCCAGAACCAGGTCCAGATGATCGCCGCTCATCGCCTCCTCAAGCGCAGTCATCTCCACTGGCCTTTCAAACTCCACGGCCACCGAGAATGCATGCCCATGAAAGGCAGGCGCAAGAATCGACTGCAGCGCGAGGGCCGGCCAGCGATTCGCCGCCAGGACTGAAAAATGACGCCGAACGCGCGCATCGATCGCACCAAGGTTGGCTTTTGCACTCTCGCCGAGACCTGACAGCAGGTTGTATGCGGCCTGTGCGTCAAAAACTGCTCTCGGCATTGCCTGAAAGCTCAGCAGATTGACCGTCTGCTGATGCAGCTCGTCCATCGCCTCCCGGCCAAACTCGCTCGCCGGCAGCAGCAGCGTGGCGGCCATGCTCTTCACCGGCGCCGTTTGTTGCAGCCGCTCCATCAGCAGCGCCAAAGCCAGCGCGGCGGGATGAGCGGGCACCACAGCCGGCGTAAAGAGATCGGCGCTCACAATATCGGAGCTGATCCATGGCGCCCTGACCAGCACGCCGGTTTCCTGGTCAAGCGCGCCTGAGAGATCAAGCACGGACGAGCCAGCCCGCAGCGCCTGCTTCCAATGCTTGCGCGTCAATTCCTCTGATCCGCAGAAGAACGTAAAGTCGACCTGTTCGAAGGCGTCCGGCTCGATGGCCTGCAGAAACGTCACCTCGTCGCCAACCTGGTCCAGCTGGCCAAGGGCCTCATTTTCATCCAGCAGAAGATAATTCGCAGCGGCAAGCGGCGACTCGGAGAGCGCGTCCTTCAGTTCCTTGCCAAGTAGCGTCGAGGCGCCGGTAATTGCAATTTTGTACACAGGGATTCCTTCTTCCACGCGGGAGGACTACAGATGGGTGGCCGGTCCCGGCTCCGATGAGGCAGAGCCGCGAACCGCTGCTCCCGGCCGTCTGCGCCTGCGCGACCAGGAATAGGCTGCGCGCGCCCAGATTCCCGAGAACATATAAAGCAATGCGGCCGCAAGCAGCACAGCATTCGAGAAGCGAAGCACAACATACAAGACGATCGACAAGAGAAAGAGCAGCTGGAAGGGATGCCTGCGCGACAGGTTGATCTCCTTGCCGGACCAGAACCGCCAGGTGCTGACCATCAGAAAGCCGCTCAGCCCCACCAGCAGCAGCCAGGGAACCGCAATCCACCACGCCTGCACTGGAATCCCGTAGAAATAATGCACCGTCGCCGCCACCAGGCAGGCTGCCGCGGGAATGGGCATCCCCACAAAATACTTCCGGTCGGGGCGCCCCGGGTTGCGCGGTTGCGCGTCGTGGCTGATGTTGAAGCGCGCGAGGCGCGATGCCCCGCCAATCAGGTAAAGGAAGCAGACAAAGCCGCCAGCCTGCACGAGGTGCTGCCGCAGTTGCGGGTCGATCGAATCGGGCAGAAAGTGAAAGCCCCAGACAAAGGCGAGCAGGCTGGGGGCCACGCCAAACGTGATCACATCGGCAAGCGAGTCCAGCTCCTTGCCGAAGTCGCTGCACGTATTCGTCATGCGCGCGATGCGCCCGTCGAGCGCATCGAAGGGAATGGCGAAGAGAATTGCGATCGCGGCCCAGTCCAGGTGCATCTCGGCGTTTCCGCTGATCGCCGCGATGGTCTGCACAATCGCGAAATATCCGGCCCCGATGTTGCCCGCCGTAAACAGCGATGGCAACAGATACATGCCGCGCCCGGGACGAGCCCGCGGCCTGGTTCGCTCCTGAGGCCGATCCTGATTCATGCGCGCCGCTCCGCCGGCATCGTAGCCAGAACGCTTGCGCCACCCCTGACGCGCTGGCCTACCTTCACCGCCAGCACCGCCTCCACGGGGAGAACAACGTCCACGCGTGACCCAAACTTGATCAGGCCCACGCGCTGTCCCCGCTCCACGCTGCTTCCTTCGCGTGGATTGAAGACAATCCTGCGGGCAAGAAGCCCGGCGATCTGCTTGAAAGTGATCTCATACCCATCCCCACGCACCGTCACAATATTCTGCTCGTTCCGGTCCGCCGAGGCGGGATTCATTGCGTTGAGATACTGTCCCTTCTGGTAGCGCACCGACGTCAGGACGCCGGCAATGGGCGAACGGTTCACATGCACGTCAAAGACGCTCAGAAAGATGCTGATGCGCTGCCGCGGACCTTCGGGAGTCGCAATCTGCGTGGTTTCAGTCACCAGGCCATCCCCCGGAGACACGATCAGCCCAGCCCCAGTGGGAATCTGGCGCGTTGGATCGCGGAAAAACCATAAAAAGAAGGCAGCCAGCAGAAGCGGCAGAATCGCCCACAGCCAGCTATGCGTCGCCCACGCCACCACCGCCGCCACCACAAGCAGACTCAACCCGTATATGTAACCGTCGCGAACCATTGTCCCAACGATTATACGGTTGAATCACCCGGTAGCAGCATCAGGGGCACAGTACTACCGTGAGCAGTCTGAATCGCCTGCAAACCGATCGTGTGGATCGCCAGATTCCCGCTAATTCCTACACCATCACCGTGGCACGGTGTTCGATGGCGTGGATCAGGTCCTTGGCGTGGAGTTTGAGTTTCTTCAGTCGCGTCTCTTCAAGCTGCTCGTCTTCTGAGAGGTACGGCTTCTGGATCAGCTCGTCCAACCGCTGAGCGTAGCGGCGATGTTCAGCATGCAGGCGTTGGATCTCTTCGCTCAGCGTGGAATCCTTCACTTCTTCCATCAAGCACCTCCACGGTTTTTGAGGAACACTTACATATAGCTCTCTGGCGCCGCAAAGAGCAAGCGGGCAGCAAACAAAAATCGTCGTAGCTGTGGATTTCCTGGCCCATTGCCCTCCAGGCGCACTGGACGACACATTTTCGATCGAATTTGGCGCCGAGGTGGAATGGCTCAGATCTTCATGCGCATGAGGAGGGCGTCCTCAACCGGATCGGAATAATAGCGGGGGCGCCTGCCCGTCTCCCGAAAATCGCTCTTCGCGTAAAGACCTACTGCAGAATGATTTGAAGCTCTCACTTCAAGCATCACCTCAGCCACATTCCTTGCCCGCAGCTCCCCGATCGCGTGGCGCAGAAGCGTGCGGCCCACACCTCGCCGCTGCGCGATGGCAGCTACCGCAATGGTTTCGAGTTCCGCCTCTGGCGGCGTCAGGCTGGCCACGAGGAAGCCCAGAATCCGACCGCTCGGAGGCTCCTCGGCAACGAGAGCCAGGCGTTTTAAGGGCGCCTCTGGATCGAGGGTATTGAGATACGCTTGCCTGGGCCACTGAGGAGCCGCAGGCAAGCTGCCGGCGATCGCCAGCACGGTCTCAAGATCCGTGGCAGTCATTGGCCGAACGCGAATCTGGATCTCCACAATCATCTTGCTTTTGCCGCCGCTTTGTCAGGTTCGCCGAAGAGTTCCGCATCCGACCGGCGCAGATAGTGCGCATCCAGCAGGACCAGGTCCTCGAAGTCGCCAGCCCGGATGCGCGGCGCAGCCAGCCTGATGGCATCCATCGCGGCGGGCGGGGAAACTCGAAGCTGCTCTGTCTCGGGCCACGCGGCATGCAGCAGTTCCGCTGCTGCGGCATCGCATACCGCAATCCGGCCGGGGCGCACGCGCATGCCCTCGAGATCAGCCCTGCTCGCCAGCAATTCGCGAGGGGCGACTTCGGTAGTTTGCCTGAGAAATACTTCGTGCCGATGCGCATCGAGAGCAGCCGAATCGACTCCAGCGCTGGCCGCCAGCACTTCGAGGCGCGAGAGAGCAACCACTGGAATCTGCCCCGGTTCGGCAAGTCCCTTCACCGCGCTCAGTCCCACGCGAACGCCTGTGAAGCTTCCCGGCCCGTTCACCACAACAATCGCGTTCACCTGCGCGAGGCGAAGATCGGCGTGAGCCAGCAGCGCGCCAACAGCCTCAATAAGCGTCGTCGAATAGGTGCGCCCCGCCAGTTCGGTCTCTTCGAGCAGCTTCAGATCATCGCCGGCCAGCGACGCGAGGGCCACAGAGCCAGCTGGTCCGCAGGTGTCAACTCCGAGCAGGAGCAGTGCATCATCCATCAGCTAGACCGCTTTCAGCGCCTGGTCCAGATCGGCGATCAGGTCTTCCTTGTCCTCAATGCCGATCGAGAGACGCACTAGCCCGTCGGTAATGCCCACGGCGGCCCGTTCGGCATCACTCAGCGCGGCATGGGTCGTTGTTGCTGAATGCGAAGCCAGAGACTCCACACCTCCCAGCGACTCCGCATTGAGGAAGAGATTAAGCGCGCGCAGGAATCGCTCTGCCGCATCGCGGGTGCCAAGGTCAAAGCTGAGCATGGAGCCAAAGCCCCGTTGCTGCTTCACCGCGAGCGCATGCTGCGGATGACTTTTGAGCCCCGGGTAGTTGAGGTGTGGCACCTTCGCGTGGCCCGACAGAAACTCCGCGACCGCGCGCCCATTCTCCTCGTGCTGCTTCATCCGTAAAGGCAGCGTCTTGATGCCGCGCAGCACCAGGAAGCACTCAAACGGCGAAAGAATGCCGCCGGCAGCTTTCTGCACCAGCAGAAAGCGCTCCTTATGCTCCGGCGTCGTGCCGATCAGCGCACCACCCAGCCCGTCGGAGTGGCCGTTGAGGAACTTCGTGGTCGAATGCATCACGACATCCGCGCCCAGAGCGATCGGGCTTTGCAGCGCCGGCGACATGAAGGTGTTATCCACGCTCACCTCTACGCCGCTCGCATGAGCGATCTCGCACACTGCAGCAATATCCGTCAGCACCATCAGCGGGTTCGTCGGCGTCTCTACGTGGATCAGCTTTGTATTCGGCTTGATCGCCGCGGTAATGGCCTCCGGGTTGCTCGTATCCACATATTCGATCTCGATGCCGTAGTTGCGCACGATCAGGTTGAAGAGCCGTGCCGTGCCGCCGTAAACATTATGCGAACAGATCACGTGGTCGCCGGCGTGCATCGTAGCCACGAGCGCGTAAATCGCCGCCATGCCGCTGGCATAAGCATGGCCGGATGTGCCACCTTCAAGAGCCGCCAGTGCTTCTTCCAGCCGGTCCCGCGTCGGGTTCCCGGCGCGCGAGTAGTCCCAGCCCCTGCTCTCTCCGATACCGGTGAGCTCAAATGTCGAAGAAAGATAAACAGGCACATTCACCGCGCCGGTCAGCGGGTCAGGTTGCTGCCCTGCGTGCACGGCAAGCGTCGAGTACTTGAATTGAGACATGATCTATGGTTTTCCCCAGTTTCTGTTTCCAGCTTATCGCGCTCGGTCGCCGTGCTGCTCAGGCTCCGCCTTCGAAGATCTTCTTCGACAGGTACCGCTCTGCCGAATCAGGAATGATCGTGGCAATGCGCTTTCCTAAACCAAGTTCCCTGGCCAGTTCGAGGGCCGCATGCACTGCCGCGCCCGCACTCGATCCCGCCACAAGGCCCTCCTCGGCCGCCAGCCTCTTCACCATCGCAAAAGCATCCTCATCGCGCACCATGACCACGCGATCACAGACTTCGCGATGGAATGTCTTTGGAATGAAGCTGACCCCGATGCCTTCCACGCGATGCTTTCCCGGCTCGCCGCCTTGCAGAATCGAGCCCTGCGTCTCCACTGCGACGGTGAGCACGCCGGGATTCTGCTCCTTGAGGAAGCGCGCGACGCCTGAAAATGTGCCGCCGGTGCCGACGCCGGCGACAAACGCATCGACGCGGCCTTCCATCTGCTCCCAGATCTCTCTCGCCGTTGTGTCGTGATGGAACTGCGGATTTGCTTCGTTGCTGAACTGGAGCGCCGTGAAGGCGCCCGGGATCGCGGCAGCCGCTTCCTCAGCGCGCTGGATCGCCCCTTTCATTCCCTCGTCTTCCGGCGTCCTCACCACCTCGGCGCCGAAGCCCCGCATCAGGATGCACTTCTCTTCAGCGAATCCCTCGGGCACAAAGAGCTTCACTTTGTATCCACGGTTCACGCCGATCAGCGCCAGGCCTACGCCTGTATTCCCGGCCGTCGCTTCGAGGATCGTTGAGCCGGGACGCAGCAGACCGCGCGCCTCAGCATCCAGAATCATGCCGAGCGCCGCCCGGTCCTTGATGCTGCCGCCGGGGTTGAGAAATTCAAGCTTTGCAAAGACCGCGCTCGCTGGCGGGGCCGCGATCCGCGCAAGCTGCAACATGGGGGTGCGCCCCACAAGCTGTGTGATATCTGCAACTACTGACGGCGCGGCGGAAGGTTGGAGACTGGATGTCATGCGCTCCCAGTCTACGGTATGATGCTCGGCCGGCCCTTGGTGCGCTATTGGGAGCGCTACTGCTGCCCGGCCGTTTTCGGCTTCCGCGTCATGCGCGCCGAGGGGAAATAACCGGTCCGAGTCCTCACCTCCAGCTTACCCATGCCGGGGGCCTGCGCGGTGACCTGCACACGCCGGAAGGTTTGCGCCGTCGAGGTGCTGCTGGAGTGATAGCCGATCGTGTACTGGCTGCGAATATCGCGGGCCACCTCGGCAGCAATCTCGTCCACCTGCTCCATCGTGCGCGGGAAAAATGCGATCCCGCCGGTCTCAGTGGACAGCATTTCGAGCGCCCGGCGCGCATGGCGCACCTCGCCGCGGCTCATCTCGTCGCCAAAGAGCAGGCCGATTGAATAGATCACGGGCCCGGAAAGCTGCTGCACGCGCCGGATCGTCTGCTCGAGCGTCAGGGTGGACGCGTTGTCTTCGCCATCCGTGATGATGATCAGCACCTGCTTGGGCCGCTTCCCGTCCGCCACCAGTTTGTCGGCCGACGCCACGACGGCATCGTAAAGGGCCGTGCCCCCGCGTGATTCGATGTGCGACAGACCGCCGCGAAGCTTGGTCACATCCGAGGTAAAGTCCTGGTCGATAAACGCCTCGTCTGAGAAATTCACCACGAAGGCTTCGTCCTGCGGATTCGAGGCGGCGATCAGGTCCAGCGCGCTCTTGTTCACTGCCGGGCGTTTCTTGGCCATGGAGCCGGAGTTGTCCACCACGAGCCCGATCGAAACAGGCAGGTCAGTGTGCTGAAAGCTGATGACGTTCTGCTTCACGCCGTCTTCCAGCACTTGAAAGTTGTCCTTCGTCAGGTTCTGAACCAGCTTTGTGCCTTCGAGCACCGTGGCATTCAACACCACTTCATCGACGTTTGTGCGCAGAATGTATCCCTTGCCCTCTTTGCCCAGCGGCTCGCCGGCAGAGGCGCCGGGAACCTCCGCATCCGGTGAGCGCACCGGATCGCGGTCCTGGGTGAGCGACGGCGCGGGAGATTGCTCGGGCTTACCAGGCGCCTGAATCGCCCAGTTCGGCAGAGTCGTTAGAAGGAGGCAAAGAAGAAGGGGTGCTTTATTGCAAAGGCGCATAGTAGCCGGTGCGAGCATGGACCGTAAGCTGAGGCAATCCGGGAGGAGGATTAAGCTTCACCTTCACTTTACGCCATTTGCCATCGCGGGAGATTTCCTTGGGGGTATACCCGATTACGTACTGGTTGCGCAGTTCGGTCGAAATCTTTTCGGCGATGTCGCCCATCTCCGAGAGGTCGTCCACGCGATAGAGGCGTCCGCCTGTCTCCTCTGACAATTCGTTGAGCAATTGCGGTCCGGTTCGCTCTTCCGGCGTAGCTGCATAGGGATCGAAGATTCCGATCGAATAAATCTCAACGTCGGACTCTCTCACCTGCGATCGCACCTCGCCTTCGGTATAACGCGAGCGATTGTCGCCACCGTCTGAAACCACCAGCAGCGCCTTGCGCTGGTGCCTGGCTTCTCTCATCTTCTGCACACCATAGTAAATTGCATCCAGGAGGGCGGTGCGATGACCGCTCTGCACCGTCGCCAGGCGCGCCTGGATATCCTCAACGGAGCTCGTGAAGTCCTCGATCAACTCCGGCCGGTCGTTGAAACCGATCACAAAGAACTCATCTTCAGGATTCGCCGTCTTAATGAACTGAAGGATCGATTCTCGAGCCCGCAGCAGCTTCGACGTCATCGACCCTGAGAGGTCGAAGATGATGCCGATCGACACGGGCGCATCCTCACTGGCAAAGCTCGAGATCTTCTGCTCGCCGCTGTTCTCGTAAACCTGAAAGTCCTCCTTCTCCAACCCAGTAACCAGGCGGTTCATCGGATCGGTGACCGTTACCGGAACAAGGACCATATCCACGTTCATGCGGAGCAGCTCCCCCGGCCGTGCCTTCACCGAGGCCCTTCCCGTGAGAGCAGGCGCCTGCGCGCCCGCAGGCGCGCCAGTTGCCGGCGTGGCGGAAGGCGGAGGCGTGACGTGCACCTTGTTCAGGGGATCATCCTGCGCAAGCATCACAGCGCCCGGCAGCAGAAATGCCATAAGCGCCGCAACCCGGAACCGATTCAGCACGCCCGCCAGCCGCCTCTCGTTCGTTGCCCTGCTCCTGCGCCGGTCAGGTTGCCGTTTCATCTCTCTCTCACCCAGGTTGAACGCGATGTTAGCACGCTTGGTAGACGCCTGCTCTTCCCCAATTGTCACCTGTTTATCGCTCGGAATCATCGTTTTGCTGCCCTGAAAATGACTAATCCTTGCTGAGATACAATCAGGCCTGGGTCCGGCGGTAATTGCGGGACCGAGCCCAAATGCAACGTTATCAGTGGGGAGCACCCAACCACCTGGATGGCGAAAATCTATCCATTTCGCGCCTGGCGCTACAATCCATCAGCGGTCCGGTTAGATGAGGTGGTGACACTGCCCTGCGACAGAATCTCCCCGGCCCTGCAACAAGCGTATTACCAGCGCAATCCTTATAATCTCGTTCGCGTCACTTTAGGTCTGCCCGAGTTGTTTGATGCCGAAGAAGGCGAAACTGTCTACGCTCGTGCGGCTCGCGACTTCCAGGCATGGCGGACGCAGGAAATTCTCGTCCAGGAAAAAGAGCCCTGCATCTTCGCCTACTCCCAGCACTTCACCACGCCGGGTTCGGCAAAGCGCCGCGAGCGGCGCGGGTTTATCGCCCTTGGGGGCCTTCCACACGACTCGGGGCAGATTGTCTTTCCCCACGAGCAAAGCTCTCCATCTCCCGAAACGGGCCGGCTCGCCCTGCTCCGCGCCACGCGCGCTCAATTCGATCCGATCCTCATGCTCTACTCTGACCCTGGCCGCACCATCGAAAGCCTGCTTTTCGACAGCGACGCCGCTGCGGATGCAGAAGCTACCGACGGAGACGGCACCATCCATCGTCTCTGGCGCATCAGCGACCCCGCGACCATTCGCCTGCTCATCGCGGCAATGGATGACCGGAAGCTCATCCTCGCCGACGGCAGCCAGCCCTACGCCGCTGCACTGAGCTACGCAAATGAGCATGATGCTGCCGCCGTCACTTCCGAGCACAGTGCCACCGAACTGCCGCACCCCGACTTAGCCGAAGCAGCCGCGATGATCACCTTCGCCAATATGGATACGGATGGCCTCGTGATTCTTCCCGTGCACCGTGTGATCCACGGCCTTGGCAGCTTTGACGCGCTCGCCTTCGCAGCGGCGGCGGAAAGATGCTTCGCGGTCTCGGCTCTGCCCGATCTTTCCGCGCCGGAATATCTCTCCCTGCTTGCAAAAGAGCAAAGCACAGCCTTCATCGCCATCACGGCCGCGGGCTCTCTGCTTTTGCGCGGCAAACCGGAGGCGGATGCCGCTGCCCTGGGCGGACTTCCACAGCAGCAGGGTAACTTTGACCCGCGAGGCCTCAACGGCATTGTCCTTGAGTGGCTGCTAGGCATCTCGCGGGAGACGATGCAGAGCCATGTTCGCGGCCTTCGCGATGCCGCCGAGGTCATCGATCAGGTTCGAAGCGGCGAAGCCAACGTCGCCTTCCTTACCAATCCCGTCACAATAGAAGAGGTGCGGGAAGCGGCATTCTCCGGATCGCTCATGCCGGCGCAATCCACCGACTTCTACCCTACCCCGCTGAGTGGTTTGGCAATCTATGCGCTGGAGTAAGACCTACGGGCCTGTGCTGCTTCGCTCGCTCTCGATCATCCTCGCGGCGGCGTGGTCGGCGCATCTTTCCGCGCAAGCTACCCCTTCGCCTGTATCCCGCTTCGTGGTTGTGATCGATGCGGCGCACGGCGGCGACGATGCCGGCGGACGCCTGGCGAGTGGCCGCCTCGAAAAAGATGCGACTCTGGCCTTCAGCGTTCGTCTCCGCTCCCTGCTGAGTGCGCGCGGCATCGTGGTGGCCACAACTCGCGAATCCGACGCGACACTCACTCCCGACCACCGTGCCGAGATTGCCAATCACATGCACGCCCAGGCCTGCCTGAGCCTGCATGCCTCAGAGAGCGGCGCCGGCGTTCATCTCTTCACCTCATCGCTGCCGCCGTTGCAGCCTACGCGCTTCCTGGCGTGGAAAACGGCGCAGTCCGCATGGATTACCAGGAGTCTCGCGCTCGCCGGCGCGCTTAACTCGGCTCTGCAACAAACGGGCGTCAATGTCACGCTGAGCCGTACTGACCTGACCGGCGTCGACAGCATGACTTGCCCTGCGGTGGCCATCGAAGTTGCGCCGGCCCGCGCAGCCGACGGCAGCGTCACCGCGGAGCCGGACGATCCCGAGTATCAATCACGCATTGCCGCAACCCTCGCCAACGCGGTTCTCGCATGGCGCACGGAGGGCCGCCAGCCGTGATTCCTCGCTACCAGAAAATCCTCTTCGCCGTGCTGCTGGTGGCCGCCCTGGCGATGGGTGGCGTGCTCTGGCACCTGCGCCAGCGCGCTCATCAGCGGCTGATCTCGGGAGAAGACTCCGCGCCAACTCGGGCCCCCGAGGTTGCGCCCACAGAGCAGGCGACGCTTGTCGTCGCCAATGACATGGATGGATCGATGCTGATGCAGGAGCGTTCTCTTCCCCTGCCCTCCGACGCCGGCGCGCGCGCCCGCGTTGTGCTCGGTAAGCTGCTCGATCTTTACGCGGACCCCGGAGCCGCGCATCCCGTCTCGGGCGGAGCCTCGGGGATCGCACAGGTCTTTCTGCTGCCCGCTCCGGGACCCGAGGTCCGCCAGAACCCCGGTGCTGAACTCGCCGTCGTCAACCTTACCGGGAACTTCGTTGCCAGCCATCCCTCGGGGCTCGAGACCGAGACCCTGACGGTGCTCTCAATCTGCGCCACTCTGCGTGCCAATCTGCCGCAGATCACTGAAGTCCGCTTTCTCGTCGACGGGCAGCAGCGTCCCAACCTCGCCGGACATGCCGACCTGACCCGCACCTATCTCACCGCCGACGCCGTGCCAACCGGAGGAACCCAGTGAGCGATAAAGCCGCATCTGACGTGAAGCCGCCAAGAATAGGCGTATTCGACTCCGGCTTCGGGGGCCTTACCGTTTTGCGCGCTCTCGTCTCCCGTTTGCCGCACGCGCAGTATGCCTTCATCGGCGACACGGCCCGCCTTCCCTACGGCTCCAAGTCGCGCCGTACTATCGCGCGCTACGCGGTTGAGAGCGCGCAGTTCCTGGTGCGCGAACAAGGCGCCGAATTCCTCGTGATCGCCTGCAACACCGCCAGTGCGCTCGCGCTCGATGCGATCCAACAGGCGGTACCGGTGCCGGTGCTTGGCGTCATAGAGCCCGGCGCCACTGCCGCCCGCGCAGCCTCGGAGACCGGCGATGTGCTGGTGATCGCCACCGACGCCACCGTGCACAGCCATGCCTATTCGGCCGCATGCCAGGCCAAAGGGCTGCGCTCCCTCGAGAAAGCCTGTCCGCTGCTTGTGCCGCTGGTTGAGGAAGGCTGGACAAGTCATCCCGTCACTGCGGAGGTTATCCGCATCTATCTCGGCGAGCTCGATGCGCGCGCAGCGTCGGAAGGTCTCACGCCTGACACGCTCGTCCTTGGCTGCACGCACTATCCGCTTCTGCGGCCGCTCATTGGGCAGGAGGTGAGGGCCGGCATTCGCGTCATCGATTCCGCCGAAGCTGCGGCCGACGCTGCTGTGGAGATGATCGGCGATCGCGCGCGCGCCGCCCGGCCGGTCAATCCCACAGAGACTGAGATCCATTGCTTCGCCACCGATTCAGTCGAGAAGTTCGAGCGACTTGGCTCGCGCTTTCTTGGCCGTCCCGTCGGTCCGGTCAGCCTTGTCGATCTCGATGGCTGACGCCGAAGGCCATGAAAATCGCTTTGGTATCCTAAAGAACGGTCGGCCGGGCAGTTTTCTGCACTGAGCACGTGCCGCGGAGGAATCGGACAAGCATGATCAATCTGGCCGGCAAAACGGCAGTCATCTTCGGACTCGCCAACAAGCGTTCCATCGCCTGGGGCATCGCGCAGAAGCTCAGCGCCGCGGGAGCCACGCTCGCCATCTGCTACCAGAATGCACGCATGAAACTTGAAGCCGAGGAACTCATCAAAGAGATTCCCGGCGCCGCCGGCTTTCAGTGCGATGTTTCCGTCGACACTGAAATCGACGCGCTCTTCGCCGCATTGAAGGAGAAGTACGGCAAGCTCGATATCCTCGTTCACGCGGTTGCGTTCGCTCCGCCTGCGGATCTCCACGGCGAATTCATCAATACCAGCCGCGAAGGCTTTCGGATTGCGCTCGACGTCAGCGTCTACTCACTCATCGCCGTCAGCCGCGCCGCAGCGCCGCTCATGACGGAGGGCGGCAGCATCATGACCCTCACCTATTACGCGGCGGAGAAGGTCGTGCCCAAGTACAACGTGATGGCCATTGCGAAGGCCGGACTTGAATCGACGGTTCGTTATCTCGCATGGAACCTCGGGCCGAAGAATATCCGCGTCAACGCCATCTCGGCCGGACCCATCAAGACTCTCGCCGCTCGCGGCGTTGGTGACCTCGGCGAGATGATGAAAATGCATGCAGACCGCTCACCCCTGCACCGCAACGTGGACCAGCTTGAGGTCGGCGGCACGGCCCTGTATCTGGCGAGCGACCTGTCCACAGCTGTCACTGGCGAAACAATTTACGTCGACTGCGGCTATAACATCATGGGGTTTTAGCCGGCACGGCCCAAAACCTGCATCTGATTAGGGGAGACTCGTAACCGGAGGGGTCTTCCTTCGATGCACAGGCCGACAGTTTCTCCAGATGTGATTGCATCAGCGCTTGGTCGAGCAACGGACTGGTTCCAGACCGCCTCACCTTCGCAAGCTGCCAAATGGACTCTGCTGCTGGGAACGGCGCTTTACTTTACTGCGGTCGCTTTCTTACAGGTTGGCCCAATCAACTGCTGGGCCACCGATGTTCCCATCCTGCTCGACGGCGGCTGGCGCATCTTCAACGGTCAGATGCCGTATCGCGACTTCTATCTGGCTCTGGGCCCAATCGACTATTCGTTGATTGCGCTCGGCATGAAATTGACCAACGCCACTCCCCAGAGCATCGCGGTCGGCAACGCGATCTTCGGCGCCGTTGCAGGCACCTGGTGCTGGTTCCTCTGCCGCTCTCGCATGCAATTCGTTCCCGCGGCACTTATCACTGCCTGGCTCATTCTCACCGCGACTTCCGCATCGCCCCTTGGAGCGCCCACGCAGATCATGAGCTGCGCGATGATCTACAACCGCCACGGGTACACGATTCTCGGCCTCATCCTGATTGAATGCGCCTTCTCCTACGAGCGCAGCCGCTTCTGGGGCGGCGTCTCCAGTGGCGCTGCCGCGGTTCTTCTCGCTTTCCTCAAGCTCAACTTCTTCTTTGCCGGGCTCCTGCTTATTTTTGCCACCCTCGCCCTGCGTCCAGTGGAAAGCCGCCGCCTGCGGGGCCTGCTCGTCGGAAGCGGCGTCACGCTCATCGTCTTTCTTGCGATCCTGCGTTCTGCAATCATTCCGTTTCTGCTCGATATGCGCTACGCCATCCAGTCGCGCATCGGCGGAGTGGGCATCGGCGCCACGCTGAAGCTGGGGCTCGCGAGCATTGAGATCCTCACCGCGCTCTCGCTCACACTCATTACCATCATGCTGATCCGGCGCGATCGCGATTGGAAAGCATTCGCGGGCAGGCTTGTTCTGCTCTGTCTGGCAATGATCGCCGGCAGTCTCGTACTGCGGCGCACCGACTACGGCGAGAGCGGCTATCGGCTCGCGGTCCTCTGGGTCATCATCCTCATCGTGGAGCTGACCAGGGCGTATCCGGCGGCGAAGGAAAAGGTCGCGATCTCGGCAGTCGTCCTGCTCTGCCTCGGCGGCGTCTTTATTCAGTTTGGACATGAAGCATCTGCGCTGCAGACACTCCTCCGGTACCAGCTACCATCTGTGAAAGCGGCCGCTGTAGAAGTGCCGGGAATGCAGCGGATGGCCTTTTACGAGCTCGACATGTCGACGCTGGATCAGTTCAAGTATGAAACCGGAAGCGATTTCGCCGATTATCTCAACGATGGTGTGCAACTGCTCAGGGAGCACAGCAGCCCGCAGGAGTCGGTGCTTACCGTCGGATACAGCAATCCCTTCCCTTACCTGCTGCGGCGCAAACCGGCACACGGCGGCAGCCCGTGGTTCCACCTGGGAAATGACATATCGAAGACACATCCGCTCGATGCGAGAGCAGTCTTCGGCGATGCCGACCTGATTATGCTTCCGGAATCTCCCAGCTCTCACCGGGACAGCGACCTCGACCTGCAGGCCATCTACCACCAATATCTTGTGGACCACTTTTCGTTCGTCGCGCGATCCAACTGGTGGCTTCTCTATCGACGCAAGAGCTAGAGCGAACGGCGCAAAAGCTGACGGGGGCTATTCTTGTGGCGCGTCCTGGGGGGCGGGTACGTACGCGGGACGCTTCGGAGGCAACGGCGAAACGCTGACCGCACCCGGTTCGGCGCCGTCGCTCGATGCTGCTGAGCCGCCTGAAGCAATGCCGGTGACCACGCGCGGCGCGCTCGTCTCTCTGGATTCGGCGCCCGTCGCTGCGATGCCAACGACTACCGGCGCGGCGCCAGGTCGAACCGGAGCCGGCGATTTGCCCGCCGTGCTGCCACTCTCGTGCATGAAGATGCGTCTCTGCTTCGTGGTCCCGTTGAAAATCTCCACATCAGAGAAGTTGGCTTCAGCAACGTTCCGCTGCGACCGAGACTTCTTACCCGCGGTCTTTGCAGCACCCGGAGCCGGCTCTGCGTTGAAGACCTGCATCTGCTTCACTGAGCCGTTGATCACGTCCACGCGCGTCAGGCCGGCGTCGGCCTTCGCATTCCTCGCTCGCGCGGCCGAACTGTCATTGAAGACCTGCGTCTGCGTCTTCGATCCGTTGTAGACATCCACACGCACAGGCGCCGCGGCGCTCGCCTTGCGCCGGTGATGATGATGACGTCTCCTCGCGCTCACATGGTGGTGGACGGCCTTTGAAGTAGTCGGATGCGCCTGCTGCGCAACTGCGGCACCGGCTGCCAGCATCAACAACAGGCCGGCACTGACCCCGAATCGAAGCAGCTGTTCACGTCGCATGGCAGCAATCCTCATCGTCAATCTCTCAGCGTCACCGTGATTCTGCGTTCGTCGCCGCCCACTGAGGCGACCTCGATCTCCCCAGTCGCCTTCTTGCGAATGCTCTTGAACTTCTCACCCCACTCAACCAGCACCAACGCATCCGGAGTGAGCAACTCGTCCAGGCCCAGCGTCTCGAGCTGGCGCTCGCTCTCCAGCCGATAGACATCGATGTGATAAAGCTTGATCGGTCTGCCGTCCAGCGAACCATCGTATTCATGTAGCAGCGTAAAGGTAGGGCTGGTCACTTCGTCCGGCTCCGCAGCGTCGAGAGCCTGCGCAATTCCCTTCACCAGCGTCGTCTTGCCTGTTCCCAGATCGCCCTTCAGCAGCAGCAGTTGCGGCGGCGCCAGCAGACGAACCAGCTTGCGCCCCACCTCAACGGTGTCAGCGCCACTGTGCGTGGTGAATTCGTGCTTGCGGCCCTCGGCCACTGGAGCTTCTCTCGTCATCATCTGCTGCCTCTGGGTACATCACCCGCTACGGTTCCGCGGCAAGCCCTTGCAACCAAACATACCCGTTCTTGTGGCGGGAGCGATAGCGAAAAGCCCGTGAAAATTGTCGCAGTGTGTCTGTTGGTAACAGTGTATGCTCATCGACCTCAGCCACTGCCAGGTCCGCGGCTAACCCGTGCAGATACACCGCCGCTTCCACGGCCTCAGGCACGTTCCCGGGATACTGCGCCAGCAGCCCCGCGATCAGGCCGGTCAGCATGTCGCCGCTTCCGCCCTTCGCCATCGCGGGATTTCCCGTTGTATTCACCGCCACGCTTCCATCGGGATGCGCGATGAGCGTGCGCCAGCCCTTCAGCACCAGCGTGATGCCATGCGCACAGGCGAACCCACGCGCCACGTCGAGGCGATTCGCCTGAATCTCTGCCACCGTCTTCCCCGTGAGCCGCGCCATCTCACCCGGATGCGGCGTCATCACGATCAGCCGCCCCGCCTTCGCCATTCGGCTCACCTTCGCAAGAAGCGGTGGATTTTCCGAAAGCATGTTCAGCGCGTCCGCATCGATCACCGCCGGCATCTTCGTTTCGCTCAGCAGCGCCGCCAGAAACTTCGCCGCTCCGGCGCTTGTTCCCATGCCGGGTCCCACGGCAAGCACGGTCATTCCCCTGGTGAGTTCCGCAAGCTGCTCAGCGTCGAGATGCTTCGCTGCGATGTGGCCGGTTGTGCTCGCCGCCAGCGGCACCGTCATCAACTCCGCAGCAATCGCCGCAACCTGGCCCAATATCGAAGAAGGCACTGCCGCAGTCACCAGGCCCGCGCCTGCGCGCATCGCCGTCAGCGACGTCATGGACGGCGCGCCCGCCTTGCCGACCGACCCACCCACCACCAGCACGTGGCCGAATTTTCCCTTGTTGGACTCGGCAGGCCGCGGGCTCTCGGTGACTGCATGCGAAGTGCCCGCCCAGCTCAGGCCGAGTTCCGACGTAATCGCGGCCTCGGGTGAGCCGATCGGCGCTACAACAATGGGCTGATTCCAGCGCCGCGTTAACTGGCCAAAAACGTGGGCAGGTTTCGGAGCGGTGAATGTAATCACGGCATCGGCGGGAAAGACCTTTCCCTGCACCGAAGACGCCGTCTCATCTGCCGGCCAGCCCGATGGAAGATCCACCGCGAGCACCGGCGCCGTGCTATTTGCGATCCACTCAAGCGCCGCCAGCGGAAGCCCCTTCAGCGGCGGCGTAAAGCCGGTGCCCACAATCGCATCAACGATCAGATCGGTCTGCAGCGCGGTATTGAACTGGTGAAGCTCTTCCGCTGTCTTGACGATGTGCATGAGCCCGTGCGCCGGGCTTGCCAGCTCGCGCCACGCAGCGGCCGCATCACCGGCCATTCCCTCGGGCGTGCCCAGCAACACGGTTGTCACCTTCAACCCGGCCGTTGCCAGCATCCGCGCCGTCATCAGGCCGTCGCCGCCATTATTGCCGCGCCCGCACAGCACCGTCACGCGCTGTGCATTGGGAAAATGCTCGCGCGCGAATGTTGCCACGGCTGCCGATGCGGCGCGCATCAGCTTGAGAGAGGGCACACCAAACCGTTCAGTGGTGGCGCGATCGCAGGCCTGCATCTCTGCGGCTGACAGCACTCGCATGGAGTCTATGGTATAGCGATTCCGCCCCCAACGCGCGCCCAACGTTCCCCTCGCCGCGTGTCGCATCTCGTTCAGAACTCGTAGCGAAGGCCCACCGTCACGACCCGCGGCGTAAGAAAATGGGTGCCCGAGAAAGTTGACAAGAAGTTATACAGCGCGCTCGTATTGCTGAGGTTAACGACATCCGCCCACACCCCGATTCTCTGACGTTCGTGGCTGAACACATCGTCTTCGCCTGCCGACAGATCCACCGTGTTGCGCACCGCGATCCGCGGCGGGTTCCGGTCATCATTCTCCGTCCCCAACGGCGGAATCCGGATACGCGTCGCGCCAATCTGTCCAACGCAGGTCCGCAAGGGATCCGCTACCGACGCAAACACCGATCCGCAGTGCAGGCCCATCTGCTGTTGCTCATCTCCGGTCAGTTGCAGCGCCGCGGCAATCGTCGGCACCGAAACGGCAACCAGTCCTCCGTCGTAGCGATACGAGCCGTTGATCCACGGCCCGCGTCTGCCCGCCTGGTAGCGCAGATTCATGTTCATCGCCAGACCTTCGTCGTGGTCTGGCCGCGCAACGTTGCTGTACGGCGCGCTGAAGCTGATTCCTCCCGTCTCCGGTCCGAAGAGCCGCGAACGCACATGGCTCACGGTTAGAAATCCGTTGACCCCGCGCATCGGGCTCAGCGTCAGGCGTAGCAGCCCACCATCGATCTTCGACTTGCGAAACTGAGTTGGAAAGGTCAGCGGACTGTTCAGCAGCACGTCGAAGTCATAGGCCCCGTAGGTGAACTTCCACAGGTATTCGCCGCCCAACGAAAACCGGCTTGCCGCTGTCTCGAATCCCACGTTGAACTGGTTGCGATGTCCCGTATCGAGAACCGCGGAGCTGGCCGCGCCCAGTGAAGCTGATACCGATCCCGGGCCGCTCGAACTGGCCACGATCAGGTTTTCGTTATACGGCGTCAGGAACACACGCGAGTAATTGACGTGGAAGCTGCTGTGAATCCGCGCCGCGCTGTAGACAAGCCCAACCCGCGGCTGCACGCCGTGACTTCGCGAAAGCCCGTTGTATTGATCGAAGCGCATCCCCAGCTCGCTCGTGAAACTCCCCAGCCTCACCGCATCCTGCGCAAAGACCGCCGCCTGCTTGATGTCGGTGGACCCTGCGAACCGGTAGATCCCTCCTCCGCGGGTCAGATCAATTTCCAGAAGACCTGGCAGAAATCCCGCATTTGGCGCCAGGCCAGCCGCAGCGCACTGCGCCGGACTGGTAATTGTGGTATTCGCCGATGGTGCTCCGTCCGCATCAAGACACGGACTGTTGTAGGTCGCTTCGGTCAGCCCCGTCGCAAATTGCTCGGCGAGAAACGTGTGCTTGAATTCGGCTCCCGCAAGACGTTCTGTCTGCTTCGGCTGTATGTCAGTTCGGAGCGTACGCCTGCATTCGTCAGCCTGCGCGCCTGCTCCAGGTATGCCGGCGTATCGGAAAAGAGATTGTCCGACGGCCGATAACGTACCTTGTCCTGCCTGAGCCACAGATTCGTCTGGTTGAAACTGTAATTGTTGAACGTGTGCAGCACCTGCGGCGCCACATTGAAACTCACCACGGTCTGCCGCTGATTCTGCCCCAGTGCCTGCTGATCGAATGTATTCGGCGTCTGGAACCAGGAGCGGCTCAGGCTGCCATTCATCTGCAGGCTCGTCTTGTCCGTCATTTTGCCATCAAGCCGCTCAATGAAGTTCTCTGCATTCCCATGCCCATGCAGGGCAACGGTCTCCGGCGTATCCAGAAATCGTCCGCTGTTCAGCGCATCAATCGCCGTGAACGACCCGAATCGCACGGTACCGAAGCCCATGCGCGCGCTTGCCGTGGAAGTGGCAAAGCCGCCGCGGCTCAGCGACAGCGCCCCATGAGGCCTTCGCTCGTCCAGCCCGGACCGCGTCTGCGCCACAATCACCATGCTCGTTTTGTCGCCGACGTCCACGCTCGGCGCCCCCTCGCGCACTTCCACCGACTGGAGCGCGTTCAGCGAGATCTGGGTTGAGAAGGTCCGGCTCTGTTGATCCGTGATCGGCTGCCCGTCCAGAACGAACGATGCCTCGGCATGATCACCCAGGGGGTGAAACGATCCGTTCGAGTCCGCCGCCACGCCCGGTGTCGTCATCGTCACCAGCGAGCTGAATGGCGAACTCGTACTTTCGGTCGGCATGCGGTCGATCTGTTGCGGTGTAATGTCCACATGCGCTGGCTCTGTTGGATCGCTGTCTTCCGCGTGCACGATCACCTCGGTCTTCGCTGCGTGCCGCGGCAAGCACAATGCTCAGGCGGATCGGCAGACCCTGGTAAGTCACTTCCTGCGCGCTCTCGGCAAATCCCGGCGCCGTTACCTGAACCAGATAAGCACCCGCACTCAGCCGCAGAAACAGGAAATCGCCCGCCGGCCCGGTCGTTTTTGCGCGCTCCGCTCCGCTCGCCGTGAAGGTCAGCCTCACAAGCGCTCCAGGAATCACTGCTCCCGTCGTATCTGTCACCGACCCTGCCAGCGTCTCTACCATATCGTTTTGCCCAGCTAACAAATTTTCGTTAACTATGATTAACACGAGAAAAACGACCAGGATCGCGCTGACATCTGCCGACAGACATTTCTTGATGACCTCCGGGGATTGGCGGCTCAGCGGCCCATTGCCATCAGGATCAGCAGCCACGCGTTCAAACCCGCAATCACCGCCGCCGTTGTCCAGGCCAGAGCATGCAGACCGCGGCCATTCACAAACTCGCCCATGCGCGCTCGATCGCCCGTGAACCGCACCAGGGGAATCACAGCAAAGCTCAGTTGCAGCGATAAAATCACCTGGCTCAGAATGAGAAGCTTCTCCGTTCCGTGCTCGCCGTAGATGGCCACCACCAGAATCGTCGGCACAATCGCGATCGACCGCGTGATCAGTCTCCGCAGCCACGGCGCGACCCGCAGTTGCACAAAGCCTTCCATCACGACCTGCCCGGCGAGCGTCCCGGTAATCGACGAATTCTGCCCCGACGCCAGCAGCGCCACCGCAAACAGCGTGCTGGCACCGGCCACGCCCAGCAGCGGGCTCAGCAGCTTGTAGGCATCTTCGATTGCCGCCACTTCAAAATGACCGCTGCGGTAAAACACTGCCGCTGCCACGATCAGAATGGCCGCATTCACAAAGAGCGCCAGCGTCAGCGCGATTGCCGAATCCATATTCGCCAGGCGAATTGCCTCGCGCTTTCCTTTGGACGTCCGCTCGTATCCGCGGCTTTGCACGATCGACGAGTGCAGGTAAAGATTGTGCGGCATCACCGTCGCACCCAGGATGCTGATGGCGATATACAGCATCGCGGGGTTGGTCACAATCTCGCGCGATGGAACCAGCAGGCCATGGAGAGCCAGCATGTAGTCCGGCTTCGACAGCGCCATCTGGATGGCAAACAGAACCAGGATTGTTGCGATCAGCGTGATGACCAGCGCTTCAATATAGCGGAATCCCCAGCGCTGCAGCACCAGGATCAGCAGCACATCCAGCCCCGTGATCAGAACCCCGTAGAACAGCGGAATGTGAAAGAGCAGCTGCAGCGCGATCGCCGAACCAATCACTTCGGCCAGGTCGCATGCCGCAATCGCAATCTCCGCAGCGATCCACAGGGTAATGCTCGTTACTCGCCCATAGCTCTCATGGCACATCTGAGCGAGATCGCGCCCGGTGGCCACGCCAAGCTTGAGCGAGAGGCTCTGCAGCAGAATCGCCATCAGGTTCGACAACATGATGACGAAGAGCAATGTGTACCCAAAGCGCGCGCCGCCGGCGATATCCGTCGCCCAGTTGCCCGGATCCATGTACCCGACGGAGATCAGGAACCCCGGGCCCATAAACCCCAGCAGCCGCCGCCAGAAATGCGGCGAGGAGGATATGGCCACGCTCGAATGCACCTCCTGCAAGGACGGAGCGCGGGATACCGTAGCTGTTGAGAACTTTGTCGCCATGCGAGGAGAGGGAAAAACGACCGCAGTGGCCGGTCGTACTTCCAGTATCGCACAGACTATTAATCATAGTTAACAGATTTTATTATTTTCGATTTACCTGCTTCTCCTGCGCGCGCAGCCAGATCGCTTGTGCCGCTGGCCTGCCTAAAACGGATGTCTTTCCATCTAGCTCAATCGACACGGTTTGGTCGTAGTTCTGGTTCAGGACCTTCAGCGCCTGGCCGGGCCCGATGCCCACATCGTGCAAAAAAATCAGCAGCTTGGGGTCGCGTTCGTGCAGGCTGACAACCCGGTAGCTCTTGCCTGCGGGCGCCTCCGAGAGCGGCACCTCGCCTCTGCGCTTGCGCTCGGCCGGCGTCTCCGGCAGCACCGCATTTCCATGCGGACAGGCCCCGGCCTCGCCCAACCGCTCCTTCAGCTTCGCTTCGAATGCCGGCGACACCACATGCTCGAGCCGCTCCGCCTCCTCGTGGATCTCGTACCACTCCATGCCGAAGATCTCGCTCAACATTCTTTCGACCAGGTGGTGGCGCAGAGCCGTTCTGTAGGCGGTCTCCCGCCCTGTCTCGGTCAGCCGGACGATTCCGTCGCCGCCCACCTGTACCAGTCCGTCGCGCTTCAGGCGCTTCAGGGCCATGGTCACCGCCGGGGCCGACACCTCGAGCCAGTGCGCGAGCGTCGCCGGGATCACCGCGTGGCCTTCTGCCTCGGCCTCGAGAATGGCCTTGAGGTAGTTTTCCTTCGAAACGTAGATCGCGTCTTTCATCGTGGAAGCTTCCCAGCATCGTGGAGACTTCCCAGCATAGCGGGGACTTTCCAGTCTATCGGAACGGAATCCTGATCCAGCTGGCTGCAGCTCTGAAGGGGCTATGATTCCTGCCGGGTATCTCCGGCGTTATTAGCCCCCGACAGACAAGTTGTACCGCAGTACAACGAATGTGCAATGACGGAATTACGGGCGATTTTCTAGACTACGTATCGCGGAGCCCAGCATGAAGAGAGACGGACAGAGAGACGCCTACCAGGCCGCTTACAATGAAGCGGCATCTGAATTGCGAAAGATTTTTGGAGAAGCCGAGCGCCTGCGCATTCGGCGCGAGCATGTCGCCAAGCTGGTCGAAGTGCTCAACCGGCGCTTCGGATTTGACGGGGAGTTTGGTCTCGATGCATTGACCTGGCAAAGCCGCTTTGAAGGGGTCAGCGTGGTGACGCGTGTCAACGTCTTCCACGCCGATTTCGAAGTCGACGAGTAAGCCGGGCGGGACTACTTCACCCTCACCTTCGGCTCAACTGAGAGGCCCGGTCTCAACTGGTGATAGGGATCCTCGTTCTTCAGATCAGTGAAGTCGATACGCACTGGAACCCGCTGCACCACCTTCACGTAGTTGCCAGTCGCGTTCTCCGGCGGAAACAGCGATAACACTGAGCCGGTTGCGCCCCCGATCTGCGTTACTTTCCCCTTGTATTCCCTGCCGGTCGCATCGACATGGATCTCAACTGGCTGGCCGGCGCTCATGTGCCGCAGCTGGGTTTCCTTGAAGTTCGCCGTCACCCAGATATCTTCAAGCGAGACCAGCATCATCAGATTCTGGCCCACCGAAACATTCTGGTTCACTTCCACGCTCTTCCGCGTAATGATTCCCGCGGCCGGGGCAACGATCTTCGTGTAGCTCAGGTTCAGCCGCGCCTGGTCGAGCTGCGCCTGCGCCTGCGCCACCTGGGCTTCGGCCTGCTTCGCGTGTGCTGACTGCGCGGCAACCTGTTGTGGACCGGTCCGCGCATACTTCAAAGAGGCCTGGGCCTGCGCTTCCCGTTCCCGGGCAACGCGAATCCCGTCTGCTGCCGCCTGCTGGCTTGCCTGAGCGTCTGCCAGCGCCGCCTTCGCCGCATCGGCCGAGGCCACGGCGCCGTCAAACTGCTGCTTGCTGATCACGTCCTTTTCGACGAGAGGCTTGTACCGGGCAAGGTCGGCCTGAGCCTTGGTGTTATTGGCCACCGCCTGAGCAACGCGCGCCTGCGCGGCCTGGAACTGCTGCTGCGCCTGCGAAATCGCCGCATGAGCGCTGCTCACATCGGCGCTCGCTGATGACAGGTTGCTGCCCGTGTTGATGGACGTGAGCGGCACGTTCACCTGGGCGGCGGCGGCGGCAGCCTGCGCGCTCGCCAGCGCGGCTTCAGCATTTTCAACCGCGACCTGAAAGTCCCTCGGATCAAGCTCGGCGATCTCATCGCCCGCCTTCACAAGCTGGTTCTCGCCCACATCGACCTTGATGACCTGTCCGGCGATGCGCGAGCTGATCTGGATCAGATGGCCGTTGATCTGCGCGTCGTCAGTGTCCTCACTGAAGGTGGATCTCCACCACAACCCCAGCGCAATCACTGCCAGCAGAGCCAGCACAATGATGATGATGCCCTTGCGGCGCGATCGCGGCTGCACTGGTTCAGTGCTATCGTCCGTCTCAGTCCTGACCGCTGTTGGTGATGATTCCGCCACGTCTACTTTCCTCCCAGATATTTCTTGTAGTCCTGCGCAGCGCCCAGCGCGCGCGCCAGGCTCAGTTTCGCCACGTTATGGCGGTAGAGACTCACGACGTACCGGTTGTTGGCTTGCGCCACCGACTGCTGCGCATCCGAAACCGCCAGATTGTCGCTCACGCCATTTGCGTAACGCTGCTGCGCATCGCTCAATGCCTCGTTCGCCAGATCCACATTGGATCGCGACACTTCCACCTGCTTTTGCGCCGCCGCAATGTCCAGCAGAGCATCCCGCACGTCCGCATTGATCTGCGCCTTCTGGTCGCTCAGTTGCGCGCGCTGCGTATCCAGCTGCGCCTGCGCCACCTGGGCCTCTCCGCGCAGCCCGTACTCCTTGAAGATCGGCACGGACAGCGTGCCCTGCGCATTTCCTGTTCCGTTGGAGCTCCCCGGGTTCACGCCAATCAAGCCATAGTCGACCTCTGCCACCACTTTGGGGAAACGGTCCGCCGTGGCGGCTTTCCGCTGCTCCTCGAAAGCCGCTGTCTGTTCCACCACGGCGGCAAGGTCCTTGCGGTTTGCCTCCGCCTCCTGGATCGCCGCGTTCACATCGATCTGGTCGAATGCCGAGTAGGGCGCTGCGTCACTCAGGTTGAACTGCTGCTCCAGCGGCAGGCCAATCACGCGCGCGAGCGCCAGCTTATCCTTCTGTACCCCGTTCTGCGCAGCGATCAACTGCTGCTGCAGCGACTGGTAATCCACGCGGGCACGCAGCTCATCCAGCTTCGGCGCTGTGCCGGCTTCATGATTATCCACCGCCTGATCCAGAGAGACCTTGGCTGTCTTCACCTGCGCTTCGACACTGGTCACCAGCGTCTGGTCTGCCAACACCAGCAGATAGGCATTGCCAACGGTCAGAACCACCAGGTCCCGCGCATCCTGCGCACTCAATTGCGCCGCCGCAAAATTATGGCGCGCGGCAAGATAGTTGCGCAGCGAGGCTATATCCACCAGCGACCAGGTCAGCGTGGCGCGAAGATCCATATATCCGAACGGTCCAATCACCACCGGGAACCCTGCGCCGCGCAGACCCTCTGCGGCGAGGTCGACCTGCTCCACAGCTTCTCTGCCGTTAAACTCTACATCCGGCAGCAGACTCTGCAGTTGGCTGAGCCGCTGCCCGCGCGCCGCCGAGGTCTGGGTTCCACTCAAAATCACCCCGAGGTTGTTACGGAGACCCCGCTGCATCGCATCATCGAGCGAAAGATCAAGGGGCTGGGCTGAAACTTCTCCCACCGGCACGCTGCCTTGATAACTGGAAGAGGTGGGCGCCGTCTCCGCCCTGGGCACAGCCACAGACTGCCCGCGCGCGAGGCAGGGCAAGAGAAGAGCTGCCCCGAAACCGAGCAAAGCAAGACCACCAGACTTCTGCGAATTCTTTAATTCCTTGGAAGACATCGACAAGCGCATCACGTTACTGCAGAGGATTCTGATTCCCATTCCGGAGAGACGTCTTGGCACTTAACTATGGATGCCGGAACCTCGCCACCGGGTTCTAAATCTAGTCTATCGAACAAGTGGCAGGCGCTGCTTTCCAGTTGCAGCACAGCTGGGAGTCTCTGATTGTCTGTGGAGCAAAGACATGTACGGCAAGAGAGGGATTACGCGGTTCGCCGGTCACCGCTCGGTCGTCGCATGAATCAGTTGCGACGCCAGTGAGCAGAGAGCCTGCCGAAACACTTCGCGAACCGCCTCCGCGGTCCAGCCGCTCGCAGCCGATCCCCCGCAACTCGCCAGCAGCGACGCCGTCTCTTCTGAAGAAAAGCCGCCAACGGCACGAAGTCCGAAAACCACGCGCAGGGTATCCGGCAAATCGGCGAGCCAGGCGCGCAGGCGGTCGCGATCGGGACCGGCAATCATCCTCGAAAGCTCCTCTCTCGAAAGACCGGCAGCTTCAAGATCGTCATCCCCGATACAGGTATTCGCGTGTTCCAGTCCCAGAGGAGCGGCCACGCTCCCAGGCTTCTGTTGAGCGAGCAGGCCGATCGCCGCCCGGCTGAGTGCCAGTTGGCCTCTCTTCACCGCTTCCTGCGGGTCACGGCCGGAGGGGAGATCAGCGTTCGTCAATGCCGTCTCAACCAGCCGAATGCTCTCTTCCCCTTCGCCGATCAGCATCGAAGCGAGAGTGTAGAGGCCGGTCGCCATTCGATCAAACTCATCGAAGCGGGCCGCCAACTTGCGCTCGGAAGCAGGGCCGTCTTCAGGGCGGATTTCTTCTCGGACCATTCTCTGTGCCTCCTTCACCTGACCGACCGGAATGAACGGGAAGTACACGCCTATCCTCAACCCGCGCGGCGCGACGGGTCAATTCGTGTCGAAATTGGCCCGGAAGGCTGTCATCGGGGCAGACGCTGAATTTGGAAGTTTTTCGGGAACGCAGGAAAGCCCCGGAGCACGACTCCCGAGGCCGATGGCATGAGACGCAGGTCGTTTTAGGAAGCTGGAGTCAACGCCGAATTGATCGTAAAGCTGACCGTGCTGAATGCCTGGATGATCGCACTGTCGAGAGACTTCATGCCCACCATCGCTCCCAGTGCGACCATAGCGAACACCATGGAATATTCGACGAGATCCTGACCGGCTTCGCAATCCCGAAGATTCTGGAGTTTTAAATACAATTCGAGCATTTGATCTTTCATTTTCGTGCTCCCTGAGATTCTCGCGTCTGAAGTGCCGCGGTTCCTGCGGCCGCGCTCAGCGGATACAGATTTACTATCTTTGCTTCTTAGAACTGCTTCTGGGATTCCCCGTTGTTTGATTCCCCATTTCGGCCGGTCCAAGCTGACGATTTATGTAGAATCAACAACCTGGAGGATGGACACGCCCGACTTCTTGATTTTCACTGCTCCCGGGACGCTGCGCAATGAAAAAGGGATTTACCACCCATTCCACTTGTAATAGTGCCTAAGGTTACGTTACCGGATGCATTGGTTACCAACTGGTCATTTGAGACAAAATCCGGCACAGACGCGGCTTCATCTAGCCTGGTCAGGAGCCTGGTCCGGACGCGAATCCTTCATCCCCTCACATCCCTTTGGCACGCCATTAATACAACTGGCGTCTAATGACCCCTGATCCCCCCGACTCCGTATTGCTCAAACGCTCGTGCCCGAGCACTGAAACACGGTAGACTTGCCAACACGCTCTTTGGACGGATGGATGCCTCGCTCTCCGCAGAAGCAAAACTTATTCAACGGCAGGGATTACTCGTGGATGCAGTTCAATCGGCGCGTCCTCGAAGAAGCCCAGAACCCCCTGAATCCGCTGCTCGAACGCGTCAAGTTCCTCGCCATTACCGCTTCCAACCTTGACGAATACGTCGAAATCCGCCAGGCCGGCCTCATGCAGCGCATCGAAGACGGCTATGGCGAGCCGGGATACGACGGCCTTCGTCCCGATGAATCTCTCGCGTCTCTCTCGGCCGAAATCCACAGTTTCGTCGCCGCGCAATACCAGTGCTGGAACGATCAACTGCTCCCCGCGCTGCGCAACCAGAACGTAAGGCTCCTTGAGTGGAGTGAACTCGACGAGCGCGCGCACGCCTTCGCTCAGCGCTACTTTCAGCGCGAAGTCGACCCCCTGCTCACCCCCATCGCCATCGATCCCGCCCATCCGTTTCCGCGCGTGCTCAACAGAGCCCTCTGCCTGGCGCTTCTTCTCAAGAGAAAGCGCAAGAGCTCGGGTCCCCAGGTTCTCGGAGTCGTCACCGTTCCGCGTGCACTGCCGCGCTTCATACGCCTGCCTTCCGATGAAGGCGTCTACGATTACATCCTGCTCCAGGACCTGATCGCTCAGAACCTCGCCGGCATGTATCGCGGTTACGAGATACTGGCGCGGACTGCCTTCCGCGTGACACGCAATTCAAACCTTTACTTCGAAGAAGAAGAGGCCCGGTCTCTTCTCGAAACCATCCGCGTAGAACTGCACAATCGCCGCAAGGGCGACGCGGTGCGCCTCGAAATTGAAACGGGCGCCGATCCTGAAATCGTCGAGCGGCTCCGCGTAAACTTCGAGCTTGAGGAGGACCAGGTCTTTCGCACCGACGGTCCGGTGAACCTTTCGCGGCTCATGTTTTTCTATGGCGACGTGCAGCGGAATGACCTCAAATTCCCCGCGTTCACGCCCAAGCCGCTCATCCTCAGCCGCAACTCAGCCACCATCTTCGACGAGCTGCGCCACCACGATCATTCTGCTCCACCATCCCTACGATTCCTATGATCCGGTCGTTGAATTCGTTGAGCACGGAGCGCTCGATCCGGCCGTCGTCACCATCAAGCAGACCCTCTACCGCACCAGCCAGGACTCGCCCATGTTCCAGGCGCTGATCGAGGCTGCCGCAACCAAGGAAGTCACGCTCGTTGTTGAGCTGATGGCGCGCTTTGACGAAGCATCGAATATCCGCTGGGCCCGCAGCATGGAAGACGCCGGCGTGCAGGTATTTCATGGCGTCGTCGGCCTCAAGACCCATTGCAAGCTCGCGATGCTCGTGCGGCGCGACGAAGACGGCGTAACCCGACGCTATTGCCACCTCGGCACCGGAAACTACAATCCGATCACTGCGCGCTTCTACACCGACCTGAGCCTGCTCACCTGCGATCCGCAGATCACCGAGCGTGTGCACATGGTCTTCAACTACCTCACCGCGCACGCTGAAATGGACGACTACCGGCCTCTGCTCGTGGCTCCGCTCACCATGGCCGAAAGCTTTCTCGGCTTGATCCGCCGCGAGAGCGAACACGCAAAGATGGGCCGGCCCGCGCGGATCGTCGCCAAGATGAATGCGCTGCTTGAGCCCAGCGTAATCGAGGCGCTCTACCAGGCATCCCAGGCCGGCGTTGAAATTGATCTGATCGTGCGCGGGCTCTCGATCCTGCGCCCCGGCGTGAAAGGCCTCTCCGAGCGCATTCGCGTTCGCTCAATTGTCGGCAGGCTCCTCGAGCACTCGCGAATCTTTCAGTTCGCCAACGGCGGCGACACGGAAATCTATCTCGGCTCTGCCGACTGGATGCCGCGTAATCTCTTCGAGCGCTGCGAGGTCGCGTTTCCGGTCCGCGACGCTGCCGCCAAAGCGCGCATCCAGAATGAAATTCTGCCCGCCTACCTGGCCGACACCGCCAAGGCCCGCCTGCAGCAACCGGACGGCACTTATCTCTTTGTGTCAAAGGTCATGAAGGATGCTCCCGCTTTTTCCAGCCAGGAGTTCCTCATGAAGCTCGCCGAAGGCAAGACCGATCTCGACGCAATTCCAAAACCGGGAGCCGGCAAGCCGTCAAAATTGCCCGCAAAAAAGGCCGGCGCGGCCGACTGAGCGTCTCGGCCAGACAACCCCTCTCGTCGGCGCCCGCTCGGTCACAATCTACAATAAGGAAGATGGCTTCTCCGCTGGCAAATCCGCCAACACGCATCTATCCGGATCTTCATTCAGACGCGAAGCGCAGCCAGCAACGGGCCTATCTTCAACTGCCGGCGGCTCTGCGGCTATGGCATCTCGCCAGCCTCGATGCACCCACCGTCGCTATCGTCTGGTCGCTTTGCTTCGCCAGGGCGGCAAACGTAAACCTGCCGCTTTGGGTTCCTCTCCTTCTGGCGCTGGGCACCTGGGCCGTCTATATCGGCGACCGGCTGCTTGATGCGCGCCCCGCCGTGCGTTCCGGCAACCTCAGTCATCTGCGCGAGCGCCATTTCTTCCATTGGACCCATCGCCGCACCCTCATTTCGCTGGCGCTGCTCGCCGCGGCCACGTCGACGGCGATCATTTTCTTCCTCATGCCTGCCGGCATGCGCAAACACGATTCGGTGCTGGCTGCGGCGGCGCTGGCTTACTTCTCCGGCATTCATTTTGCAGGCGAACCGCGTCGGCGGCTCGCGCCCATGTTTTCGAAGGAGTTCCTCGTCGGCGTTCTGTTCACTGCCGGCTGCGCCTTCCCTACGTTGTCGCGTATGCAGGCGTCCAGCGATCTCCCCGTCTTCGCAGTCGTCGCATTCTTCGCGCTTCTTGCGTGGCTCAATTGTTACGCCATCGATCGCTGGGAATCAGGCGGCCCCTCCGCAGTCGCCACGAGCGGCTCCGCTCTCGCTCTTACCGGGTTGTGCCTCAGTCTTATCTGCCCGCGCACGACCAGTCTGCACACTGCTGCTCTCTTTGGCCTCGGTTCCCTGAGCGCGCTCTTCATCGTGCTTCTCAATGCCTTCCACGACCGTCTGACGCCGGTTACGCTGCGCGCCGCGGCAGATCTCGTGCTGCTCACGCCGCTGCTTTTCCTCATCGGATGAAGCCGGCGCCGAACTTCGATCGCCTGGCCGGCTCATATCGCTGGCTCGAAAAGCTCACCTTCGGCAATCTGCTGTGGAAATGCCGCTGCGCGCATCTTGACGCAATGCGCTCCTCAAAAACGGCACTCATCCTCGGGGATGGTGACGGCCGATTCACCGCGCGCCTGCTCGAAGTCAACGCTCACGTAGAAATTGATGCCGTCGATGCCAGCGGTGCGATGCTGCGCGCTCTTGCCGGCCGCGCGGGCGCAAACAGCGGCAGGATACGCACGCATCTCGCTGACGCGCGTCTCTTCACGCCGCCCCGGAGGCACTACGATCTCGTCGTGACGCACTTCTTTCTTGACTGCCTCACGACGCAGGAAGTCAGCGCTCTCGCAATGCACCTTCGCCAGCACCTCTCTCCCTCGTCCCGCTGGGTTATTTCGGACTTTGCAGTCCGGGATGGCTGGCTCGGCAACATTCTTGCCAGGCCACTCGTCACGGCCTTGTACCTGGCCTTTGCAATGCTTGCCCGCACCCGCGTTTTCCGGCTGCCAGACCATCGCTATGCGCTGGCCACCGCCGGCTTCGCCCGCCAATCCGCTGCGATCTTCGCATCAGGGCTCCTATTCAGCGAAATCTGGACAGCGAACCACACGGAAATCCGGGCTTAACCACTGAATGCATCGCCTCAATGGTGCACGCTCCAATGCCGTTCCCGCAGCGTGCTAGAATCATGGTTCGGGAGCGACCCCGCTTCCTTTCCGACCTTCAGCGGCAATCCTCATGAACCTCTATCTAATGCGTCATGCCAACGCCGGAGTTCGACGCGACAATCCTGCGCTCGACGCCAAACGCGGCCTCATCAAGGAAGGCAAGGATCAATGCATCCTGATGGCGCGCATGCTCACCACGTTGCGTGTCGAGGTCGATGTCATTGTCTCCAGTCCTCTTAAGCGCGCGTTGCAGACCGCGCAGTTTGTCGGCACCGAGATGGGCTACGACGCAAAGGTTGAGGTAAGCGCAGCGCTGGCCCCCGACGGCGACTTTGCTGGTTTCCAGAGGCTGATCGATAAATATGCCGACCGCAATGATGTGCTCATCGTCGGCCACAATCCCAATCTCTTCAAGTTTCTCGGCCGCCTGATCACCGGCAATGGCGGGGCCGGCATTCGCATGCGCAAAAGCGCCGTCGCACGAGTCGACATGACCAAGCACCCGCCGCTGCTGCAGTGGCTGATCGATCCGCGCATGGCGCGCTGGATCTATGCGAGCGTTGCGAAAAGCTCCCGTCCGAAAACTTCACGAAAATAGCCGGCCTCTTTGCGCAGCGACCACAGCTCCAGTTCCGCGCCGGTTCTGCCCGGGCGCACGTCGAGGTACACGCGCTTCGGATAGACCCGTGCCGCCACGCGCAGCACATCGCTGGCGCGATCCTGATTCAGCGCCACGGCCAGGCGCAGCAGCAGCACCGCCCTTTGCACATCCTTGTGCTGGTCCGTGGGAATATTGCGAAGCGCCCGATCGCCGGGCTGCGGGCGGCTCTTGCCGAGGTATCGCGCCAGTGCCGACACAATGGTGCGCTGCACCTGCGTGTAGCCGTAAATCTCAGAGCTGGAGATGATGTACTGCGTGTGCCGGTGATGCCCCTGGTGGTTCACAAACTTGCCCGTATCGCGCAATAGCGCCGCGGCTGCCAGCCAGCTCTCATACTCCGCGGGCAGCCCGTGCAGGCTCTTCAGCTCGCGGTAAAGCTGCAGCACGTGCGCGCGCACCGGCTCGGCCTGCCGCGGATCCACACCATAGCGGCGCGCCGTGGCCATCACGCTCTGCCAGCGCTCCTGCTCCAGTTCCCGATGCGCAGCAGCGCGAGCATCTTTCTCGGCCAGCATCTGGGTCAGGATTCCATCCCGCAAGCCAAGAGAAGAGTAGCGAAATCCCGCAAGACCGAAGCTTTCCAGCAGCTCTGCAATCACCTGGGCGCCGGCGACGATGATCTCCGACCGGCGCGGCCCGATGCCCGGAACTGCCTCCCTCTCCGGCAAGGTCATCTTCGCGAACTTGATCGCCATCTTGCGCACGACCGCTGTCGGCACCATCCCCGCCTCTGCGCCGATTCCGCGCCGAGCCGATGCGCCACGCGAGCGCTTGACCGGCGTTTGAGCTTTCCCGCGGCGGCGCTCGCCTCGGCCAGCGCCGCTGCCGTCCCTGACGTGGCGATGACAACTGGAACCTTCCCGGGCTGAATCCTGCGGTGCGCCCGCCGCAGTTCGCGGGAGATCAATTGCCTCATCCGCTTCAGATCGCCTGAGGCAGGAGGATCGGCCTGCAGAAATTCTTCCGTCAAACGCACCGCGCCCAGCGGCAGGCTCACCGTCTCCCGGATCCGCTTATGCTCCGAGAGCGTAATCTCGCAGCTTCCGCCGCCCAGGTCGACCAGCAGCACGCGCCCGTTCACCCCGGGCTCCGTACTCATCAGGCCGCGATGGATGAGGCGCCCTTCTTCGAGGCCGGAGATAATCTCCATGTTCCATCCGGTCTCTGCCTTCACCCATGCCTGAAAGGCCGGAGCATTGCGCGCATCGCGCATCGCCGACGTCGCTACGACGCGCATCTGGTCGACGCCGTGCGCCTGGATCGCTCTCTGAAAGCGCTTCAGCGCGCGCAGCGTTGCCGCCATCGCATCCGGCGACACCAGGCCTGTGTCGAAGACGCTCGAGCCGAGCCGCGTAACCTCCCGATCCTCGTGCAACGTTTTCAGCCGATGCGCTACGACTCTTGCAATCTTCAAGCCTGCACGAGTTGGAACCGACATCAATGGCGGCAAAGGTCAGCATAGAAAAATTGCGCAGTCTCCCGGCGATAAAATTTCTGGTTCTGCGCTCAAGATACACGAGCAGCCGAACGCCCGCACACCGGCCGCGTCAGGCGCGAATCAACCGGCCACCGCGCTCCTGGCGCTGCGAGCGCTGCCGACGCGCACGGCTGCCGGCTCCTCACTCCGCACCGGCTTCTTCGGCGGAAAGAAAGATGCACCCGCTCCCATCCGTGCACCATGCTCCAGCAGCTCTCGCATCGTGTCCCTGCACACCTCGAGCGCGTTCTCATACGACTGGTCCGCGAGCGTCCTGAGGATGTCGAGCAGTTCGCTTCCGCCGGATTTGCCAATGACCCCTGCGGCTCTCTCCGCCAGCGTCTGCAGATCATGCCATTTGCCAGCAGCGTTCTGCATGCTTTTGAGCAATGCCGCCTGACGCGCGGCAAGGGAATCTTTCTTCGCCGACGCATCGGCAAGATAGCGCGCGGTCTTGGCTTGTTTGCGAAAGGCGTGCAGCGTCTCGCGCGTTGAGTCCCGCGACTTCTGTCGCAAGCCCAGCCACGATTCCGCGAATCAGCCGGGACCTGTCGCTTTCCGCCCACTCGTTCTTTCTCGTCAAGGCCTCTTCGAGTTTCCGGCTCGCGCGCTCCAGACCGTTCTGGCGCTTCTCAATCTCCTCGTGCAGCTCTCTCTCTGCCGCTTCGCGCTGCTTGCTGAGCAGCTTCTCCACTTCCTTGATTTCCTCAATGCAGGCCGGCGTCAGCTGCGACATCTCCCCCCGAACTCCATCGGCCGCGCGCAGCTTCTTAAGAATCTGACAGTGAACATCGGTATCGCGAACCGGACTCAATGCCTTGCGAAGCCTGCCAGCATGCTTCTTCCAGCCCTTCGCTGCTTCGTCCATCTCATCCGCACTTCCCTGGCAGTGCCAGCGGAAATCTACCTCGGCCTTCAGCCGCAGCGTGGCCACGCGCAACATGTGAACGCGCTTCCGGCTCGCCTTCTCGCCGCATCGCGCCAGCAACTGGCGCCATTGGTCAAACTGTTTGCTCCAGTCCTGCTGTACCGCGGATTTTTTCTTCTGAGACGCCTGGCCGGAATTCATCGCTCTGTAACCGCCTTCTTCCTATTCTCCACTGTCAGGCCGCCACTCTGGCCGGAATTATGTCGTCGCGAAAAGCAACGCGCGCTTTTGAGACGGCCGCCGAAGCTTTGCTGATATTCTGCTGATGTTGGCGTTTATCCCGCCGTTTCTCGCCGAACCAAAGAAGATTTTCGCTCGGCATCTTGCATTGCAACGGCGTTCGGGTCTCCAAATCATGACGACCGAAATAGCATCCTCTTCTTCTTTTCGCCGCCAGGCGGTTTCCTCACTGGGCTCATGGGCGCTGCTGATCGCGATCTTCGCTGCCGTTCAATTTGCTTCACTCTTCTCGCCTCCGCTGCTGGATGACGCCGATGCCAGCCATGCCCAGGCCGCCCAGCACATGGCCGAAAGCGGCGACTGGGTCACGCTCTACGTCAACGGGATCCGCTACCTCGAAAAGCCGCCGCTGCCCTACTGGATCGACGCCGCACTCTACCGCGTTTTCGGACAGAACGTCTTCGCCACGCACCTGCCCAATGCCCTCGCCATCCTCGGCTGCGCATGGCTCGGCTGGCTCTGGGCGTGCCGCGCCTGGAGTCGCCGCGCCGGTCTCTATGCCGCGCTCGGCATTCTCACCGCGATCGGCCCGTTCCTCTTCACCCGCTTCTCTATCCCCGAGGCGCTGCTCAGCTTCCTTTTTCTGCTCGCGCTCTACTGCTTTCTCACCGGCATGGAGACGCATCGTCCCGCGCGCTTCTACTTCATGTGGGCGGCTCTCGCGCTCGCCACGCTGACCAAGGGACTCATCGCCCCGGTCTTCTTCGCCGCCGCTGCAATTCCGCTCTTGCTGCTGAGCGGGCAATGGCGCCGCTGGCTGCAGTTCCGGCCCTTCTCGGGCCTGCTGCTTTATCTCGCCATCGCCGCGCCCTGGCACATCCTCGCCGGCATCGCCAATCCCGATCAGGGACACCCCGTCGGCAATCATCCGACGCCCGGCAATGTTCACGGCTTCTGGTACTTCTACTTCATCAACGAGCACTATCTGCGCTTCCTCGGCCAGCGCTATCCGCACGACTACAACAAGCTCCCCTTCGCCGCATACTGGCTGCTGCATCTCGTCTGGCTCTTTCCCTGGAGCCTCTTCCTGCCCGCCCTCGTTGCCCTCGCGTGGAAGACGCGCCACTCCTGGCTGCAGCACCTTCGCCGCGATGCCGGCCAGACCGTCGATTTCTACCTCGACCATGCCGCGCGCGAAGACGTAGCCACCTACGTCCAGCGGCTCAAGTTCCGCAGCCGCACCATCTGGCTGCTCGGCTTGTTTGTGGCCTTCGTCTTGCTCTTTTTCAGCATCTCCACCAACCAGGAGTACTACACCTTCCCGGCGTGGCCGCCGCTGCTGATCCTCACCGCGGGCGTGCTCGCATCGATTGAAGAAGCAGGCGCCGAGGGCGCCGGGCCAACTCTCTCCACCGCGTGGCTCACCGCCGCTCACGCTGTCTTCGCTGTCGCTGGAATCCTGGCGGCAATCGCGCTCGGCTGGGGCCTCTGGCAGTCGCGCAATCTGCCTTTCGTATCGGACATCGGCACGCTTCTCGCGCATCGCGACGTGGGCGGCTACACGCTTTCGATGTCGCACTTCTTCGACCTCACCGGCCCATCCTTTGCGGCCCTGCGCCTGCCCGCGGCTCTGGCGCTGGTCACATTGCTCATTGGACCCGCGGCCGGCTGGGTTCTGCGCAGGCGCGGCCGGCATATCGCCGCGACCGTCAGCATCGCTCTCACGATGTCAGTCTTTCTCATCGCCGCGCACATCGCCTTTGCGCGCTTTGAGCCGATGCTCAGTTCGAAACAACTCGCCGACACCATTCTGCGCGACGGCTCGCCCGCAGACTCATTCATCATCTACGGCGACCAGTCGGACGCATCCTCCGTCGTCTTCTACACGCACAACTTTCTGCGCAAGCCTGCCGATCTCATTCTCGAGCCGTGCTCGCCGCATGGCGAAGGATCGTCGCTGCTCTGGGGCTCCTGCTATCCCGATGCGCCAAAGATTTTCCTCAGTGAAGACGATCTCTCGCGCCTGTGGGGAACCGGTCCGCGCAAATGGCTTTTCGCCCAGGATAAGAATCAGGCGAAGGTGGAACAGCTTCTCGCCGGCCGCCTCTATCCCGTCCAGTCCATCGCCGACAAGGCGCTCTGGACCGACCGGCCGCTTGACACGTCATCCGCCAACCACCCTTAAGATTGAGGGCAACTGATCGCAGCCGTTACTTAGCGGCCCTCATCCTGCCGCCAGGCAGCAGTTGGAAGACCCGCCCGCGCCACAGGATTTCGCTCGACCCGTAGCTCGCCGCCCAGAAGCAGAAGCCCATCAGATCGCGAATGGGGTACAGCACCAGCAGACCGAACCAGCTTGGATCGCGCACGACAGCTCTGCCCACGGCCAGCGACAGCGCCAGCCGCGTCGCAACGGCCCATGCCAGCAGCGCCACACCCCACCCGGCGTGCCCCATCGCCACGCCGGCAATCAGCCCCAGCAGGCCAAAGGGCATGCTGAAGGTGAGTGCGGTGCCAAAGTGCCCCTTCGGCCGCGAAAAGCGCGTCGACTTCATCCAGCGCACCTGGTGCTTCATCGACGAGACAAAGCTCGAGTTGATCACGATGTGATCGATTGCATGATGGCTCAGCACAACCTGCTGGCCCAGCTTCCACGTCTCATTGCCAAGAACAAAATCGTCGGCGCAATAATCTGCCGTGACGCGAAAGCCGCCCATCTGCCGCACCGTCTCACGCCGAAAAGCCATTGTCGGCCCCAGGGTGAACTGCATGCCTTCCATCATGCGGGCAACGAGCACGCCGGCAGTCATCTCCACGCTCATGCCCACCGCCTCAAGCCGCGCCCACAAGCCGCCCTCGGCCGCAACGCCGCGATAAGGACAGGTGATTCCGCCCACTTTCGCATCGGCAAAGGGCAGCGCCACCGCACGCAGATAATCCGGCGTCACGCGCACGTCGCTGTCGCTGATGACGAGGATCTGCGTGCGCCGCCTCCATTTCCATCAGTTCCATCGAGGCAACTTTGGCGTTGATGTATCTGGGCTCGCCGGTAGAAAAGAATCTGACGGGAATATGCGGAAATCGTGCTGCGACACGCCGCGCGATCGCGAGACCGGCGTCTTGCTCTGACCGTGCACAGAAGAGAATTTCGTACTCCGGATAGTCCTGCTCAAAGAAGCTTTCGAGATGCTCTTCGAGGCCCGGCTCGGCCCCATGCAGAGGCTTCAGCAGCGTCAGCGGCGGGGTAAACCCCGGGCGCTCGGCCAGTCGAGCCAGCGCCGCTCGCCGCTCGCGCAGGTAGCGAGGCACCGCGGCCAGCGTCAGGCCCGTAAAGACGGTGGAAGTCACGAGGCCGAAGACGGCCAATGCAAGAAGGGCATACAGCATGCAGGTCTGGAAGCCAATCTACCAGAGCGAAGGCACGTACGCAGCCGGCCCCGGAATCCGAGGCGCACCCGCTACGAGTCGCGCTTCGACGCTGGGCGGGGTGGAACCACCGAGGGCCGCCCGAGACGCACGATCGCGCCCGCGGCGCCCGGCGCCGGTTGATGAAAGCGCGAGAGCATCTCCGAGCGGACGTACTCGACAAAATCCTGCATCTGCCGGTTCATCTCCTCCATCCGCTCACGCATCTGCAGAATGATGGCGATGCCGGCGATATTCACGCCGAGGTCGCGGGCCAGGTTCAGGATGAACTCCAGCCGCTCGAGATCTTCATCCGTGTAGAGCCGTGTATTGCCATCGGTGCGAGAGGGCTTCAGCAGCCCCTCCCGCTCGTAGAGGCGCAGCGTCTGCGGATGGATCTCATACATCTCGGCCACGGCCGAAATCATGTATGCGCCCTTCGATTTGCGTTTCGCTGTCATTGCCTGTTTCGCCTCAGCTTACCGCAATTCGGCCCAAACGCCGCTCACAACTTTTCAAAGAGCTTCGCGCGCGGATCCTGCCCGTTCAGCTTCGCCAGCTCCCGCATGATTTCGCGGCTGCGCTCGTCCTGCAGTTGCGGAACAATCACTTCGATTGTCACGATCTGGTCTCCGCGCTGGCCCGGGTGCGACGCGCTTTCAACTCCGCGATCGCGCATGCGCAGCTTCTGCCCGTTCTGCGTGCCCGGCGGAATCTTCAGCTGGGCCCGCCCATCGATCGTCGGTACTTCGACCTTTGCTCCCAGCGAGGCCTCGGGCACGGTCACCGGCACGGTGACCTGAATATCATCGCCGCTGCGGGAGAAGATCGGATTGGTCCCCGTGCGCACGATGACGAACAGGTCGCCGCTGGGGCCACCATTCAGGCCGGCATTGCCCTTCCCGGCAAGCCGGATGCGCTGCCCGTCCCGTGTTCCCGCCTTGATGCGGAACTCGACGGTCTCGGTCTTGTTGACCACGCCCTCGCCGTGGCAGGTGGTGCAGTCGTTCGAGGTGCGCCCGGTGCCGTTGCACCGCGGGCAGGGAATGTTGAACTTCATCCGCCCGCCCATCTGCGTCACCTGTCCGGTGCCGTTGCACTCCGGGCAGGGCATGGGGCCGCCGGTGTGGGCCTGGCCGTGACAGGTCGGGCAGACCTCCTGCCGGTGAATCTGCAGCCGCATCTGGCCGCCGCGAATCGCCGTCCAGAAATCGACGGTTGCCTGGTACTCGAGGTCGGTACCCGGCTGCGGGCCGCGCGGCCGCTGCGCCTGCTGTGCGCCACTGAAGATTCCCGAGAAGATGTCTTTGAAGTTGCCCCACGAGGCGCCGCCCGCGTTCGGCTGTCCGCCGCCGCTGAAGCCGGAGAAATCGAATCCGCCGAAATCTACCGGCGGCTGACCGCCCGCGCTCTGCTGCCGCGCATATGCCTCGGCCTGTGCCGGGTCGATCTGGTCGGAATAGAAGCCGAGCTGGTCATAGATTTTGCGCTTCTTTTCGTCGCTGAGAATGTCGTTGGCTTCAGAGATTTCCTTGAACTTCTCCTCCGCCTTCTTGTCGCCCGGGTTCACATCCGGGTGATATTTGCGCGCAGCTTTCCTGAAGGCCTTGCGAATCTCTTCCGGCGTCGCCGTTCGCTTCACGCCAAGCGTTGCGTAGTGGTCCTTGTTTGCTGTCGCCATTTTCTTTTCTTATCTCACATCGGCCCGGATTTTTCGGCCCGGATTTTCTCCGCATAGAAGACAGGGGTGAACGACTGCTGCATCGCCCACCCCCGCTGTCTTGCCCTTCCTGCACAACCGCCCGGGCGTTGCCTGCACTCCGGACGGCCAGTCCTACTTCTTTTCGTCGACGTCGACGTATTCGGCGTCGATCACGCCTTCATCCTTCTTGGCTTCGGTCGATGCCTCTCCGTCGGCCTGCGCCGAGGGAGCCTGGCCAGCGGCCTGGGCTGCATTCGCCTTGTAGAGCACTTCGGCGAGCTTGTGGCTGGCCTGGGTGAGCTTCTCGTGCGCGGACTTCAGATCGCTAACCGAAGGCGTGCCGGCAGAGTGTGGTCTTCGCGTCGGCCAGGGCCGACTCGACCTCGCCCTTTTCGGCGCCCTGCACCTTGTCGCCGCCCTCTTTCAGCATCTTTTCGATGTTGTAGACGAGGCCGTCGAGCGAGTTGCGGGCTTCGATCTCCTCGCGCTTCTCCTTGTCCTCGGAGGCATGGGCCTCGGCATCCTTGGCCATACGCTCAACCTCGTCCTTGCTGAGGCCCGAGCTTGAAGTGATGGTGATGCGCGTGTCCTTGCCGGTGGCGTTGTCCTTGGCCGTCACGTTGAGAATGCCGTTGGCGTCGATGTCGAAAGTGACTTCGATCTGCGGCACGCCGCGTGGCGCCGGAGGAATGCCGGCGAGCTTGAACTTGCCCAGGGTGCGGTTCTGAGCCGCCATGGGACGCTCGCCCTGCAGCACATGAACCTCGACCTCGGTCTGCGAATCGGCCGCCGTCGAAAACGTCTCAGTCTTCTTGGTCGGGATCGTGGTGTTGCGCGGAATCATCGGCGTGGCCACTCCGCCGAGCGTTTCGATTGCCAGGGTGAGCGGCGTAACGTCAAGCAGCAGAAGGTCTTTCACTTCGCCGGCCAGAACGCCCGCCTGCACGGCCGCGCCCACGGCAACGACTTCATCGGGGTTCACGCCGCGATGGGGCTCCTTGCCGAAAAGCTGCTTGACCATCTCCTGGATCTTGGGCATGCGGGTCTGGCCGCCGACGAGGACGACTTCGTCGATGTCGCTGGTCTTAACTCCCGCATCTGCCATGGCTTTGCGGCAGGGCTCGAGAGACCGCTCGAGCAGATCGGACACCATCGATTCGAGCTTGGCGCGGGTCAGCTTGCGGACGAGGTGCTTGGGGCCGCTGGCGTCGGCAGTGATGAAGGGCAGATTGATCTCGGTTTCGATGGTCGTCGAGAGCTCGATCTTGGCCTTTTCCGCGGCGTCCTTGAGGCGCTGCAGGGCCATTTCGTTGCCCTTGGAACTGAGGTCAAGTCCTTCTTCCTGTTTGAATTCCGCGATGAGCCAGTCGACGATGCGCTGATCGAGGTTGTCGCCGCCAAGGTGCGTATCGCCGTTGGTCGACTTGACCTCGATGACGCCTTCGCCGACCTCGAGGATCGAGATATCGAAGGTGCCGCCGCCGAAGTCATAAACGGCGATGGTCTCATCCTTTTTCTTATCAAGGCCATAGGCCAACGCAGCCGCGGTGGGCTCGTTGACGATGCGCTTCACGTCGAGGCCGGCGATCTTGCCGGCATCTTTGGTGGCCTGGCGCTGGGCGTCGTTAAAGTAAGCCGGCACGGTAATGACGGCCTCGCTAACTGATCTCTCCCAGATAGGCTTCCGCGCTCTTCTTCAGCTTCTGCAGGATCATCGCCGAAACTTCGGGCGGGGTGTATTCCTTGCCCTGCGCGACGACGGCGACGTGATCGCCCTGCTTCACAACTTTGTAGGGCACCATCTTCATTTCGTCGTTCACTTCATCGAAGCGGCGGCCCATGAACCGCTTGATGGAAAAGATCGTGTTCTCGGGGTTGGTGATCGCCTGGCGCTTGGCCACCTGCCCAACCAGCCGCTCGCCGCTCTTGGTGAAGGCGACGACGGAGGGGGTAGTGCGCGCACCCTCTTCATTTGTAATGACTTTTGGTTCGCCGCCTTCAAGGACGGCGACGCACGAGTTGGTCGTGCCGAGGTCGATTCCGATTATTTTTGCCATTTGGATTATCCTGCCTGCGGGTAGAGTGTCAACGCTTTATAAGATGCATCATTGAGTGAATTAGTGTCAACTTTTCTTGACAGAATTCGCATAAGGGCAGCCAGCGGTGAGGTGTCGAGACAGGGATAGCCGTTTTCTCCGGCTTTGGCGCGGCGGTCCCTTAAATAGGACCTGGGGAGGGGTTCGGACAAATGTCGAGTTGAGGCTAGCCGTTTTTTCAGTCTCGGCGGGATGGTCGCGGAATAAGGGGATCTGACGGGTGTCGAGTTAAGGCTAGCTGTTTTTCAGAAATTTCCGGGGCGGTCGCCGGGAACGGTCCGTTGGAGGCGTCGGCTGCTGGTTGCTCGAAAACCCGCGGAGTCCGGATTGACCGTGAGCGGATCCCACCCTTCGCCAACACAAGGCGAAAGGCGGGCAGCCCCCAGCACGCCGCGGGTCAGTAAGCTGGCTGGAAAGGATGGGCCAGCCCCGATCGGCCAGCTGCTGCGGACCAACCCACGCGTCATGAGGCGAAGGATCTCTATTATCTCCGCTCTCTTGGACATCGGCCTTCCTCTATTTGGAGGATTCGAAGCTCCCATTGCCGAGAACCTTGTCCATTGCCACAAATATTGCCGACGCCTCGATGAGCGCTATCGGTATGACAATTAGCACCGTTCTAAACGGAAAGGTTGGACGAATCAAATAGAGAAATAAGCCATGCAAGATAATTGCCGACGTCATGCTGATCCAGAATGCACCACGATTTCTCTCTGACCATCGGCCCAGGAATAAAGGCCCGAAGACCATGACCGTGTATAGCATCATCTGAAGGACCGCCGCGTGGCGCGGCCAAGAACCTACCGCCAAAGCGCTCGAAGCGCCGACGGCGATACAAAATATCGTGACTAAATGCTTCTTTTCTATGCGACTGGATTCAGACATCTCATTCACAGCCTTCGATGTTTTCGTGGTAGTAGTCCACAGCATCATGAATTGGGGGCTGTCCCATCCTTTCCAGTCAGCACGTAGTGGGTTGCCCTACCCTTTCGCCCGCTTTCGGCGAAAGGTGGGAACGGTTCAAGCGTCAACCCGGAGCCCATACGTTCGCGCCGAGCCGCTGTCCATCGTGACTCTATCTCCACAGAACCTTCGACGCCTGTGGCGTGATGAAGTGCAAACACCCCTGGTGCTGATAAGGGACTGGATTGGACATTTGCGGACAATTTTACTCCCACCCTGTCGTTCGCCACGGCGAACGACAAGGGCGGGGCAACCCCAACTCACCACCGCCGCTGCATGCGTGCTTTCCCACGTCCCAGAATCGGGACGTGGGGCACACCGGGCTGGAGAGGAGTGAGAGCGGCAGCATTCCCGCTGATTGTAATGGATTCCATTACAATGTAATATTCTGCTATGGCTACTGCTACTGCAAGGAAATCGAAGGTTTACACGATCAGCCTGCCGCCCGAACTCGCACAAAAGGCAGAGGCGCTGGCTCAGAGGGACAGCCGCACCATGAGCGAGCTATTCCGGGAAGCCTTCCGCACTTATTCTGCACAGCAGGCGCGGAGGACGCTGGATGAGGTGGGCGAATATGCGGCAGGCCGCAATCCCAAGGGCTATGCCGAGACCGAAGTGCCCCGGCTCATCAAAGAAGTGCGTGCTGAAAAGCCGCCGCCGCCGCAAGGTGCGGTCTAACGGGTGATCGTCGTCATCGATACAAATGTCTGGATTTCCGCGCTTCAGTTTGCGAAGCGTCGCGGCACGCCGACGCCGGCGCTCGAAAGAGCGATGAGCGAAGACGTGATTGCCACCTGCGATGAGATTGACGCGGAGATTGTGCGCGTCCTGACGGAAAAGTTCTGCTGGGAACAACACCGTGCAACGTTGGCGCTGCAGGCGATTCTGGCGCGTGGCATCCGTGTTTTACTCCCACCCTGTCGTTCGCCACGGCGAACACAAGGGCGGGGCAACCCGACTCACCACCGCCGCTGCATGCGTGCTTTCCCACGTCCCAGAATCGGGACGTGGGGCACACCGGGCTGGAGAGGAGTGAGAGCGGAGCATTCGCTGATTGTAATGGATTCCATTACAATGTAATATTCTGCTATGGCTACCGCTACTGCAAGGAAATCGAAGGTTTACACGATCAGCCTGCCGCCCGAACTCGCGCAGAAGGCCAGAGGCGCTGGCTCAGAGGGACAGTCGCACATGAGCGAGCTATTCCGGGAAGCCTTCCGCCTTTTCTGCACAGCAGGCGCGGAGGACGCTGGATGAGGTGGGCGAATATGCGTGCAGGCCGCAATCCAAGGGCTATGCCGAGACCGAAGTGCCGCGGCTCATCGCAATGAGGTGCGTGCCTGAAAAGCCGCGCCGCCGCCGCAAGGTGCGGTCTAACGGGTGATCGTCGTCATCGATACAAATGTCTGGATTTCCGCGCTTCAGTTTGCGAAGCGTCGCGGCACGCCGACACTGGCGCTTGAAAGAGCGATGAGCGAAGACGTGATTGCCACCTGCGATGAGATTGACGCGGAGATTGTGCGCGTCCTGACGGAAAAGTTCTGCTGGGAACAACACCGTGCAACGTTGGCGCTGCAAGCGATTCTGACGCGTGGCATCCGTGTAAAGATTCGGGGCACGGTAACAGTATGCCGTGATCCCCACGACGATATGTTTCTGGAGTGCGCCTCCCTTGCGAAAGCGGATTTACTGGTTGCAGGCGACAAAGATCTATTGACCCTTGGCACATACAAGGGAGCGCGCATTGTCACGCCCTCGGAATACCTGAGAGCAAGATAGAGACCATCCCTGGGGAACAAGAGTCCGGTGGTGAGTGTGCATCCCTGGATGTGCGGGCCAGTGAGTGATCGTGTAGTCTCAATTTTTCGATCTGAGATGGCGACGGCGGCGGCTCAAACCCGGTATCCCCTGACGCAGGGCGTGAACCCGTGGCTGGTAACGGTCGCGGTGATGTTGCCGACGTTCATGGAAGTGCTGGACACGGCGATTGCGTCGGTGGCGCTGCCGTATATTGCCGGGAGCCTTTCGGCGACGACGTCGGAAGCGACGTGGGTGCTGACGAGTTACCTGGTGGCGAATGCGGTGATTCTGCCGGCGTCGAACTGGTTTGGGCGGCGGTTTGGGCGGAAGCGGTTTCTGCTGATCTGCGTGGTGATTTTCACCGTCGCTTCGTTTTTCTGCGGAGCGGCGCCTTCGCTGGGAGTGATCCTGCTGGCCCGCGTGATCCAGGGAGCCGGCGGCGGCGCGCTGCAGCCGATTTCGCAGTCGATTCTGCTTGAGAGCTTTCCGCCGGCGAAGCGATCGGCGGCAATGGCCGCGTATGCGCTGGGCATCGTGGTGGCGCCGGTGATTGGGCCGACACTGGGCGGGTGGCTGACGGATACGTTCAGTTGGCGGTATGCGTTTTACATCAACATTCCGGTGGGAATCCTGGCGGTTCTGCTGATCGCGCGGTTCGTTCACGATCCGCCGTATATCAGGAATGCGAAGGTGAGCGCGTTCGACGGTCTTGGGTTCGGGATGCTGATTGTGTGGACGGGATGCCTGCAGATTGTGCTGGACAAGGGCCAGGAGGATGACTGGTTTGGCGCGTCGTGGGTGCGGTGGGCCACGGCCGCATTTATCGTCGCGTTGATCGGGTGGATCTGGCGGTCGTGGACGAACCCGCGCGGGCTTGTGGACCTGCATGTTTTGCGAGACCGCAACTTTCGCAACGGATGTTTGCTGATTGCGCTGCTGGGCGTTTGCATCTACGCGACGATCACGATGCTGCCGCTCTATTACCAGGAAGTGATGGGCTACACGGCGTTTGCTGCGGGGCTGGTGGTGGGCCCGCGCGGGATCGGATCGTTTGCGGGCTCGCTGACGGTGGGCTTGATCGGCGGGCGATTCGATCCGCGAAAGCTGCTGACGCTGGGATTTCTCGGATTCGGCGTGTGCTCGATGATCTTCGGAAACGTGAATCTGGAAATAGGGCCCTTCACGCTGCTGCTGCCGATTATTCTGACGGGGTTTGCGCTGAGTTTTGTTTTTGTGCCGCTTACGACGATGACGACGGCGACGCTGCGGCGGGAAGAGATGGGCAATGCGACGGGCCTGTTCAACATGCTGCGCAATATCGGCGGGTCGATTGGAATTGCGATGGCGGCGACGGCCCTGGTGCGCCGCGGGGCGCTGCACCAGACGGAGATTGGAGCGCATCTATCGCCGAGCGATCCGGTGCTGCAACAGAGGATGGGCGCGATCGCCGGGTATCTGAATCACGAGTTCGGACCGGCGGCGGCGCATCCGGGCGCGATGGGGCTGGTGTACGAGATGCTGCTGCGGCAGGCGACGCTGGAGTCGTATGTGGACGTCTTCCGGTGGACGGGGTTTCTCTCGTTTTTCTGCGCGGGGGTGGTGTGGTTGTTCAAGAAGCCGCCGAAGGATGCGGCGCCGCCGCCGGGAGCGCATTAAAGGCAGTTCATCGTTCATAGTGCACAGTTCACAGTTCGTAGTTCATGGCTTTTCAAGAAGACGCAGAGGGCGATGTCTCCAGATGGTAGACTGGCCGCTGAAAAAAATGCCGCAGATATTGATCATTACCGGAGATGCCGGCGAATCCTATGAAGCGCTTTACGCGGTTCATCGGTTCCGGGAGGAAGGCTGGCGCGTCAACGTTGCTGCCCCTTCGGCTCGTCGTCTGCACCTTGTGATCCACGACTTTGAGCCGGGGTGGGACACCTACGTCGAGCGTCAGGGATATGGTCTCGAGGCAGACCTCACGTTTGACCAAGCCAATGTAGCTGACTACGATGCCATTCTTATCCTGGGCGGCCGCGCTCCTGAGTATCTGCGCAACGATCGGCGTTTGCTCGATCTTGTGCGCGGATTCGATGCGCGGCAGAAATGGATTTTTGCCATCTGCCATGGCATCCAGGTGCTCGCAGCTGCCGGGCTGACGAAAGGCAAGCGTATCACCTGCTATGAACACGTCCGCTTCGAAGCCGAGCAAGCGGGCGGAACATTTGTGGACGAGCAGGCCGTTCGTGATGGCCGCATCATCACCGGCCAGACATGGCAATCGCACCCCGAATTTTACCGGGAGATCTTTGCCTGCCTGGCATCCGATCGCAGATCGCTCGACTGACGCCCCACGCTGAGGAAAGTGTTGAGACCGGGTTCGCTCGCATGAGACCGCGAGTTGGGTAGGGCTGCATCCCGTCAGATCAGGGGCAGGAAGCGGCGCTGGTCTTCGTCGTAGCGTTCGATGCGGCCGGAGAGGATGTCGTAGAACCAGCCGTGGACCTGGAGGCGGCCTTCGCTGAGTGCGCGGGCGACGGAGGGCTGCGCGCGCAGGTTGAGGAGCTGGGCGACGACGTTGCCGCGGATGAGGGAAGAGAGTTCGGCCTGGGAGCCATCGGCGGGGTCGATGGGCTGGCGATGGTCGAAGGCTGCCTCGACGTGGCTGAGCCAGCGGGAGGCGCGGGGCAGGTTTTCGAGGGGCGTGCGATTGAGGGCGGCCTTCATGGCTCCGCAGTCGGAGTGGCCGCAGAGAATGGCGTGCGGGACTTTGAGGACTTCGACGGCGTACTCGATGGTGGCGGTGGCGCCATCAACGTCATTGCAGGTGACGGGGACGACGTTGCCGGCGTTGCGGGTGATGAAGAGGTCGCCGGGGCCGGTGCCGAGGATGAGATCGGGAACGATGCGCGAGTCAGAGCAGGTGATGAAGAGAAACTCCGGCGCCTGCGACTCGGCGAGGAGATGAAACTGGCTTTTGCGGCCGGGAAAGATCTCCTGGTGAAATTTTTTGTGGCCTGCGATCAAGCGCTCCATGCAATCTCCCATGCGTGTTTCTCTCAGGAATAAGCGTATCGCACGCGGGCCTGCTATTTTGGTCGTGGATTCCATAGAGCGGGAAGCGCAAGGAGAAAGCCGGACGTGAGATCGAAAAAAGCTGTGCTGGTCTGTGCAGGGATGGTGGTGCTGTGTGTGAGCGCAGATGCGCAGACGGTGAACACGCTGGACGCGGCGCTTGCGCAGCGCGTGGACCGGATTGCGACGCAGGTGCTCGAGGAGACGGGAGTTCCGTCGGCCTCGGTGGCGGTGGTGAAGGGCGGCAAGCTGGTGTACGCGAAGGCGTACGGCAAGGCGCGACTGAAACCGGAGGTAGCGGCGACGGCGGAGATGCGCTACTCGATCGGGTCGATTTCAAAGCAGTTTACGGCGGCGGCGATTCTGCTGTTGCAGGAACAGGGGAAGCTGACGCTGGATGACCCGGTGGGCAAGTATGTGCCGGGGCTGACGCGGGGCGATGAGGTGACGATCCGGCAGATTCTGTCGCATACGTCGGGTTATCAGGACTACTGGCCGGAAGACTACGTGATGACGCCGATGCTGAAGCCGGAGATGGCGCAGCAGATTTTAGACACCTGGGCGAAGAAGCCGCTGGATTTTGAGCCGGGCACGCAGTGGCAGTACTCGAACACCAACTATGTGATCGCCGGCGCGATTGTGGAGAAGGTGAGCGGCGAGAAGCTGATGGATTTTCTCGAGGAGCATATCTTTCATCCGCTGGGCATGAAGTCGGTGTGGAACAGCGATGAAGCGAAGCTGACGCAGGCGGATGCGACGGCTTATTACCGGCATGCGCTGGGGCCGCTGCGCGTGGCTCCGAAAGAAGGGCGCGGCTGGATGTTTGCGGCGGGTGAGCTGGCGATGACGGCGCACGACCTGGCGCTGTGGGACGAGAGCCTGATGGCGCAGACGGTGCTGAAGCCGGAGAGCTACAAAGAGATGTTCACCGAAGTAAAGCTGAAGGACGGCAAGGGGACGCAATACGGGCTTGGCGTTGAGGTGATGGACCGCGACGGGCACCGGTCGATCGAGCACTCGGGCGAGGTGTCGGGCTTTGTCTCAGACAATGAGGTGCTGGTGGATGATGGCGTGGCGGTGGCGGTGCTGACGAACCAGGATGCAGTGAGCGCGGCGAGCACGATTGCGCGGCTGGCGGCGCCGGCGGTGGCCGAGTTTCCGCTGACGGCGCCGGAGCAGCAGGCACTGGATCTCTATCGCGGGCTGCAGCAGGGAAAGATCGATCGCACGCTGCTGGCGCCGAATCTGAACGACTACTTTACGGCGGAGGCGATCGAGGATTATCAGCAGAGCCTGGCGCCGCTGGGCGAGCCGCTGACGTTCAAGCAGACGCGCGAGACGCTGCGGGGCGGGATGACGTTCCGGCGGTTTGCGATCACGTATCCGGGGAAACACCTGGTGCTGACGACGTATACGTATCCCGATGGCAAGCTGGAACAGTTCCTGGTGGCGCCGGCGGAGTGACGACGACGCTCTAATTCACAGTTCATAGTTTCCCGCCTGCGCTACGCGCAGATGGGGCACCCATTTTCGTGGTAATTGAGCGTCGCGCAGCGGTCGCGTGAGGTTCGTCGCTTTCCCACCCATCGCGCCGCGCCGTGGATGGGGCACCCATTTTCGTGATGATTGAAGCGGCGCGCAGAGGCGGGAGCGGGGGCAAGGCTGGGCGAGCGCCGAATCCGATACACTTGAAGCTGGCCTATGTTTGAGAACCTCACAGATAAATTGCAGCGCGCATTCAAGAATCTGCGCGGACAAGGGACGCTGACGGAAGAGAACATCGCCGAGGCGCTGCGCGAGATTCGCGTGGCGCTGCTGGAGGCGGACGTCAACCTGAACGTGGTGAAGGAGCTGATTGAGCATATCCGCGCCAAGGCGATTGGCACGGAGGTGCTGACGGCGCTGTCGCCCTCCGAGCAGGTGATCAAGATCGTGCGCGATGAGCTGATCACGCTGCTGGGCAAGGACACGGCGCGGTTCAAGTTTGCCTCGCAGCCGCCGACGGTGATCCTGATGGCCGGGCTGCAGGGCTCGGGCAAGACGACGACGACGCGGCAAGCTGGCGGCGTGGCTGAAGAAGGGCGGGCACCGGCCGATGCTGGTCTCGGTGGACGTGTACCGGCCGGCGGCGCGCGAGCAGCTGAAGGTGGTGGCGAAGCAGATCGACGCGAAGCTCTACGAAGGCGATATGAAGGGCGAGGCGCCGGGCACGGCGCTGGTGGAGCGGCTGGCGCAGGAGGGACGGCGCGAGGCGCGGAACATGGGCTGCGACACGCTGATTGTGGATACGGCCGGACGCCTGCACATCGACGAAGAGCTGATGGCGGAGATGGAGAAGCTGAAGAAGCTGCTCAATCCGCAGGAGATTCTGTTTGTCGCCGATGCGATGACGGGCCAGGACGCGGTGAATTCGGCGAAGGATTTTCACACGCGGCTGGGTCTGACGGGCGTGGTGCTGACGAAGATGGATGGCGATGCGCGCGGCGGCGCGGCGCTGTCGATTCGGCAGGTGACGGGGCAGCCGATCAAGTTTATCGGCGTGGGTGAAAAGCCGGACGCGTTTGAGCCGTTTCATCCGGACCGGATTGTGGGGCGGATTCTGGGCATGGGCGACATGATGTCGCTGATTGAGAAGGCCGAGGAGAAGCTGGACCGCAAGAAGTCAGAGGAGTTTGCGAAGAAGGCGCTGCTGGGCGATGGATTTACGCTGGAAGATTTTCGCGACCAGCTGAAGCAGATCAAGAAGCTGGGCTCGATGGAGAGCATTTTGAAGATGCTGCCGTCGGTGGGTCCGTTTGCGGGGATGCAGCAGGCGGCGAGCCAGGTGGACGAGAAACAATTTGTGCGGCTGGAGGCGATTATCAACTCGATGACGGCGCACGAGCGGCGGAATCACGAGATTATCTCGGGCTCGCGGCGGAAGCGGATTGCCGCGGGCTCGGGCACGACGGTGCAGGATGTGAACCAGCTGCTGCGGCAGTATGCGCAGATGAGCAAGGTCTTCAAGCAGATGGGCAAGGGCGGCCTGGGGAAGAGCATGATGCGCGGCGGACTGGGCTCGCTGGGGCTGGGCGGAAAACAGAAGTTCGGGCGGTAGGCGAGAAACGATGACGATGCTGCAGGATGAGCTCGACGAGATCACGCAGAATACGCGGAAGCTGGTGCAGGCGGAGCGGCTTGCGGTGAGCGAGCGCGCGGTGGAAGAGCTCTTCGCGACGGGGATCGAGGAGAGGATTCTGCGCGTGGGCGAGGTGGCGCCGGAGTTTGCGCTGCGCGATGCGAATAATCGCGTGGTGCGGAGCGCGGATCTGCTGACGCTGGGGCCGCTGGTGATCAAGTTTTTTCGCGGACGCTGGTGCCCCTATTGCGTGACGGAGCTGGAGACGTGGCGCGACCGCTATGAGGAGCTGCGCGGGCGCGGCGTGCTGCTGGTGGCGATCAGTCCGCAGATTCAGCGGCAGAGCGACTTCATGGCGACGCAGCACGCGCTTCCCTTCCCGGTGCTGACGGATGCGAATAACGCGGTGGCGGAGCGGTTCGGGCTGGTGTACACGGTGCCGGAGTATTTCCGCGACTACTACAAGTCGATCCTGGTGAATATTCCTTTTGTGAACGGGGAGACGAGCTGGCGGCTGCCGCTGCCGGCGACGTATGTGCTGGACCGCGCGGGTGTGGTGGTCTTCGCGGAGGCGCATGCGGATTTCCGAGTGCGGCCGGAGCCGGAAGAGGCGATCGCGGCGGCGCTGGCGGCGCTGGCTGCGTGACAGCAGTTCGACGGGAAGTTGACGGGGTTAGCGCGAGGAGAGGTTCGGCGCGGAACCCGTGCTTTCCGGTACTGAAGAATTGAGAATGCCCAGCTGATAGCCGCTGATGGCCGGGTATTTGAGCGTTCGAAAGATCGCTCGGCAGATGTTTTGCCGCAACGAGTCTCCACACTTCCGGGGCCTGCCAGGGATCGAAACCTCTCTTCGCCAGGAGCGAGCAGCGGCCACGCGCGCGCGCTGCTCCTCTAATTCCTGCTGAACCTTGCCCCCGGCGACAAGGACGAGCCCGCCTCCGCAGCCAGGGCCTAGACCGGGGACGAAGGCGCCGGTCGATGAGGCCGGCGGTCCTCTGCTCCATACGAGGCGCGATTGTTGGCGACTAACCTGGCGGCCTGCCGCTGCAGATTGAAGGCTACGCCATCGGCGAGGAGAGCACAGCGAGTTCGTCATCGGTCTTCAGCTTCTGGACCGCGCTGATCGGTGTACGCAGGATGGAGCCCTTCGAAGGAGTTGATCTCGGTCCGTGCCTTGTCATCCTCTATGGCGGTAAAAGCATCAAGTTGATCTTTGGAGATCGTTTCCGGGGGCTTGCCTGCGGTCCAGGGCCCGCATGCCAATTGGCGATGCCGGAGTGCAGCGCCTACCTTGCCGGGATTCTGTGTTTGCCTTACGAAAGCCACTCCAGTGCAGCTTGATGCCCTGTCTCATCAACGACAGCGACAGATGCGTACGGCCGGAAAAGGACTGCCAGTTCCACCAGGGCGTGCTGTGAAATCCCACTCGACCTGGCTTCGAGCATGCCTTGCTCTTTTTGAAGTTGCCGGTTCGCGGAATGTCTGCCTTTGACGAGAACACCATCGCCGGCTTGCCGATAGCGGCCAGCGTGATCGGGTAGACGTCTGTGAGCGTCTGATCGCCGCCAAGGAGGTCCGGTGGCCTGGAAGGCCAGATGCGGATGCGGCCCCTTAAAGTCCAGCTGCGAAAACTCGCTGGGATGGCGCACTGGAAACGACTTTAACAATCACGCGAGACCAGCCAGCCTCGCCCACCAGATCGTCTCGAAAGAGAATGATCTTCGCCGAACCCGGCTGTCTTGTCGCCAAGAACCTGCACATACGCGCCGGCATGCAACGCGTTTCGCAAAGGGGAGATGGTGCTTGCCGTTTTTTCTCCGATGAGTCCGTAGGCCGTGCCGGGTTCAAGCAGGATGTGTTCGACGTTGATGTCAAAAGAAGCGGGGAGATGGGTACTGGTGATGTAGCCTTCGGCTACGATTGGGCGCTCCTGCTGCTGAGCGGAACTGTCACGTGCGGAGGCGGCGGCAGCGACGAGTAAGGAGAATCGACAGGCGACAAAATGAAGCAGAGTGCGAATGCGATATCGCTTTTGCTCGAAACACTGAGTTAGCCCTAGGGTTGATTTTCGACGATTATATCGCTCGATCTTCGAGATACTTTGCAATGAACGATTGCGCCCATGCCAAAGTACCTTTGTAAAGTAGGAACGTTTTGCTGCGGGAGTGTTCGCTGGAGATGAGCGTGACGGCGGAACGAGGCAGGCCGAAGGTTTCCGCGAGGAATGCGATGAGGGCCTGATTGGCGCGGCCTTCGAGGAGCGGGGCGTGAACGGCGATTTTGAGCTGGGACTGTTGCGCCTTCGCCGTAGATGCCGGTGATGGCGGTCCGCTTTGCGCACGGCTGCGCGCGCACGGCGAGGGTGACGCCTTCGGCAGTTGCGCGGAGCATCAGGCGTGCCGGTGTAGGGAGCGCGCTTGCCGAAGAGCGCGGTGCCGATGCGGATGCGCGTGGCGCCCTCTTCGATGGCGAGGGGAAGTCGCCGCTCATGCCCATGGAGAGGACTTCGAGATTGAGGCGGGGATGCGCGGCGGCCCAGCGGTCGCGCCACTGGCGCAGGCTGCGGAAGCAGGCGCGGGTAATGTCTTCGGCGACGCCCCAGGGGGCGATGGTCATGAGGCCGCGTGTGTCGAGATGGGCGAGATCGGGAAGAGCTTCGAGGAGCTGGGCGGCTTCAGCGGAGTCGGGCAGGAGGCCGGCCTTGGATTCCTCGGGGCTGAGCTTGACCTCGATGAGGACGGGAAGGCGCTTGCCGAGTTTGCCGGCTGCGTCGTTGAGGCGTTCGGCGAGATGGAGGGAGTCGACGGAATCGATGGCGTCGAAGAGCTCGACGGCGCGCGTGGACTTGTTGGACTGCAGGTGACCGATGAGGTGGACGCGCAAGGGCTGGCCGTGGCGGAGAGGTTCGAGGGCAACGGCTTTGGAAGCGAACTCCTGCACGCGGTTTTCACCGAAGAGGGTGAGGCCGAGCGCGGCGGCTTCGGCAATGGTGGCGGCGGGGTAGGTTTTGGAGACGGCCATCAGCTCGACTTCAGTGCGCGGGCGGCCGGCGCGGCGGCAGGCCTGCGCGATTGCGTCTTCGAGCTTTTCGAGTGTGGCGGCGAGGGTGGTCATTCCGGTGATTGGAAGAGAATTCAGATCCGTTTGATGATAGCGAACCAGGCGGGCGCGCCGTGGGGATGGAAGCGGGTGTGCAGGCGGTCGGGCACGAGGGTGACGATCTTGCCAGCCGGCGGCAGGCGTGAAGGCCGCGCGAAGTTGCTGCTCGGTGATGGGGTGCGGACCGGTGTCGGGACCCGCGTCGCTGAAGCAGATGAGATAGAGCATTCCATCGGGCCGGGTAACGGAGGCGAGGCTGGCGGCGTAGGCGGGCCGCTCCGTGGCGTCAAAGGTGTGGAAGAGGGCGCTGTCGAGCACGGTATCGAAGGTGAGCCCAAGACGGTCGAGATGCAGGGCATCTGCCGCTGCGAAGCGGGCGTCGAGGCCGCGGTCGCGGGCCTTGTCGCGGGCCATGGCGAGCGCGGTTTCGGCAACGTCCACGCCGAGAACCGGCAAGCCAAGAGCGGCGATGCGGAGCGAGTTCTCGCCGGTGCCGCAACCGGCGTCGAGGACAGAGCCGGTGAAGGCGCCCTGCTCCGCGAGACGAACAACCACGGGCTGAGGGCGGCCGATATCCCAGGGCGCCGGGCCGTACTGATACGACGCATCCCAGGGCTGGCCTGACATGCGCTCGTGGCTGGTCGGGTTGCGACCGGCGAAGGGATCGCCGACGGGAGACTGGTCAGGCATGGTGATCAGTGGTTGAACTCCTCGAGGAATTTTTCGGCTTCGAGGGCGGCCATGCAGCCGGAGCCGGCGGCGGTGATGGCCTGGCGGTAGCGGCGGTCACTGACGTCGCCGCAGGCGTAGACGCCGGGCATGATCACTCCATGATGCGTGGTGAAGACGTTGGTCTGGGTGAGGAGGTAGCCGTCTTCATCCTGATCGAGCTGGCCCTTGAACATTTTGGCGTTGGGCTCGTGGCCGATGCCGAGGAAGAGACCCTCGACATCGAGAACCTCGGTGTCACCGTTTTTGATGTCGCGGAGGCGGAGGCCTTTGACTGCCTTATCGTCGACGCCGAGAACTTCTTCGACGACGGTGTTGGTGCGCAACTCGATGTTGGGGTGCGCCATGGCGCGCTCAAGCATGATCTTCGACGCGCGGAACTGATCGCGGCGGTGGAGCAGCGTGACCTTGGTGGCAAAGCGGGTGAGGAAGAGGGCCTCTTCCATGGCGGAGTCGCCGCCGCCGACGACGGCGATGTGCTTGCCGCGGAAGAAGAAGCCGTCGCAGGTGGCGCAGCTGGAGACGCCGTGGCCGATGAGGGCCTGCTCGCTGGGCAGGCCGAGCCAGCGCGCGCTGGCGCCGGAGGCGATGATGAGCGTGCGGGCGTGGATTTCGCCGCTGGAGGTCTTGAGGCGGTAGGGGTGCGCGTTGAGATCGACGGAGTGAAGATGGCCGAGCTCAAAGGTGGCGCCGAAGCGGGCGGCCTGCTTCTTCATGTTGTCGATCAGCTCGGGGCCCTGGATGCCTTCGGGCCAGCCGGGAAAGTTCTCGACCAGGGTGGTGATGGAGAGCTGGCCGCCGGGCTCGTGGCCCTCAAGAACCAGGGGTTTGAGGCCGGCGCGTGCGGTGTAGATGGCGGCAGTGAGCCCGGCGCATCCGGAGCCCAGAATGACTGTGTCGCGAGTTTCGTTCATCGGATTTCCTGTGTCGATTGTAGATGCAGAGACCCGGTGCGGGGATTCGGGCAGGGGTGGGGCGATGCCTGACTCCACAATCCTATGTAAAGATGACGGACATGGCGAATCTGACTCTCGTGTACGGAATGCGGCTGCTGCCTGAGGGCGAAGTGACGGAGATCAACGACGCTACCCTGAAACTGGCCAACGGACGCGAGGCGCATGTGACGATGCATGTGCTGGAGGGGTCGCGCGAACAGATCGAGGAACAGCTCAAGCAGAGCCTGGATGCGTTCTTCGATTTTTACCCGGAGATTTAACGGTCAGGGATCAGGGATCAGGGGTCAGGGATCAGTTGAAGGCTTCCCGCCCTTGCCTCTCGCTCTGCGTTCGCCCCAAGGGTTGGGCAAGCGGGAGCGATGTTTCTTTCTCCCAGGGGCTAAAGCCCATTTCTTATGAGGGTATCTGTGCGGCACGAGTGAACTCGTGCCCTGTTACAAAGCAGGGTCGGCCTCAAGCCTTCGCAGCTGAGTTGGTCACGGCTAGCGGCCGGGGAGGGCCATGGCTTCTTCATCGGCCATGCGGGCCGAGGTTTTGGCGCCTGCCGATTTGCTGCGCTTGACGCGGAGATTGTCGAGTGCGTAGTCGATGTAGCGCGTTTCGAAGTGGGCGGGCTGGCCCATGAAGCGGCAGGTGGCGACGATCTGATCGACGATAAAGCGCGGCATGTAGGCGCCGAGGTCGAGCTTCTTCTCCTGCTGAATCTTGTGAACGATGGTGTAGAAGACGTCGTCGGTGAACTCCATGCCCTGACGCTGACATTCGCTGGTGAAGATGGCGTAGAAGTTTTCAACGGACGGCGAGCTGACCTCGATCTTGTAGGGGAGGCGGCGCAGGAAGGCCGGATCCATGAGGTCCTCGGGCTCGAGGTTGGTGGAGAAGATGATGAGCTCCTCGAAGGGGATGCTGAAGCTTTTCCCGGTGTGGAGCTTGAGGAAGTCGACGCGGCTTTCGAGGGGCACGATCCAGCGGTTGAGCAGGTGGGTGGGGCTGACGAGCTGGCGGCCGAAGTCGTCGATGATGAAGCAGCCGCCGAGAGCCTTCACGTGGAGAGGCGCCTCGTAATAGTGGCCGTGGGTGTCGTAGCGCAGGTCGAGCATCTCGAGGGTGAGCTCGCCGCCGGTGACGACGAAGGGACGGCGGCAGGGGACCCAGCGGGCATCGTATTCTTCGCGGCGGATGACGGAGAGGCCGCTGTCATCGGCGACGTTGTTGGTGAGGTCGAGCGGGATATGGATGCTGGGGTCGTGGACGCGGATGATCTGGCCCTCGACGACGACCGAGTAAGGAACGTAGATGACGTCCTTGAAGACGCTGGAGAGGCGCATGGCGACGGTGGTTTTGCCGTTGCCCGGAGGCCCGTAGAAGAGGATGGCGCGGCCGGAGTTGAGGGCGGGGCCGCTCTGCTCGAGGAGGCTCTCGTCGAAGGCGAGTCCCTTGAGACCGTCGCGGAGGCGGTCATATGTAATGAGCTCGTTGGTGAGCTTCTGCATATTGACCTGGTAATTGAACTCGTCGAGGGTGACGGGAGCCGGGCCGGTGTAGCGCAGACGGTTAAGGGAGTCGAGGGTCCAGCGGCGCCCTTCTTCAGTGAAGGTATAGCTGATGTCGATGGGGTTGTCGGTATAGCGCGAGCCGAGGGTCTGGAGCAGGTTGCGCTCGACAGCCATGCGGATCAGGTCATGGACGATGTGATAGGGGAGCTTGATGGCGTCAATGAACTGGCGGGTGCTTTCGAGGCGGTCGCGATAGATGAGCTTGAGCAGGAGGGCCATCAGGTCGACTTCGTCGACGCCGGTGGACTTGATGTCAGTGGGTTCGGTGGGGATGCGATGCAGGAAGTGGTTGAGCCTCTCCTGCGTGAGGGCCCCAATGGCGACGAGATTATCGCCGAGGCGGCCACCGCGTTCGGCAAGGCGCTCAAGGGCGCGGGTCACATCTTCTGTCGTGACCACTCCCGCAAGAATCAGCAGATCTCCCAAACGCAGCCGGGTTCCGATGGCGCCCTCCAGAAAAACTAAGAAATCCTCTTCACAGAAGAAGTAACTCTATGTAACCAGCTATAAAGACCTCAAGGCCGGACGAGCAGGTCCGGCCTCCCCCAGAGGTAACCAGATCATTCCCTTAAGAATGAACCAGCTGGAAGTCATTCTAGCGGATATTGCACCGTTGTAAAGCACTTTCAATGATTACTAACGGTTACCATTTGGTAAGAATGGTAACCCAAAAGTCGCCTTGTCGCGAAGGGTCCCGGAGGCGGTGGGCATGGGGGGAGGGAGCCGCGGCCTGACTGGTTTCGGGGCCGGTTTCGAGCATGTTCGAGGGCCGCTTGGAGGGCCGGTTTCTGAGAGATCGCCAATCTTTGTGACCCATTTTCGGTCATGTTTCTGCTTCGTCCGTTGCGCAGGATTCGGCGATGAAGCGAAGCAGGGCGAACGGCAGGGCGAGGTCGTGGGTTGGGTGCGGGCTGGCGGCCCTGGCGATGGCGGCGACGGCGTGGGCCGGTGGGCCCAGGTATGTGGCCGGGACGAGCTACTTTGACCCGGCGGTGGAGGGCGTGCCGGTGCACTGGGCTGGCGGGCTGGTGAAGTACTACGTCGACCAGGGACCGCTGAATGGCTCAGTGAATCATGCGCAGGCGAAGGCCATGGTGGATGCGGCGGCTGCGCTGTGGAGCGCGGTGGCGACGGCGGGGGTTTCGCTGACCGATGCAGGCACGCTGAGCGAAGACGTGAGCGGCACGAATGCGGTGGCGGGCGACGCGGTGTTTGCCGCACCGGCGGATGTGACGCCGTCGGCGACGGGGTTTCCGCTGGCGGTGATCTTTGACGCGGACGGCTCGGTGATCGATGGGTTGTTTGGCGCGGGCGCGAGCGACCCGACGAGTTGCCAGAGCACAGGGGTGTGGACGTGGCTGGATGCGATTGAGCCGGACGCGACGATCGGCCACGCGGTGATCCTGGTGAACGGGTTGTGCGCGACGACCGCGGGGTTGCAGCAGATGATGAGCTTTGAGCTGGAGCGGGCCTTCGGGCGGGCGCTGGGGCTTGGCTATGCGCAGGTCAATCCGGATGCGCTGACGGACGGGGAGACCGGCGGCCCGCTGGGATGGCCGGTGATGCAGCCGATGAGCGGCGCGTGCGGAGCGGCAGGGGGCATGTGCATTCCGCAGCCGAATGTGCTGCGGTATGACGACATCGCGGCGCTGAACCGGATCTACCCGGTGACGGCGGCGAATGTGGGGAGCTTTACCGGCAAGGTGGTGACGGCGGCGAATACGGTTTCGATTACGGGGACGCTGAAGTTCGCGGCGGGCATGGGCATGCAGGGCGTGAACGTGGTGGCGCGGCCTCTCGATGCAAATGGAAATCCGCTGTACCAGTACACGGTGACGTTTGTGACGGGTGGCTATTTCAGCGGGAACCACGGGAACGCGGTGACGGGATGGACGGACAGCGCGGGCAATGCGCTGAGCCTGTGGGGATCGAAGGATGCGGCGATGCAGGGGTATTTCGACTTGAGCGATATGCCGCTGCCGCCGGGGATGACGTCGGCGACGTACCAGGTGACGTTCGAGGCGATCGATCCGCTCTACATGCTGGCGGAGGTGGTGGGGCCGTATGACGAGGGCTCGCCGCTGCCGTCGGGAACAATGCCGGTGCTGGCCGAGACAGGGATGACGGCGGGCACGGTGCGCAGCATGGAAGTGACGATTGCGGACTCGGCGGTGAGCGGACCGGGAGACGATGCGGTGGGTACGGAGAGCAATCCGCGGATGCTGGCGCCGAGCGGAATGTGGTGCGGACGGCTGAGCCAGATGGGGCAGACGGACTGGCTGGTGTTTCCGGTGCGCGCGGGACGGTCGTTCACGGTGGTGACGCAGGCGCTGAATGAGGCGGGCGCGCCAAGCGGCAGAAAGGCGCTGCCGGCGCTGGGGGTGTGGGACGCATTTGACGCGGTGGGATCGGCGGCGGTGGGGACGGCGCCGGCCTTGAATGGCAACGCGGTGGGCGAGACGTGGCTGCGGGTGAGCACGGCGTCGGATGACGTGGTGCGGCTGGGCGTGGCGGATATGCGCGGCGACGGGCGGCCGGATTATGCCTACAAGGGCTGGGTGCTGTATGCGGATTCGGTGTGGCCGGCGCGGCTGCCGGCGTCGGGCGGGACGATTGTGATTCACGGGATGGGCTTTCGGCCGTCGGATACGGTGCTGGTGGGCGGGCAGGCGGCGGTGGTGACGAGCGTTTCAGCGAATGAGATTACGGCGATTGCGCCGGCGGCGCAGAGCGGCGTGGCGGGCTCGGTGGATGTGGAGGTGGATGATCTGCCGGTGTTCTATGCAGCGTCAGTGATTGCAGGCGGCGTGAGCTACGACGCGGGAACGGGCGATTCGCTGACGCTGGTGACGGCGCCGTCGAACACGGTGCCGGCGGGTGTGCCGCTTCCCTTCTCTGTGACGGCGCTGGGGCCGGAGCTGGAGCCTGCGGGCGGCGTGGCGGTGACGTACACGGTGACCAGCGGAACAGCGCAGCTTGGATGCGGCTCGGTGCGCTGCACGGTGACGGCAAGCGGCGATGGTGGAGCGGCGATGACGGTGACGGCGGTGAACGGCGCGGCGGCCGTGGTGACGGCTTCGCTGAGCAATGGGGCCAGTCTCGAAGCGCACTTCACGGGAGGAACGGCGCCGACGATTGCGGCGGTGACGGCAACGCTCTCAGTCGCGGCGGGGGCGACGGTGAACTGGACGGCAGAGGCGCTGGTGCTGAACAACGGCGTGCCGGCAAGCGGGCAGAGCGTGACGTGGCAGGCGGCGGGAAGCGGCATCAGCGTGGATGGGACGGCGGTGACGACCAACGCGCTGGGCGTGGCGACGAAGATGCTGACGGTTGGTCCGCTGGCGGAGGGAGAGCAGGTGGTTGCGACGGCGTGTGTGAATGGGACGGGGCAGTGCGCGCAATTCACCGTGCTGGGAGCGCGGCCCGAGTATGGATGGCTGGAGGCAGTGACTGGCACGGAGCAGAGCCTGGCCGTGGGTCAGACGCCGGCGCAGATTGTGCTGCGGCTGCGGGACATGAATGGAAATCCCATGGCGGGGGGAACGGTGACGCTGTACCAGGCGCTGTATGCGTGGACTCCCGCGTGCCCGGCGCACGGACGATGCGCGCAGGGAGAGCTGTTGAGCACGCAGGTTGCGAATGCGACATCGGGGATCGACGGATCGGTGGTGTTCGCGCCGACGTCCTTGAGCGGGACGCCGACGCAGATGGTGGGCGTGGCGGCGACGGGCGCCGTGAGCACGCTGAGCGTGACGGTCGAGCAGCACCCGTGAAGCGCGATGAAAGTCTGCGGCTAGTGAACCTGGCTACTGGATCTGAAGGTTAACTGCTGGACTTGCAGGTTGATGGTGCTCTGGGTGGTCAAGGAGCTCCGCAGCCGGAGTTCAAAGGAACAAGACCGCGCCGAAGGAGGGACGCTAGGCGCGGGCGCGGCGCTGTTGCGCGATGAAGATCCTTGCGCCGAGCCAGGCGGTGGGCAGGGCGAGGATGATGAGCGTAATGGGATACCAGTGCGGACCGTAGGCAGGTCCGGCGTTCCAGGTGGCGATGGTGCCGGCGAGGTTTGCGGCGAGGCCCAGGAAACCGAGGATGATGGAGTGCCGCATGGGAAGCATGGGCGCGAGGCGGGCGCAGAGGTAGCTGCCGAGGATGCCGTAGAGCGTGCGATAGAGGACGGCGAGGAGCAGAAGGGGGTTGGAGAAGCGCTGGCCAAGGGCGGGCGCGATGCCGCTCGCGTGAAGGGCGAAATCCGTGGCGACGGAAAGGAGAGCGCCGACCAGCGCGCCGACGATGATGGCGAGGACGCTGCGCCAGAGGCGGCCGGAAGTGTCGAGAGCGTGCATGATGCCGGAGGACCCCCATCGGGAAGCGCACATCGGAGCGCGGAAATTGAGATAGTACAGGGTGCGATTAGGATGGCACAAGCCTCTTTCTTTTGAATGGCTGGAGCGTTCTTTTGAACGGCCTGGAACGGCTTATGTGTCGATGGCAGTTCCTGATGCATCCATTAAGAGTGATGGTAAGAGTGAAGGAAGTGTGAGCGGAGGAAGAGCGAGGCCACATGGAGAAGCTGACGAGAACGTTGCAGGGTGAGGCATCGAGGAAGCGTCCGCGCGTGGTGATTGTGGGGGCGGGGTTCGGGGGTCTGCATGCGGCGAAGGCGCTGGGGCATTTGCCGGTGGACGTGACGGTGGTTGACCGGAGGAATCATCACACGTTTCAGCCGCTGCTCTACCAGGTGGCCCTGGCGGTGCTGTCGCCTGCAGATATTGCGCAGCCGATTCGCACGGTGCTCCGCAGCCAGAAGAACACGGAAGTGCTGATGGACGAGGTGGTGGGCATCGATGCGGCCGAGCGCATGGTGGAGTTGGGATCGGGCGCGCGGCTGGCGTATGACTACCTGGTGCTGGCGACGGGTGCAACGCACTCCTACTTTGGCCATGACGACTGGGCGAAGCTGGCGCCGGGCCTGAAGACGATTGAGGATGCAACGGAGATACGGCGGCGGGTGCTGCTGGCCTTTGAGCTGGCCGAGCGGCAGATGCAGGAGCACGGCTGGCATCCGCCGTTGAATTTTGTAGTGGTGGGCGGCGGCCCGACGGGAGTGGAGCTGGCGGGCGCGATCAGCGACATTGCGAAGCTGTATATGAAGCATGATTTTCGCCACATCGATCCCTCGAAGGCGCGGGTGCTGCTGATCGATGGCGGCCCAAGGGTGCTGGCGACATATCCGGAGGATTTGTCGAAGAAGGCCGAGCAGGAGCTGGCGCGGCTGGGCGTGGAAGTGCATAACAGGATGACGGTGACCGGCGTGGGGCCGGGCTGGGTGGAGGCAGGCGGGCAGCGGATCGATTCCGCGGTGACGCTGTGGGCGGCGGGCGTGCAGCCCTCGCCGCTGGGCAAGCTGCTGGGCGCGCCGCTGGATAAGCGCGGGTGCGTGATTGTGGATGACCAACTGAATCCGCCGGAAGAGCCCGAAGTGTTTGTGATCGGAGACCTGGCGCACTTTGAGCAGGACGGCCACCAGATTCCGGGAGTGGCGCAGCCGGCGATCCAGATGGGCGACTTTACGGCCAGGGTGATCAAAGCGGACCTCGAGGGCCAGGAGCGGCCGAAGTTCCGCTACTTTGACAAGGGCGACCTGGCGACGATCGGGCGTACTGCGGCGGTGGCAAAGGTAGAGTGGCCGTTCAGAGCGCACCTGAGCGGCTTTCCGGCATGGGTGACGTGGATCGTGGTGCACATCTTTTTCCTGATCGGGTTCAGGAACCGCGTGGCGGTGTTTACGTCGTGGGTGTGGACATATCTCACGTTTACGCGCGGGGCGCGGCTGATCACCGGCGACCAGCAGCTGCCGGGGTGGCAGGATCAGATTGATGCGGGCGCCGGAGAAGAGGCGGGAAAAGGCGAAGTGACGGTGCCGAGCCGTTAGGCGCGTGATTCCCAACCATTAGACTGGAAGAGCATGCTCGATTTGGGATTTGTACGAAGCAACCTGGAGCTGGTGGAGGCGAAGCTGCGCGCGCGCGGCGCCGATCCGGCCGCGCTGCTGGGCGATTTCAGGACACTGGATCAGCGGCGGCGCGAGGCGATTACGCAGGCGGAACAACTGAAGGCGAGGCGCAACGAGCTGAGCCAGCAGGTGGGCGCGCGGAAGAAGGCCGGCGCGAACGCCGATGATCTGATGGACGAGACGCGGTCGCTGAAGGCGAAGCTCGATGAGCTTGACGCGGCCGCGGCGGCGCTCGATGACCAGATGCGGCTGTCCCTGGCGCGCATCCCCAACCTGACGCGAGATGAGGTGCCGGTTGGCGCGTCGGAAGCCGATAACAAAACCATTAAAGAGTGGGGCGAGAAGCCGCAGTTTGACTTTGAGGCGAAGCCGCACTGGGAGCTGGGCGAGGCGCTGGGCATACTGGACCTGGAGCGCGCGGCGAAGCTGAGCGGGGCGCGCTTTGCGGTGTACCTGGGCGCGGGAGCGCGGCTGGAGCGGGCGTTGATCGGATTCATGCTCGATATGCACACGCAGAAGCACGGCTATACGGAGGTGCTGCCGCCCTTCATGGTGAACAGCAAGAGCCTCTTCGGGACGGGACAACTGCCGAAGTTTGCTGAGGACCTGTTTCGCTGCTCGGATGCGGATGCGGAGGCGGTGGGCCGCGGCGAATTCAAGGACAACGATCACTGGATGATTCCGACGGCGGAAGTGCCGGTGACGAATCTGTATCGCGACGAGATGCTGGACGAAGCGAAGCTGCCAGTGGCGCTGACGGCGTACACGCCGTGCTTTCGCGCGGAGGCGGGCGCGTATGGGAAGGATGTGCGCGGAATCATCCGGCAGCACCAGTTCCAGAAAGTGGAGCTGGTGAAGTTTACGAAGCCGGAAGAGAGCGACGCGGAGCACGAAAAACTGACGCGCGATGCGGAAGAGATTCTGGAGGCGCTGAAGCTGCCCTACCGGCGGGTGCTCTTGTCCACAGGCGACACGGGATTTTCTGCAGCGAAGACGTTCGATCTTGAAGTGTGGCTGCCGGGGCAGCAGTTGTATCGCGAGATTTCATCGTGCTCGAACTTTGAGGCGTTTCAGGCGCGCAGGGCGAATATCCGCTACAAGCCCGCAGGGAAAGGCAAGAGCGAGTTTGTGCACACGCTGAACGGAAGCGGGCTGGCGGTGGGACGGACGTGGCTGGCGGTGCTGGAAAACTATCAGCAGGCCGATGGGACGGTGGTTGTTCCTGAAGCGCTGCGGCCCTACATGGGCGGCCTGGAACGCATTGAAAGGCTGAAGGCGTTATGAGCAATGTTCTGAAGGACTATTTCTACTGGACGTACAAGCGGGGCAGCTTTCACTACGACGTGATGGTGACGCTGATTCTGCTGTTCATCTTTATCGCGCCGCAGTTCTGGAACTTTGGCGACAAGCCGGTGGCGGCAGTGCCGCTGGCGCATCCGATGCAGGTGATGAGCGATGGGCAGCGCGGAGTGATTGTTCTGCTGCGGGTGTCGGATGTGAGTGTTCCTGCGGGAGCGAGCGACAGCCAGGTGAAGAAGACGCTGAAGCAGGCGATTGAGCCGGTGACGGGCGACGCGGCCTACGTGGAGCGCTGGATAACAACCGAGGACAGCCAGGGAAACCTGGTGTGGAAGATCTGGGCGCACCGCTAAGGTATGCCGGCTTTACTTCCCAGTTCCCTGCCCGGCAATGCCAGAGATTTGATTCCACAGAGACTTCAGCGGCTTGCGCGCATCTAAACTCCTTATAAGGAAGCCCATGAACCTTGCAAGAAGGATCACTTTAGCAGCGTGTGTGGCGTGTCTGGGGTTGACGGCGCGCGGCGCATTTGCCGCCGACAGCGTGCAGCAGATTCTGCATCAGCTTGATGAGGCATCGGCGAAGTTTCACTCGACGCAGGCGGATTTTCAGTTTGACGCGGTGGAGACGGACCCGATTCCCATGACGGATACGCAGAAGGGCACGGTGTATTACGAGCGCAAGGGGAATGCCTTCGAGATGGCGGCGCACATCAACGAGGTGAATGGGAAGCCGGTCCCGAAGACGTACACCTACACGGACGGAAAGCTGCGGCTGTTTGAGCCGATGATCAACCAGGTGACGACGATCGCGAAGGCGAGCAACTACAGCAGCTACCTCATGCTGGGCTTCGGCGCGAGCGGCAAGGAACTGGAGCGAGAAGTGGGACGTAAAGGCGGCTGGGACCAGAGACGGTGGACGGCGTGAAGACGGAGAAGCTGGAGCTGACGGCGAAGGATCCGACGGTGCGCAAGAATCTGCCGAAGGTGACGATCTGGCTGGATATGGCGCGCGGCGTGAGCCTGCGGCAGGTTTTCGACGAGGGCGCCGGACAGCAACGCATCTGCCACTATTTCAATTTCAAAATGAACCAGCCGCTGCCGGGCGATGCGTTCGCACTGAAGACGGATGCGAAGACGACGTTTCTGAATCAGTGATCAGGAGTCAGGGAGACAACTATGGGTGGGCAGAATTTACCCTCGTGCTACTTCGTAAATAAAATGAATGGCATCTTGTCGAGAGATTAGTTTCCGGTTTGGCCACCATTCGTCCAGAGCGCGCGCTGTTACGAGTCTCAGTACTCAGTCCTTACTTCAGTCAATCGCGCACTCACGCGCGTCTCACTTGTTGCGCGGCAATGTGCTAGCCACGGAAGGTGCAGACTCCTGCGCGTCGTTCCCCGTACCAATGTCGGTCGCACCTTTCCGGGGCTGATCATTGTCCACCACCTCCGCATCGATCAGCGATGCAACCTTGTCCCACAAGTGGGCGTCGTTCTCGATCTCATGATGGGGCTTATTGAATGTGCGCACAAACCAGGGATAGTTGTCGCAATTGACGGGCGCATGACTGTAGGCCATCTTGAAATTGCCGATGATCGCTGTCCGAGCAGGGTCAGAGGCGACAATCTTCGGGCGCCCCTGGAGCGGACCATGCGACTGGTAGAAGTTAATCGCGCTCGCCACGTTGGCAGGGATCACAGTGGGCTTTTGACCGGGTTTGGTAATGATGTCCAACTGGACCGTAAGCTGGACAGGAATGCCGCGTCGACCCAGGTCGCGCGCAAATTCAGCGGTCTCGGACGCTCCCCAGCTGTGGCCATAGATGATGATTCTCGCACTCCTTCGTTCTTCGTCTGAGAGGAGACCGTCATGATCCTGATCGAGGAGTCGCGTGACATACTCCAAAGCTCCTTGCTCATCATGATTGCGAAAGACCTGAGCATGAAGTGGGGGGCCGTAATGCTCGCGCAGATAGGCAGCAAACAATACCTCCGGATGCTTCAAATCATCGGCTCTGGCAAAACCTCCAAGAAACCCGATGACGATCGTCTTTCCAGGCGCTGGCAGCCCGTGCGCGATCGGTCCCTGCCGGCAGACCAGTCGCAATGCTGCAAGAGCGGCGGAATCCGCCATCGTCTCTTGGCAGACGGATTCGAAAGATGATTGCCCTATTGAGGCTTTCCGGGCGTTGTCGATCGAGAATGCTTGCGGACTCGCGGCCACATCCCCAAAGATTACTGCAGCAACCAGAAGGAACATCAACCGGATTTCTCTTCGAAAGTCCCGGCTGGTTGCATATCCGCGGTATTTTCTCTGCATCACACTTCCTCTGCTTCTCGAGGCGACTTGCCCCCCATTTGATTGGACTGGTACCGGCACCCTTTCGGGGCTATATGCGGGCGCGTTCGTGGCGCCTGACCACGCAGGCACACCCTCGCGCCCGCGCTAGGGATGACGATGCAGCACGTGAACCGCAATGTCAGGCCAGAATTCGCGGAAGATATTCATCAACGCATCGCCGCCTAGTGCGCACCCATACCTTTGCGCAAATTCGCCTGCGGTCCGGTCGTTGCTCGGGTAATAAAAAAGCGAGATGGCCTGGGCCGCGCCGCGCCCGAGCAATTCGGAGGCGTTGACGGTTTGGTGCCCCTGGTAATCCGGCGTGATCAGAATGCGCGAGCCGGCATAGATGCCTCGTTTCCACGGAGCGCCTTCGCCCCTGGCGTAATACCGCACGTCTTCATGGAACACCGTGGGGAAAGCGAAGGTAGCCAGGTAGTTTCCGTCTGTCTTATCCAGGAAGGCGCGCCAATAATATCTCCGATAGCCAGACGCGCCTTTTCCCAGCGCCGGATGGGCGTTCGACGATTCTGCCCATAACGACGTGATGCCAACGGAGATAAACGATGAGTAATCGAAGCTGTTCTGCGTTGCAATCTTGAACGCCAGCTTCGGCGTGGGCGGCGGAATCGCCCGGGCGCTCACTGCGCGAAAGGCCGGCATCATGCCGAGGATGGGCTTCGGCTGCTGCGTTGACAGCGCAATCTCGGATTGAGAGCTGGAGACGCCCGGAGCTTCGGGCAGGTTCGCGGTGTCAGAGTGCGCTTGCGCCTGAGTTCCGCTCGGATCCTTTGTCTGTTCGGCTGCAGCCTCTGCGGCTGCTCCGGTTTGAACCGAATCCAGACTGTCTTGCTGCGCAAAGAGCGGCGCGGTAATCAGGACGAGCGCGAATACAAAAAGAGGACGCAAGGATGCCCTTCCACTCGAATGGCAGCAGAACACAGAGAAGAGAGGTGCGGATGTCCGCGCCCTCTTCGGGCAATGCCTTTGCAGCTTTATTGAGTTGTTCGATTAGACCACAAACTCTGCCGAAGCGTACAGAACCTTTGCGCTGCGCCAGCCGCGCACACGACGACTCGTGCGATCAGCGATTGATGAGCATGGAAAGCTCGAAGAGGAAGCCTAATGAACCCAGCGGCATAGCGCTGATGATCGCCCGACAACGAGCTGCTCATCGGTGCTCGATCATGGCTCAGTCCTCTATGACCCATTTGCGATGAAGCAGTTTCGGGCGCGGAGTGAGCCGAGGGCGACGCCGCCGAGGGCGAAGAGCATGGGGAAGCACTCGATGGTGTAGCGGGCCTCGGGCGGGCAGATGGTGAAGAGCATCGCTGAGCGCAGGAGCATGTAGGCGAGCATCCAGACGGCCATGCGGGGGCGCAGAAAGAGGCCCCAGATTCCAAGGACAAGATAGAGAGCGTTGAGCGCGGCCCAGGCGTAGCTGAAGCGCGTTTCGGCGTAGTGGTGCGCGTAGACCCACCAGTCGAGATCGATGGGCAGGTTTTCGACGCGGGGGCGGAGCCACATGTCGGCGACGCGGCCGAGCGGCAGCCAGAGATAGTAGCGGAGAGGGTGCGCGTCGATGCGCTGCTGGGCGAGGCGGGCGAAGCCCTGCGTCGAGAGATTCAGTCAGGTCGTAGCCGTTGGCGTTGTACTGGGCTGCGAGGGCGGCGGTCTGGCTGAACTGTGCGGGCGAATCAAAGGCGCGCGCGGGGAGCTGGGCGATGTCGAGGGTGTCGCCGGGGACGTTCCAGGCGATGGCGTAGGTGGAGACGAAGTCGAGGCACCAGGTTTTGACCCAGCGGTCCCAGCCAGGGGTGAGGGGATCTCCCGGATCGGTGGCGGATTTGGGCGCGAGGGGCTGAAAGACGTGAAAGACGCGGGCGTTGCGGATGGTCCACGCAGCGAAGGGCGCGAGCGCAAGGACAAGGCAGACGACGGCGATGCGCACGATGCGGGCGTCGGGCGGCGGATGAGGCGTGGCGGAAGGGCCAGAGCATTGCGGGCGCGAAGGCGACGGCGGCAAGGAGGCCGTCTGGCCGCAGAAGGGCGGCGAAGGTGACGGCGAAGGTGAAAGCGAGTGCGGTGGCCCAGCGGGGATGCCGGCGAAAGCGCGCCGCGGACCAGAGAGCGAGTGAGAGGGCGAAGAGCGTTGGTCCTTCAGTAAGCGGGCTCGCGGCGTAGATGGCAGTGAAGGGGCAGAGGGCGGCGAGCCAGAGCGCGCAGTGAGCGGAGCGGATCTTGAAGGCTTCGGGGGCGATGAGGCGGGCGAAGTCGGCGATGAGGAGGCAGGCAGCGAGGTCGAGCGCGATCTGGAGAAAGACGGCGGAGGCGTAGTTCTCCATGCCGAAGAGGCGGAACGAGAGGGCGAGGAAGAGCGGATAGCCGGGAAGACGAATGAGCGTGGGAAAGGCTGTGCCCGGTGCGCGAGGGTGAGCCGTAACCACCATGCAGCAGGAGATTTTTGGCGATGCCGCCGTAGACGAGAGTATCGCCGTTGACCTCAAAGAAATGGCGGAAGAACCAGATGCGCAGCGCGGCGCCGGCGAGGAGCGCGAGGAAGAGAGAGAGAAAATGGCGCGCGCGGCTGGTGGCGGATTGCGGAGATGAGGACCTGAGGGCGTCGCCAGGCATAGGGATTCGTCCTGTATAGCGTAGATGATGGACGGGCTTTGTCTCACGTAGAATCAGAGATTGGGCATGCTCGATAAGCAAATCTTCTTCGATCCTCACCGAAAGCGCTGGAAGCGCCTGCGCCGGATTTTCGACGTAGTTGCCGTGCTCACGACGCTGGTGCTGGCGGGGTTCATCTTCAACATTTTGCGCAGCCAGCCGCTGCCGGAGCTGCTGTTGCCTTCGCTGAAGCGCAACTACAAGGCGGTTGCGGACCGGCAGGCGGCGCGGCCGGCGCCGCGCCCGGCACACCGCAAGTCAGACCGCCAGCCATCGACGATTCCGTTCAACACGGGCGAGGGGTTGCGCGCCGCCTATTATGTGCCCTATGACGCGGCAAGCTATGCGTCGTTCAAGCAGCATATCCACCAGATCGACATGCTGTTTCCGGAGTGGCTGCATGTGGACGGCTCGGAGCCGGTGCTGAAGATCTTCGACAACGAAACGCACCAGACGTATCCGGTGGTCAGCGGGCAGACGGTGCACGATCCGGACGACCTGGGACGGATCAAGCGGGCGATTGCGGACGCGCATGAGGATACGGAAATTTTTCCGCACCTGAACAATTACGACTCGAGCGCGCAGAGCTGGGATGCGAAGGTAGGCGACCTGCTGGGGGATGACGACAACCGTGCGTCGCTGCGGAAGCAGATTGTGCAGTTCCTGACAGCGTACCCGGCGTATCACGGACTCTCGCTGGATTTTGAAAGTCTTGCCGACGACGCGATGCCGGGATACACGACGTTCATTCAGGAGCTGTATGGCGATCTGCATGCACGCAATCTGCGGCTTTATGTGACGGCGGCGGCAGGGACGAGTGACGCGTTGCTGAAGCAGATTGCGGCCAACAGCGATGGCATCGTGCTGATGAATTATGACGAGCACGAGGCGGAGAGCGACCCGGGGCCGATTGCGAGCCAGAACTGGTTTGTGGCCAACCTGGTGCGGGTGCTGAAGGTGGTGCCGAAGGAGAAGCTGATCTGCGCGCTGGGCAACTACGGATACGACTGGACGCTGACGATTCCACCGAAGCCGAAGCGAGGACAGAAGAAGGCGAAGCCGCAGGTGGTAGACACGACGGACATGTCGGTCTCAGACACGTGGCAGCGGGCGTCGGATGCGGATGCGGATCTGAATCTCGACTACGACACGCTGAACCCGCATTTCGAGTACATCGACGAGGACAACAATCAGCGGCACGTGGTGTGGTTTCTGGATGGGGTGACGCTGCTGAACCAGATGCGCGCTGCGCGGCTACTGGGAATACAGACGTTTGCATTGTGGCGGCTGGGCTGGGAGGACAGCTCGCTGTGGAACGTGTGGGACAAGCCGAGGAATCCGGCGTCGCTTGATGCTCTGGGCGCCGTGGCGCCGGGACATGATGTGAACGTGGAAGGCGAAGGCGACATCATGCGCGTCACCGGCCTTCCACGCGAGGGCAAGCGCACGGTGCTGCAGGACACCGACGAGCCGGACCTGAGCAAGCGGCTGATCATCGACGAGCACATGGACGTGTATCCGCAGAACTACACGATCAGCTATTACGGATACCAGCCGAACAAGGTTGCGATTTCGTTTGATGACGGACCCGATCCGAAGTGGACGCCGAGAATTCTGGACGCTCTGGACAAGAAGGGTGTGAAGGGAACGTTTCTGATCATCGGCGAAGAGGCGCTCGAGAATGTGGGCATCATGCGGCGGGAGCTGCGCGAGGGCCACGAGATCGGAAACCATACTTATACCCATCCGGATATCAGCAGCATTTCGCCGCGGCAGCTCGATCTTGAGCTGCGGCTGACGGAACAGCTTTTTGCGAGCAAGCTGCGGGTGCGGCCGGTGTATTTCCGTCCTCCGTATGACATTGACGAGGAGCCGGACACCGATGACCAGGCGAGGCCGGTTGTGCAGGTGCAGCGGGCCGGGTACATCGTGGTGGGCAACAAGATCGACACCGATGACTGGGACGAGCGGGTACGGAAGACGCCGGAAGAGATTGCGCAATCGGTTCTGAGCCAGTTGACGCGGATGAAGACGAAGCCGCAGTTCCGGGGCTCGATCATTCTGATGCATGACGGGGGCGGCAACCGCTCGGCGACGGTGGCGGCGCTGCCGGTGCTGATCGACACGCTGCGCGCGCATGGGTACACGATTGTGCCGGTGTCGGCGCTGATTGGGAAGACGCCGGCGGAGGTGATGCCGGAGCTGACGTTCTGGCAGTGGGTGCGCTCGATTCCCGACGCGATTGCGTTTTCAACGCTGGCGATCATCGGCAACTTCATCGTGATGGTGTTCTTTGTCGGCGATGTGCTGATGAGCGCACGGCTGGTGCTGGTGGGCATCTTCGCGGTGATCGACCGGCTGCGGCCGCACCGGCAGGGTGCGCCGGGGTTCAATCCGCGGATTGCGGTGCTGGTGCCGGCGTACAACGAGGAGAAGGTAATCGTGCGAACGGTGCGGTCGGTGCTGCACTCGGAGTACGAGAATCTGCGGGTGATCGTGATCGACGACGGATCGAGCGATAACACCTATGAAGCGGCGCGCGAAGCGTTTGCCAAGCAGATTGCAACCGGGCACGTGGAAGTGCTGACGAAGGAGAACGGCGGCAAGGCAGCGGCGCTGAATTATGCGCTGGAGCGGCTGGATGAAGAGTTCTATGTGGGCATCGATGCGGACACGGTGATTGCGTCGGACGCAATTTCAAAGCTGATTCCGCACTTCGAGGATCCGCTGGTGGGTGCGGTGGCGGGCAACGCGAAGGTGGGCAACCGCGTGAACCTGTGGACACGGTGGCAGGCGCTTGAGTACATCACGAGCCAGAACTTCGAGCGGCGCGCGCTGAACCTGTTCAACGTGGTGACGGTGGTGCCGGGGGCGATTGGCGCGTGGCGCACGGCGCCGGTGAAGAAGGCGGGCGGGTATCCGCTGAACACGGTAGCCGAAGATGCCGATCTGACGATGGGTTTGCTTGAGCAGAAGTACAAGGTGGTGTACGAGGATCGCGCGCTCGCGTTCACGGAAGCTCCGATTGATGCGGGCGGGCTGATGCGGCAGCGGTTCCGCTGGTCGTTTGGCACGCTGCAGGCGGTGTGGAAACACAGGCTTGCCTTTGTGCGGAACAAGGCGATGGGATTGTTTGCGCTGCCGAATATTCTCATCTTCCAGATGCTTCTGCCGCTGGTGTCGCCGTTTATCGACCTGATGTTCGTGGCCGGCGTGGCGCATTACCTGGTGGACCGGCACTATCACCCGGAGGCGGCCTCGTCAGCGAGCTTCATGAAACTGGTGACGTACTTCGTGACCTTCCTGCTGATCGATTTTGTGACGTCGGCGGTGGCGTTCAGCCTGGAGCGCCGTCACCCGGCGAACAAAGGCGATGGATGGCTGCTGTTCCACATCTGGCTGCAGCGGTTTGCGTATCGGCAGGTGTTCTCGATTGTGCTGTTCAAGACGCTGAAGCGCGCAATCGACGGCAAGCCCTTCAACTGGGACAAGCTGGAGCGCACGGCGCAGATGAGCAAGCAGACCGAGGCGCTGACAGAGACGCGGTGAGGCAGTCCGCAGTACATAGTTCGCAGTTCACAGTTCACAGTTCAGCGGTGGTGGCCGCCGCCGTGGCTGCCGCCTGAGGAGTGTCCACCGCCAGAGGAGTGGCCGCTGCCGCCGCTGAAGGAGTGACCTCCTCCGAAGGAGTGGCTGCTGCCGCCGAACGATGAATGCCCTCCGCCGCCGAAGCTCTGGTGGGGCGCGCGGGGAGCGTTCCAGCCGCCGCCTGCGTTGCCCCAGCCGCTGCGACCTCCGCCGTTGTAGCTGTAACTTTGCGGTGCGCGGCCGCCGCCAAAATTGCGCTGCTGCGGCTGACCCCAGCTTTGATTTCCGCCCCGGAAGGCGCTGGATCCGCTATAGCCGTTGTTGCCGCTGTAGGCGCGGTAGTTATTGCTGAAGGCGCTGCGCGGCTGGTTGTACTGCGGCGCGCGGTAGTTCTGCCAAGCGCCGCCGGAGAAGGCCATGCCGGGGCGGCTGATGTGGTTGTCGCGCGGAAAGGCTGAGGCGCCGGAGTTGAAGTGCTGGCGTCCGTACATGTCACGGCCATTCATCTGCTGACCATTGAATTGCTGGCCGCCGAATTGCTGCGGACGGCCGCCGAAGGCCTGCTGCGTGGGCGCAGAGGGTCTGCCGTAAATCTGATTGCGTGAAGGAAAGCCGCGGTTGAAGCCTTCCTGCGTGCGGGCATCGTCAAACGGCGCCAGGGCGGTTGACGGGACCACCGGTGGGATGAGGATAGTTGCCGCGGTTGAAACCGTTGCCGGCGGATTGATAGCGGTTGTTGCCGTATCCACCGTTGTGGCCCCAACCGTGGTTGCCGCCGCCGTGGATGGGGTGTGGATAGCGAGCCCAGGCGCGCGGGCCGCCGTTGGGAAAGCCCCAGTCGCGGACGGAGTAGCTGCCTGTGCAGTAGTCGTTGTGATGGAAGAGCACGGAGTGGCCGAACCAGTCGAGACCCCAGCCGAGCCATCCCCAGGAGACGCCGAGGAAGGGGGAGAGGGCGAAGCTGAGCCCGTACTGCACGGGCGATGAACCGAAGAAGGAGTCCGCAGCGCCGAGCCAGGAGAAGCCCGGGTAGGGATTGACGGGCGCTCCGTAGACGGCCCACGGATCATAGGTGGGCACGTAGACGTCCTGCGGGTTGGTGGGCGCGATGTCGATGTTGCCCTGGTTCTGCTCGACGTCGGCCTGGGGAGTGCTCTCAAGATTGCCCGCCTCTTCGGCGCGCTGGCGCATGACCTGGATGGTTTGGAGCACGTCCTGCGGCTGGTTGTAGTAGGCGTTGCCGAGAGCGGTGGTCCACTGCAGGTTGCGGTCGAGCATGGAGAGCACCTGCGGGAAGGCGGTGAGCGCCTTGACGGATGGATCCCAGCTGGATTGCGCGTCGGCGGCCGCAGCGATCTGCTCAGGCGCGGCGTTGCCCATGGACTGGAGCCACTGATCGGCGGCGGCGATCTGCGCGGGATAAGTGGAAGCGGCGAGGATCTGCGCGATGAGCGCGTCGGGATAGAGCGCGATGGGCGCGATAAGCTGCGAAAGCTGGTCGGCGCTGAGCGGCTGCTGCGTGGGCTGGCCGTAGGACTGCTGCTGCGCGGGAATGTCGGCGTAAGCCTGCTGCGGATTGTTTTGAGGATATTGCTGGCCTGAGCTGTATTGGCCGGAACCATATTGGCTGGATCCGTACTGGCCTGCCGGCGAGTAAGAGGGGATGGGCTGAGGCTGGACAGACCTGGAGAGGCGGGGCCGACGGTCGTCGTCTGGGGGCCAGTATGGTCCCGATTGCTGTGCGCCGAGAGGCAGAGCGGCGGAGACGAGGAGCGCGAAGGCCGGCAAACGATTGAGAGTTCTCATTTTCCCCCTCGTGGGCTGCGCCTGAAGGCGCTCACCCCAAGTAGCGATCCCACTAGCGATCCAAGTAGCGATCGTTGGCTCAGGCCGGCGCAGCGTACTGCGCCTCGCGGTGCGAAACGCGGCGGAGAGTTATTGGTTCAGACCCCGCGGGGCGCGGATAGTTTCGGTTGCGGGCGAAGTTCTGGCGGAGAGCAGAGCGTGGCGGCGCGAGGGCAATCGGTCTACACTTGAGGGGTTATGGCCACTCTTTCACTTCCGACCGAAATTGAGCCGCGCTCGCCGAAGGGCGGCTTTAAGAATGAGCCTTTTACCGACTTCAAGAACCCCGAGACAGCCCGGAGGATGGAGGAAGCGCTCGAACGAGTGAGCGGGCAGCTTGGCCGCGAATACGACCTGGTGATTGGCGGCCACCGGATCAAGACGGCGGAGAAGATTCGCTCGTTGAATCCGGCGCGGCCGGCGCAGGTGGTGGGCGTGCACCAGAAGGCCGGGGCGGAGCATGTGCAGCCGGCGATGGATGCGGCGCTGAAGGCCTACGAATTCTGGAGCCGGACGACGGTGGGGGAGCGGACTTCCCTGCTGCTGGGCGCGGCGGAGATTGTGCGTGCGCGGAAGCTGGAGTTTTGCGCGTGGCTTACGTATGAAGTGGGCAAGAACTGGGCGGAAGCGGACGCGGATGTGGCCGAGACGATCGACTTCCTCGAGTTTTATTCGCGGGAGGCGCTGCGGCTGGCGGAGGCGAAGACGCCGATCCAGTTGCCGGGTGAGAAGAACGAGCTTTTGTATCTTCCGCTGGGCGTGGGCGCGGTGATTCCGCCGTGGAATTTTCCCTTCGCGATTATGGCGGGGATGACGGTGGCGTCGATTGTGACGGGGAATACGGTGATTCTGAAGCCGTCGAGCGATTCGCCGACGATCGCAGCGAAGTTTATCGAGGTGCTGGAAGAGGCGGGCATGCCGGGCGGCGTGGTGAACTTCTGCCCCGGCTCGGGCGCGACGTTTGGCAACGCCGTGGTGGAGCACGCGAAGACGCGGTTCATCGCGTTTACGGGCTCGAAGGCGGTGGGCCTGGAGATTCACGAGCGCGCGGCGAAGACGCAGCCGGGGCAGATCTGGATCAAGCGCACGATTCTGGAGATGGGCGGGAAAGACTCGATGCTGGTGTGCGCGGATGCTGATGTGGACATGGCCGTGGAAGGCGTAACGGCGGCGGCCTTCGGTTTCAGCGGCGAGAAGTGCTCGGCGTGCTCGCGCGCGATTGTGGAGGCTCCACTATACGACGTGTTTGTGGAACGGCTGCGCGAGCGGGTTGCGAAGCTGACGGTGGGCGATCCGACGGAGAACCCCAACATGGGTCCGGTGATCAACAAGGCTGCGATGGATTCGATCCTGGGCTACATCGAGACGGGCAAAAAAGAAGGCAGACTGGTGGCGGGCGGCAACAAGGTAGAGAGCGAAGGCGGCGGCTACTTCATCGAGCCGACGGTTTTTGCCGATATCAAGCCGGACGCGGTGATCGCGCAGGAAGAGATCTTCGGGCCGGTGCTGGCGGTGATCAAGGTCGACAGCTTTGAGGAAGGCCTGGCGGTGGCGAATAACACGGAGTACGGCCTGACGGGCGCGATCTACACGAATGACCGCGATCAACTGGAGCGCGCGCGGCAGGAGTTCCACGTGGGGAATCTCTACCTGAATCGCAAGTGCACGGGCGCGATGGTGGGCGCGCATCCGTTTGGCGGATTCAACATGAGCGGCACGGATTCAAAGGCCGGCGGACCGGATTATCTGCTGCTGTTTACGCAGGCGAAGAGCGTGGCGACGAAACTACAGTAGTCAGGGGTCAGGGATCAGTTGTCGGTAGCGGCAGGATTCAATTCTTCGGGAGAACGACGAATGCCCCCGCGGTGTCGTGAGCAGCATGGCCGGGCCGCAGCCGGGGTTCCCATGATGGCTTTTGCAGCTTGGGCATCGGGGTTGCGCGGAAGAGTTTCTTGCACTGCCTCGCTGTCCACCGAGCCCACTTCCTGGACTTCTTTCTGCGCGCGCTATCGGTCGAAATTCCAGTGCCCGCATACATCTGCCGGTAGAGCTTGGAGAGAAAGATAAAAGCGATCCTGGCGCGGAGATTTGGCGTACAGGCCGACCTCTGCCAGATAGGTCCCCAGCTATAAAACCTGTCCCACACTTTTTGGGTGCGTTCGCGGATCTCATCCGAGCTCATGGAGGGATGCGGCGTAAACATCTTGGGACGAATCTCGGTGGGGATCATCCAGTAGCGAGTAATCGGCACATCGCCGACCAGCGTGGGATTCTTCGCCTGCTCCTTTTCCCAGCGCCCGAAGTCAACCGTGCCTGGAAACGGCGTCATCATGACGAACTGGGCAAAGGTGACGCCGGCCTTGAGCGCCATCTCCACCGTCGCATCGAAGGTTGCCGGCTTGTCTGTGGGCAGCCCGAAGATGAACGAGCCGAGCACGTGCACGCCGTGCTGTTTGAAGGTCTGCAACTGCTTCGCCAGCGCCTCGCCAGAGTAGTTCCAATCCTTGAAGACCGTCTTGAGCCCTTCTGGTGTGACTGCCTCGACACCCACAAGCGCGCCTTTGATATTGGCTTTGTGCATGGCGTCCAGGTAGTCGGTGTCTTCGCCCGCCTCCATCGTGATCTGGGTGAAGAAGACCATGTCTTTCGGCAGTTTTGCCAGCTCTTCCATCAGTTGAAAGCGCTCGGTACGAATCGCCGTCAACTCTGCGAGCTTGGCTTGATTGTTTTGTTCGCGGGCGAGCCGCAGATCGGTCAAGGTGACCGGATAGAAGTTATCGTCGGCCAGCGCGATGAAGCGGAATCCGATCCGGCGCAACTCGACGATTTCGTCGATGACGTTCTGATGATTGCGCTGCCGGGGTTGCTGCCCATCGGTTCGCCACACACTGCAAAAGGAGCAATGCTTCGGGCATCCGCGAATGGTCTGCACCGAGGCCCACATATACCTGTCGGTCTGCATCAGGTCCCATCGCGCCGCGAGGAACTGACTGCCGTCAATGCGGCCGCCCTCATAAATTGTGCTCGGCTTGCCCGCGAGGCAATCCATCACGGCCTTGCCCCATGCAATATCGCCATCCCCCTTCACTACTGCGTGAGCTTCCCCCTGCTCCAGGGCTTCCTGTGGGAAGAGCGTCGCGTGAATGCCGCCATACACCACCCACGCACCCCGTCTGCGCGCCATCCTTCCGACCTCGTAACCACGAAGCGCATTGCCGGTGTGCACACTGATCCCGACAATATCGCCCGGCAGGATGCTCTCCGGCACAACCTGCTCGAGCGACTCATCGACGAGAATGGGATCTCCCGCCACTTGGGGTGTCGCTGCGGCTAGAACGAAGAGCCACCTTGGTGTGATGACGGCAGTACCAAAGGAATTGTCGCTCGGATTTACAAGGTGCACACTCATTGGGCCCCTTTCGAAGTAAGAGCACCCAGCCTCGGTGAGCATCGCAGCAATCGGACAGACTCATGCCGACATGCCATCTGCACGCTCGCCGCGTACGAGGTTTCAGGGAACTCTCCCGCTCATCATACAGACCGTATGTAGAGGCTGGCGCGCTGTAATCGAGCTTTTAATGCGGGGACGAGCGAGAATAGGCGGGGCTGCCGCCGAGTTTCGGGACGCAGAGACTTGTGGCTTGACAGGTCCAGGGGTGGGGCGCAAGATGACGTCCTCTCCCAAATCAAAAAACGATCGGCGGTTTAGCATGATGAAACGACTTTGCAAGAACGTTCCTCTTCTCTTCTGCCTTGTTGCTTTTGGGCAGTCCGGCATAGCGCAGGGCAACCCCTGGGACGGCTCGTGGAAGATGGATGCTTCCTCGCTCAAGTACTCAGGACCCACCTTCAGCGTGAAGACGGACGCGGAGGGGTATACGGTTACGCGTGGCGGAGTGGCAGGACCCAAGACGGTGTGTGACGGTAAGACGCATTCCAGTCCAAATGGAGTGGAGACGTGCACGAAGACGGCGACGGGCTACATGGCCACCGTCAGTGAGAATGGCAAGGTGATCCTCAAGGCGAACGTATCCATTTCGGCGGATGGGAAGACGCGGACGGTCAAGGCGGAGCGCTTTCCTTCCGGCGAGAAGCCGTTTACGGTAACGACGACTTCGAAGAGAGTTTCCGGAGGGCCGGGAATGGATGGGGTCTGGCGGGAGGTGAAGTTCGTCGAGTCACGGGAGACGGGGGTCCTTACGATCAAAGTGACCGGAGATAGCGTGGCCTTCAAGGAGACGGACAACGACAAGCCTGTGCTCTGCAAGCTGGACGGGACACCAACAAAAGTGCGTGATGATGGCACGACGATGTCGGTGAAGAAAGTGGATTCACGCACGCTGGCCGTGATGTATGCCAGCAAGGATGGGAAGGCTTGGCGGCATAATACGTTCGTGCTGAGTCCGGATGGGAAGTCGATTACGGAGACGGATGTGACGCCGGATCCATCGCCTTCGAAGATGACGGTGATGTTTCACAAGTCGTAGGCCGATGATTCAGCCGAAGATCGCTGCACGACATTGGCTGAAATGACAGAAAGGCCCTCCGGAGTGGAGGGCCTTTTGAATTGAGTGGAGATGAGTGCAGCTCAGGCGACGGCGGGTGGTGCGGCGGCCTGCTCTTCGGCTTCGAGCTTGTTGCCCATTTCGGCGGCGGCCTGCGCGAGCTGGCGGTGATGGATGGTGAAGAGAGCGAGCTCGAGGCGGTCACTGACGCCGGTTTTGTCGTAGATGGAGCGCAGGTAATTCTTGATGACCTGCTCGGTGGTCTTGAGGCGGAGCGCGATCTCGCGGTTTTTGCAGCCCTGCACGATGAGGGCGACGATGCGCATTTCCTTGGGGGTAAGGCGGTCACGAACGCGGGCGCCGACGAGATCTTCCTCGGGCGACTCGGGCATCATGAGCTGCGGAGGCGTCCAGGTATCGCCGGCGGCGACGCGGCGGACGCACTCGACGAGGGCGGGCCCGGTTACATTGCGGAAGACGACTCCGCGGAAGCCCTGCTGGAGGAAAGCGCTGGCGCTTTCGTTGTTCTCGGCGATCACGATGCCGCGGCTGGAGGTGGACTCGAGAAGAGACCTGAGCTTGGGCATATCGGGCCGCAGGGAAGCGGCGACCACGACGATCGAACCCGGAAACGTAGCGATGGCATGCATCATCCGGTCAAGGTCAGTGCACTGCGCGATGATGCGCAGATCTTCGTCCATTGCCAGAACCTTAGCGGTCCCGGCCCGGAAGATAGCCTGAGAGTCGGCAAGAATCACCTTATTCATGTCACGCGCCCCATCTGATGCGGGAAGGAGCCAGGATGGACAGAGACGTTTGACCTCCGCCCTGACCTTTCCCGGTTGAACAACAAGTTGCCAAAACTGCCGGAGTCCAAGCGGCCGAAGCCGAAGGAATCAGACATCATCGTGATCATCGACGCAAGGAGGGGGTACCTAACAAGTTGATCTCCACTGGTCGACTCCCACCCGTCCCAAAAGTCATGTTACCTTGCAACAAGCTTACAGCCCAAATGGGCTTCCGTCACGTAAATCCCACAGATAGATGCCGCACGTATTTACTTACTAGGCTCACCCTGGTCTGGTACTTTAGTGCTGGTCTGGATGGCCTAGACTAAGGATATGGCGAGACCGATTTTATTTGCGGTGGATGACGACGTAAGTGTTCTGGAAGCAGTGGTTCAGGACCTGCGGCGGCAGTATGGATCAGAATTTCGCGTGATGCGGGCGGCCAGCGGCCAGGCGGCCCTGGACACGCTGGCACAACTGAAGACACGGCAGGACCCGGTGGCTCTGATTGTGAGCGACCAGCGGATGCCGGGCATGACGGGTGTGGATTTTCTGGAACGGGCGCGGGAGCTCTATCCCGATGCCCGGCGGGTATTGCTGACGGCCTATGCGGACACGGAAGCAGCGATCCGGGCGATCAATACGGCGCGGATTCACTACTACCTGAACAAGCCGTGGGATCCGCCGGAGGAAAAGCTGTACCCGGTGCTGAACGATCTGCTGGATGACTGGCGGGCGGGCTTCCGGGCTCCGTTTGAAGGGCTGCGGGTGGTGGGCAACCGCTGGTCGCTGGACGACTACCGGATTCGCACCTTCCTCTCGCGCAATTATGTGCCCTATCGCTGGCTGGATGTGGGGGCGGAGAACGAAGAGGCGGTGAAGCTGCTGGAAGAGCGGCAACTGAAACCGGAGGATCTGCCGGCGGTTCTGTTCCCTGACGGGACGGTGCTGACACATGCCGAGCCCGATCAGCTTGCTGCGCGGGTTGGCCTGCGGACGCAGGCGGCGCAGGAGTTCTATGACATGGTGGTGGTGGGCGCGGGGCCGGCGGGTCTGGCCGCCGCGGTCTATGGGTCGAGCGAAGGGCTGAAGACGCTGGTGATTGAGCCGGAGGCACCGGGCGGGCAGGCGGGATCGAGCTCGCGGATCGAGAACTATCTTGGCTTCCCTTCGGGCGTATCGGGCGAAGAGCTGGGCAGGCGCGCGCATACGCAGGCGACCCGGTTTGGCGCCGAGTTTCTGACCCAACGGGCGACAGGGCTGCGGATCGACGGGCAATACCGGTTTGTGAAGCTGGCGGATGGGCGCGAGGTGGCCACGCACGTGGTGCTGCTGGCGCCGGGCGTGCAGTACCGCAAGCTGGGGATTCCGGGGGCGGACGGGCTGACGGGATGCGGGGTTTATTACGGGGCAGCGCTGGTGGAGGCGGCCTCGTGCAAGGGTGAGTCCGTCTACGTCGTCGGGGGGGCCAACTCCGCGGGACAGGCTGCTCTCACTTTGCCAAGTTCGCCTGCAATGTAACGATGCTGGTGCGCCGGGAAGGACTTACGGCCACCATGTCGAAATACTTAATCGATGAGATCGAACGCACATCGAATATTCAGGTGGAGACGGGAACCCAAGTCGTAGGCGCGGAAGGCAACGGGCACCTGGAGGCGCTGGTTCTGAAGGGCGCCAAGGGCGAGCTTCGCGTGCCGGCAACATCGCTGTTTGTGTTTATTGGCGCCGAGCCGATGGTGAACTGGCTGCCGCCTTCGATTCTGCGAGACGATAAGGGCTTTGTGCTGGCCGGTCCTGACCTTCGTCACGAAGGAAAGATGCCGGAGAGTTGGCATGAGGACCGTGAGCCATATTTACTGGAGACAAGTGTTCCAGGAGTATTTGTAGCCGGCGATGTGCGGCACGGCTCAATCAAGCGGGTGGCCTCGGCCGTCGGCGAGGGGTCGATCGCTGTGCAGTTTGCGCACCAATATCTTGCCAGGTTTTAGATCTTGCGGGTTGGTTGTGTGTTGCGGAAGTGGTCTATTTCGATGGGGAGTTTCGCGCAAAAAAGAGCACGGGAAAAGCGGAATTTGCTTTGAAGGGTTGAAGCAGGGGAATGAGCGAGAATCACAAAGTGCATCTGACGGCTACCGTTCCATTGCGGGAGGTGGCGGAGCAGCTGCGCAAGACCAAAGTCTTTGCCGCAACGAAGAACCTGGAAGAGCTGCAGGGGTTTGACCAGGTGGAGCTTGTGACGGTGCCGGCAGGGGCGGTTCTAACGGAACCGGGCGACCCGACGATGCACTACTGGGTCGTGCTTTGCGGCGACATGCGCGCCGAGCGCGTGGAGGCTGACGGCTCGCTGACGCTGGTGGGCGGAGCCGGAGAAGGCGAAGGCTTTGGGGAAGCGCCGCTTCTGACCGGCAAGACCAAGATGCAGTTCCTGACGAGCGCCAACCGGGATTCCGACCTGGTGCAGTTCAGCGCCGAACAGTTCTGGACGCTGCTGGCCTGCTGCCCGAGCGTGCGGGAAGTGGCACGGAGCGGACATGGCGCGGCGGCTGCAGGCTTACCAGGCGGAGGCGCTGCACCGGCAGAAGCTGGTCTCGCTGGGAACGATGGCTGCCGGCCTGATGCACGAGCTGAATAATCCCGGCACCGCGGCGAAGCGGGCAGCGGTGCAACTGCGCGAGAATCTGCTGAAGCTGCAGCAACTGAGCCTGCGCCACTCCACAAAGCAGAAGACGCAGGAGCAGCTTGAGTGCATGCGGGGAATGCTGGAGCACAGCCTGAAAGGCTGCCGGTTCGCGGCAATGAGCAGCATCGACCAGGCCGATGCGGAAGAGAAGATGGAAGAGTGGCTCACTGCGGCGGGCGTAGAAAACGCATACACGATCGGGCCGGTGCTGGTGGCGATGGGCTTCGATCAGCATGAGCTCAGATGCGCGCAGGAATACTTTGACGCCGATGCTTTCTCAGACACGCTGAACTGGCTGGGCGCGCTGGTCTCGAGCGTGTCGCTGGTGTGTGCGATTGAAGAAAGCATTTCGCGCATCTCAGACCTGGTGATGGCGGTGAAGAAGTACGCCTATGACGAGAAGGCGCCGGCCAAGGAACTGGACGTTCACGACACCCTGCAGAGCACGCTGACGATTCTGGGGCACAAGCTGCGCATCAAGCAGATCCAGGTGGAGAAGCATTTTGACGCGTCGCCCTCGACGATTTTCACGCGCGGATCGGCGTTGAGCCAGGTGTGGACGAACCTGATCGACAACGCGGCGGACGCTTCGCCGCAGGGCGGGACGATCGAGATTGCGACATGGACCGAGGCTGAGCCGGGGCCGGGACGGCTGGTGGTGAGCGTCACGGATCACGGAACCGGGATTCCGGACGACGTGATGCCGCGGATCTTCGAGCCGTTTTTTACAACCAAGCAGCAGGGATCGGGCACCGGACTTGGACTGGATATTGTGAATCGCATCGTGAAAGACAAGTTTGCCGGCGAGATCGATGTAAAGAGCGAACCGGGACGAACTAGCTTTACGGTGCGCCTGCCGTTGACGAATGATGCCAAAGCGCAAGTGAAGATGACGGCGCCTTCTGCCTCAGCGGTTAACTAGATTCATTCATCCACGTCCCTGGCCACTAGAAATTGAGCGTTTGCGCGACGTGATCGAATAGCTTTCTGACTTCATGATGGCTGTGCTCCATGCTATAAGCCGCAAGACGCAAGGAGCTGTCCTGGTCGGGACCTACTATGCGCTCGACCAGCTCGCTTGACTGTTGCTGATTTGCCGGCGCATTTCCGAAGTCGGAGGAAGTTGCGATGAGATGCCCGTTATTGATGAGCAGCATATACAGCAGCAGTACGGCTTCTCCGGGGTTACAATTTGTTCCGTTGCGCCCCGCAGAGAAAAGTGCCGACAGGCCGGGAGCCGTGGCGCTGTGAGCCCTGAACTCTCGTATCTGGGTAAGGTCCGCTTTCCATGCCGGCGGCGCTCCAATGCCTTGCATCAGATCATCGAAACTACGGGCAATCGCCGATTCCGGAACCAGCTTCCCTTTTCCCTCTCTGGCCCTCAGCTCAGCTCTTGCGAGACGCTTCGATAGAGAACGGGTATAGCCCTTATCATTCACGCCTTCAGGAACAATCAACCCAATAAGGTCCTCGCTGTACTTCTGGATTCCCGCAGCATCGGACGATGCGGCCTCCTGGTTGAATTCACCAAAGAACGATGTGTTACGTGCGGGCTGGGCCTGTCCCTTCAGCAAAGGAAAGAAGAAGGCGCAAAACGCCAAAGATAGAACGCAGGCAAGTTTTCTCATTGGAACTCCTATGAGGAATTTCGAAAACACTCTCCACCGGACGCCCAGCATACTTGTAAGTTTCCCTCCGGGCTATCAGCAGCCCTTGCTTCAAGATGATTTCGGTCACGACCTATTGTTAGCCACTCTTCTCTGCCCTGCTTTCTCTTTGCAGAACAGACGGCGATGATTGCGGATCGCGCGGCGGTCTGCGTGCGGCGTCGTGCCTGGTTTTTGATGCCTCGTTTCGAAACAGTCCATAGCCCAAGGGAACCATGAAGTTCACTGTCGCTTCTGCCGATGAAGAGACGGAAGGGCGCAGCAGGCGAGGTGCGCCCCGGCTCCGGAGAAGAGACGCATGATTGCGATTTTCGGCATTTTTCTTATCTTTGCAGCGGTACTGGGCGGCTTTGTGCTGGAGCAGGGCCATATCGAGGTGCTTGTGCAGCCGGCGGAGCTGTTGATTATCGCCGGCGCATCGGTGGGGACGCTGCTGGTGGCGAATCCGATTCACGTGCTGAAGGGCATCGCGGGTGGGCTGAAGGAGGTGCTGCGGGGATCGCGCTTCACGCGGCAGCGCTACCTGAGCACGCTGCAGATGATGTACCAGTTTCTGAACAAGGTGCGCAAAGAGGGATTGCTGAGCGTGGAGATGGATGTGGAGCGGCCGGAGGAGAGCGCGATCTTCAAGCGCTACCCGGAGTTTTTGAAGGAGCGGGCGGCGCGCAACTTTGTGTGCGACACGCTGCGGATGGCGATCACGGGCGGCACCGATCCCTTTGACATGGACCAGATGATGGAGCTGGACATGCAGGTGCAGCGGCATGAGACGCACCAGCCGATCAATGCGCTTTCGACGGTGGCGGATGCGATGCCGGGGCTGGGCATTGTGGCGGCGGTGCTGGGCGTGGTGATCACGATGGGAGCGCTGGGCGGGCCTCCGGAACAGATCGGGCACAAGGTGGCGGCGGCGCTGGTGGGCACGTTTCTGGGAATCCTGATGTGCTATGGGGTGGCGGGGCCGCTGGCGGCGAATATGAGCAAGACTGCCGAAGCGCACGATCACTATCTGCACGTGCTGCGCATGCTGATGCTCTCGTTTCTGAAGGGATCGGCGCCGATGATCGCAGTGGAGACGGGAAGGCGCGCGATTCCGGCGCATGTGCGGCCGAGCTTCGACGAGATGGAGAAGTCGTGCAAGCACGAGGCCGTGCCGGCTGCGGCGCCGGCTGCCGCGGCGTAAGACAAAATCCAAGTTGAGAACGGGCGGGGAAATGACAGAAAAGAAGCCTCAACCGATCATCGTGGTGAAGAGAGAGCGCGCGCACCAGGGGCATCACGGCGGCGCGTGGAAAGTGGCCTACGCGGATTTTGTGACGGCGCTGATGTCGCTCTTCATCGTGCTGTGGCTGATGAACGCGGACGAAAAAATCAGGAAGGCGGTGGCGGGGTACTTCAACGATCCCAGAGGCACGGCGACGCTGACGGGAACAACGATGACGGGCACGGGCGACGTGCTGCTGCCGGCGGCCAATGACAGCCTGCGCCTGCTGAAGGAGCGGCTGGAGCGGGAGATCCGAGCGCGGAAGGATCTGGAGAAGCTGTCGAAGCAGATTGAAATTACGATCACGCCGGAGGGTCTGCGGATCGAGCTGCTCGAAGACAAGAACGGAACATTTTTTGAGAGCGGAAGCGCGCGGCTGAGCAACAACGGGCAGGAGCTGCTGGCGCTGCTGGCCTCAGAGCTGAAGACGCTGCCAAATAATCTGCTGATCGAGGGCCACACGGATGCGAAGCAGTATGCGAGCGAATCGGGCTACTCGAACTGGGAGCTTTCCGCGGATCGGGCGAACGCGGCGCGCAGGCTGATGCAGCATGACGGCGTGCGCAGAGACCAGGTGACGCAGGTGCGGGGCTACGCCGATCAACTGCTGCGGGTGAAGAGCAATCCCTTCGATCCGTCGAACCGGCGGATTTCGATTCTGGTGAAAAATCTGCAGATGCCGGTACGGATCAGGAACGGCACGGTGGTGGGGAAGACGAGTCCGGCGCGTATTGGGGAGTAAGGGTTGAGAAGGCAGGAGGGAGCGGGCTGATATAGTCTGTAAGGCAAATTAGTAAGCGTTTACCAGAGGAAGTGTTCTCACAATGACGATTGTAGCCGGAGTCGATTTCGGCACGCTGAGCGTGCGGGTGACATTAGTAGACAGCGAACGGGGGCCGGTTGGAACGGCGTCGGCCTCGTATCCCCTGCACCGGCGGCGAGAGGACCCTGACTTTGCGACGCAGTCGCACGCGGACCAGATGGCGGCGCTGGCGACGGCGACGCAGGAGGTGCTGCGGACGACGGGCGTGGATGGCGACGCGATAGCAGCAATTGCGCTGGATACGACAGGGTCGAGCGTGGTGCCGGTGGGCGAAGGGCTTGAGCCCCTCGATGACTACTACCTGTGGTGTGATCATCGCGCGCATGCCGAAGCCGAGGAGATTACGGCGAAGGCGCATGCGACGGGTCTGGAAGCGATTGAGTGGTGCGGCGGAGTGTATTCGCATGAGTGGGGATTTGCGAAACTGCTGCACTGGCTGAGGCATAATCCCGAAAAGCGAAGCAGGTTTGTGACGGCGCTCGAACACTGCGACATGGTGGCGGCGACGTTGAGCGGCGTGAAGAGCGTGGCTGGGCTGAAGCGCAGTGTATGCGCGATGGGTCACAAGTGGATGTGGAATCCGAAGTGGGGCGGGCTGCCTTCGGAGGAGTTTCTGGTGCAGGTGGACCCGCTCCTGAAGGGCGTGCGCGCGAAGATGGGCGGCGCATACGAGACGAGCGATCGCGAAGCCGGGCGTCTTTCGGCGGAGTGGGCGGCGAAACTGGGACTGCGTGCGGGGATTCCGATTCCAGTGGGCGCATTCGACGCGCACTGGGATGCGGTGGGCTCGAATATCCGCGAAGGCGATGTGGTGAACGTGGTGGGCACGTCGACGTGCATTATCGCGATGGCGCGCGAGACGGAGCTGATACCCGGCGTGTGCGGCGTGGTGCCGGGAAGCGTGCATCCGGAGTACACGGGCATTGAAGCGGGGCTTTCGGCGACGGGGGATATTTTTGAAGCGATTGCGCGGCGTGCGCAGACGACGCGTTGCGGCGCTGTCAGAAGGTCTGGATGCCTACAAGGCGGGACAGACGGGACTGCTGCGGCTGAGCTGGGACAACGGCGACCGAACGGTGCTGGTGAATCCGGAACTGGGCGGCGTGACGCTGGGGTGGCATCTGGTGCACACGGCGCAGGACGAGCTGTTTGCGGCGATCGAGGGAACGGCCTTTCACACGCGGATTATTCTGGAGCGCATGGCGGAGCATGGCGTGCGCGTGGATCGGGTGATCAATGCGGGCGGGATTCCGCAGAAGAATGAAGTGCTGAACCGCGTGTATGCCAATGTGCTGAACAAGCCGGTGCTGGTGCCGGCGGGCGTGCCGACGAGCCTGGGATCGGGAATTTTCGCGCTGATGGCGGCGGGCGCCTACAAGTCAATCGAAGAGGCGCAGAAAGCGGTGTGCCTGCCGCTGCGGACGGTTGAACCGGACGCGCAGGCTGCCGCGGTGTATGAGCAGCTCTACAAACTTTATCGCGATATCTACTTTGCGCTGGGGACGCGGGACGCGGCTCCGATGGCGCTGGGACGCGTGCTGCCCGAGCTGCGGAGGATTGCGGCAGAGGCAAGGAAGACGGGTTGAGGTTGGTCGCTTCCCACCCGGATGACTGTCCGTACCCGCTTCACCCCAGGGACGAAGACCTGTCGCCGGGGACCCCGTCGCGCATGGATGGGGCACCCAGATTCGAGGCGTGACGTGCGACGCAAAGAAAACGCCGGCGGAGCAGTGGGCTCCGCCGGCGTTGTTGCGTTGAGGGTGAGTTAGAAGTCGTAGCGCAGGCTGAACTGCATGCGACGCGGGGTGGTGAGGGTCGCGCTTGCGATGCCGAGGCTACCGTCAGTCAGACCAGCGCCGATCCAGTAGGGGTCGAAGCGAACCGTGTTGAAGACGTTGTAGACTTCCCAGGCGAATTTGATGCTTCCGGTTTCGCGGATCTTCCAGGCCTTATCGAGACCGGAGTCCACGTTGAAGAAGCCGTCTCCACGGAAGTTGTTGCGCTGGCCAGCCTCGCCGGGATAGGGGAGGCGGACCGGGCCGCCAGTGTAGACGCCGTTGTTGATCGCATCGGGATCGTCAAAGAACTGCACGTTGCCGTTGTCGTCGCGATGCTTGCGCACTTTGACGTCTCCGGTAACCACGCCGTAGGCTTCCTGCTCCCAGTTGGTGGTCCATCCGGGCTCAAAGAGGGTGAAGGGCAGGCCGCTGGACCAGCGGGCGATGCCGGAATTCTGCCAGCCGCCGATGAGGGCATTCAGGACGGAGCCCGCGCCGCCGGCAAGCGCCTTGCCACGGCCGACGGGCAACTGATAAACCCAGTCGGAAGTAATGAGGTGACGGGTATCGAAGTCGGAGGGGCCGCGATTGAGAGAGGGCTTCCAGGTGTTCTGAATGGTGCTGAAGGAGCCCGAGTTGGAGGAGAAGCCGCCGTTTTCAGTACTGCGCTCGGTGTCAGATCCCATATCGATGGATTTGGAGAGGGTGTAGCTGAAGTCCATCATGAAGCCGTGACTCATGGGATGACGGAGGGTGACCTGGGCGGCGTTGTAGTAGCTCATGCCGATGCTGGACAGAGCGTAGAGGGAGGAGAACTGACTTTGCCAGAAATGGGGCTTCCAGTCAGCGGGGCACTGGTCGTAGTAGGCCGAGCAGTAGAAGTCAAGGTCTGACAAGGATGTAGTTGCGCCCCAGTCATAGCGATAAGGAGCCCACTCATTGGAGTAGATGGCCTGGGTAGCGCTTTCGCCGTCATAGTCATAGTTGGCCATCCAGGGGAAGACATTTTCAAAGTAGGGGATGGCGCTGACGGTCGCATCCGGATCGCCGCCGTTGGCATCCGACGCCTTGGAAAGCGCGGTTCCAGCGGCAAAGTAGTCGCCGCCGCCCTGGGGGTCGACGTAATCGACGGGCTCGGCAAGGTCCAACTGCTGGAGCAGGTGACGGCCGAGACGCCCGACGTAGTTGGTTTCAAGCATGAAGCCGCCGGGAAGCTCGCGCTGCAAGGAAAGGTTGAAGGCTTCAGAGTAGGGAGTCTTGATTTTGCTATCGAGGCCCCAGGTAATGGCGAAGCCACTGTCGATGGTGTCTGGCGGAGCGTAGGGGAAAGCGATGGTGTCAGACCCGCCGCTGGCGCCGAGATTGGGAAGGGAGTGGCGATCAAGGAAACGCGGAGCGCCGGGGTGGCCGCATCCGGTAGCGCAGTTGCCTTCGATGCGGTAAACGCCGGCTGGATTGGTGATCGAGGAGCTCATACCATAGGAGCCGTTCTGATCGAAGGTGCTCACGAGCGCCTGGCCGTAGTGATCGTAGTAGAGGCCCGCGCCGGCGCGAATCGACGTTTTGCTGTCGGGCGAGTAGGCGATGGCAAAGCGAGGCGCGAAGTTATCTTTCTGCATGGGCCAGAAGCCGGGTTTGTTGTAGAACTTGCCGGCAGGAGAGAACTGGAGATCGTCTTCGAAGATGTGCCCGGCCTGCGCCTCGCTTTCGCGCTTGAGATACCACTCGTGGGTGTCGACGGTGGGCGTGACCTGCTGGCCCTTGGTTTCATAGGGGGTCTGCAGGATAGTGTGGCGGACGCCGAAGGTGATGGTGAGGTTGGGCTGGAGGCGCCAGGCATCCTGCACGAACCACTCGAATTCATTGGTTTTGAAATGGCGGTCGATGAATGCGCCATCCGCCAGGGCGGTGCCACCTGTCGAGCTGGTGATGGCGTAGTTGTAGTTATTGGTGACGGAGGGAACCGTACCGGCCATGTTGGCGAAGGCGATCTGATAGGAGTTGGCAAAGCCGCCGCTGTAGGTCGGCAGAGCCGGAACCAGGTCGGCGGGGTCAGGCGGATCGCCCGAGAGCCAGTAGGGATTGGTGCTGCCGCTGTTGTAGGAAATGGCGTCGGAAGAATGATTCTGAAGGATGAGGCGCCAGTTGCCGCCGACCTCGATGGTGTGCTTGCCCTTGATCCAGCTCAGATTGTCGACGATGTTGTGGACCGGGATGCTGGTAATGGTGGAACGGGTTTGAGCGGTGGGCGTGGACAGGAAGCGGAAGCTGGTGTAGTCGCCCTGGCCGACGCCGCTCTGGCTGAAGCCCTGACGGATGAAGCCGTAGCGAATGTCGTTGATCAGGTTCGGCGTGATCGTCCATGTGTCGCCGGCGACGATTCCCTTGTTGTTGGCGGAGAAGCTGTCCGCGGCGCCCTGGCCAGGGAATTGTTCGACGTCATCGGTGATGTCCTTCTGGAGCTGGCCACGAACAAAGAGGCGATGCCGGTCAGAGGGCGTAAAGTCGAGTTTACCGATCATCGTGTTGAGGCTGATGGGGTGCGGCGAGGAGAAGGAGTATGAACCCTCGTTGAGGGTGTCGCCCTCAGCGGTGCCGTTAGCGGCCGGCATGGACTGGAAGAACGCCAGGGCGTTGGGATTGGGTCCCGGCGGGTTAGGATACGCGGTGGTGTTGCAGACCATGCAACCGGCATCAAGCTGAGCGAACTGATCGTTGGAAAGAACCTGGACATTTCCGGAATCGTCGAAGTAGCTGAGGTTGCCTGCCTGGTAGGCAGCGGTAGGGACAGTCTCGATGACCTGCTGATTTTCAGCCTGGCGCTGGCCTTCGTAGTTGCCGAAGAAGAAGAGCTTGTCCTTCTTGATGGGGCCGCCGACGGCGACGCCGAAGATGTTGCGCAGCAGCTTGCCGGGAACGTTGGGCTGTCCGTTGGCTACCTCGGCCTGTTTGTTGAACCAGTCATTGGCGACCGTGAATGTGGGGCGATGGTACCAGTAAACGCCGCCGTGAAATGCATTGGTGCCGGACTTGGTGACCATGCTGATCTGAGCGCCAGAGGAGCGGCCCGAGTCAGCGTTGGCGCCACCGGTGACGACACGGAATTCCTCAATGGAGTCCTGGGTCTGGCGAAGAACGCCGGTAAAGGCGAAGCCATTGACCTGATCATTGTCGTCGACGCCGTCGACGGTGACATTGCCCTGGTCTGAACGGCCGCCGTTGACGGCGCCCTGGCGGCTGTCGCCACCGACGTTCATCGACTGGTCCTGCCCGATGAAGAGAACCCCCGGCTGGAGGGAGAGCAGGTCGGGCACGTTACGGGTAAGGCTGGGAAGGGCCTGAATCTCCGCATTGCCTGCAGAGGCACCCATCGAAGCGTCAGTGAAGTTGAGAGTCTGCGCGGTGGCCGAGACGTCAACGGTGACGCTGCTGGTCTGGACAGAGAGAGCAAAGTCGATGGTCGCGGGCTGATTGACGAGCAGCTCGGCAGTTTTCTTCTGGCTTCCGAAGCCCGCCGACACGGCGGAAATTGTGTATTTCGCCGGAGGAATCTGCGGGAAGGCATAGAGGCCGTCGGCGCCGGAGGTGGTAGACAGCTCTTTGCCGGTCGTATTGTCAGTAAGAGTGATTGTCGCGCCGGGGACAAGGGCGCCCGAGGGGTCCTTGATGGTGCCGCGGAGTGAGGTGGATGCAGTCTGGCCGAAGGCGAGGGTGACGGAAAGGGTGCAAAGCAGCACCCATCCCCACAGGGATCGTTTCACGGCTGTTCCTCCAAAAATAAACACTGCCAATGTCTTGCGTTCTTCTCGTGCGCCCTTGTCGTGCACCGGTTCCGTTAAAAGCGTCGGTGCGGATACAGCATTCCTGAACGAGCGCAGGTGCTGCACATTTGTTTGTCGTACCCACCTGGTCGTGCTGCTCTGCCGAGAGCTCAGGCGGTCACGTATCACTTGGGGTAGTTTTCATCTTCATTGATTCGATCTGAAGATTCAATAAAAAAGTTGCGGATTGGACGAGCGGCGCGGAAATCCGGAGAGGCAGCTCAACTTATTGTTGCTGCTGCATTTGCTGCAGGTCGATGACGGGAAGAATGCGCTCAGGCGGCTGCTGGGCGCGCTCAACGAGGACGCTCCAGTCCTCTGGAATGGGAAGTTTTCGGTCGAGCGCGGGGGCGTTGTCGCTGGCCTCGACCTGGACGGCGACGTAGAGCTCGCTTTCAGTGTGACCGCGGAAGATGCCGTGCGTGGGGGGAACGTCGGCGTAGTCGCGACCGATGGCGGTGCGGATATGACGGTGGTGCGCGATGAGGTTGTTGGTGGGATCGAAGCCGGTCCAGCCAAGGTGAGGCAGGAGGACATCGACCCACGCGTGGGTCGCGTCGGGGGTGGAGCGGTCCTTGTCTTCGCTGCCGCGGTAGATGTAGCCGGAGACGTAGCGGGCGGGAATGCCGACGTGGCGCAGGAGAGCGATCATGGTGTGCGCGAAGTCCTGGCAGACACCGCGGCCGGAGAGGATGGCCTCATCGATGGGCGAGTCGACGCGGGTGGAGCGGGGCACGTATTCGAAGTAGTCGAAGAGGCGCTCGTTGATCTCGTGGACGAGCATGAGGGGGTCGTCGCGGCGGACGACCTCGAGCTTTCGAGCGAGCTCAACGAGGGCGGGTGTTTCGACGGCAAAAGTGCTGGGCAGCAACATCTCCCAGTAGTCGCCGGAGTCGATGAGGTCGTCGAGGGCGGACCAGGCGTCGAGGGAGAGGAAGCGGGGGACGTCGGGGAGCGGCTGCTGCTCGATGACCGACTCGGCGATGACGACGAGCTGAGTGTGCTCGCCGGGAATGTTGAAGTGCTGGACGTTGTTGCCGAGGTGATCGCGATAGCTGAAGACGCGGCAGCGGGGGCTGACGGAGAGCGAGAAGGTGAGGCAGTGCTGATTGGAGTCAGAGCGGGGATGCACGCGCGTTTCCATGATGCTCTCGGAGATGGGCCGGGAGTAGCGGAAGCGCGTGAGGTGCCGGATGGAATAGAAGTTCATGCTGACCCCTGATTCAGACAGCCAGAGCGGACTGAATTGAATAGTGGATGTAATAGCGGTACATGAGCTCGTGGACGCGCATGCACTGCTCGCGAATGGAGTGAAGAAAGACGGCGGCGTTGCCGGAGAGAATTTCGCCGATAGTGGTGTAGCCAAGCATGGCCTGAAGCCGGCCGATGCCGGAGAAGAGCTCGTCTGGCGCGCGGCGGCCACCGGAACGCTGGATGGCCTCGACGGCCTGGCGAATGCCATCGACGCAGTAACGGATGGCGTGGGGGAAGTCACGATTGAGGAGAAGGAACTCGAGGATGCGTTCGGGGGTGAGGTCGGCGGTGTAGACCTGGCAGTAGGCTTCAAAGGCGGTGCAGCAGCGGAGAAGTCCGACCTGCTCGAGATAGGAATAACCGGCCTGTTCGCGCTCAGAAGAACTCGAGAAGCCGGGCTGATAGACCTCAAGAAGCGTAGCGATGGCGTAGGCGCGCTCAAGATAGCGGCCGAGGCGGATGAACTGCCATCCCTGGCCGTGAATCATGGTGGTGTCGCTGACGCCTTTGAAGAGATGAATGCCGTCGACGACGGAGGCGAGCACGTCGTTCATGCTGGAGCGGAACTGAGAGCGAACGTGGGGCGAGTGCATCTGGTGATAGAGGCGGTTGAGGCGCTGCCACTGCTCGGTGGAGATTTCTTCGCGGACCTGGCGGGCGTTTTCGCGTGCGACGTTGATGCAGTTCGTGATCGAACCGTGATTGAGGTTATCGAAGACGACGCGCCCGCGCCATCGTCGTCGAGGCTGCCGTTCCACTCGAGGCCGGGAGGGTTGCCAAGCGCGGCGATGAGCTGCTGCCAGCGTCTCTCGGTCGAGCTGTCGCCACCGGTATCGAGCATGAGGCTCATGGTGACATCGAGCTGGCGCACGGTGTTCTCGGCCCGCTCGAGGTAGCGGCTCATCCAGTAGAGACTGTCGGCAACGCGTGAAAGCATTGGCGTACTCTCCCGAATTCCGTTTGTGTGATCTACTCCAAAACCCATGTGTCCTTGCTGCCGCCGCCCTGCGATGAGTTGACGACGAGCGATCCTTTTTCAAGTGCGACGCGGGTGAGGCCGCCGGGCACGATGTTGACCTTGTCTCCGAAGAGGATGTAGGGGCGCAGATCGACGTGGCGCGGCTCGAGCCGGTCGCCGATGAGGCAGGGCGCGCGGGAAAAGTCGAGCGTGGGCTGCGCGATGTAGTTGCGCGGATTGGCCTCGATCTGGCGGGCGAACTCTTCGCGCTGCTGCGCGGTGGAATGAGGACCGATGAGCATGCCGTAGCCGCCGCTTTCGCCGACCGCCTTGACGACGAGCTTGTCGAGATTGGCGAGGGCGTGGCGGCGTTCCTTCTCTTCAGTCATGCAGAAAGGTTTCGACGTTGGGCAGGATCGGATCTTCATTGAGGTAGTAGCGGATGATGCGCGGCACGTAGGCGTAGAGCGCCTTGTCGTCGGCGAGGCCGGTGCCGAAGGCGTTGGCGACGGTGACGTTGCCGGCGCGATAGGCGTTGAAGAGGCCGGCGCAGCCGAGAGCGGAGTCGGCGCGGAAGACGAGCGGGTCGCTGAAGTCGTCGTCTACGCGGCGATAGATGACGTCGACGCGCTTGAGGCCGTCTGTGGTGCGCATGTAGACGATGTTGTCGTGGGTGACGAGGTCGCGGCCTTCGACGAGATCGATGCCCATCTGGCGGGCGAGGTAGGTGTGCTCGAAGTACGCGGAGTTGTAAACGCCGGGAGTGAGCAGGACGATGTTGGGCTCGGGGCGGCCCTCAGGCGCGAGCGAACGCAGCGTGGAGAGCAGCACCTGCGGATAGTGCTCGATGGGGCGCACGCCGTAGCTGTGAAAGAGCTGCGGGAAGGTGCGCTTCATGACGCGGCGGTTGGTGAGCATGTAGCTGACGCCGGAGGGAACGCGGAGATTGTCTTCAAGGACGACGAACTCGCCGTTGTTGAGACGCAGAAGATCGCTGCCGACGACGGCGATGTAGACGTTGCGGGGCACCTGGAGGCCGCGCATCTGGCGGCGGTAGTGCTTGCAACTGTAGACCAGCTCGCGGGGCACGACGCGGTCGTTGAGAATTCTGGCGTCGAAGTAGACATCGCGGAGGAAAAGATTGAGGGCGGTGATGCGCTGCATGAGTCCGCGCTCGATGCGGTCCCACTCCTGCGCGGTGATGAGGCGAGGCAGCAGGTCGTAGGGGAAGATGCGCTCGGTGCCTTCTTTGCGGCCGTAGACGGTGAAGGTGATGCCCTGGGTGAGGAAGGAGAGCTCGGCGGACTGCTTGCAGCGCTCCAGCTCGTCCTTGGGGAGGCCTGCGAGCGTTTCAGCGAGCGCCTGGTAATGCTGGCGAAGGGCCCCATCGCCCTCGCGCATCTCGTCAAAGGCCTGATCGAGCAGGTAGTCCCCGTAGAGCGTTTCCATTTCTGCTGGATGGCCTGCGCTCATGGAGAACTCCAGGGTCCTTTATGAAGGATTCAGGGCATGTGACCGGGCGGGATGAGTCGCAGCAGAGATGCAATATCTCCGAGCGGCCGATTCCCCGTGCAGAACCCTTCGTCATTCCCCGTTCTCTAGCTTTTAACACAGCGAGCATAAGGGGGGCATCAGGATTCGGGTGGCCCGGGAGGCCTGGGACTCCGGCGCGGATGTTTTAAGCTGAAATCTCAGGAGCCCAACAACAACAATGCCAATGCGCCGCAGCGGACTTGTCCTTTTTTTCGCACTTCAAATTGCCTTCACCCTTGTTGCATCCGCGCAGAAGACACCCATCAAAATCGTGGCGGATCTGAGCGATGCGCCGCGCAGGCTGTACCACGCGGAGATCGACCTGCCGGTCAAGGCGGGGGATGCAACGTTTGTTACGCCACAGTGGATTCCGGGCACGCATAGACCGCTGGGGCCCGCGGATGCAATTACCGGCGTTGTTTTTACAGCGAACGGAAAGATCTTGCCCTGGCGGCGTGACGATGTGAAGCTCTACGAGTTTCACGTGACGGTTCCCGCCGGTGTGACGACCGTGCACGCGCACCTGGACAGCATTGTGACCACGCGCGTGAGCCAGAAGCTGGCAGCTTTTGAATGGGAGTATCTGCTGCTGTATCCGGCGGGGATTCCAGTGAAGGATATTCCGATCACGCCGTGGGTGAAGGTGCCGGATGGCTGGGGTATCGGCACGGCGCTGACGCCGGTGAAGGCGGCCGCGTATCCAGTGCCGGCGGCGGGAAGCACGACGGAGTTTGCCGAGACGACGGTGGAGCAACTTGAGGATTCGCCGGTGCTGACGGGGCAGTATTTCCACGAGTATGCGCTGGCGCCGGAGATTTCGCCGAAGCACTTTCTGGATGTGGCGGCGGATTATCCGGAAGACGCAAAGCTGCGGCCGGCGCTGGTGGCGGAGGTGTCGAACCTAGTGCGCGAAGCCTCTGCGCTGTATGCGTCGCACCACTACCACGTGTATCACTTTCTGCTGACGCTCTCAGATGTCGCCGGAGGCGAGGGTCTGGAACATGGGCAGTCGTCTGACAACGGCACGGGAGAGAAGGCGTTCTCGGACGCGACGCATCAACTGGCGGACTCAGATCTTCTGTCGCATGAATTCACGCACTCGTGGAACGGGAAGTACCGCAGGCCGGTGGGGCTGTATCAACCGGATTTTGCGACTCCGCAAGAGGGCGCGATGCTGTGGGTGTATGAAGGCATGACGCAGTACCTGGGCAATGTGCTGGCGGCGCGGTCGGGCTTGAAGACGCAGGCGCAGTATCGCGACATGCTGGCGATCTCCGCGGCAAACCTGGATTACACGCGGGGACGCGCATGGCGGCCAACCGAAGATACGGCGGTGGCGGCGAGCATTCTGCGGGGCCGCATCCGGGCATGGGAAAACTGGCGGCGCGGGCAAGACTACTACGACGAAGGCGAGCTGCTGTGGCTGGATGCGGATACGCAGATCCGCAAGATGACCGATGGGAAGAAGTCGCTGGACGATTTCCAGAAGATTTTTCTGGCGAAGGGCGGGAACACCGGTCCGCTGATTGTGCCGTACACCTTCGATGAGCTGGTGGCGGATTTGAACCAGGTGGTTCCTTACGACTGGGCGACGTTTCTGCACGATCGCGTGGACCGGATCAATCCGCGTGCCGACGTTGCGGGGATTGAAGCGGGCGGCTACCGGCTGGTGTATCGCGATAAGCCGAGCGCCTCAGAGCGGACGATGGATGAGGCTGCGCACGGTTCGCGGGCGGATCTGAATTGCTGGTACTCGGTGGGGCTGCGGATCGCCGAAGATGGGCACATCAACGATGTTCTGTGGAACGGCCCAGCGGACAAGGCGCGGGTTGCGCCGGGAGACAAGATCATCGCGGTGAACGGAGAGATCTTCTCGGCAGACGCGATGCGCAAAGCGATTCGTGAAGCGAAGGGGACCGCAGAGCCGATTCACCTGATTGTGCAGGCAGACAAGTTTGTGCGCACCGCGGAGATTGACTACCACGATGGCGAACGCTACCCGGTGCTCGAGCGCGTGGAAGGAACGCCGGACCGACTGGACGCGATCACAACGCCGCTGACAAAGCCGGAAGTGGTACCGGAGACACACGAGAGCGTAGAACCGTAGCGAGAATGCGGCTCAGCGGAAGAAGGGCCAGTTCCCTGCCCGCGCGCAACGTCAGGCATGAGCGTCAGGATCTGTGCGTCAGGGGAGCAGTTTGGCTTTCTTCGCGGCGAACTCCTTCTCAGTGAGCACGCCGGCGTCGCGCAGCTCGGCGAGCTTCTTGAGCTGATCGACAATTTCGTCGGTGAGCATGCCGGGCGTCGCCCGGGTGCGCCTGGGGGCTGCTGCGGCAGACCGGTCAGCGGCGGCCGCCTGGCGCGCGGCTACCCTGCCGGCGGCGGCTTGCGCGGTTCCGGCTATCAGTGCGGTGCGGCCCATGGTGCGGGCAATTCCGGTTCGCCTTCTTCGTACCATCGCTGCTGCCCTCCTGTGCGCCTCCGCACTGCGCACACGCGAAAGCTGCAAGAGTAGATGGGCAAAGGGCCCCAAATGTTGTAAGAGGAGAGCGCCGGGACGCAGCAATTTGGTTGCGCGACAGGAACGGAAGCGATTGGAGAGGAAACACGCGTGCAGGACCGGGAGCTTCGAGTACTCTGATTCACAGGAGATCCGCACCCCATGTTGAGAGATTTTTGTCGCCTGCTTGGCGGCTTTGTCTGCCTTTCCGCAATGACCGTTTCGCTGAGTGGGCAACAAACTGCGAACGACGCCCCGAAAGAAAACTATGTTCGCGCGCACTACACCAAGTACGAATACCGGATTCCGATGCGCGACGGGAAGCGTCTGATGACGGAGGTCTATGTGCCGAAGGATGCAGCGGGCGGCCCGTATCCCTTCCTGATCAACCGCACGCCCTACGGAGTGGATCCTTATGGAGAGGATGCGTACGTGACGCACCTGGGGCCGTCGGACGAGTTTGAAAAGTCCGGCTACATTTTTGTGAACCAGGATGTGCGCGGGCGCTGGATGAGCGAAGGCACGTTTGTGGAGATGCGGCCGCACATCGACGACAAGAAGTCGCCGCAGGATGTGGACGATGCCTCGGATATGCACGACACGATCGACTTTCTGCTGAAGCATGTGCCGAACAACAACGGCAAGGCGGGCATCTGGGGCATCTCGTATCCGGGGTTCTACACGTCGGCGTCGATCATCGATTCGCATCCGGCGCTGGTGGCGGCGAGCCCGCAGGCGCCGATGACGGACCTCTTCATGGGCGACGATTCCTATCACGGCGGGGCTTTCATGCTGGCGGCGAACTTCGGCTTCTATGCTTTTTTCAAACCGCAGGTGAAGCCGGAGAAGAGCGATGCGGCGGCGCCCTTCGATTTTGGCACGCCGGATATGTACAGCTTCTATCTGAAGGCGGGCAATATCGAGAATCTCGACAAGGAGTATCTGAAGGGATCGAACTGGCTCTTCAACGATCAGTTCAAGCACGACACGTATGACGCGTACTGGAAAGCGCGCGATCTTGCGCCGCACATGAAGAACGTGCACGCGGCGGTGCTGGTGGTGGGCGGTTGGTATGACGCGGAAGACCTGAGCGGGCCGTACAGGACTTTCAATGCGATCAACCAGCTGAATCCGAATGCGCAGACTACGCTGGTGGAAGGGCCGTGGGTGCATGGCGGCTGGGCGCGCGGGGACGGCAGCAGCCTGGGCGATATCGAGTTTGGCGCGAAGACGGGCGAGTATTTCCGATCGAATATCCAGTTCCCTTTTTTCGAGCACTACCTGAAGGGCAAGGGCGCGGCGCAGCCGAAGGCGGTGGTGTTTGAGACCGGCACGGATGTGTGGCGCAGCTTTGACAGTTGGCCACCGAAGGAAGCGACGGCGAAGATGCTGTATTTCCACGCGGGCGGGAAGCTGAGCTTCGATGCGCCGACCGACGAGAAGAGCGTGGACGTTTATGTGAGCGATCCGAATCACCCGGTGCCGTATGTGGGCTACACGACGGACACAGTTCCGCAGCGCTACATGGTGGACGATCAACGCTTCGCCAGCTACAGGCCGGACGTGCTGGTGTATGAGACCGACCCGCTGACGGAGGATGTGACGATTGCGGGACCGATATCGCCGAAGCTGAAGGTAGCGAGCTCGGGGACGGATTCGGATTTCGACGTGAAGCTGATCGACGTGTATCCCGATGACTACGAGGGAGAAGAACGGCCGAACAAGCACGTGCTGAAGGCACCGCCGGTGCAGATGGGCGGTTACCAGGAGATGGTGCGCGGCGAGCCGTTCCGCGCGAAGTTCCGCAACAGCTGGGAGAAGCCGGAGCCGCTTGTGCCGGGCCAGGAGACGGCGATCAACTTCACGATGCCGGACCTGTTTCACACCTTCAGAAAAGGTCATCGCATCATGGTGCAGGTGCAGAGCTCGTGGTTTCCGCTGACGGATCGGAATCCGCAGACGTTTACGGACATTCCGTATGCGACGCCGGAGCAGTTTCAAAAGGCGACGGAGCAGGTCTTCCACCAGAAGGATGCGGCCTCGGGCGTGGAGGTGCTGGTGATGCCGCAGCCTTAGCAGGTGCGTCAACTGGTGCGCTGGCGCAGGCGGGTTGCGGGCGCGGCGACCGAGAGAACGAGAAGCATGAGCAGCGTTGCGGCGGGGATGACGAGAATCCCCGCGCGAATGGTGCCGGTGGCGGCGGATACCGCGCCGGCGAGCCAGGGCAGGACGGAGCCGCCGAAGCCCGCGGACGCGAGGACCCATCGCGAATGCGAGGTGTGCTGGGCGAGCGAGAAGAAATCCGATAAGAGAAGCGGAAAGATGGGCGCGAGGCCGACGCCGAGGCAGAACATGCCGACGCTGCGCAGGCCGAGCGAAGGGGCGAGAGCGAGGGTTGCTCCGGAGATGACGGCAAGGGCGGCGCTGCAGCGGAAGACCAGCGCGGGGCGCGTGCGAAGAAGCAGCAAGGAAGCAAGACCGCGCGCGGCGAGGAATCCAGCCCAATAGAGCGAGGTGGATGCGGCTGCAAAGACTGCGCCCCTGTGCGCGGTGCGCATTGCAAAGGTGGAGAGCCAGGCCGCCGAGGTGTTTTCAACGCCGACCTCAAGAAAAGCCGCAAACGCAAAGATGACGATGAGGCGCAGGCCGGCAAGGGAGTTGACCGCGGAAGATGCCGGCGCGGCCTCGGGCGGGTCGCGGAGCCACAGGGCACAAAAGATTGCAGCGAGCGCGGCGGCAATTGCCAGTTCACCATAAGCGAAGCGGTAGCTGTGATGCAGGAGAACGCGCGCGGCGATAAGGGGCGCGAGAAGGGCGCCGGCACTCCATGTGAAGTTGAGGAACGTGAGCAGCGAGGCGCGCATTTGCGGAAAGGCCCGGCCCACGAAGAGGCTGACGCCCGTCATGGGCACGCCGACGCCGATGCCGAGCAGGAAAAAAGCGAGCAGCAGCAGCGGCCACGCCGCAGAGGCGACAAAGAGACAGATGGCGGCGGCAAAGGCGAAACCGATGGCGATGGTGCGCGCGTAGCTGGAGCGGCAAAGGAGCGCGCCGAGCGTTGTGCCGGCGAAGTAGAGCAGAAAGAGCAGGCCCGCTTGCCGGTCATCCAGATGAAATGTGGAAACGAACGAAGGGAGCAGCGGGCCGCCGATGGCGTGCAGGATGCCGGTGAGAGCGAAGACGGGGTGCAGGAGCGCGAGGGTAGAGCGCGTTGAGCTTCTGCGCATGGAATTGAGCTCTAGCCGCGCTTGGCGCGTGTGTGGCGCGGATTGGGTGGGCAGGTGGACTCGCGAATGACGAGCTCGGGATGGATGGGAACGACATCAGGGAAGGTGGCCTGGCCACGGATGCGTTGCAGAAGGATGCGCGCAGCGACGCGGCCCATTTGATTGAGGGGCTGGCGGATGGTGGTGAGGCTTGGATTGTGGTAGGCGGCGCTCTGGATGTCGTCGAAGCCGACGATGGAGATGTCGGCAGGAACCTGCAGGCCGTGATTCATGCAGGCGCGAATGGCGCCGATGGCGGAGATGTCGTTGAAGCAGACGAGGGCGGTGAAGTCGAGGCCGCGCTGGAGCAGTTCGTTGGTGGGTTCGTAGCCGAGCTCGGGGGTGGAGACTGTGAGCTGCAACTCGACGGTGTAGTCAGGAGGCACGGTGAGCTTGAGCTCGCGGGCGACGGCCATCAGGGTATTCCAGCGATCGTCGGCATCGGAGCTGTGACTGCCGCCGCGCATGAAAGCGATTTTGCGATGGCCAAGCTGGTAGAGATGACGGAGAGCGAGCTCGGCGGCGCGGCGATGATCGAGCACAACGTTGGTGACGCCTTCGATTTTGCGGTGGCCGGCGACAGCGACGACTGGAACATTGAGGCTCTTCTCGAGCATGGTGTCGATAAGAACAAAACCCTCGACGGATCGGTCCATGAGGAGGCGCGGATATTCATCGATGAGGTCGGGGCGGCGATGGTGGCCGACGGTGAAGTAGAAGTAGCCCTCTTCGACAAGCAGTTCTTCAACGCCCTCGAGAACGTGGGTGGAGTAGTTGTCGCTGAGACGGGGAACGAGCACGCCGACGGTAAAGCTCTGCCGTTTGCGCAGGGAGCGGGCATAAAAGCTGGGGCGGTAGTTGAACTTCGCAGCCGCCGCGATGACGCGGTCGCGGGTTTCCTGCGGAATGGAACGGACGCCCGGGGCGTTGTTGAGGACGAGAGAGATGGTAGCCGGCGAGAGGTTGAGGTAATCACCGAGTGTGCGCAGGCTGATGGGCTGGGCCGGCTGAGGGTCTGTTGCCTTTGATCGCTTGACCATGCATCCCCGTTTGTAACACCGCACGATGCATTCAAGATAGGGCGACGAGTGGGAGATGCCGCGTCGGGCACAGGGGTGAAGTGGAAATGCAGTAAACTGAGAGCATTGAGCCTGCGGCCCTTAGCGGAGAGCTGGGTGAGCGGTTGAAACCGGCGGTCTTGAAAACCGTTATACGAGAAATCGTATCGGGGGTTCGAATCCCTCGCTCTCCGCCATACAGTCCATATAATCAATAACTTATAGAGAAGATAAGGGCCATCGGCACTTTTTCGGGCGGATTTGCAGGAACTCAGCGCTGAAAGGGACCGGAGAGCATTCTCCGTCCTTCGAAATCGATGAGGAACTCCAGGGATTCTCCACCAGGCAATACGGTGGTCCCCTTTTTGAAGATGCCGCCAGTCTGCCATTCAGGCGATTAGCCCGAGCATCTATCATTGATTTGCCTCATCAATGACACCTGCTCCAACACCGCGCAGATTCGTTTTCCGCCATCGTTTCGTGTGCCCAGTGTGTGCTTCTTTCGAACCTTTGTTGGGTACGGCGAGATTCACCTCCGCTTTGGCTCTCATTCTCTCGCACACTCCTTGCACATCGATCTGCGGCGACACGATTTTGGTATTCAGGAAGGTGCGGGAGTATGTCGAGGAGCAAGCACACGGAAGCGCAGATGATCGCGGCGGTCAAGCAGATGGAAGCCGGCCGGAAGGCCGAAGATGTGGCCCGCGAGGTCGGAGTGAGTGCGCACACGATCTATGCCTGGAACTCGAAGTATGGCGGCATGGATGTGAGCGAGGCGCAGGAGGCCAAGCGGCTGCGGGATGAGAACTCGCGATTGCGCAAGCTGGTGGCAGATCTGAGTCTGGACAAGGAAGCGCTGCAGTCGGTGATAGAAAAAAACGGATGGATCTCCCACCCCACGAACGAAGGCCTGTTCGTGGGGACCCCGGCTCGCAGCGATGAAGGCATCTGTCGAGCACATCCGGGAGAAGTTTGCCTTCACCGAACGCCGGGCCTGCCGCTTGCTGCTGGTAGCGGTTTCGAGCTATCGCTACAAGCCGCGGCAGAACGACAACAGCTTGTGTGAGCGTCTGATCGCGTTGGCTCGCGAGAAGCCGCGCTTCGGCTATCGTCGTCTGCACGTGCTGCCGCGAGCCATACGCTGTGACAACGGCCCGGAGCTGACCAGTCGGCACTTCCTTGCCTGGGCCCTGGATCGCAAAATCGATCCGCTTCACATCCAGCCTGGCAAGCCCACGCAGAACGCCTACGTGGAGAGCTTCAACAGCAAGATGCGCGAGGAGTGCCTGCGTGTCGGCTGGTTCCAGAACCTGTTCGAGGCCAGAAGGATCATCGCCGCCTGGCGTCGCGATTACAACGAACGGAGGCCCCATAGCAGCTTGAACTACATGACGCCGGCAGAGTTCGCCGCAAGAACAAGCGGTGGAAAAGACGCAGGCTCCGCCTGCTTGGAAAACGCCCATGGCGCTTCCCACTTTCCCACCGCTACGGCTGCGGCTGGCTGAGTATTATTGGTATGCGGAAAATGAGGGCAGACCAGAAGGATGATTGTCAGGACTTTGGTCTTTTCGTAGCGCAGACCAGCGCCGACACTCAGTCTTTGAGCACAGGGACAAATTCAAAGCCGCCGCCGTCGGGGCCCCAGTTCACAACCCGCGAAAACACCGTGATGTTGTTGGCGGAATGCTCTCCATCGCTCTCCAGCGCTTGGAGAGTAACGCGAATGATTGTGCCTGGCATCCACCGTCGATCCGTGACCATGTAGAACCCCATCAGACTGATGTTTCTTATCTCATGCGGTGTCGACGGGCCGCTGCCCTCAGAGTAGTAGCCAACCAAGCGCGGCGCACTGATTCGCGGGGCCCGACGCATCTCACGTTGTTTTTGTTTTGGCACAGGAGCCGTGGTCGGTTCTAACGAAGCGACTTTGGTTGCTGGAAACGAATGCGTGAACAGGGGCTGCTCAATTTTCGATGGCAGTTCCGCCATCACCGAAGCAGCAACGCTCGGAGTCAGTGCGCGGGGAGTTGGCACGAGTGTTCGCTTCGGCTCAACCTGAGTCTCTGCAGTTGCCTTCGGAATGTGCGTAGAGAGGCCGCGAGGAATCGGCGCGATTGTTCGCCTCGCTCCGAGCGAAAGATCTGCCGCAGTTGGAGCCGCAACAGGAGCACTCGGTGTCAGTCCGGGGGGAGTCGGCGTCTTACTTATCTCGTATTGCTCGACGTCAGACAAATGCGCAGATGTGACAGAAATCGGTACCACTTTGCCTTCAGGCGAGCGCTTCAATGAGGAGGCGGATTCCAGTACAATCGGCCGATTTCCTGTGAGATCGAGCGTGATTCGGTCCCCTGTGAATGTTTTTGACCGCGTGATGGTTTTGGGTTGAAGAATCAAAGCGCTGGCAGGATGCCCTTTGAACGGCTCAAATTCCCTGTCCTGCGAGATTTCGATGGCCTCCAAAACCCGATGCTCTCCGTCGAGATAAATCAAGTCGAAGCCAGATGCGGTCCGCGCGATGGGAACTTCCTGGAAATTAACCAGCCAGACGCCATTTCGTTCGTCGGGTGCAAGACCTTTCATAAGAATCCTGAGCACCTTAATCGGCTCGCGTGCAGCATCGACAACGAGGAGTTTTGGACTGAGGACTCTATCGCTTCCCGTGTTGTGTGCTGTGAATACCTTCACATTCGCAACGCCTTCATCTATTCGACACCGAGCCTTACCCGCGTTTTCGTCGGAAGGCTTCCAGTTGTACCTAGCCAAGAGCCGTCTCCATTCCTGTTGCCTTCAACCAGCCGGTTGTTCAACAAGAGCCCAGGATCGCAGTGCGATTAGGAAATTTGATGTTGCATCCGATGAGTGCAGTTTTGCATCGCCTCAAGTTCAGGTCAATGTCAGAACTCGTTTGGCAACAACACTAAGGTGATAGGGTCTTCGGTACTGTGTTTGTGCCGAGCGGCTGTGCTAAATACCCGTCCACTCTTCGTGACCACACGTTGCGGTCACGTTGGCACTTCCCAGGTGTGACAGGTCTTAAATAACTTTCGCGCTGCCATCCGTTACCTTAGGGATAAGGCAGTAGTGAACCTTAGTCCTTCGGATCCGCCGCTAAGCTGCATTCACGAAAAGGCCAACTTGAGACTTTGGTAGGTGCTTTCCGACCCCTCGCCGATGCCAGCTCGCAAGTTCCAGAATCACTTGGAAGGCGCTCGGAAGATTGAAGTCAATCACAATGAGACCCCAAGGTGCCGAATTCCACGCTGAATTGGCCGATCATTGGCTCGCTCAGAATTATCAACTGGTCAACTTGAAGTCATACGATTACCGACTGCTCGTCAGTTATCACTTCGTTCCTGCCGAGTAGTCCACCACTCATCCAAAGTGTCGCGATGAATAGCCTTCAGCGCAGAAATATATAACGAAAGCTGGTTGGAGCTCCGACAGTCAATGCGAAAAGCGCAGCAACAGAGCTCCTCGCAGATGTCGAGTGATCTGAAACTTCCCGCTCGCTTACCTGCATAAACTTTTTCGGCGCGCTTGAGGTCCTCAATGCTCTGGTTCTACGAATCGTACTTTCCCTTGGCCTGGATTGTCTTTGTTCTCTACTGGCGGATAAAAGCCGCCGATACCAAAGCTACCCAGCGCCTCGAGTCGGTTGCCACCCGCATCCTGCGCGTCTTCATCTTCCTGATCGCGATCGTCCTCCTCTCGACAACTCGCATCCCGCTGCCCTGGCTTTACCTCCAGCTCTGGCCAGTTGGCCTCTTGCCCTTCTGGCTGGGGGCTGCAGTCACCATCGCCGGCCTTCTGTTCGCCGTCTGGGCGCGCGAGCACCTCGGCAGCAACTGGAGCCACTCCGTGACCATTAAACAGGGCCACGAACTGATCAACACCGGTCCCTATGCCGCGGTCCGTCACCCCATCTACACCGGCATTCTGACCGGTTTCCTTGGCATGGCGATTGCCATCTCGCAGGTACGTGGGTTCATCGCTTTCGTTCTCGTTTTCCTCGCGTTGTGGATCAAGCTCCGCATTGAGGAACAGTGGATGCGCTCCCAGTTCGGCGAGGCGTATGCCACCTATGCTCGTCACACCGCTGCCCTGGTGCCTTACCTTCTCTGATCGCTGCGCCACGATCTTAGCCACATTAAGAGAGCGCGTTCAACCAAACTGAGGCTTTAAATCTCAAAATCAATCCTGGGTTCCAGGCGAGTGACCGCCTACTCGGAAGTAGCACTGAATCGCAATTACTTCCGGCTTGGCTGGAGCAGTTGCCTCATGGATTGCGTGATCCGGCACAGATCGTCGATGTGGGCTGTGGCGGAGGCGATCTTACTGCGGCAGATTGCATGCTGGACGCGGAGACTGTGACCAAGATGATCAGGTTGGAATCTTGGGAAGAAGTTACTAGAACCAGTCTCATAAACCTTTGAACGCTAAAACTGGTGCATTCTGAGGAAGAAGCGCTGAGACCGCTGGCCCGACGGCTGCATGAGCAAGGCAAGCTGAATCTGGAAGAAGCGTTCGTGGATGCGACTTTCGCGAGCGCCAAAAAGGGGGCTTCGCCGTTGGCCCGACCCGCCGTGGGAAGGGCACGAAGATCGTCGCTGTCGCCGCTGATAACAGTCTTCCTCTCGCCGTATCTGTCGAAAGCGCTTCGCCGGCCGAGTGCCAGCTTGTGGAAGACGTTCTTGCCGGCAGCTTCCTCGATCAACTTCCCGCCAGGCTCATCGGCGACAAGGCCTATGACTCGGACCCGCTCGACCAAAAGCTTGCCACCGAGTACGACATAGAAATGATCGCGCCCAACCGGCGCGGTCGCAGACAAAAGACTCAAGATGGACGCAAGCTGCGGCGCTACCGCAGGCGATGGAGAGTGGAACGGCTGTTCGCCTGGATGCACAACTTCCGCCGACTCGTCACCCGATGGGAGTACCACGTTGAAAACTTCCTCGGCTTCGTCCATCTCGCCTGTCTTCACATGATGCTCAGACATTTATGAGACCGCTTCTAGGCCTTTCGCGACGCGAATCTCCTCCACCCGCCAAGGTGCGTAATCTCCTGCGCACCCTCAATTCCGGCCGGCTCACAGAGGAAGCCTTTCACCATTGATCCATCCGCCAGTCTGATCGTGCCCAGCGCGAGCGGCGGCGGAACAGCATTGAGAAAGCTGCCTACCGTATCTTCAGGCATCGCCCAAACCTCCAATTCAATTCCCTCACCGCCGAGGCCCGGTGAGTAGATGAGACCCGGCTTGGGTGGTGCGGTGTTGGCGAGCGCGTAAAGCTTGTAATCGCCGTTGGTGCGCGTCGAGGTCACCAGCCTGGCTTTGCGTTCGGTCAGTTGCCAGTTGAGTGGCTGGCCGCTCAAGTGGGCTCCCACCACGGCCATCAAGACGCATCCCTCCAAAGGACTGGAGGCGGATAATCGCGGAGTTAGAGCAAGCTCTCGCGCGCCGCCACCGATGGTCTTTGCCAAGCGGCGATGAAGCCGATCGGCGATGTGCAACAGCCCATCGTCAGTGAAGGCGGTTCCAATCAGCGTGACGCCAAATGGCAAGCCATTGGGCTTGAAGCCCGCCGGCACTGCTACTGCCGCAAGGTCGAGCAGATTGACGAAGTTGGTATAGAAACCGAGGTTGGCATTTAGCGCCACCGGCGAGGCCAGTACCTGTTCAATGGTGTAGTGTGTGGGCGTTGTTGGGAGCAAGAGAAAGTCGACCGTCTCCCACACTGCGGCTGTTGCGCGCCGCAGCTCCGCAAGAGCATAGCCTCCTTCGAATGCATCGACGGCGTCATACTCCTTTGCACCGCGAATAATTGCGCCAACGGTGGGATCGACCGTCTCCGGGTCGCCGGCAAGGAATTCCTTGATCGCCGCGAGACGCTCCGCTACCCATGGTCCCTTGTATAGAAGGCTGGCTGCCTTATGAAATGGCGCGTAGTCGAATACGACAGCCTCGCCGCCCAGGTCGATCAGGGACTCCACTGCCGCTCGATAGCTTGCCGGGGCAGCGTCGTCCCCGAAGAACTCCAGGCTTTCTGGCACGGGCACGCCGAAGCGGAATGTGGACGCGCTCCAGGGCGCTGCGCCTTCGCCCGGTGATTGCCGGCGAGCATAGGGGTCGGCAGCGTCGAAGCCGCGCGCAACGGCAAAGACTCGAGCCGCGTCTGCGCAGGTTCCGGCAAAGATGGAAACACAGTCCAACGTGCGACAAGCAGGCAGTAAGCCACTTGCACTGACACGGCCGCGCGTAGGCTTGAAGCCTACGAGCTGATTGAAAGCTGCCGGAACGCGACCTGAACCTGCCGTGTCAGTCCCGAGCGAGAAGCTTGCCCAGCCAAGTGCCACCGCGACTGCCGAACCTGAGCTCGATCCGCCGGCGACGTAATCCGGATGGAAGACACTGGAGCAAATGCCATAAGGCGTGCGCGTTCCCACCAGACCGGTCGCGAATTGATCCATATTGGTTTTACCGATCAAGATGGCGCCCGCGTCAAGCAGCTTCTGCACGACGGTCGCCGTCTCCGTAGCGATATGCGAAAACGCGGGACAAGCGGCGGTCGTAGGCAATCCAGCGACATCGAAGTTGTCTTTGACCGCGAATGGGATGCCATAGAGCGGCAAGGTATGGGCCGTGTGATCCGCCTCAAGCATGCGCGCGCGGGCGAGATTTTCGCTCTTGGGAACCAGCGTTATCCAGACAGGGCGCTCGCCTGCTCTTGCGATTTCTGTATAGATCCGCTCGACCACCACGCTGGGAGTAAGCGTACCATCGCGATACCCGCATTCAAGCGAAGCGATATCCATGTTTTTCACCTGCGTTTCTTCGTCACCGGAACAGCCTCGCTCAACCCTTTCGGGCATTCACCGAGATCTTAGCTCTTTGGAGAAGAAGGCCACGACGGCTTGATTAAAGGTCTTGTGAAAGGCTGCACGATCAAAATCGGTCGTGTCATGACAAATCTCCGGCACCGCAGCGGCAAGGGCAGCGCTGCACGGTGCAAGGAAAACGTAATGGTCTTGACCGGGAACAGTATGTTCTTCCGGATGCACCGGCAACTCTTTCCGAACAACTCCACTGTTGGTTGCATCGGGAGCTTGCGTGTCATCTTCGGCTCGCCACAACTGAATGGGAAGGCTGACCTGTTTCAGATCTCCGGGGCCAAATAAGAAACTTACCGCCGGCGCCGCGATCACGGCCGCTCGAATCCGCACATCGTGGGTCCATTGTGGATTGGGTGGATTGGGGTCCAACTGGTCCCCGTGCGTTCTCTTGATAAAGGCACATTCAGGAGCGTCAGGATGCGTCGAACAAAGCAGCGCCATCCTCTTCAGCTCAGGGGTGCCTCCGATTTCTACGAGACTGGTAAAGCCGCCAAGAGAAAACCCGAAGATGCCAACGCGTTCTTGATCCAGTTGGCTATGTTCGGCCCAGGATCCAAGCATCCAGTCGAGGACCAGTTTCACCTGGCGCGGTCTGTCGATTAAGTCGATCCGATTTCCAAGGTAGCTCTGGTCGTTACTGTTATCTCCGGTGTGCGTCAGGGCGGCAACGACGAATCCAGCCCGCGCCAATGCGATGGCGGTGTCATAGTGGCTGGCCAGAGAGCCGTAAGCGCCATGAGAGATGAGAATGAGTGGATGGTCCTTCCCTGCCACGCTGCCGTCCACTGCCACGTCCTGGCTTAACCGCCCAAGAGCATGCGGCGAAGGCTTTGCGCTGCTTGGATACCAGATGGCAACAGCAATCCGTGGGCCATGCGGATCAGGGATGGAGGTTTGCTGAAAGCCAACCGAAGCAAACGCCGAAGTTGCACACCCAAGAAGAACCACTATGAATTTATAGATACGCATTCAAGCTCCTTTACCGCACTTCGCTTGCCTTCTGGCTGCCACCGAAGTGGCTGCCAATCAGGGCCCGGTCGAGTTCTTCGGGGCGTGTCTCATGCGCAATGACGCCACCGCTTATCACAACGATTCGGTCTGCCAATCGGATCAACTCGTCAAGATCTTCGCTAACCAGCAAGATCGCTCCCCCTCGATTTCTCATCTCGATCAAGCGGTTGTGCGACGATGCGGCCGCAGCGAAGTCGAGACCTACGCAGGGATTCGCTACCACCAGGATTTTGGCTTCACCGTCCATCAGATCACGCCCCATCACCGTCTTTCGCAGATTTCCGCCGGAGAGATTTCGTACCGGGATTTCCGGAGACGCCGGGCGAATTGAAAAGGATTGGATCACTGCACGCGCTGATTGCAAGATTGCGGGGTGGTTCAGAAAGAATTTGAACTTCGAGAACGGAGGCCGGTCGAATCTGCGCAAAGCCAGATTCTCGGCGACGCTCATCGAAGGCACCGTGGCATTCTCCAGCGGCTCCTCCGGAAGCGTAAAGAGGCCGGCGTTTCGGATTCCAGCACGAGTGGGAGAGAAGGGGGAGCCGAAGGCGCGAACCTCGCCGCTCTCGATGCGGCGCTGACCAGCGATTGCTTGTACCAATTCACGTTGTCCGTTGCCCGAAACGCCCGCAATTCCGAGGATCTCGCCGCAATCAACACGCAGACTGACCTTATTGACAGCGACCAGACCATTTTCATTTCGCACGAGAAGGTCATTCACTTCCAGGGCGAGCGTTGAAGGCGCACTGATGCTCTTTTCAATCGGCTGCGGGGCTCGCGATTCTCCCATCATCCACCCGGCAAGTTGAGAAGGGCTTGTGTCCTTTACGGGCACAGACCTGACGATCCTTCCAGAACGCATCACAGTAACTTCATCTGCAAAGTCCATCACTTCGCCAAAGCGATGGCTGATCAGCACGACACTTAAGGAGCCTCTTCTGACCATGGCGGAGAGCACAGTCATCACCTCATCTGATTCAGGCGGAGTCAGCACCGAGGTAGGCTCATCGAGTATCAGTATGGTCGTCTTCAGATAGAGCTGCTTTAGAATTTCGACTTTCTGCTTTTGCCCTGCCGCGAGATGAGCGACGCGGCTGTCGAGGTCGATAGAAAACGGCGCCGTGTCGAGGAAATTTGTTAACTCTGAACGATGTTTGCGCCAATCGAGAAGCGCAGGCAGGTCTTCCCTGGCCAGCAACAGATTCTCGGCAACCGTCATCGACGGAACCAGATTGAATTGCTGAAACACCATCCCCATGCCAGCACGTCGAGCTTCAAGCGGATTGGTAATCGCTCTTCCATTCACCCTTACCTCACCGGAATGGAGCGGGTAGATTCCGAGCATGCATTTTGCAAGCGTGCTTTTTCCAGCTCCGTTTTCTCCGATGATTGCGTGGAAGGTTGCCGGACGAACGGTCAGGCTCACGGAATCAACCGCACGAAGATGGCCAAAATGTTTGCTGACATTTTTGACTTCCACCAATACAGGCGGCTTGACGCTCATCCTTTTCCTCCCAAGGCACCAGGCATTCCGGCCAGCTTGCGGTCGCGGGAGCAGGAGACGACCATGAGCACCAGAGTGAGCAGATATGGAGACGCATTCAGGAGATGGTAGACGCCACTGAGTCCGAACGACTGCAGCGAAGGCCCGATGGCTTGCGCAGCTCCAAAGAATAGAGCAGCACCGAGGCAACGCAGCGGGCTCCAACGCGCGAAAATCACAAGCGCCACGGCCATGAGGCCTTGTCCGCCGGATATGCCCTCAGACCAGATGCCCGGAAAATAGAGCGTCAAGTGGGATCCGCCAATGCCCGCCAAAGCTGCGCCGATTGTTGTAGCAAGGATGCGATGCCTGCGAGCGGAGATCCCCATGGAGCGCGCGGCTTCAGGTGCATCGCCCACCGCGCGGATGTGAAGTCCCCAGCGGGTGTGCTGGAGGAGGTAGTGCAGAGCGAAGGCTGTGAGTATACCCAGGAAAAACAACGGGCTGACTCGAAGAGCGGCTCGTGTGGCCGGATTGGACGCCCACCGGCCCAAGTCGAGAACGGGAAGTTGAGGAGCCATCGGAGCGACGAATTGTTTTCCGAAAAAGAAAGCCAATCCACTGCCGAAGACAATCATGGCGATACCCGCCGCAATGTCATTGACGCCCGGCAACTCAGTAATGGCAGCGTGGAAAAGCCCTAGCATTCCACCAACAGCAGCAGCCGCAAGAGCTCCAATCCAGGGCGAGCCGGTACGCTGGGAAACGGCAAACGCCGTCATCGCTCCCATCAACAGAATGCCTTCCATGCCGAGGTTTATGCGCCCGCTCGTTTCGGTGAGGCATTCTCCCAGACTCACGAACATGTAGGGGATGCTACCGCGAATAGCGGCGCCGAGCAGGGCCACTGCGAGTACGGATGCACCGGCGAGTTCAAATTGCGGCATCGTTTTCCTTAACCCAATTCAGGCGCCCGTAGAGCGCTTCTGAAGCCAGAACCATCAGAAATGTAATTCCTTCAAACACCGCAACGGTGGCATCCGGAAGATCAAGATCGCGCTGAAGTGCCCCGCCACTTGCAACGACCGCGCCGAGAATGACGGACACAACGATGATGCGAAGCGGAGATTGGCGCGCTAGAAACGCCACCAGAATGCCGACGTAGCCGTAGCCCGCAGCAATAGCGTGACTCGCACGGCCTTGCACAGCCGCCACCTCAACCATGCCCGCCAGTCCGGCGCAGGCTCCCCCGAGAAAGCTCGCTCCGAGGATCAACGCACCCAGAGGCAGACCGATAAGAGCCGCGGCCCTGGAATTGCCACTTATGATCCTCACCTTCATCCCCCAGACCGTATGCTCCAAGAGAATCCAGAAGAGGATCGAAGCGACGACACCAAAAATCAGCCCCAGGTGAATCCTGGAATGGAAGAGCGTCCCAAGCTGGTGTGATTCCGCGATGGCGTACGTGGCCGGAAAATTCAGACTGTGTGGGTCGCGCATCGGACCCTCGACGAGTTGCAGCAGGCAGGCCAGGGCGATGTAGTTGAGCAGCAGGCTGCTGATGACCGCGTTGACACCTCGATAGTGTTGGAGCGCACCGGCTGCCATGATCCAAAGACCGCCCACGATCGCACCTGCTGCCGCCATACAACAGAGACTCCAAAAGGCAGATGCCGATTGAGTGGCCAGACCCGCGGCTGCGGCCGCGAGGCCGCCCAGTACAAACGCGCCCTCGTTCCCCACCGTGATGAGACCGGCGCGAGCGGGAATGGCGGTGCATAGACCACAGAGCATGAGAGGGGCCGCACGGACCAGGCTGTTCTGCCACGAATACCAGCTTCCAAATCCGGCCTTGTAGATGGAGGCGAAGACAGCCCAGAAAGGAGCACCCCACAAGACGCAAAATCCCCCGAATAGCGCCATTGAAATCAGAAAGGCGAAAGCGGGGATTGCGATGGACTCGAGCGATCTGCGCGAAGGAACCAGGATCCTGAGCATCATAGGCTTCTGGCGTCCCCGTCGATTCCCTCCAACAGCCAGTTCATGCCGTCAAGCACAGGATCCTGAATGGAAATAGTCTTGCCCGCGGGAATTACGATGTTCCCTTTGTTGTCGCGCAATGGGCCCTCATAAATTGCCCTGGAGCCGTCGAGAAGCTCGTTCTGCGCGTCGAGAATCCTGTGGCGCGTTGAAGGCGTCACAGAAGGGCCGAAGGGAGACAGCTGGCAAAAGTGATCCTTGAGTGTGCCGCTCATGCGCCGCGGAATCGTGCGATCGATGATGGATCTTCCATCGTTCAGCATTTCCGCGTACCGCTGGTACACCACACCCCAGGACCACTCCGCGCCAGTCAGGAAAGCGTGCGGACCCACTACCGACTGATCAAACTGATATCCCGTAGCCCATATACCCCGACGCTCCGCAACCTGTACGATGACGCGCGGGGACCCCGTGTGACCGGTAAGTACGTCGGCGCCTCGATCCGCGAGACTGCTGGCCGCCTCTGCCTCTCGCACCGGAAGGACCCAATCGCCCGTCAAGACAACCTGCATCGATACGGATGGGTTTACGCTTCGCGCACCAAGCATGTAGCTGTTGATATTCCGGAGCACTTGAGGAATCGGCTTGGCGGCAACAAAGCCGAGGCGACCGGTTCGCGTCGTCAAGCCGGCAGTCATGCCTGCAAGGTACTCGACCTCATCGATATATCCGAAGTAAACGCCGATGTTTGGAGGGTCAATTCCGTCGCGGAGAGATCCGCCGCAGTGAAAGAACTGCGCCTCGGGACTCTCGCGTGCGATTCGATACACATAGGGGTCAAGATAACCGTACGAAGTGGCAAAGATGACCCGCGCGCCATCCTGATGAATCATGTCGCGCATGGCCTCTTCCGCGTCAATCGTCTCGGTCACATTCGCTTCATCAATCGCTTTCACAAAGGGCAGTGCTCTTAGAGATTGCTTTCCTTCGAAATGAGCCTGGTTGTAACCGAGATCGTTCTTGGGACCCCCATAAAGGAAGCCGAGAATCAAAGGCGCCCGAGCTGCGATCAGCGGACGTGGCCTCGCAAGGGCCACTGTAGTTGCAACCGCCATCTGGGTCAGAAATCCCCTGCGAGTAATTTCGCTGCCCTTCTTGCCCATCGGATTCAATCCCGCACGGTCTGCGGAACGGGAGTTTGAACAAGAGCGGAAACGGCTCCCATTTGCTCCAGTTGCCTGGCTACTCTTAGAATCGACGCTTCCCGATATGGCGCACCGATGATCTGGACTCCGAGTGGCAGCGACCCTGGAAGGAAAACTGGTACCGAGAGAACAGGCAGTCCAATAAATGAGAGCGGTTGCGTGAAAATCCCGAGGTTAGGGCGGGAAGGCACTTCCTTTCCATCGATCACTATGGTCGGCTGCCCAATGCGGATTGCGGGAAGCGGCGTGGTAGGCGCAAGGATCACATCAATCTTGCTGAAGATTTCCCTGAGTTGATCGCGAAACACTCTGCGGAACCGCTGCGCATGTGAGTACCAGGACACCGGCAGGAGAGCGCCTGCAAGGAAACGCTCGATGACCATGGGATCGAAGTCGCCGGGCCGGGTGCGAAGATCCGGCAGGTGGAGATTTCCACCTTCACACGCGGTGATGATATACGCTGCGGCCCGGGCCTTCTCCACGTCAGGGATCGTGATGGTCTGCTGCACATCAAGCGCCTTCGCGACCTTGCTTACCGCCTCGAACGCTTCCGGAGCCCCTCCATGACTGAAATAACCATCGGCCACAGCGATCCGCAATTCTTTCGTTCCAAATTCCAATTGCGGAGATAAAGGCTCGGCGGGTCGTGTGCTTGCAACCGCATCTCTTGGATCGGGGCCGTGAAGGAGATCGAAGGCAAGGGCGATATCGCGTACCGAACGTGCGAATGGACCAACATGATCAAAGCTCTCTGCAAAGAGCACCGCTCCGGCGCGGGAGATTCGGCCGTAGGTCGCCTTCAAGCCATAGATTCCGCAAAACGCAGCTGGAACTCGAATCGACCCGTTCGTATCCGATCCAATCGTGAGGGGCAACATGCCGGACGCGACCGCAGCGGCAGACCCGCCCGAAGAACCTCCCGCGACGCGCTCCAAATCGTGCGGATTGTGCGTTGGCCCATAGTGGGTATTTTCTGTGGTGAATCCGTAGGCGTATTCATCCATATTCAACGCCCCGACCAGGTTGGCCCCTGCCGCCTTCAAACGCTCCACAACCGCTGCATCCCTCTCTGCAGGAAGGTTGCTTGCGTGAATCTTCGATCCCGCGATTGTGGTCGTGCCAGCAATGTCGAACAAATTCTTAACGGCAAAGGGAACCCCCGCCAACGGTCCCGGATCCTCCCCGGCAGCGATGCGGCGATCGGTTGCGTCTGCCTGGGCGATTGCCTCCGCTTTCAGGACCTTTGTGAAACAGTTCAGCTGGCCGTCATATTCTTCAATAGACCCGAGCGTCGCTTGCAAGACTTCGCGCGCGGAATGTTTTCGAGATCGAATGGCCTGGGCAATGCCGATCGCATCGCCAGACAGATCGAACCGAGTACTCATGGTTGAAATACCCCCGCTGATTCTGTCTCTTCTGAGAGATTGACTGCAAGAAGCGGAGCCGCTATCTGTGCAGATCGTTCGATATTCTGACGCACGCCCTCCGCGAGTTCCGGTGGAATCTGCAGGCCGATTAGAGCAGCTGCAGATTCCATGTACGACGTCGCAGTAAATGAAACATGGGCATTCACAATCTTCCAACCCTCGGGAAACCTGACCCAGACCTGGCTTTGACGCCCATGCCGGGAAATCCCGTTCGCCACTCGCTTGAACTCCAGTGTGACAATTGCCTGCGCACTGCCGAAAGTGACGATGCGCAGATTGAATATCTCTCGTTCAAGATTGGCGGCCGAGCGGGCCTTGCGAAATGCCTCAATCTCCGCTGAACCGTACAAGCTCTCCCCCACTCCAAACCGCAGTGCGTGAGTTGAATCCCAAAAAAATGCCGTCAGCTTTTGAACGTTATTGCCGACGAGAGCCGCTTCGTATTCCTCGTGAAGAGCGCGGATCTCCGCCGTCACCTCAGGATCATTGATTAGCAACTTGAACTCCTCTGCTACCTAAAATGTATATCTGACAGTCCCGCCCATGGTACGCAGCTCTCCCGGCTTCACGAGTGAGTCCTCGAACAGATACTGGCTCTGGAAGTATTTGGCGTCGAACATATTGTTGATCCCAAAGTTCACTTCATAGTTCTTCCTGCGGTAGAAGACCGACCCGCGCGAAAGCGAGTAGGAAGGAAGCACCACGTTGCTGACATATCCGGCCCTGACTGAGGCTACCCATGTCGTTCCGAGCAAGAACCCGATGTTCCTGGTGATGTTCAATGTCCCAAACGGGCTTATGACCCAGTGCGGCTGCCCAGCCACCGGATAAGCTCCCTGATGTGGAAAGATTGTGGCAAGACCTTCGAATTTTCCGCCGTACGACTGTTCCGGAGTCAGGCCCAGCAAGCTGCCGGGAATGGCGAGCAGGAAGGGCGCATTCAGCTGTTGAGGGTCCTGCCAGGTAAAGGCGCCCGTCAGGCTGAGACGATTCAGAAGAAACGCACGGACCTCCACTTCCGCGCCTCTGCTCTTGAAGTAGTCCAACGCCAGCGTCTGACTGTTCCACGCAGATCGCTTTTGACGGAAGATCGCGAGCGAAGCGAAAAACTTCTGCGAGATGCTGGTCTTCACGCCACCCTCGTAAAGACTGGAGGGCTGGACATAAGTTCCGCCAGGAATCTCTGAGGCATCGATCTCGTTTCCCTGGCCGAGATCCAGAAAACGCGATGTTGCCGCCGTGAAGTAAGGAACAAGATGAATCGGCGTTCTGTAGCTCACACTGCCATTGAAGAGACCACCAGTGTTGCTGGCCTTCTCGTGGGTAAGCGCTCCATCACCGGAGTCGCGGCCCCAGAAGTCGGGCGAATAGCGATCAAGGCGCGCGCCTATCGTAAAGACAAGCCTGTTCCAGAAATCGAAGTCCGAGAGCCAAAAGAGACCGTTATCCGTGTACGCGCCCTTGTTCAGGTATTGAAACGGGATAGCAGGATTGCTGTCCCATGGACCCTGCATCCGATCGTTGGGTGTCGTGCCAACTGAAAGATCGCGCCGGTCGACCACCTGATAATCGTCGCGCTCTTCACCGGCCGTCACCTGAACCCTGGTGAAGTCGTAGCCGGCGAACGCGTTCATCGAAACCACCGATTCAGGATGCCAGCTGAAGGTCAGTGTCGATTTGTTTTCGACCGCCCATGGCCGGTAATCGGCACCGAAGCCGTAGCTGCTGAACTTTTGCGAATTGAGCCGATCATAAAAAGATTGGTTCTTGAACGTCACGCCGGGCTTGATTTCTCCAACGACGTCGAAATATGCGGTGTAGGTTGTGGCGCTCAGAAAGTCGCCCGTATCGTCGACCATGATTCGATCGAGAGACAGCTTGACGGGATGGACAGTAGAAGGATCCAGCGCGTAGTCAGCGTAGTTGCCGTAATAGGGAAAGACAGCGCCCATGTCCTGCTGGAAGGCAAAGGTATTCAACTGCCCGGGCGAGATGTCAGTTGGGCCGACATTGACTCCGTTCGAGGAAAGATCGAGGGCCGGAGTTCCGGCCTGATAGATTTGGTGGTCGATGAGATCCTGTGTGACTCGATTCCAGCCGAGAGCCTGGATCCCCTGATCGCCATATCCCTGAAAACCGTAAGCCAGTCTCCACTTCGAAGAAAGCTCCATGTCAAAGGCAATCTGGCCAAGCTTGTAGCGATCAAAGACCCCTTTGTAGAAGCTGTCGGAACCCTTTTGTTCGTACATAGCGTAGGCGCCGGAGCGATGGGAAGCGATCTTGAATGGCAATCCATACTCCGCGCTCCCGACTTTATCGTTGTATTCGCCAAACCGCCCGACGACGGCGCCATGGCCTTTGTCCATCCATTTCGCGCCTTCGCTACGCACTGTCTTGGGATAAAAGTTCATGAATCCGCCCATTCTTCCGGGCCCGTAAATCGGAGAGGGTGGTCCAGCAACAATCTCGATGTGATCCGATGCATCGAGCGGAGTTTGATAATTACCACGGTTCTCAACGCGCCGGAACCCGCGAAAATAATTGTCCGCAATGTCCCCGCGCAGGAAGACGCTTCCGGGAATGCCGAAGTATCCGCCGGTGTAAGAGCCCGGCACGACTGTGACCAGGTCGTTTACGGTCCTGGCGGAGTACAAATTCAGCAGTTCCGAATCCGCGCTGGAGACAGAGCGAGGAGTCTCTTCGATCTTCTCAGGAAGACCAAAGGCTGTAGTTGAGGGCTGCGTGGGCAGCACATTATAGGGATCCGTCTCTCCCGCTAACGGAAACGGATTGCACTTCTGCGGCGATGGACAGCGCCAAATCAAGACTCGCCGCCTGTCCAACGGCAAGAACAATCGGCTCGTGCTGCGCTGCAAACCCCGGGGCGCTGGCCTGGATCGTATACGTACCGGCAGCGAGGCCCGTGAACGAATAGCCGCCCGCCGGACCCGTCACCGCCTTCTTCACTTCGGCGGTCTTATCATTCGTCAACACGACGGACGCATTGGGAATGCTGGAGCCAGTTGAGTCTTTGACCACTCCCGATAGACTCGCGGACTCCTGACCGAACCCGATCGCGGTAGCAAAACATAAAACAAATGTCAGCGAAGCCACCCAAGTCAACCTTACGAATGGAAGACCGAGAGGACCGTTTGAAATCCTGTTGGCAATCGAACAATTGCCGGCAATGAAGGGACATCTCTTACGACCCATGAAAGATCGATTCATGAATGCAACCCCCTTTAAGATCAGCCTGCTCAGATGAAAATGCAGATCAGGCGTGTGCCCAAGACAAGGTCGAGGCATTACCCGAGCGCTTGATGGAATGTTGATCTGGAAGAACTTGGTATCTGTATACAAGAAGGTATACAGGTCACCATAAGGATCCCATGAAGAGTTTGAAATTCTTTTTACATCGCTCTCCATGTATAGGCTGCCAAGCGCGTAGTCTTCGCTTATCAGGCACGCGTCAGGCGGTCATGAATCTCTTTATAAATTTGCTTGAGCAGGAATCCCGCCGTGCGCAGGCCGTTGCAATTTGACTCAATGCAGAGGCGATCTAGGCTCGCAGGCTCGCGCGGGCGTTCTGTAGCCTTAACAGGGTTATCTTTCTAGCTCCGCTGCGTGACACCTCAATATGGAGGGCAAGTTGCTTTTCGGCGGCCGTAAACTCGCGCGCACGTATCAATGCCAGAATCGCGCTGTGTTCCTCATACGTTCCTGTAACGCGTGAATTTCCAGTGAAGCCCAGGCGCCGCACGATGCGAATCTTCTCGGTTACTTCAAGATGAACACGCGCAAACTCATTATTTCCTGATGCCGCTACCAAGCCACAATGAAACTCTTCATCCCACATCGCAACTTCACTCGCATCTGCGCTCCGCTCTTTCGGACGGACGCACCACCTCGACTCAAGAGGAGAAAGAACGTCATTCAACTCATGTGCATTGAGATCACTCAAGCGGCGCACAGACGCCTGCTCCAGAAGCATTCTCAACTCATAGAGCGCATCAATCTGGGCAAAATCCAGCGGCCGTACCTCCCAACCGTTCCGGAAATTCACATCGAGAAACCCCTCGCGCTGCAGTTTGTAGAGTGCCTGACGCACGGGTGTCCTGCTGGCTCCAGTTCGATCGGCAATTTCTGCCTCAGTAAATCTGTCCCCTGGCAAAAGGCGGAATTCAAAAAGTTCTGCCTTGAGCTGGCTGTAGACGGAATCGGCCAAATTCTGCGGGCGTGAGCGTTGCGACATCGAGAGATCTGACCTGTCCGTTCTTCTAATCGAGTTAGGGAGAATCTGGTGGCAGAATATCACCACTGAAGCAGCTCTCGTCGGTCTCCGACTCAGGTCATGATGTGCGGCCCTGATGGCAACCCAATTAGAGAGCACTCTCCGTCATTCGAAATCGATCAGGATCTCGAGGAATTCCCTACTAGGCATTACGGTTGTCCCTTTTGAAGATATCGCCAATTCTGGCATCCGGCGATTAGCCGAGTATCTGTCATTGATTTACTTGGATCAAAAGCCTCGTAGGATACTCCGCGAGCTCTGTTGTTCGAACTAGCGGACAGGACAGAGCAGAAGGCTTTGGATAAACCTTGATGCCCCTGTAGACCCCCAGATCCTCCCGCAAGGACCACTCCGAAAAGAGCCCCTTCAAAGAAGGCCGCAGCCCGACGTGTTGTAAAAAAGGCAGCCAAGACCGCGAACCGACGTCAGAGAAAAACCTGTCAAGACAACTAGGCGCCAATAAGAGCCGAATGATGAGCGCGGGGGCTGTCTGGTCGGTGGCCCAAGTCTGGGCGAAGCAAGTGCGACAACAAGCTTGGTACCTGTTGACCTGAGCGCCAGCCCGGACAGCGCCAACTCTGGAGGTGCACGGAAGTCGTTCGGATCCTCATTTGGGATTCGAACCACCGGTATCAGGGAAATGAATTGCGTGTTAGCGCTTCAGAAATTCCTTGTTCGGATTAGACTCCTTCGGGCCAGAAATCGACAAAATGCGCGTGAATTCTAACGAGAACCGGATTAACAGGGCCGCCTAAGTGCAAAGTTCCCTGTATTCTTCCCTGTTAACGGGAATTCGGACACGGAGAGCAGTTCGCACTGGACTGCGTCCACCGCCATAAAGTCAATAATATTAAACAACTTATAGGGGAGACAAGGGCTGCCAAACGGTCGCTCCTATGG
>CAVRAK010000025.1:0-147008 GCA_963718885.1 uncultured Acidobacteriota bacterium
AGAGGTAAGCGATGCGCGCAGAGCGTTCGCTGTTCTGCCTCCGCTTGACATGAGGCTTCGTAGCCGCATCGTTCGGAAACTTCCCTTCGTGACCCCAGCAAGAGGGTCGCATGACGTCCCAGATCGGGAGGAGGACGGGATATTGGCTACGGTGCTCTTTCAGCGCGTTTACATCTGAGCCACTCAGAACGCTTCGTTGTCTTCGACCCAAGGTAATTCGGCGGTGTCTGGCGCAAGCCCGAGAGATTCTTCGGGTAGCCCGGTTCCGGACGGTCCCGGTAGGGACGCTCATCACTGAGCGCCCCCCGGACGGATCCGTACGTGCGCGTCTACGCATACGGCTCTTATGAAGGATGGATGGCGTGGAAGCGGGCGTGAGGATAGGGATGCAGGATTCGGGGTATGGGTATCCACCTGTCGAAGACCGGAGTCAGTGACTCCCACTTCTTCTTTGCGCGTTGGCCGCGACGAACCAGAACGTTTCGCCAGAGCCGATTGATGCGCTGTCTGAAGGTGCGCAACTGACCGATATTCCCGGGAACAGCGTGGTATTGGTAGTAGCCAGTGACCACCTTCCGAAGCCAGGCACCAACCTGACTGATGAGATCATGCTTCCGGCGTAGAAGCTCGACCTTGATTGCTTTGAGCTTCGCGACCATCCGCAGGCTCGCAGTAATTCGCCAGACGGTGAAGGTATCGGTCTTGTGGCGCCGCCCGCAGTAGTGGGTGAAGCCCAAGAACGTGGAGGTCTCCGGTTTCCCTTTGCCCCACTGTTTCCGTTTGTGGGCTGCAAACCGCCGAACTCGATCAGCCGGGTCTTTTCCGGGTGGAGTTCCAAGCCGAACTTCGCCAGCCGTTCCTTGAACTCTTCAAGGAACCGCACTGCCTCGGCTCGATGCTGGAAGCCCATCACAAGATCGTCAGCATAGCGAGCGATGATGACATCGCCCGTTGCCACTTTCCTGCGCCCCATTTTTGACAAGAGGATGAAAGCGCCGTTGGCCTCCTGAAGCCCTTACTCCCTTCGGGCGTCTTCGATCCTTACGTGTGTACGAATACTCATCCGCAGCCGTTGTGCCAGCCAGACGTCGGCAGACACTAGTCCAGATTGCTGGACAATCCGTGTCCTGAGACCCGAGCGTGAATGAGCAATTCAAAGCCGCTACATGCTACGCATCACATCTTCTTCAGTCGAAGCATCCAATTTCACCCAAATTACTGCTCCGCTTGGATGCTTGTATGGGACCGCGTCTTCAAAAAACAAAGTATCCGCCAAGACCGACAATTGCAGCGGCTAAATGCGTTTCAGAAGTCACTATGAGCATGCCTCCGACTACTCTTCCTCCGGCGCGATGAGGCCGCGCCGATACCACTGAAACGCGCCCGGCGTGTCGCGGTCATTTGGGTATCGTTCGCCCCAAGTGGCTCCGAGGTCGTACAGGGATCCACTGTATTCGTGCTGGTTCTCTTTGCTTGGCTGCATTTTGAAATTGTCGCGCCAGTGGTCAATTGCTTCGTGAAGACTGGCACAATGCAGACATCGAGTTGTAAATTTCATGAGCAGCTTCCTACCCATGGCTTTGGAAGTCGGTATTTGCGATGAGGGGAATTTCTGTGCAGACAATCTGTTTGCTTGAATAGAGCGGTATAATTTTTTCAGCTTCAATACTGATTGAGGATTCGGTTTGGAAGGAGACGCTGATGTATTGCCCGGCGTGTGGTGCCCTCCTAGCTAATCAATCTGTGTTTTGTCCGCAGTGCGGTTGGCCTGCCGCGAGCTATTCGCTGTGACAACGGCCCGGAGCTGACCAGCCGCCACTTCCTTGCCTGGGCTCTGGATCGCAAGATCGATCTGGTCCACATCCAGCCCGGCAAGCCCACGCAGAACGCCTACGTGGAGAGTTTCAACAGCAAACTGCGCGAGGAGTGCCTTCGCGTCAGCTGGTTCCAGAACCTGTTCGAAGCCAGGCGGATCATCTCATCCGTACAAGCTCACCTCTTATATCCCTTGATCCAGGCCATGATGTCGTCATGCGCTCGGAGGGTCAATATCCCAGATATGCTGGCGAGCCAGAGCGAAGGGGGAGAAGAGGATTTATGGTGACAAAGGTTCGGTGCGGCTTTCCGTCAGTTCCCGGCAAATACTCTAAAGCTATGGATTCCTGAAACCGCGAAGAGTTGTAGAGGCGCGAGCAGGCAGATCGCACGGCGTGCGCGTCGAGTGGCATGTCACAGGAACAATATATCTGGCCGCTTCGAGATGGTCACTCCGCCAAGTTTGGAGGATTCTAGGAGCGGCGCACTCGGGGGGCTCAGCCCGGTGCTGGGTGTCGCGGAAAATGGGACCCATTCTACGCCTCCGGACGAGCATCACGGCTCAGACTTCCATGCTAGGTACCGAGTTCAGATCTAGGTTAGGTACCTTGATCGGATACAGCTCCTTGTCTGCTTTGGAGATTCGCGAGCCTGTCGGCAAGCTAGCGTCAATATCAATATAAGTTGTTTATTTACAATGACTTATTATGTTTAAAGTGGCGAATTTCCGCCGACCAGGCTTAGGGGCGAGGTATACCCTACATCACTCAAGAATCTAATCCGATAGCGAAGAGAAGTAACGGTAGATATGACGGTATAAGGAAGAATAATTCATAATAAATGCAATAGTTTCAACATACTATTGCGGACTAGCTCTCCGCCATTAAGCCGTTCAGCACACCAGGGCCGGGCGCCCAGTCCGCGTGCGACTCGCAGCTTCCTGTTTCCAATTGCTTCTGGCTCTCATATGCCGGCAGACGAATCAACGCTGGCGCAACGGCTCAATCACCGCCGACATGTCTTTGTCGCCGAACCCCGCATCTGCCGCATCGTGGAATCGCCCCTCGGCCGACCTCGCTGTGCGCAGATCCACACCGAGTACTGCAGCATCCAGCCTCGCATAGCGAAGATCCTTTTCCATCAACGACAGCAGAAAGTTCACGTCGTACTTCGCCTCAATCATGCGGCCCGAGATCGCTCCCAGCAGAGGGCTTCCGGGCGCCCCATTCTTCAGGACCCTCAGGGCCAGATCGCGATCAAGCCCACTGCGTTCGATCCACGCCATTCCCTCAGCCAGAGAAGCAACCTGCACGCCCGCAAGAAAATTGTTAATCAGCTTCATCCGCGCTCCGCTGCCGCTCGGCCCCAGGTGCACAATCTCCTTGCTCATCGCCTCCAGTACCGGACGCACCTGCTCCACCACTCCGGCGTCTCCACCCACAAGGAAGATTAGTTCCCCTGCCTGGGCCTGCACGCGGCTCCCCGTCACCGGAGCATCCAGCAACTCAACCCCACGCGCTTTCGCAAGGCCTGCCAGCTCCTCAATCCACTCCGGCTTCACCGTGCTCGACTCCACCAGCACCGCGCCCGCTTTCACCCCGCTCAGCGCGCCATCCTCGCCAGTCCACGCCGCGCGCGAAGCCGCTTCGTCCGACAGCATGCTCACAATCACGTCCGCGTCGTGCGCCGCTTCCGCCGCAGAATCCGCAACGCGCGCGCCTGATGCCGCCAACGCTTCAGCCTTCGCACGGGTGCGGTTATACACCGTCACCGTGAACCCGGCCGCCAGAAGGTTCTTCGCCATCCCCGCACCCATTGTGCCGAGACCCAAAATCGCAACTCGCTGGCTCACCTCATCCTCCTGCAAACGTTTGATCAATCGAAGGCCCGCACTCGCACGAGCTGGCCACCACCCTGTCTGGCATCAACGTGCAGCACGTTGCGCAGTGGCCGTCCAAACCCATCCCATCTCACCTGCATCACATCGCCGCTCTCCAGCCTCACTCCCTCTCCAAAGCTCAGTGAGTGCGCGCCAAAGAAGTGCACATGAACGTGCCCTTGTCTTCGATGCGCTTCATACTTGAAGTGATGATGCTCAAGATTTGCCAGGCTGTGTGACATATTCTCTTCCCCGCTCTCGATCGCCTTATGCCACACGCGCCTGCCATCGCGTTCGATGCTCACCTCGCCCTCGATTGCGCCGAACTCCCCGCCAACCACCAGTTCCGGACCGACACTGCAATGCCGCAACTTCGACCCCGCAAGATTCAGATAGTTGCCACGCTCAAATTCGTGATCAGAAAACTCATTGCCCGCGCACATCCCGATGCGCCACGGCGCACCGTCCGCATCAATCAGATAGACCCCCGCAATCTCCGCCTCTTCACCGCCATCCTTCGCATAGCTCGGCACGCTCAACGCAGCAAACGGCGCCTGCAGTATCGACCCATTTCCCTTGTAAAACCACTCCGGCGGAGTGCCGACCTCGCCCTCCTTCGGCCTGCCGCCCTCCAGTCCCGCCTCAAACATGCGCATGCTGTCCGTCATCGGCACATCAGCGTTGGCGCGCTGTTCATGCATCGCCTGTCGCTTCTTCGCGCTGCCAAGATGCGTAAGTCCAGTCCCCGATACAAGCAAACGCTCCGGAGCACCCGGGACATCAATCGGCGCCATCAAGCGCCACTCGCTCTCGCTGCCCGTAAACCGCGTCGTAGTTCATCACTTCACCCGTCGCAAGTTCTCTCGCCCGCTTGCTCAGCGAAGCACCGTCGCGCGCGCACTCCCACGCCAGCGCGAAGACCGACTCAATTCCCTTCAGGCATCGCAGCTCGGACGCTTCAACCAGCGCCACACGCCTCTGCGCACCATTTTCGATCTGTACCAGGCGAATCAATCCGCTCCCCTTCTACCCGATCACCTCAAAACGCTTCAGTGACTCCTCATTCACCGTCAATCCCAGCCCCGGCTTCGCATCATCCAGATTGATGAATCCATTAACCGGCTCAGGCTCGCCATCAAAGATGTACCAGAACAGCTCATTACCCACCTCGACATCCACCTTCGGGAAAAACTCCGCCATCGGCGAATTCAAACTGGCCATCACCACGTGATAGTTGTGCATCTGCCCCGCATGAGGCACGACCGGCACCTGGAAAGACTCCGCCAACGCGGAGATCTTCCGCGCCTGGCTGATTCCTCCCACCCTGTTCGTGTCGAACTGGATATAGTCCACCGCGTTCTCCTCCAGCAGATCGCGGAAGCCAAAGATCGTGAACTCGTGTTCCCCGCCCGCAATCGGTACGCGGCCATAGCTTTTCAGCTCTCTGTACCCCCGCGTGTCATCGGGAATCACTGGTTCCTCCAGCCATCGCAAATTGAAAGGCTCCAACAACGGCAGCATGCGCCTGGCATAATCCAGTGTCCATCCCATGTACGCATCCGCCATCAGGTCCACGCCGTTGCCCACTACATCGCGCACCGCTCGCACCAGTTCAAGATTCTTCTGCATGCCCTCGGCCCCGTCCACCGGTCCCCAGCCGAAGCGCAGCTTCATCGCCTTGTACCCTGCATCCTTGTAGCGCTGCGCCTCGCTCTGCAACTGCGGCAAGGGCATCGCATACAGCCTGCTCGCATAAACAGGGATCGCCTCTTTCGTGCGGCCCCCAAGTAACCGGAACACCGGCTGCTTCGCGTCTTTCGCAATCAGATCCCACAGCGCGATATCCACCGCCGAGATCGCCGCGAGCGCCACGCCTTTGCGCCCGAAGGCCAGCGTGCGCCGATACATCTGCTGCCACAGAAACTCCGTATCCCACGGATCCATGCCCAGCAGCAGCGGCTTCAGATAGGTATCGATCAACGTCTTCGTCACCAGCGGCGACAGCGCCGCATTGCCCAGCCCCACCAGCCCGTTGTCGGCAAAAATCTCGACAAGCACCCATCCGTGAAACGCAAAGTTTCCCATCGATGCCTTGCGAAAGGCCACCAGGTCCATCGGATTCGTACAGAAATGCGGCGGCAGCGGAAGCGTCTCGCCCTTCCACTGCACAACGCGCGCACGAACGTCCGTAATCTTCATGCCTCACTCTCAATCTGCCTCAACTCAACGGAATCAAGCGGCTGAATCCTGCCCCCCAGAAACACAACGGCAGAGAAACCAATCAGGTGAAAGGTGCCCACCAGCAGAAACAACGTCGCATAGCTGAAGCCATGTCCCAGCATCGATCCCGCAATCAGGCCAAACAACGCGCCACCCATTGATCCCCCAAATCCCACCAGCCCAGCCACCGTGCCCACGGCCGATAGCGGAAAGATATCCGTCGGAATCGTCATCACAATCGTCGACCACGACTGCAGCGAAAAAAACACCACGCAGAACAGCAGGAGCGCATGCTGTACTGACACGAGCGGCACCAGCATCAGCGACGGCATCGACAGCGCATTCACGCCCAACACCACCTTGCGCGAGAAATCCAGCGAACTCCCCTTACGCAGCAGCCGGCTCGACCACCAGCCGCCGACCGCGCACCCCACCCCCGACGCCGCATACGGAATCCACGCATAGTAACTGGCCTGCTTGATATCGAAGCCTCGTGCGTCATACAGATACTTCGGCAGCCAGAAAAACATGAAGTACCCCGCCGAGTCGCTCATGAACTTCGCAAACATCAGTGATTGCACGCTGCGCATGCTCACAATCTCACGGAGCGAAAGTTTTCTCCCCAGCGTTCGCGTCTCTGCTGCCCCTGTCGGCAGCGGCGCAGGATTGTTGCGATACGCATACGCCCACCAAACCACCCACAGCAGCCCAATCCCTCCTGCGACAAAGAACACCGCGCGCCAGCCGCTCAAAAGGATAACCGCTCCAATCATCGGCGGCGCCAGGAGCGAGCCCACAGCCGTCCCGGCATTGATGATCCCCATGCCCGTCGACCGCTCATTCAGCGGCAGCCACTCTGACACCACACGCGACGCGGCAGGAAACGCGCCCCCTTCGCCCATCCCAAGCAAGAACCGCATCACCAGCAGCCACATGAATCCCGTCGCCAGCCCGTGCGCAATGCATGCCAGTGACCACCAGAGCATGATCAACAGAAAACCCCAGCGGGTCCCCAGCCGATCCACCACCCTCCCGCCGATCAGGTACAGGGCCGCATACGCAAGCAGAAACGCGGTTTGCAGATACGAAAACTGCTCGTCCGAAATCCTGATGTTCCGCTGAATGGCCGCAATGGCCACAGAGATTGTCTGCCGGTCAAAATAGCTGATCGCGATCGCCGCCATCACCATGGCAATCACGCGCCACCGAAGCCTCACACTCTGATCGGCAGTTGAGCTCATTGCCCCCATCGGCCCACGGATTTCCCGCAACCCTGAAGCCCATGGTAGCCCCTGAGGGCTTCGGGGTGGTTATATCCAGACTTTGGATTCGATCAGAGGGGCGCTGCCGGAAGCGTGGCCGTCGGAGTCTTCCGCCTCAGGGTACGCTGGCGGCGGACCCACACGGTTCATGCGCGCGTAGTTTGGGATGGCGATGAGTTCCGACCCGTCTTTCCACTTGCCGGTGATGACCATTGTTCCACCGAGGAGGTCGGGGCGCCACTCGGCGCGCAGCGGCGTGGTGGGGTCGACCTTTGCGGCGATGCTGTGATTGTCAGGAGCCTCAACGTTGTAGATGAGCGGGCCATATTTCAGAGCGACCGCATCCAGGTTTGCCTTGATGCGCGGATCGGCGACGACGCGCTGCGGCTCCATCGGCAACTCCAGCTCGATGCGGTCGCCGGCTTTCCACTCGCGGGTGACGACGGCGTAGCCGTTCTGGATTATCGGAGTGATTGCATTGCCGTTGACGGAGAAGCTCTTCACGCCATGGACCGCGGGCGAATCAGTGTAGAGCCTGCTTGTGGTGCGGTTCGGGATGCGTACGTAGACAGAGAAGGTCCTGGCCTGCTCCGGATTAATGGTGATGGCGATGGCGCCGCTCCACGGGTAGTCGGTCTTCTGGATCACTTCGACATCGGTGCCGGCGACCTTACCGACGTTGATGCGGCTGCCGACGAACATATTCACATATAGACCGGTGCTGTCCTTTACATAGCTCCAGGTGGGAATCATCAGCAGCGTGCGCGAGAGATTGCCGACGCAGCAGGGACAGTTGTGCCACAGGGCACGCTCGGTGTTAATGAGGGGATTCGTGTAGCAGTAGCTCTTGCCATCAAGCGCGACCCCGCCGAGCAAGGCGTTATACATGGTCTGTTCGTAGAGGTCGGCGTACTTCGCGTCGTGATAGGCCAGGTTGAGCTTGTACTGGAAGAAGATGAGCCCGCAGCTTGAACAGGTTTCGCAGTAGGCTTCATTGCGCAGGGAATAGTTCGGTCCGAAGCCTTCAGAAGTCTCGCCGCTGCCGATGCCGCCGGTGAGGTAGTACTTCTTGTTCACCATGTTGTCCCAGAGGGAGATGACTGCGCTCTGGTAGTCGGGATCATGGGTTTCGGCGGCGATGTCTGCCATGCCGGAGTAGAAGTAAGTTGCGCGCACCGCATGACCCACGGCTTCGTACTGTTCTCCCGGCGGCAGGTGGCTCTGGTCGTATTCCGATCCGCCGCGACGCGAGTCGAGAAGGAATTTTGCGAGAACGATGTAGTCGTCGCCGCGGTGGTTGCCCTCCTGGTCGTTGACAAAACGGCCGAAGCGCACGAGAGCCTGTTCCATTTCCTGGTGGCCGTCGAACCATGGCTTTTTTCCGGGGCCGATGTTGGCGACCCAGCAGTCCGCCAGTTTCTTTGCTCCGTTGTAGAGTCGAAGATCCTTGCCGTCAGTGAGCGTGTAGTGGTTGATTGCCGATTCGATGAAGTAACCGGCGACGTAGCCCTCGTGGTTGCCGCGGTGATCGGGCGACCAGCGCTCCGGCCAGGTTTTGCGATCGGCAAGAATATAAGCCGTCTGCAGGTAGCCGTCGGGCATCTGTGCGGCAAGGATGATGGGGATCCAGCGGTCGAGAGTCGCGCGCATGAGAGCCTGCGCCTGCTCGATTTCAGCATCACCTTGAGGATCGACCATGAGCGCGATGCACATAGACTCCACCGTCTGATGGACCCATGCGTTGGAAAAGACGTAGCCCTTGTGCTTACCATGCGGCTCGCCACGATTTGCCTTTCCGGCTTCGATGAAGTTGTCGATGCCGCCGTCGCCACGGTTTGGAGCGATGTCGGTTCGTTCGCACATCTGGATGCAATGAGGGATCCAGTCGACGATGAGAACCTTCGCGCGCTCCTTCCAGAATTGGCCGTCGATGGAATAGCGGCGGGTGTAGACAACGTCGAGGCGGTCTTTGGGAGGTGGCTCGACAACGTGGACGTTAAAGGAATGGGACCGGTCGCTGGAGCCTGAAGCCACGAGCGTGAGCACGTAATCGCCAGGAGTCGAGAAGGTGGCAGTGGTGACAGGCGACGCTACGTTTGCAAAGGAGACGGATCCCGGACCGGATGTCTTCGTCCAGCGGGCAACATTGGCGGGCGAATCCTCGAGCCAGATGACCTTGCCGAGAAGGTAGGTATGGCCGCCGAGGACAAGAGAGCGATCGACGCCGGCATCTATGACCGGCGGGAGTGACGGCACAGGGCCGGCGTTGTACACGCGCCACTCAAGAATGCCGGCAGGCTTGCGCGTCTGGGGAATGACTTCGAGACGCAGCTTGCTGGTTTTGACGGGCTCGAATGCGGTGAGGTTGAAGGTGTCTGCGGAGATGCCCGAGCCACTGTGTGTACTGACGGGAACAAAAGCGCTGCCATTCCAGTAAAGGATGCGACAGGTCTGAGGGACGAGCATTCTGGGCCAGCTGCTGCCGGGAATGGCGGCCGGACGAGGTCGATCGACTGCCCAGTAGACCTCAACCTTGTCGATGGTGACTGGCTGGCTCCACTCGTACTGAACCCAAGGAGCCGAGCCGTCTGCGGAATCAGCCCAGAGCGTGTAGAGGCCGGAAGAATGGTCGAAGGAGTCTGCGGGCGTAGCGCCATTATTGAGGGAGGAAATCTTGTTCTGGCTATTGAGTTCGGAGCTCGAGGGAATGGCAACGCGGGCGACGTTGACGGGGCCCCGAGGAGCCTGTGCAATTGCACTCGTGCCGTTAAGCGCAGTGACGAGCCCGGCAGTGGCGAGTCCGGCGATGAAATCTCTCCGGCTGGCTTCAAACTGGAAGGCACTGCCCGTCGGTTGAGGGTTCTGGCTCGAAAAGTACGGCTCCTTCTTCATGAGAGATGCTCCCGATCAGGGGCAACAAGCTCCACGCTTGTGCCCGATATGCGCCAAGCAAGCGTTTACTCACCTTGACGAACCACCTGCGCTCATGCCTGGCAGACCTTCATTATAGAGCGCCCGCCCGAAAAACTGCATGATTTGTAAACGTATCCTCTCACTCGTTTCGATACCGCGAAAGAAATCCATCCTACCTGGATTGAGCATCGCCCTCGATCAATTTGTAGCGATACTGTTCGCGCTCCCTGGTCGCGGCTTGCTGGCGCAGGAGAGCCAGTCGCTTCAGCAACTCCGGAATCTCGCTGCTTTTCTCGGACTTGCGAAGTGCCTGGATGAGGTGATAGACAGCCGATTGATCATCCGGGTCGATCTGGAGCGTCGTCCTGCACTCTGCGACTGCCTGCTGATACTGCCCTGACTGAAGGTAGAGTTTTGCGAGAACTCCGTGGGCCGGGCCGAGTCCAGGACGAATCTCAACCGCTTTCTTTGCTGACTTCACCGCCGTCGCAAACTCGGGACTTCCTGGTTCCGCACCCTGCTGTGCGAGTATGTCGGCCTGCATGTAAAGCAGAATTGGATCGTCCGGTTTGCGGGCGAGCTTTTGCTCCACGCCGCTCAAAGCCGCGCCGAGATCGTTGTCCTCCACGGCGGCCAGACTCTGCGCCGCAACGGAGAGGGACTGGCTCGGATCGAGATCGAAGGCCTTGTCGAAGTCGACCTGAGCCTTTTCATACTGGGCGAGTTGCACATAGAGAACACCGCGCGCAAAGTATAGAGGCGCCGCATTTGGAAGAAGGCTAATTCCATCATTTACCACGTCGATGCCAACCTGGAACGATTGGTGTGCCGCCGAAAGCACCGCAAAGTCTACGTAGAGGCTTACGTCTTGCGGGTCGAGCAGGATCGCTTGACGCACTGCCGACACTGCTTTCTCAGTGAGGTGCGCATTCTCGTAGGCGGCAGAAGCAAGGTCCAGACTTGCTGCGTCGGCTCCATCGCCGAGCAACGGTGCGAGGGTTGCAATCGCTTTGTCGGGTTCTTGCGCCATCAATTGGACCGATGCCAGGACTTGCCGCTGACGTCGATCCTGTGGATCGATATCCAAAGCCTCGCTGAAAACATCATTTGCCTTTGTGAAACGTTTGAGTTTCACGAGACAAGTTCCGTACGCATTAAGGGCCGGTATTCGCGATTTGAATAGCTCAGCTGCCTTCGCGAAATGAATAACCGCGTCACTGCAGTCCCCTTGCTGATACTCGAGCACTGCGAGCATGGCGTGGCTTGTCTGATCGTCCGGTTGCAGACGAAGAAGATGCTCGAGTACAGGGATTCCGGCGGGATCGCTGGCTTCATACTCTAATTCGGCAACTCCCTGCAGGGCAGAGATATTGTTAGGAGCCAGTTTGAGCGCGTGCCGGAACGACACGAGCGCTTCGTTTTTGTTACCTTCCCCCTTAAACGCGACTCCCTGCATCGTCCATAGCTGGGCGTCCTGGGGCGACGCATCGAGCGCGCTATGGAGCAGTTCGAGGGCCTTGGGGAAGTCCTGCTGGCGAAGCGCGGTTACAATCGCTGCAACTCGCTCACCCCTTGACTGCGCGAACACGTTGGGAAGCGGGAGAAGCAGAACCGTGACCCATATCAGTTCATGCAGCCGAGAGAGCGCAACCGTTTTCAAGCCGATTCTCAAAAGAAAGCTGTAAAGGCTCTGAAGTCGCAGGATCCTGAAACCTCTGTTGATTGAAAGCTAGCATGGCCGCTTGAAGATGTCTTGGGCAAAAAACTGCGGCCGATGCCCACCTGAGAACCGGCCGCTGTCTGACTGGAATTTGCGCTAGATCAGAATGAGAGCCTCCCCGCTACCTGCCAGAATCTCGGCTCGTGAGAGCTTGTTGCAGCGCCGAAGTTCCCATCCGGGAAATTTGTGTCGACGGTTGCAAAGTTCGCCCGGTTGAAGAGGTTGAAGAATTCGAACCGGATCTGGAAGTTGAGGCGTTCTGTGATGGGAGTGTCTTTGTAGAAGTTCGAATTGGTTTCGATGAAGTTCGGCCCGCGGAACTGCATCGGCTTCTCATTCCCTTCGTTGCCAAGCGCCGGAATCGCGAAGTTCGACTTCGGGATCGACCCGGTCAGCCATGACTTGTTGTCCGACGACTGGTGATAGCTAAGCGCGTCCGGATAGTCGAGGTTGTTGCCGTCCGCGTTATAGTCGCCACTGCCCGGCGCGTACCCAACAGCCGGATTTGCGAAGGACGGACAGCTGGGCGCCCCAGGTGTGGTATCCGCGCACACGGGAATATACGAGTTGGCATTTGAAGCGGTCAGCGGGTAACCCGACTGGTAGATCGATGTACCGCTGATCCCCCATCCTCCGGTCAGTAGGCCAACCGCACCTTTCCCCTCATTCATTCCCTTCAGCGAGTAGTTAAGGCTGAGAGAGAAGCGATTCGGAACGTCGAAGATCGATGGTGCATAGTACTGGGAGAGGTTGTACGGAGTGGGATAGGCCAACCCGTTATCCTTGGAACTGGAACGAGTGTAAGAAGTGTCTATGAATCCTCGAGAGAAACGACCTCTCAGATCGAAGTAAACGCCGTTGTAGTTCCCATAGCGGTCATTGGCAGCGTATGTTATCGACCCAAAGCTGGGGTTAAGCCGAGTGGGCACGAGGCTCTCGTGCGTAATCAGGTCTCCAGGCAAGACGTTAATGTTGACGCCATAGGAAACATTCCCGATCGAGTTGCCATTGCTGACGATATTCCAGGAATGTGAGCCACTGTAGCCAACCGTTGCAGCGAACATTCTGTTCAACTGTCTAACCAGGCTTACCGACCAGATATTCACTTTCGGTGATTCGAGCAGCGGGTTGATACCACCGATTGCAAAGCCTGCACCGGCCACGCCACCTTGCGCGTTCAGGCCGCCAGGGAAGGACGGGAACGTAAAACCAAACGGTGGCGTGCTTGAATTTCCGAGCACAAAGATTGGCGGATTCGCTGTTCCCGGGAAGAATGTCGGCATCACGAGCCCGGGCGGGCTGCCGCGGAACCCCTCTTGCACGTTCGCAGAAGTCAGCCAATTGTTGAACAACCCATAGCCACCGCGCACGACCCAATTACCCTTGCCTGTGACATCCCAAGCCGCCCCGAAGCGAGGGCTCCACAAATTATCGACGGAATGGAGAAGAGCTTTCTGCGTCTGCTTTGCGTAGCCGTTCGCAATCTGCTCGTTTGTCGTGTTACCCGTTCCATAGTAGAAGTTCCCGAAGACGGTTGCCGCGCTCTTGGACCAGGGATTCCCGCTGTCGTCGTAGCGCAAACCCAGCGTGAGCGTCAGCTTCTTACTCGCCTTCCAGTTGTCCTCTGCAAACAATCCGAATGTCCTGGAGGCAGCATCCCAATTCCACAGCTGTTGCTGACCCGTTTGCGGGTTATACATTATGCCGCCTTCGTTCGTTGGGGCATCCTGAGCCAGTTTCAGCAAGTTGTCGAAGGCGAACTTCGGTTGTGACCATGGACCCTCGAAAGGCTCCACATCATCTCCGTACCAACCTTCGTATCCGAATTTGAGAGTATGCGTGCCACGTACATGAGTGAGCACGTCGCGCCAGTGGTAGTTGTGTTGGATGAAATCGCCCTGCGCAAATCCCACCCCGTACGCCATACCGCTGTCCGCATTGATTCCGTTCACGGATATCGAGGGTACCGTATAGTCCTTGGCGCCACTCCCCAAGACGCCCTCCACCCGGTTGAATCCGAAAGTGGCCTCGTTCAGGGAGTTTGCAGAGAAGGTGTGAGCCCAGGTGCCCTGGGCCCCAATCTGCCATGTATTGTTCAAGGCCGAGAAGTCGGGCATCGGAGAGGGCGCGCCGGTCTCGAGAAGTGTTCGGAAGATGCTGCCGTAGAGCCGCTCCTTCTTGAATGCCTGGTCGATGCGTCCAAAGTACTGCGTACCATTTCGGATTGCAGTAGCACCGAATGAACCTGTGTCAATCATCGGCAGAGCGCATGGCACGCCGTTCTGGCCTACGGTCGTACCGCAGCCACCTGCCCCAGATCCAAAGACGGCCTGTGCTGTTTGTTGAACCGAAACGCCTCCGACACCAGTGGGTAGATATTTACTCATCACTTGCGACCCCACGGTGTTCGCATAGTTTGTATTGGCAAAGGCGATGAACTCAGGCGCCGCGAATGTCACCGAACCGCCGCTACTCTGAGAGGCTCGCAGGAGTTCCACCGTGAAATAGAAGAAACTGTTGCGATGGGGAATGATAGGACCGCCCAAGGAATAGAACATATTGTTTGAATGGAAGGGCTGATATGGGCTCGTGTCAGAACTCACAAAGTGCTGATTCGCGAAAAAGCCCTGGTAGTTGAACCAATTTGATGCCGATCCATGAAACGCGTCCGCCCCCGACTTCGTCGTAAACAGAACCTGGATTCCAGCGGCGCGGCTGTGCTCGACTGAGAAGGTGTTGACCTGAATGCTCGTCTCTTGAATCGCATCTGGTTGAGGTGTGATATTCAAGACACCTTGCCTGATGCCGCTGGTCACGTCGAGGCCGTCGATGATGTACTGATTGTTGTTCTGCCCCTGACCGTTTGCGCTCACATCGACTTGCTCTTCCGTTGAAAAATTGTCGACACCCGATGCAGGGCTTCCCGATGCGCTTGTGCCCAAACCAGAAACCCCCGGCGCCATCGTCACCAGTGTAACGAGATTCCGGCCGACGATCGGCAACTCCGCGACTGCCCCGTGTTGCAAGGTGAGTTCAGTTCGACTGTCCCCCGTGTCCACGATGGGAGCTTCTGTGGTGACCGTTATGGACTCGCTCGCCGAACCGACCTTGAGGGTGATTGGCATGCTCAAGTTCTGGCCAGTGAGCAGAGAGAAACCTGCCTGCGAGGTGGCAAACCCGGTAGCCTCGACCGTTAGCTGGTACGCTCCGGGAGCGAGACTCACGAAGCGATAATTGCCACCGGTGTCCGTCTGCGTTGATGTGACGTCACCCGTGCCGGTGTTCTGAAGCTTGAGGTGGGCCTTCGCTACGGCTGCACCACTTGAATCCTGAACCAATCCTTGAACGTTGGCGGTGAATTGCGCGTACGCGGGGAGCGCAGCGAAACAAAGAACTGAGCAGAAAAGTACAGCAGCCCAATGAGACACCCTGGCCATGGAAGCCTCCTGAATTATTGTTGACTCGCTCGTTTTCCGGAAAACGTTTTCTGAGCGGGATCATTTTATACATGGGCTGAGGAGAAGTCAAGAGACTTATAATATCCACTAAAATGTTGAGTTTAATGATCTTCTTGTTCAGCGCCCCCAGCCTTTATTCGGGACAATTCCAGTTCCTTCGCGGATTGTGACCAGCTGATTTGCCGCCACGCGCTTGTAAACCTCTCGCAGTCCGCTCGGCCAGAAAACGTCTACGTCAACTTCTGTGACTGCTCCCAGTCCAAAATGAAGGCGGGGATCGTTGCACGAATAGTAGCTGGATTGACTAAGGACCGCCTGTGCCTGAGTGTTGCTTCCGTAGTGGGCCAGAACGCGCGCCCCGATTGCGCTCCTGTTTGATTTCACGCCCTCGAGCTTCACTTTCAGCCAGTTCTGCTTGACCTTCAAATCGTTCCGCAGGAGCGAAGGCGGCTCATTCATGTTCACGATGAGCACATCCAGATCGCCATCATTGTCGAAATCACCGAACGCGCAGCCGCGGCTGCTGTGAGGCGTCGTGATTCCTTCGTCGCCATGCGATTCGAGTTCTTCAAACGTGCCGTTCCCCAGATTGCGGAACAGGACTCGAGGAGTCTTATAGGGGTATTGCGGCAGTTTGCGTTCCACTTCGGGGTACACGCTCCCAGTGACAAACAGCACATCGGGATAGCCGTCGTTGTCGAGATCGACTATACCGGCGCCCCAGCCTGTGTAGCGAGTTTCAACGCCGATCTTTGAGGCTCGAGTGACTTCATCGAAATTGCCTTTTCCGTCGTTGCGATAAAATCCGCATGTGTCTCCGATGAAGTGTGTTTTGAAGAGGTCAAGATGGCCGTCGAGATTGTAGTCTCCGATCCCGACTCCCATGCCGGCCTGCTCCATGCCATCGTCACTTAGAGCAACGCCGCGGACTACGCCTTCCTCCCGGAAGGTCCCGTCGTGATTGTTCATGAAGAGAAGACTGGGCGTTGAGTCGCACGCTACGAAGATGTCTGGCCACCCATCTTCATCAAAGTCGGCGGTAACGACCGTCATTCCATAGCTTTCTGTTGCCGCTCCTATTCCCGCTTCCTTTGTGACATCTGTAAATGTGCCGTCGCCTTTGTTGCGGTAGAGGAGGTGTCTTCCAGTTGGGAGGCCTCGCGGTCCACAGTTGACCGGAACTCCCTTCCAATTGCAGGTCGAGTTTGCGCCCGGGGTCGGAGCGTGCTCAAAGGAAAACCTGATGTAATTGGAGACAAACAAATCCAAATGACCGTCGCGGTTATAGTCCACAAAGGCACACCCTGCTCCCCATCGCGCCGGTCCTGCATCGAGCAAACCGGCCTCTTTGGTGACATCGGTAAATGTGCCGTTGCCGTTGTTTCGATACAGACGATTTTGGCCGAAATAGGTGCAAAAGATGTCATCGAAGCCGTCATTGTTGTAATCACCGACACAAACACCGTTGGCCCAACCCACAGCAGTGAGCCCGGCTTTTTCGGTGACATCTGAAAAAGTGCCGTCGCGATTGTTTTTGTAAAGGCGATTCGTTGCTTCGGGAGGATTTCCGTCGAGCCGCGTGCCGGAGAGGATAAAGATGTCCATCCACCCGTCATTGTCGTAGTCGATAAAAGCGCAGCCGCATCCGTTTGCCTCGAGAATGTATTTCTTGGTATCCACCGATCCGTAAACAACCGGGAAATGAAGGCCTGCTTCCTTGGCGACGTCGACAAAGTGTGCGTTGAAAGGACGTCCGGAAGGGGCTGGCTTCGCCTGCGCCTTTACTTCTCGGGTGGCGACTCCTTGCTGACCGAGCAGTTGTTGTGCCGAGGCACCCAAGGAGAGAAGGACGAAGGATCTACGAGTAATGGCCATTGTTCTCAGCTACGATCTTCTGACTATCGAGATTTTCACCAGCAGGCAAAAGTTTATCTTGGGCCACGCAATCCGGCTGACCTATCTCGGCGATTTATCGGGAACGACCACCAGTTTATATCGGTTCCTCTCGCCTTCGTCCCTGGTGGCCTTCTGACGCGCCATGGCAAGCCTCTTTAACAGGTCTGGAATTTCCGATTCATCGTTCGTCTTTCGAAGTGCAATGACCAGGTGGTAGAGGGCAGTCTGATCGTCCGGATTCTGCTGGAGTGCGAGCCGGCATTCCTTCGCGGCCAGCGCGTTCTGCCCGGAATCCAGATAGTACTTCGCCAGTACGTTGTGCGCGGCACCGAGAGTCGCATCCAGCGCCACTGCTCGCTTCGCGGCGCTCACACCTTGCTGAAATTCCGCAGAGTCAGCGGCCGGGGACATCTGCGAAATGAACGCAGCCTTCAGATACCAAAGAAATCCGTCCCCTGGGTTCTTTGCAAGTTTTGCCTGGACCGTGCGAAGTGCCTGATCGGGATCGTTTTTGTCCTTTTCATCGGCCAGCATCCCCTGGGCCGCCCCGGTCAGATCTTGAGTGGGATCGAGCTGCTCGGCCTTCTCAAAATCGGCTTCTGCCTGTTGATACTCGGCAAGCTGCACATACAGAACGCCTCGGGCGAGATAGAGTTGTGCCGATGCCGGATTCAGCTTCAGCCCCGAATTGATCATCTCAATGCCAGTCTGAAACGACTGGTGGTTCAGCGCAATTTCAGCGAAGTCAAGGTACAGATCAACATCCGTCGGGGCTGCAACGATGGAGTCGCGCAGTATCTTTACAGCGTTGGGTGTATCGCCATTCGCCTCGTAGATATCGGCTGCCAATCGCATCGTATTGACGTCAGTGGAAGAGCTGAGCAGGGCTTGCAAAGTGGCCAGCGCGTCCTTCGCATTCCCGGCTCCGAGTTGGACCGCGGCAAGGTCTCGCCTCGCACGAGTGTCATTTGGGCTTGCTGCCAGAAGCCGCTCAAAGACCTGAACAGCCTCATTCTGCCGCTTCAGTTTCAGAAGGCATACACCGTACTCGCGGAGCGCTTCGGGCTGCCCCGCCAACGCTGGTCCGCTTTCAGTAAAGTTGGATACCGCAGTTGCGCAGTCGCCGTTTTTCGCTGCCATGGCCGCGAGCATCGCATGAGCGGTGGAGTCATGAGGGCGCAGGCGAATCACGTGCTCCAGTAGCGGGACTGCATCTGATTTGCCCGCTTCATATTCCAATTGCGCCGCCCCCTCCAGGGCAGCGAGATAGTCCGGAGAAATCTTTAGCGCACTGTGGTACGAAGCAAGGGCGGATTTTCTGTCGCCCATTTGCAGATAGGCCAGTCCCTGCAGCATCCATAGTTGAGGATTCCCTGGAGACGCCCGAAGGACGGGGTCGATCAACTGCAAAGCCTTCGCAGACTCATTGTTGCGTAAAGCTGACATGACGGAGTCTACGGTTTCTCTTTCAGATTGAGCGGCTGCCACAACCACCAGCGTAAGGAGGAATGCCACAAGGCAGACACTTCGTCGAAAGCGAATGGGCATTGTAAGGATCCCCTGGGTCTTATTCGGCAGACCGTGAGCATATGTGCAAGGCTGTAATCAGTCAGAGCGCAATCGATAACGGCTCGCCTTTGAAAACAATTCTTGTTGTTTGAGTGCTCCCGATCAACCTGGCGTCGAGCGTGATCGGCATTCCCTTCAGCATGTGCGTTCCGGAAGCAAGACGAAGCTCGAGCTTTCGCGCAGCATCGTCCCATTTCATTTCAATGCGCATGGATTCACCATTTCGAAAATCGAAAGTCAAGCCGTCATCCTCATACAAAAAAGATTCGGCGCTGGCTCCGGGAACCACCATAAGCATGATCGGAGTCTGTGACACTTCCGATGCGTACTGCTTGATTGGTCCCATGGGAAGCACCGCTCCAGCACGCACGTAAAGGGGCAGAGTGCTGAGATCGACTTGTCTCGTAATCTCGCGGCCCCCTTCCTGTCTCTCCGCCGTCCAAAAGTCGTGCCATATTCCGCGCGGCAAGTAGAGGGTGCGGGTCGTGGCGCCCTTCTCAACTACTGGCGCGACCAGAAGATCCCGCCCGAACAGATATTCATCACCGTTCGTGACGGCAAGTGGATCATCCGGATAGTGCAACCAAAGAGCGCGGATCATCGGCAGCCCGGTCGCGCATGTTTCTTTTGCCGCGGAATAGATATAGGGCATGAGCCGATAGCGAAGCTCCAGGTACTTCTTGCAAATCGGCTCGATGGCAGGGTTGTGCAATTCTTCCGGGCTGCGGATGGTAATTCGGTGTTTCGGGATATCCGATTTCGCCAGTGTTCCAACCCCAGGGAAGGTGCAGCTTCCAGTCCCGACCGTGCGAACGAAACAGCGGGCAGAATGCGGCAAACTGAAACCAGCGCGCATACAACTCTCCCGTGTATTCGTCAGTCGGAATGAAGCCGCCGATATCCGTTCCCCAGAACGGAATCCCGCTGAGGCCGGCATTGATGCCAACGGGCACATGCGTCTTCAACGTCTCCCACTTTGAGAGAACATCACCCGACCAGAGAAATGCTGCATAGCGTTGCATGCCAGCGTAGCCGTTGCGATGGAGAGCATACACGCGCTGATTAGAGCGATAGAGCTGCTGGCCTTCGTAGTACATGCGAATCCGTGCCAGCCGAGATGCCGCGTCCAGGTCATCGCCCTGGTCGGGCCACCAGCCATCCACACCAAGATCGGCAAGAGGCTTATGAAAAGGCCAGTAGCAGCTTACCTGGCGTTCGGGTGGCCATTGCCCATCCGGCGTTCTTCCCGATGGCAAAGGAAGCGCTGCGCAAGGATCGTTCACTGTGCCGTTGAGCCGCTTCCCTTCGAGAACGATGTGCAGAACAACTCGAAAGTGGTCCCGTTGTAATTGCTCGATCGCCTTGGCGGGATTGGGAAATGCGCGCGCGTTCCATGTGAATTCACCGTTGTCGGTGTTCCAGCCGTTGGGGCAGAAACCGGTCCCGAGATAGATCATGGCGTCGCAGGGCAATTTCTTCTCGCGGAATTTCTGCGCCTCCTCCAGAATCTTCTCGGGGGAATCGAGCGTGCGATGCGACTGTTGATATCCAAACGACCATAGCGGAGGCAATTCAGCGATATCCGGTGATCTGTGCGTATTCAGCGAGGATCTGGGCAGGCTGATCCGCTCCGATGATGAAGACGTCAACGGGAAGCGAGGCGCCATCGTTGAACGCTCGCAAACGCCCTTTCTTTCCGCTTAGATCGAAGACGCCCAATGGAGCATGAACGAATATGCCCCAACCATCGGTTCCAATCAGGAACTGAATCGGAACGCGTGCGCCATGAGTGCCGAGTTGATAGCCACCCTGCCCGCTGACCATCGAGTCAACCTGTCCGCGCCGGTCGAATTGCGGACCACCTTGCCCCAATCCGAGCAGATGTCCGTCGTCGATGTTGAAAACGAGATCGGCTGACACTTCATCCAGAGCAAGCTCCTGTACCACCTGGCCAGTCTCGGTCTCGATTCGAATATTCAAAGGGTGAGGTGAAAGCTGGATCTTCAGACCGCCCGATCTGAAGGTGCGTGGGGCCGGCAAGGATCGAAGCTGCGTCAACGGTCGATCCCACTCCCTATCGACCAGTGCACCATCGGCTCTCAAAGGCTGTGCCTTGCCGTTTTCCACGGGCAGAACGGTTAGGCGGACCGTATGCGCACTGACTGTCGTTACACTTAGCTCAACCGGTATCGATCGAATGGTGAGCTGCGACTCCAACGCCTCTGAGCGCAGCGGCTCTATCATCGCCATCGTCCCGGCGACGACTGCTTTAAGAGCATCTCTTCGATTGAATCGATCCTTCATGTGTACGAGATCGTAACCGAGAACACCTCTTGTTGAATCATGCTCTCCGCATCGTCTGGCGTTGACGTCTCCCTTGTCAAGCGCCCACAGCGCGATCATGAATATCGATTCTCAGTGAAAAAGACTGCTGATTTTGCCCTTCAGCGTTTCCGCTTTCGTTGTTTCCCCGGCCTTTTCATATAGGCCGATCAATTTTTCGGCGGCTCCAAGATTCATCGGATCCAAATCAAGCGCTCGCTCGAGATGGGATTTGGCATCTTCATCCCTCCCGGATGCGGCATAAGCCGAACCGAGATTAGCTTCCGCGTAGGATGACTTCGGATCACACCGCTGCGCAAATTCAAATGCAATCACGGCCTCTGCAAATTGCCGTCCGATAGACAATGCATTTCCAATCGACGAGTACATCTCGCAATCGTCCGGGAACTGATGCTGGACATCAGTGAGGATGCGATATCCGCTCACAATCTGCGGCCACGATCCTTCTTCCATGCCCGCCTGGATCGATGCAATCCCGAGATTGCGTTTTGCCAGTTCTGCCGGAGGATCCCTCCACGGGACGATTCCGGTGGGTTCGCCCGCGGGCTTGTGATCAGGTGTTCGTTGAATCCTATGATCAGTAAACACCGTATGCCCGCCATCATTGGCTTCCCTTTTCGGCATATGGCATCCAATACAGTTGCTGTTACGGGATGGGTGGCTCGCCGCAAAGTGCGTACCAGCGTGGCAGGTGAGACATTTTGCGCGATAGTACGGTACAACGTTGGTCGGCTCGTCGTGTGGATTGTGGCAGGTACCGCACCACATTCCATTGCCGCTGACGCGTTTGCATCGACTGAGCGCCAGTTGCTCTGAATGGCTGATGACCTTGAACGGCGGTTGCTCGCCACTCGGCATTGAGTAACGATAGATCGTGAAGGTCTTCTCCAGCGGTTGGCCGGCGACAAAGTCCGTAAACTCCTTGCCTGGGTTTAGGACTCGTGCCACGCCCTTCAAATGGCACTGTTCGCAAACGCTGTCGCGGGAGGCGGGATCCAGGCTGGCGGGATTGACGATATTAGACGGACTGGGACGAGCCAGATGGGCGCCGACCGGACCATGACATCGAGTGCAGCCGATCGCCAAGTGCTGGAACGGCTGCGCCGCGTACTCATTAATTGTGCCGGAAACCGGCGTGAACGAACCTGCATGACAGAAGACGCATCCCGGCTTAACCGGGCGGGTGAAGTCCGGGTCCGATTCGGTCTCGTAGCCAGGTGCGAGACCGTAGGCAGCTTTACGTCGGTAATATGCAACGGGTGATTGAAACAGATGATTCGCCAGAGAAACGATGTAGCCGCTTGCGTGCGTCCCTGATCCAATCACATAGTCGATGCGATAGGTTTCGGTATGGCCGTTGCTCTCCAGGGTTTGCCATGTCCCATCTTGATTCGAATACATCCGAAGAGTTGCTTGCGTCGTACGCACGATTCCGTCGGGTTCATACGTTGGCAGTCGCATGGAATGGGCCATCTTCGAGCGGGCAAAACCATTGACCTCTTCTCTATGACAACGAATGCACGCATCTCCTTCGTCCGTTTGTGAAGCATTAGCTTCACTCTTAATCACAGCACCCGCGACAACTGGGATTCGCTCGACGAACATCGAATTCGCACACAATACGCCCGCCAAAACGCAAACAGCTTTGGCACGATTCAGGAACGGCATTCGCACCGACTCCAAGGACATGTAGGGCCGTTCTTGTTCCGCATTATGGCCCCCCTTAACCACTTGCATCTTCGGATACTAACGTCTCACCCCGGTTGAAGTGAAAGAAGACGCTCGACCATCTGGGAGCCCGGCTTCTACTTTCAGGACGACTGGCACGCCAGGAAGAACCTGACGCTCAATCTTGGTTTTCGTTACGAGTTCTTCACCCCCTATTCCGAGATCGATGGCCGCATCGCAACCTGGGACAACGACAACGACACTTACCTGATCGGGAACAGCGCCAACGGCGGCTCTTCGCCCTCCATCAAAAACAACGTTGGCAACGAGGCAGGAATCCAGGCTGACTACCATGGCCTTGAGCCGCGCATCGGCTTTGCCTGGAGCCCCGGTCATAAAATGGTCGTCCGCGGCGGATCAGGTAGGCAGCTGGAAAGTCTCGACTCCAACCATTGCCGGTTTCTTCAACACCAATGCCTTCGCGACACAGACAGCCGGGACGTTGGGCTCGGAGCGCCGCAATCAGCTTTACGGACCGCACTTCCGCCACAGCGATCTCTCGATATTCAAGATCTTCCCTATCCGCGAGCGGATGAACGCCGAGTTCCGCGCAGAAGGCTTCAACATCACGAACACGGCCAACTGGGGCCTTCCCGTTGCCACGCTGGGTGCCTCCCAATATGGCCAGATTACGGGCATGACGTACGCGTATACTCCTCGCGTCCTTCAGTTCGCTCTCAAGCTGACCTTCTGAACGAGTTCATCCACTGCGGAGCCCCTTTTCGATTGGGGCTCCGGGGAGACGGATTTATGCAGATTTGCCGGAATCCATTCTTTTGCGCGGTTGCTGTGATGGTTGCCGCAGCGGCGGCGGCCATGGCGCAGCAGTCCGCGCTGCAAGCACCTTCAAATCCAGCTGCGCCGGCACCCACTGCCCCAGCGCCCCCTGCCGCAGGCATGTTCGGAATGATGGGTCCGAAGTCGCCGGAAATTGGCGCGGATGGCGCGGTCACCTTTCGGCTGCGGGCGCCTCTAGCGAACGCCGTGGGAGTCAGCGGTAACTGGCAGCCCGGATTCATGTCCCCGCCACTGCCGATGACCAAAGGCAACGATGGTATCTGGCAATTGACCGTCGATGGCCTGAAGCCCGAGATGTGGACCTACACCTTTCAAGTTGATGGCGTACGCATTCTCGATCCTGGCAACGTGAACGTGATGCGCGACGGGACTCGTTTCCTGAACTCTTTGGCGATTCCTGGCGCGGGGAGCGAGGTCTACGCTGTCAACGACGTTCCTCACGGCACCGTCGAGCAGATCTGGTATGCTTCGCCCTCGCTCGGCGTGGGCCAAAGGCGAATGTACGTCTACACGCCAGCGGGTTATGAAGGCGGAACGGAACGCTACCCTGTCTTATATCTGCTGCATGGTGGCGGCGGGGACGAGGACGCATGGGATAACCTAGGGCGCGCTCGCGAAATCTTCGACAACCTGATCGCGGCGGGGAAGGCGAAGCCAATGGTCGTGGTAATGACCAACGGCAATTGGGACGAGGCCGCTGCGCCGGGAGTGACCAAACAGTCCGAATCGTCGTTCGCCGCTTTCGCCAATCCACACAGCGCGGCGTTCAACAAGCTGATTGACGACATGCTCTCGTTCAGCGACAGCCTCGTCGCCGATGTGATTCCTTTTGTCGATAAGACCTATCGCACGATCCCCGATCGCGACCATCGCGCCATTGCCGGGCTCAGCATGGGCGGCGGTCAGACGATCTGGGCTGGTTTTCGCCACCTCGATCAGTTCTCTTATGTTGCGTCGTTTAGTGGCGGCCTGTTCCTCTTCCCCGGCGCCGTGAAGACTGTGCCTACACCGCCGGGAGCACCAATGATTCCTGGCATGGGAATGGGACTGGATACGGCCGCGCTGCCAAGGGATTTTGCAAATCTGAATGCGAGCGTGAACCAGAAGCTACATCTTCTCTACTTTTCCTGCGGCCAGAACGACGGCCTGCTCGCGACGAATCAGCAATTCATGGACTGGCTGACAAGCGTGGGAGTTCATTACGACAAAATGATCCTGCCCGGCTATGCGCACGAGTGGCCGTTCTGGCGCATCAGCCTCGTGGATCTGGCACCGAAGCTGTTCAACTAGCCGCGGTTGACGCGGTCTCAACCGGTCGTCGGCTCTTCCTTGCCGGCGCCCGCTTTGTTCGACCTTGGAGGAATCATGCTCAATCTCACGAAGTTGGAAAATGCAAGTTCGGACGATGCTCAGAGGAACGACGCGGAACCGATCGATGCGACACGGCGGAATGTGATGAAGGGTTTAGCCATGGCGACTTTCGCCAGCAGCCTGGGCAGCGCCGTGGCGGCCAAGGCGGCGGCGCCGGAAGCGACCGATGGATACCCGACGCCTGAACTTTCAACGGGTGCGACGGTGAAGGCCGCTGACGCCAGCCCAACCGTCGAAACCACGAACGGCCGCATTCGCGGCTATGTGCGAAATGGGATTGTTGCCTTCAAAGATGTTCCTTACGGAGCAGACACTGCGGGAGCAAACCGCTTCATGCCGCCGCAAAAGCCGGCCCCCTGGAAAGGTGTGCGGCCCTGTCTCTATCACGGCTTTGTTTCGCCGCAAAATCCCAGAGGCGGTTGGAAAAATAACGAGGAGTCCTGGCTGTTTTCCTGGGACGATGGCTACCAAAGCGAAGACTGCCTCAACCTGAACGTCTGGACGCAGTCCACCGATAATGCCAAGCGGCCTGTGATGGTCTGGCTGCACGGCGGAGGTTTCTCGGCCGGCTCCGCAACCGAATTGCTTTCCTACGATGGTGAGAGTCTTGCCCGCCGCGGCGTCGTGCTTGTCAGCGTGACGCATCGGCTGAACGTATTCGGCTATCTCAACCTTGCCGCCTACGGAGACAAGTTCGCAACCTCAGGCAACGCTGGCATGCTCGACATCGTGGCCGCACTCGAATGGGTGCGCGACAACATTTCGAATTTCGGCGGCGACCCCAGCCGCGTCACCATCTTCGGCCAGTCGGGTGGCGGCGGCAAAGTAACAGCACTGATGGCGATGCCCGCTGCCAAGGGCCTCTTTCATCGCGCCATCGTCGAGAGCGGGTCACTTTTGACCTCTGCCACGATGGAGAGTTCCAGCACTCTTGCAGACAAGCTGCTCAAGCAACTCCAGCTCAGCGGCTCTGACACGGATAAGTTGCAGCAGATGCCTTTCGATGATTTGCAGAAAGCGGCCCGTGAGGTCACCCAGATGCGGATGCCCGCGTCGGGTGTCATCGACTTTCGCCGTATAGGAAGAATGCTCGGCTGGTCTCCCGTCGCAGGCAACGCGGCGCTTCCGAATCAGCCTTTCGATCCAGCAGCTCCCGAAATGTCGGCTTCAGTACCCATGATTGTCGGCAACACGCTCAACGAGTTTGTGAACGGCATTAATAAGCCCGACGCATTCAGGATGACCGCAGAGGAACTTCAGACCAACATCACAAACATCTACAAAGAAAAGGCGGGCGATGTGCTCGCGACGTACCGCAGGAGCTTCCCCAACGCAAACAACTTCCAGCTCTGGTCCGTGATTGCCGCTGGCGGCGTTCGGTCGACGGCGCTCGAACAGGTGCGACGCAAAGCTGCGCAACACGCGGCCCCTGCCTACTGCTATCGCTTCGATTGGCAGACACCCGTCCTCGACGGCCGCCCGATGGCTTTCCATTGTTCTGAGCTGGCCTTCGTCTTTGACAACACCGCACGCTGCGAAAACATGACGGGCAACAGCGCTGCGGCGCGTGCACTCGCAGCAAAGATGAGCGGGGCATGGGTGCAATTCGCCTCGACCGGCAACCCGAATCATATGGGGATCCCCCGCTGGCAGCCCTTCGATCCGGCCACCAAGGGAACCATGGTTTTCGACAACGAGTGCGCCTTCCGCGAGCATCTCGACGACGACTGCCAGAAAGTGATCGCACTGAGCTGAGGAACGGGCACGCGGGGAGCTTCACAATTTACGGGCGGATTTCCGTGCGCTTGAAAAGACTCCAAAGGAGAAAGCACTTTTATGAGATTTCATTTTCACAGCATTTTGGGGCTGGCCGTTCTTGCAGCTTCGCTCGCGGCAGCCGGATCGGCACAAGATACGGTTTCTATTCAAACAGGCAAGCTCAAGGGCGTAGCAAGCGATGGGCTGATCGCCTTCAAGGGCATTCCCTATGCCGCGCCGCCGGTAGGTGATCTTCGCTGGCGTCCTCCGCAACCTGCTGCAAAGTGGAAAGGTGTGCGTTCAGCGGCCGACTACGCCCACGACTGTATGCAGCTCCCCTTCCCCAGCGACGCAGCGCCCCTTGGAACTCCACCTGCGGAGGATTGCCTCTATCTCAACGTCTGGACCCCTGCTCCGCGCGCTGCAGCGCCGATGCCTGTCATGGTGTGGATCTACGGTGGTGGCTTCGTCAACGGCGGCAGCTCGCCGGCCGTGTACGACGGCTCGCAGTTCGCCAAAGATGGAGTGGTTTTTGTCAGCTTCAACTATCGCCTTGGACGCTTCGGTTTCTTCGGGCATCCCGCATTGACGAAAGAAAGCACCGACGGGCTCCTGGGTAACTACGCCTATATGGACCAGCTTGCTGCGCTTAAGTGGGTCCAGGCCAACATCGCCGCATTCGGAGGGGACGCCAAGAACGTCACCGTCTTCGGCGAATCAGCAGGCGGCGGCTCAGTGCACATGCTCCTCACCTCCCCGCTCGCAAAGGGTCTCTTCCAAAAAGCGATCGTCGAGTCAGGCGGTGGCCGCAGAGGCTTCGGCGGCGGTTCTCCTCATCTGAGGGAGGCAGCTAACGGCAAGCCTTCTGTGGAAGCAACCGGCGTGGCCTTCGCTGCTTCCAAGGGCATCACCGGCGACGACGCAGAAGCCCTCAGGAAGCTGCGCGCACTGCCGGCTGAGGCCATCGTCGACAATCTCAACATGGCCAGCATGATGCAGGCCGCGAAAACTTACCCCGGTCCGATGATCGATGGCAAGATCGTCACCGAAGAAAACTCTGATGCCTATCTGGCCGGAACCCAGCAGCACATCCCCGTCATCGTCGGCGTCAATAGCGCCGAGTTTGGCGGAGGATTTCCGGGGCGCGCCCCCGCAACTGACCCGTTTGCTCAGTTCGGCGACAAGGCCGATCTCGCCCGCACGGCGTACGATCCAGATCACACCCGCAGCCCAGGTGCCTCTGCCGCTTTCATCATGTCGGATCGCGGCATGGTTGAACCTGCGCGTTTTGTTGTGCGGGAACTCGCCCGCGCCGGCCAGCCTGCCTACGAGTACCGCTTCTCCTACGTAGCCACTTCCATGCGAAAGGAATGGGCTTTCGGCGCGGTCCACGCTTCGGAAATTCCCTACGTCTTCGACACCGTAAAAGCGCGCTATGGCGCAGCCGTCACGCCCGAAGATGAAAAGGCTGCCCAAACTATCCATGCCTACTGGGTGCAGTTTGCAAAGACGGGCAGCCTGAATCCTCCCGGGCTTCCGGAATGGCCCCAATACACAACCAGCACTGACATGTTGATGAACTTTACTGCGGCTGGAGCCGTTCCCGAAGCGGACCCATGGAAAGCTCGCCTCGATATGGTGATGCCGCAACCATAGCCCGCTTCATCGGGGGCGCGGCCGTCAAGCCGCGCTTCCCGAATGAACGCCTAGGTCTTGCCCTGGTGCTTGATGCAGTTGTTTGGACTATTTTTCGTTGACGGTCGATTGCTGATGCCTGGACCTGGCGCTTGGAGAAGAAAGATGCGTCATTCGTATTTGCTTAGCGGGATGCGTGCACGAACCATCCTCACGCTGGTGCTCGCTTGTGTTGCCAGCAGAGGCAATGGGCAGGAAGCCAAAACCAAATATCCATTTCAGAATCCAAACCTGCCGATCGAAGAGCGGATCACCAATCTGCTCTCGGAAATGACCCTCGAGGAGAAGATCGCAGTTCTGGGCACCAGCTCCGCGGTGCCGCGCCTCGGCGTTCCCAACGCCGGTTCGTCCGAGGGACTTCACGGCCTGGTTCAGCGCAGCTTCGGCGGTTTCGGCAATCAGAAGGTGATTCCCACAACGCAATTTGCGCAAGTGGTCGGAATGGCGCAAACCTGGGACCCCGATTTGATCGAAAAAGCGGGACACGTGGAAGGCTTCGAAGCCCGCTGGATAGCAGGGCATCTTCAGCAACTCGGCCGTTCCGCTCCGTCGCTCATCGTGTGGGGACCGAATGCCGATTTGGCTCGCGATCCGCGCTGGGGACGCATCGACGAATCTTACGGCGAGGACCCGTTCTTCGATGGAACAATGGCGGCGGCCTTCGTACGGGGCCTGCAGGGCGACGATCCGAAAACCCTGCAGGTGGCTTCCCTGCTCAAGCACTTCCTCGCCAACAGCAATGAACACGGCCGCTACGGCTCGAATTCCGATTTCGATGAAAGGCTCTTTCGCGAGTATTACTCGGTGCCTTTTCGTATGGCATTCAAGGCTGGCGCCCGCTCGTATATGGCTTCGTATAACGCCTGGAACCAGATTCCGATGACGGTGAACCCGGTGCTTCGCACAGTCCTTGCCCAGGAGTGGGGAGTCGATGGCATCGTTTCGACCGACGCCGGCGCCGTGACAAATATGGTGACCAAGCATAACTATTTTCCAGGGTCGAAGGAAGCTGTCGCCGCGTGCATCAAGATTGGAGTCAATCAGTTCCTCGATTCTTACCAAGATGGGTTGCGCACCGCGCTCAAGGACCATCTCATCGCAGAGTCTGATATAGACAATGCGTTGCGTGGAAAGTTCCGCATCGTGATTCGTCTCGGACTTCTCGATCCCGCTCCCCAAGCCGCCGCGTCGTCCCCAGAACCGTGGAATAGCGACGCCGACAAGGCCGTTGCTCTGCAGGTAGCTCGCGAAGGCATTGTGCTTTTGAAAAACGGAAGCGGCCTACTGCCACTTGACCGCAAATCGGTCAAGTCGATCGCGGTCTACGGCAACCGCGCCAGCAAGGTGCTCACGGGGCTCTATAGCGGCGAGCCTCCTTTTACCGTCTCTCCGCTGGACGGGCTTAAACAGAGACTCGGTTCAGATGTGAAGATCAACATGGGCGGAGGCTTTTTCGGCGATCCGGCGCAGGCGGCACGGGACTCCGATGTGGCCGTCGTCTTTGTCGGGAACGACCCGACGTGCAACAGGCAGTCGATCATCGCACATTTCGATAGCGACAACTCATGGTGTGAAACTCCAAGCGACGGCATGGAGAACTCCGATCGGGCGTCGATAGCTCTTCCCGAGGAGGATCTCATTCGTAGGATCTACGCCGCCAACCCTCGTACCGTCGTCGTCCTGCTGGCCGATTTTCCGTATGCGATTAACTGGACCAACGAACATGTGCCGGCGATCCTCACCATGAGCCAGAATGCGCAGGCGATTGGCACGGCGCTCGCTGACGTTCTCTTCGGCGACTACAATCCGGCCGGCCGCACAGTCGTAACCTGGCCTAAATCGCTCGACCAACTTCCACCCATGACGGATTACAACATCCGTCACGGCCACACATATATGTACTTCAAAGACGAACCGCTCTACCCCTTCGGCTACGGCCTCTCGTACACCAGCTTCGCTTACTCGAATCTCCGCCTCAGCGCGACCCAGATCAATAAGAACGGTACGATTACCGCTACGGTCGATGTTGCCAACACGGGCTCGCGGGACGGCGACGAAGTCGCGCAGCTCTACGTGCAGCACGAGAACTCATTGGTGGAGAGGCCTCTGCGTGAGCTGAAGGGATTCCATCGCATTCACCTCGCCGCCGGACAAAAGGCAACCGTCCAGTTCGAGATTCCCTCGCATGTGCTGGCATTTTGGGATACCGAGCATCACACTTGGGAGGTCGAGAATGACACCGTCGAGGTGTATGTGGGACCCTCCTCGGCCAATTTACCGCTTAAGGCGAAGTTCTCGATCGTCGACTAGGCCACTGGATTCCAGCCTATCGCAAAGAAGTTTCGTGGAGAAAATCCCTGTATTTTTCCCTGTTAACGGGAATTCGGACACGGGGAGCAGTTCGCACTGGACTGCGTCCACCGCCATACAGTCTCTAGAATTCAATGGATTGCAGGGACGCTTCAAGACTTTCGCCACCTCTCCAAACTAATGGAATGGCAACTCTCCCGGGCGCGCGGAGAGCAGGCTATTGTGTCTGGCCGCTGTCGTTCGTCACCATCAGGCTCGATACGTTCACCGGTTCGAAGTCGCTGAGAGTCAGGCTCCTTAAGCAACCCAGGTCCGTATCGTTCCAGCGTGCATCGGGCGTGCCGATGAGCCCTCCGCTGTCTCCGTTATCGGCCAGAATGATTCCATAATTCCGAAATCCGGTGATGATGATCGCGGCCTGCGGACTAGTCGCAGCGCAAGCGGGAGTTGTTACGGAGGCCTTGAGCCGATAGATCTCGCCGGCGGGACCGGACATGGTGCAGCTCGACGGGGGCGATGACTGCGAAATCTCCGACTCCACCGGAATGGTGTTGCCGCTCTGAACGCAGCTCCCCACTCCCGCTGTCTCCGTCGCCGGCCACACCCAATAGTTCAGCATATGGTTCAGCGTGAAGCGAACGGGATGCTTAACGACGCCGTTGGGCGCGGTCGGCGTTCCCGTTCCGATCACCTCGTCGGCGTTGACCAGCAGCGGCGCCACCGGGAGCCCCGCGGCATCGGATGTCCCCTCTCCCTGCGTTGTTAAATTGTTCCCTGCAACGTTCGGCCAGAGCGCGTTCGACGAATCGGTCCACGGGCCGTCGTCGTAAATCCCCTGCCACATCTCGTACAGGGCAGGATTGTTTCCGCCGCCCGCCTCGAGGTAGACCAAAACGTGTCTGTCTCCATTTGAATTGCTCGTGCCCTCTACCGGCGCATACGGCGGAATGGGGCCCGCAGTGAAATACGACTGGTACACGGTCGTTGAGACCGAAACATCCGGCTGATTGTAGGGAACCTCGATTGCCGGAATTCCATTGGGAAACGGAGCATTGGAGTTGTTCCCGAAAAACGGCTTGATCGTAGCCGACAGATAGGCGCTGTAGATCGCAGCCGCGGGAGAAGTATCCAGCGGCAGGTTGGTCGTGGCCGCGTCCACGCGATGATGAAAGATCGAGCTCGACGGAAAGATATTGGCCATAAACGCATTGCTGCCGTTGATGGCGAAGCTGATGTCAGCGCTTGCCTGCGCGCCTGTCGAATCCGTGACCACGATTTCGGGCGTATATGTGCCCTGACCGCCAATGATCGCGCTCGTGATTGATCCTGTCGATGCGCTCAATGTCATTCCTTCAGGCAGCGGAGGATTATCGGGGCCCGTGCTCACGCTGAATGTGTAAGGAGGAGTGCCGCCAACGGCGGTGATCGTGCATCCCGCGTATGCGCTGTTCTGCGTTCCACCCGGGCACGAAGCGGTGGTGATCTTCAGCGGCCCGCCAGCCGCTGCCACGGTCACCGTCGCAGCCGCGGTGTTCGAGCCCGCGGTATTGGTCGCCGTCAGAGTGTAGGTGGTCGTCGCCTGGGGGTTCACATTTGTCGTTCCACTTGCGGCTGTTGATGCGAATGTTCCCGGCGCGATCGTAATGCTCGTCGCTCCCGAGGCTGCCCAACTGAGCGTGCTGACGCCGCCGGGCGCAATGGTCGACGGGCTGGCAGTGAACGAAGTGATCGACGGGACGCTGGTGCCGGTCACTGTCACTTTCGCTGTCGCTGTCGCCGAGCCAGCGGCATTGGTGGCCGTCAGAGTGTAGGTAGTGGTCGCCGATGGGCCGAAGGACGTTGAGCCGGTCGCAGAGGTCGATGCAAAGCTCCCCGGAGTGATGGTGACACTCGTCGCTCCCGAAGTTGCCCAGCTTAGTGTTGTGTTGGCGCCGGCGGTGATGCTCGCCGGGCTGGCAGAGAAGGATGCGATGGTCGGCGCGGAGGTCTGCGTCACGGTCTGAGTCGACGCCGCATTCCCACAACCGATCGGCCCTGCGCAGGTAGAGAGAAGCAGGGCGAATCCGCAAATGCCAATCTTTGAACAAATGGACGCGGCAAGCCCGAGCCGCCTTCTGGAGTTCGACTCGACTGAGTCCATGCCCAACCCTTCCGCCAGCATGAATGACCGGCATGATTGAAGGCCCGGCTCAAAGCTCGGTGTTCATTGCATATGACATGCCGGCATTTTCCTGCTCTGTCCACATTGCGCGCGGAGATCGATTTTGGATATATGCCCAAAGTCATGGCAGCCGGACTGAATCTGCGGACAAACGCTGGGCCAATTCCGCCATCACACAGAACATCTGTCGCAGCCTGCAACCACTCTTCGTCTGTCCCAGGCTCCCCCCCGGCCATGCTATCCTCGCCCCCAGTGCGCCCGACCCTCCAACACCGCCGCCGCGGCTGCCTCACCGGCTGCCTCACACAGAGCTTCGCACTGCTCGCCCTCGGCCTGGTGCTCGTCTACGCTCTCTACGGATTGCTCACTCCCTGGGGCTTCTATCTCGGTGGTGACACCTTCCACTTCTACCCGGGCTGGTACGGCTGGGGACGCATGCACTCCAACGAGCTCGGCGACTTCGCGCTCTACGTCCGCATCCAGCCCGGCTTCCGCGGCAGTCGCACATACCTCGCCTCAAATCTCACCGGCAACGCCTGGCTCTGCACCCCGCGCGGCGAAACTTTCCGCATGCATCTCGGCGGCGGAATGCGCCCCCACCTCGGCACCCGCACCAACGGCGAAAAAATTACCCTCTACATGGATAACTGGCCCGTCTTTACCGGCGGCTTCATCGCCGACCACCGCCCCAGCCTCGGCTTCCGCGGGCAGTGGCAAAATCCCAACATCGTCCTCGACGACCACGGCACACTCGCCTGGGCCTTCCTCCCCGACGGCTCCGTCCACCGCTCCCACAGCCCAACATACAATCCGCCGAAGGAGATCGTCCCGCTCACCCTCCACCCCGGCTCATGGTCCGACTTCAAATCCGCCTGCTCCACCCTCGCCCCTGCCCATCATCCGCTCGAAGATACGCCGCGAAAGTAGAAAGAATCTGCCGGGATCAGATCACGCATTCGGGCCGATCATTCAGGGCCTTGTTCCTTATTCCCTCGAGATTTCCGGTAGAGAGAAACCGGGGCTATCAAAATGCGTTTAAACTATTCACTCTACGGACCGAGAAGGAATATGGCTCAGCCAGCAATCCCGACGCAAAGCACCCATCTTGTTCCAACCACTCTGCACGGTCGACTGCTCGAACCCAACCGGCGCATTGCGCTGAATCTGGATTGGGTGGAAGAAGTGCGCGTGAACAGGAGCGCCGTGGAGCGCCGCGCGATGACGCAGACGGCGCGCCGGACGGTCAAGAAGGAGTATCAGGCGGCGTGGCTGCTGCGCGCGATCGCCTGCATGGATCTGACCACTCTGAGCGGCGACGATTCTTTCGAGCGTGTCAAACGGCTGTGCGCAAAGGCGCGCAATCCGCTGCAGAGGCAGCTGGTGGAAAGTCTTGGCATTGAAGAGCTGGACCTCAAAGTCGGCGCGGTCTGCGTTTACCATGCGTTTGTCGAGACGGCAGCCATGGCGCTCGAGGGGTCCGGCATTCCCGTGGCCGCGGTGTCGGCGGGATTTCCGGCCGGCCTCTCTCCTCTGACGGAACGGCTGCGGGAGATTCGATCTTCGATCGACGCGGGCGCGTCGGAGATTGATATTGTGATTACGCGCGCGCATGTTTTCAACGGCGAGTGGCAGGCCTTGTATGACGAGGTCGCCGCCTTCAAGGAAGCCTGCGGCCCGGTACACATGAAAGCCATCCTGGGAACCGGCGACCTGATGACACTGCGCAACGTGGCACGCGCCAGTTGGGTGGCGATGATGGCGGGTGCCGACTTCATCAAGACATCGACCGGCAAAGAGGCAGTGAACGCCACTCTCCCGGTCTCCCTCACCATGGTGCGTGCGATCCGCGAGTATGGCGAACGGACCGGAATGGCGGTGGGCTTCAAGCCAGCGGGCGGTATCCGCACGGCAAAGCAGTCGCTGGACTGGCTTGCCATGATGAAAGACGAACTGGGACGCGCGTGGCTGGAGCCGTCCCTCTTTCGATTCGGCGCCAGCGGCATGCTGGCCGATATCGAGCGTCAGCTGGAGCATTACGCGACCGGCCGCTATTCGGCGGCGTATCGCCACCCCATCGCGTAGATGGGTTCGAGTCCCCTGGAGAAGACGCGATGGGCATAGCCGAGAAGTTCTACAGCATGGAATACGGCGCCGCACCGGAAGATCCGAAGGAAGCCGTGCAGTGGCTGGAGCGATTTCACCGCAGGTTTGACGCGTTCATCGACGGCGCGTGGGTTAAACCGGCGAGCGGCGAGTACTTCGAAACGGTCGATCCTTCAAGCGGAGAGGCGCTCGCTGAAGTCGCGGTGGCGGACGCCGCGGATGTGGAGAGAGCCGTTTCCGCGGCGCGCCGGGCTCTGCCGGCATGGCAGGCTTTGAGCGGGCACGAGCGTGCGCGCTATCTCTATGCGCTGGCTCGACAGGTGCAGAAGCACTCACGCCGGCTGGCCGTGCTCGAGACGATGGATAACGGCAAACCCATCCGGGAGAGCCGGGACATCGATATTCCTCTGGTGGCGCGCCATTTCTACCATCACGCCGGCTGGGCGCAGCTGCTTGCGTCGGAGTTTCCGGACTATACCGGCTTGCGGCGTCGTTGGCCAGATCATTCCGTGGAATTTCCCGCTGCTGATGTTCGCGTGGAAAGTGGCGCCGGCACTCGCCGCAGGCAACACTGTGGTGATCAAGCCCGCGGAGAACACGCCGCTGACGGCGCTGGCTCTTGCGGAGTTGGCAATGGAAGTGGGATTGCCGGCGGGCGTGCTGAACGTGGTGAATGGCGGGCCCGCAACGGGCCAGATGATCGTCGAGCATCCTGGAATCGACAAGATCGCCTTTACCGGATCGACGGAGGTGGGCCGCATCATCCGCAAAGCCACCGCGCAATCGCACAAGAAGCTTTCGCTGGAGCTGGGCGGCAAATCACCCTTTGTGGTTTTTGACGACGCCGATCTCGACTCCGCGGTCGAGGGCCTGGTGGACGCCATCTGGTTCAACCAGGGACAGGTGTGCTGCGCCGGTTCGCGGCTACTGGTGCAGGAACGCGTCGCCGAGGCGCTCTACGCCAAGGTCCGCGCGCGCATGGAAACGCTGCGCGTCGGCGATCCGCTGGATAAAGCGATCGACATCGGCGCAATTGTTTCGCCGGCGCAACTGGAAACGATCCGCCGCATGGTGGACGCGGGCGTTGCCGAGGGCGCCCGCTGCTGGCAGCCTGACATCCCGCTGCCGCAGAAAGGCAGCTATTTCCCTCCGACGCTGCTGACCGACGTGCATCCGACGTCAACGGTGGCGCAAATGGAGATTTTTGGTCCGGTCCTGGCGGCGATGACGTTCCGCACTCCGGCGGAAGCCGCCGAGCTGGCCAACAACACCGTGTACGGCTTGTCGGCAAGCATCTGGAGCGAGAACATCAATGTCGCGCTCGATCTCGCCGCGCAGGTGAAGGCCGGCGTGGTCTGGGTGAACTCCACCAACCAGTTCGACGCTGCGTGCGGATTCGGCGGCTATCGCGAATCCGGCTACGGCCGCGAAGGCGGGCGCGAAGGGATGCTGGAGTACCTGACACCGAAGTGGCTGCGCAGCCTGCCGCCAGCCAAAGCCTCAGCGACCCGCGCCGAAACAGGTGACGATGAGCAGGCCGCAGTGGCCCATGGTGAGGGGGACGGTTTCGCGTCGGGTGGCCCCTCGATCGACCGTACGGTGAAGCAATACATCGGCGGCAAACAGGCGCGGCCGGACTCGGGCTACTCCTTCCCCGTTTACGGCAAGGATGGCCAGTTGGTGGGCGAGGCGCCGCTCGGCAATCGCAAGGATATTCGGAACGCAGTGGAAGCAGCGCAGGCTGCGTCAGGATGGGCGCGCACCACGGCCCACGCCCGCGCGCAGATCGTCTATTACCTGGCGGAGAACATGATTCAGCGCCGCGACGAGATCGCGCATCGGCTGGCGGCCGCAATTGGCGAGGAGCAGCGCCATCATCGAGACCGATCTCTCCATTGAGCGCATCTTTACTTACGCCGCCTGGGCGGATAAGTACGAAGGCGTCGTGCACCATCCGTCCGGCAGGAATATCACCATCGCCATGCCGGAGCCCGTGGGCACGGTAGGCATTCTGGCTCCTGAGGAAGCCCCGCTGCTTGGCCTGCTCTCTCTGATCCTGCCGCCGATGGTGATGGGCAACACCGTGGTTGCAGTGCCTTCGGAGCGCTACCCCTTGATCCAGGGAGATCTCTATCAACTGCTTGACACGAGCGACGTGCCTGCCGGCGTGGTGAACCTGGTTGCCGGCCGGCCCGCTGAACTGGGCAAAACTCTGGCCGAGCACGACGGCGTCGACGCGATCTGGTGCTTCCGCAGCGACGAAGAGGCCGCCATGGTGCGGGCCGCTTCGATCGGGAACATGAAACAGGTCTGGACCAACGAAGGCCGCGCATACGACTGGTTCGACCCCACGCAGGCCGAGGGCCGCTGGTTTCTCCAGCACGCAACGCAGGTCAAGAATATCTGGGTGCCGTACGGAGAGTAATCAAGGAAATGGGCAGAAACCTGTGCGGCCATAACATGTTTATAGCCAATAGCTTGAGAGTATCCTGGCTTTATCGCTCATTGAGGGGCGAATTCTCGACAATCGCCTACCGAAAGGGACGAGAGAAAATTCTCCGGCTCAAAATGCGAGCAGAACTGGCTGATTTCTCCGCTTGCCAATCGCGGAGTGCCCGGTCAGAGGCTGCGAGGTTTCGCCTGTCCGGCTCTTGAGCATTTGACCTGATGCCGCTTTTCTCAAAGAGCCAATCGGCTGCGATAGAAGACTCGAAAACTCCCGCCGAGCGGTATGCGCCTATCGCAATCTCCGTGTGACTTCGTCTATAGTTTGCGTGCGGCCTTACCCCTTTCTGGCTAGTTTTGAACACGCAACTCGGGATTCATTATGAGCACAATCGGTCCGGGCGATTTGGCATCGCTCATCAGCGCAGGATTGCTTTCATTTCCCGTCACTCATTTCGATGAGCAGCATGAATTCAGTGAAGAACCTTACCGGCGCCATATCTCGTGGATGCTGGAGCACCGGCCCGCGGCTCTCTTCGCAGCGGGCGGCACCGGAGAATTCTTCTCGCTCACTTCGGAGGAATACTCGGGGATTGTGACAGCAGCGGTTTCTGAGACTGCCGGCAGGGTTCCCGTGTTGGCGGGCTGCGGGTACGGGACTCGCACGGCAATCGAATACGCTCGCGCCGCAGAAAGGGCCGGCGCAGACGGCCTGCTTCTCTTTCCGCCTTATCTGGTGAACGCCGAACCCACTGGAATCGTCGCACACGCACGCGCTGTCTGCGCGGCAACACGTCTGGGAGTCATCTTCTACAACCGCGACAACGGCGTTCTTAACGAATGGGCGTTAGATCAGCTTTGTCAGCATTGCCCGAACCTGATTGGCGTCAAGGATGGCCATGGGGACATCGAGTTGATGACGCGCATCTGTGCTCACCTTGGGGACCGTTTGATCTACATCGGCGGATTGCCGACCGCGGAGACGTTTGCCTTGCCTTATCTTGAGATTGGTGTCACCACTTACTCCTCCGCGATTTTCAACTTCCTTCCACAATTCGCACAGGAGTTCTATGCCGCCGTGCGGCGGCACGATCGACCAGCGGTCTTCGCGATGCTGCGCGATTTCGTTCTTCCCTACATTGCCATTCGCGGCCGTCGCAAGGGCTACGCCGTTTCCATCGTGAAGGCAGGCATGAGAGCGATAGGCCGCCCTGCCGGCCCCGTTCGGCCACCGCTGACGGACCTCGAGCCAACCGAGCTGGAAGAACTGAAGAAGCTGATCGCGGACCTTCGATGATCCGCGCCGAGGCGAGGCAAATCAGCATGGCCAAACCGGGGAAGACGCACGTTCGCTACATTGTTCTTCTCATGCTCTTCATCGCCAGCACATTCAGCTACGGTGATCGCGTGGTCTTGTCGATTGCAGCGGTAGACCTCAGTCGCGACCTGCATCTGGATGCACTTCAACTGGGCTATCTCTTCTCAGGATTCGGGTGGGCCTATGCGGCGGCGCAATTGCCGGCTGGCGCCCTGTTGGATCGTTTTGGATCCAAGCGCGTTTACGGCATGAGCATCATCGGTTGGTCGGCCAGCGCACTCCTCGCCGGATTCACCGGGTACCTGCCCGCCCTCCTGGCGTTTTATACGCTATTCGCCCTGCGGCTCGTCTCCGGCCTGGCGCAGTCGCCTGTGTTTCCGGGCAATGGGCGCATTGTCGCCGCGTGGTTCCCTACCGCGGAACGAGGTCGCGCATCCGCGATCTTCAATGCATCGCAGTACTTCTCTCTGGTCCTGTTCGCGCCGGTCATGGGGTGGATCGTCCATCTCTGGGGATGGAAGCAGTGCTTTTGGTTCGCAGGTCTCATCAGTCTCGTGCTGGCCGTGGTCTGGTTCCGCGTCATCTATGGCGTGAGAACTCACCCACACATCACTGCGGCGGAGATGGATTACATTGAGCGCGGAGGCGGTCTCGCCAGTCTTGATTCGGACGCCCGGCCTCGTAGAAATATGCTAACGCCGTCGGCAGTCAAATGGCTCCTTGGGCATCGCATGCTGGTCGGAATCTATGTCGGCCAATACTGTATCACCACTCTTACATGGTTCTTTCTCACCTGGTTTCCCATCTATCTGAACCAGGCAAGGCATATCTCCATCGTTCAGGTAGGGTTTCTTGCGGCGCTTCCGGCTCTCTGCGGTTTTGGAGGTGGGATTCTCGGCGGAGTTGTCTCGGACAGACTGTTGCAAGCCGGGCGATCCCTCACATTTGCGCGTAAGCTTCCTATCGTGGTTGGAATGGCTTTAGCGATGTCGATAATGGCCTGCAACTTCGTCAACGCACGTTCGACGGTGATGGTGCTGATGTCGCTCGCTTTCTTCGGAAAGGGTTTTGGGGCGCTCGGTTGGACAGTCATCTCCGATACATCACCAAAAGAACTGGTCGGAGTGAATGGCGGGCTCTTCAATCTCATTGGCAACCTTGCCGGCATCACCACGCCTCTGGTCATAGGGGTGATTGTGCGACGCACGGGCTCGTTTCAGGGTGCGCTTATCTATGTAGGAGTCACTGCCCTGCTGGCGATCATTGCGTATCTCCCTCTCGTGGGGGAGATCAGGCGACTCGAGATGCCAGCTATCCTGCAATCTGAAGTGTGAGCGCGTGATGGAGACAAAAGCCGAAGCTCCTCGTGTCAGCAGCGTGCGTGTTATTCCCGTCGCAGGTGAAGACAGCATGCTTCTCAACCTGAGCGGCGCACACGGTCCCTACTTTACGCGCAACATCGTTCTTATCCACGACGACGCAGGTCATACCGGAATCAGCGAGGTGCCCGGCGGCGAGTCGATTCGCGCAGTTCTCGAGGAAGCCACACCACTGATCATTGGCGCGAACATTGCGGATCGCGGTCGTGTTATGAACGTCGTACTCAACAAATTTGCCGCTCGCGACTCGTCAGGCCGAGGCATGCAAACCTACGATCAGCGCGTAACCATTCATGCCGTGACCGCCATCGAAGCGGCTTTCCTCGATTTGCTCGGCCAGTTTCTCGATCTCCCAGTTGCCGCGCTTCTGGGCGACGGGGTGCAAAGAACTCGTGTCGATGTACTCGGTTATCTATTTTTTGTTGGCGATCGAACGCGAACATCGCTACCGTATCGAGGCAACTCCGAAGAGCTCGATCCCTGGCTTCGATTGCGAGATGAAGAGACTCTCACTATTCCGGCACTGTTGCGTCTGGCTGAGGCCGCGCAAGATCGGTACGGCTTTCACGATTTCAAATTGAAGGGAGGTGTTTTTGCCGGTGCGTTTGAAATCGACGCAACGAGCGCACTCGCCGAGCGATTTCCGCAAGCGCGCATTACCATCGACCCAAACGGTGCGTGGTCGCTCGATGAAGCCATCGCTCTGTGTCAGGGTAAGCGCTCCGTGCTTGCCTATGCGGAGGATCCTTGTGGCGCCGAAAGTGGATTCTCCGGGCGCGAAATCATGGCGGAATTCCGACGCGCCACGGGTATTCCAACGGCCACCAACATGGTAGCGACCGACTGGCGCGAGCTTCACCATGCGGCGGAGCTTCATGCAATCGACATTCTTCTCGCCGATCCTCATTTCTGGACCATGGAGGGCTCCGTTCGCGCCTCGGAGTTCTGCCGCGAATCGGGGGATGACGTGGGGCTCACATTCGAACAATCACTTCGACATCTCGTTGGCGATGTTCACCCACGCAGCTGCTGCGGCTACTGGCCGTATCACTCCGGTCGATACTCACTGGATCTGGCAGGATGGCCAGCGACTTACTCGCGAGCCGTTGCAGATCTCAGACGGTGCGATCACGCTTCCAGGGCGTCCAGGACTTGGCGTCGAGCCGGATATGGAACAGATTGAAAGGGCTCACCTCGTGCATCAACGTATGCGACTTGGCTCACGCGATGACACCGCAGCCATGCAATCCCTGTCGCCCAATTGGCATTTCGACCCGAAACGTCCATGCCTTGTTCGCTAATTTTGTGAGGTCAATAGGGCGTCGCTGAAGAGGACGGCCCCATCGTCGCCCTGTGTTACCGCCGAGTGCGACTATCGATCAACAAAGTTCGCCGCGCTACACTAAGAATCAATCTGGTGCAGAAGATCGGGCAGACCTGTTTTCATCCATCCTGCGAGGACGATGCGATGCAATGCCTGGCGGATGCCACGACCGTATTTGTCAACGGCAAGGCCGGAGCCATGCAAGCCCGGTGAGGAGATTCGAATGAACGCAATCAGTCGGCGCCGCTTTCTTGCCGCAGCCACAATGAGCATTGCCGCCACACGCCTGCGGGGCCAATCCGCGGCCCAGGTCACGTTGACGATTCCGAGAGAGGCGAATGGGCCGCATATGCCGGACGACTATATCGGTCTGTCGTACGAGGTGCAGCAGCTCGTGGACCCGGCGTTCTTCTCCGCCGAGAATGCGAGGCTGATCCGTGAGTTCAAGGCGCTGAGCGCGCACGGCGTGCTACGGCTGGGAGGAAACACGAGCGAGTTCGAGTGGTGGAAGCCGAAGCCGGACATGAAGGAGCCGAAGCATCCACAGACGCGCGAGGTGGTGGGCGAACCGAAGGCGCAGTACTACCCGGTGACGGCGGAGGCGGTGCGCAATCTGGCAGGCTTCCTGCGGGCGACGGGATGGACGTGCCTCTATGGAATCGGGATGGGGACGAACACGCCGGAGCACGCAGCCGCGGAGGCGGAGTACGTGGCCAAGACGCTGGGCGATCGGCTGCAGTACTTCCAGATCGGCAACGAAGTAGACCTGTTCAGCAACCATCTGCGCGATCCGAAGACGTGGAACGCGAAGGCGTACCTGGACGAGTGGCTGCCGATTGCGCGGGCGGTAACGAAGGCCGTGCCGGGTGCGCGGTTCGGCATGCCGGACGTGGCCGCGCACGTGGGCTGGCTGACGGAGATCGCGGAGATGTGGCCGTCGATCCAGGATCCGCCGCACGTGACCACGCTGACGCATCACTACTATTTCGGCGGACCGGCGACGAATCCCGCAGTCAGTATCCCCAACCTGTTGAAGCCAGCCACGATGGAGCGGGTGCAGAAGATGGCGGATATGGCTACGGCCGCAGCGGACAAGATGGGCGTTCGCGTGCGCATGACTGAGGGCAACACATGCTATCGCGGCGGCAAGCCAGGTGTGTCGGATGTGTTTGCGGCGGCGCTGTGGTCGGCGGACTACTCGCTGCTGCTGGCGAGCAACAACTACTCTGGCGTGAACCTGCACGGCGGCACTGGCAAGTCGGTGGCAAACTCTGTGGGCGGATTCCTGCCAGGCGACGTGATGCTGAAGGACGCAGGCGCCACGCCGGAACAGATCGCCAGCCATCCGCACCCGTTCTACACGCCGATTGCGACGTTCGGCGACAACTACACGCTGGAGCCGGTGGCATATGGGCTGAAGTTTGCCGGCGCGCTGTGCGGAGCCACGCTCATTCGGGCCGGCCTGACTAGCCAGATCCAGGCCACCGGCGTGGACGCGACCGCCTACGCGGCAAAGTTGCCGGACGGGGCGATCTCGGTGGTGGTGCTCAACAAAGACGCGGAGCGCGACCTGGAATTGACCCTCGACTTCGGCAGCGACCGCAGCAGCGCGGTGGAAACGGAGCTGCTGCATGCGCCGGCGCTTGACGCGCGCGAAACCCGAATCACGCGTAAGCCGGATCTGGGCGCGCTGAAGCATGGCCGGCACGCCACGATCGTGCCGCACGCTTCCGGAATGCGGGTAACCGTGCGGTAAGGGTCCCCACCCTGCCTCCAGGAGTCCGCGTTTTCCTGTTGCGAAAGACCGAAAGACCTTCCGTTCATCCGTGAACCGGTTTGAAGTCGAAGTAAGCCAGATTCATGTTTCCGTTCGTCAATATGTGCACGGTGAGAACATTTTTCCCTTTGTTGAGACGGACTTTGAAAAGTTGCCGAGCCAGATTCCAATGGTGCCATTGACGCCAGGCAAGCGGGTCTGCAGGGTCATTTGTTGTGGTGATCTGTAGAGGTCCGGTTACGTCCTTTCCGTTCACATCGAGCGATATTGTGCCGCCGCGATTCGATGTGTACAGGAAATCGGCCGTGTATGTTCCCGACTGTGCGACAGCTAGCGTTAGGTTGAACCACTCTGCGGGTTCGGTCCAGCCAACATAGAGCAGGTCTCGAGGAGGCATGATCTTGTCGAAGGGGTTATCGTCAATCGGATCCGGCTTCCGGTCGAACTTCGTATATGACGTATCCACGCCCTCGTGGATGCGAAATTCATTCAGGTAAGTCCCATCGGCCGGATTTAACTCTCCACTGCCATGATTTTGCGGGTCGGTATCGTGATATGCCACTCCTTCGCCGCCCAAATCGTAATAGGCGCACAACACGCGACCCGGGATCTTCTGCGGACCGCCTTGATAGCGGGTGTCGCGATAAGGCAAGCCCTTATACTGGCTGACAAATGACTGAGAAAACGCACTTGCCGTTAACACCGATGTAGCGGTGAAGCACAAGAACAACACTTTCCGTCTCATCTCCAAATCCCCTTGACCGAGGCTCACGAATTCCGTGTTGTTCTCAACGTCGGGTGCTCGTCGCGACTTCCTTCGATGATGACCGCCCCCTGTTTGGATTTCCGATAGACGTTTGCAACCGCCATCGTCCAGAAAGGAACCAAATCGACTCCGGGCAAAAGCTTGGCAGCAAACGATGGCAGAAATTCCCAGTGCCAGCCAAGAAGGTGAACCAGCATGGCAGCAATCCCGAAATCGAGTATGTCATCCGCAGGCGATGCCGCACCCTCGAGAAATAAGGGGAAAACGATGATCTGGAGGGCATCCGCAATGATCGCCAGCGCCATGGCGACTCGAAAGCGCGAACCCGGCGAGATTGTAATGGCGTCGTGACTCAACATGGCCTGCTTTCATTATGCGTGCTGATTCGCCATTTTACGCAGGAAACAGCGTCGGATCCAGCTTCCAATGTGCCCAGAAGACTCCGATGAGTTGATCCTCCCCGATCTATCGGAGTTGGAGCGAGCGAAGATCTGCTCAATCGGCAAAGCCGCACGCTTTGTGAAAGGAGACTAGAGTAGAGAAAGCGCCAATTGTTGAACATGAATTTTAGAAACCGCAGAGTCTGCCTGCTTCGGGGTTCGGCACCGATTCTGGCAGTTGAACGGTAGTACGCCGGCAAGACGGGGTGAACGATGTACGAGTCGATTGACTGGCCTAAGAAAGCTCAGCTCCCGGAGCGTCGCAATCGCAAGTTCCTTTTTCTTCTTGCGATCCTAGCCGTAGCTCTTCTCGGAAGCCGGACCGCGTTATCGTATTGGGTTGACCTGCTCTGGTTTCGATCGCTGGGGTACGGGGAGGTGTTCCTCCGGACGTTAGCCCTGCAGTGGGGAATCTTCCTCGGCTTCGCTGCGATCACGTTCTTCATTCTGTATGGAACGTTCTCCCTTCTCCAAAGAGCACACCTCCACGAGCTGCCCCTCGATCACACGATCTTCTTCGGCGGGCGGGAACTGAACCTGCCGGTTAAGCCCGTCCTGCGATTCGTCGCGATGGGCGCTTCGCTGCTGATTGCGCTCGCCACGGGGGGCGCCATGGCATCTGAGTGGCCGACGCTGGCCTTGTTCTGGTTTGCTCCAGGCGCGGGCGGCACTGTCGCCGATCCGATCTTCGGCAAGCCGCTGAACTTCTTTCTCTTCACCCTGCCCGCATGGAACCTCATTGCCGGCTGGCTGCTTACGATGGCAGTGATCACTTGCCTGGTGGCGGCCTTGTTCATTGTCGTCACGAGCGGATCGCGCGCGTTGGGTGAGCGCAGAGCCAGTTACATCCCGTTGCCGTGGCGTGGGCTTTTAATCACGGTTGCGTTTTTGCTAGTCGTCCTTGCCGTTCGCACCTATCTCGGCCGTTTCGCGCAACTCTATGAACATCACACAATCTTCGACGGCGTAACCTACACTGGGGCGCACGTAACGCTGACCGGCATGCTGGTGGTTTCCGCTGCACTGTTGCTGGGGGCCGCAATTGCCCTGGTTAGCGCGGTGTTGGCGCCGCGTGGCCGGTGGCTTATCGCAGCATTCGCTCCGGCCGCGGTCTGTTATGTCACAGTCGGAGTCATTGGCTGGTACGTAAGCAGTTTTCTGGTCAAGCCCAATGAGTTGGTTCGTGAGCGGCCTTATATTGCGGACAACATCGAGATGACGCGGCGGGCTTTCGGGCTGGATAGGTTCGTGCAGCGCGAGTTCCCTGCAGAGACAACTGTCGAGGCCACCGATCCTGCCAACAATCAGGCCACCCTTCAAAACATCCGCCTGTGGGACTGGCACGCGCTGCAGGACACGTTGCGCCAGATTCAGGAAATCCGCACTTACTACGACTTTCCTGACATCGACATCGATCGCTACGAAATCGATGGGAAGGTGCAGGAAGTGATGCTCGCCGCCCGCGAACTGAATGTCGAAAAGCTCCCCGAGAGCAGCCGCAACTGGATCAACGAGAAATTGATCTATACCCATGGTTACGGCGTCACCATGAACCCCGTGAATGGGTTCACACAGGAAGGGTTGCCCACGCTGCTGCTGAGCAACATGCCTGTCCAGAGTACGGTGCATAGTCTCAATGTCACCCGTCCTGAAATCTACTTCGGCGAGTTGACTGATACCGACGTGTACGTGAAAACGCGCCAGCAGGAGTTCAATTACCCGCAGGGGGATACCAACAACTTCACCTCCTACCAGGGCAGCGGTGGCATCGTCGTGGGTAGCTTCTTGCGCCGCGTCCTGCTGGCCTTTGACCGCGACGATCTGGGCAAGCTGCCTTTCAGCGATGACGTGAATTCCCAGAGCCGTCTACTGATGCGGCGTAACGTGCGTGAGCGCACGGCGGCCCTGGCGCCCTTCCTAACTTTTGAGCAGGACCCGTACCTCGTAGTTGGCGACGATGGCCGCCTTTCGTGGATCATGGATGCATTCACGACATCGGACAGCTACCCGTATTCGACCCACTATGGCCTCGACAACCGTTCCATCAACTACATGCGCAACAGCGTCAAGGCGGTGATTGACGCCTACAACGGCACCACGACGTTTTATGTCTTCGATCCCGAAGACCCCATCCTGGCAGCATATCGCCGCGTCTTTCCGAGCCTGTTCAAGGATGCTGCGACGATGCCGGCTGACCTGCGCAAACACGTGCGCTACCCCGAGTCATTGCTCAAGTTACAAGCAGAAGTCTACGGCCTGTATCACATGACTGATCCCGAAGTCTTTTATAACCGCGAGGACTTGTGGACGATTGCGAACGAAGTTGGAATGGCCGATGGGGGAGAGCAGACCGCCCAAGCGATGCAGCCGAATTTTGTGCTCATGAAGCTGCCCGGAGAAGCCGGCGAAGAGTTTGTTGAGATTCTGCCCTTCACGCCAGCCAACCGGAACAATCTGATCGGCTGGATCGCCGGACGCAGCGATGGCGCGCACTACGGTACGTCGGTGGTTTACGACTTTCCCAAAACAAGGCTGGTGGACGGCCCGTTACAGATCGAGGCACGCATCGATCAGAACGCTCAGCTCTCGGGGCAATTGACTCTCTGGAACCAGCAAGGCTCGCACGTGCGGCGCGGAAGTCTGCTGGTCATCCCCTGTGGCCGCGCACTGCTCTATGCCGAGCCCATCTACCTGCAGGCTGAACGGAGCCCGATGCCGGAGCTGCGACTGGTTGTGCTCGCGCTGCAGGACCGGCTCGCCTATGCGCCTACATTCGAGGCGGCACTGACTTCCCTTTTCGGCGGGGGAGCCTCGTCGCTGAGCTCGGCTGAGGCGCCGCATTTTGCGGCTGAATCCGCGCAACCGGGCAAACCCGCGGCAGATCTCAACGGACTGATTGCCGAAGCTTCGAAAGATTTTGCCGATTACCAGCGGCTGACGTCGGAAGGCAAACTTGGCGAAGCCGGTCAAAAACTCGACCAACTAAAGAAGGTGATCGACCAGCTGAACGCGCTTAAACGATAGCCGTTTCATGTTGCCACTCGAGTACGGAAAGACCGGGGGGTTGCCCTCAGCTTTCTCGTGATCGTACCTGAAGAGGCGTCACCCGAAAGACATCTCAACCAGGAACGGCCTTCGTCATCGGCGATTAGGCCGTGCGTGCTCGTAAACTGGAAAGATGCCGCCGATTCTAATTGCGCAGAATATTTCCAAACGCTTCGGCGCCACTCCTCTTTTTGAGAGCATCACCTTCGCCGTTCACGATGGCGACCGCATCGGCCTGATCGGACCAAACGGCGCAGGCAAATCCACCCTTCTTGCCATGCTCGGCGGAGAGCAGCAGCCCGATTCAGGCGAAGTCTCATTCCGCAAGCGCACCCGCATTGGCTATGTCCATCAGATCTCTCAGTTCGCTCGCGATCTCACCGTTCGTCATGTCATCGAGGCTGCGCTCGATCGCGCTGGTGTTCCGGCCTCTGCGCGCGAGCAGCAGCTCCGCGAGACGCTGGGCCGCGCCGGGTTTACTGGAAGGCGATGCGGCCGGTAGTCCCGGCATGGACACGGAAGCCTGCATCCTCAGCGGTGGATGGAGCAAGCGCCTGGCGATCTCCGAAGCACTCGTTACCCAGCCTGACGTGCTTCTGCTTGACGAGCCCACGAACCATCTCGACCTCGAAGGCATTGCATGGCTGGAAGGCCTGCTGCGCACTGCGAGGTGCGCTTTCGTTGTGGTCACCCACGACCGCTACTTTCTGGATAACGTCGCCTCCGAAGTTGTCGAGTTGAACCGCATCTACTCTGAGGGCTTGCTACGCGTAAAGGGCGGCTATTCAAAATTCCTCGAGGACCGCGAGGCCTACGTCGAGTGGCAGCAGCGCGCGCAGGAAAGCCTCCGCAACCGCGTCCGCACCGAGATGGAATGGCTTCGCCGTGGCCCCAAGGCCCGCGCCACCAAAGCCAAAGCTCGTATTGACAATGCCAACTCTCTGATCGCCGAGCTGCGCGACTCGGAATCACGATCGCGCACCGCTACAGCGGGCATCACCTTTGATGCCACTGGCCGTCAGACCAAACAACTCATCGAAGTGGTGAATGGCACGGTTGCTTTCGGCGATCGTGAAGTGCTTCGCGGCGTGAGCGTGAAACTGACCAACGGACTAAAGCTGGGCCTTGTTGGGCCCAACGGCTCAGGCAAGACCACGCTGCTGCGCGCCATCACAGGTGAATTGACTCTGAGCACCGGCGAAATCCGCCGCGCACCCGGCGCTTCGCATCGTTTACTTTTCGCAGATGCGGCAACTGGACACTTCGCTCACGCTTCGCCGGACGCTGGCGCCCGATTCGGACTCGGTGGTCTACCAGGACCGCGTGTTGCATGTGGCCGGATACGCCTCGCGCTTCCTCTTCACCGGTGAGCAGCTCAATCAGCCCGTTGAGCGGCTCAGCGGTGGCGAGCGGGCCCGCGTTCTGATTGCCCGCTTAATGCTTCAACCCGCCGACGTCCTCATCCTCGACGAGCCGACCAATGACCTCGATATACCGACGCTGGAAATTCTTGAGGAAGCTTTGCTCGAGTTTCCCGGCGCAGTGGTGCTGGTCACTCACGATCGATATCTCCTCGACCGCATCACCAACGCCGTGCTCGGTCTCGATGGGCGAGGCAACGCAGCGCTCTTCGCCGACTATCTGCAGTGGGAAGCCTGGCGCGACGGGCAGATAAGCAGCGAATCTCGAGTCCCGGCAACAGTGGAAACGCCGCAGAGCACCGCGGCTGCTCCCTCGGCGCCGCCGCCGCGCAGAAAACTCTCCTACCTGGAACAACGAGAATACGATGCCATCGAAGCACGCATCGAGGAAGCCGACTCCCGCCTGCTCGCCGCCGAGCAACGCATCGATGATCCCGACGTCGTCACCGATCCCGAAGCTCTCACGGCCGCCCTCGCTGAAGTCGAAAAGGCAAGAGCCCATCACGAAGCCGTGTACGAACGCTGGATCGAGCTAACTGAAAAGATCGGCGGGTGAAGCCGAGCGGACTGCCCAGCGAAACGTTACGAGAATCGTTGGATGGCTCGACGCGGAGCCTCGTGGCCGCCGGTTCGGTGCCCATAAGTCCTTTCTATAGTGCTTTCTTCGCTCGTGGAGCGGCGAGGCGCGGATGGAAAAAGCGAGCGGAAAGAATTCCAACTTTGAAAAGTGGGCTGAATCCTCGTAATTGGTGAAGCACCGACCGTAACGACTGAGCTAACAAGGGAGGATAATCACCTATAGTACAGAAAGTAAAAGCGTTTGTGACATATTTCCGTCAAGGCGGAACACTTGCTTGAGGATGGTTGCCGACCGGGACGCAACCCAGTTCCTCCTGGCGCTGAAGTTCTGACGCACAGATAGAAGCGGTTGCAAACGAATCGTTTTCATCACAACCGCGGGGCGCCATTAAACATAGGCTAAAAAAATATCGAAACGTTCCTATTGCAAATCGTACTTTAGATCGAGTAGACTTCGTGCCGTCAAACAGAGGTCCATTTAAATGTGCCCATTTATCAATGAGCAACGCTGGTCATTGACTGGAAACGAGCCCATCCGAAGCTTCTTATCTGGCTTATCTTTCTTCTGCTTAATCGATTCAGCGAAGGAGTTTCGTGGGAGATATCCCTCGAGAAAAGCAGCTTCGAGGAAGCCTCTGACTCCAGAATGGCCGTTTGAACCAGGCCACGACCGCAACGTTGTAGAGAAACGACGCCTTTGGGAGGAATGCATGACGCGGAGAGTGACGCAATTTGTTCTAGTTGCCCTGTTGCTGTTCAGCTATGGGGTCAGTCAACTAAACGCGCAAACAACAGCGCAAATCACCGGCACCATCACTGACGCACAGGGAGCCGCGGTGACCGGGGCCAATATTGTTGTTACGAGCGCAGACACCGGCATTGCACAGATCGCAAAGACGAACGATCTTGGTGTCTACACTGTGGCCTTGTTGAAGCCGGGATCTTACCGGATCGACGTCAGCGCCAGCGGGTTTCGTTCTATCACCCGCAGCGGCGTCGTGCTGGAGGTGGCACAGACCGCGACCATCAACTTTAAGTTGCAGGTGGGCGGGAGTGTTGAAACGGTCACTGTTTCAGATTCCACTCCGCTCCTGAATGTCTCAAGCGACGCGATTGGCGGCGTAGTTGAGCCAGCGCAGGTCGAGAATCTTCCCATGCTCGGCCGCAATTCAAATGCCCTGATGGTTTTGGAACCCGGTGTCGTCTCCACAAGGCAAACAACCGACAATCCGGTGCTGGAGAGTCACTATCAGTTCTTTTCCATGAACGGTTCACGTCCAAATCAAAGCAAATTCACGCTGGACGGCGGCAACGACACGAACGTTGCCTTCAACGGGCCTGAGTACACGGCGCAAGTAGAAGAGGTTCAGGAATACCGCACCCAGACAAGCAGTTTCGGCGCTGAGACCGGCAATAGCGCTGGTGGCGTCATCAACGTTGTCACGAAGGCGGGCACCAATACCTTTCACGGCAGCCTTTTTGAATACCTGCGAAACGATGATTTTTCGGCGAATGACTTTTTTTCCAACAGGGCGGGTTCGCCACGGCCGATGCTCCGCTATAACCAGTTCGGGGGAACGCTTGGCGGCCCAATCCTCAAAAAGCGCCTGTTCTTCTTTTTTGCCTATGAGGGCTTGAGGCAGAAAACTCCCGACGTAGTGACCACCAGCGTGCCGACCGATCTTGAGAGGACGGGCGATTTCTCTAACCTTCGCAACAGCGAAGGGCAGCTGATAACGATTTACGACCCGCGATCTACGGTTCCGGACCCCGCCAACCCGGGCCAATACATACGAACCGCGTTTCCCGACAACAAGATTCCCGAGGGGTCGATCGATCAGGTTGCAGCTAACCTGACAAAGTATTTCCCCGAGCCAAATCAGCCCGGCAGCCCCGGAACCGATCTCAATAACTTCTTTTTCAGCGGGGCTAACCAGCAAAGCGTAAACAACTATTCAGGGCGTGGAGACTACCAGCTAAGTGCCAAGACCACGCTCATGGGTCGATATTCGCTTGAGAACCTTTCGCCCTGGATTGTTCCCGCAACATTCGGAACGGCCAATATCGCAAGCCCAAATTACGTAACAAAGCCGCAACATCATCCGTATGTTCTCGCGAAGGTGATTCAGTCGTTCACACCCAGCTTGTTTGGAGAATTTCATGTTTCGTGGACACGCTGGTTCTACCAGTCGCAAGGTTTGTCAAATGGATTTGATCCAGCCCAGCTAGGTTTTCCGAGTTACCTTTCAGCGAACAGCATAACGTTGGGCATTCCGTCGGTCTGTCCGGGAGAAATGTCTTGCGTGGGTGGCTACTATAACGAGAACGATGTGTCAGATCGCTACGAAGGCCAAGTCAATATGACCAAGATCTGGACCAAGCACACGTTCAAGTTCGGCGGGACTCTGGGCAAGAGCAGATACCACATGAACACAATCGACAATTCAACCGGAGCTTATTCATCGAACCTCGGCTTCACGCAAGGTCCCAATCCACTGCTCGGTAGTGCCGATTCGGGCTTCGGATTTGCTTCCTTCCTGCTGGGCACCATGAGTTCGGGCACGCAAAACGTGACCGAAATTATCGGCCATTACACCCAGCCGTACTTTGGGCTTTACGCGGAGGATGACGTTAAAGTCAACCGCAATCTGACGGCGACTCTCGGCATACGCTGGGATCACGAAGATCCTCGTAGAGAGGCTCACAACGTGATGTCGAACTTCGACTACACGGGTACCGCGACTCTCTCGAACGGTACGCCGGTTACTGGAGGTCTCGAATTCCCTGGCGTCAATGGTGTTCCTCGTGGCCAGTGGAACACGAGTGAAAAAAACTTCTCACCTCGTATTGGATTGGCATATGCGCTCGGGACCAAGACGGTGGTACGCGCAGGCTATGGAATATTCTTCGGCAATAGCTGGGGAAACGGACGAAATGGGGGCTCAACCTCAAATAGCGCGATGCCTCAACAGGGGTTCTACTGCACAACATCGTCACCGACTACATTGGATAACGGCCTGACACCGTATGCAACCTACTCTGATCCATTCCCCGGCGGCAACTTCTGCCAGGCGACAGGCAGTTCAGCCGGCCTTTTGACTAACCTCGGCGCATCGCTGACCTACATTGACCGGAATTACAAGCAGCCGTACATGCAAGGATGGAATCTCAACATTCAGCGTGCGCTCTGGGGCAATACCTCAGTCGAGATGGCTTACTCAGGTTCCAAAGGTACGCATCTTGTTGGAACATGGGATGTCGACCAGCTCAATCCTCAATATATGAGTCTGGGGTCAGCCTTGAATGACCAGGTTCCTAACCCTTACTACGGAGTGATCACTTCCGGATCATTGGCGGCGCCTACGATCACGCGAGGGCAATCGTTGCGTCCTTACCCACAATTTACCGATGTGAACAGCGCCATGGCTACCTACGGTTCATCGAGCTACAACGCGTTATTTGTGACGGTGCAACGACGCCTGGCGAATGGCTTCTCTGTGTCTGCAGCCTACACATGGAGCAAACTAATCGACAACGTAATTCCCTCGCCGAACTGGGGTGGGTTCTCTGGTTCTTCATTCCAGGTAGGAATTCCTCAGAATTACTGGGATCCAAAAAGCGAGCGGTCACTCTCCAGTTATGACATACCCCAGACGCTCGTCGTGTCATACATTTATCAACTCCCCGTGGGGAAGGGTAAGCCCATCCTGAACAAAGGTGGAGTTGTGAATGCCATCGTTGGCGGTTGGCAAATCAACGGGCTAACGACCTTCCAAAGCGGGACTCCGATGGAAATTTATGGAGGCAATAGCAGCGGAACTTTTGCAGGCCAGCAGAGACCTAACTGGAGCGGGAAGAATCCGACTCTTCACGGGTCTGTGACGAAGCGCATGGACAGATACTTCGACACGAGCCAGTTCTCCTACAACGATCCTTTCACCTTCGGAAATGCACCCCGGCTGATGCCGAACCTGTTCCAACCAGGGATAGACAACTGGAACATGTCACTGTTCAAGAGTTTCGACATCCATGACACGCTCAACATGGAGTTTCGTGCAGAGGCTTTCAACACCTTTAACCGGGTTCAATTTGGCCCGCCTGACACCACGATCAACGATTCAACCTTTGGCCAGATCAGTTGGCAGCAGAATAGTCCACGAACTCTACAACTCGGGTTACGGCTCTTCTTCTGACCCTGACACAAACCTGGATCGCGAACTCCCCACAGAACGCCGCGCAAGCGGCGTTTTGTGCGAATTGCGGATGTGCCCTGAGATCCAGGAGCCTGCTGCCGGAGTTCCCTGCCTCATTCCAGACTCACGCCTTCGAGGTCGCTTTGCACATGCATCAAGTGTCCACTGTCAAGCGACGCGAACGCCTGGTGGCACGCTCTACCCTGCGTCAACGGGACTCACGATCCGCAACCGAGTGCGCTGCGGCAGGGAACGCTATTCTTCATGGAGCCTCATGCATATTTGCGCGAGCGATGCGAGGATGCCCGGAAAGAGCGCCGAGGCTTATTGCGGAGCAGGCACGCGATCATCCGACTGCTCACGCAGGCGTTGGGAAATTCGAAAAGCCTCAGCCGCTTTTTGCTTATCTCCCAGCTTCTGGTAAATGCGGCCAAGCTGATAGTGAACGCTGCCATCAGCGTCGCTGAACTGACTCAACTCGAATTCTGATAGAGCTTGAGGTAAGCGCTCTGTCGCCAGGTAAACCTGTCCTAACAGCGTGTGTACATGAGGCATGTAGGGCTGTCCGGTATCGCGGACCTTTTTGAGGTATGTTTCAGCGTCAGTAAAGCGGCCGGCGCGCACCAATATTTCTCCCGCAAGAAGATTTTCTGCGGGTTGATCCGGTGTTTCTATCAACAAGGCCTTGTCGATCGCCAGCGCGTCATCGCTCTTTCCATCGCCGAAGAGCGCCATGGCCAGGCCCAGGCTCGCACTTTGGTTGTGCGGCTCGAGGGCGAGCGTTTTGCGGTACTCATTCTCGGCTTCTTCCCACCGTTGCTTCTGACGGTAGATGTCGCCCAGCAAAAGATGCAGCTGCGGAGAACTTGAAGCGGTTTCACCGGCGCGAGCTAACGCGACAACTGCTAATTTCTGATCGGCCTTGCTCTCCCAGTAAAGTCCATTCACGCGGGTTGCTGGGATTGATTTGAGCCTTCGCGCTGCCAACGAAGCTGTTCTGTAATCGCCGGTATAGAAGGCGCATGGAGTCAGGGTCAGCAGAGATGATTCCGGCAGGGCACTCAGGCGAGGCCGCAGGCTCTCACTGCATTTCTGATATTGACCTGCCGCGTAGAAGGTCGCAGCCGACTGCAAGCCGCCGTGAAGCGCATCCGCGGATTGAGCGGACGGAACGTCTTCGCGCGCTTCGAGACCTGCCGTCATGTGCAAAAGCTGATCGCGCTGATCTTCTGAGAGCAGATCGCGCAACAGAGGAAGGTTCTCCTGCACAAAGCCTCGATCGGCGTGCCATAGAGTCTCCAGATCCTTCAGCGCGCCGTCAGTGTCTCCCTGCTTCAGGCGCAGAGCGGCGAGACCGAGTCGAGCCAGGCTGCAACTCGGGTTGAGCTTTAGTTCCTGATCAAATTCCGAACTGGCTTTGGAAAGCTCCTGCTGCCGCATCAGCACCATGCCATACCCCGCGTGAGCACAGGCAGGAGGCGCGGAGCTGGCCGTCAGTAAAGATGTGTACGCGGCCGAAGCCCGATCGAGCCGTCCCTGCTCGGCAAATGTTTCGCCGGCGCGCAGCCCCGTGTACACCGAGTCCTTGTAGACGCCGGTCATCGTGCGATCGTCGGCGCTCGATTGCTGCATCTCAGCCATGCCAAGTCCGAGCCACGCGTCCCCGTTGTCCGGCACGAGGTTTGCAGCTCTCCAGTATGCATCACTCGCGCGATCGCCCTTGCCCGAGAGGGCAAAGGCCCGGCCCAATGCCAGCGGAGCCTGCGGATCTTTGGGATTGATCTGTTCCGCTCTCTCGAGAAACGGAATCGCGGCTTCAGCGTGATTCAGCTTGAGGTTATCGATTCCCAGAAATAGTTGAGGCACATAGATGGACGCATTGAGGTGAGCTGCTTCAGTGAAGCTCCTGATCGCCTCGGTGGTGTTTCCTGTCAGGTCCTGCATGAGTCCGAGGTTCGCCCACAGTTCTGCAGTGTTCGGACTCACTTTGACAGCCTGCCGATAATACTTCGCGGCCGAGAAGAAATCGCCCTTCGTCTGAGCCTCGCCCGCGGCGGTCAAAATCGATTCAAGATTCTGCGTCTTGTCGGCCTGCGCGCTCCATATCGCCACGCTTGAACAGGCAGCCATGACTGCCACGCAACCTATGTTCTTGACCCAACTCATCTGGTAACCAGCCTATTTGAGCGGTCCCACGGGAAGCCCGTTCTTTGCAAGTTCAGTCCCCGATACCCTTGCGATCGCATTCCCGTTCCAGACGATGCGGTACTGGCGTTTCGCGTCGATGCCGCGGAACCTGACGAGAAATTGCCGCTCACGCGCGGAAGACGAGATTTGAAATGAGATCGTGTCTCCGCTGATTTTCACGCCGGTGATGGTGCACTGGTCAAATCCCACGCCGCGCTGTGCATGCAGATCAATCAGGGCATCGCCAAATTCAGGCGACATGATCTCCACTGTTGTCATCGCGCTGCCGGTTCCCCAATGGTAACTCGATATGCCTCCGGGTCCATCAGGATAGCCGCTGTGCGCCCAGTTCTCAGACGGCGCGACGGCGAAGGTGGATCGCGCTGCAGCGACAGCGCGCTCGAGATATTCGAAATTGCCGGTTGCGTCGTAGTAGTCGGCCAACACGATGGCTGCGTACCCCTGGCGCGCGTCACTCCATTCCTGATCAGTGTTTTGCGTGGTAAAGCCGCCGACCAGCATGGGCGTATAGAGCGGATTGTTCCACACCTGCTGGGTGAGCAGTAGATAATCGAGCATTTTTGTGCCGCTCTCAAGGTATTCCCGCTTCCTGGTCAAATGATAGAGAGCGAGCATCGCACTCGGAGCCTGAATCTCAGCCAGGTTGTTCTGGGGATACTGTGCAGTCCAGGAGTCGAAGAAGCTGTAATCCTTGCGCGCACACGAGAGAAAAGTCTCAAAGTCGAACCATCGCTGGCGCGGCAACACTTCGCGCTCGATGAAGCTCATGCCTTTTTCTGCGCTCGCGATGTAGCGCTGATCGCCGGTGATCGGCGCCCAGCGTGGCAAGGAACAGCGCCGAAGCGGTTCCTTCTGCATTAAAGTCGCGAAACTCAGCGCGCGGTTCGAGGTTCGACGCATAATACCAGGCGGGAATAACGCCGGATGGCTTTTGGTGGGCGAGCAGAAACTCGCCATAGGGCTTAACGAAGGCAAGGATCTCTGCTTTACGTTCCGGAGTCAGGTCATCGGCCCAGCGCAGCATCCAATAAGCCGTCCACGACATGGCAAATGCGTGGTAGCTGTCGGAGTAACTCGCCCAGCCATCGCCGGGTATCCATTGATGCCTGTCGAAAAGATAGATAGTTGGAAAGGCTCCGCCCTTGCGCGGTGAGGACAAGGCAAGGTTCAAAACGCTTTCGGCCTTGGACATCATCGCCGTGTCATGGGTGGCGCGGCCGTGCATGTACCAACCGTAGGCGGTTCGCAGTGTCTGAAACCAGGGATTGAACCATGCATCGCGTTCAGGCTGGTCCCACTTGCCCATGTAATTGCGATCGCTCGACAGCGTGCCGCACTGCTTGCCGCCGCAGGCGAAACTGGCATAGAGCCGGTCGGCATCAGTCTTCCAGGCCTGCTTCCGCCAGCTTGCAAACGAGCTCAGCTCGTGGCGCAGCACGTTCCGCTGTTCGTCCGATGAGGCGATCAGCGATGGATGCCCCAGCCGCTCCCACAGCAGGCGCACAACTCTGCGGTAGCCCAAGCGCGGCGGTTGCTGCGAGAGCACCAGCGAATAGCCGTAGCCGACCACGTTATCGACGCCGTTATCGAAGGGATGAAGTGTTTCATCGGCCGCGCGGCGAAAGTAGCTATGACCGTGAGGCTTGCTCGGAATTGCGCCGTAGGAGATCCAGGGCTTGTCCTTCGAGGTCACGTCCAGATCGAGAGCCCGCGTTTCGGCGTGATGGAGATTGACATCCGGCAACAGCGCGGCGAAGAGATTGCCTTGCTGCATCATGAGGACCGGAGACTTGAAGCTGTTGGTCGGCACCAGGTCATCGGCTTCGCTTTTGATGTCCTGAGACCACACAAAATCGAGAGGACCGGTGTGGGCGTCAAGCGATGGATGCCGCGGGGGCAAAAAGTCGTAGCGATCTTCAACGGAGCGCACAGACGCGCCCTTATTGAGATTGAACCGCGTTGATACGTCGACGATGTCAGACTCAGAGGTAAGCGTGATGTGCTGAACAAAGGATCCTACGCTGCACGTGCCGCTGAACACCAGAGCTCCATCCATCAACTCGGCCCTCGAAATGGGGCAGTCCTCCGCACCAGCGGCCGTAACCACATGCAAGAGCGACGCGGCCGAAAGCACGGGCTGCCAGGCGCCATCAACTTTGATTGAGAAGACTTCGCGCGCGGCGGGCGTGGTCTGAGCTTCGACCTGGATAACCGGGCCGCTCAGCTTCTGTGCGTGCGCGAGTGATCCTGCCATGACATGCAAGGCAAATAAATGCAGCGGAGTTTTGAACTTTCACCGATGCGCCTCCCGCATCTTCCCAGGCGTTTGCGGTTCATCACTGCGAAGCCTACTGGTGCTGACTCGCTACGGAATCTATAGCCTTGCGCCGCACGATCAGGCCGTAGAGACAAACAACCGCGTATCCGAGCAGCGGCACGATGTAGCCTTTTGCAACGCTGCCTGTATTTTTTGCAATGAGTCCATGGATCGGCGGGAAGACCGCACCGCCGACAATGGCCATGACCAGCAACGAGCCGGCCAGCTTTGTGTTGGGGCCGAGACCTTTGAGCCCCAGCGCAAAGATCGTGGGAAACATGATGGAGAGGAAAAAACTGCTGACCACGATGGCGTAGGCGCCCAGCATCCCGGGCCACAGGATGGCAACGGATAAGAGCGCCACATTGATGCAGGCGTAGATGCTCAGAAGCGTCACGGGGCGGAAGTACTTCATCATCTGCGTACCGAAGAAGCGGCCTGCGGCCATGGCAACGAGCGTTGCGGTAAGATAGCCCGCCGCAACTCGCTCACTGACGCCAGTGAACTGCTTCATGTAGGGAATCAGGCTGCTCCATGTGGCCACCTGCGCGCCGACGTTGCAAAAGTTGGCAACAATCGCGAGCCAAAGCATCGGGTAGCGAAAAAGCGCGCGGTACGATCCGTGGTCGCCCGGTTCAGCTTCGTGCTCGCCAACAATGCGGGGGTAGTCCATGCGCGAAAGCACAAAGGCGAAGCAGAGAACGGCTGCTCCCAGAACAATGTAAGTGGGCACGACGCGCATGAGTTCCGAGTGCAGATAGGTGGCGTAGGTGCCGGCAGAGCGCATGGCGGCAACCTGTGAGGGAGTCAGCTCGATGCCTGAGAAGATGAAACGCGCGCCAATAACGACGCCGATAATAGTGCCCGGCGGATTGAAGGACTGCGCGAAGTTGAGGCGGCGCTCGGAAGTTGCCGGAGAGCCGAATTGCGCCATGAAGGGATTGCAGGCTGTTTCAAGAATCGATGCGCCGCTGCCCACAACGAAGAGCGCAATGAGAAAGGGCAGATAGAGGCCGGTGATGGCCGCGGGCCAGAAGAGAATCATCCCCAGCCCGAAGGTGCAGAGACCCACAATCATGCCCGCCTTGTATCCCCAGCGGCGCATAAGCAGAGCCGCGGGAATGGCCATGCAGAAGTAGCCGAGAAAGTTGGCCGTCTGCACAAGCTGCGCGCCGAGCTGCGACAGCTCAAAGGACTTTTTGAACTGCTGCACGAGGATGTCGGTGAGGTTGTTCGACATGCCCCAGAGGAAAAACAGCACGATGATCAGCGCGAAGAGCAAGCGGTGATTCGCAGGGAAGATCGGCGCCCCGGCGGGGGCGGATTCGTGGGAATCGGTGGGTGTCGAAGTCTGCATGTTGACCAGTCAGGATTCTAAAGAAGACAACGCACTGCGAGCTACAACTCAATTCAGCATCCGCGCTCCCTTTAAAGCGAGCACCTGAGCCGATGCTACTCGGCCGTCTTGACCGAGTCGACGATGGGCAGGACTACGCGGTCCAGCTCGTCATCGGTGATTTCATTTACCTTGACATCCTTAAAGAGGGCCCAATGCTCGGCCAGCTCGACCGAGGTGCCGGGCTGCACCTTTGTGAGTGGCCCGAGGGTTTCAACCTCGAGGAATTCGTTATTGGTAAAGGTCTCAAAGGAAGCACCGAAGTCCGGGTAGGTCTTGTTTGGATCGGCGGTTGTGCGTTTCACAAAGGCCTCTCCATTGAGCAAATAGGCAGCCCAGGTGTTCTTGTTGAACATTCCAATCTTCTGCGCGGTGCTGTTGGAAGGATCCTGACGCAGGGTGAGGTATTTGCGCGTGAACTTCATGCGCGGATCGGCCATGTTGGTATAGGCCCACATCACCAGGGGGTTTGTGGCTTCAAGATTCTGCGGGTGGTGGCCACGCGGAGGAAAGCCGCTCACAACGAATCCGCCCGGCGCCATCTGCGTGAGCGACCACGGAGCAAATTCGAGCGGGAAAAGAGAGTGGTTGGCGATGCGATGAAAAACCGTGACGGACGTGCCGGTTGGCTCCATCCTCACCTCAATTTCCTTTTGCAGGCCGGTCGCGGGCTCGACCGGTTCCTGAGCGATGACGCCGTTTGCCGTGACTTTCACATTGACCGGGGAGTTATCGAGAGCCCAGCTCGCGATGGGATCCTCGGGCGCCTTCCAGACACGATCGCCGCCGCGGAACTGGAAGGTCGATTCGCCGCTCTTCCCCAGTTGATCGGCATACTCCTTGAAGAGATTCTGACCGCCAATGAAGGCGTAGCGAATGATGCGCGGACCAACGTCACCGGTCACGATTACTTCGACAGTTCCGTTCGAGACGCGGTAGCAGTTTTGCCAGCCCTTGTACTCAACTTTTTCGACTTTCACGGTTGCCCTCGCAGCAATTGAGAAGACCATCGTCAAGATCAGAAACACTGCACTGCGCGCTTTCGTCATTGCTTTCCCCATATTCTTCTCCGTCAGTTAATCGACAGATGATCCTTGTCCGGGAGTTTTGGAAAAGGTGTGTGTGGCTCGGTCTGATACCAGAACGCAACCGACGAGATGTCATCCATGAGAGGCAGATATCTCTGGCCGCTCTGCCACCCGAGCGCCTGGATAGTGACGCGGAGGTCGCGATCGAAACGGATGGGATCAGGAATGTGCCAGCGATAGAGCCCGAATCGCTGCTGCGACTGATAGAGGCCGTCGGATTGCAACACCTGCGCGAGACCGGAGTAGGGCGACGTGAAGGTGTCGTACTTGTGCGTCACCGGATCTTCAAAATCGTAAGAACCGTTGAAGTAGTCTTCCGTGCCTGTTCCGTTAATGGTTGGGAATTCCTTGTCGCCATCGAGGTAGAACTTGATTTCTCCCTCGCCCCACCAGCCGTTGTTGTGAACGCCCCAGGCCAGATATGTGCCGACATATTGACCCTTGCCTTTGACGTTGTCGAGAATCGTGTAGACCTGCTTGTAGGGCAGAGGATTGACGCGGCGAAATTGCGCGTGGAAGTATGCGGCATCTGCCGGAACCGGAGCCTTGGCGTAATCGATCTGGTAGTAGATCACCATCGGCTTGTCATCGAGATTTTCGAGGGTGAGCTTTGCCGATTTCCGAAAGGGCATGGGCCAGTAGGAATTGAACGCGCTGCCGGGGTTCACGCAGACGGCGAGCGACGAGATCGGTGCGTACTTGTCCCAACCCATCGCAAAGAAGTCGCCGACGGGGACTTCGACGGAGGGATCGGTTTCACCATCCCAGTACATGCGCAGGATGGAGAGGCGCCAGTCACCGGTCGGCGTCATCCAGATGTGCTGAATTGCACCCGAGCCGCTGATATCGGCGAGCGTGAGGGTCTGGCCAGGTTCCACTTTTATCGACGGGCTGATCTTCCAGCCTTGTCCAAGATCGCGCGCGGCACGAGCGCCGGTTCCCTGCGTGGCCATTCCGCCTTTGCCCTTCTCACCGGTGAGATTCTCAGGGCTGATAGAAAAGGTTTGTGCGTCCGATGTGCGATAGAGATTGGAGAGGCTGTTGTTGAGCCCGTCGTTGGGGGAGGTCTGGGCCAAAACCGGAGCCGGCAACACAAGCAATAAGGCAAGACAAGCAAAACCGCGCATTGGCGTCATCGTTCCTCCGGTGTTGCGGCCTGGACGTAGAAAAGACTCCAAGGGAGCTCTCCAGAATGCCCGCCGAGGTCCTTGTGAAAACGCGCAGAATCAGATCCGGCGCCGTCAACGAACCGCGGTCCTGGACACCCGGGCCGTGTTTCGGGACTTCAAACCTCATTGGAAAACGTCGATCTGCTTTCTAAATGGGCCGGTGTGCACCTGTCAAGCGAAACGTTACGAGAATAGAACGACCGCGATGCTTGGCACCTGCCCGCCGGTGCATGCCGCATCTTCCGTCTGCATAATCCGCAGGTTACTGGTTTTGGACTCAATTGTCCCTGAACACTGCTGGATAGAGAGTTGAGCCGCAGTTGCAGAAACGCTTTTCAATTGGAACGTTATAGGTAATACTGGAATCGCGAACCGTATCTGTTGAATTTGAGGAGGCTCGAAACTGGTCAGAATGGCCGAACGAAAAAAGTACACAATGCGGGACGTGGCACGTCTCGCTGGTGTTTCGACTTCAACGGTTTCCGCCGTCCTTAACGAATCGGTTGTTGTCAGCCCGAAGCGCAAAGAACGCGTCCTGGCGGCAATGTCGGCGCTGGACTATCAGCCTGATGCCATTGCGCGAAGCCTTAAGACCGGGCGCTCCAATGCTATCGGGGTCATTGTTCCCGACATTACGAATACCTTTTACCCTGAGGTCATCCGCAGCGTCGAAGTGGCGGCGCAGGCGGCCGGGTATTCCGTGTTGCTATGCGACTCAAGTGAAGATCGAGTCATCGAAGAGAGGCATTTTTCCGCGCTCTTTTCCCGCCGCGTCGACGGCATAATCCTGGCGTGCTGCGCGAATTCCAGAGCGAATGAACTCATTGCGAGGCGCAATATTCCGGTGATTTTTATTGATCGTTTGCCGGCTTCGAGGGCAGTCAACAGCGTGTGCACTGACAATGTAGCGGCGGGTCAGCTTGCGGCAGAACACCTGATCGGCCTCGGCCACAAGCGTATCGGAATGCTGGCAGGTCACCTGGGACTGTCGCCCCATCACGACCGTTTGGAGGGATTCCGCAAGGCTATGCAGGAGGCGCATCTGCCCATTCTTGACGAGTACCTGATTGTCGGAAACGTACAAGTGGAAGACGGCGTTGAAGCCGGTCGCCGCCTGCTCAGCCTGCCGACCGCCCCCACTGCGATCCTGGCCAGCAACAACAAGCTCCTGCTGGGCGTGCTGCAAGCTGTGGAAGAGAGAAATCTCTCGATTCCGAAGGATCTAAGCGTGCTCGGTTTCGATGACGATCTGTGGAATATGCACTTCAGTCCCGGGCTGACGGCGGTGGCTCAGCTCACGGGTGATATCGGCAGACGATCCTTCGAGCTGCTGCATCAACTCATTCAAAATCCCCCCAGAGACGATGCTGCTCCGATGCACGTGCTGATACCGGCGGAACTGCGGATCCGGAATTCAACCTCCCGCCCTTGAGTCACGGCCCCAGCCACCTCATATTCCGAGGGAGCGAGATCGATCCGACGCTGATTGGAATCAGGCCTGAAATACAGGTCAATCCCAAATCGTAACGTTCCTATTGCAGCAGTGCGAAGTCCTGCTGTACACTTGCCTCGATTTCAGAAAGAGGCAAGTCACTATGTCTTCTTCCATCTATATGGTCGCCAGTGGTGATCTGCGTCTATCGGCCAATCAAATGTGCTGGCCTGCACAGCAGGCAGCTGAGGCCGCGCTTACGCATGCCATTCACCGGTTGGGCTTCGACGTAGTGCGCGCACATCCAGTGATTCCCGAAAAAAGGCACGGGTTTATTGATAGCCAGCGCTATGGGCTCGAAGTTTTTCAGCAGATTCCGCCCGGCGCTCCGGTCATCGTGGTCGAGGCGGTGTGGCAATACAGCCACCATGTTCTGGGCGGCCTGATTCACCATCGCGGCCCCATTTTGACCGCCGCCAACTGGAGCGGGCAATGGCCCGGTCTGGTGGGAATGCTAAACCTGAACGGCTCCCTGACCAAGGCAGGAGTCAGCTACGACACCCTGTGGAGCGAGGATTTCACCGATGCGTACTTCCTCGACCGGCTGAAGGTGTGGCTCAATGGCGGTCGCGTCAGCCACGATTCTTCGCATGTGACGCCGATGCAATCATGCCCGGTGCCGGACGGCGCAGAACGCGTTGGCCGTTCCGTAGCCGAAGAAATCGCGAAGAAAAAAGTAATTCTCGGCGTCTTCGACGAGGGATGCATGGGAATGTACAACGCCATTATTCCCGATGAGCTGCTTCATCCCATGGGCTTCTTCAAAGAGCGGTTGAGCCAGTCAGCACTGTACGCCGGGATGCGCAAGGTTCCAGTTGAGCTTGCCCAGTCGGTTCGGTCGTGGCTCGATGCGCGCGGCATGACGTTTTCGACCGGATCTGATGCTGCAACCGAACTGACCGATGAGCAGATTCTGGATCAATGCCGGATGTACGTTGCGGCGTTGCGCATCGCAGACAGCTTTGGGTGTGACGCCATCGGTATCCAATACCAGCAGGGTCTGAAGGACATGACCCCCGCCTCGGATCTCGTTGAGGGATTGCTCAACAATGTCGATCGGCCTCCGGTAACGGCCGAGGGAAATGGTCGCGTGCTGTATCAAGGCCAGGCGCTGCCCCACTTTAACGAAGTGGATGAATGCGCCGGTGTTGATGCACTGGTTACCAATCGCGTGTGGCGTCAGCTCGGGCTCGCGCCAGAAACAACCCTGCATGACATTCGCTTTGGCGAGGAGTACGACGGGCTATTTGTGTGGGTGCTCGAAATCTCGGGCGCCGCGCCACCGCAGCACTTCGTTGACGGCTATAAGAGCGCCACCAGCGAACGCCAACCACCCATGTATTTCCCTCTGGGCGGCGGCACCTTGAAAGGCATCAGCAAGCCTGGCGAGATTGTATGGAGCCGCGTCTACGTTGAGGACAACAAAGTCAAGGCCGACCTCGGCAGGGCGACCGCCGTGAACCTTCCGCAGCACGAAGTGGAGCGCAGATGGCGGATCACTACTCCGCAGTGGCCCATGATGAATGCGGTTCTGCATGGCGTGACGCGCGACCAGCTGATGGGGCGTCACAAATCGAACCACATTCAAGTTGCGTACGGCGACAGTGCACAGTCTGCCGATGAGGCTTTGATGGCAAAGGCAGTAGCATTTCGCGAGCTCGGTATTGAGGTCTATATCTGTGGCGGCGCAGCAAATTGAGTCTCATGCCTGGTGGCTGCGAAGAGAAGCGGTCTTTGACGTCCAGAGGGGGAAGTCGTGTCGAACAAAGAGATCAATCGTAGAGAATTTCTTTTTGCAACATCTGCGGCAGCCCTCGGCGCAACTGCGATTCAAGGGGCGCAGGCATCGGAGCCACAAAGCCCTTCGTCCTTTCAATCGGAAGCAGGTTCACTCGTTCCCTATTCACGTTCCGAGTTGCTTGCCGGAAAGTCGGCGGCTCCCGTTCTTTCTGGTCCGCAACTCGCGGAGGTTGCATTTCCGCTCGGAGGCATTGGCACCGGTACGGTCTCTCTTGGAGGGCTGGGACAACTGCGCGACTGGGAGTTCTTTAACCGTCCTGCAAAGGGACGCATACTCCCATTCAGCTTCGTAGCGCTGTGGGTGAAGCCTGAGGGCGGCGAAAGCAGCATGAGAGTGGTCGAGGCTCCGCCGCTTCCTCCCTTTCGCGGTTGGAATGGATATAAGCGCGAGTCTGGGCAAGGGCTCCCGCACTTTCGTGGCGCGCGCTTCACTGGAAGCTACCCCATCGCTCACATCGATTTTGAAGATAGCTCACTGCCGGTAACCGTTGAGCTCGATGCCTTCAACCCTTTCATTCCCCTCAACGTCGACGATTCCAGTCTGCCGGTGGCGATCCTCAACTACCGCGTGACCAATCGTTCGCACATGCCGGTGCGCTTCGCACTGGCATTCTCGCTGATGAATCCTGTCGGTTACGACGGCAAGGCATTTCTCGAAGACTTCAGTTTCCCCGGATTCGGCCAGAATCTTACAGCGCTCAGGGAGGATGCGAGCGCTGGAAGCCACCTCTCCGGCCTCGATATGACTTCGAGCAAGTACGTGCGCGGAGATCCCACCTACGGGTCGATGGCGTTGGTGACCACCCATCCCTCAGTGACCGCGAGAACAACCTGGGGCAGCGGCGCATGGTGGGATACGTATCAAAAGTGGGTGGACCAGTTTTCGGCCAACGGCACTCTGAAGGATCCCTCGCCTGCGAAGCCAACCGAAGACGGAAAATCGGACTACGCAACACTCGCCCCTCATGCGAACCTCGCCCCCGGCGAGTCTGCAACCATCTCCTTCGTGCTGGCCTGGTATTTCCCCGTACGCGAAAACTACTGGCACGACAATGATCCGAAGATGAAGGGCAGGAAGCTGACGAACTACTATGGCACTCGCTTCAAGAGTGCCTGGGAAGTTGCAACCCACACCGCCACCCGCCTGCCGGAGCTCGAGAGCAAGACCCGCGCCTTTGCGGACTCCCTCGGTTCCAGCACGCTTCCGCCGTACGTGATCAAAGCGGTTTCGAGTCAGGCCTCGATCCTGCGTACCAATACCTGCATCCTCCTCGAGGGCAAACAATTCTTCGGCTTCGAAGGATGTGGCGATGATCAGCACAACGGATGGATGAACTGTTCGCACGTATGGAACTACGAACAGGCGCTGGCTTTCCTCTTCCCGGAGTTGGAGCGTTCCATGCGCACCACCGACTTCCTGTTCGAGATGCGCAGCGACGACAGCATGGCTTTTCGCGCAATGGTGCCGCTGGGCATTGAACAGTGGGACTTCCGTCCCGCAGCCGACGGCCAGATGGGCTGCATCATGAAGCTCTATCGCGAATGGCAGATCTCCGGTGATGCCGAGTTCCTGAAGACGATGTGGCCGAATGCGAAGCGCGCCCTCGAGTTTGCGTGGAAGTATTGGGACGCGGACAAAGACGGTGTAATGGAAGGAGAGCAGCACAACACCTACGACATCGAATTCTTCGGCGCGAACCCGATGATGACCACGCTTTATCTGGGCGCGCTGAAGGCCGGTGAGAAGATGGCGCTTGGCGATGGGCGACAACGACGCTGCCGCGCACTATCGCAGCGTCTGGGCAGCAGGCGCCAGGAACTTCGAAACCATGTGGAATGGGAAGTTCTATGTCCAGAAGGTGACGCCCGTAGACGATATCCGGCCCATGCCGCCCTACGACAAGGAGAACTGGAAAGAGCGCGTGGTCGATAACGGGCAGCTGAAGTACCAGTTCGGCCAGGGGTGCCTGTCAGATCAGATGCTCGGTCAGTATTTTGCCGATGTGCTGGGCCTGGATATCGGCCTGCCGAACGATCATGTGCGATCGGCGCTCCAGTCGGTCTATCGCAACAACTTCATGCACGGCTTCTGGACCCACGCCAATACCCAGCGCATCTACGCGATCAACGACGAGAACGGGCTGGTGCTCTGTTCCTGGCCAGACGGAGGCCGCCCTGCCCTTCCGTTTGTTTATTCCGATGAAGTCTGGACAGGAGTTGAATACCAGGTTGCCGCCGATTTGATCTTTCGCGGATTGCTTGAAGAGGGGCTCGCAATTGCCAAGGCAGTGAGCGATCGCTATGACGGCGTGCGGAGAAATCCGTGGAACCAGATCGAGTGGGGAAATCACTACTCGCGCGCGATGGCCAGTTATGCTCTTTTGATCGCTCTCTCCGGCTTCCGGTATTCGGCCGTCGAGCAGACGCTCACCTTCGCGCCGCGGGTGAATCGAGAGAGCTTCCGCTGCTTTTTTGCCGCCGGCTCGGGCTGGGGGACGTATAGCCAATCGGTAAACCGGTCCGCACAGGAAATTCGCCTCGAAGTTCTTCACGGAGACATTGCTCTGCAACAGATCCAGCTTAAGAACGAGACTGGCGCAGCGGCTCTGTCGGCCTCGGTCGTGCCAGCTTCGGCATCGAGCCGGGTGTCGAACGTTCGGAGTGGAACGAGTGGAGAGATGCTGCAGATCCGGTTCGAGCCGGCAATCCGCCTGTCACCTGGGAAACCCGTAACTGTGCGGCTATCGCCCACCTCCGAAGGATCCCGGAGCTAATGCGAACTGGCGGCTGAGCTGGCTCTGCAGAGACCGCATTCGGAGCTGAGACGGCACTTCTCCCATTCAGCGACGCCGTGTGAAAATGGACCTGCAGCTGAGAGACAAAGTGGTCGCGGTCACGGGAGGAGCCAATGGCCTTGGAGCAGCTATTGTGGAATCGTGTGCGCGCACGTTCCTTGATTGCTATCTTGATGGCTGTACTTTTCTCCCTTGTCATGGCAGCGCAGGATACCCGTCAGGTCACCGAACCTCGGATTCCGCCGACCTGTTCTATCCTCAAAGCCGCCCTTACCGCAAACAACGGCGTCCTCTCCGACCGCGATGAACAGCGCCTGGACACCGCACGCATTCAAAACGCCATCGATGCCTGTGCTCCTGGACACGCGGTGGTGCTGCGAGCACACGGCAAGCGCTTCGTCTTTCTCACCGGACCCTTGACGCTGAAATCCGGCGTGACACTCGTAGTTGCCGCAAACACGGTGCTGGCAGCATCACGCGATCCGCGCGTCTACGACATCACGCCGGGCAGTTGCGGCATCGTCAGCAAGAAAGGACACGGCTGCCGCCCGCTCATTTCCGTGATGAACGCAACGGGCAGCGGCATTATGGGTGACGGCGCCATCGACGGCCGCGGCGGAGCCAACCTTCTGGGAGAGAAGGTGACGTGGTGGGACCTCGCGCATGAAGCCAAGGTCACCGATCAGGCTCAAAGCGTGCCGTGGATGATCGTTGTGCGTAACTCAAAGGAGTTTACGCTTTATCGCATCACACTTCGCAACGCGCCCGGCTACCACGCGTCGGTCAATCAGACGGATGGTTTCACCGCATGGGGCGTCAAGATCAAGACGCCCAAAACCGCACGCAACACCGATGGTATCGATCCCGGCTCATCGCGCAATGTAACCATTGCGCACTGCTTCATCAGCACGGGCGACGATGATGTGGCAGTCAAATCGGGCAAAGCCGGGCCGGCCTCACACATTTCAGTGCTTCATAACCATTTCTTCGCCGGCCATGGCATGTCGATCGGCAGCGGCACTGACGGCGGCGTCGATCACATGCTGGTCGACGACCTCACCATCGACGGCGCCGATAATGGGCTGCGCATCAAGTCCGACCGCAGCCGCGGCGGCCTCGTCGAGGACATCGTCTATCGCGACATCTGCATGCGCAACGTGCGTAACCCGATCGTCTTCACCCCGATGTACACCACGTTCCAGGGCGATCTGCTGCCGCTCTACCGCAAGATCTCTCTTGAAAACGTCCACGTCGCATCGCCCGGCACGTACACCTTTCTGGGTCTCGACGCGGACCACACCTTGCAGGTCAAGTTGGATAGCGTCTTCGCCGACAGCCTGGATCAATCGGAGATCATCGCCGCGAACGCCCAAATCACCATCGGACCCGGCGAAGGCAACCTCATTCCCCACGGCGACAACGTCACCACAGCCCACGCGCCCGGCTCGCATCCGGGCACACCTCTCGCCTGCGATGCTCGTTTCGTCAGCTATCCTGCATTGCCCAGAGCACCGGAATTGGCAGGCACTGTTCCCGCAGAAGACAAGACCTTATATGTAGCCGCCGATGGCACCGGAGATTTCTACTCCATCCAGCGAGCACTTGACGTCGCTCCGGCAACCGGCGCGCTGGTGCTGGTGGCCCCGGGAACCTATCGGGAGATACTCACCATCACAAAGCCTCACATCACGATCCGAAGCGCGAATCCCGATGCAGGCAAGACAATCATCGTCGACGACCGCAGTGCGGGAACAGCCGGCGGCACACTCCACTCCGCCACGGTCAACGTCACGGCCGACGACTTCACCGCGGAGAACATCACCTTCCAGAACGACTTCAACGCCACCCATCCGCAGCTTCCGAAAGGTTCGCAGGCGCTTGCACTGCTCGTCACCGGCGATCGCGCCGTCTTTAACAACGTGCGTCTGCTGGGAAATCAGGATACGCTCTTCACTGGAAGCAAGCAGTGCAGCGGCGAGGGTGCGGCGCGGTCCTGCACGCCCGCCCGGCAGTACTTTTCAAACTGCTATATCGAAGGCAATGTCGACTTTATCTTTGGAGACGGCAAAACCGTCTTTGAGAACTGCGAGATCAGGAGCACCGCACACTCCGAGGGATTCGTGACCGCACAGGGCAGGAGCTACCCGTCTGAAGACTCGGGCTACGTCTTTCACCAGTGCCGCCTCACCGCATACCCAGGCGTGACCAACGTGTACCTCGGCCGCCCGTGGCGGCCTTATGCGACCGTGGTGTACCTCGATACAGAGATGGGCGCGCACATCATGCCGCAAGGCTGGCGCGAGTGGCATCCGGGCGAGACGCACTCACTTGAAACGGCTTTCTATGCAGAGGAGGGTTCGACCGGGCCGGGCGCTACGCTCGACCAGCGCGAACCGCATGCGCACGTCCTGACCGCGCCGGAAGCCGAGAATCTGCCTGCAAATTTCCTGCGCGGCGGTGATGGCTGGAATCCCACTGCACAGCGCTCGACCGCAACGAGGCCAGCGGAGCACACAATGAAGATTGAGCTCATCGGCGACTCAACCCAGACCGACAACGCCGGCTACGGCCGCGGCTTCTGCGCCAATCTCACGTCCGACGTGGATTGCATCAACATGGCGAAGGGCGGCGCGAGCACGAAGACCTTTCGCCGCGATGGCCTCTGGAATAAGAGCCTGGCGACGGCCCCGGAGTACATGCTCATCCAGTTCGGGCACAACGACGTTGTTTCGCCGGAGCATCTTGAGCGCCAGGTGCCACTCGACGATTACCGCCAGAACCTGCGCGCATTTGTTGCGGAAGCCCGCGCGCATCACATCATCCCCGTGCTCATCACTCCGCTTACGCGGCGCTATTTTGGAGCAGACGGCAAGATTCACAGCGACCTCACAGCCTATTGTGACGCGATGAAGGATGTCGCATCCTCGCTGCATGTTCCGCTCATCGATCTCCAGGCGCGCAGCATCGCTTACCTCGAGCGCATCGGCGAAGCAGCGGCCGCTCCGCTCGGAATCACCAAGAAAGATGCGGATGGAAAGACGATTCCCGACAAGACCCACCTGAGCTGGCAGGGCAGCTACGTCTTCGGCCGCATGGTGGCTGAGGGCATGGCGCAGGCAGTACCCGAGCTTGCAGGCTATGTGCGTCCGGAAGCCGCGATACTGCCGGCAGAAGGGCAGCTTGCGATGCGCGTGCTCGCGCAGGCTCCCTTCAAAATCGTGCTGGTGGGCGATTCAACCGTGGCCACGGGTGGTGGCTGGGGCCCGGCCTTCTGCGCCACTGCTCACACCCAACGTAACCTGCGTTGACGATGCTCTTAACGGGCGCAGCACCAAGAGCTATATCGCCGAAGGCGCCTGGAACCGCGCGCTCGCAGAGCATGGCCAGTACTACCTGATCCAGTTTGGCCATAACGATCAGAAGCCCGATCCGGCACGCCACGCCGACGCCGACACCGCCTATGCCGCCAATCTGCGGCGCTTCATTGACGACGTGCGCGCGCAGGGCGCCATCCCGATCCTGGTTACTCCCCTCTCACGCCGGAATTACGAGGATGGCAAGCTCATCATGACCGACGGGCTCGGCGACTACGCCGCGGCAGCCCGCCGCGTGGCGGAGCAGGAGCACGTCACGCTTGTCGACCTTTACGCCCTGTCAACGCACGCGCTCTCATCGATGACCCAGGCGGAGGCCGACACATTCGACATGAAAGGACACCCCGATGCGATTGCCGAGGCGGGCGCCGGCAAGCCCGACCGCACCCACCTCAACGACAAGGGCAAAGCTTTCTTCGGCAGAATGGTAGCGGATAATCTGATGCGCATTCAGGTTGAGCTTGGCCCAAACGTCGTGGGAGAGCCGGCTGCAGAAGCCGCGGCAGTTGCAAAGTAACGCGCTCGCTCTTGCGGAAGGAGCCGGCAAGAGGGTTGCGGCATTGCGAGGAATACGCGCCTGTCAATCGCTCTTAGACTCGACCTCGCTTTCACTGCGCACCCGCATCTGCATCAAGCTTTACTCGCTCTGGCTGGTGCAGCATTTGATCTGCCGCGAACACCGAGCCAAGAGTCCGTCGCGCTGCCGCGGTCGTCACGGGATTTCCCTCGCCGTCGATTGGAGCCTCGATCAACACTTTGCGCGGGCCAATCGCAATCATCAGATCGTCGAGATCATAGCTGCGCAGAACACCCGGAATTACGCTCTGGGCAAGATTGCGCGGCAATGCCGCATCCACCGCAGCGCGATAACTGATGAGAGTGTGATTCACTGTGACCGTGCGGATACGCGTATCGAGCGCCGCGGCATGCAACAGAACGACTCCCATGGCGCCGGCGCCCCATCCTGAAATTTGCGACGAGACCACATCCGGGCGCGAGACCAGCCAGTGAACGCATCGAATCGCGTCGTCGGTGCGCAACCCCACCAGCGTCTTACCCACAAGCTCTGCACGCAGCGAGGCGATGTAATATTGCCCCAGCAGCGGCGTCTTGGGGGCTTCCTGATCGGGCGTTCCGGGCGGCAATTGAGGCGCGAAAACGACACTTCCCTCACGGGCGAGCCGATCGAGTTCTCCGCCTTCGCGCGCCGCGTCATCGGCATCGCGCGGCGCGAGCAGCAGAACAGCCGGATGCTTTCCGGCTTTCGCCGGCACTGCAACGAGTCCCGCCAGTTGCTCACCCGTCACACTCGTGAACGTGACATTCTGCAGAGTGTATGCGCCGCGCTTTTCGCTTCCCGTCACCGTGACATCGAGAACACTCGTGCCGGGCCGATCCTGCGCTCCGGTTGCGGCTTGTACCTTGAGCGCCAGTTGACTCCTGAACGCGGCAACGTCGGCTGCTGTGTGAATCACCGGCCGCTGAGGCCGGAGATTCAGCGCCTGCGCGCGATTCAGCGTAAACAGTGTTTCACCACCCAGAGACGAGGAGACCTGGCCCGTGTTTGTGCACGTTAAGTTGCGCCACGGGACTTGCCCCCAATTGCACGAGGCCGGGCGTCTGGTCCGAGTGCGCAAGCGCCTTGAGGAAAAAGCCGACGATCTGCGAATACACCGGGCCGAGGTTTCCATGGCGACCCGGTCCCGTAATCCATTGCAACTGTCGGGCAGCGCCATAGAGCCCATAGATGCGCTTCGCCTCCGCCACCGAAATGCGCGCCCCTTCGAACGGAAACATATCCTCTGTTGTTGAAATCACGGCGTAAGGCATCGGCGCAGCTGCCTCGATCCAGTCGGGAAATCCGAACCCCGCTTTGATAAAGCCTGGAATGGTCTGTTCCGCCTCCTGCGGGCCAATCGTCCCCAGCAGCGCCGTGTAGCTGGTGATGTAACACGCTACGCCCGCCGCCTTCACACGGGGGTCGAGTGCGGCAAGGTAAGCAGTCACAGTTCCCCCACCCGAGCAGCCGAATGCCCCGAGCCGATGCGCATCGATGTCCTTGCGGCTCGCCAGGTAATCGAGACCCCGCATTGCGTCCCATACGAAGTAGCGCGCAATGTGGTCGCCGGTCAACGCGATCTGGACACTCGCCTCAGTATGTTCGCCCGTCGGCTGCCCGGCGAGGGACTTGCCCGCGTCGGCATCGAAGTACTGGAGCCGCTCTCCCTCGCCGATGGGATCATAGACCAGCACAGCGATACCATTGCGGGCCATGTTGCCCGCCAGATTCCACGCCTCGCCTTTCCCCGCAGGATAATGCCCTGGCGTGTAGAGCACGGCCGGGAAGGGGCCATCTGCCGACTTCGGCAGATAAAGATTTGCGGTTACGTGGAAACCGGGCAGGCTGTCATAGACGAGGCGCTCCACGGTGAAGCCGTTCCCATTGAGTTCGCCGACGAGCCTTGCGTGCAGGGGCGTGCGTATCTTCGGCAGGCCGCCAAGGGCGTCGAGCACAAACCTGCGCAATTGCTTCGATCTTGCCTCAGCCTCGGCGCGCGTCTGGATTGCCTGCATGTGCTCGACGCGCTCGGCCAGAAAGCCTTGAGCGGTTCGCGTCAAACTTGCATCGAATGGGGTCTGCGTCTGGGCGGCAAACAGCGACGTCGCAGCTTCTGCCAGCAGGAAGAGCGCGAGCGCGGTATTTCGCAACAAACTCATCGGGCTCATCGGGGGCATCATAGAGGTCAGACCACTTGAACCGCTGGCCGCGGGGATTGGGCCTCGCGATCCACACGCTTCAGTCCCCGGCGCGCGCTTTAGCCGCTGTGGGTCTGGGCATCCGCGCCCGCGCCTGCGCTGCCGAGACTTTTCTTCCGGAGGGCCGCTCCATGCCCTGTGCCGACTGTGCCATGCGCAGATGCTGCTCCATGAGCTTGCGCGCCTCTAACGGAGACCGGCCGCGGATCGCGCGATAGATCTGGCGATGCATCTCCGCCGATTCGCGCAGGTCGGTGGCGCGTTCCACCGTCTTTCTTCGCTTGTCGTACATCGACGATGTCACCGTCTCCATGATCGCGGCGAGAATGGGGTTGCCCGAAGCCTGCGCGATGACGCGGTGAAACATCACGTCGTGCACCAGGTATTCGACGGGATTGTCCACTGCAGAGAACATCTCGGTAACTTCCTCGGCGAGCACGGCGTGATGCTCTTCTTTTCCGCGCTCCGCTGCCAGTGCGGCGAGGCCGGTCTCGAGCAGGATGCGCGCCTCGAACATCTGCCAGGACTGAAAGCCATGGAGCGCGCCGATGAAGCTCAGTGAAGCCTGGCCGAAATCGGGCGGGCCATCGGCGACAAAGGTGCCCACGCCATGCTTGATCTTCATGACTCCGAGCGCCGCCAGGTAGCCAACGCCCGCACGCAGAGTGGCGCGGCTGATGTTCAGCTCGCGCGCAAAATCGCGCTCCGGGGGGATCTGGTCTCCGGCCTTCAGGTCACCTTTTTCGATCATCGCACGCAAGTGGTTGACCACTTGCATCATTCGGTGGCTTTCGGCGCTTCCCCGCTTGGAGTTTTCCATGATCTTCCGGTCGCCCCAGAGTGATTGTTGAAATGCTGCGTAACACCAAGAGATTACCACCTTTTCCCGCAACTCGGACGGGATAAAGTTCGAATCTCAAAGATGAAATTCCCCTGATTCGGAGATATACTGTGGTCTGACCTCTTAAACGGGGATGTTGCTTGCTTCGCCAGGACAAAATCGCGCTATGTCGCCGCCCTCCAGACCGCTTTCCGCACCGTCGCCCCCTCGGCAGCCGTCCCGCATTACCAAGACCTATAGCCGCGCAAGGACAGGCAGCTCACCGCGCACCAACGCTTTCCTGAACAGGAGGAAGGATGCAAGACACGCACATGAGGCTTGGTAAGTATTCGCTTGGAACCGGCGACAGGTTTGCGCATCAGGCGAAGGCGCAGTTGCAGGCCTGCGTTGAGGCCTCAAAGAGCGGCGCGGAAATCATTCCGGTGTGGAACAAGTCCAACCGCGAGCACATGATTATCGGCTCTGAACCCGCCTCAGTGCGCGCGGCTGCCGATGCCGCCGTCAAGGCGCTCGATTGGCGCCTGCCTTATTTCGTCGATGCTGATCATATCGGTCTTCAGACGGTCGATCGCTTTCTGCCTGCCTGCGACTTCTACACCATCGACGTCGCGGATTTTATCGGCAAACCTGCTCCTCAGGCGGAGATCGACACCTTTGTCAAAGCCCATGCCGATCTGCACGGCACTCTCTCGCTCAAAGGGATCGCGGAGCCGCTCACCATTACAGATGAGGATCTGCGTCAGACTGCCGCCAAGTTCCTGGTTGCCGTGAAGACCGCAGGCCAGGTCTACCGCAGGATTGAATCCGCAAAGGGTGCAGGCAATTTCATTCCGGAAGTCTCCATGGATGAAACCGACCGCGCCCAGAGTCCCGTGGAGTTGCTCATCATTCTGGCTGCTCTCGCCGACGAGCACATCCCCCTCCAGACGATTGCTCCCAAATTCAGCGGCCGCTTCAACAAGGGCGTCGATTACGTGGGCGATGTGAAGCAGTTTGAGCGTGAATTTGCGCTCGACGTGGCGGCGATCGAATATGCGGTGAGTACCTTCGGATTGCCGGCGAATCTCAAGCTGAGCGTCCACTCGGGCAGCGACAAGTTCTCAATTTATCCCGCAATCCATGCCACCATCGCACGGTTTAACGCGGGCGTCCATCTGAAGACGGCCGGCACAACCTGGCTCGAAGAGTTGATCGGCCTGGCCGAGGCCGGCGGAGATGGCCTTGCGCTGGCGAAGGATATCTACGCCGATGCCTTCGTTCACCGCGAAGAGCTGTGCGCACCCTATGCCACCGTGATCGATATCGACCCCGCCCGGCTCCCCTCACCCTCTGAGGTGCAGAAGTGGAGTTCGGAGCAGTACACAGCGGCGCTGCGCCATGTGCCCGGCGCGCCGGGATACAACGGCAGCTTCCGCCAGTTGCTGCATGTGGGTTTCAAGGTGGCCGCCAAAATGGGCCCTCGCTACATCCAACTGCTTGAGGCAAACGAGAGCGTTGTCGCGCGCAACGTGATCCAAAACCTCTACGAGCGGCACATTGTCCCCGTCTTTCTCGGCGCCGGCAACACCCATGAGCTGGCAGATGCAAATCTGACCGGCGTGCAGAGGCGGTGAACCTGCCAGCCCTTCTAGGGGCGCAGCGAGACGTGTGCTCCGGGCCCTTCCGTCACAGCCTTGCCCTCGGTCGCGTTGAGTTCCACGCCGGTTCCTGACACGTCAGCATGCGCAATGACCATACCCTGCCTGCCGCTGATCTTTACGTTGCGCATCATCACGCCAACGATCGGCGACTCGGGCAGGCCCACGATCGCTCCCAGCGAGCCGCTTCCCGTCGCGGTGAGGTTCTCAATCAGGATGTCGTGAAAATGAGGCGTAAGCCTCGTTACGGGTTGCGCTGTTTCTCCCACCGGCGCAAGCACCTTCGGATAGTATTCGCTGATGATGATCGCATTCTTTACGTTCGTCATCTCAATGTCGCGAAACACCAGGTGGCTTACGTCGTTTCCGCGGTCGCGGTTTGCCTTCACGCGAATGCCGTTGTCCGTGCCGTTGAATCGGATGCGCTCCGCACGGATGTTGTGCGCCCCGCCGGCAAGCTCACTGCCGATCGAGAGGCCATGCCCGTGCATAAAAGTGCAGTCGGTGATCGTGATGTTCTCGCTGGGCGCATCTGGTCCGGGCGAGTTGATCGCGCCGGACTTGATCGCGATGGCGTCGTCGCCCACATCGGTGTAGAGATGGTCGATCACAACGTGCGTCGAGGAAAAGGGGTCCACTGCGTCGGTATTGGGCGAGAACTGCGGGGCAAGCACCCGCACATTCCGCAAAACCGCATCGTCGGTGTAGTAGAGAACTACCTGCCACATCGGCGAGTTCTGAATCGTTACGCCTTCGATGCGGATATGCCTGCAGTGATCGAACACGACAAGCCGGGGCCGTGGGTGATCGTTGCCAAGTACCCCCGCATTCTTGACCTTCCGCGCCATCTCCCACCACGTTTCGCCGTTGCCGTCGATCGTTCCTTCACCGGTAATCGCCACGTTACTGGCGTTGGTAGCGCTGACCAGTGATTGCAGTCCGGGCGCACGAAACTCAATTTTTGCCGGGTAGTCGGAATGATCCGGGGATCCAAGCAGTTTTGCACCGCGATCGATTTGAAGGGTGATCCCGCTTTTCAGCACGATCGGCGCGCTCAGATACGTTCCCGCCGCAAGACGAACTGTACCTCCGCCATCGGCAGCGCAAACATCAATTGCCTTCTGCAGAGCGAGCGTATCCTTCGCGACGCCATCCGCACGTGCCCCGTAGGCTTGCGGGTCGCAGATGTGAGCCGCTGCGGCTGCGGGAACCGCGGCGAGCGCCGCCGCAAACACTGAAGCGCAACAGGAAAGGCATGCAATGGCCCTGTTTATCCTCTTACGTCGCCCGAGATGCACCCTGGATCGCCCTCCTCGCGGCAACGATTGTAGCTTGCAGAGGTCTGACCAGTAAACAATAATTTCCGAGATCGAAGATGGCCTGATGGCGGCTACTTTTGGCACCATACATAGAACTGGAGCGTTCCTCTGTTGATTCCAATTCAGGAAATCTGACTCTTGCTGGTCAGACCTCTTGCAGGATAGAATCGCAGCCGAATCTTCGGTGTCAAGGAACGAGAGAATCAGGAGCGCGAGAACCAGATGGTGCCCAACATCAGGAAACTCCTCTTCGCCTGCGCTACTCTTGCCTGCATGGCGATTCTCGGATGCACTTACTCGGCTCACAAAGCCGCCAACACACCTGCAGCGGCAAATCCGCCGGAGTTGAAGACGCTTCATGTCGCGCAGGACGGCTCGGCTGATTTCACGTCGATTCAGGCCGCGATCAACGCCGCGCCGGAAACTGGCGCATTGATCGTGGTTGCTCCCGGAACCTACCGGGAAGTGCTGACCATCGACAAACCGAGGATCCAATTGCGCGGCGCCGCCTTCGATGCGGAGAAGACCGTCGTCGTCTTCGACCGGTATGCGAAAGCCAATGGCGGCACATCTCACACGGCAACGGTGAACGTTTCGGGAGACGATTTTGTTGCCGAGAACCTGACTTTTCAGAATGACTACCAGCCCGCAGGCAATCCTTATCCTGAAGGCTCGCAGGCCGTCGCCTTACGAGTCACCGGCGATCGCGCAGTCTTTGAGAACGTGCGCATGCTCGGGCATCAGGACACTCTCTATGCGGGGAGCAAGGGGTGCATGTCGGCCACCGATGTCGACACTTGCAAGCCGGCCCGGCAATACTTTTTCAACTGCTACATTGAGGGAAACTTCGACTTCATTTTCGGCGACGGAAAGACCGTCTTCGACCATTGCCGGATTCGCAGCCTGCCGCTGGTTGAGGGTTTCATCACCGCGCAGAGCAAGATCTTTCCCGATGAAGACTCCGGTTTCGTGATCTATCAATCGCGGCTCATCGCTGCGCCGAACGTGCACAACGTCTGGCTCGGCCGCCCCTGGAGGCCGTACTCCACCGTCACCTACATCGACACCGCAATGGGCGCCCATATCAACGCAGCCGGGTGGCGCGAGTGGTTGCCGGGCAAGACAAATTCCATCGCGACGGCGACCTACTCGGAGTTCGGATCGAGCGGTCCCGGATGGAAGCGGGCAGAGCGCGATCCCCATACGCACATTCTCACGGCAAAAGAGGCGGGGCGTTACGCTCCCTCCGTCTACCTTCGTGGGGACGACAACTGGGATCCCACCCGGTCAACTGCGTCGATCCCGTAGCTGCGATGGCTCACTTCGCCCGCGGGATCTGCGACAGAACCCAGCGAACCACTTCCTTGCCCGCGGCAAAGTTATCGTACTCCGGCGGCAGTTTGCGCCCGTCCGTGTACTCGTTGTAGAGCCATGGATCGGTCATCGCGAAGACCGTTCCCTTGCCGTACTTCGCCGTAGCCATCAGGATGTCGCCGCTGTCGCGAAGCTGAGCGACCGCCGGCGCCTTCGACCGAGATGGTGGAAACATCCTTCACGTAGATGGTGTGCGCATCCTGAAAGATGGGGCCGCCCGCCGGCACGGCAACCTTGCCCAGATCCCACTGCCTGCCGATCACGTGCTTGCGCAACACGCTGTTGTAGTGGATGCCGAAACGATCGGCGAGCAGGTTCAGATGATCCAGATCCGCATTCGCCGGATCGTTCTCCAGGATCATCAGCACGCCGCCGGCCTTCACCCAATTGGCAATCACCGCGGCATCTTCCGGCCGCATGTAGTTCGGGTTTGGGTTCTTCGCCGGAATATCCGGCGAAACAATGATGTATATCTGCGCCTTATCCAGCGCCTCGCGTGTCGGCGCTTGATAGAGCGTGGTTGTCGCTGCGCCATAGCTGCGGAAGATATGCCCCAGGAGCCAGAAACCGGAATCGCTCAGATCATTCCACTTGTAGTGGAAGGAAACTTCCCGGCCGAAAGCATCGGCTCGCTTCTGGCTGTTGAACCATGCGTCAAGCAGAACGGTTTTGCCGCGGCCCGAGCTTCGCGTTCGCGGCGGTTTCCATCTCCACGCTGGCCATCAGAAAAGCGCCGAAACCTTTGGGGTCGTTGGTGCCGACCTTCTCGCCGACGTAGTAGGCGTAGCTGCCGTCGCGGTAAGGGTCGCCGCCCAGCCCCGACACTTTCACCGTGTCCGTCAGCGAGACGTCTTCATCCGCTGGTCTGAATGAAATGACTCAGAATGCCCTGATAGCCGCGTTTCGCGGGCGCGAGATAGCTTGCCGGCAGATAACCGCGGCGCACACCCTTCGCCAGCGCATAAACAAACATGCAGGAGGCAGATGACTCGAGGTAATTGCCGGGCGCCGTTGGCTTGTCGAGCACCTGATACCACAGGCCAGTGCCGCGATCCTGATAGCGTGTCACGGCGGCGGCATCGCGCTCGAGTTGAGCGAGCAGCTCGAGCGCGGCCCGGGTCGTTTGCCGGATAGTAGGCCAGCGTATCGACGAGCGCCATCATGTGCCAGCCCATTCCGCGCGCCCAGAACTGCGATGACCGCCCGTCTGCTTATCGGCCCAGCGTTCCTGCTTCGAAGCATCCCATCCGTGGTAGAGCAATCCGGTCTCTGGGGTCGCGCAGATGCTGGTCGATCAAGTTGAACTGCAGCGTGATGTCTTTGAACGCCTCGGGATGATTGAAGGTCGATGCGTACTCCGCATAGAACGGCTCGGCCATGTAGAGGCCGTCGAGCCACATCTGGTTCGGATACCTCTGCTTGTGCCAGAAGCCTCCCTCGGCATTCCGCGGCTGCTTCTGCAACTGCTCATAGAGCAGGCTGGCCGCCTTCGCATACTTCTCGTTGAGCGTCACGCCGTAGAGCAGCATGAGCTGCCGCCCGAGGAGGATATTGTCGAGCTGATGTTCGTCGGCATGCAACGTCGGAATGGTTCCATCGGGCTCGACAAACTGATCCACTGACGCCTTGATGTAGTCGTAGTAACGCCCGTCCGCAGTACTGGCCCACACCGCGTCAAACCCTTCGAGCAGCGTGCCCAGTTCGTAGTTCCACTGCCACCGTGCTCCCGCGGGCGCAAGGCGGCCGTCCGGCCACCGCGCCATCGCCGCATTGGCTGCACGCTGCGACAAGGGCGTCTGCGCATCCGAGCCACTCGGCGAAACCATCCGCAAGAGGAACAGCAACAAGAAACAAAGCGAGAAATGCCAGCCAGACAATGCCGTGAGTTCTTTTCACCGGGGCTCCGTGTGTTCCTGTTTCCATCTATCAAATCTCTCAAGAGCGCTTTTGGGATCGACGCAGTACCACCGGTAGCCATTGCGCCTTTCCTCAGAGATCTCGTTCACATCGTCGTGGATTGATTTGTCCCGATCGCCGAATACAGCGCGATCGACGCCAACCTGATAGTAGCGCGCCCAGATGGGCCCACTGCCGGGATCTGCCACCAGCCGCCTGCCCTCGGGTGTTCGCACCCAACTCTCGCCGTAGATTGCGGTCTTGCGGAACCACGTCGCAGCCGCTCGAATCGCATTTTGCTCTTCTGCAGTCGGATGAGGCAGATCGTTCATCAGCAACAGCAGCAGGTTGGCGCTCTCGCACGCGCACTGCGCAGGAATCTCGAAGTTGCGCGCCGAAACCGGCTGCAGAGTGAGGGCGTCATCCTGCTGCGGCCACACGGTGCGCACGCCCCTCGCCTTGATCTGCGTGGCGAGAACGCATCGAATCCCGCGCTCGAAGCTCTCCTCTGCGCGCTTGCGGATCCCTGGCGGCACGAAGGCAAACTCAGCGGCTCCTCCGGCTGCCTGCCGCATCAGTTCCATCACCTCAATCATTGCGTCGTCATTGTATGTGATGGCGTCATGATAGCCGCCCTCGAGAGGCCACACCTGCGGCCATCCTCCGTTTGGATATTGCGCCTCAAACAGGTAGCGCATTCCCCGCAGAAAGGCAGCCCGATAGCTCAGAGCCGCCGTTTCCTTGCGCGGTGATCACGCGGGCAAGAAAGCGCATCTGCGTCGTGGTCGCGTCGTTGTCGATCGTGCCTACATAGTTCCAGCCTGGCTCGCGCGGCGTATCGTAGTCACCGGGAGAGGCGAACCGCGAGAGGTTGTTCGACGTGAACGCCTCGCCGGGGACGCGAGGATCCCCGCTCATGTCAATATTCTTTCCCCAGCCGCCCGCAGGTGTCTGGAACGAGACAATTACGTCGGCGATGTGGCGCGCTTCCGCGCTTGCATACCACGCAGGCGCGCGATTCAGGGGAATGCTGCGTGCTCCCGAAGCTTCACGCGGCTCGATCGGCTTGCGGAGCCCTGCACGTTTCAACTCATCCTGCAGATAGGCTTTGTCGACGGCTCGCTGGAGCTTTGAGCGATCAAGATACGTAAGCCACACCTGCTGTTCGGCGGCTGGAAGGTGTTGGATGCGTTCGGCCGTGAGGGATCTGGCGGGCGGATTGGTTCCCACTACCGATGCGTGCGCGGTTGCCAGGCCGCATAGAGCGGCGAAGGCAATGCATTGCGCGGCTACGTGCCAGTCTTTCATCCTCATCGCGCCAAGATTCAGCAAACACAAAAAAGATCGGAGACTGCCGACGATGCGACAGTCTCCGATGGACGGTCAGGCAAGCATTAGAAGACGATGCGCGCTGAGAACTGCGCAGCCTTGCGGTTAAGAGTGGGGCTTTGGGTGACTTGTCCGAAGCTCGAGTTGCCGAATGCCGCGCTGGCGACCGCGAACTGCGTGTGATTGGTGATGTTGTACCACTCAGCCCGGAAATCCAGTTTGGTCGATTCGGTAATGTGCAGCGGGAAGCTGCGGGACATTGCCATGTCGAGTTGATAGTTTCCGGGGCCGTAGAGGTTATAGGCGGCCGTACGCGGCGCGTTGCCGAACGTGTAGTTGGGAGCAACGGAGAAGGCAGCCGAGTTGATATACGAGATGGTGTTGTAGTTTGCCCAGGTGGCGCCATCGCCCCACTTCCCGTTCTGGCGCGCCGAGCCGGTGAAGCCCGGGCTGAGAGCCGCCGGGCAGTAGTTGCTCGGCTGCGAGGGGTTGGTCTGGCACGATGCCGACGTGATTACCAGCGGCGATCCCGAGTACGCCTGGAAGACCCCGGAGAAGGTGAACCCTCCGAGAATTGCCCGCTCCGCCCCACTGTCCGCAAGCACTGTCCTGCCGAACGGCCACTTCCAGACCGAGGTAGCCACGAAATGTTGCGGCTGGTTGCTTGTGGAAACGGACCGCTCGATCCGGGTCGCCTTGTATGAGGCATTGGGTTCGTTGGCGATGGTGCCGACCGGTATGTCGTAGCCACTGCGGAAGTACCCGGCATCATCGATCGCGCGAGAGAACGCATAGTTCACCATCGTCGTGAGGCCGTGCCAGGCACGCATGTTGAGTGTCGCCTGCAATGCGTTGTAGTTCGCGTTGCCCATGTACTGCCCGAATCCGTCACTGACGCCCTGAAAGGGGAATGGCTTGAGTGCGGTGCTGAGCGCCTGGCTCGTTGTGAAGTTTGCCGGGCAGGGCAGGTTAAGGGTTGTGCAGTCTGTCGCCATCGCCGCACCCTTGTCAGCCAGCACGGTCCCCAGCGAAAGATAGGTGGGATCGAGCTGATTCGACCAGTAGCCGCGGCCCGTACCGCCGTCAGTCTGCAGGAAGTGCCCCTGCGAACCGACATAGGTGGCAGTCAGCGTCATCGCATTTGTGAGCTGGCGCTGCACGCCAAAGGTCCAGTTGATGTACTCCGGCGCGCGGCCACCGAGATACGGATCGTTGTACTGCATCGTTGACGGTGTCCCGGTGTACCCCGTGGTGCCGGTGTACCCGGTTCCGTATGCCGGTCCCGATGCCACACCGAGCGCGCTCGCGAATGCGGGAATGGAGCCATTGGACCCGTGCAGGGGCATGGTGCTCAACAGCGAGCCATTCGACGAGAACGAAGGCGCGGCTGAGAAGCCCAGTGTTCCCAGGCTCGTATTCAGCCCGCCCACCGCATTGCCATGGGTGAACATCACACCATAGCTTGAGCGGATCACCGTCTTCGAACCAACCTGATACGCGAGGCCCAGGCGCGGCCCAAAGTTCTTGAAGTAGTTATTCACCGGGGTGGAGCAATTGCAGGTGCCTGCCCCGTGCCCCGTAAATTGCAACGCTCCGTTAATGCCCGTAACCGGGTTCGCGAGATTGGGATCGAAGTAGCCCGAGGCATTGTGCACCTCGGTCACGCTTGGGAAGTAGTCATAGCGCAGGCCGAGATCGAGGGTCAACTTCGGGGTCACCTTCCAGTTGTCCTGCACGTAGGGCGAAATGGCGCGGAAGCGAGCACCGAACTCCTGCTGCAGATACTGCGTGAAGCTGCCCTTGTCGATTTCGCCCACCAGGAAGCTGGCGTAGGCAAGACCTGTGCCGGTGGTGGCCACATACTTGGGGGCTGAGTTGCTTGAGGCATTGATGCCCGCGGTTTCAGTGATTGCATTCGCCAGAGTGATTGGCGTGGAACCGCCTGTGGCGTTGTTGACGTTGTACTGCATCCATGCCACCTGGCCGCCGAATGTGAACGAATGCTTGCCGACGTTCCACTGCAGGTTGTCCAGCGTCGTGTAATTCTCGGCCAGGGTCAGATTCTCCGTTGTGCCGCCCCAATTCGTAGGTGCGTCAGAGCCCGAGAAGGTCACGATCGGAAACACGTTGGTCGCCTGGCCCGTGGGCAGTCCTGAAAGGCCCATCGCAGAAGCCGCATAGGTCGGAGAGTCATTCGGGTTGATAGTCGGCCCGTTGTAGCGGGCGTATCCCCACTTGAACTGGTTCAGCAGGTTCGGCGAGAAAACGTGCATCTCTTCAACTGTCCAGACGGCAGTCTTCGGAGCATATGCCTGGCCGTAGTTGTATGGAACCGGCCCGACATTGCGCCCGGAGGTTGTCTGCCCGACCGGCACCGAACTCGCCTGCCGCCCGACCGCGCCGAGAACCGTCAGAGTATCGCTGTCGGTGAAGTTGTAGTCGATACGCGAGGTAGTCGACCAGTTGCTCAGGCCCGTCGCATTCGGCGCGACGTAGTTCTTTTGCAGCGCATCACTGATGGCTCCGGACGGCAGTTGCTGCAGAAAGCTCTGCAGATTCTTAGCGACATCAGAGAACTCATTCGCGGGAACAACGTTGACAGCTCCAACCTCTACCGGATTGCCCCGCGGACCCGTTCCTGTACCCGGTCCGTAGCCGAACTGGTAACGGCATGGTCCATCCGTGCTGTTGGCCGTGCAGGTCGCCTGGCTCAGCGGGTCGTAGATCTTCACCGGAACTGCGCTGAAGTCGCCGCCCTGCTGCGCAAGCGTGGGAAACGTCATGGGAGTCGGCGTGGCGCTGCTGTAACGGAAGCCGTTGTAATTGGTGAAAAAGAAGAGCTTGTGTTTCAGGCTCCCGAATGGAATGAGCGGGCCGCCCAGGTTGATGCCGTACTCGTTGCTGTGCTCGACCGGCTTCACCGGCAAGCCCGTTGCGGGATTTGGAATTTTGCCGAACCAGCCCCATGTGTCCAGCGCCGTATTGCGGAAGAACTCGTACACCGCACCGTGCAGGCTGCTTCCTCCGCGCTTGACGGAGTAGTTCATCACGCCCTGGCCTTCATAGATGGCCGAGTACCCGCTGGTCTGCAGCTGGAACTGGTCGACCGCATCAACTGAGATTGCCGTCCACACGTAGCGCGGGTCACCGTTGCCGCCCGCGCGCACAAACGGGATACCGTCGATATACACCGCTGAGACCGCGCCACGGCTGCCGGAACCGTTGACCACGCCGGTATTTGTCGTAGCGTTGCCATTGGTCACATTGCCCTGCACGCCGGGCATGATATAGACGAAGTCCGTAGCCCGGCGCTGATCGGCGCTGCCATACGCACCCATCTCAATAGGCAGTTCCGCATAGGTTTCGTTTTCCATGGTGGCGCCCAGCGTCGCGTTGGTGGTTTCAAGTTGAGGAGGCTCGGCCGAGACCGTGATCTCCGCTGTAGCAGCGCCCACTCTGAGTACCGGATTGAAAGTTTGTGACTCCATCGCGTTCACGTGGATGTTGTTTTGCATCAGCTTTTCGAAGCCGTGCGCGGTAACCGTAACGGAGTAGATTCCCGGATCGAGATTCGCAAACGTATAGCTGCCTGTTCCGGTGGACACAGTCGTCGTGCCCAGCCCCGTGGCGCCGTTGGTGGCCACCACGGTCGCACCTGGAATCGAGGCGCCTGTCGAGTCAGTGACTGTTCCGGTAATGGCTCCCTTGCCGCTGAGCTGCGCAACGGCAGTGCCGGCAAACAGCAACACGAAGATTGCCACGACCCACGAACCGCGCCAACTGCCGCTCAGACGCGCATTGCGGGCGTTGCCCACCCGATCGCACCCGAAACGAACCAACCAAGTGCTCATAACGAATTGCCTCCTCAAGAAGAAAAAGAACCAGGTACTGACCAGGCAGACCGTTGCCCCTCGGCTGAGAATTCCTCTCAAACGCTGCAGTGGTCTGACCACATATCGAAACCGCAACAGTTTGAAACACCGACGCAAGCCTTGTCAATGGGGAAAAATCCGCTTCGGATCATAAGATATGGCTCTGGAAGCAAAAAACGGTGGCTCATTCTCGATCCAGCGCGAGAAAGACGTGGTCTGACCATCCCTGGGTCTGCCTCCCATCACGATTTGCCTGTGACCGTGCCTCGGAAAGCCGACGGACTCGAAGTTAACGATTGGGAAGGGTTCCCGATGGGAGAGGGAGCGGCCTCGATTGATCTCTAAAAATGATTGCCGGAATGGGTGTCGATAACTGCTGAGAAATCAGAGAGCGGGAATGTTTCGGCCAGAAAATCTATCAATAGGTCGAAGGAAGGCCGTAGCTGGCGCGCGGTGTGGCGTCGAGAGCGCTTTCCCATGCGGATAGATTAGCCCGGACGGAGGCGACGGAGCGAAAGGCCGACGTGCCGCCACTTGCGGCGGCAGACCAGGCGCCGGTCTGGTTGCCGAGAGCGAGAGCCCTTTGAATGGACCAGCCGCGCAGCCACGCATGCAGAAAACCTGCGTTGAAGCTGTCGCCGGCGCCGATGGCGTCAACCACGGCGACATTGCCGGCGGGTGCATGCCAGCATTGGTTGCCCTGCCATGCGCTCGATCCGTTTGCGCCACGCTTGACGACGAGGAGTGGAACGAGGCCGCGGAGGAGATCGATGGCGCGGTCCACATCGGTTTCACCGGCGAGCATGCAGGCTTCGCGCTCGTTGGGCATGAGCACGTCGACGAAGCGAAGAGCGTTGAGAATGTCGCGGTCCCAATGATTGTCGGGGTCGTCGTTGGGGTCGAGCGAAATGGTAAGGCCGGCCTCTTTGAGCGCGGCAAACAACTCGGGAATTCGAGCGGTAAGAGCGCGCTGCAGATAATAGGACGACATGTGAAAGTGACGCGAGCCGGCCAGATAAGCCAGGTCGAGCTTTTCGAACGACAACTGCGCGGTTGCGCCTGCGCAGGTGAACATGTGCCGCAGGTGCTGGTGCTGCAGATGGACGGTGACGCCGGTTTGCAGCTCGCGAGCGGGCACGCACTTTGACAGATCGACGCCGGCGCTGAGCAGCTCGGCCTTGCAGAGCCGGCCGAAATCGTCATCGGGCGTGGTGGTGATGAATCCGACGGAGTTGCCGAGGGCGGCGAGATTATGCGCGGTGATGGCGCCGGAGCCACCGACGCGGATGGCCATTTGGTCGGCGAGGAGTTCGCGCTCGGCAGGCATGTCCTCGGGAAGCCCGTAGAGGACCATGTCGAGATTGGTATCGCCCACGAGCGTGACATCGAAGCGCCGGTGACTGAGTGATGGAGATTCTGAATTCTGATCGTTCATGCAGCCTCGGCGGGCAAGACAGTGGAACGGCGGCGGACGATCCAAAGCAGGATGCCGATGAGCGCCCAGCCGGTGCCTGCGGCTTTGGCGAGGGGCCCGAGGTTCCACCAGAGCACGGCGCAGGTGAGCAGACCGGCAATCGAGAGAAGCATCGGCGCGAGCTGTGTAAAGCGGCCCTCACGCCAACTGCGAATCATTGAGGAAAGATTGACGCCCATGAATGCCAGCAGCGCTCCGTAGTTGAGCAGCTCTGTGCCGAGCTGATAGCTGAAGACGAGTGCCCCGGCGAGGCAGATGGCGCCGATGAGCAGAACGTTGTTGCGCGGAATGCGGCTGCGAGACGTGACGGCTCCGAAGAATTTGCGCGGCAGAGCGCCATCGACGCCCATGACATAGAGCAGACGCGCCGCGCCGAGCTGCGAGGCCATGCCGGAGCCCATGTTCGCAAGCAGCAGCGCCGCATTGACGATGGCGAAGAGAATGGGGCCGCCCAATTTGCCGGAGACGTGCACGTAGGCCGTATCGATGTCGGGAAAGGCCAGTCCGCGAGGCCAGACAAGCTGCGCGACGTAGACCTCAATGCTGGCGAGGATGCCGGTAATGAGGCAGGTGAGCACGATGGCGCGGGGCACGCTGCGCGCGGGATCTTTTGCCTCATCGGTGAGGGTTGAGATGCCGTCGAAGCCAATGTATGTAAGCACGGCAATGGAAGTGCCGCGCAGGAGGCCGGACATGTTGAACGTGGCGGGATCGTAGAAGGGCCGAGTGAAGAAGGCCGCGCCGGGATAGGAAAGATGCAGGAGCCAGCGGGCTGCGGCGGCGAGAACCAGCAGAATGACGACGCCCAGAGCGAAGGCCATGCCGGCGTTGATGCGCGCCGAGGTCTCGACGCCATTGCAGTTAAGCGCGGTGAAGAGAGCGGCAAAGAAGATGGCCCAGGCGATGTAGGGCACGCCGGGCAGGAAGTTCATGGCGGCGCGGCTGCACCAGATGGTGCAGATGAGCGGGTTCAGCACGTAATCCATGACGAGGCACCAGCCGGTGAGATAGCCGAGGCTGGGATGAATTTCCTTGCCTACGTAGAGAAAGGCTGAGCCGCCGTGCGGATAAACGCGGGCCATGTGGCCGTAGCTGACCGAGGTGAAGAGCATGGCGACCATGGCGAGAAGGATCGCAGTGACGACGTGTCCGCTGGCCTCGTGATAGATGACGCCGAAGCTCGGCATGGGAGCGGTGGGCTGGATGAGGATGATGCCGTAGAGCACGAGATCGCGGAAGCGCAGAGCGCGCTTGAGCGTGACTGCGCCGGATTGAGGATCGTGCGTTGCGGAGGCCATTGGTTCTCTACTGTGCGGCGGTGGTTGACGGTGTAAGCGTGACGGGAGCGACGTTCCAGCCTTCGAGCTGCACGACCGGGGCGATGCTGGCATCGCCTGGGGGCAGCAGGGCAGTCAGAGTTGTCGACTGGCCGGGGACGAGCTCGATCCAGTTGTCTGACCAGAGGACAGGCGCAATGAGGCCGCCCGAAGGAGTGCGCGCGGCAGCACGAAGCTGAAAGGCGAGCGATTGTGACGTGTTGGTGAGGTGCAGGCGAATTTCGCGACCGGACGATGTGGTTGCAATTTCAGCGTGCGCAGAAACGGTTGCCGCGGGGAGATTGGCGAGCGCGGTGAGATCTTCGTGGCGCAGCGCCGGCGTATGCGTGTAAGTCGGTCTTTGGCCAGTCGAAGGTGGTGAGCGTGCCGGGCACCCAGTAGAAGTTGTTGCTGACGGGATGGCCGGAAGCGTCGTCGAGCGAAAGCTGGATGAAGAAGATGCGATCGGCGCCGGCATAGAGATTCTCAGGCAGCGTGAGCGATGCGCTGCGAACTGTCGGCAGCCGCATCGATGACTGGTTCGGCGGAGTAGAGCTCCTTCCACGCAAGGTTGTAGACATGAATGTGCGCGTGGAGACCGGCGGCGGGCGTGTAGGCGCTGTTGACGACGACGATGGATTGATCGTCATAGGAGTACTGGATGTGAATGGGCTCGCAGGCCTTCTTGGCCGCATAGTAGCCGGCGCCGGTGTCGAGATAGTAGTCGTAGAGATGCCAGATCATGGAAGGCCAGGCGTTGTTGAGCATCCACTGAATGACGCCCGTGGAGACGTACTTGTTTTTGCCGTAGGCCTCGAACATGGCGCGCTCGGAATCGTACTCCATGGTCTGCGCGATGCGCTCGTACTCGGCCGCGGAGCGAGGTTTGGCGTAGATCGCCTCCATGGCTTCGTCGAAGACTTTGAGATTCAGCGAATTCGCCGCCGCCGTTGTGGAGGTTCCAGGTAGGAGACGCGGGCCACGCATTGGGATCGGGCAGGAATTTTTCGCGGCTGGCGAGAGAGGGAATGGCTGGTCCGGGACTGGTCTCGGTGTTGAAGCCGAAGGCGCCGCCGTTGTGCTGATCGACATACCAGTAGCTGGGGGCGACGTAGTCATAAGGACCGTACATCTTTACGCCGCTCTCGCCGGTGACGGTAGTGGGGGCTTGCGTTGCGGAGGAGAGGATTGGATTGGGCCAGTGCGTGTCGGCTTCAACGGCGAGATAAGCGCGCTCCACGTCGGCGGGCGGAGGATTGTCACTGCCGTTGAGCCAGACGAGGAGACTGGCGTGATGGCGAAGGCGCAGCATCTGCGAACGCAGAGATGCTTTGGCGATCTCCAGATCTTCCGGAGTCCAGGTGGCCCATTTCTCCCAGTGATCGCAGCAGCACCAGCCGAGCATGACGAGAATTCCCTGCTCGTCGGCGAGGTGGAAGAAGTCTTCGGTCTCGAGCTTGCCTTCGAGGCGGATGGTGTTGAGGTGCATGTCGCGCACCATGCGGAACTGATCGCGCAGCCGGTTGCCATCGGTGCGGAGCAGCATGTCCTGCGACCATCCGGCGCCGCGGATGAGGATCGGCTTGCCGTTCACGCGGAAGAGGCGGCCGCCCGTGGCTGTGAGCTCGGAAGTAATTTCGCGGATTCCGAACTGAACTGTCTTTTCGTCAGAGACCTGGCCTTGCGTGTGGGCTTTAACGGAAAGCGTTTCAAGATGCGCCTCGCCCATCTGCCAGGGCCACCAGAGCTTTGGATGCGGAATGCGCAGCGCAGGAAATTTGCTCGGGCGTGAAGGCGACGGTGCGTTCCTCATGGGGCGCGAGTTCGACTGGTTGCTCAAAGCGCGCTCCCGCTGCGCTGCCGCTGACGGTTCCCTTCCACGCGCTGTTCGTGGCGTTGTGCAGATTGACGTAGACGGTGAGATCGGCCGTATCGAGGTCGCCGCGCGGGAAATGCGTTTCGACCATGGGAGAGGTGACGGTGACAGGGCCGGTGGTGACGAGATCAACAGCGCCCCAGAGGCCCATGTCCTTGTCCGGCGGGCAGGGATTCCAGTCGACCCAGTTGATGCCGAGATCGTTCTCAGTGGGAGCGAAGGTTTTGACCGCGAGCACGTTTGCTTTGCCTGGCTTCAGCAGATCGGTCACATCGAAGTCGTAGGTTCGGTAAGCTCCGGCGACGGTGTGCTCGTCGGCGATCTTGTGGCCGTTGAGCCAGATCTCGGCGCGATAGTTGATGCCGCCGAAGTGCAGCCAGAAGCGGCCGTCGGCCGCAGGAGCTGAGGGCGCGGTAAATTCCGTGCGATACCACCAGGCGCAGGCGTAGGGACTGTCCGCCGGCATGGGCAGGTTGGAGAAGTTGTGGCCGATGGGATAGCTGGTGCCGGGAATCTTGCGCAGGTTGTCGCCGTAGTAAGGATCAGGCAAAAGGCCCGCGGCGACCTGCGCGGCGAGCACCGTGCTGGGCACAGAGGTCTTGAGCCAGTCGGCGGTGGAATAGCCGGGGGCGGAGATGGCGTCGCCCGCAGCCTGAAGCTTGCATGCCGACTGGAGCCGCCAGTCCTCGTGAAGATGCGTGATTGTCTCGGCTCGCAGCAGGGGCATGGACAGCGCAGCGAGAAGAAAAAGAAGCGGCATGGATGACTTCCGAACGACATAGTTGAAGGGTTTGAAGACTGAACTATCTTTCCGAGCGAGCGTGGTTGTCATGAGGCACCCTTTCTGCGCGCTGCGCTGCTGCGGGACGACGGCGGAGGAGCGGTTGTTCCGCGCACCACGAGCTCCGGAACGGCCTTGCTGAGATGCACCGGGCCGGCGCCTGCCTGCCCATTCGCGTTGATTGCCTCGATTGCCCATTGCGCAGCGGTGAGGCCCATTTGCCTGAGCGGCTGGTGAATGGTGGTAAGTGCGGGCGTTGTGACGAGAGCCGGAAGCACATCGTCGAAGCCAACGACGGAGCAATCCTGAGGAACGCGCATGCCCGCGTTGGTGAGGCCGCGCACGACGCCGAGCGCCGTCAGGTCATCGAAGGCGATGACTGCGGTGAAGGGCCGCCCGGCATGAACCAGATGCTCGGCAAACTGCAGGCCGCCTTCAAAGCCGGAGGTAGATTCGCCGAGGTTGGGCAACTGGAAGACGAGTTGCGGATCGAGCTTGATCCGTGCTTTTGCCGCGGCCTTGCGCACACCCAGCCAGCGCGGCTCGCTATCGAAAAGCTCTTTGGGGCCGCGACTGACCGCAATATCGCGATGGCCTAACTGGTGGAGATGGTTGAAGGCGAGAGCGCCGCCGGCCTCATTGTCTACAAGGAGAGAAGTGATTTTGCGCTCGGTAAGATCGCGCCCGAGGATGATGATGGGGACGTTGTTCTTTTCAATGTCGGCGAGGAGATTGGTCTCCTCGAAGATCCAACTGGCGATGACGATGACGCCTTCCGCGCGCCGCTCGAGAATCATCTGCAGATAGCTGTCGAAGAGAGGACGCCTGGTCTCGGCGTCCATGAGCAGCGGCAGGTAACTGGCGGGATGCAGGCCAAGCTGGATGCCGCGGACGATGGGAATGCAGAAGGGATCAGAGAGATCGTAGGCGAGCACGCCAATGGTCTGGCTGCGGCGGCGGCGCAGCGAGCGCGCAAAGGCATCGGGGTGATAGCCGAGGCGTTCGCGCCGTTGCGCGGATGTGCTCACGGGTGGAAGCAGCGACGTTTTGCGAAAGCGGCGCTTCGCTCAAAACGATGGAGACGGTGGACACGGAATACCCGCAGGCGCGCGCAACATCGGTTAACGTCACGTGCCCTGACTTACGTTGAAGCACTTCTTCGCCTCCTGGAAAGCGCACTGCCTTGATGAAATGACCAGCGACATTTTGACCCAGAGAACCAGGAGTTGGACGGGACTGACGGCGCCGGCCGACGCACCTGGCATTTTTCCCTTGACACCGGATCGAATCAATCCTACAGTCTTTTCTCAAAGATTCAAACGTTTTAATAAGTTTTTCCCCGGGGAGCCAACGATGACTAACGCAAGCAGAGGCGCCGCGCCGGCGCGCGTCCTTCTTTCGCTGTTGATGTTCCTGCTCGGCACGGTTGCGGTCTACGCCCAGGCCGGCCGGGGCGGAGTCAGCGGATTGGTTTCGGACACGACGGGAGCAGTGATTCCTGGAGCAACGGTGACGGCGGTGAGCCGAAGCACTGGCTTGAAGCTCTCGACGGTTTCGACTGCTGCAGGTCTCTATTCCTTCGTCTCCCTCTCTCCCGGAACCTACGATGTTTCGGCAAGTGCGAAGGGGTTTCAGACCGTCATCCAAAAGAGCGTGAAGGTGGATGTGGACGAGGTGACCGCGCTGAACATCGCCCTCAAGGTGGGCGCTGTGAGCGAAGTGGTGACCGTGAACGCTTCAACGCTGATGGACGCGAGCAACTCGACGGTGGGACAACTGATTGGCGCGGAGGCAATCGACCGGGTGCCGCTGCTGACGCGCAATGTTTTCGACCTGGTGCAGTTGAGCACCGGCGTAACGCCGGCGAATGGCGCGCCCAATTCATCGAGCTCGTTTGCGATCCAGAATATTTCGAGTGGGCGGCCGGGCGTGGATGTCTCTTCGTACACGATTAACGGCGCGATTATCGGCTCGGTGTATTACATGGTTGACGGCAGCCCGCTGGGAATTGCCGAAAACAACAACGCCGCGATCATCCCGGCGCTGGATCTTCCCGAAGACGGCGTGGAGGAGACGCGCGTTGAAACGCAGAACACGCCGGCGTCGTATCAGAGCGGCGGCGCGGGCGTAATCAGCCTGGTGACCAAGTCGGGCGGCAACCAGTTTCATGGAGACGTCTTCGGCGTTTTCAGGCCGGATGTGATGGCCGCCAACGAATACTTCAACAAGCAGAACCAGGTAGGCAGCGGCGCCTCGAACACACCGCCCTCCTTTCATCGCTACCAGGAAGGTGGGGCGATCGGCGGCCCGATTGTGCGCGACAAGCTCTTCTTCTTTGCCGACTACGAGGCAACGCAGCAGCAGCAGTTTGACGGATCGAACATCTTTACGGTGCCGACCAGCGCGGAGCGCACGGGCGATTTTTCAAACGACAACTTCACGATCTACGACCCGACACAGCCGGATATCGCAACGGGGCCGCTGGCGGGCACGCGGCAGCCCTTCGCGAACAACATCATCACAAATCCGAACCCGATCGGGCTCAAGTTTCTCTCCGAGATGCCCAAGTGCAATGTGGATGTGAACGGGGTTCCCTGCGATACGGATCCGTCTGGAGCGCTGAACAACTTTTACAAGGCGGGTCTCGATCCCACGACGGCGCAGCGCTTTGACGTGCGCGTGGACTGGGCGCAGAGCGAAAAGCAGAAGATCTTCGGGCGATTCTCGTTCGACCGGCTGTTCTCTGTCGACGTTTAACGCCTTCGACAACATGTGGGACCTGAACTATGCGCAGAACGTGACCAACGGGCGCAACATTCTGCTGGCCGACGATCTGACGCTGAGCCCCACGACGTTTCTGCAGTTGCGCTACTCGTTTACTCGGCACTACGAGAACCAGGGCGGCGATCCGCGGCAGGTTGGCTTCGACATCACCACGCTGGGATTTCCTTCAGCGCTGGCGGACGAGGAAGTTTACAAGCTGCTGCCGTTTGTGACGTTCAGCGATGTAGGGGGCGGCGTTGGCGGCACGGCGAACTACAACACGTTTATCTTTGCGAGCGAAAACAGCGACGCGAATGCCTCGCTTACGAAATTGTGGGGCAAGCACCAGGTATCGGCGGGCTTCGAGTATATGAAGCGATTCCTGAATGCGGGCCAGCCGCCGGCGCCTTCGGGATCGTATGCCTTTGACATTTCGGCAACCGACCAGACGGTGAGCACGGCGGTGGGCGGCAGCGACTTTGCCTCGCTGCTGGTGGGCATGGGAACCGAGCCGGGCTCGGAATCGAACGACTACCCGAATTTTTCAAAGGACCTGTTCGTGGCTGAGGCGAGCCCCTACTATGCGACGTTTGTTGAAGACACTTACCATCCCACGCAGGCTCTGACGATCACGGCGGGGTTGCGCTGGGATATCTTCGGGGGGCGGACGGAGCGGCATAACAGGCTGGAATACTTCGATCCGCAGGTCACGAATACGGTCGACGGCGTGCCGTACACGGGCGCTGAAGTCTACGTGACGAACGGCAACCGTTCGCCGTTTGCGACAAACCTCAAGGATTTTGGGCCGCGCCTGGGCGTCTCGTGGCAGCCGGAAAAGCGTATGGTGATTCGCGGAGGAGCTGGAATCTATTACGGCCCGAGCGTGCAGATGACTGCCGGACCGTCAGCGAACAGCGATGGCTTCGCATCCTATACGACGTGGAATGCGACGGACTGGAACCAGGATCCGAATACGATTGCCTACGATTGCGCGAATGCGGACGCGTGCGGAAGCCAGGGCAACACCATCATGCTGAGTTCGCTGAGCGATCCGTTTCCCAACGGGGTTGTGCCGACGATCAGCGCGCCCACCGGGCTGGGAAACAACCTGGGCAATTCACTGAGCACGATGTTGCACACGCAGCGTACGGCAACGACGTATAACTTCAACTTCGGCATCGAGTATCAGTTGCCGCGCGACGTGGTCGTGAACGTGGGCTACGTGGGCAGCCGCGGCCTCTTTCTGCCGCTGGCCGGGGCCGATTTGAATACGCTGGATCTTGGCACGATTGCGAGCAAGCAGGCGGATCTGTTCAACGTTTCAGTGCCGAACCAGTGGGCATCGATCCAGCCAGCCACCAATGCAAATTACGGATCGACCACGGTTCCGCTGTGGGTATCGCTGCAGGAGTTTCCGCAATTTGGCAATGGCGGTTATGGCGGCGGCAACGGCGTGACTGTGAATGCGTATCCGGGGGGCGACTCGGACTACAGTTCGCTGCAGGCGAAGATTCAGAAGAGAATGACGAGCCATTTCACTGCGCTGGGATCGTTCACGTGGGCCAAGCTGATGACGGATGACGGCAATCCGCCGCTGGGTTTTGTGGGCTCGCACCTGGGCGCGCCGCAGGACTGGAAGAACCTGAACTTCGAGCACTCGGTGAGCCCACAGGATGTGAAGTACCAGTTCACGGGAAGCGCGTCGTATGATCTGCCGATCGGCGAGGGACGCGCGCTGAATCTCAATCGTGCCGGCAACGCCATTCTGGGCGGATGGACCGGGAACCTGATCGCCTACTTCAGCACCGGCGTTCCGATTGCGTCGCCGATTGTGGGAGCGGGCACCTCGTATTTCAATCAACGGCCGGACCTGAGCTGCGATCCCGGCAAGGGCGCGCCGCACACGGCCGGCACCTGGTTCAATTACAGCTGCTTCGCGTTCCCGGCGAGCCCGTTTGTCGCGGGCAATGCGCCGGCGTATCTCGACCACGTTCGCACGATGGGCGCCAGGAACCTGGACGCCTCGCTCTACAAGCACTTCTCGATGGGCGAGACGCGCGATCTGCGTCTTGAGATTGCGGCCTACAACGTGGCGAACACGGCGCAGCTTGGCATGCCGGGCGTACCGGACATCACCTCGGTTGCCACACAGCCGGAGCAGGCGGCGGCATTCGGCCAGATTACGTCGACGGTGAATTCACCGCGCCAGATGCAATTTGGCGCCCGCTTCACCTTCTGATCGCGCTCTACAGCCGGATCGAGCATCGACCCTATCGACCCCCGCGAGGAAAGGAAGTTCTCTTTCGCGCGGGGTTCGCTTTTGAGAGGCGAGACGGGTTCCGATCGGCCCGGCCCTCGAAAAGAGCCGTCTGGCCCTAGCAATTATTGTATTCAACTTCGTATACTTTAAGAGAACACCGAGCCATATGGTGCTGTGCCGGAATTCAAGCCCCGGGATTCAGTATCATCCGGGAGAGATTCCGCGGCTCATTGGCGGCCTTAATCGCACACAGGGGTGAACGCGTTGCAGGGAAGAACTCTATGACGGCCAAACAGATGCCGCTGCGCCTGGATGTTATCGATTCGCATACGGCGGGGGAGCCGACGCGGTGTGTCCTTTCGGGTGGTCCGCACCTGGGAGCCGGGCCACTGTCAGAGCGGCTGGAACGGCTGCGGCGGGAACACGACTGCTACCGGCGCGCGATTTTGTGTGAACCGCGCGGCTCAGATGTGCTGGTGGGGGCGCTGCTGGTGGAACCGCACGATCCGGAGTGCGCGGCGGGGGTGATTTTTTTTAACAACGCCGGATACTTGGGCATGTGCGGGCACGGCATGATCGGCGTGGCCGCGACGCTCGCATTTCTGGGCCGGATTGAGCCCGGCGAACACCTGATTGAAACGCCGGTGGGCGCGGTGAAGATCGAGCTGAACGCCACGAGCCGGGTAACGATCACGAATGTGCCTTCCTATCGCTATCGCAGCGACATCGAGGTGCAGGTGCCGGGATACGGCGCGGTGCGCGGCGATGTTGCCTGGGGTGGCAACTGGTTTTTCCTGGTGCGCGAGCACAGCTTTGCCGCAGCCCACGAGCTGAGGCTCGGTGCAGGTGGAACCGCTGACGGCATTCACATGGGAGATTCGGCGCGCTCTGGCCGCCGCAGACGTTACCGGCGCCGGCGGCGCCGAGATCGATCACATTGAGCTGTTCACGGATGCTCACGATGGAGCCAACGACAGCCGCAACTTTGTTCTGTGCCCCGGCAAGGCCTACGACCGCTCGCCGTGCGGCACGGGAACGAGCGCGAAGATGGCGTGCCTGGCCGCCGAGGGCGCTTTGCAGCCGGGTGATCTGTGGAGACAGGAAGGCATCCTGGGCACGGTGTTCGAAGGCAGCTTTGAATTTCAAAACGAGGGCCAGGGCATGGCCGGCGAGGGACCGCGGATTCTTCCAGTGATTACTGGATCTGCCCATGTGACCGCAGAGTGCACGCTGATTTTCGATCCGGCGGATCCGTTTCGACTGGGTGTGCCGGAATGACTACAGGCCGCGCAGACGGCTCGCCGCGCGCCTGCGACGTGGTGGTGGCCGGTGGCGGAATCGTGGGCACCGCCTGTGCGCTGGCCTGCGCTGAGAGAGGTCTGCACGTTGTGCTGGTCGAGCCGGAGTTTCCTGGCAGCGGTGCGACGGCGGCCGGCATGGGCCACATTGTGGTGATGGATGACAGCGAGGCGCAGTTTGCGCTGACGCGCCGATCGCAGCAGTTGTGGCAGGCGTTGAGCGCGTCGCTGCCGGCGGGCGCGGAGTTTGAGCAGCGCGGAACAATATGGGTAGCCGCAGACGATGAGGAGTTTGCCGAAGCGGAGCGCAAACATACTCTATCTGGAAGACCGGGGTGTGCCGAGCCGGCTGCTTTCTGCCGCGGAACTGAGCGCGCACGAGCCGAATCTGCGGCCCGGGCTCGCGGGAGGACTGCTGGCGCCCGAAGATGCGGTGGTCTATCCGCCCGTGGTTGCGCTGCATCTGGCAAAGCAACTGCGGGTGCATGGTTCTGAGCTGATCAAGGGCCGTGTTGTGGAACTGCGTGATGGGCTGGCGCGGCTCAGCGATGGCACGGAGCTGCACGCGAAGACGCTGGTGAATGCAATGGGAGCGGACGCGGCGCAATGCACGCCGGGGCTGCCGGTGAAAAAGCGCAAGGGACACCTGGCGATTACGGATCGCTACCCGGGCTTTGTTCACCATCAGCTTGTGGAGCTTGGCTATTTGAAAAGCGCGCACTCGATAACATCAGATTCGGTGGCATTCAACGTGCAGCCGCGACAAACGGGGCAGATCCTGATCGGCTCCTCGCGGCAGTATGGCAACGAAGACTCGGCTGTCGATCAGCAGATGCTGGCGGCGATGCTCAAACGGACGGAGCTGTATCTGCCGGCGATCGGCGCTTTGAACGTGATCCGGGTATGGACGGGATTTCGCGCGGCAACGCCGGACAAGCTGCCGCTGATTGGGCCTGTTCCCGGCGATGAGACGCTGTGGCTGGCAACGGGCCACGAAGGATTGGGCATAACAACGGCGCTGGCGACGGCGGAGCTGCTGGCCTGCGCGCTGACCGGCAGCGCACCGGCGATTGCGCCTGAACCGTATTTGCCGGGCCGCTACGAGTTTCACTCGGCGACGAAATGACTTTGCACCGGGAGACGATATGAAACACCAGGAGACGACATGAAGTGGAACGGCGTTATGCCTGCAATGACGACAGCTTTTCATCCAGACCTGAGCATCGACCATGCGACGGTGGGCCGCCACGCACAATGGCTGCTTGAGAACGGCTGCACGGCAGTGATCTGCCTTGGCTCGCTGGGCGAAGCCGCGACGTTGAGCTTCGCGGAGAAAGTAGCCGTGTTGAAGACTGTGGTGAAGGCGGTGGACGGGAAGGCGCCGGTAGTCTCGGCGATTTCCGCCCTTTCAACAGCCGAAGCCGTGGAACTGGCGCGCGCTGCGCACGAGGCGGGCTGCTCAGGATTGATGATTCTGCCGCCTTATGTCTACAAGGGCGACTGGCGCGAAAACAAGGCGCACGTTGCGGCGGTGCTGAAGGCGACGCCGCTGCCGGCGATGCTCTACAACAACCCGGTTGCCTACGGCACGGATTATCTGCCGGAGCAGATTGCGGAACTGGCGAGCGAGTTCGCGAATCTGGCGGCGGTGAAGGAGTCGTCGACGGATGTGCGCAGGGTGACTGCGATTCGCGCGCTGCTGGGCGACCGGCTGGCGATTTTTGTGGGTGTGGACGATGCGATTGTGGAAGGGATTGCCGCAGGGGCAGTGGGATGGGTGGCGGGACTGGTGAATGCCCTGCCCCGCGAATCGGTCGACCTGTTTGAATTTGCGAGCGCGGGCAGGACGCGCGAAACTTTTGAATTGTACCGGTGGTTTCTGCCACTGCTGCAGATGGACACGGTGCCGAAGTTCATCCAACTGATCAAGCTGGTGCAGGCCGAAGCTGGGATCGGCTCGGCGCGGGTGCGGCCGCCACGCATGGAATTGGTGGGCACGGAATTTGCGGCGGCACGCGCCTGCTATGAGCGCGCTCAGGCGGAACGGCCGGCAGTGGCGGCGCGCAGCACGGCATTCCCGGCCTGACGCCGGGGCTACCAGTTGCCGCGTTCGCCGTAAAGGTCGATGACCCTGGCGAGGCGTTTGCAGCCATTCTCCCAGTTGCGGCAGAGAGAGCGCTCGAGGCGATCGGGGTCGCCGGCGGTGAGATCGGCGATGATCTCTTCGTGCTCCTGCACGGAGAGATGCAGCTCGCCAATGATGGAGCTTGCATAGAGGCGCCAGTAGCGCTCTGTCTGCGGCTCAATGGCGCGGTGCAGCGCGGTGAGACGCGGGCCGGAGCCGGCGGCGAGAAGCAGGCGATGAAACTCGTGATCGAGATCGAAGATGTCGGGACCATGGGAGTCACGATCGCGCGCAATCTTCTTTAGCTTTTCATTCACCTGCCGCAGCTTCACGGCGAGATCGTCGCGTTCCTGCTGAGGCAGAAGAGCGGCGCGGCGTCCGGAGAGCCCTTCAAGACGCCCAATGATCGGATAGAGCTCGTTGGCGTCTTCCTTGGTGAGCGGGGCAACGATCATGCGGGACTTGCTGGCGTTGCGGTACTCGATGACGTAGCCTTCGCGCAGCAGGAGATAAAGAGCGCCACGTACCGGGGTGCGGCTCATGTTGAGGTGCTCGCACAAATCGCCTTCGACAATCCAGGTGCCAGGCGCAAGTTTGGCGTGAACGATTAAATCGCGGATGCGCTCGACAGCGATGCCGACGCTTGTCCCGTGTTCAGCCTTTGTGGAACGCTTCTTGAGGCTCTTGGAAGACCTGGAGGCTAACGGCGCCATATCGATCTGCTCTCTGACCCTTCTTTTTCACCAATGATGCCCGTAACCTCAGGATACACGCGCGTCTCGAAGCTGTGGCCGGACAAAAGCCTGCCGCGACTCAGGAGAAGACTGGGACGCGGCAGGACAACGCCAACTTGAGTTTAGAACTCGATGTTGGCCCGCAGCTCGATGATGCGGGGCTTATTGGTGACGCCACTGGTGGCAAATCCGTTGTTGAGGACATAGCCGCCGCCCCAGGTGGGAGACCCACCGAAGGAACCCGATGTGTTGCCGAAAACCGGGTGATTCCACACATTGGTTGCCTCAGCCTGGAGCTTGAACCGAACAGCTTCAAAGATGGGGAAAGATTTGGATACCGAGAGATCGTTGTAAAAAGCATGCGGTCCATGGAGATAGACGATGCTGCCGAAAGTGCCGGGCGTGGTGTTCGGCTGCAGGTATTGAGGGTTGGCGCCACCTGAGCCGTTGGGGTTTTGCAGATACTTCGGGTCCATGAGCAGCGCGTAGGTCATGCCGGGCACGCGATGCACGCCGATAGCCTTCTGCAACTGGGAGACGGAAACGCCGCTCAGGCGGATGCCGCCGTCGCCGTAGTCATTGAAGGTGAGGTTGCCGCTGGAGAGCTCCTGCGGGGTCCCGGTCTGGAAGGTGAGAATCGTGCCGAGAGTCCAGTCGCCGAGCAGACGGCTGGCGATGTTATTGCTGTTGAGGAACGCGCGGCCTTTGCCAAAGGGCAGATCGTAGGTTCCGGTGAAGTGGAAGGTATGGCGGATGTCATATTGCGCCGGACCGTAGGCAAGCCGCGTGTTGCGGAGCGTGAAGGTATCGGGCCACGCACACCATCCGTCGTATCCGCCGCAGGTGACGCCACCGGGGCCGTTGGTGTTTACACCGAAGCCGAGAGTGTGGCTCCATGTGTAGTTCGCATCATATTGAAGGCCGCCCCACTGCCCCTGGCGCAGATCGACCTGCAGCGAGTTGTAGTTGGAATAACCGCCGGCATTCATGTACTGGGTCTGGTATCCGGCTGCGAATGGGTTGGCCTGGAAAAAGTTGATGGGCTTGCCGGCGCCCGCACCGCCGGTGTAGCCGGCATTGTTGGCGCATGGCGCAAAGGCCTCGCCAACCAGGTTGCAGAAGTAAGACGTGGTTCCATCGATGCCGGAGAGCACACCGGCGAAAGCGCCCGCCTGACCGGTCTGAAGGTAGTTGAGAAAGCTTCCGTTGTTGTAGTCGGCGAGCGCAATGCCGGGCCCGCCGGAGCCTTCACCGGCAAAGGCAGCGTCCATGATGGGGAGAGATCCCTGACCAGCGAGGCCGTTGTTTGCGAAGCTGCAGCTGCCCTCGTTGGCGCAGCCGGGATTCGCGAGCACATAGGCGTTGAGGTTTGCCTGAGCCTGTTTGAACTCGTCGAGGAATCCGTTTTCGAAGATGTTGACTTCGTTGGTGTCGTTATTGATCCACTGATGCAGGTTGCGATTGCCGGCATAACGGATCTCAAGGACGCGCGAGCCGAACTGCCGCTGGACGCCCAGGTTCCAGCTTTCGCTGTAGGGCTGCTGAATGTGCGGATCGATGCCGGTGACTCCGTTGCCGCAGCCAGGGCAGTTGCCGAGGAAGGTGAACTCCGACTCCGGCGCTTCTTTCTGATAAGTGCCAGGGTTGAGCAGATAGCCCGGCATGCTGTCTCCGAGAGAGAGCGATCCGGGAGTGAAGGTACCGTTGGTGCCGGTGTTGTTGGCGCTGAGTGAAAAGCTCTGATAGAAGAAAGAGCCCTGATCGGAAACGTTGTTCCAATAGTACTGATAAGGCTCAGTGAAGCGGCGCAGGCTGAAGCCGCCGCGGATGACGAGCTTGTCGCCGCCGGTAAGGCGTGCAAAGGGACCGTCGGAGACCTTGGGATTCCACGCGAAGCCAAGCGATGGCTGCGGGGTGACGTGCCAGGGATCATAGGCGCGGGAGCGCGCCACCAGCATGGGATCGGCATTGCCATTCAGCGTGCCGGGCTTGAAGAGATCGCCGGGGGCGGTGGGCCCGTAGACCGAGCTTTTGTCGGCGTTATGGTATGCGCCGGTCTTGTCGACGCTTTGGCCGGTGAAGTCCCAGCGCAGACCGTAGTTCAACGTGAGAGACGACTTGACGCGCCAGGAGTCCTGGGCGAAGAGGCCCCACGCGAGCGTGGATTCATCGAGCGCGTAGGAACTGATCGATCCGGACTGAGAATAGGTGCCCGAGGCGCGATCGTAGGTGTTGGTTCCACCCACGCCAGAGATGCGCCCGGTGAGCGTGGCATAGAGCTCAAGAGCCTCATTGAGCGCGCTTGAGTTGGCACAGGGCAGCGTGCCCGTGCCGCTGCACGAGCCTTCTCCACCGCCGGAGGTGGTGAAGGCATTGCTTGCCGGGTCGCCGGCCGCGATGCCGAGGGTGTAATTGGGGAAACCGGAAGGCGGATTCCAGTAGTGATCCTGCTCATGGTAGCCGGTGACGCCGAACTTGAATGTGTGGCTGCCCTTGAGATAGCTCACCGCGTCGTTGAGGCTGAAGGCCGGGTAGTAGGAGGTGACTGGCAACTGATAGTTCTGACCCGACTGACCCAGCGCCCAGTTGACCGTGGGCTCGCTTGCGTAGAGAGGCTTCGCGTTGTACGCGAACTTGTTGATGTTGTAGAGAAAGCCGATCTTGAACTGGTTGATCAATTGCGGCGTGATGTTCGAGTCGATCGAATAGGAGGTGGTGTAGTCCTTAGTCTCGTTGCCGGCAGTCATATCGCTGAAATTGCTGCCAGGAAATGGGGCGGCATTCTGGCCGGGCTGTGTGTTGTACGTCATCGACCAGGAAAGGCTCATGCGGAGCTTGTCGGATGCGTTGTAGTCGATACGCACCGCCGGAAAGTAGTAGGTGTTGGTGTTGGAGTTGTTCCAGGTGACGGTGTTGATGTTGGGATCGGAGCCGGTTGAAACGGTGCCGGAGCCCACCGCGGAGCTGATGGCGCTGAGCTGCGTGCCGATGACGGTGTTGACGGTCGCCGGGCAGCGCATTTGAATAGGCGTGCGCAACGTCAAGCACATTCACGGTGTGCGTGCTGCCATCTGTTCCGGTGTAGGTGAAGTTGCCATTCTGCGCGTCGGAGCTGATAAAGGTATTGCTCGCGGTGAAGCTGCCTGGAATGTACTGCTCGGCGTAGCTGCCAAAGAAGAAGAGCTTGTCCTTAAGGATGGGACCGCCAACGGAGACGCCGAAGTCGTTATAAATCTGCTTGGCCTTTGCGCTGACCGGTGGCGTCGTTGGCCCAGCTGTTGGCGTTGAGGCCGTCATTGCGGAAGTTGTTGAAGGCGCGCCCATGAAATGCGTTTGTCCCGCGGCGCATAACGAAGTTGGACTGCATGAGAGCCTGACCGAAGCCCTGATCGAGATCGAGCTGATCGGTCTGGACGGTCATTTCTGAGATGCCCTCGATGCGCGGCGCAACGGCGGGCTCGGCGTTGCCGAAGATCTTCATGCGGCTGGAGGAGCCGATGGTGCCGTCGATGTTCGTGCCCTGGCTGATGAGTGGCTGGCCATTCCAGGAACCGGCGCCTCCCTTGTCTCCACTATAGCCAGGCGTGTACGTGGCTAGCTGCGGTGAGATCTCGTCCGGCGAGCGGAAGATCCTCGATCTGCTTCATGTCGACGACCGTTCCGATGGCGTTCGATGTGGTTTCAAGAAGCGACGCAGTGCTGGCGTTGACCTGCACAGACTGTGAGGACGCGCCCACCTGAAGAGAGATGGCGACGTCGGTAGTGAGTGCGGCGTGCACGATGATATGCGATGCGACGGCGGATTGATATCCGGTGCGCGAGACGCCAAGCCTGTATTCGCCGGTGAGAAGGTTGACGAAGGTGTAGCTGCCGTCTTCGCGCGTGATGGCGCGGCGAACGTCATTGGTGGCCGTATCGACGAGTTCCAGTGCGGCCCCGGGCACCACGCCGCCGGTCGCATCGGTCGCAATAACGGTGATCGATCCTGTGGATCCAGCTTGAGCATTGGCGCATGTCGCCAGCGCAATCACCGCCGCGAATGCTGCAATCAGACATAGCACTCTGAAACTTCTGTGCGTCATAGCATCCTCTCCTAAAAACGTCACTTCTTTCCCGCCATTCGGCTGCGAATACGTTTTCTCATGCTGGGATAGCGCGGCCTGGACAGCTGAGAAACGTAGAGCGCAATCACAAATTCATCTTGGTACTGAAATATGAATTCAATTTTGTATTTATGACAAGAGAAAAATTACGAGATAAAAACTGGCCCCGATTCAAAACCCTTCGAAAGCGGCGAGCGATCGGTGGGCTATGGCCCATATATCATTGATCTTATAGTGCCTTACTGGCTTCCTTGCCGGCGGTCCGGCTCGGTGTTCCACTGCGGCGTGGGTTGTCCAAGAAGGTTACGCACAAAGAAGTCCATGAGCTTTCGCTCACCATAGCGCCCCCCTGCTCCGTGTCCTCCGCCGGGAACGAAAAGCAGGTCGAAATCCTTGTTTGCCTTGATGAGCCGGTCGACGACCTGGAGAGTCGTGGCCGGGTCGACGTTCTTGTCCATCTCACCAACCACGAGCATCAACCTGCCCTGAAGGCGCCAGGCATTTTCAGCATTGGACGACTCGGCGTACCAGGGCCCGACCGGCCAGCCCATCCACTGCTCATTCCACCAGATCTTGTCCATGCGGTTGTCGTGGCTGCCGGAGTTGGCAACTGCCACTTTATAGAACTCGGGGTGAAAGAGCAGGGCTCCCATGGCGCTTTGCCCGCCGGCCGAAGTGCCGAAGATGCCGACACGGGAGATGTCGTACCAGGGATACTTTCGAGCGACGGCCTTGTGCCAGAGAATGCGATCGGAGAAACCTGCGTCTTTGAGATTGCGCCAGGCGACATCGTGAAACGCGCGGGAGCGGTTGTTTGTTCCCATGCCGTCAATCTGCACGACAACAAAGCCGAGGGCGGTAAGCGGCTCAGGGCGAGCACTGAAGCTCTTGGGAACAAACGAACCCTGCGGACCGGCGTAGATGTCTTCAACGACGGGATATTTTCTGTGGGGATCGAAGTTCATGGGCCGATAGATGACGCCCCATATCTGGGTTTTGCCGTCGCGGCCCGCGGTGTGAAAGGGCTCGGCCGGTTGCCAGCCAGCGGCCCGCAGAGCAGCGTCGTCGGCAGTGTTGACGGTCATAAGAAGAGCCGCGTCCGCTGTGCGATGGAGCTCCATCACGGGAGGCAGGTCGAGGCGGGAGTAAGTATCGACGTAGAACCGGCCATCCGGTGAATAGCTGAGTGTGTGGTTGGCCTTGACGGGCGTGAGGACCGAGAAGCCTGAGCCGTCGAAGTGAATTTTGCAGGCGTGCACGTAATAGGGATCCTCGTCAGGATCCATGCCACTGGCTTCGAAGTAGATTTCCTGCGCCGCCTCGTCGATATAGTCGACAGCGCGCACCACCCACTGGCCATGAGTGACCTGGCGTATGAGAGCGCCGGTCTGCCCGTTGAAGAGATAGAGGTGCTCCCAGCCATCGCGCTCAGATCCCCAGAGTATCTGCTTTCCATCGTCCAGATCGTGGCGATAGTACTTGCCGTGATCGAACTGGTCCGGGGTGAGCGGCTCATAGTTGATGAAGGTATTGCTCTTCTCTTCAATGAGAGTGCGGGCGTGGCCGTCGCCGGCGCCGACCTCAAGGAGGCGGTAGATCTGGTGGCCGCGCTGGTTGTACTCGAAGGTAAAAGCGCGGGAGTCTTTCCACCAGGCGATGGGAAGCATTTCGTATGGATTGGGAAAAAGAGTGTTGTCAATGGACAGCTCGCGCCGGGCCTCGACATCGAACAGCACCGGCTGAAAGAGCGAAAGGACATCGCCTGGTTTGGGGTAGACCATGGTGGAGGATTTGGGCTGTAACTGATCTTCAGGCGAGGACTCGATGTAATGGACCTCGCGCCGGTATCCGGGACGAACGCGGTAGATGGCGAGATGCTTCGAATCGGGAGACCAGGCGAGAGTGCTGATGGCGTAGTAGTTCCCTTCCGAGCCGTCTTCGCTGAGCGTAATGGTCTGATCCGCCGGCGTGCCGGGCTTCGGATGCGCGGGACGCAGCGCGACGTTGTAGTTTTCAACGAAGGCGAGCCATTTGCCGTCGGGAGAAGGAACAGCGTGCGCGGCGCCATTCTCTGCAGGCGGCGTTGAGTCGTAGCCGCCATCGTCCTCCGCGGCGCCATCGTGCAGATCCTGGTGAGAACAGAGATAGGAGGTGAGATCGCATCGCCATGCCTGACGATCGCGAACGAAGGTGAGAGCCGCACCCTTGTCGACAAACCGGGCGCGCGCGAGGGGCAACGCATTGGGCTTGACGGGCTGCGCAAGGGCTTTGGTGAGCGCCTCGGCAAGACGGGCGTGATCGAAGGCCGGCTGCTGAGTCTGCGTTACCGTATCGACGAGGAGATATTCATCTCCTCCGGGAACAGAACGGCGGTAGACAAAGCGATCGGTGCCTTCGATCCACTGAACCTCACCCGGCATGTGGAGCACGAGGTTCTTATACTTGTCGCGAAGATTGAGAGCACGCTCATAGTCCGCCGGCGTGAGCTGAGCTGCCATGACAACGGAAGCAAGGACGACAACCCAGAAGGCAAATGCCAGATGGATAGCGCGGCGTAGAAGTCGAAGTTTGGGAAGTGCTCTTTGTTTCTGCATCGTTTTGTGTTCCAGAGGTGAAGACGTGTGGCCGCGGTGGCGCGGCGTGAACTCAGGAGGAAACATCGCCGCGCTCCGCTGATTGCGCCGCCGCGGCAACGGTAGAAACCGCGGAGGGAAAGAGTGGCGGCCTTTCGCCGGAGACCTGCCAGCCAAAGAGACACTCCGCCGCAGCGCCGCAGACGCGGCCCTGGCAGGCGCCCATGCCGCAGCGCGTGTGAAGCTTTGCTTCGCGCCATGAAGCGCACTCCGCCAGTTGCCCATGCGTGACATCTTCACAGCGGCAGACGATCGTCTCGGGCTGGGCCAGTTCGAGAAGCTCTTTGCGCAGGCGAACGGTGCGATCGAGGTTGCGCGCAAAGCGGCCGAAGCGAACGAGGCGCCGAGCCCTGGCGCGGGCCTCGGCATCATGGCCTGCGGCGGCGAGCCCGGCGACTTCGCCTTCGAGGATCGCCTTTTCCATTCCGCCGATGCCGGTGAGCTCGCCGATGCACGCGACGCCGGGCACGGAAGATTGCCGGAGGGCATCGACGGAGACGCAGCCCTCGTGGACGGCGCAGCCGAGCAGGCGCGGCAATTCAAGATTGGGCACGAGGTGAAATCCACATGCAAGCCAGTCGCAATCGACGGTCCATTGCTTGCGGCCGTCGGTGAGGGTGACACGCTCGACGCGGTCGGAACCATCCGCGCGGCTGACCCAGCAGCCGGTACGGAACGGGACCTGCGCGATGCTGCGGCGATAGCGTGCGGCCTCGGCAATCTTGCCGGGAAAGCTAGCCAGCGAGAGGCCGAAGGTGAAGAGACGAGAAAGCGGCGCCTGCTCGTAGATGCCAGCGATGTGGGCGCCGGAGCGGGCAAGTCCCGCAGCTATGGCAAGAAGAAGCGGGCCGGTGCCAGCGACGACGATTGTGCGGCCGCGCGCATCGAGCCCTGCTTTCACGAGAGCCTGCAAGCCGCCAACGCCCATCACGCCGGGCAGGGTCCAGCCGGGAAAAGGAAGGAAGCGCTCGCGCGCGCCGGTGGCGACGATAAGGCGGCGATAGGCGAGGTCGCGAAATTCGCCATCACACTCGATACGCAGGCATTGAGGCGCGGGCGCTGCGATGACCCGCCAGCCGGCGAAGAGCGTGCAGTTGGTCCGCTGCAGACGGCCACTCCAGTGGAGAAACGCCTCGCCGTGGGGATGGGAGGCGGCGGATGCGGCGTGAAGACCGCGCCAGATCTGGCCGCCAGGACCAAGGTTGTCGTCGAGGAGAGCAACGTGCAGACCGCGCTCGGCGGCAGTGACGGCGGCCGCGATTCCACCGGGGCCGGCTCCGACGACGATGAGGTCGAAGGAGGCTGTCATTCTGTAACCACCTGCATGCCCGCGGCGCAAAGCACCTGGCAGGTGCGGCGATGAGGAATTCCGTCAATGGTGGCGCGGCACTCCATGCAGATGCCCATGCCGCACAGAGGCGAACGCGGCTCGCCGCGCACTGAGAGGCGGCACGCTTCACCGGCCGTCAACATCGCGGCGGCAACGCTGGTTCCCTCGGCAACCTGAAAGGCGCGCCCGTTGATGGTGATGGACACAAGTGCGGGCACGGCGGGTGAGGAATCCGGTAGATGCGCGGGCGTGGCGGCTTTTATGGTAGTCACTCTTTGGTTGCACAGATCCTCGCGGGCAAATACGGGCGGATTTGCGCACAGGCGCGGGGCTCCGGCCGCTTCATCCTTGAGGTCAAAGATCGAATGCAATTTAGTATACAATTCTTGCGATCTGCAAAAGCAAGGATTTGGTTCTGAGCCCTGCATGCCGGAGCGCGCTCTGCGCGGGCGGGCGCGGAGCATTTCCCCCTGGAATCGAGAGGCTGATGATGCTGAGATTGAGAACCGGATGCGCTCTAGGCGTGCTGCTGATTGCGGCGGGCGCGACCAATGGCCAGAGTGCGGCGGGCCCAGGCGACGTGCAGGACTCGATGCCGACCGTTGTGCAGCGGTTCAGCGCCGACTGGGATGCGCTGGACCGCTCGTACACGGTGGAGATTTCGCCGGAGCGTTTCAACCGGTTCGAGAAGTTTTATGCCGACCAACAGGCGCAGCTAAATGCTATGCCCTTTGACCAGTTGTCGAAGGAAGACCAGATCGACTACCTGGCGCTGCAGAATCGCATTGCGTCGGACCGGCATCAGCTCGCGATCCGCAAGAGACAGGTTGACGAGATGCTGCCTCTGCTGCCTTTTGCGCAGACCATTGAAGCGTTCATGGAGACGAAGCGGCGCATGCAGAGGCCCGACGCGGAGAAAGATGCCGCAGCGCTCTCCGCAATGGTGCAGGAGATGGAGGCGGCGCGCAAGAAACTGGAGCCGAGTGCCTCGCACGCGTCAAAGGTCGACCCGGTGGTTGCGAATCGCGCCGTGAACGCCACGGACGCATTGATTGCCGCGCTGCACGATTGGCACGGACAGTACAGCGGCTATGATCCGGCGTTTACCTGGTGGGTTGAGCAGCCCTATAAGGATGCAGACGAAGCGCTCACCAAGTACAGGGATTTCTTGAAAGAGAAGCTGGTGGGCATTGCGCCCGACGACAAGACCACGGTGATTGGGGACCCCGTGGGGCGGCAGGCGCTGCTCGATGAGCTCTCAGACAACATGATTCCCTACACGCCCGAGGAGCTGATAGCGATTGCGCAGACCGAGTACGACTGGTGCATGCGCGAGATGCTGAAGGCGTCGCGCGAGATGGGCTATGGCGACGACTGGCATGCGGCAGTTGAGAAAGTGAAGCAGATGCATGTTGCGCCGGGCGAGCAGCCCGAGCTGATCCGCAAGCTGGTGGTGGAGGGCAGCGACTTTGCGAAGCAGCACGACCTTGTCACGGTGCCGCCGCTGGCCGATGAGAGCTGGCGCATGATCATGATGACGCCGAAGCGGCAACTGGTGAATCCGTTTTTTACCGGCGGCGACGAGCTTAGCGTCTCGTTTCCAACGAATACGATGACGTTTGAGCAGCGCGAGATGAGCATGCGGGGAAACAATATCTACTTTTCCCGCGCGACGGCATTTCACGAGATGATTCCCGGACATTTTCTGCAGTTCTACATGGGCGAGCGATATCGCCCCTATCGCGGCGCTTTCGATACGCCGTTCTGGGTAGAGGGCAACGCGTTCTGGTGGGAGATGCTTTTCTGGGATAAGGGATTTGACCGCACGCCGGAGGAGCGGGTGGGCGCGCTGGTGTGGCGCATGCATCGCTCGGCGCGCATTCTCTTCACGATGAACTATCACCTGGGACGGTGGAGCTCGGCGCAGTGCGTGCAGTACCTGATCGACCACGTTGGCTTTGAGCCGGATAATGCTGTGGCGGAAGTGCGGCGCTCCTTCGACGGCTCAGTGGGCCCGCTCTACCAGAGCGCCTATCTGCTGGGCGCGCTGCAGTTTCGCGCCATGCATCACGAGCTTGTGGATAGCGGAAAGATGACGGACCGGCAGTTTCACGATGCGATTCTGCACGAGAACACGCTGCCGGTTGAATTGGTGCGCGCCGACCTTGAAAACCAGAAACTGACGAGGGAGTTCAAGACGAGCTGGAAGTTCTACGGCGAGCATCCGACGCATCCGTAAGCCGCATGTGCGGTCTGCGTGATGCGAGATTCCTCGGACGAAATGAAATAGACCGCGCAAAAATGCGCTGACCGGGAGCGCGAGCGATTTGCGTCCCTCGGCTACCCGGTCAGACTGAGTGAGGCGCCGATTCAGGCGCGGGCTGCGAGATCGAAGCGATCCGCGTTCATCACCTTGGTCCAGGCAGCAACGAAATCCCGCACGAAGGCCTGCTGGGCATCGCCGCTGCCGTAGACCTCGGCAACAGCGCGGAGCTGCGAGTTTGAGCCGAAGAGCAGATCGACGACGGTGGCGGTCCACTTAGGCTCGCCGGTCTTGCGATCGAGGCCCTTCAGCACGCTTTCATCGTTCTCAGACTTCTGCCATTCCGTGCGCATGTCGAGCAGATTGACGAAGAAGTCGTTGGTCAGCGCCCCGGGCCGCTTCGTCAAAACGCCGTACTGCGATTGGCCGTAGTTGGCGCCGAGAGCGCGCAATCCGCCGATGAGGACGGTCATCTCAGGGGCGGTGAGGTTGAGAAGCTGCGCCTTGTCGATGAGCAGCGCCGCGCTGGCCCCATTGATTCCCTTGCGGGCGTAGTTGCGGAAACCGTCTGCGAAAGGTTCGAGCACGGCGAAGGATGCGACGTCGGTCTGCTCGGGCGCGGCATCGGTGCGGCCGGGGGCGAAGGGAATCTTCACGTCGGAACCGGCTTTCTTCGCAGCGGCCTCGATGGCTGCATCACCGCCGAGAACGATGAGGTCGGCGAGCGAGACTTTCTTGCCGTCTTTCTGCGCGCCGTTAAAGTCCTTCTGGATTGCTTCGAGCTTCGCAATCACTTTCGCGAGTTCAGCAGGCTGGTTCACTTCCCAGTCTTTCTGCGGCGCGAGACGAATGCGCGCGCCGTTGGCGCCGCCGCGCTTGTCACTGCCGCGGAAGGTCGAAGCCGAAGCCCAGGCAGTGCTGACAAGCTGCGAAACAGTGAGGCCTGAGGCAAGAATCTTTGCCTTGAGCGCTTCCGCATCCTGGTCAGTGATGAGCCGATGATCGACGGCAGGAACCGGATCCTGCCAGATGAGCTCTTCTTTCGGAACGAGCGGGCCGAGGTAGCGCGCGCGGGGGCCCATGTCACGGTGAGTGAGTTTGAACCAGGCGCGGGCAAAGGCGTCGGCAAACTCGGCAGGGTTCTCCATAAAGTGGCGCGAGATCTTTTCATACGCTGGATCGACACGCAGAGCGATGTCAGAGGTCAGCATGAAAGGATCGTTGCGCTTGCTGGGATCGTGCGCGTCGGGAATGGTGCCGGCGCCGGCGTTGTTCTTCGGCTTCCACTGGTTCGCGCCAGCAGGGCTCTTGGAGAGCTCCCACTCATAGCCGAAGAGGGTTTGAAAGAAACTGTTGTCCCACTTGGTCGGCGTGGGTGTCCATGCGCCTTCGAGGCCGCTGGTGATGGTGTGGCCGCCGACGCCGGTGCCGAAACTGTTCTTCCAGCCGAGGCCCATCTCTTCGACGCCAGCGCCCTCGGGCTCGGCGCCAACATGCGTAGCGGGAGCGGCTCCGTGGGTCTTGCCGAAGGTGTGGCCGCCGGCGATGAGAGCGACCGTTTCGTAGTCGTCCATCGCCATGCGCGCGAAGGTTTCGCGAATGTCGCGCGCAGACGAGATTGGGTCAGGGTTGCCGTTGGGACCCTCGGGGTTCACATAGATGAGGCCCATCTGCACGGCAGCGAGCGGATTGGCCAACTGGCGGTCGCCGCTGTAGCGCTCGTCGCCCAGCCACTTGGCTTCCTCGCCCCAGTTGATGTCTTCGGGCTCCCAGACGTCGGCGCGGCCGCCGCCGAAGCCAAAAGTCTTGAAGCCCATGGATTCGAGCGCGACGTTGCCGGCGAGAATCATCAGGTCCGCCCAGGAGAGCTTGCGGCCGTACTTCTGCTTGATGGGCCACAGCAGGCGGCGCGCCTTGTCGAGGCTGACGTTATCGGGCCAGCTATTGAGCGGGGCGAAACGCTGCGTTCCTCTGCCGCCGCCACCGCGGCCGTCGTAGATGCGGTAAGTGCCCGCAGAGTGCCAGGCCATGCGGATGAAGAGCGGGCCATAGTGGCCGTAGTCGGCCGGCCACCAATCCTGCGAATCCGTCATGAGAGCGTGGAGGTCCTTGATGACGGCATCGAGATCGAGCTTCTTGAATTCTTCGGCGTAGTTGAAGTCCTCGTCCATGGGATTGGACAACGAGGAGTTCTGATGGAGAGCTCCGACGTTGAGCTGTTCCGGCCACCAGTCGCGGTTGCCTCTGACCCCTGTATGCTTGAGCGTGTCGCCCGAGAACGGGCACTTGGATTCGCTGGACATATTGACTCCTGTCTTCCTCAACAATCTTTCGCTGTTTCAGTATAAGAGTTGGGCCTCGATTGGAACGAGTGATCGTATCTATGATGTCCATAGCCTGCGGCAATCAAAGTACGGACCGTGCCGGGAAGCTGGCACGACTGGAAGACGCCTATGATCTGTTGATTATTGGCGGAGGAGCGACAGGGCTGGGCACGGCCGTTGACGCGACGACGCGAGGCTACAAAACCGCGCTGGTCGAGGCAGGAGACTTTGCGCAGGCAACGTCAAGCAGGGCGACGAAGCTTGTGCACGGCGGCGTGCGTTATCTCGCGAGCGGCCAGATGCATCTAGTGTATGAGGCTCTGCGCGAGCGGAAGCTGATGATGCAGAATGCGCCCCACCTCGTGCATCCGCTGGCCTTTATTACCCCTGCCTATTCCTGGTTCGACATTCCATACTTCGGAACCGGATTGAAGCTGTATGACCTGCTCTCAGGTCGCTCGTCGATGGGGCCCACAAAGATTCTAAGTGCGGAAGAGACCCGGCAACGCATTCCCGGGATACAGGAGAAGGGGCTGAAGGGCGGCGTGATGTACTACGACGGGCAATTTGATGATGCCCGCTTTGCGCTGGCTTTAGCGCGGACCGCTGAAGACCGCGGCGCACTGGTTCTGAACTACATGCGCTGCACGGCGTTGCTCAAGACAAGCGGAAAAGTGGATGGGGCAGTGCTTACCGATGTTGAGACGGGAAATACGTTTCGCCTGCGGGCGAAAGCGGTGATCAACGCGAGCGGCATTTTTTCCGACTCGGTGCGACGGATGGACGATGGCTCGGTTCCGAATCTGCTTGCTGTGAGCCGCGGAACGCATATCGTTGTGGGCTCCGCGGTGCTGGGGAGAGATACGGCAATCGTGGTGCCGAAGACAGGGGACGGCCGGGTCGTGTTTGCGATTCCGTGGCGAGGGAGCGTGGTGATCGGCACGACAGATGTGCCTGCGCAGGGTGTCGAGATGGAGCCGGGTCACGACGCAGCGGAGATCGACTATCTGATGGACACGATCAATCCTTATCTTGCCCGGCCCATCACCAAGGCGGATATCATGAGCGTCTTCTCGGGGCTGCGCCCGTTGATAAGGGGAAACGCGGCGACGACGGCGAAGCTCTCCCGCGAGCACTCAATCGAGATGTCAGAGAGCGGCATGGTCACGATCGCCGGCGGCAAGTGGACGACGTATCGCCGGATGGCCGAAGACGTAATTGACTTCGCGATCGGCAAGGGTCTGCTGGAGGAGCGGCAATGCGTGACCGCGACAATCAAGTTGCACGGCGCGAGCAAATTGCACGGCGCGAGCAATGCGGACGCCCGATTTGCGCAGTACGGAAGCGACGCTGCGAAGATTGTCTCGATTATGGATGGGGATCCGGAGATGTCGACGAGTCTCGATGAAGCTCTTCCTTTTGTCGTTGCTGAAGTCGTGTACGGAGTGCGGGAAGAGATGGCGCGCACGGTAGAGGATGTGGTGGCGCGCAGGACGCGAGCGCTCTTTCTGAATGCGCGGGCGGCGCAGCGAGCGGCTCCGCTGGTTGCAAGAGTGATGGCCAAAGAGCTTGGGCGCGATTCCGCCTGGGCGCAACGGCAGACAGAGTCTTTCGAGAAGATTGCGGGGGAGTTCTACGAAGTTTGACGCACGATGGAAGCAAGCGGTAAGACCAGGCCAGGATGCCCGGCACGCGAGGAGGATCGATGGCGAAGATTCGCGCCGGGTGGTGCGGATTGGCAGCGGTCATGATTCTATCGGCCTGCGCGGCCGTGGCACAGGCTCCAACGCAGAGCAGCGGAGCGGGAGCGCCACAGCCGCCGCTGTCGGGGCTGCCGGCTACCTTCAAGGGAACGCTGCCGTGCGCGGATTGTCCGGGCATCGATTTTGTGCTGGATCTGAAGGCTGACCATACCTATGCGTCGCGCATGACCTACCAGGAGCGCAATGCCCATTTTGATGACAGCGGGACGTGGAGCGTGGACGACACGGGCAAGGTGCTGACGCTGCACACGAAGAATGGCGGTATACAGAAGTATGCGGTGCGCGACAGCGAGACGCTGCGACAGCTCGACGGCGATGGGCATGAGATCGAATCAAAGCTGAATTACGCTTTGACGCGCGCGCCAGACTTTATGCCGCTGAAAGACGCGGAAGCAATGGGCCTCCGACTCGAAGACACGGAGTGGACGCTTGTGAAGCTTGACGGAAAGGCTGTGATCGCCGCGCCAAAGCCCGCGTATCTTCTGCTCAACTCCGCGAGCCATCGCGTGAGTGGCTCGGGTGGCTGCAACCGGCTGGTGGGCAGCTACGAGTTGGCAGGCAGTCGATTGAAGTTCGGACAGATGGCCAGCACGCGCATGGCCTGCGCCCAGGGGATGGAGACGGAGCAGGCGCTTCAGCAGGCGCTGGGCGAGGTGAGCACCTGGAAGATCACAAGTGGCAAGCTTGAGCTGTTCGACTCCGGTGGCAAGTTGCTTGCAACGTTTGAGCCACACAACAATTGAAGCGAGGGGAGAATTGCAATGACAGAGCGATTCGCGGGCAAGACGGCGCTGGTGACGGGAGGAACGGGCGGCCTGGGTCGCGCGGTGAGCCTTGCTTTTGTGAACGAAGGCGCGAAGGTTGTGGTGACCTACCGGAACAAGGCGGAGATGGATGCGCTGCGGGAGTCAGCCGGCGGAGCGGCCCCTTTGCTGGACGGGATGCAGGCTGACCTGACGGCGGATGCTGCAGCGGCGCAGCTTGTAAGCGCGATTGCCGCGCAGCACGGGCGGCTGGATGTGCTGGTGAATGCGATTGGTGCCTACGCCGGCGGATCGAAGCTGTGGGAGACGATGCCGGCCGAGTTTGACAGGATGATGGCGCTGAACCTGCGCGCGGGTTTCGCGATTCTGCATGCGGCTGTGCCGGTGATGGTGAAGCAGGCCGGCGGTGCGATTGTGAATGTGGCCTCGCGGGCGGCTGTTGACCACGCAGGCAGCGCAGCGGGATACGTTGCTTCAAAAGCGGCAGCGGTGGCGATGCTCGATTCCCTGGCTGCCGATCTGAAGGGGACCGGCGTGCGCGCGAATTCAATTTTGCCGAGCATCATCGACACAGAGGCGAATCGCAAGGCGATGCCGAAGGCAGATTTTGCCCAGTGGCCGAAGCCGGAGGAGATCGCACGCGTCATTCTTTTCCTGTGCAGCGATGAAGCGAAGCTGATTCATGGTGCCTCGGTGCCGGTGTATGGACAGACTTAAACTAGCATCGTGGTGAGGCCGTGCGCTCACCCGAAGCCTTTGAGCGTTGTTTAATCGCTCTCGTTGATGCGCCCTGTGCACGTGCCGAAGCCGATGCGGGGACAGGCCTGGCTTTTGCGCAAAGGCCCGTAAAGTGACCTCGTCTCCGTCTTCGAGAAATATGCGCGTTTCGCCGCTGGGAAGCCGCAATGGAGTAGCGCGGTGCTTCATCTCGAGCAGGCAGCCTTCGGAACCCTCGTCCGGACCGGAGACGGTGCCGGTTGCAAGCAGGTCGCCGGAGCGCAGGTTGCAGCCGTTGCTCGTGTGATGAGCAATGAGCTGGCCGAGTGTCCAGTAAAGATCGCGGAGATTGCCTTGGCTGATGCACGCAGCGCTGATTCCCTGCCCGCGCATCTTCTGTGAACTGAGAGAAACTTCAAGCGTGATGTCGAAAGCATCGTGACCGGCGTTGGCGGAGGCAAGATAAGGCAGCGGTGCGGGATCGTCGGGCCCACGCGGTGCTGCGGCCACGCGATAGGGCTCAAGCGCATCGAGCGAGACAACCCAGGGCGAGATGGTGGTGGCGAAGCTTTTGGCGAGGAAGGGGCCGAGCGGCTGATATTCCCATGCTTGGACGTCGCGTGCAGACCAGTCATTGAGCAGGCAGAGGCCGAAAAGGTGGTCCTCTGCGTGATCGATGGAAACAGGCGTGCCGAGCGGATTTCCCGCGCCGATGAACGCGCCGATTTCGAGCTCATAGTCGAGGGACCGAGTCGCAGTAAAGATAGGCTCTGCATCCGGAGTCTTGACCTGGCCGCTGGGACGGCGAATGGGCGTGCCGCTCACGACGATCGACGAGGCGCGGCCATGGTAGCCGATGGGAACGTATTTGTAGTTGGGGAGAAGCGGATTGTCTGGCCTGAAGAGTGAACCAACGCGCGTGGCGTGATGGATGGAGGCGTAGAAATCTGTGTAGTCGCCGATCTGCGCGGGAAGGTGCATGGTGACGTCGGCAACGGGCATGAGCAGGGCGGCGACGCGCTCTTTGACGTTGGCCGCAGCCTCATCTGCCGAGAGAAGAGACGTGATGCGATGACGCAGCGCCCCAGAGGACGCACGCCCGAGAGCCATGAGCGGATTGAGTACGGCGGCCTGGCAGCCTTCAAGCAGCGGCTGCGGCAGTCCCGCGAAGAGTCCCGAGGCCGCACATGCGTGCAGATCGAGCACCTGATCGCCGATGGCGATGCCGATGCGCGCCGCGCCGCCACGATAAGCGAAGACGCCGAAGGGGAGATTGGCGAGCGGGAAGTCGCTGCCCGGATCGTTTGCGGATGCAACCCAGCTTTGCGGATTCAGAGCCAACCGAGCGCCTCCAGGTCTGCAATCGGCTCCTCGAATGAACAGGAACCGAAGCTGAGGAAGAATTGCTGCCGCACCTCGCGAATCTGCTGCGTGCTGACGCGAAACGATCGGCAGGCGATGGAGTCAGCCGAGACATGCCACGCTGCGGAATCAGATTCATTCAGAAGCGCGAGGGCTTCTTCTTCATCACCACCAAGGTAAATGAGCGCGGCCGCGCAGAAGAGATTGAGGAAGCCGTGCATGGCGCCGGCGGGACTGGCCGCGGCATAAGTGAAGGGATGCAGCGAGCGCAATGGATGATGGAGCCCGGCGGTCGCCTTGAAAGCGAGAGAACGGCCGGCAAGCGCGCGAAGCATGGCGACGACGGCGGACGGTGAGGGAAAGGCGCTGGCGACGACTCCGCCCATGCGGAGCTTGATGCGGACGCCCGCCGACGATGCGGCGTCGAGCGCGGCGCAATTTGGCGATTCCACCGGCACCTCGAAGTAGACGGAAGCTGCGGAAGGCAGGCGGCCGGTGATCTCTGCGATCTGCGCGGGATCGGCGCTCTTGATTTCGAAGATATCGGGAGCCGCATCGGCGCCGCGATCGTGCAGCAGCGCGGACCAATCGGCTGCCGGCGAGGCGCAGACGGCGAGGGGCATCCCGGCGAAGCCGGCGCCTGCGATGCGGCGCAGATCGCGCAGGCGGGAGGCGTCGATCACGAACCTGCCGAGCGCGGCCGAGCGCGGCCTGCGGCGGTAGTCCAGGTAGCAGCGCACGGCGGCTTCAAGATCGAGGTTAGCCGGAGGATAAGTGCCGGCGTAGTCGATGAAGCCGTCGAGCAGAGCGTCGATGGCGGTCATTTTTTCTGGCCGGCTTTCGAGCCATGCTTTGACCTGGTTGCAGCGTGCGATTCGGACTTTGATCCGGGCTGTGATCCGGAGTTGAAGCGCTTCTTCAATCCCTGCCAGCACTCGAAGTATTCGTGCTGCAGGATGCGTGTACTCATCGCAAACTCGGTGGGCCGCACGACGAGCTGCGTTTCGAACATGAAGGCCAGCGTGTTGGCGAGGTACTGCGGCTTGAGCTCGGCGTTGCTGGCGCGCTCAAAGGTTTCCGCGTCAGGGCCGTGGCCGGCCATGCAGTTGTGCAGGCTGGCGCCGCCGGGCACGAAGCCCTCAGCCTTGGCGTCGTAGGCGCCGAAGACAAGGCCCATGAATTCATTCATGAGGTTGCGATGAAACCACGGCGGGCGGAAGGTGTGCTCGGCGACCATCCAGCGCGGAGGAAAAATGGCGAAGTCGCAGTTGGCTGTTCCTGGGATCGACAGACGGCGCGCTGAGCACGGTGTAGATGGAAGGGTCCGGATGATCGAAAGAGACGGTGTTGATGCAGTTGAAGAGAGCCAGGTCGTATTTGCAGGGCGTGTAGTTACCGTGCCAGGCGACCACGTCGAGCGGGGAATGATCGATGGATGCGGACCAGAGGCGGCCAAGGAATTTCGCCGTGATGTGAAAGTCGCCTTCGCGATCTTCATACGCGGCAACCGGGGCTTTGAAGTCGCGCGCATTGGCGAGGCCGTTGGCGCCGATGGGGCCGAGTTCCGGCAGGCGGAAGGGCAGACCGTAGTTTTCGCAGATGTAGCCGCGCGCCTGCTTCTCCGCGAGCTCGACGCGGAACTTGACGCCGCGCGGAATGAGGCAGATTTCGCCGGGAGCGACTTCGAGAATGCCCAGCTCCGTGTGAAAACGGAGCGGGCCGAGCTGCGGGACAATGAGGAACTCGCCGTCGGCGCTGTAGAAGAAGCGGTCATGCATGGAAGCATTGGCGACATAGAGATGAATAGCGAGACCGGTTTGCATCGCCGGGTCGCCATTGCCGCCCAGGGTGATGATGCCGTCGACAAAGTCCGTCTTCTTGTCCGGCAGCGGCAGCGGGTCCCAGCGCAGCTGATTGGGCGTGGTGGGAACCTCGACGAACGGGCCGCTGCGAATGAGGCGGCGATCGATCTCTTCATAAGGCCGGTGCGTGACCGAGGGGCGGATGCGGTAGGTCCATGTGCGGCGATTGACGGCGCGCGGCGCGGTGAAGGGCGTGCCGCTGAACTGCTCGGTGTAAAGGCCGAGTGGATGTTTTTGCGGCGCATTCTGCCCGACTGGGAGCGCGCCGGGCACAGCTTCAGTGGCGAATTCATTGCCGAAGCCGGATTGGTAGGCGATCGATTCGGTCATTCGTTATCCCTTTCGGAAATTTCCGCAGAGGGCCAGTTGCTCGGCCTGCTGCATGGCCTCGTAAATCTGATCGAAGCTCTCTACCGCGAAGAGCAGCTTGTGCAGCTCGATCGACTTTGACGGGTGTGTTGAGCACTTCATCGAGCGAGAAGTCATGGACAGCACAATTGCCGCGGATGACGTTGCGGCACTCGGCCTGCGAGCTGATGAGGCCGCTGCCGTAAACCTTGATTGCGCCGTCTTCGCGCATGAGGCCGAACTCAACGGTATACCAGAAGAGGCGGCCAAGCTTCTCGAGCACCTCGGCATCGTCGACCGCTGCGCAGACACGGCCATAGTGTTCGAGGAAGTCTGCAAAGACGCGGTGCGCATGGAGAGGCACGTGGCCGAAGACGTCGTGAAAGATGTCGGGCTCGGGGGTGTACTCGAGCGACTGCCGGCTGCGCAGCCAGGTTGTGGTTGGGAATTTGCGCGCGGCCAGCATTTCAAAAAATGCGGGTGCGGGCAGAAAGCCGATCACCGGGGTGGAGTTCCAGCCAGTGCGCGGTTCGAGGCGCGCGCTGATGGCTTCAAGGTCGGGCAGGCGGTCGCGCTGCAGGCCGATGATGTCAAAGCCCTCGAGCCAGGCGTGCGCGGCGTGATGCTCGAGCTCAGGCAGAACGCGGCCGACCAGCTCAGCCCAGATGGCGTGCTGTTCCTCGGTGTAGGCGGCGTAGTCCTGCGCGATGATGTAGGGTGCGGCGATTGAAAGCGATTTGGGAATCATGGATGCCTCTCCGCCTCAGAGGTTGCCGCGCTCGCGCTGCTCGCGTTCAATGGCTTCAAAAAGCGCCTTGAAGTTGCCCTTGCCGAAGCTGCGGCTGCCCTTGCGCTGAATGATTTCGTAGAAGAGCGTGGGCCGGTCTTCGACGGGACGGGTGAAGATCTGCAACATATAGCCTTCGTCGTCGCGATCGACGAGAATGCCCAGATCCTCCAGCGCGCCGAGCGGCTCATCGATGACGCCGACGCGCGATTGCAGTTCGGTGTAGTAGCTGTGGGGAACGTGAAGGAAGTCGACGCCCTGCTGGTGCATGGAGGTGACGGTACGCAGAATGTCGTCGGTGGCCAGGGCAATGTGTTGCACGCCGGCGCCGTTGTAGAAGTCGAGATACTCCTCGACCTGCGATTTGCGTTTGCCTTCGGCGGGCTCGTTGATGGGGAACTTGACGTAGCCGTTGCCGTTGGCCATCACCTTCGACATGAGCGCCGAGTATTCCGTCGAAATGTCCTTGTCGTCGAAGTGCTGATAAAGGCTGAAGCCCATCACAGAGGCGTAGAAATCAACCCAGTGGTCCATTTCGTGCCAGCCGACGTTGCCTACCATGTGGTCGATGTGAAGCAGCCCGACGGGACGCGCGAGTGGATCGCTCTCAACGCGGCGGAAGCCGGGAAGAAATGGGCCGTTGTAGGCGCCGCGCTCGACGAAGGTATGAATGGTGTCGCCATAGGTGCGAATGGCAGAGAGAACGGCGCGGCCGTGATCGTCAGAGATTTCGTATGGCTCGGCGACGCTGATTGCGCCGCGACGCGTGGTTTCGCGCCAGGCGCGGCGGGCATCGTCGACCCAGAGGGCAATGGAGCGCACGCCGTCGCCGTGGATGGCGACGTGATCGGCAACCGCATCGCCGCGGCGCAGAGGCGTGGTGAGCACGAAGCGCACCTTGCCTTGCTGGACAACGTAGGAGACGCGATCGCGCCGGCCGGTCTCAGGTCCCGCGTAGGCGACCAGCGACATGCCGAAGGCGGTGCGATAGAAGTGCGCTGCCTGCCGGGCATTGCCCACGTAAAACTCGACGTGATCGGTTCCCTTGAGAGGGAGAAAGTCGCGCTCCGGCGCGACGGTCGCGGCAATGGTGGAAGAAGCAGGCGAGACGGATGCGAGGCGAGGGGAAGCGCTCATGAAGTCACCTTCTAAATGAGCCGGCTTGGTGAGCCCGGAAGTTCACGGGGAAAGGCACTGCCGGCCACGCAAAAGCATAGGCGCGCCGCACAAGGACAGAAAATGGCGGATCGAAGTTAAAAGTCCGTTTGCAGTTAACGAAATTAAGCGTTATGTTGGGTTGGCTTAAGGACCTGAATGACACATCGCGCTTTACCTACTGAGATGGAACTGGACGCTATTTCATGGCGGCTGGTTGAGAGCCTCCAGCACAACGCACGGCTCTCCTTTGCGGAACTGGGAAGAAAAGTGGGGCTTTCGACGCCCGCGGTGGCAGAGAGAATCCATCGGCTCGAGGATGCCGGCGTGATCATGGGCTATCACGCCGCGGTGAGCGTGGCGAAACTGGGGGCGCCGATCCGGGTGCTGGTGCGGCTCACGATTCCGGGAGGCGATCTGCAGATCAGCCGCACGGTGGCGGCGATCAAAGAGCTGCCCGAGATAAGCCGGTGCCATCGCATCACGGGAGACGAGTCGTTTGTGATTGAAGCCAACGTGGCTTCGGTCGCGCATCTCGAAGCGCTGATTGACAAGCTCTCGGTTTACGGTGCGACATCGACATCGACGATCCTGTCGTCGCCCGTGGAGCGAAGGGAATACCACGAGCGGCAACTCGAGTTATTTGCAAAGTACCGCTAACTGGGAATGAGAGCGGCTGGCGTGGGACTACGCTGACGATTGCTCTCAGCAAAGATGTTAAGCTCGTCTTGCGGAAGAGAAGAAACCCGGCGCCTCTTTCGACCGCTTCAGCTCCGCACCGGGTTCACCGATTTCGATTCTGTCCTGACGCTTGGGGTCGCACACACTCGCGCCTGTCGGAACAGAGCGTATTTTTCCGTTCCAGCCAGGCGCCGCAACAAATCTCGAAGTGAGGGTGGCGATCGCGCTCCTCATTCGCGATTGGTCCCGGCAGGTTTGCCACCAATGTGGCGCTGCCGAAGGGAACGGATGCTGATTGCCGAGGAATTCGCAATGAGAGGCCTTGAGGCGGCGGCAAAGAGTTTGCTGCCCGGGCTGGAAGGCGCTTCCTCAAGGCTGACTGCACTCACTGGAGTTTTTGAGCAGCCGGTAACGAGCATCTTCGCTCCCGAGGGCACTCCTGCGCATTCGGTCTTCGGCCTGTCGCTGCTGGTGCTGGCAATCTGCGCGGCGATCTTTGTCGCGGTGGCCGGGTTCCTGCTCTACACGCTGATCCGGTTTCGCCACCGCGCCCACGATGCCGACCGGGAACCTCCGCAGATCTATGGCAGCACGCAGGTCGAACTTTCCTGGACGGTGATCCCGATCCTGATCGTGGTTGTGCTTTTTCTGGCGACCGCGCGCGTGATCTTTATTACGCAGAAGGCCGACAAGCCGAAGACGGCGCTGGACGTGGTGGTGATCGGGCACCAGTACTGGTGGGAGTTCCGGTATCCGAAGCTGGGAATTGTTACGGCGAATGAGTTGCACGTGCCGGTGAGCGATCCGGCCCGGCCAACGCCGACGTATCTGACCATGTCTTCAGCAGACACGAATCACAGCTTCTGGGTGCCGCGCCTCGCGGGCAAGATGGATGTGATTCCGAACAAGGTGAACGTGATGTGGATCGACCCGGAGCGGCCGGGCCTGTTTCTGGGCCAGTGTGCGCAGTATTGCGGCGTGCAGCATGCGAAGATGCTGATCCGGGTCTACGCGGATACGCCGAGCCAGTTCAACGCGTGGCTGCGGGACCAGCAGCAGGTTGCGACGCAGGACCCGTCCGTGGCTGAAGGGCGCGCTGCCTTTGAGCGCAACGCCTGCGTGAACTGCCACACGATCTCGGGAACCAATGCGCGACGGCATCTTCGGGCCGAACCTCTCGCACCTGGCAAGCCGCGACACGATCGCATCGGGCTCGGTGCCGCTGAACGCGGAGAACCTGCATGCGTTTATTGAAGACCCTTCGCACTTCAAGCCGGGCGTGCTGATGCCGGCGATGCACCTGGACGAACGCGACCTGGATGCCGTCACGAAATACCTGATGACTCTTCGCTAGGCAGAACACGAGGGAGACATGGCGACTCAAATCGGAGTACCCGCAGACGTCAATCAACCTGCAGCGACCGGCTCGCGCCGCGCCCTCGAGATTCTGCACGACTGGGTGACGACCGTCGATCACAAGAAGATCGGGCTGATGTATATCGGCTACGCGCTGATCTTCCTGGTGATTGCGGGCGTCGAAGCGCTGATCATGCGCCTGCAGCTTGCGGTGCCGAACAACACGGCGGTGTCGCCGCAGGTGTTCAACCGGCTGTTCACGATGCACGGCACGACGATGGTGTTTTTTGTGGGCATGCCGATTCTCTTCGGCTTCGGCAATTACCTGGTGCCGCTGATGATCGGCGCGCGCGACATGGCGTTTCCGCGGCTGAATGCCTTCAGCTTCTGGATTTCGGCCTTCGGCGGCGTTGCTGCTTTACTTCAGCTATTTTGCGCGGCAGCGGCCTCTACGGGGCGGGCACCGCGCCGGATGTGGGCTGGTTTGCGTACGCTCCGCTGACCTCGAGCGTGTTTTCGCCGGGCCACAGCACGGACTACTGGACGCTGAGCGTGCTGCTGAGCGGCGTCGGCAGCATCGGCACGGCGCTGAATATCGTGGCAACAGTGTTTTCGATGCGCTGCCCGGGGATGACGCTGGGCCGGATGCCGCTGCTGGTGTGGCTCTACCTGGTGATGAGCGGCCTTGCGTTTGTCGCGGTGAGCCCGCTGACGGCGGCGCAGATCATGCTGATGATCGACCGCTATCTCGGCGGCGCACTTCTTCGACACGCAGGCCGGCGGCTCGGCGGTGCTGTGGATGCACTTCTTCTGGATCTTCGGGCACCCGGAGGTCTACATCCTGGTGCTTCCGGCGTTCGCCTTCGCCAATGAGATTATCCCGGTCTTCTCGCGCAAGGCGATCTTCGGCTATCCGGCGATGGTGGCGGCCTCGGTCGGCAATCGGCTTCATCAGCCTGAGCGTATGGGCGCATCACATGTTCGCGGTCGGGCATGGGGCCGGAGGGCAACACCTTCTTCGTCTTTGCCACGATGGTGATCTCGGTGCCCACCGGGATCAAGATCTTCAACTGGCTGGCGACGCTGTGGGGAGGAAACATCCATTTCAAGACGCCGATGCTGTTCTGCGATCGCGTTTCTCTTTCAGTTTCTGATCGCGGGGCTGACGGGAATCATGCTGTCGGCGGCGCCGTTCGACTGGCAGCTGAGCGGCTCGTACTTCGTGGTGGCGCACTTCCACTACGTGCTGGTGGGCGCGATCCTGTTCATGATCTTTGCCGCGTTTTACTACTGGTATCCGAAGATGACGGGGCGGATGCTGAGCGAGAAGCTGGGCAAGTGGCACTTCTGGCTGTTCCTGATCGGCTTCCATCTCACCTTCGACTTCATGCACATTCCGGGGCTGCTTGGGATGCCGCGCCGCATTTACACCTACGAGGCCGGATCGCGGATGGGCGATCTGGAACATGATCGTCAGCATCGGGCGCAGTTTTTCAGGCGGTCGGCGACGCTGATCTTTGTCTACAACCTGGTGTGGTCGTACTTCAAAGGGCCGGAGGCGGGGCCTGACCCCTGGGATGCGTGGACGCTCGAGTGGGCGACGCCATCGCCGCCGCCGAGTTACAACTTCGCGATTAGCTCCGACGGTGGAGAGCCGCCGCCCGCTGTGGGATCTGAAGCATCCTGAAGATCCGGACACGCAATATGAGTAACGCAGGCGCGCGAGGAAGGAACCGATGAGCACAACATCCGTTGTTCTGCACCATCCGGCCGGCGAAGAGTGGAAGCTGCCGTCACGCGGCATGGTGGGCATGGCATGCCTGATCGTTGCCGAGTCGGCGATCTTCATCATCTTCGTGGTCGCCTATCTCTTCTACATCGGCAAGAGCCTGAACGGGCCCATGCCGCGCGAGGTGCTGGAGATTCCGATCTTCGCGACGGTCTGCCTGCTTTCGAGCAGCATCACCGTCCACTTTGCGGTGCATGATCTGCGGCTGGGCAAGGTGCCGCGCTGCGCGATGTGGCTGGCGGCAACGGTGCTGCTGGGCGGCATCTTTCTGGCGAGCACGGCCTACGAGTGGTATGACCTGATTTACCGTCACGGGCTCACGATCCGCACCAATCTCTTTGGCACGACGTTTTATTCGCTGGTGGGCCTGCACGCGTCGCACGTGATCGTGGGCCTGGTGATGCTGATGCTCGCGCTGATCTTTGCGCTGCGCGGGCAGGTGACGAGCCACCATGCGGAGCGGCTTGAGGTGCTGTCGATCTACTGGCACTTTGTGGATGCGGTGTGGGTGGTTGTCTTCACGGTGGTGTACATACTGGGCCGCTGAGACGGTTTCGAGAGAGGATTTGATGGAACACGATCAGGCGAAACCAGCTATCGTACACATGCCGCTGCCGACGGCGTGGCCCTTTGTGCTGGCGCTGGGGATTGCGCTGATGGCCGCGGGCCTGGTGACCGATGTCGCGGTGAGCGTGCTGGGCGTGGTGCTGGCTCTGGCGGCGGCGGTGGGCTGGTTCCGCGCGGTGCTGCCGGAAGAAGCGCACGAGATGGTCGAGGCGCAGCGAGAAGCCGCTGGAGATTGCCAGCGCGCGCACCTCGATTGAGCGCCTGCCGATCGGGCCGCTGCACCGGAAGATGATTCCGGTGGAGACGTTCCAGTTCACTACGGGATTGAAGGGCGGCATCGCGGGAGGCATCGCGATGATTGTGCCGGCGACGATCTACAGCCTGGCGAAGTACCACAGTATCTGGTACGCGACGAACCTGATGGCGGCCGGCGGCTTTGTGAGCTGGGCCGATAAGAGCGATCAGTTCCTGGCGCAGTTCCATATGCAGGGGCTGCTGGCGGCGCTGGCGATTCACGCGCGTGGCGTCGCTGCTGGTGGGCCTGCTGTACGGCGCGATGCTGCCGATGTTTCCGCGGTGGCCGATTTTGACGGCTGGGTTTCTGGCCCCGCTTCTGTGGACGGGCCTGCTCTCGTCCGTGCTCGCAGATCGTCAGCCCGATTTTGAACGATCGCATCGACTGGTACTGGTTTGTGCCGTCGCAGATTGCGTTTGGCCTGGTCGCCGGCTATGTGGTGAATCTGCAGGCCAAAGTGCGAACGCCACAGTTCCAGGCGCTGCCCTTTGCCGTGCGCGCAGGATTGCACGGCAGCGTCGGCGAACGAACGGAAGAGACAGAGGAGCGGGATCAGCGCCCATGAAGATCGCGCATCGCACATTAGCGCTGCTTGCCGCGAATGCCGCGCTGGCCGCGTGTTTCGGCTGCAGGAGCATGCCGGGATATCCAAAGGCGGGCGACGAGGCGGCGCGGCCCGACCAGGTGCTGGACTTTCAAAACGCTCTACAGCGCAGAACTGCTCGGGCTGCCACGGCGAGAATGGGCGCGATGGAGCGGCGATTGCGCTGAACAATCCCGCGTATCTCGCGATTGCAGGAGCAGAGACGCTGCGCACGGTCACCGCGCAAGGTATGCACGGGACGCTGATGCCCGCCTTTGCGCGCAGCGCGGGCGGAATGCTGACCGATCGAGCAGGTGCATGCGCTGGTCGCAGGGCATGCTGCAGACGTGGGGCAGGCCTGCGGAGTTTGCCGGCGTAAAGCTGCCCGCCTATGCGAGCAGCGCGACCGGGCGATGCAACCGACGGCGCAGAAGGCATACGCAACAGCCTGTGCGCGGTGCCACGGCGCGGATGGAGCAGGCATGCCGACGGACGGCGCAGAGCTGGAGCGACACAGCACTCGATTGTGGACGCCTCGTATCTCGCGCTGGTCAGCGATCAGAGCCTGCGCAGCATTGTGGTTGCGGGGCATCCGGAGAAGAGCACGCCGGACTGGCGCGGCATATGTGCCGGGGCGAGCGCTGACGGAGCAGGAGATCACCGATATTGTTGCGTGGCTTGGCGTCGCATCGCCCGGCGATGACGAAAGCCAGCCGGGCGCCAACGCAAAAGACCGGCAAGGAGGGGCAATGAGTATTCCCGAGACGCCCGGCGGCGAGACGCAGAGAGCAGGCTGAGACAACAGCGCAGGCGCGGCCGCGAGGTCGATCGAAGCCGCCGCAGCTTTCTCTTCAAGCTCTCGCTGGCACTGAATGGAGTGGTGGGCGCGGTTCTTGCGGTTCCGATTCTGGGCTATCTTTTCGGGCCGGCGTTCCGCCGCGACTCGAGCTATAACTCATGGGTATCGCTGGGCGCGCTGGATGAGTTTCCCGAAGGCGAGACGCGGCTCGCGAATTATCGGAACCCGGTGACGACGGCTGGGGATGGCGAGACGGGCAAGGTGGCGTGCTGGGTGCGGCGAATCGAGGGAACGACGTTTCAGGTCTTCGCGATCAACTGCGCGCACCTGGGCTGCCCGGTGCGGTGGTTTCCGCAGTCGCGGCTCTTCATGTGTCCCTGCCATGGCGGCGCTTATTACGAAGATGGATCGCGGGCGTCGGGTCCGCCGGAGCGCGGCCTCTTTGAGTACAAGTACAGGATCGACGGCGGCAACCTGATGATCGACGCGGGCGAGATGCCGACGCTGTCGAACGAGGCGTGCGTCGAGAAGAAGAAGCTGATCCAGATCGAGGCTTCTGCCGCAGCGGCGCCGGGAACAACATCCGAGACGAGGTCATCGCTATGGCCGTCGTAAATGAGCGCAAGGGTTCGGCGATGCGGCGCACCTACGGATGGCTCGAGCGCAGGCTTGGCCTCGAAGGTCCGCTGAAGGAGGCGATGGAGCATCCGACACCGCCGGAGAGCGCGAGCTGGTGGTATGTCTTTGGCAGCGCGGCCACTGTGCTGCTGATGCTGCAGGTGGTGACGGGCATCCTGCTCGCGCTGGTCTACACGGCCTCCGCAGGTGAGGCGTGGAGCAGCCTGCAGTTTCTGAATCATGATGTGACGCTGGGCTGGTTTCTGCGCGCGATTCACGGCTGGGGCTCGGATTTCATGGTCGCCGTGGTGCTCATCCACATGGCGCAGGTCTTTCTCTTTGGCGCCTACAAGTATCCGCGCGAGCTCACGTGGATTGTGGGCGTGCTGCTGCTGCTGTTCACGCTGGGCATGGCATTCACGGGGCAGGTACTGCGCTTCGACCAGGATGCGTACTGGGGCCTGGGGATCGGCGCGTCGATTGTCAGCCGGGTTCCGTGGATCGGCGGGCGGCTGGTGCACATGATGCTGGGCGGCCCGATTATTGCGCGGGCAGACGCTTTCCCGCTTCTTCGCGCTGCATGTTTTCATTCTGCCGGGCACTGCTGCTGGTGTTTGTCGCCGTGCATGTGTGGATGGTGCTGCGGCTGGGCGTGAACGAGTGGCCGATGCCGGGGCGCATCGTGAGCAAGGCGACCTACGACCGCGAATATCATGAGCTGACGTCGAAGCGCGGAGTGCCCTTCGTTCCCGATGCGGCGTGGAAGGATGCGGTCTTTGCGGCGGCGATCATTTTGGCGGTGATTGCGTGCGCGCTGCTCTTCGGGCCCTTCGGTCCGAGCGGACCGCCGGATCCGACGATCATCCAGACGGCGCCGAAGCCGGATGCCGCGTTTCTGTGGATCTACGCGGTGCTGGCGTATCTGCCGCCGGAGCTGGAGACGCCGTTCATCTTCATTGCGCCGGTTGTGGGCATCGGCGCGATGCTGCTGCTGCCGCTGATTGCGGGCGAGGGAGAGAGGCACTGGTCGCGGCGGCCGGTGGCGGTGCTGACGCTCGCGGTGATCGCGGTGGCGCTGGGCATCCTTACGCACCTCGGCACGTTTACGCCGTGGAGCCCGATCATGTCGGCGTGGTCAGGCGATCCGACGCCGGTCGCATATCTGCAGGGGCGCTCGCCGCTGGAGAGGCAGGGCGCGCTGGTGCTGCAGAACAAGCAGTGCCGCAACTGCCACGCGCTGGGCGGCGCGGGCGGACTGCGCGGACCTGCGCTGGACAGCATTGCGGCGCGGATGACCGAAGCCCAGATGATTCGGCAGGTGCTGCAGGGCGGCGGCAACATGCCTGCCTACGGCAATGCGCTGAGCCCGGCGGAGACGCAGGCGCTGGTGAGCTTTTTGAAGACGCTGCGCGGCGAGGACCATCTGGCGCCGGCCGTCGATGCATCGCGCGCTCTGACGCATCCGGCGCGATGCGGGTGCCGGCAGGCGCACGGTAGCGAGAGCAGAGCCATGGAAGACGTGCTCAGGGACTGGGAGTTTCCGGTCTGGCTGACGGCGGCAATCGTGCTGACCGGTGTGATCTACGTGTGCGGCTGGATGGCGCTGCGCCGGACGCGACCGGGGCAGTTCAACGGATGGAGGCTGCTCTCATTCATCGCCGGGCTGGCGAGTTTGTGGATCGCCATTGGATCGCCGCTCGAAGCCGCTGCCGATCTGCTGCTGAGCGCGCACATGATCGAGCATCTGATCCTGATGATGATTGTGCCGCCGCTGGTGCTGCTGGGTCTGCCCGTGGTTCCTATGCTCCGGGGCCTGCCGGCGATCGCGCGCAGAGGGATTGTGGGTCCACTGGCTCGGATGAAATGGCTGCGGGCACTTGGCCAGTGGCTGGTGCGCCCTCCGGTGGCGTGGCTGGCGATGAACCTGACGCTGCTGGGCTGGCACGTGCCGCGCGCTTACGACTTTGCGCTGGAGAACGAGGCCTGGCACGACTTCGAGCACATCTGTTTTCTCGCGACTTCCCTGCTCTTCTGGTGGTGCGTGATCCGGCCGTGGCCGGCCGCGGCGCACCGCCGGGGCTGGGGCGTGCTGGTGTACCTGATCGGCGCGGATATTGTGAATACCGCGCTCTCGGCCTTTCTCGCCTTCTGCAACCGGCCGGTCTACCGCTTCTATATCGACAATCCAAACCCTTTTGGAATTGCGCCGCTGCCTGACCAGGTGCTGGGCGCCGTGGTGATGTGGGTGGTGGGCTCGACCGCCTTCCTGATTCCCGCCGCAGCGATCACCTATTCCCTGCTGCAACCTGCACAAAGCAGGATCGATCGCCGGGCGGTTCCGGCACGCTGAAAAATCAGTGGCGCAGCGCATGAAAATTTCCTAGAATGAGAGCTAACTAATTCTTTAGTTGCTCGTCTATAAGACAACGGACCAAGAAGCACGCGACTTCCTCCAGTGGAATCAATGAGATAGCATGCCGCCGAAAAAATCCAACACGCTGACCGAAGCCGAGCTGAGATTGATGAAGATTCTCTGGCGGCAGGGCGAGTCGGCTGTAACCGACCTGGTGGCGGCGATGCCCGAGGGGGAGCCGCTGGCCTATAACTCGGTGCTGACGACGATCCGCATCCTCGAGCAAAAGGGATATGTGGAGCACCGGCAGGAAGGCCGCGCCTTTGTCTACCGGGCCGTGCGTGCTGGAGCAGGATGCGAGCCGGTCGGAAGTGCGGCACGTGCTGAGCCGGTTCTTTGGCAATTCGCGGGAGCGGCTGCTGCTTTCGCTGCTGGGGGACGAAGAGGCGACGCCTGAAGAGTTGCGGCGGCTGAGGGAGCTGATTCGCGCCTCGGCAGCCGAAGGAGAGGAAGCCTGACGATGAACGTGATCCAGTTCATGGACGGCATGCAGTCAGTTGCCGCTGCGGCAGCGCCAATGGCAGTGACCGCGCTGTGGCAGGGCGCTGCGATCGCGCTGGGACTGGCGCTGTGCCTGCGGTGGACGCCGCGCACCTCGGCCCATCTGCGCTTCCTTCTCTGGTCGGTTGGCTTCGCGACGCTGCTTGCTCTTCCCTTTCTTCCCGCAATTTCGTCTGGAAACGCAGCCACCGCCGGCGTGGCAAATGATGCGAAGCCATGGCTTGCAGTTGACCTGCGCTGGAGCCTGGCGATTGCCGGCGTTTGGGTGGTGATGTCGCTGGTGCGCGCGGCCGATCTCGCAGTGCACTCGTTGCGGCTGCGGAGATTGTGGAAGTCGGCAGTTCCCGTAGCGATAAGGCCCGCAACGATGCGCCCTGCGCACACATGGGGCCGCAGAGAGCTTGAGATCTGCACGACGCAGGAGCTCGATCGCCCGAGCGTGATCGGTTTTTTTGCGCCGCGCATTCTTATTCCCGAATGGCTTTATGAACGATTGACGGACGCAGAGCTGAACCAGATCGTGCTGCACGAAGCTGAGCATCTGCGCCGCTGCGATGACTGGACGAATTTGCTGCAAAAACTTTGCCTGGTTCTCTTCCCTTTAAACCCCGCGCTGTGGTGGATGGAGCGGCAGCTTTGCAAGGAACGCGAAATGGCCTGCGATGAGGGTGTGATCGCGATTACGCGCGCTCCGCGCGCCTATGCAGCCTGCCTCGCCAGCATCGCGGAGCGGGGTTTGGAGCGCAGGGCCGAAGCCTTGTCCCTGGGCGCGTGGCAGCGCCGGCCGGAGCTGGTGCGGCGCGTGCACAGCATTCTGCGCAAGGGCCATGCACTGAGCCCGTTTGCCTCGGGCGCGCTGCTGGCCACGCTGGGCGGCGGATTGCTCGCCGTATCGTTTGAGTTTGCGCACTGCCCGCAGTTTGTGGCGTTCGTGCCTGCACAATCTGCAACGCTGGCCGCAAAGCACAACAGCGAAGGCGTCGACGTGGCCGATGCAGTCTATCGACAGGATGAGCGTCGTCTGCCGGGCATTCGCGCCGTGGAGGCGAAGGCGGTGATACCGGTTGCGGCAGAGGCTGCACCGCGTATGGAGAGCACCGCCGCGCACCATGCGGTTCGGAAGGCGGCGACTGCCGACCGCAGGCGTGACGTTCCGGCACAGCTTGCTTCGCTGAAACATGAGGCCGTGCAGGGACCCCAGTGGATCGTGATGACCTCGTGGGAGCAGATCGAAACGTCCAGCGTGCCGGCTGCACAGCCCGGCAACGCGGTGCAGGGTGAAGCGGCATCCACTGCGACTCCACAGGCTGAGGCCCAGGTTACGAGCCGCGTGACGGTGACGCAGCTTGTCTTCAGGGTCATGCCTTCGGGCAACGCTGCCACGGGCAATGCAGTGCCTTCGGGCGCCAAATCTTCTCAAGCTTCGCAATCATCTCGAGCTTCGCAGCAGCGGGCGATACGTTTCCGCGACGGCTGGCTCGTTTTCCAACTTTAACCACGTACGTCAACAACCATCGAGAGGTAAAGGAATGTCTCCATCAACTAATTCATTAATAGCAAAAGCGAAGAGGTTTGCTATTCCCACCGGGTCGGTTGCCGCGCTTCTGCTGGGCGGCGCGTTCATGTTCAATCGCCCATCGGTGCACGCGGCAAGCGCAGCGGCGCCGTTGGATGACGGCAGCGTGGCGTCGCTGGTTTCGCTGGACAACGCGGTGGAAGCGGTGGCGGCTCGCGTGACGCCGGCGGTGGTGAACGTCTCGGTGACCTCGCGGCCGTCTGCGCAGGAAGCGTCGGACGACGGCAACGGCAGCGGTGGCCAGAATTTCGGCATGCAGGATCTGCCTCCGGAGTTCCGCCGCTTCTTCTTCGGCGGCCAGGGCGGCCAGGGCATGCAGCAGCAGCAGAATCCCGTGGAGCACGGTATCGGCAGCGGAGTGATCATCTCGCCTGACGGCTACATCGTGACCAACGATCACGTTGTGGATGGAGCGATGAAGATCAACGTGACGCTGGACGACCGGCGCGTGTTTCCTGCAAAGCTCGTAGGCGTGGACAAGCTGAACGACCTGGCGGTGATCAGGATCGACGCCAAGAACCTGCCCAGCATCGCGTGGGGCAATTCGACTGCGCTGCATCCGGGGCAGACGGTGCTGGCCTTCGGCAGCCCGTTCGGCTACTTCCAGTTTTCGGTGACGCGCGGCATCATCAGCGCGCTGAACCGGCCCAATCCCTACACGGATGATCCGCGGAAGCCGGGAGACTTCATCCAGACGGATGCGGCCATCAACCCAGGCAACTCGGGCGGTCCGCTGGTGGATGCACACGGTGAGCTGATCGGCATCAACACGTTCATCATCACGGGCACCGGGTCGTTTGCCGGCGCGGGCTTCGCGATTCCCTCGCAGATTGTGCGTGCCTCAGCTGACTCGATCATCAAGGACGGCACGGTGCATCACGGCTACCTCGGCATCAGCATGAACAATGTGACGCCGGACAACGCCACCTTCTTCAACCTGCCGGATGCGGCGGGCGCGATCATAAGCCAGGTTACGCCGGACTCGCCTGCGGGCAATGCCGGGCTGAAGACGGGCGATGTGCTGCGCGAGCTGAACGGGAAGAAGATCATCAGCAGCAGCTCACTGCAGGTTGCGGTGTCGCAGATCGCGCCGGGCACGCCGATTCAACTGGGCATTCTGCGGGATGGCAAGCCGGAGACGATCAAGGTCACGGTGGGCGAGTTCCACAAGAACACCGAGATGGCCGATAACAACGGCTCCGGCAACAGCGGACACGGCAAGCTGGGGCTGGCGATGGCAAACCTGACGCCGGATGTGCGGCAGCAGTTCAACGTACCCACGCAGATCAACGGCGCGGCGGTCGAGAGCGTTCGCCCGGCGAGCCCCGCGGACGATGCGGGCCTCTCACCCGGCGACGTGATCCTGGAAGTGAACCGCAAGCCGGTGACGAGCGCGGATAGCTTCGTGAACCAGGTGCATGCCATTCCCGCAGGCAAGGACATCCTGCTGCTGGTGTGGTCGCACGGAGGCTCGACGTACCGCGTTCTGCATCCGGATCTGGGCTCGACGAACAACGGAATGTAAGCAAGTTGCTCTGCAGCGCGACGCCCTGGGCCGCCCTTACCGGCGGCCCGCGGCGTTTTTGGACATCCGCCGTAAGCAGCGGCAAATCAAAGGCATCGAAGGGGCGAGCGACAGCGGAGCCATGGCAGCGCCAGCAGGCTCCAGTTGCTTTTTGCGCACGCTGCTGCGAAGATCGATGTATGCAAGCCTGCCTCTGTTGTCGCCACTGTATGGACGCCTCGCGCGGACAGGTGACCTAGGGTCTGAGAGCTTGATCCCAAGTTTCTAAGGTTTCCGAAGCCCGCGATTCAGCATTTGCTGTCGCGGGTTTTGTGCATTTGGGCGAAGGGAAGAAGAGATGGATTCTGCAGGTCAAATCAAGGAAACGAAGGCGCAAAAGTCGGAACGGCTGAAGCGGGAGAAGAACCCCTGGGAGGCTTTCGACGAGGTGCGGCAGTTTGCGCGCGAGGGGCGTGCGAGCGTTCTGCCGGAGTGGGCTTCGTTCTACTTCAAATGGTGGGGCGTGTATACGCAGGGCGATGGCGCGGGCGTGACGGGCGGCAAGGGCGGCGAAGGCCTCATGTCGGAATACTTCATGCTGCGCATCGGGATTCCGAACGGGATTCTGTCGGCGCATCAGCTTCGCACCATCGGCGGCATTACCCGGAAATACGCGCGCAACCTTGCCGACATCACGGTGCGGCAGAATATCCAGCTGCATTGGCTCACGATTGAATCGCTGCCCGAGGTGGTGGATGCGCTGGATGCGATCGGGCTCTCTCCCAAGGGCGCATGCGGCGACGTGGTGCGCAATGTGACGGGTTGCCCGCTGGCCGGAATCGCAGCCGACGAGATGATCGATGCTTCGCCGATCGCGGTTGAGATTGCGCACATGCTCACGGCGAATCCTGACTTTTATAACCTGCCGCGCAAGTTCAAGATCTGCGCGACGGGCTGCCCCTCGTGGTGCTGCTACCCGGAAATCAACGATATCGCCTTGACGCCGGCGGTGCGCGACGGCGAGGTCGGCTATTCACTGCGCGTGGGCGGCGGGCTCTCAAACGAGCCGCATCTGGCGGTACGCCTCAATGCTTTTCTGCGTCCCGACCAGGCGGTTGCAGCGTCGCGCGCGGTGGCGGAGATCTTTCGCGAGCAGCAGGGATTGCGCGAGAGCCGTGACAGGGCCCGGCTGAAATACCTCTTCATGAAAGAAGGATGGACGGCGGAGCGATTCCTCGAGGAGTTGCAGGCGCGGGTCGATTTTCAGATTCAGCCGGCCGGCGAAGAGACGGTGCCGGGCGACGTCTTTCGCGATCATGCCGGTATTCATGCGCAGCGGCAGCCGGGACTCTCGTATGTGGGCGCCTCAGTGCTGCGCGGCCGCCTGACGGGCGAGCAGCTTGAGCAGGCCGCGGACCTTGCCGAACGCTTCGGCGACGGACAGGTGCGGGCAACGGTCTCGCAGAATCTTGTCTTCATCAATATTCCGACAGCGAAGACGGGCGAGCTTGCGCGCGAGCTGGGCGAGATGGGGCTGCACGTCGAAGCCACAAATTTCTGGCGCGGCGCGGTGGCCTGCACAGGCACGGAATTCTGCAAGCTGGCCATCACCGAGACCAAGGGCTTTGCGCGCTGGCTGGTGGACGAGCTCGATGAGCGGCTGCCGCAATTTGACCAGCAATTGCGCCTGCACGTAACCGGCTGCCCCAACGGCTGCGGCCAGCACTGGATCGCGGACATCGGGATTGAAGGCAAGAAGATCAAGCACGAGGGCAAGCTGACCGATGCCTACTACTTCTGCCTGGGCGGCGCGGTGGGCGAACATGCCGGCATCGCGCGGCCGGTGGGCTACCGTTGCGCGGCGCCGCTGGTGCCTGAAGCGATTGAGCGGCTGCTGCGGCAATATCTGGCGGGCAGAGAGCCGGAAGAAAATCTGCGTGCGTGGTTTGGCCGCCATAGCAACGACGAGCTGCGCGCGCACCTGGCGGGCGAAGTGCTCGACGCGGTGGAACGCGATGTGCCCGCAGGGCGCGTTCCGCATGGCGTAGCCGACTGAGGATTGCGATGACACTGCTGCCAATTTTTTTAAAACTCGATGGCCGGCCCGGGCTGCTGGTGGGCGCCGGAACGGTGGCGCTGGAAAAGATCAACAGTCTGCTGAGGACCGGCGTGAAGCTGCGCGTGGTTGCGCCCTGAAGCACGGCCTGAGATTCGGGCAGTTGGCCGCCGATGGACGGCTGGAATGGGTGCGCCGCCGGTTCGATGAATCGGATCTCGATGGACAGTTCATTGTGATTGCGGCAACGGACGACCCCGCGGTAAATGCAGCGGTGTATCGCGCAGCCGTCGAGCGCGGGATTGCCTGCAACAGCGTTGACGATATTCCCAACTGCGACTTTTTCTTCGGCTCCGTGGTGCGGCGCGGCGATCTGCAGATCGCCATTTCAACTGCGGGAGAGAGCCCGGCCTTTGCGCAGCGGCTGCGCCGCGAGATCGACGAGCAGTTGCCGCAGGACCTGGGCGAATGGCTGCAGAAGATCGGCCAGTTGCGCCGCGATGTTCTGGCAGCGCATCCGCGCAGCGAGGAACGCAGGCTGCTGCTGCACGAGCTGGCCTACAGGCCGCTTTGCGATTCGCCGCTGTGCGCGACGCGGCGCAAGGCAATCGCGGAAGCGGAGACGGGCGGCAGGGTCTCGCTGGTAGGCGCGGGTCCGGGCGATCCTGAATTGCTGACAGTGAAGGCGCTGCGGAAGATCGAGAGCGCCGATGTGATTCTGCACGACGATCTTGTGCCGCAGGCGATTCTCGATCTGGCTTCGCCCGACGCTGAGATCGTGAATGTGGGCAAGCGCTGCGGCACAAAGAGCATTACGCAGGAAGAGATTTGCGCGCTGATGATTGAGCATGCGCGGGCCGGGCGCAGCGTGGTCCGCCTCAAGAGCGGCGATCCGCTGATCTTTGGCCGCGCAGCCGAAGAGATGGCGGCACTGGCGGAGGCCGGCGTCGCCTATGAAATCGTCCCCGGCATCACGGCGGCCTTTGCTGCTGCGGCCGCGGCAGGCTGCTCGCTGACGAGCCGCAATAGCGCGTCGAATGTGATTTTCTCGACTGGCCATCATGCGCAGTCGCACAATCTTTCGCCGATGCCGGAGATCGAAGACGCGACGCGCGTGGTCTACATGCCGGGCCGCGACCTCGGCCTGCTGGCGCTCGAGTGGCTGCAGGAAGGGCTGCCGGCGGATTTTCCCTGCGCGCTGGTATCGCGGGCGGGGCAGCCCGACCAGCAGGTGCTGCACACGACGCTTGGCATGCTTGGCGACGCAGAACCCGTTCCTGCACCCAGCCTGCTGCTTGCCGGCTGGGCAGTGAGGGAGAGTGCTGCCGCTTTGAAAGCCGCGGCCCGGAGCACGGCCGCTTCGGCCTGAAAAGCGCGTTCTGCGCGCACCGGATTTGCCGCAAGAGCCACCCTTTATACTGAGATGTTTGCATTCCAACTTTCGCGGGGACATCACAGGACCCGCGCGCCCGGCTTTGGCCGGAGCGTAAGGAGCGAGCATTGGCTCAGGCAGAGATCGGCATCATCGGCGGCAGCGGACTGTACTCCATGCCCGGATTCACCAACCAGCATGAAGCTCCGCGTGGAAACGCCGTTTGGCGAGCCATCGGACGCATTTGTGCTTGGCGAACTCGAGGGCCGCAAGGTGGCCTTTCTGGCCCGGCACGGGCGCGGCCATCGCATACTGCCCTCGGAGCTGAATTTTCGCGCAAATATCTACGCGTTCAAAAAGCTGGGCGTGGAGCGCATCGTTTCAGTTTCGGCCGTGGGCTCGCTCAAGGAAGAACACAAGCCGACGGATTTCGTGATTCCCGACCAGTTCATCGACCGCACCTTTCACCGCGTCTCGACGTTCTTCGGCGAGGGCATCGTGGGACACGTCGCCTTTGGCGACCCGGTTTGCGCGACGGTGGCAAAAGCCGCTGCGGAAGGCTGCGCGGCTGCCGGCGTGGTGGGCAAGAGCGGCGGCACCTACGTCTGCATGGAAGGCCCGCAGTTCTCGACGAAAGCCGAGTCGAACCTCTATCGCAGCTGGGGCGCCGATGTGATCGGCATGACCAACCTGCAGGAAGCGAAGCTCGCTCGCGAAGCGGAAATCTGTTACGCCACCATCGCCATGGTGACCGACTACGACTGCTGGCGCGAGGGGCACGACTCCGTAACAATCGAAGAGATTGTTGCGGTGCTGCACCAGAACGCCGATAACGCGTGCAAGGTGGTGAAGGCCGCGGTGAAGGCGCTGCCGGCAGAGCGCACCTGCGCCTGCGCCTCGGCTGCGCGCTATGCGGTGCTGACGCAGCCCGATGCGATTCCAGAGGCAGCAAAGGAGCGGCTGAAGCTGCTCTTCGGCAAATATCACAACTGGTAACGAGATCATCCGCAGAGAACGGCACGAGGAAAGGAACTGCATGGCAATTACGGTGGTGGGCAGCGTTGCATTCGACACAGTGGAGACGCCTGCGGGCAGGCGCGAACGCTGCCTTGCCGGCGCGGCCACCTATTTTTCTCTGGCCGCGAGTTATTTCACTCCGGTGCGCGTAATTGCCGTGGTGGGCGAGGACTTCGGGCCCGAGCAGGAAGCGGTGTTCAAAGCGCGCGGCATCGACACCCAGGGCATTGAGCGGGCCAAGGGCAAGAGCTTCTTCTGGGAAGGGTCATACCTTGAAAATCTGAACGAAGCCAAAACACATACTACCGATCTGAATGTTTTTGCGGGATTTGAACCGAAGATTCCCGCCGCCTACGGCGATTCCGATTTTCTTTTTCTCGCCAATATCGACCCCGTGCTGCAGCGGCGCGTGCGCGAAGCGATGCCGAAGGCGCGGCTGGTGGCCGGCGACACGATGAATTACTGGATCAAGGACCACAAGTCCGATCTGCTGGAAGTACTTGAAGGGCCTGGACATTCTGCTGATCAATGACACCGAGACGCGCATGCTGGCCGGCAACTCAAACCTGGTGCAGGCGGCGCGCAGCGTGCTGACGCTGGGCCCGCAGATGCTGGTGGTGAAGCACGGCGAATATGGATCGACGCTCTTTCAGCCATCGAAAAATGGAAGCGCGCTGCCCGAGGCCTTTCGCGCGCCGGCGCTGCCGCTGGACGAAGTGGTCGATCCGACGGGCGCAGGCGATAGCTTTGCCGGGGGATTTTTCGGCTATCTTGCCTCGCAGCAGGAACTGACGCCGGTCGCCTTTCGCCGCGCGATGTTCTATGGCGGCGTGATGGGATCGTTTACCGTGGAACGCTTCGGAACCGAGCGCCTGCAGCAGCTCTCGCGCAAGGAGATCGACGAGCGCTTCAATCTTTTCCGCGAGCTGACGCACCTTGACTGATCGATCGATAAGCCGCGCGGAATGGCTGGCGATGCTGGCCTTCTGCGTGGCGCTCTCGGCGCTTGCCGTGAGCTGGAGCTGGCGCCACGACGCCATGCTCAACTACGGCGATGCGGTGGCTCATCTGCACATTGCGCGGCGTGTCTTTGACGCGCGCTATCCCGGGCTCAAGCAGCTTGGCTCGGTCTGGCTGCCGCTGCCGCATCTGCTCCTCATCCCCTTTGTGGCGGTCTATAGCTGGTGGGCCAACGGCTTCGCCGGCGTGATTCCGTCAGCACTGGCCTATCTTGCGGGATGCGCGGGCATCTACCGCCTTGCGCGGCGCTGGCTTGAGCCGGCGGCAGCCGCGATTGCGCTCGCATTTTTCGCGCTGAACGCGAACCTGCTTTACCTGCAAACGACGGCGATGACGGAGCCGCTGTTTCTCTGCGAGCTGATCTGGTGTGTGGTCTGGCTGGTGGAGTGGCGCAGCGCTCTTGATCGCGAGGCTGCCGCGCGCGCAGAGCGGCGGCTGTGGCCGATTGCGCTGGTGCTGGCAGCCGCGATCTTCACGCGCTATGACGGCTGGATACTCGCGCTGCTGGCGTGGACGGCGGTTGGCATCACCCTGCTGCGGCGCGGCGAACTGCACTCGCGCACCTTCTGGCTGGCCAGCGCAGTGGTGGTGGCGGCGCCGCTGACCTGGTTCACCTATAACGCCCTCGTCTTCGGAGACTGGCTGGATTTCGCGCGCGGACCCTACTCCGCGAAGGCGATTGAGCTGCGCACGACCGCACCGGGAGCGTGGCCGCCGCATCCCGGCTGGCACGATCCGTGGGTATCGCTGATCTTTTTTGTGAAGACCGGCGAAATGGACGCAACCGCGCTTGCCTGGGGCAACAAGGTTCTCGTACTGAGTTTGCTGGGCACAACAGGCGCCTGGTTTGCGCTGCGCCGCGAGGCATTTGCGTGGGCTCTGCTGCTGTGGCTGCCGGTTCCCTTCTACGCCTACTCAATCGCATACGGCTCGGTGCCGATCTTTCTGCCTGTATGGTGGCCGCACTCCTGGTACAACACGCGGTACGGCATGGAGATGCTGCCGGCGCTGGCGCTGGGCCTCGCGATGGTGGGTCAGTTTGTGGTGGGAGCGGTGCGCGAGTTCAAGGCCGCGTGGGCGAAATATGCGATTGGATCTTTGCTGGCCCTGGTCGTCTGGAATGCATGGAAAGTCGCGGTGGAGCATCCGCTGGTCTACGTTGAGAGCACAAAAAACATCGAGTCGCGGCGAGCGCTCGAAGAGGAGATTCCGCCGGTGCTGCGCGCACTGCTGGCGGAGCGGCCTGCGGCCCAGCTGCTGATGAAGACGGGGACGTATCCGGAGGTCGTGGCGCTGACAGGCATCCCTCTTCGGCAGACGATCAACGAGAGCGATCGCGCGATCTATACCGATGCGCTGGCAGCGCCGGCCGAGCATGCGGCGGTGGTGCTGGCCTTCGACGGCGATGATGTGGCTCGGGCGGTAAAGGCGCATCCCGCGGGGCTGAGACTGGTGCGGCGCTTTGTGTTCCAGGGGCAGCCTTCCGCGACGGTTTACGTCTCCGATACCTCGGCTCTCAACAAAGCTCCGTCGCGGTGATAGCATCGGGCAAGGAATCACGATGAGCAGCGCGCTGTCAGAGGTTTTGCAGTCGTTTCACGTCAGTTGGCTTCAACAGATGATTGTTGCCAACGGAGCGCTGACACGCCTGCTCGCAGCATGCGTGCTGGGCGGCTTGATCGGGCTGGAGCGCGAAACAAAGCGGCAGCCTGCCGGAGTGCGGACGAACCTGCTGATCTGCATGGGCTGCGCGTTCTTCACGTTGCTCTCGGCGGCACTGGCAGGAGATGCAAATCCCGATAAGGGTCGCGTGGCGTCAAATATCGTGCAGGGCATCGGCTTTCTGGGCGCCGGCCTGATTCTTCACAATCGCAGCCGCGTGAGCGGGTTGACGAGTGCGGCGACCGTGTTTGTGGTCGCCTCGATCGGCATGGCCTGCGGCGCCGGCTTGTTTCCCGCGGCGGCGGTGGGGACCGTGCTGGTGATTGTGGCGCTGCAAATTGTGGGCTTTCTTGAGCGTCAGGCGAGCATCAAGATCTATCCACTTTTGTACGAGACGCGAGGAGTCGATCAGCCGGCGATGCTCCGGTCCATTCTGGACGCGATGGATAAGGCCGGCGAGCGCCTGGCCAATTTCGAGAGCGATGCAATCGGGAGTCTGCAGCGGGTGAGCTTCACAGTCTCGGCCACAAGGAAAGAGCACGATCGGCTGCGCAGCAAGCTTCTGGCAGAGCCGGCGATCGACGCATTGTTGAACTTCCGCGATCCGGAGGGCGATTGATTCCCTTCACCAAGGCTCACGCCTGCGGCAATGACTTTCTGATCGTGACGGAAGAAGCGGCAGCGGGTCACGACCGGGCGAGCCTGACGCGTCAAATGTGCGCGCGCAACACCGGCGTGGGCGCGGATGGAGTTGAGTTTTTCCAGTGGACGGGACAGAAATGCCGGACGCATCCGATTGCATAACGCCGACGGCTCGGTGGCCGAAATCAGCGGAAACGGAACGCGCTGCGTTGCGGCGTGGATGGCCGAGGCCACGGGCGCAAAGCCCGGCGATGAACTGCAGATCGAGACGGACGCGGGGCTGCGCGTCTCAACGATCATGGCGGTCGATGCGATCGCGCGGCTACCGGGTGGATGTGAGAACAGGCATGGGGATTCCTTCGGTGAAGCGGAGGGCTGTGCGTCTCAGCGATGGCGCAGAGATTGAAGGCGCGGAAATCTCAACCGGCAACCCGCATTTTGTCATCGTGGTTGGCGACGAGCAGTTTTCGGTTGCAGGCAGGCCGTGGCAGGCGGTGGGCGAAGAGATTTGCTTTCACGGGGATTTTCCCAACCAGACGAACGTGGAGTTTGTGCGCGTCGTGAACCCGCGGCAAATCGAGATCCGTATCTTCGAGCGCGGCGTTGGCCCGACGACATCTTCAGGCACAGGCAGCTCAGCCTCGGCAACGGCGGCAATCGCGCTGCATGGCTGCGAGTCGCCGCTTGAGGTTGTGGCTCCCGGGCGGCCCGCAGACCGTGGCGTGGCAGGGCGAGGGCACGGAGCTCTATCTGACCGGGCCGGCTGCGTTGATTGCGCGTGGCGAGGCATGGGAATCTTGAAGCAGACCGCACAGTCCGGATCGATGATCAAGATGCCGCCGGTTCCGCAAGGCGCGGGCGTGAGCGTGATTTCGCCGGCATCGTTTGCGAATGACGAGCGCGTTGAACGCGGGATGGAGCGCCTGCGCAATTTAGGATTCGTTCCGCAGCCGGGTGCGGCGACGCAGACGCGCGGACCGCTTTACTTTGCAGGCACGCCGGAGGCGCGGCTTGCCGATCTGCATGCCGCCTTTGCAGCAGAAGGAACCGGCATGGTGGCGGCAGTGCGCGGCGGGTACGGGTCGAACTATCTGCTCGGCGGGCTCGACCTGGATTTGATTCGCGCGCACGCAAAGCCTTTTTTCGGATACAGCGATCTCACGGGCATCCAACTGCACCTTCTCGATCGGATGGGGCTTCCGGCATTCCATGGGCCGATGGTCGCGGCCGATTTTGCGAAGGACGACGGCGTGCATCTGCCGAGCTTTCGCGCGGCGCTTGCCGGCGAACCCTACGCGCTGGGCCCAGAGGAAGGACTGCGCGCGCTGAAGCCGGGCACGGCGCGAGGGACGCTCTATGGCGGATGCCTCAGCATCGTTGTGGCAACGCTGGGCACGCCGTGGGAACCGGCGACGGAAGGCAAGCTGCTTTTCCTCGAAGATCTCGCGGCAAAGCCCTACCAGGTGGATCGCATGCTGTGGCAGTTGCGCAGTGCGGGCAAGCTCAAGGGCATTCGCGGCATTATCTTCGGCGAGATGCTGGAGTGCGCTTCACCCGGGGCGCCCCCGAGCCTGCTGGAGGATGTGATCCTGCACTTCTTCCGCGACGCTGAGTTCCCGATTGCGATCGGCCTGCGCAGCGGTCATGTCTCGCGCGGGAACGTAACGCTAACCTTTGGCGTTGAAGCGGAGTTGACGGTGGGAACGGAGACACAACTGAAGATTCTGGAGCCGGCACTACGCGCATGACACAAACACCGCGGCACATTCATTTAAGCGGCATCTGCGGCACGGCAATGGCCTCGATCGCAGGCCTGCTGCAGTTGCAGGGCCACCGCATCACCGGCTCAGACAAGGCGGCGTATCCGCCCATGAGCGATCTGCTGCGCGCGCTGGGCATTCCGGTGATGGAGCCGTATGCCGAAGCCAATCTCGACCCGAGGCCTGATCTGGTGGTGATCGGCAATGCGCTCTCGCGCGGCAATCCGGAGATCGAGCGCATTCTCGACGAGCGCATTCCCTTCACGTCAATGGCGGCGCTGGTGCGCGAGGAGTTTCTGAAGGGCCGCGAATCGCTGGTGATTGCCGGAACGCACGGCAAGACGACGACGACGAGCATGCTCTCGTGGATTTACCAGGTGGCGGCGCGCGAGAACGCCGCGCTGGAGCCTTCGTTTCTGATTGGCGGCGTCGCCGAGAACTTTGGAACCAGCTTCCAGCTTCGTCCCACGCGAACCTTCATTATTGAAGGCGACGAGTACGACACCGCATTTTTCGACAAGGGACCGAAGTTTCTGCATTACTTTCCTGATGCGCTGATTCTGACGCACGTCGAATTCGATCACGCGGATATCTATGCCGACCTTGAAGCGGTAAAGACAGCGTTCAAGCGGCTGGTGAACCTGGTGCCGCGGCGCGGCCTGATCGTGGCCTATGATGCGAGCGTGAATGTCACCGAGTGCGTGCAGCGCGCATTTTGCCGCGTGGAGCGATACGGCTTCAGCGAAGGAGCAGATTGGCAGATGCGCAATCTGCGGCACGAGAGCGGCCAGACGCGGTGGGAAGTGTGGCATGAGGGCAAGTTGTGGGCCGAGCTTGCGATGAGCCTTGCCGGCGAGCATAATGCGCTGAACGCTACTGCGGCGGCCGCGCTGGCGTCGGGACGCGGAATCGGCAAGGAGGCTATCCGCAGCGCGCTTGAAAGCTTCAAGAGCGTCAAGAGGCGCCTCGAAGTACGCGCCGAGATCGACGGCATTACCGTAATCGACGACTTCGCGCATCATCCCACTGCGATTCGAGAGACACTGCGAGCGCTGCGAGCTGTCTATCCAAAATCCCGCCTGTGGGCGGTGCTTGAGCCGCGCTCGAACACGCTGCGGCGCAAAGTGCTTGAAGATGACCTGGTGCAGAGCTTGCGGCAGGCCGACCGGGTGATGCTTGCCGGCGTTTATCAGCAGCAGCGCATTCCCGATGCGGAGCGGCTGCATCCTGAAGATGTCGTGGACGCGCTCAACGCCGCTGGAACGCCGGCTGAGCTGCATCCCGATGCGAGCGCGATCGTTGACGCCATGATGCCGGAGCTGCAAGCAGGAGATGTGGTTGCGATTCTCTCCAATGGCGGCTTCGATGGCATCTACGAGAAGCTGCCGGCGCGATTGCGCGAGCGCGCAGGCAGCCGCTGAGTCTTGCCGATGATTCGATCATTTCTATTGGCGGCCACCATTATGGCGCTGGGTACGCCGGCGGCGCTGGTGCTGATTCCGTGGACGGTGGTTACGGGCGACGCGACAGCGCTCTACAGAACGGCGATGGCGATTGTGCGCGCAGGCTTTCGCGTTGCGCGCATTCGCGTTGAAATCAGCGGCCTTGAAAAGGTGCCGGCGCAGACGGCGTGCATCTTCATGGCGAATCACGTTTCCAATCTCGATCCGCCGGCGTTGATCCCTCACATCCCAGGCCGAACCTCGGTCTTTCTCAAGCGCTCGCTGATGAAAATTCCGGTGCTGGGCTATGGCATGAAGCTGGGCGAGTTTGTGCCGGTTGATCGCGACGGCCGCGTGGAAAGCGCAATCGAGAGCGTGCGCGTGGCCAGGCAGGTGCTGGAGCGCGGGCTGCACATCACGACATTTGTTGAGGGAACGCGGTCCCGCGACGGGCGCATGCTGCCTTTCAAAAAAGGGCCGTTCTACCTGGCGATGGAGGCGGGCGCGCCGTGCGTGCCGGTGTCGATTCACGGAACCGAGAGCATGATGGCCAAGGGAAGCCTGCGGATCAGACCGGGAACGGCTCACATCACGTTCCATGCGCCTGTCTATCCCGGCAACTTTGCCACGCGTGAAGAGCTGATGAGCGCCGTGCGGGAAGCAATTGCCTCAGGTTTGCCGGAGTGGATGCGGGAGTAATCGAATCAGGGCAGAACCTGCGCGTTGTAGCCGTCGCCGAGCAGCTTCTGGCTGGTGGCGATTGCGGCGGCGCGATTGGCGAAGGGCCCAAGCTGCACGTGAATGAGGTTGTCGCCAAAGTCGCGGCGCGCGACGACGGCGTATCCACGCTTGCGCAGAGCGCCCATGAGCACATTCGCATCCTCAATGTGAGAGACAGCGGCAATCTGCACCATGGTGCCGGTTGCGCTTGTCAGCGCGGGCTGCACCGGGTAGTTCTGGACGGGCG
>CAVRAK010000026.1:0-96951 GCA_963718885.1 uncultured Acidobacteriota bacterium
GTGTTCTGGACGGCCGTGGCTGCGGGCTGGACGCCATTGGTCGAAACGGGAAGAGCGGCGTGCACCTGCGGCTGGCCATCTGCGGCTGGCGCAGTGGATGCGTAGGTAGTGAGGGCGTTTGAGCCGGGCGCGCCAGTCGAACCACCCAGTGTTGCAGCCTGCGCAGTCTGCGCGACAATCTGCGCAGCGGGCGGCTCATTGGGTACGAGGCCTTTTGCGGGTGGCTTGGAGAGCGGGCTGCCGGCGGGCGCGATCACGGTCTGGCCGGTGGCGGTTTGCGTAACGGCGATTGCGGCGATGGCGCTGCGGCGGCCCGAGCGGTAGCCCAACTCAAAGAAGAGGCCGCAGAGCAGGAGCAGGCCACAGGCCAGAGCGAGCAGCATCGCCGGACCCAGAGTCAATTCCCTGTCGCGCTTCTGCTCTTCCGGCTCCAACTCCTCGATACTGAACCCTCTGGCCATGCTGCGTCCTCAAATCCTGTCCATAAAACAGTTTATTTGGTTTCGCCGCTCAGAGTCGCCGCGGAGGTCATTTTCTGGAGCACAGACAGCAGTTCAATGGGCAGCGGGAAGATGATGGTGGTGTTCTTTTCCACGCCAATTTCAGTGAGTGTCTGCAGGTATCGCAGTTGCAGCGTAATCGGCTGGGTGGCGAGAAGCGCTGCGGCATCCACCAGCTTTTGCGCCGCGTTATATTCGCCCTCGGCGTGAATGATCTTGGAGCGCTTTTCGCGCTCGGCCTCGGCCTGCTTGGCCATGGCGCGCAGCATCTGCTCGGGCAGGTCGACCTGCTTGACTTCGACTGAGATCACCTTGACGCCGAAGGGTTCGGTGCGCTGGTCGATGATGGACTGGATGCGGAGGTTGAGCTTGTCGCGGTGGCTCAGCAACTCGTCGAGCTCGACCTCGCCGAGCACGGAGCGGAGAGTGGTCTGCGCGAACTGCGATGTCTGGTAGACGTAATTCGAAACCTTGATCGCCGCCGCATTGGGATCAACGACATAGAGCGTGACGACAGCATTGACCTTGATGGTGACGTTATCGCGGGTGATCACGTCCTGCGGCGGAACCTCGAGCACTTCCTGGCGCAGTGTGATGCGGACCATCTGATCGAGCGGACGAAAGACCAGAATGATGCCGGGCCCTTTGGGCGTGGGAAGCGCGCGGCCAAGGCGGAAGATGACGGCCCGCTCGTAGTCGCGAAGGATTTTGATGGAGTTCAGCAGGTAGAGGGCAACGATAAATGCAATCACCAAAAGCGGAATCGGCAATGCGGACATTCGGCTTTCCTCACTCAGCAGGGATTGTACTCCAGCAACGACGCGGCCTTCCTGCTCAGGCAGCGTCGGTTCGCGGCGCAGCGGCGCCGGGGGAATCAATGGGCACAACACGCAGCAAAAGCTCTTCGTGGCCGGTGACGCGAAGGCGCGCACCCTTCTGCACCGGCTCGGTGGAAACGGCGCGCCATATTTCGCCTTCTACGAGAACGTGGCCCTCGGGAGCGAGCGGCTCCATTGCCGAGGCAGGGCTGCCAACGAGCGCTTCGGCGCCGAGGCGGGCCTTGCGGCGGCGCGCACGCACGGCGAGGCGTACCAGGAAAATGGTGATTCCGCCGAAGCCTGCGCCTACCGCCAGGGCAACCCAGGGGCTGACGCCGAGCTCGGGCACAGGAGCGGCGACGAGTGTAAGGGATCCGAAGGTCAGGCAGAGGATGCCCGCCGCGGCAAGCACCCCGTGCCCGCCGAATTTTGCCTCAAGCACGATGAGGACAATGGCGGCGATGAGCAGCAGAATGGCCGTGTAACGAATGGGCAGGAGATTGAGCCCAAAGATCGCGAGCAACACGCAGAGCGTTCCCAGAGCGCCGGGAACGATCGTGCCCGGGGTGTTGAATTCGAGATAAATGAGAAGCGCGCCGGCAACGAGCAGCAGCATGGCGATGTTGGGGTCGACGAGCCAGTCAAGCAGCTCTTCGCGCAAGGTGGGCCGCACCTCTTCAATGCGCGCGCCGGTTAAATGAAGCGTCATCTTGCTGCCGTCAAGCCGCGTGATCTCGCGGCCATCGAGAGTGCGGATCAGGTCGGCGTCGCTTGACGCGATGACGTCGATGAGATGCTGCGCGAGGGCTTCTTCTGCCGTGTAGGAGTGCGATGAAGAGACGGCCGCGGCGGCGGCGTCCGCATTGCGATTGCGGCGGGTGACGTAGGAGCGGAGAAATGCTTCGGCGTCGTTCTCGATCTTCTGGCTCATCGTGGCGTCGGGCTTGGCGCCAAACTCCATCACGGGGTGGGCCGCGCCGGCGTTGGTGCCGGGCGCCATGGCGGCAACGTCGGCGGACTCGAGCAGGAAGAAACCGGCTGAGCCTGCGCGTGCGCCGGCGGGCGCCACGTAGACGATGATGGGAACACGCGAGCGCAGAATGGAGCCGGCCATGGAGCGCGTCGAATCGAGAAGTCCGCCGGGCGTGTTGAGCTGGATGAGCAGCGCAGCGGCGCCGTTGGCATTGGCAAGCGTGATGGCCCGCTCGAGTTCGCCGGCGCTTACCGGCTGAATGGTGTCAGTAAGTACAAGCTTTTCGACGACAGGCCGCTGCGCGCGCAGAGTGAGGCAGCCAAACACGAGCGCCAGCGCGCCGATGAGGGCGACAGCGTAATGGAACCTGAACCTGCTCGCTTTCTGAGGCATGGCCTTGCTCCTTCCGCTCATGCGCCGGGGACCTATTGAGGCTTGGCCGTCTTCAGCGCAATCTGCCGGTTTAAATCCTGCGCTCCCTTGTTAGACGGGTCAAGCTGTAAAGCCTCGCCGGCTTCCCGGCCGGCGTCGCCGAAGCGGTTGGCGGCAAAATCGAGGCGCGCCATCACGAGATACGCAGCGGCGGAGGGTTTCAGTTCCAGGGAGGTCTCGGCTTCTTTGCGGGCTGCGACCGCATCTCCGGCTTTTTCATGCACTTCGGCGAGGCCTGCGTGAGCGTCCGCAAGACCCTGATCATCGGCCACTGCGGTCTGGTAGAGCCGCTCGGCTTCAAGCAGCAAGCCGCGATCGAGATACCCCTTTGCCTGCGCTGTGAGGAAAACCGCCCGCTCATGCGGAGCGAGGGAGGCAAGGCGCGAGGCCTCCATCTCTTCGAGCATCTGCGTGGCCTGGCGGAAGGCATCGGCATTGAAGCTGCGCACGATGCGCTCAAGGGGGTCGGCTTTGGCTGCCGTATCCTGATCAGCGCTGCCGGCTACAGGCGGTGGGGCGGGATTCTTCCAATCCTTAAGAAGATCCTGCGCTTCGCTATCGGTGGGCCGGAGCTTGAGGGCCTGCGTGAGTTCGGCAATGGCTCCGCTGGTTTCGCCGCGGCGCTTGAGGCTCAGGGCGAGGTTGAAGTGATAGTCGGCGGAGCGGGGATCGGTGGTTTCGGCGGCGATGAAGAGAGAACTGCCATCGTGCCCCTGACGCGCGACGGCAATGCCCTGGTTGTTGAGGACCTCAGCGAGCGGGAGCACGCGGGCGACATCCGCGAATGCCTTTTCGGCCTGCGGATAATGGCCCGAGAAGAGCAGCGCGAGACCACGATAGAAGCCGGCTTCGAGCGCATCCGGCTCGTTGTGCCCAACGCGGGCGAAGGCCGCCGCAGCCTCGTCATACTGCTGCGCGCCATAGTACTCGCGGCCCAGGGCCATCCAGGCGGACTCGAGGTCAGGGCTGAGCAGCACTGCCTGCCGCAAATGAAGGATCCGCTCGTCGTGGTCCGCCTCGGTGACGCCGCGAATGTACTGCTCAAAGGCGTCGACGCGCACGCCTCTGCCCGCGGCAATGAAGGTTTCCTCGGCAATTGAAAAGCGAGGATCGATCTGGCGGCTGAGCTTCCAGGCAAGCGAGCTAAAGACTGAGATCATGTCGCCCATCTCGCCGCTGGAAGTGACAGGCGCACTCATCCGGAGGCGAGGCACGTCGATCACACGCGCTTCGGCAACGATCTTCGAGCCGTCCATCAGAAAGCTGCCGACGACGATCGAATCCGCATCGAAGGTCTGCGCCAGCTTGAGAGCGCTGGCGCGGGAGGGCTCAAAGTTCTGCGGCAGCCCGAGATGGTCGAGCGCGTAAAGGCGGTCTTTCCGGCTCATGGGAGCAAAGCCGGCCGAGGCGAAACGGCGGTCTAGAATTTCGGGGGCGGCTTCGCGAATCCAGTCGAGACTGGGCTGGCCGGTGCGGTTGTCAAAAGGCAGCACCAGCAGGATGCGGCCGCGCCCGGCGCTCGTTGCCTGGGCAACGTCGTCGGAAGGCGACTGGCCGATGGCCGGACTGGAGAGGAAGACACCAAGGCCCAGGGCGCCGAAAACGAGCCACGCCTGATTTTTCAGAGATTGCAGTTTGAGAAGCACGTCACCGCCGATTATAGGGGTTTACCCCGCAGAGGTGCGGCCCCGGCAAGGCCGATTCACGGCACGATGGTTTCGCGCGGCGCAGCAGGCGGCCGCAGAGCGGCCTCGAACTGGCGATTGAAACGAATCAGGGCAATCCACATGCCGTGGTCTTCGCGCCGCCAGACGAGGGCCCCGTGGAGGCGCAGCGCGATGGCCTCGGGCGGCAGATCGTGATGCAAACCAAAGTAGCGCTCGTCGAAGGCTTCACTGCGGGTGCCAAGACTCAGGGACAGTCCCGGCGGATCGTACTTGGTTGAGAAAACGAGCGCGGCAGAGTAACCGCCGGGGTCGTCGGCTGCGCGCTCGATCTGCGGCTCGGTGAAGTCGTCGAGGCGGTAGACATCCCATGGCTCGCGAACATAGCCAAGCTCGGGCCGGGTGAGCTCGTCCGTCACGGGCCACGCCGAAAGCACGGTTGCGCCGCGATAACGTGCAGTAAGCTGCGCGATGGCGGCCTGGTGCATCCTGATCATGCGCGCGTACTGCAGGTTATCTTCAGGCGCGAAGCGATAGGGCGGGTTGATGAAGAGGCCGGCGACGAAAGCCACGGCGGAAAGCAGCGTGAGTCCCTGCCAAAACGGCACGCGCCTGTACATGGTAGAAACGCAGAGCAGCAGAACCAGCGGGTACATGGGCAGCAGATAGCGCGTGAGCAGCGCGCCGCCGAGCACACTGAAGAGAATCGCGTTGGCGAGCAGAATGAGGAAGATCGCTGAGAGAGAGGTTTTCGCAATCGCAGGGCGCGGGCGGCCCTGCGCGTCTCTGCGCGGGTTGAGCATCAGCGCGGCGAAGGTCATCAGCACCGGAACAAAGAGATTCATGTGCGCGGTGAGGTGCAGGATGCGATGGCCGAAGGCGGCGAGGATGCGGACCGGCGTCAGGGTGGCCTCGGCGTTGTAGCGCAGAAACTCCGGGTTGCCGAAGACGTAGCCGGTTTTCATCTTGTGCCATGCGTACCAGGCAATAAGGGGCACAATGCTCGACGCGAGCCACGCGGTGTCGCGCAGATGGCGGACGCGCTCGGGCGCCCTGGCGCGCAGAGCCTGGACCGCGCTGCAGGCGGCCAGGGTGAGGGGTACGGCGATGGCGGTCTCTTTGGAGAGTGCGGCCGCCATGAACCACAGCGCGGCTGCCCATGGCTTGCGGTTGCGCTGCGGCAGCGCATAGACGAGCCCCCAGAGCGTGCAGGCCGCGGCAAAAATGTCGGCGTGGGCGAGAGAGCTCTGCGCAAACCAGATGGGATAGAGCGCGGTGAGCGCGACGGTCCAGAAGGCGACCTGCGCCGAGCCTGCAAGCAGCAGCGCCAACCGCCAGACGGCGGTGAGGGCCAGAGACGCCACCACCAGCACCGCTTCGCGCGTCACTTCAGGGGCAAAGCCTGAGGCCTTCCACCACAGCGCCAGGTAGATGCTGGGCAGCGGCGGATGCGCGTTGCTGAGCGTGGTGACGGGAATGAGCGAGCCGGTACGGAAGAAGTCCCACGCGGCAGGGATGTAGTAGCCGGCTTCGTCCCAGAAATAAGGCAGGCGCAGCAGAGAAAAGTGCGTCGCGTAGAGCGCCGCGAAGATAACCGGAAAGATCATCCACACAGGAAACGGCTCGTCGAGGCGAGGCGCGAATAATCTTTTCAGGCGCAGATTCTTGCTCATGGATCTCCGCTGTGCGGCATGAATAGCGAAATGCGACGGGAAGGCAGGCTAGTTCACGGGCCCCTGCGGAAAGCCCTGCCCCTGCGGCTCAAGCTTCAGCGTACCGAAGGCCTGCTCGTATTGTGCAAGGTTCTGGCCGAGCACATTCCACAGAGCCTTGGCCTGCTGCGGGCTGAGATAGATGGCCTGATGATTGCGAATGGTGACCTGCTCGGGGCTGTCACTCGATGCCAGGCCGAAGACAAGCTGGAAGTCCCAGACGCTGACGCGCACCTGGACACTGTTGGCGTAGGATTCGCGGTAGTCGTCTGTCTGGGCAAGGGTAATTTGCGGCTGCTGCGGTGTCTGACTCATCGTTTCACCAGATTACTCTGCCGGCGCGAAGACGCGGGCGAAGCGTTCGATGCGTATGGGGCGGAGGGTCGATTGGTGCGGAAGGCGGGACTTGAACCCGCAAGCCTTTTGGGCGCCAGCTCCTAAGGCTGGTGTGTTTGCCATTTCACCACTTCCGCAGCTTGGCGGCGCCGGAGGCAATCTGCCGACGCCCTCGGTGCATCTTCTTCCAGTGTATGAGCAGGCTGATTCCAATGGCAATATAACTAACCCATGCGCGTTGCCGGCGGTTCTTCTATGCTGAAGCGCGGAAAGAGTGAGGCGGCTGTGAGGGTGCGATTCAGGACGGCGCTGGCGGCACTTCTGTTAGCGGGGCTGAGCACTGTGATGCCGGCGGCCGACAAGCCGAGACCGATACGCGGGCAGGGGTGCGTGAGCGCGGGTGTTGAGCCGCGCTGCCTGGTGGTGAGCGATCTGCGTGCAGGAAAGCTCTACAACCTGATCTTCACAGGGATGCAGCCGACGATCGGCGAGGGCATCGAGTTTGTGGCGCTGCCGCACCAGGGGCCCGTCGTGTGCCTGCAGGGCGCGGCCTTCGATGTGACGGCGTGGACGCGCAAGGACTCGCTGCGCTGCCACCCCAAGGCGGCGCCGAAGAAGAAGTAACGCCTGCCGATTATCCGGCGATGCGATAGATGCGGGCGCAGTTTTCCCCGAGAATGCCGTCGCGCTGGTCCGGAGTCAGGCCGGCGATAGAGTCCTGCACAATCTTCATCACCGCGGCGTAGCTTCCGGCAACGGTGCAGACGGGCCAGTCCGAGCCGATCATGAGCCGTTCGGGACCGAATGCCGCAAAGACCGCGTCAAGATAGGGCGCGAAGTCGGCGGGCTCCCAATGGCTCCAGCGCGCCTCGGTGACCATGCCGGAAAGTTTGCAGGAAACGTTGGGGAAGGCGGCGAGCGCGGCGATGTCGCGCCGCCAGGGATCGAGGACGCCGGCAGCGATGCCGGGCTTGGCAATGTGATCGAGCACAAAACTCTGGCGCGGAAACTCCGCGACCAGCTTTGCGGCGGCGGGGAGATGCCGCGGATAGAGAAGCAGGTCATAGACGAGGCCGAGCTCCGCAAGCTGCGCAAGGCCGCGGCGAAAATCGGGGCGCAGCATGAATTCGTCGTCCGGCTCGGCCTGCAGCACGTGGCGGATACCCACGAGACGCGGGTTGCCTTTGAACTCGTGCACTTTGAACTCCTGCAACTGATCGCCGAAAGCGGGCGAGCAGAGATCGACCCAGCCGACGACTCCCTTGATGAAGGGATTCTGCGCGGCGAGGTCGAGCAGCCAACGCGTCTCATCGACACTGTGCTGCGCCTGGACCGCGATGGAGCCATCGAAGCCGGCGGCAGCGAGCAGGGGTTTCAAATCGCTCGGGCAGGTAGTTGCGGCGAAGCACGGCCATCTCGTCGGTGATCCATCCGTAATCGGCGGAGTTGTAGTGCCAGAAGTGCTGGTGGGCATCGAGTCGCATCGCGCCTCTGATTCTCGCAGGTGAATGTGCTCTTCGCTACCCGGCCGTGTGACGGTATAGTTCTGGTATGCCTTCAAAGAATGCCTGGTATTGCCCTGCGCTCGGGCTGTGCCTCCTGCCGAGTCTCTGCTTCGCTCAAAGCTCGAAGCCCGCGATTACACTGAACGAATTTCTCAACGCGACAGATATCACCGATCAGCGGCTTTCGCCCGATGGCACGGCGGCGGTGATTTCTACGGAGACTCCGGACTGGAAAAACAGCGTCTATCGCCACGATTTGTGGTTGTGGACCGAAAAGGCCGGGCTGCAGCCGCTGACGCATGGGGGCAGCGAAGAGAATGCGCGGTGGAGTCCCGATGGAAAGTGGATCGCGTTTGTCTCCGATCGCGCGCTGCCGGATGAGGATGCTAACCCCGATGGCGGCTCGGCGAGCGACTCGGCCAAGGCCGATCGCGTGTGGGTGATCGCAGTGACGGGCGGCGAAGCACTGCCTCTTTACACCGAGAAGCTGGATGCGCATGCCTTCGCGTGGTCGCCGGACAGCGCGTCGATTTATTTCTCTACCACGCAGCCGCAGTCGCAGGATGAGAAGGACGCGCAGCAGACCGAATGGCATGACGTGATCCGTTGGCGCGAACAGAATCGCGGCGACGTGCTGGTGAGCGTGCCGGTGGCGCCGGCTCTTCAACAGGCTCTCTCAACACCCTTGCCGGACAGCGCTGCGGCAGCCAAGGTGGCCAGCGGCAAGGCCGATACCATCAATGCGCCCCTGCTGCCCGCCGGCGCGGCAACAGTGGCGAAGAGCAACGATGCAATCGAAGAGATTGCGTTTTCGCCCGACGGCAAAACGATTGCGTTTCAAACAGGACCCGTATTTCACCGCAACGAGACGCCAACGACGAACGAGATTTATCTTGTGGGCGCGGGCGGCGGAAAAGTGCGGCAGCTCACGCACAACGAGGCGCTGGAATCGCATCTGCGCTGGGCGCCGGATGGCAAGTGGCTCTACTTTATGCTGCCTCCGGGCACTGGATCGCTCGAAGGCAAGTATCGCGACGTGCAGGGCCGCATCTACCGCATCGATCCGCAGTCAGAAAAAGCGGAGCGGCTGGGCGCGGAATTTGACGGTTCCTTTGACCAGTTCACTGTGCTGGCGGATGGACGCCTGATCGCGCTCGGACAGTCGGGCGTCGAGACGCAGGTTTACCTGGTCGAGGGAAGCAAGGTAACGAAGCTGCCAGGCGTGGCGGGCACGTATGCGGGGCTGGATTCGACACGTGGTTCGCACGCAATCCTGATGCGGCACTCGACGATCAACGATCCGCCGCAGGTAGTTCTGGCCGCAGATCCGCTGCATCCGGAACGGCTGAAGGCCCTGACCGCCTTCAACCCGATCTTTGCCGAGCGCGCACAGCCGGAGTGGGAGCCGTATCGGTGGAAGTCCGACGACGGACAGACGGTGGAGGGCGTGCTGATCTTTCCGCCGGGGAAACGCGCCGCAAAACATTTGCGGATGCTGACGCTGATTCACGGCGGCCCGGAGGATGCGGACGGCAACCGCTTTGGCGCCGACTGGTATGACTGGGCAACATTTGCGGCGGATCAGGGCTGGCTTGTCTTCCGGCCCAACTATCGCGGCTCGACGGGCTATGGCGATGCGTTCATGCTGAGCATCGAGCCGCACCTTGTGTCGGGACCGGGGCGCGACATCCTGGCGGGGGTGGATGCGCTGGTAAAAGACGGCTATGCCGATCCGGATCATCTCGCCATTGGCGGCTACAGCTATGGCGGCTACATGACGAACTGGCTCATCACGCAGACGACGCGGTTCAAGTCCGCGGTGACGGGGGCAGGCGCCGTGGAGCACGCCGCCAACTGGGGCAACGACGACCTGACGTGGGATGACGCATGGTACCTGGGCGGCCGGCCGTGGGAAGATCCGGATCTCTATCAGAAGGAAGCGGCCCTCTTTCAGTTTGACAAGGTGAAGACGCCGGTGCACCTGGTGCAGGGCGGAGCGGATGTGCGCGTGGCCTATCTTGAAGGGGTAACGATGGAACGGGCGCTGCAGTCTCTGGATATTCCCCACACGTTTCTGGTTTTTCCCGGCGAGGGACACAGCCTGGACAAGAACCCGTGGCATGGCTATATCAAAGTGCGCGAGGAGCTGAAGTGGCTGGACAAATATGATGGTAAGTGACAGGCACGGAACGGTCCGCCTCAATTCCCGAAGCGATGAGCGGGCGGCCGGCATCTCAGCTTGTGTAGATACCGGATGAATCCAGTCGACCAGGAACGGCAAGCGGCATTTCAGGAAACGCTGATCAGCGCGCGGCGCACCATGCTGCTGAGCGAGATTCTGAAGCTGGCGATGGACAGCTTTCGCGCCAGCAAGCTGCGCTTTGCGCTGACCGCTCTGGGCATGGTGATCGGCACGGCATCGGTGATCCTGGTGGTGACGATCGGCCTGACGGGCAAGCAGTTCATCCTGAATGAGATTCAAAAGATCGGAACGAATGAGGTCGAGGTGGAGTACAGCGGCGGCGGCACCACCGGCGCCGAGCGCGTTCTCTATAACGACTACCTGACCCGCGATGACGAGAAAGCTGTGCTGGCGCAGCTGCCGAGCGTGATGTACTCCTCGCCGATTCTCGAAATGCACGACCGCATCAGCTTCGGCGGAGGCGTCGTCAAGGACACGCTGGTTCTGGGTGTCAGCCCGCAATACCGCAACGTACGCAACCTGGTGGTGCTGGCAGGCCGTTTTTTGACGAGCAGGATGAGGCGACAACGGCGAAAGGCGCCGTGGTGACTGTTCCCTTTGCTCGCCAGATGTTTGGCAGCTCGGATGCAGCGGTGGGGAAAGAGTTCTCGATCCAGGGGATTCCTTTCACGATTATCGGCGTCTTCAAGGAGAGCGCGGAGACGTTTGGGCAGTCGGAGATCACGGATAACACGATTCTGATTCCCTATTCGGTAGCGCGCTATTTCACCGGCACCGATTCGGTGAAGACGCTCTACTTTTCGATCAGGACGATGCAGGAAGTGCCTTACGCGACGCGTGAAATCACCCGCATCATCAGTTCGCGGCACAGGCCGAATTCAGTCTACAAGGCGCAGAACCTTGCCGAGTTGCTGACCACCGCGGCGACAATCGCCAATGCGCTGACGGCGGTGCTGGTGCTGGTGGCCGCGGTAACGCTGGCGGTGGGCGGCGTGGGCATTATGAACATCATGCTGGCCAACGTGCGCGCGCGCATCCGCGAGATCGGCATCCGCAAGGCGCTGGGCGCGACGTACCGCGAGATCAAGCTGCAGTTTCTGGCCGAGGCGGTGATTATTTCGCTCGCGGGCGGAGTTGCGGGCGTGCTGGTGGGGCTGACGGTGCCGCTCTCGATCCGGCTGTTTACCGACTACAAGCTGCCGGTGTCGCCGCTCTCGATTGTGATTGCGCTGGCCGCGGCGACGATTGTGGGGATCGTCTTTGGAACAGTACCGGCGACGCGCGCGGCGCAGATGGATCCAGTGGAGGCGCTGAAATATGAGTAGCGGGAATGCGCTGCCGCCTCGGCGGCCCGATACGGAAGACGATGAGCCCTCCCGTGGGCCTAACCTGGTGCTGATCTACAGCCTGCTGGCCCTGGCATTTGTCGCCGCGTTCGTGGTGGCCGTATTTATTGTCCTGCCCTTCTATCACCGGCGATAATCTTCTTTTGCAAAGGAGAGCGGATGCCGACGCAGGCGGAAAAGGCAGAAGTGTTTCAGGCGCTGCATGAGGGGCCTGAGGTTCTGGTGGTGGGCAATCCCTGGGATGTGGGCAGCGCGCGGGTTCTTGCGCATCTCGGGTACAAGGCGCTCTCGACGACGAGCGCGGGATTTGCTTTTTCGCTCGGCCGGCGCGACGGAAACGTGACACGCGATGAAGCACTGGCCAATGCGAAGGCGATCGCCGACGCGACCGATCTGCCGACCGCTGCGGATCTCGAGAACGGCTACGGACAGACCACAGCGGAGGTCGCCGAAACGATTCGGCTGGCCGCGGCGGCGGGGCTCGTAGGCGGGTCGATTGAAGACGCTTCGCGCGACCCGGCGCATCCGATCTACGACCTGCAGCAGGCGGTGGATCGCGTAGCGGCGGCCGCAGCGGTTGCGCGGGCGCTTCCCTTCCCTTTCATGCTGGTGGCGCGGGCGGAAAATCACCTCTACGGCCGGCCCGATCTCGACGACACGATCAAACGGCTGCAGGCCTACGAGGCAGCGGGTGCCGACGTGCTGTTTGCGCCGGGCGTGACCAGCGCGGAGAGCATTCGAGAAGTCTGCGCGGCGGTGAAGAAGCCGGTGAATGTGCTGATGGGCTTCAAAGGATCGGCGCCACTATCGGTGCAGGAGCTGGGCGCGCTGGGCGTGCGGCGCATCAGCATCGGCTCGGGCTTCAGCCGCGCGGCCTATACGGCCTTTCTGCATGCGGCGCGCGAGGTACGCGATGACGGCACGTTCACGTTCACGGAACAGACGATGTACATGTCGGAGCTTGCGGATCTGTTTTGAGGCGGAGTTCATGGTTCACAGTTCGTGGTTCACAGATCATAGTCGAGTCTGCCGCATCCAGTTTGCGCCAGACGGAGGAATTAGTTCGCAAAGACGGGGATCAGGAGCCAGGGATCGGGGATCGAAATTGTTCCACGTGGAGCATGAGTGGCTTCAAATCAGCGGAAATGCGCTTAGATTGTTCCACGTGGAACAAAAAACGCCTGATAAACCCGGCGAAATGGGTACGGCGATGTTCCACGTGGAGCATTCAGGGGCGGAGGACAGTGGTCAGGGATCAGTGGTCAGTGTTCCACGTGGAACAATTCTGCTTTTTGCGGGATGCTCCACGTGGAGCATTTTGGCGGAGCGGCACATTCTTCGGCCAGAGAATGCGACCGGATCGGTCTGAGTTGCGCAGCGATATAGTTCGCAAGACGCTCTGTGAATTTCCCCGTTTTGGTAATGAGTGAGCGTCCCTGAGAAGCGGTGCTCGGGCACCGGAGAATCAAATTCCGATCTGAACATCCAGATGCGCCGCTGGAGGAATATCCGCGCCGTGAACAACTATTTCCGGTGGCAAGTGTTTCGGTAATTGTTGTCCAGGAACAACGAGCACCTGCGTTCACGTTCAGCGAAAGGAATCAAATAGTTCGGACCCAACTATGTCTGTGTCCCCAAGAACAAAGGTACTTGTTGCCGACGACGAAAGGCTAATCGCCGATACACTCGCGATGATCCTGAATGGACGAAGGTTTTGAGGCGCGTGCCGTCTATAGCGGCGAAGCAGGTGCTTGTGATGGCGGAGAGCTTCAAACCGGATGTGCTGATCACCGACGTCATCATGCCGGGGATCAACGGAATTGACGCAGCGATCATGGTTCTCATAAAGCTGCCCCGCTGCAGGATTCTGCTCTTTTCAGGGCAAGCAGCGACCGCGACCGCTCACCTGCTCGAAGATGCGCGCGCCCAAAACCATGAATTTGAAACCCTCGCCAAGCCCGTCCATCCGGTCGAACTGCTGGCCAAGGTACGCAGCCTGGAGTTGCTGGAAAGCGCGGTCGAACAATAGACGTCGGGGTCAGTAGGCAGTAGTCGGTAGTCAGTCGTCAGTCAGTCGTGGCGGGTTCGATCTTGACGGTTGCGGAACGGCTGCGCTTGCTGATCATGGGTGAAAGGTAAGGGCTGCCTTTGTACTTCGCGCCATAGGCGTCGTCGATCTGATCGTTCAGAGAGTCGTCGACGACGGGCACAAAGGAAACGTCCTTTGTGATGCTCGCGGCGGTGATGCGTCCACGCTTCTGCTGCATTGCAGCTTTATACCAGCGCGAAGCATGCCCGTTATAGGCGCGCACATAGAGTGCGCCGCCGACAACAACCGACCATATCCAGGTGGGCGTGCCGTAGGTAACGCCATCTTGCCGGAAGGGCGAGATGTGCAGGTCGTCGCTTGCGGCAATCTTCTTCAATTCTTCCTTGGGCCAGGAACTCATTGGTCTCCCTCCGTTGCCTCGCGCTCATATTGCAGGCAAAGGCCGAGTCCGCACCCCGCAAAAACAGCGATCAGGAGAGCGGCGGTTGTCTTTATCGCCCCTCGCCGTGATGGCTTACCAGTAGCTTCGATGCTGCGAAGTTCTTCCGCGCACATTGCCCTGGACGGGCCGATCGGAGTGGAGCGCGTTTAGCATTGCTGATATGGAAGTTTTCGACGACGAGCTGGAGCGATTCGAGGCGAGCGGTGCGCGACCGCTGCCGGCGACGGGCGAGCGGGGATTTGTCGAAAACGACGGCGCCCGCATCTGGTATGGAGTTTATGGCGACGGCGCGCCGGTGATTCTGCTGCATGGTGGCCTGGGACACAGCGGCAACTGGGGATATCAGGTGCCCGCACTGACTGAGCATGGCTATCGTGCATTGTGATCGACAGCCGTGGCCACGGACGCAGCACGCGCGATGGACGGCCGTATTCGTATGAGCTGATGGCGGGCGATGTGCTGGCGGTGATGAACGCGCTAGCGGCTGGAGCGCGCCGTGATGGTGGGCTGGAGCGATGGCGCGTGCACGGCGCTGATTCTCGCCGCGAACGATGCGGCGCGCGTTGCAGGCGTCTTCTATTTCGCGTGCAATATGGACCCGACGGGCGCGAAGCCCTTTGAGGCGACGCCGGCGCTGAATCGCTGCTTTGCGCGGCACACGGCAGACTACAGGGAACTTTCGGCGACGCCGGAGGAGTTCAGCCAGTTCGTGGAAGATGTGAGCCTGATGCAGCGGACGCAGCCGAATTTCTCCGCCGAGGACCTGGCGCGCATCCATGTGCCGGTGAGAATTGTGCAGAGCGAGCGGGATGAGTTCATCCGGCGCGAGCATGCGGAGTATCTGGCGGGGGCGATTCCCGGCGCGGAATTTCTGCTGCTTGAAGGAGTGAGCCACTTCGCTCCGCTGCAGCGGCCGGGTGAGTTCAATGCGGCGATGCTTGAGTTCGTGGACGAAGTCTACGGGCGCTGATCGGCGGGGGCTGCGGGGCCGATGGCGCGGGCGGGGATGAGGACGGGGATGCCGTCGAGGACCGGATAGCGGCGCAGGCAGGCGGTGCAGAGGATTGCGCCGGGGGCCTCAATGCGCAGGGCGCCGTGGCAGACGGGGCAGGCGAGACGGTCGAGCAATCGGGGCCACTCGTTGAGCGGGAGCGCATCGCTTCCGGCGGAATCGGTCTGCATGGCAAATGCCTACTGGATGGTGGCTTCGGGCTCGTCGGCGGAGCGGGCGGGGCGGCGCGTGGGGCGGCTCGCGAATTCGCGCTCGATCTGCTCGTTGGTGTTGGCCCTGGCGAACTCGTGGGCGACGCGAATGCCGTTGTAGATGGCGTTGTCGTTGGAGGAGCCGTGGCCGATGACGCAGACGCCGCGAACGCCGAGCAGTTGCGCGCCACCGTATTCGGTGTAATCGAGGCGGCGGCGGAAGTCGTTGAAGGCCCGGCGGGAAAGCAGCGCGCCGACCTGGGCGGTGACGGTGCGGGTGAGCGATTCGCGCAGAGCGTCGCGCACGAAGCGGCCAAGGCCCTCGCTGGTCTTGAGGGCGACGTTGCCGACGAAGCCGTCGCAAACGATGACGTCAGCATTGCCGTTGAAGATGTCGCGCCCCTCGACGTTGCCGATGAAGTTGAGAGGGAGCGCCTTGAGCAGGGGCATGGCTTCGCGGGTGAGCTCGTTGCCCTTGGTTTCTTCTTCACCGATGGAGAGCAGGCCGACGCGGGGCTGGCGAATCTTGAAGACGCTGCGCGCGTACATTTCGCCCATGACGGCGAACTGCTCGAGGTTGTGGGCCTTGCAGTCGACGTTGGCGCCAACATCGAGAAGGAGGCAGGGATTGCCCTTGGAGGTCGGCATGGGCGTGGCGAGAGCGGGGCGATCGACGCCGGGCAGCGCGCCGAGCACCATTTTGGCGGTGGCCATGGCGGCGCCGGTGTTGCCTGCGGTGACGAAGCCGGCGGCCTTGCGCTCGCGCACCAGCTTGAGGCCGACGCGCATGGAGCTGTCGCGCTTGGCGCGGACGGCGTGCGCAGCCTTCTCGTCCATCCCGATACGCTCAGAGGCGTGGTGGATGACGATGGGGAGGTCCTCGTTTTCGAGGTGCTCATCGAGCAGGTCGCGCAGCTCGGGCTCGGGGCCAACGAGATGCACGCGCACGGGCAGAGCGCGGCAGGCGAGGATTGCGCCTCGTATTTCCGGTTCTGGTGCTTTGTCAGATCCTACAGCGTCAAGGACGATGTCGATGAGCATGTGTGTGCGTGCTCAGACTACTTCGCAGAATCCTTGGTGTCCAGCACGGCGCGTCCCTTGTACTCGCCGCACTTGGCGCAGGCGTGATGGGGGCGCTTCTTCTCGTGGCAGTTGGGGCACTCCGAGACACCGGCGGGGGTGAGGAAGTCGTGAGCGCGGCGGTTGGCAGTGCGGCGCGTGGAGTGGCGCCTTTTCGGATTCGGCATGGTGCAATTCCTTTCGTGTCCCCGGAGTTCATGTTGCCGGAGTCGTGTTGCCGGTCCGGGCTCGCGATCGCAGAGAATCGTCAACGGCTATCGGCAGGGACACACCCTCAATCGGCTGGGGTCAATTCCTAAGTTCAAGTCTTAAGTTCAAGCTAGGACTTTATCCGGTTGCGGAGCCCGGAGAGCGCTTCCCAGCGGGGGTCCGATGGACCCGTCTCGCAGGAGCAGTCCTCCTGGTTCCGGTTCTTGCCGCAACGTGGGCAAAGTCCTTTGCAGTCAGGCTTGCACAGCGTTCTGACCGGCAGAGACAAGAGCACCTGCTCGCGCAGCACATCCTCAAGCAAAAGACTGTCTCCCTGATAATAACCGATTTCGGTCTCCTGCGCCGAGATGGAGCGCTCGGCGGCGCCGGAATCGACGCCGATGGGGCGGAAGATGAGGTCAAACTCTCCGCTGAGAGGGATTTCGACGGGCTCGACGCAGCGGGCACAGGGCACCTGGAAGCGGCCCGCGTAATTGCCCCGGAGACGGATGTCGGCGACGATTTCCCTCGGGCCGCGATGCTCGTGGATGACTTCAGCGCGGCCGGAGGTGGCGAGTGGGCCTTCCTGCGTGGCCTCTTCGCCGAAATCGATCGAACCGGACTGGGGGGGGCTGGGGGGAACCGGGCTTTGGGGAAGGCTTCAACTGGAGGTCGAAGTCAATGGGCTCCTTCTCCAGTTCGACTACTTTAAATTCCATAGATATGAGCCTAAGGCGGAGGGCGGTGGGCGTCAATGCGGGTCGGTGGAGCTGGCGCAGTTGGCGAAAGCTTGCAGGCAAAAACTAAAGTCTGCGCGTGCGGAAGTAGTTGTGATGCTCAAGCCAGCGAAGTGTAATAACCTTTCCGAAAATGGCTGCAGCTTGCCGCACGTCAATCGCAATTTTCCTGGACCTAACGTCTGAGACATCAGAACCAATGAGGCGACCGTAGCGAGGCGACTATGCAGATTCGGGATGCCGCTCCGACGGACTTTGATGAGATCACGGCGATCTATAACGAAATTGTTCTGAACACAACCGCAATTTACAACGACCGCACGGTGACGTGCCACGATCGGCTGGCGTGGCGGAATGCGCGGCTGGCGCAGGGATACCCGGTGCTGGTGGCGGTGGACGAGAACAAGGTGCTGGGCTTCGGCAGCTTTGCGGATTTCAGACTGTGGCCGGGGTATCGGCACACGGTCGAGGGAACAGTGCATATCCACACCAATGCGCGGGGACGCGGGGTGGGCACGGCGCTGCTGCGTACGCTGGTAGACCGGGCGCAAACAGTGGGCAAGCACACGATGATCGCCGGCGTGGACTCAGAGAACGGGGCGTCGATTCGTTTTCTCGAACGCTTCGGGTTCCAGAAGGTGGGGCACCTGCACGAGGTTGGCTTCAAGTTCAACCGCTATCTGGATCTGGTGTTCATGCAGTACTGGATCACGCCGCCGACGCGCGGGACGCAGTGAGACGCGAAGCGCGCTGCGTGCGGATGTTTGGCGCGGAGCCCCCGGTTAGCTGCCGGGCATGAGCGCGCGGAGAGCGGCGGCGTAGTGGTCGGGGAGAGGCTTGCGGTTGAGCTGGTCATCGCAGACAACGTGCACGGTTTCGCCTTCGGCGAGGAGCGTTGCATCGGCGCCGTCGGGGGCTTTGCGCAGGATGCGATAGGCGAACTTGAGCACCGATCCGCGGAGGATCGCGGGGCGGGTCTCGATGAGGATTTCGTCGTCGTAGCGGGCGGGAGAACGATAGCGGCAGCTTGCCTCAACGACGGGCAGGATGCACTCGTGCTCCTTTTCAAGGTGGCTGTAGGCAAGGCCGAGGGAGCGCAGCAACTCGACGCGGCCGATTTCAAACCAGACCAGATAGTTGGCATAGTAGACGATGCCCATCTGATCGGTTTCGGCATAGCGCACCCGGACGGTTGTGGTGACTGGCATCGTTCAGCGTGCTCTCAGGGCTTGAAATGGCTGAAGACGGAAAGCTTGGCCACGTCGTTGAAGATGACGTAGACGAAGAACATGACCAGCACGACGAAGGCTGCCTGGTAGATGCGCTCTTTGATGATCATGCTGATGTCGTGGCGCATGACGCTTTCGATGAGAAGCAGCAGGATCAGGCCGCCATCGAGGATGGGGAAGGGCAGCAGGTTGAGGATGCCGAGGTTGAGGCTGATGCCGGCGGCAAGGCCGAACTTCGGCGCCCAGTATTTGGTTTCTGCTGCCTGGCCGGCGGCGTGGGCAATGCCGACGGGGCCGGCGAGCTGCTTGACGGATGCCTGGCGCGTGAAGAGCTTGTGAAGGACGTCGACGATCATCAGCGAATTCTGCGTGCAGAAATCGCGGGCCTCTGCGACGGCGGCGCCGAAGGCAAGGGGCTGGCGGCGCATGGGGGGCTCAGCGGGGGGCTGCGCCATGAAGCCCAGGCGCCATTGCGAATCCTGCTGTGAGGGCGTAACGACGATGGGAGGAATGATGATGCCATTGCGCCTGACAGTGAGCGTGACCGGCGTGCCTTTGCCCATCCGCAGGTAGTCGAGAAGCGGGTCAGTGGTGTGGAAGGCGTGGCCATCGACGGCAACGATCTGATCGCCGGCACGGAGGCCTGCGCGCTCTGCCGGCGCATCGGGCTGGGTCTGATCGACGCCGATGGGACCATGCGTGAAGGCGAGGAAGAAGCCGATCTGGCTGAGCTCAAAACTGCTGCTGTCGGTTTTGTCGGGCAGATGCAGCGAAAGCTGCACGGGCTGGCCGTTGCGCTCGACGGTGACGGGCAGGGTCTGGTCAGGGCTCTTGCGAATGGTGTCGACAAGGGTTTCAAGATCGGGGTTTTCGGCGGAACCGAAGCGCGCGGAAGATGTCGCCGGGCTTGAGGCCGGCCTGGTCGGCGACGGAGCCGGGCGTGACCCACTCAAGGGCCGAGGTGCGGATGTCGGGGACCTCGTTGATGAAGCCGAAGTAGAAGACCATGAGGACGAAGGCGAGGATGAAGTTCGCAACCGGACCGGCGACGCCGATGAGCATGCGCTGCCAGCGGGGATGCGTTGGTGAACGAGCCGGGGTCGTCGGGCAGGCCGATGACCTGGCGCATATCGGCGCCAGAGTCCAGCATCTGCCTGGCGCTGGGCGTGCCTGGAGTTTCGAGATTCTGTTCCGGCGTCTCGCCGGTCATTTTGACATAGCCGCCGAGGGGCAGCAGGCAGACCTTGTAGTCGGTGTCGCCGTGGTGAAGCCGAAGAGGCGCGGCCCGAAGCCGATGGAGAAGGCTTCGACGCGGACGCCGCAGAGCTTGGCGACCGCGAAGTGGCCGAACTCGTGGACCACCACCATGACTCCGATCAGGACAAGGAAAGCGGCAGCAGAAACGAGAAAATCATGCATAGATGAAAGCTAAAGTCCTCAGGCGTGCACGCTGGCGCGACGACAGAAGAACCCTTGGTCCGCTACCATGTTGCCCGGGCCGTTGCACGCGCCTCACGATCGGCGGCAAGCACATCGGCGATCGTGGTTGGATGCGCTTCCGGCGTCGATGCAAGCACTCTTTCAATTGTACGCGGGATTCCGATGAACGGGATTTTGCGGTCGAGAAATGCCTCGACGGCGACCTCGTCGGCGGCGTTGAGGGCGATGCAGTGGGCGCCGCCTTTTTCCGCCGCCTCATAGGCCAGGCGCAGGCAGGGAAAGCGTTCGAAATCAGGCTGCTCGAAGTCGAGCTGGCTGAGGGCGGCCAGGTCGAAGGTAAGAGACGGAAGCAGGCCGCTCCGGCTAGGCCAGCGCGTAGAGGATGGGCAGGCGCATGTCGGTAACGGAGATCTGCGCGAGGATCGAGCCGTCGACGTATTCGACCAGCGAGTGGACGGTGGACTGCGGATGGACGGTGACGCGGACCTGGCTCGGGCGGGACGTCGAAGAGGCGGCAGGCCTCGATGACTTCAAGGCCCTTGTTGAGCATGGTGGCCGAGTCGATGGTGATGCGGCGGCCCATGACCCAGGTGGGGTGCTTGAGGGCCTGCTCGGGAGTGATGGAGGCGAACTGGTCGAGCGGGAGGCTGGCGGAAGGGGCCGCCGGAGGCGGTGAGCCAGATGGTTTTCACTTCGGAGTGCGCGCCGACGCGCAGGCACTGGTGGACGGCGTTGTGTTCGCTGTCGATGGGCAGGATGGGCACGTTGCGCTCGCGGGCGGCGGCGGTGAGGATTTCGCCGGCGGCGACCATGCACTCCTTGTTGGCGAGGCCGACGGGCTTGCCGGCGAGGATGGCGGCGTGCGTGGCTTCGAGACCGGCGACGCCGACGATGGCGGAGACGACGAAGTCGGCTTCGGGCGTGCGTGGCGCAGGCGACGGTGCCGGCGGAGCCATGGACGATCATCGACGCCGGGGATGCCGGCGTCGCGAAGGCGCCGCGGCAAGCTCGGCGGCAAGTTCTTCGGTGGCGAGGGAGACGATCTTCGGGCGCCAGCGAATGGCCTGCGCGAAGGCCTCGTCGACGTTGCGGCCGGCGGCGAGGGTGGCGACGGAATAGCGCTCGGGGAACTGCTCGACGATGGAGAGGGTGCTTTGGCCGATGGAGCCGGTGGAACCGAGGATGGCGAGTCGTTTCAAAGTGGCTTGGAACCTGCAAGATGGCCAGAGAAGGTGGATATCCCTAGCGAATAATCTGAGCGTACCATAGCGCCGGAGCGGCCAGCAGCAGGGCGTCGATGCGGTCGAGGACGCCGCCGTGGCCGGGCAGCAGGCTGCCGGAATCCTTGACGCCGGCGGAGCGCTTGAGCGCGGATTCGGCGAGGTCGCCGACCTGCGCGGCGACGTTGACGATGACGGCCATGAGGAGCCAGTACCACCAGACTTCGTCGGCAAAGGAGAGGGTTGCGAAGTTCCACTGGGCGAGCTGCGCCGCGAGCCAGAAGAGGAGTCCCGTGACGAGGAGACTGCCGAAGACGGAGCCGATGGAGCCTTCCCAGGTCTTATTGGGGCTGATGCGCGGGAGCGAGCTTGCGCCTGCCGAGGCTGCGGCCCGTGTAGAACGCGGCAATATCGCCGGACCAGACAACGAAGAACAGAAAGATGACAAGCGTGGCGCCATTGGACATTTCGCGCAGTGTGGGAATGGCGAGCAGGGTGAGGCCGATGTAGGCCAGCGTGAAGACCGAAGAGACTGCATCGAGCAGGACGCGCTGGATAGGCGAAGCGAAGGTGCACCAGGTGAGCAGGCCGAGGCTGAGGACGGTGAAGAGGATGAGGGTCTGATCGGGCCACTGAAAGTTGCCGGCAAAGAGGGCAGCGAGCGCGACCATGATGGGGATCCGCGGCGGTTTTGCGCCGCTATGTTCGGCGAGACCGATGAATTCCCAGCCAGCGAGCAGAGCGACGGCTGCAATGGCGAGGGTGATAAGCCACTTTGGCCCGAAGAGCACGAGCGCGATCACCAGAGGCGCGAGGATGAGAGCAGTTATGACCCGTTTCATTCAGGATGAGAATACACTGCGGAAGCGGAAGACAGTCCAAACCGGAATCTTGACAGACTGTCTTACTTAAAGATATTGTCTGAATCAGGAGGGCGGGATGAATTACGGTTTGAGCGATAAAGTTCGGGAACGTGCAAAGGCGAATTATCTCGGGCCCGCAGTGAGAGCCGGGAAGCGCGAATTCGCGATTCCCGTGAAATCGCTTCTGAAGGACCTGGAGGCCGGAGGCTTCCCAAGGAATCACACGCGGCAGGTTTGCGAGGCTCTTCTAAGTGGCAAATTCCAGCGAGAAAACGGCATCGAGATCGTTGCTGTCGATGGCCCCCCTTCCAAGAACAGCACTACCGTCGTGGTGCATTACCGAGTCGAATCCGCGGGAAAAGCGGAGGGCGAAGCGGAGACGCCGACGGGAGCACAACGGACGGAAAATCTCGAAAGACCACCAGCCAGCGAAACTCCGGAAGAATGGGCACACCGGGTGATCGGAAAACTTAGTGGGTCGATGAAGGACGAGTTTGCCGCTTACGGCGGCGGAGAAGCCTTCATTCGCTGGGTGCGTGGCCACGACGAGGAAGATGGGGAATGAGCCGCATCTACTGGGACACGATGCTGCTGATTTATGTGCTGGAGGGCCATCCTTCTTACGGAGCGCGAGCGGAGGCTTGCTCGACGTTCGCGCCGGCGCGGCGACTCACTTTTCACGAGCTATCTGGGAATAGGTGAGAGTACATGGCGGGCACCGAAAGATCATCGCGGCCCCTCAAAGTGCAGAGGATGTTTGAGGCGGTGGAGGAGATGGGATTCTCGCTGTTGCCGTTCGATAAGGGCGCGGTGGCGCCGTTCGGCAGATTCCGCGGGAAAGTACAAAATTGAAAGTTGCGGATGCTATTCACCTGGCGTGTGCAGCATCGGCGGGGATTGATCTGTTCCTGACCGGAGATAAACAACTGCTCAAGATCGATGTGCCGGGCATTCAGTTCATCGCGGACTTCAACACATCCATGCTTTAGAAATGGAGCGGGCGTTGCGCCTGCTGGGCGACGGGAATTCAGCCGGCGGCGAGCTTCATGCGCTCGGGGTCTTCTTCGACTTCTCCGCAGCCCTCGCCGATGCCGCCGAAGCGGCGTTCGCGGCGCTGGAAGGCGGCGATGGCCTCGAGGAGATGGATGCCGCGGAAATCGGGCCAGAGGCGCTCAGTGACGTAGATTTCGGCGTAGGCGATCTGCCAGAGCAGGTAGTTGGAGAGGCGCATCTCGCCCGAGGTGCGGATGAGCAGGTCGGGGTCGGGCATGTGCGCGGTGTAGAGATGGCGGTGGATGTCTTCTTCGGTGATGCGGTCGGGAGCGAGGTGCTTCTGGCGCATTTCGGCGGCGAGGCCGCGGAAAGCGTCGACGAGTTCGGAGCGAGCGCCGTAGTTAAGGGCAAGGGTGAGTGTGGTGCCGGTGTTGCGAGCGGTGGCTTCCTCGGCCCAGTGCATCTTGTCCTGCACCTCGGGGGGCAACTCGTGGATGCGGCCGATGTAGCGAATGCGGACGTTGTTGTCCATCATGCGCTGCAGGTTGGACTCGAGGTAGCTGCGCAGCAGACGCATGAGGAAGTTGACTTCAGCGCGCGGGCGGCGGAGGTTGTTCTCGAGAGAAAAGGCATAGAGGGTGAGCCAGGGAAGGCCGATGCGCGATGCGGTTTCGGTGACAAGCTGCACACTCTTCGCGCCCTGCTGGTGGCCGAGGAATCGCTTCAGCGAACGGCGGCCTGCCCAGCGGCCATTGCCATCCATGATGATGGCGACGTGCTCGGGGAGGCGCTCGGGCTTGAGGGTTGCATAAACGGCACGCTCATCGGGCGAGAGCTCATCGATTCGCAACGTACCGGAAGGATGCAAGGGCTGCCTCTTCAAATAATTTACGGTTCCCGATCACTGCGCCGGACCGTTGCGACGGCTGCGAGTGGCGGGCGGTGTGCGCAGTCTTCGAACGCGGGCCGAAAGGGCCGGGCAGACCGCCTTCACTCGCGAACAGAAACCGTGGGTGTCGGCGACACTTTCGACCCTAGCACATGCGCTGGAATGGCCGCAAACACTGAGCGCGGCGAGAGTCACCAAAGTGCCGCTGCCGCGCACGGGCGTCACCTGGCGCGGCGGCGGAACACGCTGGAATGCCGTCTAGGCGGTGCGGCGGCGGCCCATGGCCATGTCGCGCGCCGAGCCGTAGATCAGCGTGCGATGCAGCGAGTCAAGATGCGGCAGCAGGGCAGCAATCTCGGCCAGCAGCGGATCGGCAAGGATGGCGGCAACCTCTTCGTCGCGGCGGCTCCGCGAATCGCGAACGAGCTGGCTTACGTCCACCTCAAGAGCGCGGGCGAGACGCTCGAGCGACCCGAGAGTGGGAATGGCCTTGCCGTTTTCGATCTTGGAGATGTAGGTACGAGGCACCTGCATGCGGCCGGCAAGCTGACGCTGGCTGAGATGGCGGGCGCGGCGAATTTCACGCACCTGACCCGCGACCTGCATCCCGGCCTCGGCGATGGGCGGAACCGGCTGCGCCATCACCAGTTGGGGGGTCAGTTGCACGGGCTCCTCGATGTCCAGGCGCCTGTGGCACTTTCTGCAGAGGGAGTTGCTGGTTCGGTATTGCACCAGGCTGCAGAAATCGCAGCGCACAACTTCTCTCGTTTCCACGCTGACTAATGTGGTGGCCATCGTTTGGTTGCGGAGTGCCAGAGCATGGTCTCCGAGGTGCTTTTCTGCACCGCGATACGTGCTACTGTCAGGGGAAGGAACCATAATTGTCAAGTAGAAAGTTAGGGTCAACCCTAAGATTCTCCTATCATACCTTGAAAACCCCGAAGAAACGCGAACCAGGCTGTGCAACAAGGAGCAAAAAATGTGCGGAAACGATGCGCGCTACGGACGGGAGCAGGCATGGCAACTGGTGACGGAGTGGACGCAGAATGAGAGCCTGCGCAAGCATGCGGTGGCCGTTGAGATCTGCGTAACAGCCTATGGCGTGGCAGAAGCCGACCGGCTCGGACTGATGGGCAAGGAGCGCGAGGCGTTGCTGCGACTCTACTCAACGACGGCGCTGCTGCATGACTTCGATTATGAGCGGCACCCGACGGCTGAGGAGCACCCGTTTGTAGGCGTGCGCGAACTGGAGCGGCTGGGCTGGCCGGAGGAGACGCGCACGGCGATCCTGGGGCATGCGCAGTATTCGGGTGTGCCGCGGGTGACGCATCTCGACAAGACGCTCTTTGCTTGCGATGAGCTGGCAGGTTTTTTAACGGCGTGCGCGCTGGTGAAGCCGACAAAGGCAATAGCCGATGTGGAGGCGCCGAGCGTGCGGAAGAAGATGAAGGACAAGGCATTCGCGCGGGGCGTGAGCCGGGAGGATGTGATCCAGGGAGCGGCAGAGCTGGGCGTGGATCTCGACGCGCACATCGCCTTCTGCCTGGAGGCGATGAAGAAGCGAGCGGCAGAGATAGGGCTGTAGGGTCAGCTTCCAGCTTCTAGCTGCTAGCTGCCAGCTGCTGAGCCTGATGCAATGCGGCTGCGAAGCGCATTGCTCTTGCAGTAGGATGAAGCACGCTGTCGCGGATTGTTGTGCCGATGTTGCAGGAGAGACGCATGGCTCGCTTCGAATTCATTCTTGTTGAGACGGCAAAAGGCGTTCGCACCATCACCCTGAATCGGCCGGCAAAACGCAATGCACTGACGCCTGAGCTGATCGGCGAGTTGATGGCGGCGCTGGGTGAAGCGGCTGAAGACCGCAGCTGCAGCGTGCTGATCCTGACCGGCGCGGGGCCGGCATTTTGCGCGGGGCTCGATCTCGATCACCTGGCGACGATCTCGGCGCGCACGCAGGAAGAGAATCGCAGGGACTCAGAGAACACGGCGCTGCTGCTGCGCGGGCTCTATGAATTTCCCAAGCCGGTGATTGCGGCGGTGAACGGGCCGGCGATTGCGGGCGGGATGGGCCTGGCGACGATTTCCGACTTCACCTTGGCGGTGCCGGAGGCGAAGTTCGGCTATACGGAAGTGCGCATCGGCTTTGTGCCGGCGATTGTGGCGTCGTTTCTGCTGCGGCAGGTGGGCGAGAAGCACACGCGCGATCTGCTGCTGACGGGAAGGCTGATCGAGGCGCACGAGGCGCATACGCTGGGGCTGGTGACGGAAGTGGTTGCCGCCGACCAGCTGATGCCGAGGGCCATGGCGCTGGCGCACGGGCTGATGCAGAACAGTCCGCAGGCGATGGCGTGCCTGAAGGGGCTGCTGGCGAAGCATGCGGCGCGGAGGCTGGATGAAGAGCTGGCCGACGCGATCGAAGCGAATGCGCAGCAGCGCTCGACGGTGGACTTCAAGGAAGGCGTGCAGGCGTTTCTGCAGCATCGCCGGCCGGATTGGCCAAGTCTGAAGAGCTAGCTGCTAGCTTCCAGCTTAGGAGCCAGCGGCGGCATTATGTGCGCGGAGCTCGGCGACGATTTCTGCGGCAGCGACGCGGGCGCGGTCTGCCTGGTCGGGCGGGAAGCTGATGGCGCCGACGCGGGCGTGTCCGCCGCCGCCGTATCGCTCACATACCTGCGCAAGATTGACCATGGTTGCGGGGTCGGTTTTGGTCCACGGATTGGAACCGACGGAGACCTTGGTGCGAAAACTCGACTTGGAGAGGCCGATGGAGTAGGTCGCGTTGGGATGGAGGTAGTAAGGGATGAACTTGTTGAAGCCCTCGAGCAGATGGTCAGTGATGTCGAAGAAGATGGTGCCGTTGCGTTCTTCTGAACGTTCGCGGATGAGCTCGATGGCGCTCTGGTGGCGCTCGAGAAGGGGCGGAAGCAGCGGAGCGACGAAGGGCTGCGCGAGCACATCGGCGAGGGGCATTTCAGTGAGCAGCGGAATGAGACGCGGAATGAAGGCAGGATCCTGGGTGGATTCGATAATGAGCGTGAGCTTCATCGCGGGCTCAGCCATTTCGACGGCGGCCTCGGGGCTCTCATAGAGGGCGCCGTCAACGATGTTGGCCCAGTGAATGAGGTCGGCGACCGGAGCGGTGTTGAAGCCGAAGCGCGTGGAAGCGATGCGCGCGAGGAAACTGGTGCACGACGTGTAGGAGGGATCGAAGAACTTGCGCGCGGAGCATACAGGGTCACGCTGGCAGGCGAGGAAGTGCTCGTGGTCCTGCGGGGTGAGGAATGCCGAGAGGTGGTGATCGAACCACCAGGTGATGCGCGGAGAGGCGGAGTATTTGAAATCGACGATGGCGTTCTCGTCGCCGGTGAATTCGCTCTCGTCAAAGAGGGCGCCGGCGCGATGGACGAGGCCGTGATAGGAGTAAGCGGCGCCCTGCGCAACGCACTCGCGGTGGAAGCGCGTAAAGAGCGAGGCGGAGCAGGCTCCATCAAAGCACTTGTCGTGATAGAAGACTCGAACCTGCAAGATGCCGACGCTCCATTGAGGGGAATTTCACAAAACCAGAAAGTTAAGCATCAAGGGCGGCGCCGTTTGTGTCAAGACACGGCAGGGACGCCTGGCAGCGAGAAGCGGGACCGCGCGTACTGGCTTTCAGTAGAATCCAAGTGAAGGAAACGCAGTGAAACCACAGGGAGAACCGATGGAACCGGAGAACCACGTTGTGGAAGGCGGGATGAGTCCGGGGCGATCGGATCGGGGAATGGCTGAGCTGACGCCAGAGCGCTTCCATGACGTGTCGGGAGTATTTGCAGGAGAGCATGGCCTGCGCGCGGGCTGGAGCGTAGCTCTTTTTGTGGGACTCTATTACCTGCTGCTGGCGGTAGTGGATCAGATTGTTCTTTCGGTGTATCCGAGGGTGGCGGAAGGGCCGCTTTCTCCGATGCACGTGCTGCTTGGAGAGTCGCTTCCCTTCCTCGTGATTTTCTCGGCGATGCTGTTCATGGCGCGCGTTGAACATCGATCCCTGTGGGAGTACAACCTCGCGCCCGCTGGTTGGCTGCGGCGCTTTGCGGCGGGATTTGCAACCGGGTTTGTGGCGCTGTCAGCGCTGGTGATGGCCATGGCTCTGGGCGGATGGCTGCAACTTGACCGGACGACTTTGAACGGCGCGCAGGCGCTTAAGTACGGGAGCATCTGGGCGGCGGCTTTTCTGCTGGTGGGCTTTTGCGAAGAAGGCGTCTTCCGATGCTACCTGCAGTCGACGCTGACGCGCGGCATCAATTTCTGGTGGGCGCTGGCGGCTGTGGCCGGCATCTGCCTTCTGCTGACGACCAAGCCGGCCGCGCAGGGCGCGAACGGCGTTTACACAATGGCAGCGCTGGGCGTGATTCCCTGCTGGCTGCTGCAGCGGGCGGGCGATGCGCATGCGGGATTCTGGCAGGCTGCGTGGGCGACGTCGACGGCATTCGGGTACTTTCACACCGGCAATAACGGCGAGACGTGGGTGGGCGTCTTTGCAGCGTCGCTGATCGGCTTCGTCTTCTGCGTGAGTGTGTGGCTGACGGGGTCGGCGTGGTGGGCGATTGGATGCCACATGGCGTGGGACTGGGCGGAGACTTTCTTCTTCGGCACGGCGGATAGCGGCATTGTGTCGCGGGGGCACCTGCTGACGACCACACCGCAGGGCGATGGGTTGTGGAGCGGCGGCTCGGACGGCCCGGAAGGCAGCCTGCTGATACTGCCTGCCGTGCTGCTGCTGCTGGGGATTCTGCTGGCGCTCTACCGGCGGCGGCCGGCAGCGCCCGCCGAGACTGAGCCGCTTGCGGGCTGATACGGCGCGGGTAAGAGCAGCCGAGCAGCGGTTATTCTGTTGTTGACCTCATGCCCAGCGCAGAACACGTAAATCCGGAAGAGTTAAAGATCGCTGCCCGCACACGGCCTCCGCGAGCACGCTGGATGCGCGTCGCGGCGTGGGGCTCTGTCGCCCTGCTGGCGGTGCTGATCGTGCTGCCGCTGGCGGCGGCGCTGTGGCTGCACGCGGTAGCGAAGGCTGCACTGCCGCAACTGGACGGCGACGTGAAGCTGGCGGGGTTGTCTGCGGCGGTGACGGTGCGACGGGACGCGCACGGGGTTCCTCACATTGACGCGGCGACCCAGGACGATCTTTTTGTAGCGCAGGGATACGTGACGGCGCAGGACCGGCTGTGGCAAATGGACGGCTATCGCCGCAATGCGGAGGGCGAGCTGGCGGAGATCATGGGGCCGACGCTGGTGAAGCATGACCGGGCGCAGCGCGTGCTGCAGTTTCGCCGGACGGCAGAGCGGCTTTACGCGCAGATGGCTCCGGCGGATCGGGCGCGCCTGAATGCGTATGCGCGCGGCGTGAATCTGTTCATCGACCAGCACCGGGATGCGCTGCCGCCGGAGTTTCGCCTGCTGCACTACATGCCGAAGCCGTGGAGCGGCGTGGACTCGCTCGCGGTGGGCACGATGATGATCGAGACGCTGGACTCGCGGTGGGATGAGAAGCTGGGGCGCGAGCGCGTGGCGCGGAAGCTCAACAATCGGCGGCTCGAAGCGGATCTCTATCCGGTGGGCTCGTGGCGCGATCGTCCGCCAACGGGCGAGAAGATCGATTTGAGCGAGCCGCAGCCGGCAGCGCCGCGCGGCGACGATGATGACGACGACGACCGCACGCAGACGGAGATGATGCCGCAGGAAGACCTGCGGGCGCTGCGAAGCGCACTGGGCGTGGCGCGGTGCGCGGGCTGCACACCGGGATCGAATAACTGGGTGATCTCTGGCCAGCACACGGCGAGCGGAAAGCCGCTGCTCTCGAACGACATGCACCTGTCGCTGACGGCTCCGAATATCTGGTACATGGCCGATCTGCGCGCGCCGGGTTATCACGCGGCCGGCGTGACGCTGGTGGGCATGCCGCTGGTGATTGCGGGACACAACGAGCATGTGGCATGGGGATTCACGGCGCTGTACGCCGATGTGCAGGATCTCTACGTCGAGACGCTCGACGGCAAAGGCAACTACCGGGACACGGACGGAAGCTGGAAACCGCTCGCGGTGGATCACGAAGTGATTCACGTGCGGGGCGGCAAGGACGTGACGGTGGATGTGCAATTGACGGAGCATGGTCCGCTGCTGAATCCGCTGTTTACGCGGGAGAAGCGCGCGATCGCGCTGAAGTGGTCGCTCTATGACCATGCGTTCGACTCGATTCCGCTCTACGAGATGAATACGGCGGCGAACTGGACGGAGTTTTCCGCGGCTCTGGAGAAGTGGTGCTGGCCAACGCAGAACGTAGTCTATGCGGACGACCAGGGGCATGTTGCGTACCAGGCGGTGGGCAAGATTCCGATTCGCGCAGATGGACTGACGGGCGTGCCGGTGGCTGCGGGGACGCATGAGTGGCAGGGCTACGTGCCGTTTGGCGATCTGCCGAGGGCAGTGGACCCGCCTTCTGGATTTCTGGCGACGGCGAACTCGCGCGTGACGACGGAGAAGACGAAGTATCCGCTGTCACTGGAGTGGGCGGAGCCGTATCGCGCGGAGCGCATCTACAAAATGCTCGAAGGACGCGACGGGCTGACGCGGCCGGAGATGCTGGCGGCGCAGACGGACATCTACAGCGAGGTGGACCAGGAGCTGGCGCACCGGTTTGCGTATGCGATTGATCACGCGGCCAAGCATGGACAGCCGGATGCACGAGGCAGCCGACCTGATGCGGAACTGGGATGGACGGCTGACAGCGGATTCTGCGGCGGCGTCACTGGTGACGAAGACGCGCGCGGTGCTGCGGCCCATGATTCTTGCGCCGAAGCTGGGCGCGGAGACGGGCAGCTACGAGTGGGCGGAATCAGACTTTGCTCTGGAAGAGATCGTGATGCATGGCGAAGCTGCGTGGCTTCCGCCGGGGTACAAGGACTGGGATGCGGCGCTTGCGGATGCGGTGCGGCGCGCGATGGCGGAGGGCAAGGCTCCCGCAGATGTGAGCCGGTGGGCCTACGGCAACTGGCATGTTGTGGACATCGAGCATCCGTTGGCGGAATTTTTGCCGTTCATTGGCAGAGTGGCCGGGACGGGACCGCAGCCGCTGAGCGGCGACACGCTCACGGTGAAGCAGGTTGGGCGCGCGTTCGGGCCTTCGCAGCGCTTCACGATGGACTGGAGCGATGTGGACGGCTCGACGGAGAACATCGTGCTGGGCGAGAGCGGGAATCCGTTGAGCCCGTACTACCGCGACCAGTGGAGCGACTACTACGCGGGCAGAACCTTCGCGCTTCCCTTCTCTGCCGCTGCGGTGGCCGCTGCGACGCGCCACACGCTGCGCCTGACGCCATGACGAAAACGCGCACGAAGACGCGGAAGAAAAGCCGGGCAGTGTGTTGCGGCGATTCGCCGGACCCGCGGTCATCGTGCTGGCGGCGCTACTCGCGACGGCTCCACAACTAGTGCGGGGCGACTCGTGCGGGCACGACTTCGACTTTCATCTGGTGTCGTGGTTGGATGCGGCGCAGAGCTGGCGCCAGGGCATCGTGTATCCGCACTGGTCGCCGAGCGCGAATTATGGCGCGGGCGAACCGCGCTTTATTTTCTATCCGCCGATCTCGTGGATGCTGGGCGCGGCGCTGGGCATGGTGCTGCCGTGGACGGCAGTGCCCATGGCGCTGACCTTTCTGCTGCTTGCAGGTACGGGCCTGGCAACGCGAGCACTTGCGCGCGAAGCTCTGGCCGATGGACCGGCAACGCTTGCCGGATGCGCTGCGCTGTTTTCAGGCTATGCATTGTTCACGGCGTATGAGCGCTCGGATTTTGCCGAGCTTACAGGCGGCTTCTGGATTCCACTGCTGCTGCTCTTTGCGCTGCGCGATCGCAACAAGAGCGGGAACGCGTGGCGGCGTGCGCTGGATGGATCGGCGGCGCCGCTGGTGCTGATTGTGGCGGGCGCGTGGCTGTCGAATGCGCCACTGGGCGTGATGGCAAGTTATCTGCTGGCTGCCGTTGCGCTGACGGCGGCGTGGCTGCTGCGGTCGTGGGCGCCGGTGATCCGCGCTGCGATCGCGGGCGCGGTGGGACTGGGGCTTGCGGCGGTATACCTGGTGCCGGCCGCTGTGGAAGAGGCGTGGGTAAATATCCAGGAAGTGGTGAGCGATCCCGGATACCTGATTGAGAATAACTGGCTGTTCGCGCACCATGCCAATGCGGCGCTCGCGTATCACGATCTGGAGCTCGATCGTGTTTCGTGGATTGCAACCGCAATGATCGCGGTGGCGCTTGCGGCGATTGCGCTGTGCCGCTGGCGCGGGCGGATGCCGGGTGCGCGCACGTGGTGGATTGTGCTGGCGCTGATTCCGGCGGCGGTGCTGTTTCTTGAGCTTCCTCCTTCTGATCTGCTGTGGCGCGGGCTGCCGAAGATGCGCTTTCTGCAATTTCCGTGGCGGTGGCTGGTGGTGACGCAGGCTCCGCTGGGGATCTTCTTCGCTTCCGCTGTCTGGATGGAGCGGCGCAGGTGGCGTGTTATCGCACTGGGCGCGTGCGGCGCGGTGTTTGTGGGAGCAATGATGATTGCCGGTTGGAATTTCTTTCAGCCGTGCGATGACGAAGACAACGTGCACGCGATGCTGGACGTCTATCGCTCTGGCGCAGGGTTTGAGGGCACGGATGAGTACGCGCCGGCATACGTGAGCGAGACGGCGGTGGCGATGAGCCTGCCGGCGGCCTGCCTTGCGAAGACAGCAACGGTGGCACTGGGCAAGGGCACGCCGGGCGTTGATCTTGAGTGGTCAAAGGACGAGGGATCGTGCGACGCGACGTTTGGGGCCGCGAACAACGAGCAGTACTTCAGGGGAGCATTGGGCCGTGGACGCTGAAGTGCCTCACACAGGCTTTCTGATTCTGCGGCTACGCAGTTATCCAGCATGGCAGGTGCGGCTGAATGGCGGGGTCGTTACCGGTCTGCCGGAGCGCGAAGATGGACTGATGGTGGTGCCGGTACCGCGCGGGCCGGCGCATGTGACTGTGGATTGGACGACGACGCCCGATGTATTGAGGGGCCGGCTGCTGAGTGGATTCGCGCTGCTGCTGCTTGCAGCGGTGTTCGCGGTGGAGCGCCGGCGAGCGAGAGGTCGAGTATCATGAAGGGAATGCCGGCTGACGTAAAATCGCTGATCCATGAAGGCGCAGAGCTGACCGACAAGGCGCTCGAAGCGCTGCTGCCGGGCGCGGATGTTGTTCCCGGTTCGATTCACGGAGCGATGCGCCACTCGACGTTTGCCGGAGGCAAACGGCTGCGGCCAGTGCTGGCGATGCAGGCAGCGGTGACGATTGCCGGAAGCCTGCCGAAGGGCATCGAGCGGCTGGGCGCTGCGCTTGAAATGCTGCACACTTACTCGCTGATTCATGATGATCTGCCGGCGCTCGATAACGACGACCTGCGGCGCGGCAAGCCGACATGCCACAAGGTTTTTGGCGAGGCGATTGCGATTCTTGCCGGGGACGCTTTGCAGACGCGGGCGTTTGAAGTGCTGGCCGGACTGGATGTGCCGGCGCAGGCGGCGGTGCAGATTATTGGCCTGGTGGCGAATGCCATTGGAACCGTAGACGGCATGATCGGCGGGCAGGTGCTGGATATCGAAAGCGAAGGCTCGAAGCCGACGCCGGAACTGGTGGAAGCGATTCACCGGGCGAAGACAGGAGCGCTGATCCGGGTGAGCGTGGTGGCGGGCGGCGTCTACGGCGGAGCGACGGCGGAAGATGTGGCGCGGCTCGATCTCTTCGGGCGCAAGGCAGGCCTGGCATTCCAGATTGTGGACGATGTGCTGGACATGACCGTGGACTCGGCGCAGCTTGGCAAGACAGCGGGCAAGGATGAAGCGACGGAGAAGGCTACCTGGCCGGCAGTCTTCGGCATTGAGCAGAGCGAGCGCGATGCGGCGACGCTGATTGACGAGGCGTTTGCGGCGCTTGAGCCCTATGGCAGCCGCGCTGAAGGGCTGAAGTCGGTTGCGCGCTACCTGGTTGAGCGCAGGAACTGATGTGCTTTCTGAAAACGACATTTTGACCGCACTGCGCGATTGCTTCGATCCCGAGGTGAAGCTGAATCTTGTGGACCTGGGGCTGATCTACGGCGTGGCGACGGAGCCGGATCCGCACTCCACACCCGCGTGGCCGCGGCAACGGGTGAAGGTGACGATGACGCTGACGACGCAGGCGTGCCCGGCGAGCGGCCTGATCTTCGAGCAGGTACACAACCGGCTTGCCGGCATTGCCGATATCAGCGCGGTGGAAGTGGACCTGGTGTGGGAGCCGAAGTGGACGCCGCATCGCATCAGCGAAGCGGGGCGCCGGCAACTGGGAATCTAGACGGTCAGGCGCTGCGGGTGAAGTTGCCGAGGATGCGGTGGAGCGAGTCGCGCTTGGCTGAGACGGTTTCGACCTTGCTCTGCACCTGGTTGATGAAGCCCTGGAAGCGTTCGATGTAGCCGGGAACCTGGTTCCACACGGAGCGCACGGTGTCCTGCTGATCGGCGACGGCGAGGCCGGCCCCGGCAACGCCGACGATGAGGCCGGCGTGGCGCTTGTTCGAGAGCAGCAGCAGGCCGCCCGCGATGAGCGCGCCACCGGCGGCGAATTTGATCCAGTCAGGAGATTCGGATTGCGCCGATGCCGGATCGTCCGGCGAATCGGTCCTGCGCTTGCGGATTTGCACCATACCCATGGATTTCTCCCTCCAGAGGGCCGGCGCGGAGCCGGCAGCATCATGCTGTTAGAGAGTTTACCTGCGGCAGCGGTTGTTCGCGCGGCGATTTAAGGTGCGGATCGGAATCAATCGAGATCGAAATCGCGCAGAGGCTTGCCTTCGGGCGCGTCCTTGGCCTTGCGCAGGGCTTCGGCAAATTTCTTTTCGAGCAGGTCGGCCTTGTTGCGCTCGGCATCGACGGATTGCCGGAAGATGGACTCCTTGCGCTCGTCCTGCTCGCGCATGGCCTTTGCGGCGGTTTCGAGATCCTCGAACATGCGCTTGCGCGGAGCCGAGGTGTGGCTGATGACATTTCCTGTCGATGCGTCGATTCTCAGCATGGCGCCGCAGTCGGGGCAGGCAACCTCAAAGATCGATTCCTTTGCTTTCGCCATATCTGCATTGTAGGCGCTTGGCTTGGCGGTTGCCCAGATGCGCCGGCGGGGCTATTTCGGCTTGTCTGCCGGGTGGATGTGGAGGATGACGCGGCGGTAGGAGGTGAGCGCGGGGGTGCCACTGTCAGTCACTGCGAGGATGACATGCGCGGTGCCCGAGCCGCGGCAGGGAACGATGGGCAGCCAGAAGGGGCGGCATGGAGAGTCGGCGCGGACGGTGACGCGTGCGGTGTCGGCGCCGGTAAGGGTAAGTGCGGCGAGATTGCCGTCTGCCCAGCCGGCCTCGGCGTAATGGAACCAGCGGAAACGGAGGGGCTGGCCGTCGGGGTCGGAACTGCCGCTCGCGTCGAGGGTAACGGAAGTGCCGGCTGTGAGGTCGAGCTCGATGGGAGCGGAGCCGGCGTGGCCGTCCACGATGGCGATGGGGTTGTGGTTGGCGTGCGCGAAGTCGGCGACGGTCCAGGTCATGCGCGCGGCGAAGTCGTTTTGAAAAGCGTCGCGCCAGCGCCAGATGGTGGCCTGGTCGGAGACGTGCTCGCGGCCGTCGATGCCGGTGACGGTGTCCTGCGAGGTGACGCGGGCAAATTCGTCACCGCCCTGGGTCCAAATCGCATGGGATTCGCCGTAGGGCTGGCGGTAGATGTAGCGGCCGCCCCAGCCGCCCCAGTCAGGCCTGCGCCAGGCGTCAAGGCCGTTGCCGATGAGGTTGAGGAAGGAGGGGGTGTCGCCTTCCATGATGAACATGAAGCGCGGGTAGACTTTGCCGAGCGGGCCCTTGCTGCGGATGTTGGCCTCGAGCCACTCGTTGGTGACGGGAGTGAAGTCCGCGCCGTCGCCGTTGCGGTAGTAGCGGTCGCCGCTGATGCCGGTCCAGGTGGCATACGCGTACTCGCCGCTGGAGGGCGTGGAGGGCGAGACGATGTAGAAGAGGTCTGGAAATTCGCGGCGAATCCACGGACCGGCGTCGTCCTGGTCGGAGATGGAGTAGACGCGGAGCCTGGCGACCAGCTTCGCAAGCTGGTCAGGCGTGCGCGTGGCCCGTGCTTCGATGAGCGCCTGTGCGAGCGTGTTTGCGCCGCCCCAGATACAGATCCAAAGAGGGCGGGGGTCGTCGCGATCGGCAGCGGCAAGAATGGCGCGGGCTCCGTCAGAGGTTTTGCCGGGGCCGGTTGCGGCCATGCCGTAGGCGGGCTGCCCGGTGCGGACGCGGGCGGCGAGATCAGCAGCTTCGGGCCAGCCTTTGGCGTTGAGCAGCAGGTTGGGGCGGACCTGACCGTAGGCGTCGATGAGCTGACGCATGGTTTCAGGATGGGTGGCGGTCTTCTGCCAGGTGGAGGTGGCGGCGATCATGCCTTCGAGGTCTATTTCATTGGAGTAGAGAAGAAGACGGACGAAGGACATCTGATCGTCGGGCTCGTTGCCGATGTCGCTGATGATGATGGCGCGCGGGTGGCCCGTGAAGTCGTCGACGTGATTGCGAGGCAGCGGCTGAGCGGCAATGAAGGCGGTACTCGCGCAGAAGAGTGCGGCGAGGAACAATCCTGAGAGTGTTTTCACACCAAGCAGGGTAGCATTGGCATCCGGGCTTCAGATAAAAGCGAACTGTCCTGTACATTAGCCTTGAGGCCTCCTCAGCTAAATGAACCCCACAGATCTATCCCCTGCATGCGACGCAGAGGCTAGCGGCGAGAAGGGCTCGTCTCTTGCTGAACAGCGCTCCAGCTCTGTTCTCGATTTGTTGCCCGAGATCTGCTTCATCACATTTGTCCTGGTGTTCACGACGGTCCGGCTGATCGAGGAACACGTGGCGTTTGTCCGCGCGCCGGGGGCTGACTGGAATTCTTCAGAGTGGATGATCACCTACGCAGAAGGGTTTGTGCGCCGAGGATTGGGCGGTGAGTTGCTTGTCTGGCTGATGCACTTCACCGGGCTTGGATTCTTTCCGATATGGGCGACAGTTACGACCGCGGTTTACCTCGCCGTCTGCTGGTACATACTGCGGCGTTGTCATCAGCTGCGTGGTTCGAATCTGTGGCGCTTCTGCCTCCTGATGAACCCGGCACTCCTTATCTTTCCGATCGAGTGCCGACCCTACGGTTCCTTTCTTCGCAAGGAGGTGCTTTTTGTTGCGGGGACCGTGGCGCTGGTGAGCCTCTGCGAGTGGGCGCTGCGAGGCAGCCGGCTTTCTTCTGCTGCGGGCTCCGTTACGGTGCTGTTGAGCTTCTGCGCTGTGTCGACCGTGCTTGCTCTGCTGCATGAAGGCATGTTTCTCTTCGGTTGGTTTCCCTTGAACGCCGTTGTGCTGGTGGCGTTTCTACGTCGGAGACGTGTTGGCTTAAGAGTTGCGCTCGGGCTGGCACTCATCGCGTCGCTGCCAGCGCTCGCGGTGACCGGCGCGAGCGGGCATTGGCACGGCACTGCGCAGACGGCCAAGGCGATCTGCGAAAACTGGCACTCCGAGTCGGTTTCCACGGTTTGTAACGCCGGACGGCAGTTTCCGCCCGCGGTGGGCGCGCTTGGCTGGTCCGTCGCGGATGCAATTGCTTTGCCGATGAAGGCGGCGTGGCGGTTTCCTGTCTTTCTGATGATATTTGCCTTTGTAGCGGCCCTGCTGTTATCGGCGATCCGCAAGCTGATGCGGGAGGCTCGGCTCGAGCACCTGATTGCGTTGATGGTGCTGCCGCTTGTCTGCTCATTGCCGATTTTCGTACTCGGGTGGGATTGGGGCCGCTATCTCTTCATGGTCATGGGACAGCAACTCTGCGTGATGCTCAGCGAAGAGCCGTGCCCCGCGGTATACGAAATGCTGCCGACTGCACTTCTCAAGGTAGTTGATGCCGTCACCGTGCAAGTGAAGAAACCCCTAGAAGCGTTTGCCAAAAGCGCCGAGAGGGTACCGGCGTTGCTCTGCCTCGTGCTTCTTGTATTGCCAGTTCCCGGGGTTCCGCCCGAACGGACGATGTTCAAAGGCTCGCCGCCGGTGATCGTCTATGATTTCGCTCGCAGTTTTCCCGCGGGCGCGGATTACCGCTGAGGGATCACCCCGCGAGGACTACGCCGAAGATGTTCCTCCGTTTGTGGTTGCCCACCATGGCACCCTGGTGTGTGGAGATTGAGGCCGTCGTGAAATGCAGATCCTTCGCTCCCTGCCCCACAGACAAGGACCTGTCTGTGGGGGCCCCTTCGCTCAGGACGACACGACAAAAATTGTGGTGAGGGCGGCAGCGCGGACACGGGTGGGCTCGTGGTTCCCACCCATGCTCCTTCACCTCAGCGACTAAGACCGGTCGCTGGGGACCCCGACCGCATGGATGGGGCACCCATTTTCGTGGAGATTGATGCTTAGTGCTTTCCGGCGTTGTGGGCGGAGTTGATTTTGGCTTCGGCTTCGGCGATGACGCGCAGAGCCTCGGTGTAGGCTTCTTCGCTGTCGCCGGCTTCCTTCCACTCCTCCTGGCCGCGGGCGAGCTGCTCTTCGGCGCGGTGCACATCGATCTCCTCGGGTTTGAGAGCATCGCTGGCGAGGATGGTGACGCGGTCGGGGAGCACTTCGACGAAGCCCCAGGAAACGTTGAAGGTCTGGCCTTCGCAGGCATCGCCGTGGAGAACGACGTCGCCGGCGCCGAGCTCGGCGACCGTGGGGGCATGGCCGTAGAGCGCCTCGAAGTAGCCGGACTTCGAAGGCAGATCGACGGAGGTCGCCAGGCACTCGACGAGGATGCGCTCGGGCGTTACCAGTCGTACGCGGAGTTGGTTGGTTTCCATAAAACAGTTCTCAGTTCACAGTTCGTAGTTCACAGGATTCTGTACGATTTTGCGCGAAGGTTTGCGACGAAGCGGATTCCAAGCTAGCCTACGCCGCACAACGAAAAGCCCTGCTCGCGGGAGCAGGGCTTTCGATTGGGATACGCCGGATGCGTCTAGTGCTTTCCGGCGTTGTGGGCGGAGTTGATTTTGGCTTCGGCTTCGGCGATGACGCGCAGAGCCTCGGTGTAGGCTTCTTCGCTGTCGCCGGCTTCCTTCCACTCCTCCTGGCCGCGGGCGAGCTGCTCTTCGGCGCGGTGCACATCGATCTCCTCGGGTTTGAGAGCATCGCTGGCGAGGATGGTGACGCGGTCGGGGAGCACTTCGACGAAGCCCCAGGAAACGTTGAAGGTCTGGCCTTCGCAGGCATCGCCGTGGAGAACGACGTCGCCGGCGCCGAGCTCGGCCACCGTGGGGGCGTGGCCGTAGAGCGCCTCGAAGTAGCCGGACTTCGAAGGCAGATCGACGGAGGTCGCCAGGCACTCGACGAGGATGCGCTCGGGCGTTACCAGTCGTACGCGAAGTTGGTTGGTTTCCATAAAACAGTTCTCAGTTCACAGTTCGTAGTTCACAGCTCGCAGAAAGCCCCGAGCTGCGAATTGCTTCTTACACCGATGCCTTGAGCTTCTCGGCGGTTTCGAGCACTTCTTCGATGGCGCCCTTCATGTAGAAGGCCTGCTCGGGCATGTCGTCGTACTTGCCTTCGATGATCTCCTTGAAGCTGCGCACCGTGTCAGCGATCTTGACGTAGCGCGCCCGGGATGCCGGTGAACTTCTCGGCAACGTGGAAGGGCTGCGAGAGGAAGTTCTGCACCTTGCGGGCGCGGGCAACGGTGAGCTTGTCTTCTTCAGAGAGCTCGTCGATGCCAAGGATGGCGATGATGTCCTGCAGGTCCTTGTAGCGCTGCAGAATGCGCTTGACGCCCTGCGCGACGTCGTAGTGCTCCTGGCCGACGACGCGCGCGGTGAGAATGCGCGAGGTGGAGGCCAGAGGATCGACGGCCGGGTAGATGCCGAGCTCGGAGAGCGGACGGCTGAGAGCACGGTGGTGGCGTCGAGGTGGGCGAAGGTGGTGGCAGGCGCGGGGTCGGTAAGGTCGTCGGCGGGCACGTAGACGGCCTGCACGCGACGTGACCGAGCCTTTCTTGGTCGAGGTGATGCGCTCCTGCAGCTCGCCCATTTCCGTGGCGAGGTTGGGCTGATAACCGACGGCGGACGGCATGCGGCCCAGCAGCGTGGACACCTCAGAACCGGCCTGCGTGAAGCGGAAGATGTTGTCGATGAAGAGCAGCGTGTCAGACGCCTTCGTCGTCGCGGAAGTACTCGGCGACGGTGAGGCCGGTGAGCGCTACGCGAAGACGCGCTCCGGGCGGCTCGGTCATCTGGCCGTAGACAAGCGGCGCCTTGGAGTCTCCCAGTCGCTCGGGCTTGATAACGCCGGACTCCTGGTAATTCGAGCCAGAGGTCGTTGCCTTCGCGGGTGCGCTCGCCGACGCCGGCGAAGACCGAGTAGCCGCCGTGGTTCTTGGCAACGTTGTTGATCAGCTCCATGATGACGACGGTTTTGCCGACGCCGGCGCCGCCGAAGAGGCCGATCTTTCCGCCCTTCAGGAAGGGCTGGATGAGGTCGATGACCTTGATGCCGGTCTCGAACATCTCTTCGCGGGTGGACTGCTCGTCGAAGAGCAGGCGCCTGGCGATGGATGGGCATGCGCTCGTGCTCGCCGATGGGGCCGAGGTCGTCGACGGGCTGGCCGAGGACGTTGAGCACGCGGCCGAGCGTCTCGCGGCCCACGGGAACGCGTGATGGGGCCGCCGAGTGTCGATGGCCTTCATGCCGCGGACCATGCCTTCGGTGGCTTCCATGGCGATGCAGCGCACGCGGCCTTCGCCGAGGTGCTGCTGCACCTCAAGGACGACGTTGATGGGCGTGGGCACGTTGAAGCCGTCGCTGGTGACGCGAAGCGCCTGGTAGATGGGCGGCATCGTTCGTTTCTTCGAACTGCACGTCAACGGCGGGGCCGCAGATCTGAATTACTTTGCCGATGTTCTCTGCCATAAAGCCTGCCTTTGCGTTAGAGCGCCGCTGCGCCCGAAACAATTTCGATAATTTCCTTGGTGATGGCGGCCTGGCGCACGCGGTTCATGGTCAGCGTGAGGCATCGATCATATCCCAGGCATTGTTGGTTGCCGAATCCATCGCCGTCATGCGGGCGGCGTGCTCGGCGGCGACCGACTCTGCCATGGCGTGGAAGAGCTGGTGGAGACGTACTGCGGCATGAGGCGGCGAAGAGCTCCTCGGGCGGCTGCTCGTAGATGTAGTCGACTTCAGCGGTGCCGAACTTCTTTGCTTCTTCGTCGGCCTCGCGGGTGTCGGCCTCTTCGAGCTCGATGCCGGCGGTGCGGGCAGCCTCGGCGGCGCGCAGGCGCTCTTCTGCCGTCGGTCTCCTCGGCGCCGGTGATCTTCGTGCGTAGCCGAGTTTGATGAGCGGCAGCAGCTTCTCGACGACGACGCGCTGCGCGATGACGGACTTGAACTCGTTGTAGACGATGTAGACCGAGTCGATCTCTTCGTGCACGTAGCGGTCGATGATGCTGTGAGCAAGCTCGAAGACACGGTCGATGTCGAGCTTCATCGAGCATGCCGGGATGGTCGCCGACCACCTCGACGGACGCCTTGCGCGGTGCGCGCACCTCGTGGTGCGTGGCCGGCCGTTGTCGTCGGTGCTTCTTCGTGTCGTAGACGGCGACCGGATAGCTGCGGCGCATCTGGTCGCGGCCCTTGCGGCCGACGGCTTCGATGTCGATCTGCCTTGTCGGTGTTGCCGTCGATGAACTGGTAGGCGGCTTTGACGATGTTGGAGTTGAAGGCGCCGGCGAAGCCCTTGTCGCCGCTGATGACGACGACGAGGACGTTCTTCTCTCCGCGCTGATGAAGAGCGGATGGAGCACGTCGCCGGTCTCGTCGATTGAAGATCTCGATGCGGCGGATCAGCGACTCGAGCACGCTGGTGATCATCTGCGCGTAGGGACGGGCCGCAGGGCGCGCTCCTGCGCGCGGCGCAGCTTGGCCGCCGAGACCATCTTCATGGCCTTGGTGATCTGCCGCGTGTTCTTCACGCTGCGGATGCGCCGCCGTAGATCGAGTACGTTTGCCATGCAGTTACAGTCTTAGCTCGCAGTTCTCGTCTCGGCCGTCGTTCCTGATCCTGGCTGTCGATTCTTACGCCGAGACCGGTACGGATTTCTCTGCTACGAAGCCTGCCTTGTATTCCTTGATGGCCGCGTGAGACGGCTGCGAGGTCGTCGTCGAGCGCCTTCTTCTTGTGTCGATGTCGTCGAGGAGCGCGGACTGCGCGACTCGAGGTACGTGTAGAGGCCGTCTTCGAAGGCGCGGATGTCCTTCACCTCCACATCGTCGAGGAAGCCCTGCTGCCGGCGAAGAGGATGATGACCTGCTTCTGCCAGGTGAGCGGGTGGAACTGCGGCTGCTTGAGCAGCTCGGTGAGGCGCTGGCCGCGGTTGAGCTGCTTCTGCGTGACCTTGTCGAGGTCGGAGCCGAACTGCGCGAAGGCGGCGAGCTCGCGGTACTGCGCGAGATCGAGCTTCAGCGTTGAGCCGACCTGCTTGGTCGCCTTGATGGCAGCGGAGAAGCCGACGCGCGAGACCGAGAGGCCGACGTTGACGGCGGGACGAACGCCGGAGTTGAAGAGGTCGGTCTCGAGGAAGATCTGGCCGTCGGTGATGGAGATGACGTTGGTCGGGAATGTACGCCGAGACGTCGCCGGCCTGGGTCTCGATGATCGGAAGCGCGGTAAGCGAGCCGCCGCCGCTCTTGTCGCTGAGCTTGGCAGAGCGCTCAAGCAGACGCGAGTGGAGATAGAAGACGTCGCCCGGATACGCTTCGCGGCCCGGCGGACGGCGCAGCAGCAGCGAGATTTCGCGATAGGCCATGGCGTGCTTGGAGAGATCGTCGTAGATGACCAGCGCGTGCTTGCCGTTGTCGCGGAAGTATTCGCCCATGGCGGTTGCGGCGAAGGGCGCGAGGTACTGCATCGGCGCGGGCTCGGAGGCCGTGGCGGCGACGACGATGGTGTAGGCCATCGCGCCGGCTTCGTCGAGCGTCTGCACGACCTGCGCGACGGACGAGCGCTTCTGCCCGATGGCGCAGTAGATGCAGATGAGGTCGTTCTTCGCGGAGTTGATGATGGTGTCGAGCGCGATGGCGGTCTTGCCGGTCTGGCGGTCGCCGATGATCAGCTCGCGCTGGCCGCGGCCGATGGGGATCATGGTGTCGATGGCCTTGATGCCGGTGGCCATGGGCTCGCGCACGGACTGGCGGTCGATGACGCCGGGAGCGAGGCGCTCGACGGCGAACTCGCCGAAGTGGCGATGGGGCCCTTGTCGTCGATGGGCTGGCCGAGGGCGTTGACGACGCGGCCGATGAGCGCGTCGCCTACGGGCACGCTGAGAATCTTGCCGGTGCGCTTGACTTCGTCGCCTTCGCGGAGCTCGGTGTAGTCGCCGAGGAGGACGGCGCCGACCTGGTCTTCTTCGAGGTTGATAGCGCCAGACCGGCGATGCCGTGCGGGAACTCGATCAGCTCGCCGGCCATGACCTTGTCGAGGCCGTGAACGCGGGCGATGCCGTCGCCGAGGGAGATGATGGTGCCGACTTCGTCGACCTGGACCTTCGAGTCGTAGTTCTCGATCTGCTGGCGCAGCAGCTGCGTGATCTCGTCTGCCTTGATCTGTGCCATCTGAAGTTCCTTACGCTGGCCTGCTCTGATGGGGCGGATGTGATTTCCCGTTCCGTCAGAGCCGACCGCAAAAATCTGTTAACTGTCGACAACTAAAACTGCCGGATTATCCGGCGACCAGCACTTCCTTGAGGCGCTGCAGCCTTCCGCGCACGGAGCCGTCGTAGACGGTGGAACCGATGCGCACGATGGCTCCGCCCATGATGGACCGATCGAGTTTGAAGTCAGCCTCGATGCGCGAGCCTGCCATTTTGCCGACACTGGCCAGCAGCGCGGTGCGTTCGTCGGCGCTCAGCTCGCGGGCGGTGATGATCTCGGCCTGGCGGATGCCGAGGCGCTCCTGCAATTCTGCGCGATACGCCGCCGCGACCTCGTGCACCTGCGCGATACGGTCATTGTTGATGAGCACGGCGAGCAGGTTGCGCAACTGCTTCTGCATTCCCAGCTTTGCGTTGAGCGTGTCGAGAAAGGCGACCTTCTGCACGGCGGGAACGGCCGGATTCTCAAAAAACGTCTGCAGCTCGGGACTGCCGTCCCAGGTAGCTTCAAAGTCGGCCAGTTGCCTGTCGATGGCCGCGGCGTCGAGATGCTCGGCGGTCACCACATCGAGGAAGGCGCGCGCATATCGTGAAACGAAGGCAGCCATCTAGTTTTTTCCTCCCCGGGAGGCATCGCTCACAAACTCGGCGATGAGTGCGCGATCAGTCTCAGGCGTGAGCACGAGCTTGCCGGCAGCCTGATCGATGGCCAGGTCGGCGGCGAAGTGGCGCAGACCGCGCTTCGCATTGGCGGCGGCGGAGGCAATCTCCTGCTCGGCGGCGGCTACGATGCGCCGGCGCTCTTCTTCGATGGTGGATTTGATACGGACTTCGTCGTTCTGCGCCTCGGCTTCAACATGGGTGCGAATGGCGGCAATCTCTTCGTCGAACTTTGCCAGCTTCGCTTCGACGGCGCTCAGCCGGGCGTTGGCGTCGGCGGTGAGCTTGCGCGCCGACTCAAGATCGTTGCGCAGCTTTTGAGAGCGGCTGCGGAAGACCCTGGGCATAAACCTGGCCAGAGGGATGACGACAGCGAAGAAGAGGATGGCGAAGTTCAGGTACTCGAAGAGGCGCGCGGTGGTTTCGACATCCATGTGGAAGGTGCGCGCCAGCGATCGCACGATCGGCGTATGCCGGTAGACGATGCTGTTCTCTTCCTTCTGCTGCTCCTTGCCAGGGGCGTTGGCACCCGGAGCGTTGACCGGCTGGGAAGCGGCCGGAGCAGAAGATGACTGAGCGGCGGGAGCAGCCTGCTGCGCGTAGGCGCGCGCCGGCGTAGTGGCGAAACCTAGTCCGAGGACCGCAACCAGAATCGATCCCAGAGCCTGTGCGGAAAAACGTGAAGTGACAGTGGAATGTTTCAACGAGAACCCCCGGCAGCGGCGGGCAATACCGCGCGCACCACCTGAGTGGCAAGTTCAGCGACCGACGCCTCGACGGTGCGGCGCGCATGGGCGGCCTCTGTCTCGAGTTCCGCACGGGCCTGGGAGACTTTTGCGCCGGCTGATTTCCGCGCGTCGTCGAGAGCGGCGTCGCGCTCGGCATTCCACTGCTTGATGCGTTCTTCGCGAGCCTTGAAGACCTCGGCACGGGCCTGCCGAAGTCTGGTCTCGTAGTCGGTGGCCCGGGCTTCGGCCTGCGCAATGGCCTTGTGGGCATCTTCGACGGCGCCCTGGGTGCGGGCGCGACGCTGCCTTAGCGTGGCGGTCAACGGACCCTGGACCAGAAACTGGTAGGCCAGAACCAGCACAATGAAGAGTAGAGCCGTAGGTATCGCTTCGAGGAAATAACCCTCTAGTTGTGGAAACAGTCCTTGCATTGTGGCACCGGGATTTTCAGGCGGTCAGCTTGAAGTATCGGTCGTAGTGGAACACTTTTTTGTATCAGGCAGGAACCCGCAAGTCAACGCGGATCAGGCCGTGCAGATGAGACTCTGTGACTCCTGTCACGGGGCTGGATATTTAGTCAAAAAACCACTTGCTTTCCCCCATAACAGGCCTAGACTAAGGATACCACCTAGACCCGGTTCAGGGTCCAGCGGGCAGCCAGTTCTGGGAAGCCTCTCCACTCCCAAAGCTGGCGGCCCGCTTCTTAATTTCAGGGCGTAGTTCGAAGTTCACAGTTCCCAGATGTGGAGGACGACTGCGGGAAATTTGTGGGCGACCGCGTCTCTGCGTGAAAATCCGCGTCTATGCTGCTGAACGATGCTTCGGCGGATCGACCGCCGGAGGGAGTTGCGAGGGATCGGGCGCGAGCCTGGCTCTTCGCCGGTATGAAGGAGAGGATCACCGATTATGCGAAGCAGACTCTTCACCCTTGCGCTCTCGGGCGCACTTGCGCTGGGCGCGGCGGGCGCGGCCACGGCGCAGGATCAGCCACCGCCGCCTCCCGATGGCGCACAGCAGGGTCCACCGCCGGGCGGTCAGCGGCACATGGATCCGGAGAAGCAGTTGAAGCACCTGACCCGCGAATTGAATCTGAGCGCGGATCAGCAGAGCCAGATCAAGCCGGTGCTGGCTGACCGGGATCAGCAGATGCAGGCGCTCTTCGCGGATCAATCGCTCTCGCAGCAGGAGCGCCGCGCGAAAGGCCGCAGCATCATGCAGGAGTCAAAGAGCAAGATTGACGCGGTGCTGAACGACCAGCAGAAGCAGAAGCTCGAAGCGATGCAACAGCAGATGCGGCACGGACGATACGGCGGAGGGAACCAGGCACCGCCGCCGCCTCCGGATGGCGGTTCGCCGCAGCAGTAGGAACAGTGGTCAGGGATCTGTCGTCAGGGATCGAAACGAAGAGCGGGGCCCGATGGGGCTCCGCTCTTTCTGCTGCTAGGGAGAACAAGGCGGGTTATTTGGAAGCGCTGGTGATGAAGTTGCCGAGGTCGGCGGAGAGCTTGTGCAGGGCGTCGACGTTGAGGTAGATCATGTGTCCCGAGGGGTAGTAGCCGAAGTGGACGTTGCCGCGCAGGGCGGGGTCGAGGTTCATGTGATCGAGGTCGAACTCGGTGGCGAAGAAGGGCGTCGCCAGGTCGAAGTAGCCATTGGCCGAGAAGACCTGGAGATGCGGGTTCTTGCGGATGGCATCGGCGAGATCGGCGGCGACATAGGGCTCGGACTGCTCGCGGCCGGGGCCGAAGCCGCCCGAGGTGGGACGGTGCTTCCAGTCCCACTGGCCGATATTGCCGGCGCTGGGGCGGTAGGCATCGGTGGATTCGTATTTCAGCTCGCGCCCTAGGTAGTCGTGGAATGAAGCGACGAAGGCGCCGGTGATGCCGGTATCCGAGGCGTCATAGGCGGGGTTTTCGCCGGCGGCGTCGGCATCGACTCCCTCGAAGCGCATGTCGTAACGGCCGAGGGTCTTGCGGTCGTCGCGCAGCACTTCTTTGCGGAAACGCGTCGGCGAGACGCGAAGGTTCGCCTCCTTGATGTAGTCGACGGGGAGGCCGGTGAAGTGCGCGACCTGATTGGCGACGGCGTCGAGCTCGGCCGTGGGAAGGGTGTCGCCTTTAAACAGCGCTGCGGCGTAAGGGCCGGCGGCGAATTCGCGCGCCTGCTGCACGAAGGTGGCCACGTCGGCGGGCTTGTTGGGAATCTTGTTGAAGTACCAGGCGGCCGCGGCGTAGCTGGGCAGGTTGAAGACGTAGATGGAGTCGTATCCGCCGGCGCGGATGTTGTAGTTGAGGATCGACGAGATCAGGACGACACCGTTGAGCTGGACGCCGTTGTTGCCGAGCATGTCGGCGAGGGCGGCCGAGCGCGTGGTGCCGTAGGACTCGCCGATGAGGAACTTGGGCGAGTTCCAGCGCTGGTTGACCGAGAGGTAACGCTCGATGAAGCGGTCAAACGCGTGCAGATCCTGATCGACGCCGGTGAAGTCTTTGGGCGTGGCCTTGCCGACGGCGCGGGAATAGCCGGTGAGCGGCGCATCGATGAAGACGAGGTCTGTTTTGCCGAGCAGCGAAGCGTCGTTGGGGACAAGCTTGAAGGGCGGCCCGGGGGTGGCGTCGGGGCTGGCGGTCTGAATGCGGACCGGACCGAAAGAGCCCATGTGGAGCCAGAGGGTGGCAGCGCCGGGACCGCCGTTGTAGAGGAAGCTGACCGGGCGTGAAGCCGGGTCGGCGCCATCGAGCGTATAGGCAACGTAGAAGAGGCTGCCGTAGGGCTTGTCGTCCTCGTTCCGGATGAGGAGCGTGCCGGCAGTCGCGGTGTATTTCAGGCTTTTGCCGCTCGCGGTGAACTCGTGATGGGTGATGGAGGACTTTTCCGGGGGAATGGGGGATTCCTTGTCCTTATCCTTGTCCGCGTCCTTATGGTCGTCATGGTCGGCGGAAGGCGCGGGCGGATGGTCCTGTGCGCGGGCCGGGAGGTTGGTGGGCAAGGCAAAGCCAAGGGCGAGCAGGGCCGCTAGAGCGGCCAGAGGGCTGCGAAGAGCCTTCATTCCGGGTAATCCTCCAGGATTGAGAAGTCAGGATTGCGAAGTCAAAATTGCGAGTGTATGGTTCAGCGACGTCAGAGAAGCCGGAATTGTTTCCTTGCGCCCGCGGTTTTTCCTGCGCCTCTCATTTCGTCGGGGGAGCTTTAGGGGAGCGGGTGAGCGTTCCCTGCAGACGCAGCCAGTTTTCGAGCATCTCGGGCCAGGTATCGAGGGCCAGATCGCCCTTGCCGAGGCCGGTGCCGTGGGGTCCGTTGGCGTAGATGTGGCCCTCGGCGGGAACGCCGGCTTTGACGAGAGCCTCGTAGAAGCGGAGGCCCTGCTCGATGGGCACGGTCTGGTCGTTGAAGGTGTGGAACCAGAAGGTTGGCGGCGTCTCTTTGGTGACGAAGAGATCGGGCGAATAGGCCTTGCGCAGCTCTTCGCACTTATCCATGAGGTTGAAGAGCTTGCAGTAGCTGAGGTGGGAGGTGTCGCTGGAGATGGCGCCGATCCACGGATAGCCGAGGACGAGATAATCGGGCCGGCTGGAGACGCGCTCGATGGGATCGGCGGCATTGGGGTCGCCGGGAACGAACTGGGTGCCGGCAAGCGCGGCGAGATGGCCGCCGGCGGAGAAGCCGATGACGACGATACGATCGGGGTCGATCCTGTACTCCGCAGCGCGGGCGCGCACGGTTTGAATGGCGCGGCGCGCATCGATCAGCGGCACAGGGAGAAGATACCCGTTTCCAGGCAGCCTGTAGCTGAGGATGAAGGCCTTGAAGCCGCGGGCGGTGAACCAGTCGGCTACCTGGCGACCTTCAAGGTTGGCGGCGAGATGAAGATACGCGCCGCCGGGAAGGACGACAACGGCCGAGCCGTTTTCATGACCCGGCTGCGGAGCGAGGATGGTGAGGGTCGGGGTGTCTTCGCAGGCCGTGCCGCGTGCCTGTGGCGCCGGACCAGGCCAGAGCGGGATCGTCTGGATGCCGAGATACGAGTTGTCTTCGCCGGGAACCGCGCACGGCTCTTTCTGCTTCTGCGCGTGTGCTGCGCCCGCAAACAGGCACAGCGCCAACAGGAATGAAATTTGCCGCATGCGAACCTCTGTGATTTTTGAGTCGCGGCGATTATACGGCGGGGAGCGCAGGGTGCGCGGTCAGAGCCACAAGGCGGCGTGGCCGGGACACGGCTCCATGGCCTGCTGCGTAAGGCGTTCGGCCAGCTCGAAGCCGTAACGGGCAAAGTAGTAGGCCGAGCCGTGCACCCGCTCCTGCAGCACGCCGCCGGGGTGCAGAGCGCGCATGAGGGTTTCCGCGTGGCGGCGCAGCGACTCTTCCCGCTGCAACTGGTAGTTCGCGGCCAGGCGGCGCAGGCGGTTCATCTGGTAGCGCATCTTGCGGGCAGCGGTGTCGGCGGAGCGGCCAAGGCCTGCGTCGAGCGTGTGCATCCACTCAAGGAGCGGAGTGAGGTCGGCATCGAGCGCGTTGCCGGCGGCTGCGAGTTTGCGCTTCCCTTCAATGGGCATGGCGCGCGCGGCGAGCAACTGCGCCAGCGAGTCGGCCGTCTCGGCAAAGACGCGATCGAGCGAGAGCTCATGCCTGTGGAGCAGCTCGGCGATGGAAGGCTCGACGAGGGTGGCGGAGAAGCGCGGCTCAGAGGGCGTCATGCGGCCGAGGATGCGCTCGAAGAGCACGGCCGATTGCGCGAAGTAGGCAATCTCCGCCGGGCCGCCGATGGTGAGCGAGGTCGAGAGCAGGTAATCCTGAAAGACGGGCCGCAGAAGGGCTGCGGGCGAGATGCGCTCGGGCGCCGTGTCGAGGATGCCGAGGAGATCGGCGGTCGAGTACTTCTCGCGGCCGGCCTGCCAGAGGCCCTTCGGCTCCTGCGCGCCGGGGGCGATGCGCTTGAGGGCGAGGCGCGCGCCGGAGTGTTCGTCGATGAGAAAGACGAGACTCGATTGCGGTGCAACAACGACCTGGGCGTGATAACCGTCGGCCACGAGAGCGTTGTTGCGCTCGATAAGCGCGGCGTGCAGCTCGTCTGCGCGCTCGATGCCGGCACGCAGCACAGGGGCACCAAGGCGATGGAAGTCGCGGCTGCCGGCATCCAGAACGAGCAGGCCCTGGGTGCTGAAGACCTTGGAGTAGAAGTCCGCGAAAGCCTGCGCGAAAGTGCGGCCGGGCTGATACGCGGCGGCAAGCGCTTCCATGGCGTCGGAGTAGCCGAGGAGCTCCCATGCGCGCTCGATGAGCGGCGCGATGGTTTCATCGAGCACGACGTTGCCGACGGGCATTGGCGTGGCGGGCGTCTTGTCGTAGACGAGAGTGTTGAGCTCGCGGCGCGACGGAAAGGTGACGTGGTTGATTTCGGCGAAGTCGTGATCTTCCGTGGCCAGCCAGAAGATGGCGGCGTGCGGCTGGCCGTTTTCTGTTGCGCGGCGGGCACGGGCGAGGGCGGTGGCGGCCTTGAGGGGCGTGAAGAGCGGTCCGCCGAAGAGGCCGACCTGCTGGCCGGTGACAACGATGCCGGCGCCGGCGCGGAGCGATTCAAGCGCGCCGGATGCGGCGGGCGTGGAATTCTGCGCGGTGAGCAGATCGACGAGCTCGGGCCAGTGAGCGGGCAGCGGGGGCCGGCTGCTCCAGGAGGTTTCGAAAGGCACGAATCCATAGAAGGGCAACACGGCCGGGGAGACGGCGCAGAAATCCGCAAAGAGCCGGTTGATGCCGGGCGCGACGGCGATGGGATGACAATCGGCGAGATGCAAAGCGATCACTTTCCGTTCGGGTGATGCGGGGAAGGCCTCGACCGGATTCCTGGTGACAACCGGTTGTGTTAAGGATGCCACGGCGGGCTGGATCGATGCAGCGAAAGAGTTTCGCGGCAGAGGCGCGGCGGGGCCGGTTCGTATACTTTGTCGAGAGCCCGTTCGAAGGAGAGTCCCCGATGCCGAAGAAAGCGAAGGCCGCGCGGCCCGCGAAACCTGCAAAAAAATCCAAACGTCTCGTTAAGTCAAAGAAGAACGCTCCCAGGCGCGAGCCTGTGGAGGTAGCGGACCTGATCAGTTCCAAAGTCGTGTTTGAGGGCCCGCTTTTCAAGGTGCGGCATGACATGATCGTCGAGCCGGGCGGCAAGCGCGCGGAGCGGGACGTGATCCGGCATAACGGCAGCGTGGTGATTCTTGCTCTCGACAGGTCGAAGAGCAAGAAGGATCCGTGGGTGGTGATGGAGCGGCAGTACCGGCACGCGGCCAACCAGTACCTGTGGGAGCTGCCGGCGGGCAAACTGGATGCGGGCGAGGAGCCGCTGGCGGGCGCGCAGCGGGAGCTGGAAGAAGAGACGGGCTATCGGGCGAAGAAGTGGCGGCCGCTGGTTGAATACTTCGCCAGCCCCGGGTTTCTGGGCGAGGCAATGAAGGTGTTTCTCGCCGAAGGGCTGATTGCGGGCGATGCCCATCCGGAGGAAGACGAGCAGATCGAGCTGCGGCTGGTGCGGCTCTCGGAGGTGCTGCGGATGATCGACAAGGGCGCGATTCTCGATGGGAAGACGCTGACCAGCGTGCTCCTGTATGCACGGCAGTCTAGGAAGAAACCAAAAAAGTAACGACGAAGAAAAATTCGCCTGCGAGAAATTCTTTCGCACGTCGAATCAGTGATTTCGAGACCGGCCTGGCGAAGGGAACGCCGGGCCGTCTCACTTTGTGACAGAACTCTCAAAAAAAACGATCAACCTTTCGCGGCCTTTCCTCGTCATACCCACATGCGGTGGACGTCCCCCACAATGACACCTCTCGTTCTCCGCCATTCCATCAAATCGTAAGAAAGGCAAGCCTGTGGCTCAGTACAAAGGCAAAGTGAAGTGGTTTAACAACGCCAAGGGCTACGGATTCATCGGGCGGGAAGATGGCCCCGATGTTTTCGTCCACTATTCGGCAATACAGTTGGACGGCTACAAAACATTGAAAGAGGGCGATGATGTGGAGTTCGACATCGTCCAGGGCCAGAAGGGTCCCCAGGCCGACGCGGTGGTTCGCCTGAGAGACGCTGCACACAGCGCCGCATAGCCGGCGTTAGCGCCATTCCGCTTCCGGAGCCGTCCGAGCAAGGGCCGGTTCTCCGGAGGAGGGGGCGCGCGGTTGTGAATGGTCAACAGATTGCGACCACCCGTGCCGGGTGACGGGATGGCGCGTGCGAGATCGGAATTGCAAGATTTGCGACCGGACCTGCTTTTCTGCCGTACTTCCTCAGATCCACATTCATGGGAAGAGAGCATCGCTCCTTTGAAGGGGCAAGCCTTTTGCTGCGTTCATTCGGTGATCGCTTCTAAGAATCCACGCGAATGATCGATACTGTTCGCGGAGACTCTTCGCGTGGATAACCCGACCATCGCGCGCATGCTGGCCGAGACCGCCGATCTGATGGAGATCGACGGCGCAGATAGCTTTCGTATCCGCAGCTACCGAATGGCCGCCGATGCGGTGGAGCAGACGACGAGCGACCTGGCCTCAGTGGCCGGCGACGCGGCGAAGCTGCAGGAAATTCCCGGCATTGGCAAGAGCATGGCCGCGAAGATCCAGGGCATTGTGGCGCAGGGCACACTGGCGCAGCGCGATGAACTGGTGGCGAAGTACGGAACGGGCATCCTCGAGTTGCTGAAGCTGCAGGGAATGGGGCCGAAGACGATTGCGCTGTTCTGGTCGGCAGCGAAGATCGGCAGCATTGATGCACTGGCCGAAGCGATTGAAGATGGACGGCTGGCCTCGCTGCCGCGCATGGGCGCCAAGCAGCTTGAGAAGCTGCGCAAGGGCATTGAGGATTATCGGCGCAGCGCCGGGCGCTTCAGAATCGATGAGGCCGAAGAGGCTGCCGAGCGCATTACGGCCTACCTGCTGGCCTTCGATGGCTTTGAGAAGGTGACGCCGGCGGGCTCGCTGCGGCGCGGACGCGAGACGGCGGGCGATCTCGACCTGCTGGTGACGGGCCGGGCGTGCCGGCCTGCGCAGACGGCGGCGGCGGTCGAGTATGTGGCGGCGTTTCCGGGAATTCACGACATCATCGCCAAGGGCGAGAACAAGGTGAGCTTTCATCTCGGCAACGGGCTGCAGGTGGACGTGCGGCTGCTGCCGTCCGAGTCGTATGGAGCCGCGCTGCAATATTTCACCGGCTCGAAGGCGCACAATGTTTCTCTGCGGCAGCGGGCGCTGAAGATGGGCTACACGCTGAGCGAGTGGTCGCTGGCGCGACTCGATGATGAGTCGGTTGTTGCGGCGGCGACGGAAGAAGAGATTTACGCGGCCCTGGGGATGGACTGGATTCCGCCGGAGATGCGCGAGAATCTCGGTGAGATTGAGGCAGCCGCGGGCCACGCGCTGCCGAGGCTGATCGAGTTAAAAGACCTGAAGGGCGATGTGCACATGCACACGACCGAGACCGACGGGCAGAATTCGATTCGCGAGATGGCGGATGCCGCTCTCGAACGAGGCTACCAATACATCGCCATTACGGATCACTCAAAGAACCTGGCGATGACCAATGGCCTCGATGAGAAGCGTGCGCTTGAGCACATCAAGCGGATTCGGCAGGTGGACGCGGAGATGGAAGGCAGGATTCGCGTCTTCCCCGGCATCGAAGTGGATATTCTCGCCGATGGCGCGCTCGATCTCGATAACGAAGTGCTGGCGCAGATGGACGTGGTGATTGCGAGCGTGCATACGCGGATGGAGCAGAGCCGCGAAGAGATGACGGCGCGCCTGATGCGCGCGATTGAGAATCCCTATACGCGGATTCTGGGGCACCTGACGGGGCGGCAGCTTTTGCGGCGGGAACCGTATGCGCTGGATCTCGGCGCGGTGCTGCGGCGGGCGGCGGAGGCAGGCGTTGCGGTCGAACATAATGCATCGCCGGAGCGGCTCGACCTGAGCGACCGCGATCTGCGGCTGGCGAAGGAGCTTGGCTGCCGGATCGTGATCAATACGGATTCCCATAGCAACCGCGCGCTGGGCAAGATGCGCTATGGCATCCGGCAGTTGCGCCGCGCCTGGCTGGAGCCGGCGGACGTGCTGAACACGAAAGGACCAGAGGAGTTTCTGGCGGCTCTGCGACCGCGGCCATAGACGCAGCGCCAGTGCGATCTGATCGACGGGGGGCAGAATGAAGCAATCCGTGATGCTGAACATTCCTCTAGCTGCAGCGATGATCCTCGGAGGGGGCACTTCCCTGCCCGCGAAGGCGGCGCCGGAAGATGCCGTCGCGGGGGTCACGACGAATCTGCCGCTGCTGCCGGTGACCGTGCTGGTCGAGAGTCCGGCGAAGACACAGACGGAGATGCAGATCATCTGCCTCTTCCGCTCAGTGCCAGGCAATAAGCTGCATGGATCGCTCGATGAAATGGATGACCGGCTGCACGGGCTTCTCAGGCGGCTGAGAAAGAGCTCTCTCTTTGGCGGCGAGCTGGGTGAGACGCTTCTACTGACGCCGCCGAGCGGGACCCTGGGGGCGAAGAAGCTGCTGCTGATCGGGCTCGGAGATTCTGAGTCCTTCAGGCCGGAGCGAATGGTGTTGGTGGGCAAGATCGCCCTGCGCGAAGCCAACCGGATGGGTGTCGCGCATCCTTTTTTTGCGCCAACGGTGATGGATGGAGGGGTGACCCGCTATGCGACCGGGGAAATTGCCGCGGAGGTGGTGCGCGGTCTTCGCGAGGCGCTTGCTACCGAGGAAATCGTGCGCGGCGAGGGTGCGAGCGGCACCGTTGCGGTGCGGGATTTCACCTTCCTGGCAGGAGCAGATCATGCCCGTGACACCGAGGATGGAATTGACCGTGCCCTGGGACTGGAAGCGGCAGGGAAGCCGGTGAAGAAGCATCACCATTGACGCGCGAAGGCGGGCCGGGTGAAAAAAGCCTGGGAAATGGGTCGCCGAGGGTGCAGTTCTCGGACTAAGATAGGGGCGGCATGAGTCTGCTTCATCAGGAAACGCCACAGGAACTGGACGATGCGGCGCGCGGTGAGTCGTTCACCCGGGGTACGAGCCACATTGTCTGGGCCGGCATCGCCGCTTTTTTCGTGGTGAGCGTGGCCATCTTCATCTACGTGTTTGCAGGTGAGAAGCCCGCGGTTGCGACGGGTGTGGTGCTGGAGGCGTGGGCGCATCCCATGCATACGGTGACGCCGGGGTTCGATGCCAGCGGTTCAGCGATGTCGCAGGAAGCCTTCGACCAGGTGCTGGTGTTCACACGCGTGCGACTGCACAACCAGAGCAAAGGCCCGCTGTTTCTGCACCAGATCCTCACCAATGTGACGCTCGATGATGGAATCCATACCAGCTTTGCCGCGATGCCGACGCAGTACGACCGCATCTTCATTGCGTATCCGCAGCTTGCGCAGTGGAAGAGCACTCCGCTTTCGCCGGAGATGACTCTCGAAGCAGGTCAGACGGTGGAGGGGACTTTCGTCTCCTCCTTCCGCATGACCAAGCAGCAGTGGGATTCGCGCAAGAGCATGGACTACACGTTCGGCTTCCGGTATCAGCCTGGCCTGACGCTCAAGGCGCAGGACGCAGTTACTGACCGGTAGGCGGTGCAGGCGCGCCCTTGGGCGTGGAAAGATAGCCTGAAACCTGGTTCTTGGAACCGATCGCATTCACGACGATCTCGTAGAGCGCCGGCTCCTTGCCGCTGTAGAACTGCAGGGGCTCGTCGACGTTGCGATCCTTCTTCTCGTAGCTGCGATCATCGGCAAAGACCACGAGGGTGAAGCGGCTCTTTTTCGGGTCGGCCTTCTTGAGCTCGAGACTCACGGTGCCGACGGGTTTCTTCTGTCCCTTGGCCAGCGTGAACTCGTAGTAGTTGCGATCGCCCTTGTGTCTGAGGATCTCGAGCTCGTCGCGGTTGCGGGCGATGAGGCTGCTATGGTCGCTGAGGTCGCCCTTCATGGACTGAAGCTGAGTGATGGCGCCGGCGAGGTCGGTCTGGGTTTTGCCGAGGTCAGTCTTCACGCCGCCAACATCGGTCTTCACGTTGGTGAGATCGCTTGAAACACTGCTGACCTGGCTGGCCGTCTGCTTCTGCGCGGCTTCGAGGCGGCGGCTGTCGGCCTGCTCACGGGCAACCAGAGCCTGGGCGCGCTCATCGAGCTGCTTCTGGGTGAGGCCCAAGAGACTTGCTGAGCTCGTCGGTAGCCACGGTGAGGCGGGCATTGGTTTCGCGCAACTCGGCGGCGAGCTTCACGTTCTGCTGGTTGGCATCGGTGAGGGCAGCCTCCTGATGCGTGATGCGGCCGTTCAGGGTATAGGTCCAGATCAGACCGCCGAGGGCCGCGAGAAGTGCTATTGCCACGATGGCAATAAACGCACCGGAGAAGCTCCTGGGCGCATTTTCAAGTTCGTCGCTCATTCTTAAACTTTCCTCCTGCCTGCGGTCCGCGCGGGACCGGATGCTGACGTGTTGGCGTCATCCTATCTTGTTTCAATGCGGTACCGTAATTGCCTCTGTAGAGTCTTCTGCATCCTGGCCCGAGGCCGAAGGCAGAAAGGCAATTGAGGAAACGCCGCGCAACGCCCTCCGGGGGATTCTCCACACTATAGAACGAACAACGTGCGGTTCGCGAGTAGTTAGACGATTTAAGAAAGGCTGCGGCACCTCGAGGACTAACGATGCCACCCTCGCCGTGACAACCCATGAATCGCTACGCTATAAAGAACTCTGTTGCATTTCCTGCTGCCGGTCGCGTCCTTTTGCCGGAATTGGCTGTCAGAATATATCAGGGAAACGAGTTAAGAGGAGCTGGGAAGCCATGTCGACTGCCGTCGCTGGAAAGGGTCTGGAAGGAATTGTCGCCACGAACTCCGGGATCTGCTGGATCAATGGAGAAGCGGGCGTTCTGGCATATCGCGGGATCGATATTCACGAACTGGCGGAAAGCTCGACCTTCGAAGAGACGACCTATCTCCTGTGGAACGGGCAGTTGCCGAATCAGACTGAGCTGCGCGCGTTCCAGGCGCAACTGGCGCAGGCCCGTTCGCTCGACCCCCGTATCGTCGATCTGCTGCGGAGCTGCCCTTCGACAGCGACGCCGATGGAAGTGCTGCGAACCGCGGTGTCGGCGCTGAGCTTTTACGACGCCGACGAAAAAGATAACTCGCACGACGCGAATGTGCGCAAGGCCTATAACCTGACGGCGCAGATCGCCATGATCGTGGCCATCTATGACCGGCTGCGCAAGGGCCTTGCGGTGGTTGCTCCGGACCGCTCGCTGAACCACGCAGCGAATTTTTTGTGGATGCTGACCGGGGTAAAGCCGTCGGAAACGGCGACGCGGACGCTCGATACCGCGCTGATTCTGCATGCCGATCACGAGCTGAACGCCTCAACCTTTGCCGCGCGGGTGATCGCGGCGACACTTTCTGACATTCACTCGGCGATCACGGGCGCGATTGGCGCACTGAAGGGCCCGCTGCACGGCGGCGCCAACGAAGCGGTGATGCGGCTGCTCTACTCGATCGACAAGGCTGGAGCGGATCCGGTGGAGTACGTGAAGGGCATGCTGGCGGCGAAGCAGAAGGTTTCAGGATTCGGGCATCGCGTCTACAAGACCGAAGACCCGCGCGCGACCCACCTGCGCCGCATGAGCGAGCAGCTCTGCAAGGATGCCGGCCAGCCAAAGTGGTTTGAGATGTCGCGGGCGATCGAGCTCTACATCAACAAGGAAAAGAAGCTGAATGCAAACGTGGATTTCTATTCGGCGTCGACGTATACCACGCTGGGCATCGATATCGATCTCTTTACGCCGATCTTTGCAGTGAGCCGCGTTGCGGGGTGGAGCGCGCATGTGATCGAGCAGCTCGACGACAACCGGCTGATCCGCCCGCGGGCCGAGTATGTGGGCCCGGAGTATCCGACGCACTGGGTTGCGCTCGATCAGCGGAAGTAGCGGCAGCTGAGATACGGGCAGAAGAGCTTCGGCCGCGAGGGTCGGAGCTTTTCTCTTTGCGCGGAATCCTTTGGCCGCGCCGAGTTGCGTGATACGCTTGCAACTCTAAAGGCCGGGTAGCCGGCAGAGAGCCTGTAAGGCCATGCTGCCGCCTTGCTTGAGCTTCCCGAACCTGTTCATCAAGAGCCGAACTTCGACCGGGCCCATGAGAGGAATGGAACCATGGTGATGAGTCTGGCAGCGTTTACTGCTCTGCATGTGGGATTGAGTCTGATCGCGATTGCCGCGGGCTTCGCGGTGCTGTTTGGCATGATGGCCGCGCAAAAGATGCCGGGAGTGACGATGCTCTTCCTGGTGACGACGATTCTGACCAGCGTGACGGGGTTCATGTTCCCCTACAAGGGATTCACGCCGGCGATCGGCGTGGGCGTTCTCTCGCTGGCGGTGCTGCTTGTCGCCTTGATTGCGCGGTATGTTGGCCGGTTGCGCGGCAAGTGGCGCGGGACGTGGGTGGTGACGGCGGCGCTGGCGCTTTACCTCAATTTCTTCGTGCTGATTGCGCAGGCATTCCAGAAGGTGCCCTCGCTGCATGCGCTGGCGCCGACGCAGACCGAAACCCCATTCAAGATCACGCAACTGGTGACGCTGGCGCTCTTCGCGGTGCTGACATCGATTGCATTCGCCCGGTTTCGGGTGGGCATTCAGCCGCAGCAGACAGCAGGCTCGGTGAGCTGACTCAGGCCTGGCGAGCCTTCCACATCAGATAAAAGCCCCACGCCGCGATGGTGCATACATCGCGAATGACGCCGTCGATGATCTTCTGCTCGAATTCCTCGATGGGCATGGAATGGATGACGAGGTCGTGCTCTTCGTCGTCGGGACTCGTCTCGGCCTGGGTGAGGCCGGTGGCGAGAAAGACATGCTGCAACTGGCGGGAGTATCCATAGGCGATCCATGTTGAACCGAGACTGATCATCTCGGCTGCGTGAAGACCGGTCTCTTCGACGAGTTCGCCGCGCGCGAGATCCTCGGGGTTGTCGACTTCCTCTTCCCACCCGCCCTGAGGTAGCTCGAGGGCGCGCTGCTGGATGGGATAGCGGAACTGCTCGACGAGCCAGACGCGGCCGTCGTCGATGGGCAGGATAATGGCGCAGTCGTGCTTTTCAACGACGCCGTAGATTCCCTTTTTGCCATTGGAGCGAAGGATCTCGTCTTCGCGGACGCGCATCCAGTGGTTGCGATAGACCTCGCGGCTGGAGAGGGTGGTAATGGCTGGACGGTTGCGGTTATCCGATGCGTTCAAGGGGCCACTCCTAAGAATAAAAGCCGACGTATCTCAATGCGCGCTCGCCGATGAGCGCACACGGTACTGGCGCAGCCGGCCGATGAGCGACGCGGGGCCGCTGACGCGGAGACGCACCAGGTTGCCCTCGTAGGACCGCGCATGCACCACCATGCCGGCATCGATTGCGGCGAGCACGGCGCCTTCGTGCTGCGGGACGCGGAGGTCGGCCGAAAGCACGGGATCGGAGATAAGCGCGCGGTCGATGGCTTCGCGAAGGGCGTCCATTCCCTGCCCTGTCTGGGCGGAGACGATGACTTCGTCGCGCGAGGCGAGGCCCTGGCGCTCGTCTTCGGGCAGCAGATCGATCTTGTTGAGCACCTCGATGCGTGGCTTGCTGAGCGCGTCGAGTTCGGCGAGCACCTTTTCAACCTGGGCCTTCTGCTCGTCGCCGTAGGTCGAAGCGGCGTCGCGCACGTGGAGCAGAACCTCGGCCTGCTGCACCTCTTCAAGCGTGGCGCGGAAGCTGGTGACGAGGGTGTGCGGCAGGTTGCGAATGAAACCTACCGTGTCAGAGAGCAGAACCTTGCGGCGGCTGGGCAGTTCGATGGCGCGCAATTTGGGATCGAGCGTGGCGAACATGCGCGACGACTGCAGCACCTGCGCACCGGTGAGGCGATTGAAGAGCGTGCTCTTGCCGGCGTTGGTGTAACCGACGAGCGCAACGGTGGGAACGGGCACGGCTTCGCGACGCTGGCGCTGCTGGCGGCGCACGCGGCGGACGGAGTCGAGCTCCTCTTTCAGATGGTCGATGCGGCGCTGGATGCGACGGCGGTCAGTTTCGAGCTGGGTTTCGCCGGGTCCACGGGTACCGATGCCGCCGCCAAGCTGGGACATGGATTTGCCGCGGCCGGTGAGGCGCGGAAGCATGTACTCAAGCTGCGCGAGCTCGACCTGCAACTGGCCTTCGCGGGTGCGGGCGTGGCGGGCGAAGATATCGAGGATGAGCTGAGTGCGATCGAGCACGCGGCACGGCAATGCGGCCTCGAGGTTGCGCAGTTGCGTGGGCGAGAGATCGTGATCGAAGAGGACGAGATCGGCCTCAGTGGATGCGGCGATGCCGGCGATCTCTTCAACCTTGCCGGCGCCGATGAGCGTTGCCGGATCGGGACGGGAACGCCGTTGCAGAAGCTCGGCGACAACTTCGCCGCCGGCGCTCGCGACAAGCTCGCGAAATTCAGCGAGAGATTCCTCGGCATTGAAACCGGAAAGGGCGGGAGCGGGGACTTCGTCCGGCTACGCGCTCTTCGGGATCGAGAGCAGAGTCGTCGAGTTGAGGCCGCATGGCTGCGTGGCGCGCGGTTGCGAGCGTTGACCGGGCGGCGCGTGCACGGGCAGCGGGACGGTCGGTGAGTCGATTCGCGAGATCGACGCCGACCAGCACGGCGCGCTCGCGGCGATCGCCCGCCGGACCGGAGACTGCCTGCATTTTTTTGCGGCGCGGGGATGTTTCGGGCAAAGCTCCGCTATGCGCAGGTCCGGACGGCCGGGAAGCGCGACTTTCTGTTGCTGCCAATCTGAAAAACTCCCCGCGACCTATCGAGGCTCCGCCGCGGCCGGGGCCGGAGCCGTGGCCGGAGTGGAAGCAGGCACCGAGGCCGGTCCGATTCCAGTATGCGCGGCAGCCGGGCGATGCTCGGCATGGAGCACGCTGCGGTTGCTCACGACAGTCGAAATGGCATGTTTGAAGATGAGCTGCTCCTGGCTGTTGTTCTCAAGCAGCACTGAGTATTTATCGAAGGAGCGAATTTTACCCGTCAGTTTGACTCCGCTGACCAGATAAATCGTGATCGGGGTCTTGTCTTTGCGAACGGTATTCAGGAACGTGTCCTGAATGTTTTGTGCCGGCTTGTTCTCCATTTGCCGATCTCCTGCTTTCTTAAATTTTGTTGAAGCGTTAGGTGCATCCAGCACCGAGTGAAATGCAAGTACGTGGGAACGGTGCCGGAAACCCCGGGACCGACCTTCTCCCACAATGTGTAAACGATATAGCGGTTCCGCAACCTTTTCAACCTGAACCGGACGCGGGCTGGATGACCATGGTCCCGCGGGAGGGGACCGGCGCCGAGGTGCGACCTGTGCCGCTGCTACGATAAATGGGTGCAAGGATCAGTTCACCCTCCTGAGGCATCCGGGGAAACGCCGGTTCCGATGCTCGATCTGAAGCGTCAGTACGAGCCTCTCCACGAGGAGCTGCTGGCAGCCCTCGGAGATGTACTGAAGACGCAGCAGTTCATCCTGGGTGAGCAGACAGCGGCTTTTGAAGATGCGGCGGCCAGCCAACTGGGCGTTGCGCACGGTATTGGATGCGCTTCGGGAACCGATGCGCTCTGGCTGGCGCTGGCGGCGGCGAAAATCGGCCCCGGCGATGCAGTTATCACCTCTCCTTTCAGCTTCTTCGCCTCGGCCAGCTGCATTCTGCGCGCGGGAGCGAAGCCGCTGTTTGCGGATATCGACCCGGCCACCTTCAACCTGGACCCAACGGCCGTGGAGGCTGTTCTGGATGGTAAGGATGGGCAGGGCGTGCGGGCGCTGCTGCCCGTCCACCTTTATGGACAGTGCGCGGATTGGACAGCCTTTGCCCGGCTGGGAGCGGAGCGGAAGCTGACCCTGGTGGAGGATGCGGCGCAGGCCTGGGGCGCCGAGTGGGATGGCGTGAAGGCCGGCGGTCTGGGAGCGATTGCGGCTTTCAGCTTTTATCCGACCAAGAATCTGAGCGCCGCGGGCGACGCAGGCATGGTGGCGACAAACTCTGACGAACTGGCTGAGCGAACGCGGATGCTGCGGCAGCATGGCATGCGCCGCCGCTACCATCACGACGAGGTGGGCTGGAATGCCCGGCTTGATGGCTTTCAGGCGGCGATTCTGCGGGTGAAGCTGAAGTACATTGCGCAGTGGAATGAGGCGCGGCGGATGGTGGCCCAGCGGTATGACGGGCTCTTTCGCGCGGCGGGGCTGGCGGATGCGGGCCCTTATCCTGGCCGAGGCGTGGTGCTGCCGCAGGAAATTGCCGGGAGCCGGCGCGTGTGGCACCAGTACGTGATTCGTGTTGAACGCCGCGACGCGCTGCGGGATTTTCTGAGCGCGCGGAAGATCGGCTCGGAGATCTATTACCCCGTGCCGCTGCACATGCAGGAGGCGCTGCAGGGTCTCGGGTTACAGGGAAGGCAGCTTTCCCGAGACGGAGCGGGCGGCGCGCGAAGTGCTGGCTCTGCCGATCTTCCCGGAGCTACGCGAGGACGAACAGAAGACCGTTGTCGATGCGATCGCTGCGCTTCTTAACTAAGCGGCCCGACGCGGGATGGCCCCGGCACACGTTAGAATCGCAGCAGCATGAAGTGTCCTTATTGCGGCTTTGGGCAGGACCGGGTTGTCGACTCGCGCGAGAGTAAAGAGGCCGACTCGATCCGGCGGCGGCGGGAGTGCGAGGGCTGCAACCGGCGCTTCACCACGTATGAGCGCATCGACGAGATCCCTTACATGGTGGTGAAGAAGGACGGGCGGCGGGAGCGGTTTGACCGGCAGAAGGTACTGAGCGGTCTGCTGCGCGCCTGCGAGAAACGGCCCGTGCCGGCAAGCAAGCTTGAGGCGATTGTGGATGCGACGGAGACGTTCCTGATCGACGCGCCGGAACGCGAGCGGACGACGGCAGAGGTTGGCGAGCTGATCATGAATCAGCTCAAGGGACTGGACACGGTGGCCTATATCCGGTTTGCGTCGGTGTATCGCGACTTCAAGGATGTGCGCGAGTTCAAGGAAGAGCTCGAAGGCCTGCTCGATACGCACAGGCATGGCAAAGGCAAAAAGTAGCGGGCCACGCCTGGCTGACGGCGCCGTCGATTTGTCATTTTCCCTTCTTAACTGATTCCCTTCGCAGGAGCTGGAGAGACAATGCCTGAAAAGAAAACGCACACAGTTACGCTGATTCCCGGAGATGGGATCGGCCCGGAAGTGACGCAGGCGGTGGTTCGCATTCTTGAAGCGACCGGCGTGAAGTGGGAGTGGGAGCGGTACGCCGCCGGAGCCGACGCCTTCGAGATCTTCGGCGAGTACATTCCCGCGGTGCTGTATGAGTCGATCGAGCGCAACAAGGTGGCGCTGAAGGGCCCGGTAACGACGCCGATCGGCGGCGGCTTCAAGAGCATCAACGTGACGCTGCGCAAGAAGTTTGACCTCTATGCGAATTTCAGGCCGATCAAGAATCTGCCGGGGCTGGAGACGAAGTATCCCGACGTGGACCTGATTATTGTGCGCGAGAACACTGAAGGCGAGTATGTGGGCCTGGAGCACGAAGTGGTGCCGGGTGTGGTGGAGAGCATCAAGGTCATCACGGAAAAGGGCTCGACGCGCATTGCGAAGTTCGCCTTTGAGTATGCGCGCAAGCACGGGCGCAAGAAGATTCACTCCATCCACAAGGCAAACATCATGAAGCTTTCGGATGGGCTGTTTCTTAGTTGCGCGCGCAAGGTGGCCCAGGGCTTTCCGGACGTTGCTTACGGCGAGCACATCATCGACAACACATGCATGCAGCTGGTGATGAATCCCTACCAGTACGACACGCTGCTGCTTGAGAACCTCTATGGCGATATTGTGAGCGACCTGTGCGCGGCGTTTGTGGGCGGGCTGGGGCTGGTGCCGGGCGCCAATCTCGGGGCAGAGTGCGCGATCTTCGAGGCCGTGCATGGCTCGGCGCCGGATATCGCGGGCAAGGACCTGGCGAATCCGACGGCGCTCTTGCAATCCGCAATTCTGATGCTGCGGCACCTCGATGAAGAAGCAGCGGCGGACAAGGTACAGAAGGCGCTCGAAGCGGTCTACATCGAGCGCAAGACGCTGACGCGCGATGTGGGCGGCAAGGCGGGGACGAGCGAGTTTGCCGATGCGGTGCTGGCGGCGATGGGGTAACGACAGTTGTCAGTTGTCAGTAGTCAGTGCCAGTTGTCGGTTATCAGGGAGCGGACTGGGCGGGCATGAAGCATTTTCTGCTGATGTATGAATTAGCCGATGACTACCTTGCGCGGCGGGGGGAGTTTCGTGGCGAGCATCTTGCGCTGGCGTGGAAGGCGAGCGAGCGCGGCGAGCTGGTACTGGCCGGGGCGCTTGCCGATCCGGCGGATCAGGCCGTGCTGCTCTTTAAAGGAGAGTCGGCGACGGTTGCCGAGCGTTTCGCGGAGGCTGACCCCTACGTGGTCCATGGCCTGGTGAAGCAATGGCGGGTGCGGGAGTGGAAGACGGTGGTGGGCGAAGGCTGCGCGAGCCCGGTCACACCGGCCGGCGCGCCGTAAATACCGCTGCCGTAACGTGCCTTCGGCGTAACTTCGGGAACGCGACAGGCGACGCTGCCTGGTTAGGCATTCCTGTACACTGGAGTGTCATCGTCATGCAAAGAAAACATCCAATTGGAATCCTCGGCGCTACCGGAATGGTAGGCCAGCGCTTCATTCAACTGCTTGAGAATCATCCGTGGTTCGAGATTACGTGGCTTGCGGCGAGCGACCGCTCGAGCGGCAAGACGTATGGCGAAGCGGCGAAGTGGCGGCTCGACACTCCGCTGCCCGAGCGCATTGCGCGGATGACGGTGTCGCCGGCCGACCCGGAGGGCGCGCCGAAGATTGTATTTGCCGCGCTGGATGCGGCGATTGCCCGCGAGATGGAGCCGCGCTTCGCCGATGCCGGCTGCGCGGTGGTATCGAACTCGAGCGCCTACCGCATGGCGCCGAATGTGCCGCTGGTGATTCCCGAGATTAACGCCGAGCATCTGCACCTGATTGAAGAGCAGCCTTCGCGCCGCGCCAATGGCGGCTACATGGTGACCAATCCCAACTGCTCGACGATCGGGCTGGTGATGGCGCTGAAGCCGATCGAGGAGCGCTTCGGGATCGAGCAGATCCTGGTGACCACGATGCAGGCGGTGAGCGGGGCCGGCTATCCGGGCGTGCCGTCGATGGATATTCTCGGCAACGTGGTGCCCTACATCGGCAGCGAAGAGGAAAAGATGGAGGCCGAGACACTGAAGCTGCTGGGGAGGCTCGAAGGCCGCGCCGTGACGCCGCTGGCGGCGCGCATCAGCGCGCATTGCAATCGCGTCGCCGTCGAAGACGGGCACACGGAGTCGGTTTCAATCAAGCTGGCGAAGGCAGCGACCCGCGAGCAGTTGCTGAATGCCTGGGCGGAGTTCAGGCCGCTGGCCGGTCAGGGGCTGCCGACGGCGCCGGAGCAACCGGTGGAGTTTGCGCCGCAGAACGACCGTCCGCAGCCGCGGCTCGACCGCAACCGGGGAAACGGCATGGCCGTAACCGTGGGCCGGCTGCGCCCCTGCAATGTGCTGGACTGGAAGTTCACCTTGCTCTCGCACAACACGATTCGCGGGGCGGCGGGTGCGGCGATTTTGAACGCGGAATTGCTGGCCAGCCTGGGCAAGCTGGAGCCTGTAGCCGAAGCTGCTGTGCGCGCATAAGTTCAACGACGATGGGATCTCTGGCATGAGCGTAGTTGTGATGAAGTTTGGCGGCACGTCAGTGGAAGACCCGGCCGCCATTTCCCGAACCGCCGGCATTGTGGCCGGGCGCGTCGCGATGGGGAAGCAGCCGGTGGTGGTTGTGAGCGCGCTTGCCAAGGTAACGGATCAGTTGCTGCGCGCAGGCGCGGCAGCGGCGGCGGGCGACCGCACGGGGGCGCTGGCGATCAGCTCGAGGCTGCGCTGCCGGCACCGCGACACGGCTGCGGCGCTGGTGAAAGATGCGGCGGAGCTGAGCAACTACATCGACCAGAAGTTCGATTCGCTGGATGAGATTCTGCGGGGTCTTGCGGCGATTCTGGAGTTGACGCCGCGCATCTCTGACCTGGTGGTGAGCTACGGCGAGCGCCTCTCAAGCAGGATCGTGGCGGCGGCGTTTCGCGAGCGCGGCATCGATTCACAACACGTGGACGCGCGCGACGTGATTGTGACCGACGGACAGTTTCAGAAAGCGATTCCGCAGGACGCGCTGATCGAGAAGCGGGCGGCGGAGAAGCTGCGCCCGCACATCGACGCGGGCCGCGTTCCGGTGATGGGCGGCTTTATCGGCTCCAATGAAGAAGGCATCACGACGACGCTGGGACGCGGCGGCGGGGATTTTACCGGGGCGCTGGTGGGCGGCGCGCTGACGGCCGATGCGATCGAGATCTGGACCGATGTGAACGGCATCATGACCTGCGATCCGCGCGTGTGTCCCGAGGCACTGCGCGTGAAGGTGATCAGCTTCGAAGAAGCGGCAGAGCTAGCCTACTTTGGTGCGAAGGTGCTGCACCCGGCAACGATTCTGCCGGCGGTGAAGAAGAACATTCCGGTGCTGGTGCTGAACAGCCGCAATCCTTCAAACGAGGGCACGCGGATCATCTCGCTTGCGCCGCATTGCAAGAGCCCGTTCAAGTCAATCGCGGTGAAGAAGAAGCTCTCGATCATCGACGTGGTGGCGAGCCGCATGCTGATGACGCACGGCTACCTGAAGGAGATCTTCACGATCTTCGACAAGCACCAGTGCCCGGTGGATATGGTGTCGACGAGCGAAGTATCGGTGTCGCTGACAGTGGACTCGAACGACAAGCTGCCGGCGATTGCCGCGGAGCTGAGCCAGCTTGCCGATGTGAAGTATGAAGGGAAGAAGGCGCTGGTCTGCATGGTGGGTGAAGACATTCGCGGCCAGCACGGCATTGCCGCGCAGGTCTTTGGCGCGATTCGTCATATCAACGTGCGCATGATTTCGCAGGGAGCAAGCGAAATCAACATGAGCTTCATGATTGACGAGGATGATGCCGATGAGGCGGTGCGCTCGCTGCATGCAGCGTTCTTCCAGAATCCCGATCCTGTGGTCTTCGACGTTGAAGCGCAGAAGAGCCAGGTACTGACACCGAGCTCGTAAGGCCGGCGGCGCCGCTTCATTCGCCGGGATGCGGGCGCCGGCTGTAAGCTTAGACCCAGCAAAAACTCAGCCAGGGGCCAAGAGATGCTTTTCCTCGTTCTAGGCAAAGGAAAGACCGGATCGCTTGTGGCCGAAGTTGCGCGCGAGCGCGGTCACGGCGTGCGCGTCTTCGATCTGCGCGAAAACCGGAGCGCCGCCGCGCTGACGGCTCCGAATCTCGCCGGAGTGGACGTGGTGATTGACTTCACGACGCCGGAAGCGGCGATTGAGAATATGCGCGCGGTTCTCTCACTGGGCGGCCGCATCGTGGTGGGCACCACGGGCTGGTATGCGCGGCTCAACGAGCTGAAGGCGATCGCGGAGCGGCGCGGCGGCGGGTTGCTCTACGGAACCAACTTCTCAATCGGCGTGCAGAAGCTCTTTCGCCTGACCGCAGAAGTGGCGAGGCTCGATGGATACAAGTTTGCCATTGAAGAGACGCACCACACGTCGAAGCTCGATGCGCCGTCGGGCACGGCAATCACCCTGCGCGAGATTCTTCAAGCCGCGCATCCCGGAATCGAGGTCGAGGTGACGTCTCATCGCGTCGGCGATGCCAAGGGCGAGCATCTCGTGACGGCGACCAGCGACAATGACGTGCTCGAGCTGAAGCACGATGCGCAGACGCGGCGCGGCTTTGCGCTGGGCGCCGTGCGGGGCGCAGAGTGGCTGGCGGGCAAATCGGGGAGCTGGGATTTCAGGGAGATCTTCGACCAGCTTTAGAAGCTATCCGCAGCGATTGAGCCGGGAAAACGAGCTTCCCGTGCCGGGCACGGGAGACTCTTTCCTAGTTACCGAGGCTGAAGACGACGTTGATGGTGGTCTGCACGTCGACTGGCTCGTCGTTGAGCAAATAGGGACGATAACGCCAGTACTTCACCGCATTGACGGCAGCCTCGCGGAGAATCTGCGGCCCACTGATCGCCTTGAGGTCCTGGATCGTGCCGGACTTGCTGATGGTGGCTTCAAGCGTCACAGTCCCGGAGATGCGATTGTCCTTGGCAAACCTGGGATAGATGGGCGCGATCTTGCGCAGCAGCATGCCCTCGGCAACGCCGGAGGAGACGGCGTGCACGCCGGGCAGGATAGTGACCTTTTTCTCGGCACCGAAACCGGAGAGATTAGCCCCGTCGTTCTCGAGCGAAGCGGGCGTGAAGCCGGATGGCCGGAGCCTCTCCCACCGCGACCGGAGCTTTGACCTCGCCGTGAATCCTGGACGGCGCGGCGAGTTGGGCATCCATCATGCCGGAGGAAACTGCGGCGGCCGCGGGCTGCTGAGGAGTGACGGTTTGCGCGCCGGCGATCGGCGTCGCTGCGGAGGGCTTGGCCGTGGTCAACGTCGAGGCGGCCTGCTGCAGAGCAGGCCCTGGGGCGACAGGCTGCTGCTGCGCGACCTGCTGCGACTGAGCCTGCGGCGGAGCGTCATTGTGATGGGAGGTTCTGAGGATAAAGACAGCCAACGCGCAAGCGATGAGACCAACGCCGCCGGCAACGGCCAGCAACAGGCCCATCTTGCTCTTCGACTGCTTCTCTTCCTCGGGCACCTCATACTGAAACATCGGAATGTTGGCACGGTCGATCTGTGGCCGCGAGGCAGAGAGGATGGACGTATCCGCCGGAATTGTGGCGGCATCCGGCTTCACCGCAGGCGCGAAGAGATCGGTCGTTGTTGTCTCGCGCGGCGCAGGCGCGGGCACGGGCTCGGGCGCCCTGGGAACCGGCGCGGGGGCCGGCTGCGGACGCGGGATGCTGGTGACCGTGGCACGCGGGCTGGCGGCGACGGCCTTGTTCGCGGAAGTCTGCGGAGTGCGGAGGAAGGCGCTGTCCCACTCGTCAAAACTGGTTGACGGCGCGCTGGTTGACGGAGCTGCAGCCTTGGCTTCTTCGGTGTGCTGCACGACAGGCGGCGGCTCGCTCTCAAAACGCCGGGGCTCGACGGCAGGTCTTGCGGGCGGCTCCGAAACCTTGAGAAATGATTCGATCGGCGTGACAGGCCTGGCCGGCTCGGGATTCCTGAGGAAGGCCTCGATGGGAAACGGTTCTTCTATCGTCTTTGGCGGCTCGGGGGCCCTGAAGGTTGTTGGCTCGGGCCTGGAAGGGACTGGTACGGGAGGGGCCGCGAACTGAACGCGTGGCGCGGCTGCTTCGTGCGAAATTGAAGGCTCGGGAGCGCGAAGATGCGCGTTGTCCCACTCGTCGATGTCCTGCTGCAGGCTGTGGGCCTGGCCCATCTCGGCGAACGAAGAGCCGAGCGGAAACTCGTCCATCCTCTGTTCCGGCACACCCCGATCGATGGGTGGAACATAGGAGGGCGGCTCAAGCGAAGCCGGCGGAGCAGCAAAGGATTGCGGCGCCGGCGGAGGAACCGGACGGGCCTCGGGCGGCGCCATGGTGTAAGAAGGTCCCTGCGAAACCGGGCGGGCTTCCGGCTGGATTGTGGTCTGCGGAGCCGGCGGCGGAACGGGGCGGGGCTCGGGATGAGACTCGGGCTGCACAAGCTGGAGACCGGCGTCTGCCTGGGGCTCCTGCGGAAGGGGGAGAAAATCGCGGGCGCCAGCGCGCATGCAGTTCATGAGCAGGTCAGGATCGTTCCTGCGGGAGTAGACCATGACGACTGCGTTGGTGATGCCGGCGACAGTTTCAACGAGCTTGATGGCGTAGCCTTCATCGCTGTCGACGTCGATCATGATGACATCGAAGTTCTGGTCGAGCATGGCCGGCAGATCGGCGAGGTTCGCAGGATAGTCGACAAACTCATGCACAGACCTGGCTTCTGATCCGGCCAGGGCCTTGGCCACGATCTTGCGATAGGCTTCATTCGGGCCGATCAGTGCGACCTTCATTCCGCCCGTAGCGGTCACTTCAGGCTCGTTCTCCTGAAGGCGTGTCGACATTTCCGCGCTTCCACTCATAGGTCCTTCAGTCCTTCTTGCCGACCAACGGAGAGTGATGGCGGAATAGCCGTTTCGTCCGTTGACTGGCTGCTCATAATCGAATCAACACAGCGAGCCGACATGGGTGATGACTTGCTCATGCGGCATTGCGATGTTGCCGGGAATCTGGGAAGAAGGAACAACAAATAACTATTTCAACTTAAGTGGTCGCAATAAACATCTATACATTCAATGCGATGCAGTCAGTGACCGGCTGGCCGGCGCCATGATGAAATCGCACCCCGCGACCTGTAACCCAAATGGTATACGGCATTTCGGTGCGGGTGGAACCCACTAACGGGGCATGAGAGGTGCCTTTCGTCATCAAATATGCCCGGCGGGGGCAATTTCAGGGCCAATGGTTCATCTTCAGCCGGGTGAACCCCTATCCTAGCTACGACTATGCCGATTTCTCTTCGCGCTGCGCATGCTGCTGACCTTGCAACGATCATGGCCCTCGAGCGCTCGGCGGCGGCGCACGAGTTTGTGGGCCAGTGGACCGAGAAGCGTCATCGCACGACGCATCAGGGCAACGACGCGCGCTATTTTGTTGCGGAAATGGAAACAGGCGAGGTGACGGCCTACGCGATTCTGCGCGGACTCGCTGAGGCAGGGCGATCCATTGAGCTGAAGAGAATCGTGGTGGGTGCGCCGGGGCGCGGGGTAGGCCGCTGGATGCTGACAGAACTGCTGCGCATCTCCTTCGAGGATCTGCATGCGCACCGGCTCTTCCTCGATGTCTTTGAGGACAATGCTCGGGCGCGGCATCTTTATGAGAGCCTCGGCTTCGTCTACGAGGGCACGATGCGCGATGCGGCGGAGCGCAACGGAGCCTGGTGCAACCTGCTGCTGATGTCGATGCTGGAAGAGGAATACGCGCTGAAGCAGCGGCGCGAGCGGGCATGATTGGGAGCACATATTCACATGCCGCGGCGGTATACACTTTTTGAGTGATGGAAACAACGGGTTGCGGCACAGCGATTGTCACTCCTTTCCGGGCTGATCAGTCGATCGACGAAGAGGCACTGCGTGCGCTTGTGAACTGGCAGGTGGATGCGGGCATTGATTTCCTGGTGGCCTGCGGGTCAACGGGAGAAGCGGCAACGCTCGACGAGGATGAGTGGCTGCGCGCGGTCCGCATCGTGGTAGAGGCGGTCTCGGGCCGCATCCCGGTGTGGGCGGGCTGCACGCACAATTGCACGCGAACGCTCGTGCGGCAGGCGCGGCTGTTGCGCCAGGTGCGGGGCGTCGACGCGATTCTCTCGGCGAACCCCTACTACAACAAGCCGACCCAGGAGGGGCAGTACCGGCACTTCATGGCGCTGGCGGAAGAAGTGGCGCCGGTTCCGGTTGTGCTCTACAACGTGCCCGGCCGCACGGCCGCGAACCTTGAGCCGGAGACCGTGGTGCGGCTTGCCCATGCGGCACGCGAATATCGTGGCCATCAAGGAAGCGAGCGGAAAGCTGTCGCAGATTGCAGCGGTGCTGCATACGGCGCCGCGGGCGTTCAAAGTCTTTTCGGGCGACGACGGGCTGGCGCTGGCGACGATCGGCATCGGCGCGCATGGACTGATAAGCGTAGCCGCAAATGAAGCTCCGCTGGAGATGGGCCGGATGATTCGCGCGGCGCTGCGCAATGACTGGGTGACGGCGCGCGATCTGGAACGGCTCTATGGCCGGCTCTTTGAAGCCAACTTCTGGGAATCGAACCCCGGACCAGTCAAGACGGTGCTCAACCTGATGGGCAGGACGACCGACGTGGTGCGCCTCCCGCTGGTTACTCCTGCGGCCGGCACGCGCGCGAAGCTTGAGCGGCTTGCCGGCGAGCTCGGCCTGCTGAAGTTTGCGCCGCTGCCCGCCGGGGATATGCGGATGTACTGAAGCTGCGCGAGCGCGGATCCCGCCTTATTGTCCAGCATGCACGCCTGACTACGAGATGGCGATCGGTTTCGAATGGGACGAATCGGTGCGGCGCTTTCTCGATCGGCGGCGCTCGAGCCTTCCCGGTTAACCCCGTCGGCCCGCTCAGCGGGAATCGCGAGTCCCCTGCCGTAACAGCACCTTTGGGTGTCGAAAACTGGTTACGAGCGTGGATCCCTGCTGAAAATATCTTTGAATCCTCGCAACTAAGCCAGGGAAAGGCGTGTTCCGCATACCAGCAGCGCAACAGCATCTCTCTGTGCCGGGCCGGACTTCCGGATGTGCGCTCGTTCCCCGCGATGGTTCCGTGGAGGCCACGGACGACCGCAGAAAGCGAAGTATCTCGCCATGCAGACAAGAATGCGTGCAGAAACTGTATCTCTGTCTCTTTTCGGATTAGCCGCAGGCGCTCTTCTTCTGGCAGGTTGCAGCGCTACCATGTCGAACTCCGCAGCCAGCTCAGAGGCCACCGGGTCATCGTTCGTTGTTGGAACCGATGCGCCGATGGCCAGCGTAACGTCGTTTTCCGTTCAGGTGCAAAGCATCGCGGCAACCGATGCCAACGGCAATACCGTGCAGTTGCTGAGTGGATCGCCGACGGTGGATTTTGCGCGCTTCAACGGCCTGCAGACGCTGCTCGATATGAATGATGTGCCCGCGGGAACGTACAGCAATGTGACGGTGACGCTTGGCGCTGCGACGATCGGCTATCTGGACACAAGCACAACTGAACCCACGATCAAGACGATGACGTGCGACGCTGACCACGAACACGGTGAGCGCGTCGCTGGCGCGACCGATGGTGGTGACACAGACGGGCGCGCCGGTCGGTCTGCATCTCGACTTCGATCTGCACAAGTCGATCGGCGTCGATTCAAATGGGCAGATCACCGGCACAGTGACGCCCACATTCAATATGAACGGCGTGAACAACTCCGACCCCGGCGCCTACATTGATGAATTCGATGCGGCAGTAGTGAGCGTGAACACCGGAACACAGTCGTTTGTGATCCAGGGACCGCATGGCAGGCAGTTCACGGTGAATGTCGACGGACAGACGGAGTGGGATGGCAACGCAACCATCAGCGACCTGACGACAAGCAGCATCGTGCAGATCTCCGGCTCGCTGGACCGCGCGGATAGAACGATCGATGCCGATGAAGTGGGCATCCTTTCGCAGAACGGCTTCTACGCTGCCGGCCAGGTGACGTATGTGACGCCTGCATCAGGCACGGCGAGCAGTTTTGATCTCTATGTGCGTGGCACGCTGCCGACAACGACCGGCGTTGCGCCGGGGCAAATCGCGACGGTCGACCTGAGCGGTAACGAGAAGTATTCGATCTACTGGATGCACGGAGCTCTGGCGGAGTTCCTCTTCAACCAAAACCTGTTGCTGCCGGGCCAGCATGTGGCGGTGGGCGGACCCGCAAGCGGGGCAGCGAACGCACAGGCTGTCACCGTGAAACGCGTGATGCTGCGCGCATGGGGCTTCAACGGCAACGTCGTGCCGGGCGGCGAGAGTGGAAACACCGACAGCTTCCAAATGCAGGTGAATGGATTTGCCGGCGTGCTGATTCCGCAGACGGTCACTGTCTACATCACTGACCGGACCACGTTCCGCGACGGATTCAACGGGCTGGGCGATATCAGCGACAACGACAAGGTGCGTGTCGTGGGGCTGCTGCTGAAGGATCCTACCTCGGGCCAGTCAGTGATCGTGGGCCGCTACGTCGACGACATGAGCAACTAACCAGCACTGACACGAAAAGCGCCGGAGCAGAGGACCGCTTCGGCGTTTTTTCTTAGCGCGGGCTGGTTCAATTTCCGGCTTGAAGTTGCGCGGACCGGAAGGGAGAGCTCATACTCTTTTTGCTGTCGTCCCTGCCCCAGGTCCAGTACATGCCGAGATAGGCGTAGTTCTCCGTTTGACCAGCCACCGAGTGACCGTAGCAAAACAGGAACTGCTGGCCGGGGTGATGTTTGAAGTGGTAGTAGCCGCCGAAATCAATCATCGTGGAGGCCTCGGTCTGCGCTGGGGCGGCGCCCTCTCGGGCATGAGAGAAGACTTCTCCACCGAGTTCGAGCCGTTCGCCGAATCCGTACTTCAGAAGAAAACCGCCATAGGGAAAGTTGCGAAAATCGGTCTGCGGCACGATCTGGTACCCTGCCCCGCCATCGAGAGTCCAGTGGCCGACGTTCTTTTGCATCCAGAGCGGAAGCTTGTACCAGACTTTGCCAACGCCGAGTCCCTTGTCATAATTGCCGGTGGGAATTTCAACCATGGTGAAGGAGCCGATCTGGGGAAAGCGGCGGGACTCCTTGATGAACGCTATTTTTGCGCCGAGTTCCATGTCAGCGAGGCCGAATGCGGTTGAGCCGGTTCCTGAAGGCAGGTAAACAGGATTGTTCAACGGGGCGACCACGCCGAAGGGCAGAATAGCGTGAAGCTGAACGCGCGGGATCGCGCCCCAGTTGAACTCGAAGGCAGGCCCCGCCGCGTCGATCTCGACCGGAGTGCCATCCATGGATCCGAAGATGTAGAACTCGTAATGATGAAGATCCACCGGAACAGGATCGTCGGTCTGATAGGGTGGCCCCTGCGCCCAGAGTGCTGGCGCGGTGATCAACACGATCAGCAGGACTACGAACTCTGCAAACGGCTTTGAGCGTTGCATCGGGGCTCCTCGTGCAATCAGTTCGTGAGCGCAGCCTTCACCATTTCGCTGACGACGCGGCCTTCGGCGCGGGCGCCGCTTGCCTGGATCTTTGTCTGCACTGCCTTCATCACCAGACCCATCTCTTTCGGTGCCGGCTTGTGGCCAAGAGCGGCGGTCTGCTCGGCAATGGCCTCGTCGACGAGGGCGCGCAGGCCGGCTTCATCGAGCGCCTTGGGCAGGAACTCCTCGATGATGACGATCTCGGCGGCTTCTTTGGCCGCGAGCTCGGGACGATTGCCCTTGGTGAACTGCTCGATCGAGTCGCGGCGCTGCTTGATCATGGTGGCCAGCGTCTGCTGCTCTTCCGCGGGCGTGAGAGCGGCGTTCTTGTCGACAGCCTTGTTCATGAGCGCGGTTTTGATGAGACGGAGCGTGCCGGTGCGGTCGGCGTTATGCGCCTTCATGGACTCGACGGTCAGTTTGGTGATGTGGGCGGCGAGTGCGCCGGGATCAATCATGGAGATTCCCCTAACCTTTTGATTCTACGCGATCATTGGTCCGATAGCGAGGATTTGAGCCGGTTCTTTTCCACAACAGAGCTATCACATAAGACACATAAATGTGTATTCTGTGATTGTCGTTGAGGAGGAAACCATGATCCGCAAGACTCGCCTTTATACCCCCGGTCCGACGCCGCTTCTGCCTGCGGCGCAATTTGCCATGGCTGCCGCGGATATTCATCACCGCACGCCGGAGTTTCGCGCGCTCTTTCAGAAGGTGCTGGCGCAGCTGAAGATTTTTGTGGGCACGAAGAACGATGTGCTCCTGCTTTCGTCTTCGGGGACGGGCGCGATGGAGGCGTCGGTGTCGAACCTGACCTCGCCCGGCGATCGCGTGCTGGTGCTGACGGCAGGCAAGTTTGGCGAGCGCTGGGTGGACCTTACGAAGGCCTTTGGCTGCCAGCCCGATGTGGTGACTGCTCCTTATGGCCAGACATTTGATCTCGCGCAGATTCGTGCGGCGCTGAAGCCTGAGCACAAGGCTGTCTACATGCAGGCGACAGAGACTTCGACTGCCGTGACGCACGATGTTGAAACGATCGCGAAGCTGATCAGAGAAGTGGCGCCGGATACTCTGCTGATCGTGGACGGGATCACCGGCCTGGGCACGACGCACCTCGACGTGGATGGCTGGGGCATCGATGTGCTGATTGGCGGCTCGCAGAAGGCGGTGATGATTCCGCCGGGCCTGGCGTATCTGAGCGTAAGCGACAGGGCGTGGGCAGCGATGGAGAAGGCGAAGAATCCGCGCTACTACTTTGACCTGCGCAAGGAACGCAAGAATGCCGTCAAAGGTGAGAGTGCCTATACGCCGGCGGTAGCGCTGGTTGCCGGCCTGGGCGCGGCGCTCGACTACATCGCGGGGCAGGCGGGCGGCGATCTTGAGAAGGGCCGCATCGCGCTGGTGAACAATGCGCAGGTGAATGCGGCGGCAACGCGCGCAGGTTTGGTGGCGCTGGGCTTCACGCTCTTTGCGCCTTCGGCTCCCGCGGCTGCGGCAACAGCGGTGGCGGTGCCGGAGGGAATGAACTCGGGTGATGTGGTGAAGGCGCTGAAGGCGCGCTTCGCACTGGTCACGGCCAACGGACAGGGCGAGATGCAAGGCAAGATCTTTCGTGTGGCGCACCTCGGCTTTTTCGACTATCTGGATACGGTCGCGCTGCTGGGCGCGATGGAGCATATTGCGAAAGACACGTTGAAACTGCCGGTGGAGTATGGCAAAGCAGTTGCGGCAGCGCAGAAGATCTACGCGGAAGCGTCGGCGCAGTAGGAGCTGGAAGCGATGGCGGAACTGAATTTTGGAGAGAAGCTGCTGATCGCGCGCAAGCAGCTCGATCTCTATCAATACGAAATGGCGGAGCGGCTGGGCGTGCACCCCAACTCCATCACCAAGTATGAGCGGGGCGAGGGCAAGCCGCATGCCGCGGTGGTGCGGATGTTTGAGCTGCTGTGCGAGCAGCAGGGCATTCGCTTTGACGATTACGAAGCTGCCGAGCAGGAAAAAGGGGAAGCAATGAAGATCGTTCTGGCGGAGAAGGTGTCTCCGGCGACGCTGGCCGTGTTTGCGGCCGAGCCGGGCTGGGAAGTGCTGACGCATGACAAGCTGCCCGATGGTCTGCCTGCTGCGCTGGCCAATGCGGATGCACTGGTGGTGCGCTCGGCGGTGCAGGTGGACGATGCGCTGATGCAGCACGCGCCGAAGCTGCGCGTGATTGGCCGCGCGGGCGTGGGGGTGGACAACATCGATGCCGATGCGGCGACGCGGCGCGGCATCGTGGTGATGAACACGCCGGGCGCGAACGCGGTGGCGGTGGCGGAGCTGACGATCGGCCTGATGCTGGCTCTGGCGCGCAAGCTGCCGGCGGCGAACACGTCAATGCACGCGGGCAAATGGGAGAAGAAGAACCTGCAGGGCGCGGAGTTGCGCGGCAAGACGCTGGGCATTCTGGGGCTGGGCCGCGTCGGCATTGAGGTGGCGCGTCGCGCGCGCGGCTTCGGGCTTGAGATTGTCGGCAGCGATCCGTTTGTTTCCGCGGCAGTGGCGCGTGAGAACGGTATCCGCCTGGTGACGAACGAAGAGTTGTTTGCCGAAGCCGACTATCTCACGCTGCACGTGGGTCTGACCCCACAGACCGCCGGCATTATCAACGCGAAGACGCTGGCCACGATGAAGAAGGGCGTGCGGATCATCAACTGCGCGCGCGGCGAGCTGGTGGAAGAGGCAGCCCTGGTGGACGCGCTGAAGAGCGGGCAGGTGGGCGGCGCGGCGCTCGACGTCTTCAACGTGGAGCCGCCGAAGGACTCGGCCTATGCCGGGCTCGAGAACGTGATTCTTACGCCGCATATTGCCGGATCGACCGCCGAAGCGCAGGAAGCTGTGGGCGTGCAGATCGCGATGCAGGTGCGTGAATATCTGAAGCTGGGCGTGGTGCAGAATGCCGTGAACCTGCCTTCGTTGACGCATGAGGAGTATGTGCAGCTCGCGCCGTATATCAATCTTGCGGGACGGCTGGGATCGTTCCTCGCCTATACGGGCAAGGGCGCGATCGAATCGATCCATCTGGTATATGGCGGATCGCTGGCCGAGGCCAAGGTCGACCTGATTCGCAATGCGGCGATCGCGGGCCTGCTGCGAAGCTCGGAGCATGTGAACCGCATTAATGCGGCCGCGGTCGCACAGGAGCGCGGCATCCGCGTGCACGAGGACAAGGAAGAGACGGCCCGCGGCGGAGCGGGGAGCATTCTGAAGATCGAGCTGCACTCGTCGGCCGGCAAAAGCGAAGCGAGCGCGACGGTGCTGCACGGCGAACTGCCGAGGCTGCTCTCGTTTGACGGCATCGACGTGGAAGCGCCGCTCGAAGGCAATCTGCTGGTGTGCCGCAACCTCGACGTGCCGGGCGTAATCGGAAAAATTGGAACACTGCTCGGCGAGCATGGCGTGAACATCGCAAACTTTGCCCTGGGCCGCGAGCGCATGGGCAAGCCGCCGGTGAAGGCGCTGGCCGTGGTGCAGGTGGATGCGCCGGTGCCGAAGAACGTGATCGATGCGCTGCACACGATCGAGGCGCTGCTGGAAGCGAGGCTGGTGCAGTTGGAACAGTAATGAACCGTCAAGAAAGCAGAAAGGCGGGGCATCCCTCGGATGCGACCGCCTCTTCTTGATTGCCTGACTCTTTTTCGGTCGCTTGCTTACTGAACCGGGTGCGCGCTGCCGTTCTTGAGGCTTTCGTCGATGATCGACCTCACCGCACGGTCGGCGTCGCGCCCAAGTCTTCCCTGTTCGGCTCCGAGACGACCCTGCTCCGCACCTAGGCGCCCCATCTGCTGGCCCAGCTTGCCCTGTTGCTCACCAAACTGACTCATACCTGCGCCGATCTGGCCTTGCAGTGCGCCGAGTTGTCCTTGCAGGTCGCCGAGTTTCTGCTGCAGATCGGCGAGTTCCTCCCGGCTGATGGTCTGGCCCTTTTTCGCCTGCAGGCTGGCCATGGCCGCGTTCAACTCGGCCATCTGTTTGGAAATGTCGGGAGCGGGGATGCTGGCCTGCTCCTGCCGGCGGCCGATCGCTTCCTGCTGCCTGCCAAGCGCTTCCTGCTCGCGGCCGAGGGCTTCCTGCTGCTTGCCGAGATCCTCCATCGGCTTGTACATGGCTTCGATCTTTGCCATGGTTGCGGGATCGTCAACGAAGTAGTATTTTCCGTCGCGCTTGAACCAGAGGAAATCGCCGTGGGCCTGTTTGCGGATCTTGTCGATGTCGACCGAATGCAGATCACCGGAGAACGAAACGTGCTCGCCATTACCGCGGACAATGCCATAGGACTCGCCGTTCATCGAATACGCATAGGCGTATCCGTCGGTCATTGCCTTCTGCGTGAGAGCCATGATGCGCGTTGTGTCAGGCACACGAATCGTCATAGCGGGGACTTCGGGGATGACGATCTTACGGGGCACGTCTGGCATTACGATGACGCGACCTGAAATCTTAGGCACCACGATGATGTGATCTCCGGAAGCCAGAGGTGCAACAGCGACAGGCGGCTGAGGCGCAACGACAGGCGCGACAGACCCGGGAGGCGCGGGAGCAACCACTGGAGAAGCTGGTGCGGGCGGAGCAAGTACGTCATCAGGCGCGGGGGCCGCGGTGGTGTCTACGTCCGGCATGGGAGCTGCCTGCCCGGTGCGGGGCGCTTCAGGGGCTGGCGGAGCCGGCGCGGTTTGAGCCTGCGGGGGTGAGCCGGCGGAGGCGCGGTTGAGCGCTGCGGCAGGACGGCGGCGGAGACGTCCTGCGCGGCATTCACGCGGATAAGCGATGTAGCGGCGACCAGAGCGGCTGGAACGAGCAGCACGGCGACGCAGAGGCGGGCGCGGCCACCGGCAAAGGCCTGGCTGAAGCTGGATTCATTGAGCAGACGTTCGATGCGGCGGGAAAGACTTCCGGGACGGGCCATGGCAACTCCTGTGAGGGTTAGGCGCGGCGCGGCCGCGAAGTCGAGAAGAATCTGCGCGTAGCTGGAGGAGTCCGCGGCCTGCTCAAGACCGGCGCGATCGCTGATGGTTTCGGCCAGATTAGAAAGTGTGCGCTTGAGCCACCAGCCCAGCGGGCTAAACCAGACGATCGCCGCGTAAAGACCAGCGAGAAATTGCAGGTAGAAGTCGCACTGGCGGATATGCGAGCGCTCATGCGCGAGGACGATGCGCAGCTTATCGGTATTCCAGTCGGCGAAGTCAGCCGGAAGGAGGACCGCGGAGCCAATGGTGACGGGCGAGGCGACTTCGCGGCTTGCGCGAAGAGAGAGGCCCTCGGCGAGTCCCGCGCGATCGCTTAAGGTCACCGGTATGGCGCCCATCCAGATGAGCAGAGCAGAGGCGAGCCCGACAAAGAGGCGAAGAAGCAGCGTGACGGCGACAGCGAGGTAAGCAAGCCAGGCAATCTCGGCGAGAGAAAGCCCCGGGCGCGCACTGGCAGCAAGACCAGGCGATGTGCCGCTCGGCGTGTCCTGATAGGTGCGGGAGTCGGTGCGCGAAAGCAGGTATCCGGAGTCTTCAACCGGGGAAGCGACGTCAGCAGACGAGGTGCCGGAGGAGGTGTACGTAAAGATCTGGGCTGGCTGCTTCGCCGCGAGTGAGGCAGCAGCCAAAGCGCGAGGCTCGGCTACGGACGCGGCGGGGCGAGGCCTGAGAGGGGTAAGACGGCTGACGAGGCTGCTGAAAGGATGCTGCGGCAGTGTGAAGGTGGCAGTTGCCGGAAGCAGTTGCCAGCGGGCTGCCAGTGGCTGAAGCAGCGGCATCGCAAGCGCCGCGGCCAGCACCAGGGTCCAAGCCGACTTCTGCGCCAGCACATTGCGCACTCGCAGGATGCGCAGGCCGGCGGCCACGGCGGCTGCGACAAGGAGCGAACGCAGAGCAGCTTCAAGCATGATGGGCATCATGATTTGACCTCCTTCTTTTGTGCGGCGGCGATGCGGTCGGCGAGACGCTGCAGCTCGGCGCGATCGAGCACCTTGGAGTCGACCATGCCGACGAGCAGCGCTTCGACTGAGCCCTCGCAGAACCAGTCGACGATGCGCTTGGCGGCGCGGCCGGCGACGCGCTGGCGTGATTGCGCGGGGCGATAGATGAAGGTACGATCGTCGACGGAGTGGGTGAGGTAGCCCTTCTCCTCGAGGCGGCGCAGGACGGTGCGGATGGTCGAGTCCTTGAGCGGGCGGTCGAGCTCTTCCCTCGCCTGATCGGCGGTTACCGAGCCGAGCCGCCAGACGATTGAGAGGATGCTGCGCTCCAGTTCACCAAGTTCTGCGGGGTCGTGCGATGGAGTGTTACTCGCCATAGTGTTACTGACTGTAACACACAAAATGGGTGAGCACAAAAATCTTTTCGTGATCCGTGGCCGCAGAAAATCATTTCCAGATGGGGACGCGACAGGCAAACTGGGCGTAGGCACGAGGGCAGGAATGAAAGATCTGATCGCAGTGGGGATGCTGTGCGCGATGCTGCACGGGCCGGCGCAGGCCCAGAGCATGGTCGGCGAGGTGGCGTTTGCCAACTCCGGCGCGAAGGCGGCACAAGCCGATTTCCTGTATGGGCTGGCAGAATTGCACAACTTTGAATACGACGACGCGGCGAAGGCCTTCCGCCGGGCTGAAGCCACCGATCCGAACTTTGCAATGGCGTACTGGGGCGAGGCGATGACCTTCAACCACCCGGTATGGAACGAGCGATACCGACATGGAGCCATGAGGGCGCTCGAAAGGCTGGGACCCACCGAAGAGGCGCGGATCGAGAAGGCTCCAACGGAACGGGAGAAGGACTACCTGCGCGCGGTCGAAATCCTCTACCAGGAGGGGCCCAAGAAAGAACGTGACGCAGCCTACTCCGAGGCCATGGCGAGGCTGCATGAGAAGTATCCAGACGATGTGGACGGAGCGGCGTTTTATGCGCTGTCGCTGCTGGGCACGACCGAGGGCGTTCGCGATGTACGCATCTATATGCAGGCCGCGGGGGTTCTGATGCCGCTGTTTTACAAGTATCCGCATCATCCGGGCGTTGCGCACTACCTGATCCACAGCTGCGACGACCCGGTGCACGCTGTGTTGGCGCTTCCGGCGGCACGGGCTTACTCGAGGATTGCGCCGAATGCAGCGCACGCGCAGCACATGACCTCACACATCTTTATGGCACTGGGCATGTGGGATGACGTGATCACGGCCAATGAACAGGCCATGCGCGTAGTGAATGCGGAACGCGCTGCGGTGGGTAAGCCTCCTGGCGATTGCGGGCACTACAACTTCTGGCTCGAGTACGGGTATCTGCAAAAAGGCCGCGCCGACGATGCGAAACGCCTTGTGGATGGGTGCCGCACTGCGGCCGTCGCGGCAGGCATGGCGGCGAAAACGCGTGGCGTTACCGACGCGGACGACTCGCGGGTCAATTCGTATCTGGCCATGCGAGCGCGATACTTGATCGACACGGCAGGCTGGACCAGCGAAGTGGCGCGCGAAAGTGTGGACGCCGGGCCTGGCCTGCTGGCGCGCTGGGACCAGGCATGGCTGAACGGGTTTGCAGCGGCACAGAGAGGTGAGACAGAAGCGGCACAAAAGGATCTTGACGAGCTGGAGGTGATGCTGCCGGCGTTTCCTGCCGACTTTGACCGTGGTGGAGAGCCGCCGGAAAGCCCGGAGCGGAAGGTACCGGAGATTCAGCGCGACCAGCTGAAGGCGGTGATTCTGGACGCAAATGGCCACGGCGATGAGGCGATTGCATTGCTGCAGAAGGCAGCTGAGCTGGAGAGCGCACTTCCCTATGCCTTCGGGCCGCCTGATCCCGCGGAACCCTCGTATGAATTGCTCGGCGCGTTGCTGATGAAGCACAACCGCGCCGCCGAGGCCCAGGCTGCATGGCGGCAGGCGCTGATGCGCGCGCCGAATCGGACACAGGTGCGCGAGGATCTGGCGAAGAGTCCAACGGAACAGCATGCAACGGCAAGCCACTAAAAAAAGCCACCGCCAGGGTGGCTTTTTCTATTTGGCGTGAGGCCGAGGCGTTATGCGCGGCTCATATAAGCGCCTTCGCTGGTGTCGACGCGGATCTTTTCGCCTTCGTTGATGAAGGGCGGCACCTGGACGACGAGGCCGGTTTCAGTCTTTGCCGGCTTGGTGACCGATGAGGCAGTGGCGGACTTGAGGCCGGGCTCGGTTTCGACGACGGTGAGCTCGACGTAGCTGGGCAGTTCGATGCCGACGGGCTGGCCGTCGTGGTAGCTGACCCGGATCTGCAGGTTGCCGGTCAGGTATTCGACCGCGTCGCCAAGCGTGGAACCCTTGAGCATGGTCTGCTCGTAGTTGTCGGGGTTCATGAAGTAGTAGTCATCGCCGTCGGCGTAGAGGAACTCCATGGGGATTTCGTCGACGACGACCTTCTCGATGGCGTCGGCGGAGCGGAAGCGGTGCTCAAACATGGCTCCGGACTTGAGGTTGCGCAGCTTGGCCTGGATGAAGGCGCGCAGGTTGCCGGGGGTGCGGTGCTCCACCTTGAAGACCAGGTGAAGCTGGTCGTTGTGCTTGATGATCATGCCCGGGCGCATTTGAGTGGCGGGAATCGCCATAGCGGTAAAGCTCCTTGCTGTGTTTGCGTTACTACGCAGGTTAATACGCAGAAAGATCGGCCGGCGCTTTGGAAGAACAACCCTGAATTTGGGTCATATCAAGACCGCTTCCGCTGAGGCCACCACACGTCTGTGGCGCGGATCTGCGGCAACTCTCAAGCGCGATTGCCCAAGGTTCATTGTAACTGACACGCCTTGCGGGTCATGGTGACCGGGACAGCCGGGAGGTGTGATTTGATCGAAGAGCATGAGCAGACTCTCAAGTCGCGGCGGATGGCTGACGATCGCGGGGTTTCTGCTGCTCTGTCTGCTGTGGGCCTCGGACTCGCTGCGGGGCGATCTGCTGCCGGGAGCCGGCGTGGGGATGCCGCCCGTGGAGCGGCAGGCGCTCGAGTTCGGGCTATTGGCGGCCGGTGCCGCGGTCTTTGCACTGGCGCGCCGGAGGACGTGGCCATCCGGTCAGCGCGCTCTCGCGTGGGTGCTGGTGGGTGCGGGCCTCTTTCTTGTTCCGGGCCTGCTGGTGCATTTTGCGCGAGACTGGATCGGCGCGCTTACGCGGGTGGCGCTCTTTTCCCTGGTGCCGGTTTTTGCGGTTGTAGCGGAGCCGTATGTGGGGCTTGATGAGCCGATGCCGAGCGGCCACAAACTGCTCGCTGCGCTGGCAGGGGTGACGGGAACCTTCCTCGTCTTTCCGGTGGATATGCCGGGTTCGCTCGCCGCGGGCGCTGGATGGTGCGCGGTCATGGTCGCTGCATTGTGCATTGCGGCGGCCAACTGTCGAGCGGTGTTTCTGGCCCATGACTTTGCTGAGGCATCGCTCGCGCCCGTAATCGCGATCGGGTGCGGGACGGCATCCGCCGGCTTCGCGCTGGCGAGCCTGCTCACCGAGCACCCTTTATGGAGCGTGGGCGGCGCGGAAGTGGCCTGGATGGTCACCATGACATTGCCTTCCCTGCTGCTTTTCTGGCTGATGCGACGCATGAACGCAGCGGCCATGACAACGCGCTATGTGGTTGCGCCGCTGATTGCGAATCTGATCGGGCTCGCGCTGTTGCGGCCCACGGTGAGCCTGCGCGCGGGCCTGGGGCTCGCACTCATCGCGGCTGGGGCGGGCTGGCTGCTGCTTGCACGCGCGGGGAAACAGGAGAAGACCGACACGCCGCAGACGCTGCATCTGGAGTAATCGGCGTGCGGCAGCGATTTGTTCGGGACTCGCGTCGTCGGCTAAGATGGCGAGCGGATTTCCGCAGGCTTATTTCCGGATACAGGAGAGAATCGATGCGCCGCTTCGCCGCCGCTCTTGTCGTGCTCCCTTTCATGATGCTCGCCGTCGTGCTCCTTGAGCCGGCAACAATCGCCGCGCAAGGCAGCGCGGCTTCGCCGCCGGCGAACGCGCCGTACAGGAATTCGAGCCTGCCAGTAGAAAAGCGCGTGGCCGATCTGCTGAGCCGCATGACGCTCGCGGAGAAGGCGACGATGCTCTCCGGCTCCGGGTGGATGGAGTCGGCGCCGATCGGGCGGCTGGGTATCCCGGCGATCAAGATGGCCGATGGTCCGATGGGCGTGCGCTCGTGGGCGGGCAGCTCGGCGATTACCAGCGCGGCGAATGCGCCGGTAAAGGTGGAGACAACGGCGTTCCCCTCGGGCGTGGCGATGGCAGCAACATGGGATACCGATCTTGTGCATCGCGAGGGCGAGGCAATCGGGCAGGAGGTGAAGGCACTGGGACGCGACATGATCCTGGGGCCAACGGTGAACATCAATCGCCAGCCGCTGTGGGGACGCAACTTCGAGGGCTATGGCGAGGACCCTTATCTCTCCGGCCAGCTTGCCGTGGCGTATATCAAAGGCGTGCAGGGCGAGGGCGTGATTCCCTCGGTGAAGCACTTTGACGCGAATAACGAAGAGTATGAACGTCACCGTGTGAATGCGACGATCGATGAGCGAACGCTGCACGAGATCTATCTGCCGGCATTCAAGGCGGCGGTGCAGCAGGGCGGCGTGTGGAATGTGATGTCGGCCTACAACAGGGTCAACGGCGTGCACTGCGCGGAGAACATGTACCTGCTGAACGACGTGCTGAAGAAGGAGTTCGGCTTCAAGGGCTTTGTGGTCTCGGACTGGGGCAGCACGTACTCGACCGCGCCGACTGTGAATGCGGGGATGGACCTCGAGATGCCGGGCGGTCCGCCCATGCAGAAGTGGCTCGCAAGTCCGCGGACGCAGCAGAGCGGCAATGGCGATGGATGGCTGGTGGCGGAGAAGGTGCTTGCCGCGGTGAAGGCGGGCGAAATCTCCGAAGCAACGATTGACGATAACGTGAGCCGCATTCTGCGCGTGATCTTCCTGAGCGGGATCTTCGACCATCCGCACACAGGTGGAGGCGAGGTGGACACGCCCGAGCAGCGAGCCGTGGCGCGTCAGGGCGCGACCGAAGGCATAGTGCTGTTGAAGAACGCCGGCAACTTGCTGCCGCTGGATGTGACGAAGATTCGCTCCATTGCTGTGATCGGGCCAAATGCCGCGGTGGCGCGGACGGGCGGCGGCGGCAGCTCGCTGGTGCACCCGAAATATGCCATCGCGCCGCTCGACGGAATCAAAGAGCGCGCCGGCAAAGGCGTGCAGGTGACCTATGCACTCGGCGTGGGGATGGAAGGAGAGAATCCGGCGCAGGACACGCTCGACGCGCGTGCGACGGCGCTGAAGGAAGCGGTGGAAACGGCCGCGAAGGCCGATGTTGCGATTGTGGTGGTGGGCCGGTACAACAAGCTCGAGTCAGAAGGCTTCGATGTACAGACGATGGACCTACCCGCAGGACAGGATGCTCTGATCGCGGCCGTCGAGCAGGCGAATCCGCATACAGTGGTGGTGCTGAATACTGGCGATCCGGTAACGATGACCCGGTGGATCGATAAGACGCCGGCGCTGCTGGATATGTGGTACGGCGGGCAGGAGGGCGGCAACGCGCTCGCGGCCGTCCTGTTCGGCGACGCGAATCCCTCGGGCAAGCTGCCGGTCACGCTGCCAAAGAAATTTGAGGACTCACCTGCGGCCGCGAATTATCCGGGCAAGGACCTGGAAGTGAAGTACGCCGAAGGAATCTACGTGGGCTATCGCTATTTCGACACGAAGAACGTGGAGCCGCAGTTTCCGTTTGGGTTTGGATTGAGCTATACAAGATTCGAGTACAGCGACTTGAAGGTTTCGGGCCAGCAGCAGCCTTTTCACGTGAGCATGAAAGTTCGCAACGCGGGCAAACGTGCCGGCGCTGAAGTAGTGGAGCTGTACATCCACGACGGGCACTCCAAGATTGACCGGCCGGCGCATGAGCTGAAGGGATTTCAGCGCGTGGAATTGAAGCCCGGCGAAACGAAGACTGTGCAATTCACTCTCGATCGCGCAGCTCTTTCCTACTGGAATCCGGCGAGGAAGGCATGGCAGGCGGACCCAGGAACGTTTGAAGTGCAGGTGGGCGCCTCGTCGCGGGATATCCGGCTGAAGGCGCCTCTGCAGTTGCAGTAGCCGGGCTACCGCTGCGGCTGGTAGGGCTCGACGCTCAGCATGTTCGAGAGGATGCTGCGCTCCTCAGGGCTGAACGCATTCTGGTAGCGGGCGGAGTTGAGTACGGTCTGGCGCTGATCGGGCGGAACCTCGCGCAAATCGCGGAAGGCATTCCGCATCACAAACTGACGGTCACCGGGAAGCGTCCTCCACTCGCGCGCCGACTCAGTGACCTGCGCCCGCTGCTGCGGGGACAGGCGCTCGAGATTTTCGGCGCGGGCGAGACGGCGCTGCCGCTGCGCCTCGGGCATCTGGTCCACACGATTCAACTGGCGCACGAGCCGCTGCTGGTCGGCCTGGGGCAGATTGCGGAAGCTTGGATCGCTCTGCAACATGCGCTGTTGCAATTGCGGCGGCGCGTTGCGGTGCTCATTGAGCCAGGCGCCGAGATGGCCGGGCGGCGCGTATCCGCCTCCCTGATAGCCGGAGCCTGAGTAGGTGGGCCGGTATCCCTGGCCCTGATATGAGCCCTGATATGCGGGTCCCTGGGTGATGGGGCGCTGCACCGTTCCGGGGCCGGCAGGCGTGGTGGGCCGAAAGTTGTTCTGCGGTCCAGCTTGCCGATAGGGCTGGTATTGCGGACTTTGTGCTCCGCGGTAAGGCTGATACTGCGGCGAAGCGGGCCGGCTCTCGGGCCGGCTATTGTTCTGCGGCCTCGGCTGCTGAACCCTGGGTGACTCGCTGTGGGGCGACTGCGCATGCTGGCCGCCACCGCCGCCGTGCTGACCGCCGCCATGAGGATGTTGGCCGGCAACAGCGGCGAGCGGCAACGCGAACAGCACCGCGACAGCCGTGGCCGCTGCCACGCACCGCGCCCTGCCGAACACACCCGTCTTTGCCGCCCCCATCATTGCTGTCCTTCCGGTCCCCGCCGCCCGCGTCTTTGCCTGTCGCAGCCACCGCTAGTTAACCATGTTGTCGCCGTTGTCGTTGTTCGAGATCGACTCAAGCTGGTCGAGCAACTGCGCATTATTGTCGAGCACCTGCAGATCATGCACAACGGCAGCTTGCGATGCAGGCGCCGCAGGCTTCTCGTCCCAGTTGGTGATGCCGAGATAAGTGCCGCCACCCAGCAGCAGGATACCTGTCAATGCCATGGCGACCAGGGGCCGCGCATGGACCTGGGGCCCGTAGAGGTAGCGGGCGCGCAAGCGCTCAAGCCAGCCAGCCGGCGCGGTCCGGCGCTCTTCGTCGAGCCGCGCCTTCATGCGGGTCAGAAAGTACGGATTCGGTTCAGCCACTTCCCAGCTGTCCAGCAGTCCCATCGTGGCGCGCAGCTCTTTCAGTTCCCTGCTGCAGGCCTCACATTCCGCAACATGAGTCACAACCCTGGCAGACACGGTCTCCGGAGCGAGCAGCAGGTCAGCCAGCTTCTCGTCCATTCCCGCGCATTTTGTCATCGGCCGTTCCATCGCTACCACCCCACTCCCCGCCGGTTTGTTTCCGGCTGATACTGCTTACACAAAATCCTTCAGTCTCTCTCTCAACGTCTGATAAGCGCGGAAGAGGAGCGACTTGGTTGCCGATTCGCTCAGCTTCAGCACATCCCCGATCTGCCGGTAATCCATGCCCTGGTACTTGTGCATCAGCACGGCCATCCGCTGACGCTCGGGCAGGGCCATTACGTGTTTCCGAATGGCGGCCATGCGTTCATCGCGAAGCAGGTTCTGCTCCACGCTCGGCTCATCGTCGGCCACATCCGGCGTCGTGCCCGTTTCTTCATCGGGCGCATCGAGATACACCGTCTGCGCCGAGCGCTCATGCCGTGTATCGCGCGCATGATTGACAGCCAGATTCGTCGCGATGCGGTAGAGCCAAGTGGTGAACTTGGCTTCTGCCCGATAGCTCTCGCGCGAGCGATACACGCGCAGGAACACTTCCTGCGCCAATTCCTCGGCAACCGCCTGATTGTGCACCATCCGGAAGAGGAAGTGAATCATGGCCCGGTGATACTTTTCGATCAGGTAGTTAAAGCCTGCTTCATCGCCGGCGGCCACCCGCAGCATGACGGCGGCGTCGCTGGACTCATCGGCCCCGTAATCGAGCACTTTTCCAGGATTCGCTCCCCGAGCATCGCGGGAGGCGTTCGCTCCCAGGACCGGATTGTCCAGGACCAGGGTTGCCATATCCTCTCGAACCCCAGCTGCGTCGGAAGGTTGCGCGGTTTCCTCTGTTTCTTCGCCATTCTCGCCCCCTTGAGAACCCGGTTCATCCGGCCGGCGAGCGGGGCCTGATCTCCGTCCTGGTTCATTCTGGGAGTTGGACGACCCTGAGAAGAGAAAAGCGGGTTGGAAGGGGCTGACGGAGGACGGCAGGAAGGCCGGGATTCCGTCGCCGAAGATCGGGATGGGCCACGGCAGGGGCCCGGGGCGCCGCGCATCTTTCCCTCGTCTTGCGGACCAATCTGGCTTTCCAAAACATTCGTGGTGTTCGGTGTCCTTGCCGCAGCAGCAACCCGGCTGATCTTGGCCCTAAAGCCCCGCTGGTGTTACTCTAACCTACGGGAAGCCCCGATGGCGCGACTGCGCGCCTCTCTTGTCTGGGGCGGTTAGCTCAGCTGGTTAGAGCGCCTGCTTCACACGCAGGAGGTCCGGGGTTCGAGTCCCTGACCGCCCACCATAAGCATCACTTAAATAACAACTTACATCCTCCCTACCATCGAAGCCCACGGTCCGCTTCGGCGGACGGCGACGGCTAGTCGTGTGCTTCAAGGCGCAGCTCGGTACGCCCAGTCATGTGATACCGTTACCCCGAACAGCCAACGCAAAAAAGCCGCGGCAATGGCTCGTGCGGAGGCGCTCTGCATATCGGGGGCCGGAGGAAGTGTGTCACGGGGCAAGCAGGGTAAGACTCAGGGCAAGGCAAAGCAATCGTGGACCGCGGCGCTGGGAGCCGCACTGCTGCTTGTCGCGGGTTGCGGCGGCGGGGGATCGGGCAGCGGGACGAGCGGCGGATCGAGCGGACCTTCGGCAGTGGCGCCGACGGTAACTGTGCACCCAGCCTCGTCGACCATCGCAGTGACGCAGACGCTTGCCGTGGGTATATCCGTAAGCGGCACCAAGGGCGCGCCGACCGGAACAATCGCGCTGAGCAGCGGCAGCTACGCCTCGGCGGCAACAACGCTCAGCGGCGGCGGCGCGTCGATCACCGTGCCGGCCAATTCGCTCGCGGCTGGCACAGACACACTGACCGCCCGCTACACGCCCGACTCGGCAAGCACTGGAAGCTACACCAGCGCCAGCGGCACGGCGACTGTGACCGTGACGGCGGCTTCTGCCATCACGGCCGTGACGGTATCTCCAAATACGGCGACGATCGGAAGCCAGCAGCAATTTACGGCGACAGTGACGGGTACCGGCACCTTCAGCACAGGGGTGACGTGGGAGCTGGCATGCCCGGCATGCGGCAACCTGAGCGCCGGCGCCTTGAGCGCGTCGGGACTCTACAGCACACCCTATCCCGCACCAGCGAGCGTGGTCATTACCGCGACCAGCACCGAGGACGCGACCAAGAGCGGCAGCGTGACCGTGACGCTGGCGCAGCCTGCCTCCGCGACCGGGCCAGCGTTGAGCGTAGATGTCGCGAATCCTACCCATGCCATCAATCGGTTGATCTATGGAGTGAACGGATACCTGCTCGACGATGCTTCAGAAAAGACAGCGCACCCCTCGCTGGTGCGCTGGGGTGGAGACGCCACCTCGCGCTACAACTACCAGACCAACACGACGAATGCCGCCTCGGATTACTACTTCGAAAACATGGCTGGATCCTACGGCATGTTTGGCGGCAGCAGCTTTACTGGATTCCTCACAAGCGCCACAGCCGCGGGCGTAACCTCGCTGGGCACTGTGCCGGTAAGCGGCTGGGTGTCGAACGGGACCGCGGGCGTGTGCAGCTTTACGCGATCTGCGTATCCGAATCAGAAAAGCTACGACGGCAATTGCGGCAACGGAGAGAATGCGGATGGTTCGTCGATCTATGGGAACGCCACCATTGCGGCGATTACGAGCCTCGCCGAGCCGGCGCCAAGCATCACGGATGCTTCGACGCCAGCGCCCGGTGCCGTGACCGCTTCATGGGCAAACGGCACGTGGGCGGGGGCCTGGGTTACCTCCGTTGCGGGCAACGCAAGCTTCGGCGCCGGCAGCAGCGGCAAGGGCGTCGCGATCTGGGATCTCGATAACGAGCCAACCTGGTGGGACGCCGTGCATCGCGACGTTCACCCGGCACCCTTTACCTACGACGAAGTCACCAATAACGGCATCGGCACGGCGCTTGCCATCAAGACCGCCGACCCGACGGCCGAGGTCAGCGGGCCGGTGATTGACTACTGGTGGGGCTACTTCTATTCAAAAAAGGATATTGAGAACGGCTGGAGCAGCGGGCCATGTTATCAGCCCTGGTCTGGCCCCATCGACCGCACCGCGCATGGCGGGGTTCCGCTGATCGAGTACTATCTGCAACAGTTTGCGAAGTACTCGCAAAGCTATGGTGTGCGGCTACTCGACTACGTCGATGTCCACGGATATTTCGCGCCCTCGTATAACAGCTCTTCCGTCGGATTCACGACGGCGGGCGACACGCAGGAGCAGCGGGCGCGCATGAATGGAACGCGTGTCTTCTGGGATCCGACGTATACGGACTCGAACGAACCACAACCGAATTACGTAACCGACGCCAACTACACAACAGACTGCTCGGTGCCGCTGCAGGCCCCGCAACTGATTCCCATGCTGCAGAACTGGGCGAACACCGATTATCCCGGCACAAAAACCGCGATCGACGAATACAACTTCGGCGGCCTCGAGTCGATCAATGGCGCCATTACGGAGGCCGATATTCTTGGCATCTTCGGGCGGCAGGGTCTCGACATGGCAGCCTTCTGGCCGACGGCGGCCTACAACACGCAGGGGCCCGGCAACTTCGCCTTTGCCATGTACCGCAACTACGATGGCAACAACTCCACCTTTGGCGATGTAGCGCTGCCCTCGACGAGCAGCGTGGCCGGCGCAGATGCCGAAGGGCAGCTTGCTGTCTATGGCGCGCAGCGGACCTCGGACGGAGCGATCACGGTGATGGTGATTAACAAGACCTACGGCGATCTCGTGTCAACGCTTTCGCTGCCGAGCTTCACCAGCTCCGCGACCTCGGCGCAGCACTACGTCTACAGCAACGCCAACCTGGCTGCGGTCGTAACGCAGCCTCCGGCGACGATCGTTCCACCGAGCGGCAGCAGCACGACGAGCACGATCACGGCGCTGTTCCCGGCGCAGTCGATCTCACTGCTCGTGATTCCGAAGTGAGACTCAGAGCGAGTCGACAAGGCGATTCATCGCATCTTCCTGCTGCTCGATGGAGCGCACCAGGGCAAACTGCGTGCGGCAGCGGTCGAGGTTGTGGCCTTCCCGGTGCACCTTGAAGTAGGTGTCGCCGTTGAGGTGGTCGGCAAGAAAGCGGATGCCGATTTCGAAGGTGATGAGCTTGCCCGAAAAGGCGAGGGACTGCTTCTCGGCCTTGGTGAGGAACTCTGCGGCAGATGCGAGATAGCCACGCACAAGCGCCTCAAACATAGGGAACTGCATCGTGACTTTCGCGAGATCGCGCTCATCTTCCTCCGCGGGACTGGTGGTGGTGCGCACCATGTCGCCAAAGTCATAAGGCGCGAGGCCGGGCATCACGGTATCAAGATCAATCACGCAGATTGCCTCGCCGGTTGCGTCATCAAGCAACACATTGTTGAACTTGGTGTCGTTGTGGGTGACACGCTCGGGAAGATGCGCATCGAGCAGCCCGGCGACGATGGGCTGATGCGCGAGCGCAAAGTCGATCTCGGGCTTCGCCTGTGCAGCGCGGCCGGCAGCGTCGGCGGCGATGGCGCGTTCAAGCGCGGCGAAGCGTTTGGGCGTGTGATGAAAGTCCGGAATGGTGTCGTTGAGCCGCGGCGGGGGCAGCGTGGCCAGCATCTGCTGGAAATGCCCGAAGGCGCGGGCGGCCTGAAAGGCCTGTTGCGGCGATTGCACAGTGTCGTAAGAGCGCGCCTTCTCAATAAAACGGTATATGCGCCAGTAGTTCCCTTCCGCATCCCGGTGCCACGCCTGACCGTCGCGTGTGGTGACAAGCGAGAGCGCGCGGCGCGCCGCGTCGGGCTGGCCTGCGACTTGAGCTGAGAGATGCGCCGTAACGCGCTGGATGTTGTGCATGAGCGCGGCGGGATCGCCGAAGATATTGTGATTGATGCGCTGAACGATGAAGCGGGTCGAGGTTCCAGCAACGTTGAATTCCGCGCAATAGGAGTCGTTGATGTGACCGTTCCCGTACGGGACCGCGCCGGCAAACTCTCCCGGAATCTCAAAGTGGCGCGCGATGGCGCCGATATGCTGCGTGTCTTTCATGCCCAGAGTCTATTGGGATAATAACCGCCCTCTATGAGACCGTGGAGCGTATCGATCGCGCGCGGACGGTCTTCGCGATAGGTGACGCCGAACCATGTTCCGCCGGACTGGAGGACCTTGACGCGTGCCTGCTCCGCGTGGATGAGCTCATTCATCGCGGTGGGCAGGTAGCACTCCGCTTTGAGGTCGTTGCCATGCTGCGCGAGGAAGGCCAGGAATCGGCTGCGCAACTGGCCAAATATATCTGGCGTGAATCCCCACATGTTCATCGACACGATCGAGCCGCCGGGCAGGAGTGTCTGCGCGCCATTGGCTTCGGTGCTGACGGCATCGTTTCCACGGCGTTCGATCGCTTTGAGCTCAACGATCTCCTTGAGGAAGCCCGCGGCATCGATGCGGCAAAGACCCGCGCGAGACGGGGCCAAACTCCGAAAGTGTGTTATCGAGAGGGAAGCCGACCATCGCGTACTGCGGTGTAGCGGAAGCGAGATGCTGCGCCAGAACGCGGTAGCTGTCTGCGCCATAGAAATCATCGGCATTGATGACGGCGAAGGGTTCGTGAATCATCTCGGAAGCCGCGAGCAAGGCGTGGGTGGTGCCCCAGGGTTTGGTGCGTCCGGGCGGCACTGTGTGACCCTCGGGCAAGGCGTTCAGCTCCTGAAAAGCGTACTCGACGACGACGCGGCCCTGGTAGCGTGCACCGATGGCCGCGTGAAAGGCATCTTCAATTTCCTCGCGTATGACGAAGACGACCTTATTGAAGCCGGCGCGAATCGCGTCATAGACTGAGTAGTCCAGAATTGCTTCGCCGTTCGGTCCAAAGGGATCAATCTGCTTCAGGCCTCCGTAGCGGCTGCCCATGCCCGCAGCGAGAACGAGGAGTGTTAAGTCCGGCATCAGAACTTTTCCTTTCCGGGATTTGTCAGCGCCTTCACCGGGGCGCCGAGGTCTGCGGCGCAAGATCGAGGGTACGAACCTCAAAGGGCGCAAGGTGAAATTCGTGGGGCTCAAGTGCGCGCAGTTCCAGAGCCGGACGTCCGGCATCGCTTTTCCATGGGCTGGCGGCAGAGTAGACCTGTACAGCGCCGGGCGGCAGCTCCAGCGCATCCTGCAGGCGGATCGAGATCGATTGCGGTTTGTCGCTGGGGTTGCGCAGGACGAGGATGGCTTTACGGGGCGCCCACGAAGCCCAGCCGTAGACCTCAAGCCACGCGGGATCGCCGCCGATCCAGTGCGTGTCCTTGAGAACGTCGGCGTTGGCGCGCGACCACTTCGCGGCTTCTGCCAGGTCGTCCCAGTTCGCAGGCGTGAGCAGGCTGGGTGTGATGTACATCTCCTGCAGCTGTGTGCCAGTGCCGAAGTAGGAGCGTATCTCGTTGCGAAAGTCGTTGCCGGGATCGGTGTTGAGGTACTTGTTGTGCTGCGCGTAGATCATGCCATGCAGCATGAGCGAATTGAGCGGATAGAGCGGACCGTTTTGCACGATGCGCTGATAGGTGTCGGCGTCGCGGTAGGTGATCCAGCGCTCGCGGTCGCTTCCGACGCCGGTTCTGTTGTCGTCATCGCCGCCACGCCAGATCGAGTCGGCATAGAGGAGCCAGAAGGGTGAGGGCCAGGTGCCAGTGGTGAGATTGATGTAGATGTCGGGCCGGGCGGCGCGCAGCTCGCCGATGAGGTGAATCGCGGCGGCAAAGTCGCTGTCAAACTGGCTGCCCGGCACCACGGAATCGACGTTGCCGGTGCCATCGAACTTGAACTGATTGACGCCGTACTTGCGGATCATCTCAAGGCAGACGTCGCGAAAAGCAGCGTAGTACCTCGGTCCCGACAAGGCGTAGCCGCCATCCACAATTTCGTATCCTGCGGCTTTGCCGAAGGCGATGCGTTCCTGGCGAGGTTTGGAGTAGCCGCCCCAGGGCGACATCCAGACGCCGGGATCGGCGCCGAAGTTTTCGGCTGCGGCTCTCACCGGCGCAAAGCCGTTGGGGAAACCGTCGTTGAATTTCCAGAGAGATTTGTGATTGTCCCAGCCGTCGTCGAAGAGGAACGAATCGAGTTTGACGCCGCGCTTTTCAACCAGTTCACGGCCGAAGGTGTTGACGCGATCGACTGCGCCGGCCTGATCGTATGGCGTGAAATAGCCGAGGTCGTACCAGGAGTTGTAGTGGAGGAAGGTGCGATAGGGATGGGCGCGCTCCTGCTCGATATAGGCGAGAAAATCGCGGCGCATCTGCCCGGGGCGCGCGACGCCGATGACGGAGGAATAGGCAATGGACTGGCCGGCGCGCAGGGGCAGGTCGCGGTCAATCCACGCTGTTGCACGGCCGCCGGTGACTTTGCTCTGCGAGAGCGGATGCTCGAAGCCGAAGAAGAGATTGCCCGCGACAATGGGCGATCCGTTGACCGATCCCACTACGTGCGCGCCAGCCACGCTGGCCTCATTGATGCGAAGGTCAATGAGCTGCACGCGCGCGAGGGCCACATCCTGACCTGCCGCGGTGATGGCGAGCTGCTGCCGGATGTAGGTCGACCCATCGCGCAGAATAGCGGACCAGAGTGCGTGCACCGTGTGGTCGGCGCTCTCAAGGGGAACCTCGAGCGCAACACCGTGGATGCGATCAGCGGCACGGGAGGCATCCGGGCGGGGAAGGAGTTCTCGCGTCTGCGCAGGGCCCTCGACGGCGAGGTTGCCGGCGTCGAGGATCGAGCCATCCTTGAGCAGAAGAGCGAAGGGGGCGGCGATGGGAATTTCCTCGCCGTCGAGATGATCCTCGATGACGAGATCGGACAATCGCCCGCCTGCCACCGAGCAGCGCAGGCCAATCGCCTGATCCTCAAGCCGCAGCGAGTCGCCGGAATGAGCCACCGTTGCGGCGGCACCGTCTGCCGCGGTTTGCGCGTGCAGGCAACGGGGAACCCCAACAAGAAAACTTAAAGCAAAGACCGCAGCCGCAGCCCGGTTCCCTTTCCTGATGTACATGCGCGGCATCCTCAGCTTTGACCTGCCAGTGTAACGCAGCGCAGCAGCAGGAACGGGGAGGGTGCATCTAAAATGAAAAGGCGAACGACGACAGACGGATGCGGGCTTTGCTTGCGTGGCGAATTGCGGGGTTGCTGTTGATGGCTGTCTGCGCTGCGCCTGCGCGCGGTCAGGCGGCTCCGGCGCGGGTCACGGTGACGGTAGTCGACGAGAACGGCATTGGTGTACCGGACGCGCGGATCGTGTTGCATCAGACCGGGTACGCCGATATCAGCCAGTCCAGCGATTTTGCGGGGCGCGCCGCGTTCACACCGCCAACACCGGGCGAGTACACGCTTCAGATTCAAAAGCCGGGTTTCTATGAAGCGACCAACACCATAACGGATGCCCAGCTTCAAGACCTTCGCGTGGTTCTTTACCACGAGCAGATCGTGGTGCAGCAGGTGAGCGTGACGGCATCTCCGCCGGGGATCGACACAACGCAGACGTCTGACCAGTTCAGCATGAACCTGCCTGAAATCATCAACGTTCCTTACCCTACATCGCGCGACATTCGCAATCTGCTGCCGTTCTTTCCCGGCGTGATACAGGATGAGAGCGGGCAGGTACAGTTGCGGCTCAGAGACGTGGGCCACGCTGGATATGCTGGACGGCTTC
>CAVRAK010000027.1:0-44026 GCA_963718885.1 uncultured Acidobacteriota bacterium
CCGTAGCAAAACAGGAACTGCTGGCCGGGATGATGTTTGAAGTGGTAGTACCCGCCGAAATCAATCATCGTGGAGGCCTCGGTCTGCGCAGGGGCGGCGCCCTCTCGGGCATGAGAGAAGACTTCTCCGCCGAGTTCGAGCCGTTCGCCGAATCCATACTTCAGAAGAAAGCCGCCATAGGGAAAGTTGCGAAAATCGGTCTGCGGCACGATCTGGTAGCCTGCCCCGCCATCGAGAGTCCAGTGCCCGACGTTCTTTTGCATCCAGAGCGGAAGCTTGTACCAGACTTTGCCGACGCCGAGCCCCTTGTCATAATTGCCGGTGGGAATTTCAACCATGGTGAAGGAGCCGATCTGGGGAAAGCGGCGGGACTCCTTGATGAACGCGATTTTTGCGCCGAGTTCCATGTCGGTAAGGCCGAATGCGGTTGATCCGGTTCCTGAAGGCAGGTAAACAGGATTGTTCAACGGGGCGACCACGCCCCAGGGCAGAATTGCGTGAAGCTGAACGCGCTGGATCGCGCCCCAGTTGAATTCGAAGGCCGGGCCCGCCGCGTCGATCTCGACCGGAGTGCCATCCATGGATCCGAAGATGTAGAACTCGTAATGATGAAGATCCACCGGAACAGGATCATCGGTCTGATAGGGTGGCCCCTGCGCCCAGAGTGCTGGCGCGGTGATCAACACGATCAGCAGGACTACGAACTCTGCAAACGGCTTTGAGCGTTGCATCGGGGCTCCTCGTGCAATCAGTTCGTGAGCGCAGCCTTCACCATTTCGCTGACGACGCGGCCTTCGGCGCGGGCGCCGCTTGCCTGGATCTTTGTCTGCACTGCCTTCATCACCAGACCCATCTCTTTCGGTGCCGGCTTGTGGCCAAGAGCGGCGGTCTGCTCGGCAATGGCCTCGTCGACGAGGGCGCGCAGGCCGGCTTCATCGAGCGCCTTGGGCAGGAACTCCTCGATGATGACGATCTCGGCGGCCTCTTTGGCCGCGAGCTCGGGACGATTGCCCTTGGTGAACTGCTCGATCGAGTCGCGGCGCTGCTTGATCATGGTGGCCAGCGTCTGCTGCTCTTCAGCGGGCGTGAGAGCGGCGTTCTTGTCGACAGCCTTGTTCATGAGCGCGGTTTTGATGAGGCGGAGCGTGCCGGTGCGGTCGGCGTTATGCGCCTTCATGGACTCAACAGTCAGCTTGGTGATGTGGGCGGCAAGTGCGCCGGGATCAATCATGGAGATTCCCCTAACCTTTTGATTCTACGCGATCATTGGTCTCGATAGCGAGGATTTGAGCCGGTTCTTTTCCACAACGAGACTATCACATAACACACACAAATGTGTATTCTGTGATTGTCGTTGAGGAGGAAACCATGATCCGCAAGACTCGCCTTTATACCCCCGGTCCGACGCCGCTGCTGCCTGCGGCGCAGTTTGCCATGGCTGCCGCGGATATGCATCACCGCACGCCGGAGTTTCGCGCGCTGTTTCAGAAGGTGCTGGCGCAGCTCAAGGTTTTTGTCGGCACGAAGAACGATGTGCTTCTGCTGTCGTCCTCGGGCACGGGCGCGATGGAGGCTTCGGTGTCGAACCTGACCTCGCCGGGCGATCGCGTGCTGGTGCTGACGGCCGGCAAATTTGGCGAGCGCTGGGTGGACCTGGCGAAGGCCTTTGGCTGCCAGCCGGACGTGGTGACTGCTCCTTATGGCCAGACATTTGATCTCGCGCAGATTCGTGCGGCGCTGAAGCCGGAGCACAAGGCTGTCTACATGCAGGCGACAGAGACCTCGACGGCGGTGCGCACGATGTGGAAGCGGTGGCGAAGCTGATCAGAGAAGTGGCGCCGGATGCGCTGCTGGTGGTGGACGGCATCACCGGCCTGGGCACCACGCACTTCGACGTGGATGGCTGGGGCATCGATGTGCTGATCGGCGGATCGCAGAAGGCGGTGATGATTCCGCCGGGCCTGGCGTATCTGAGCGTGAGCGAGAAGGCCTGGGCGGCGATGGAGAAGGCGAAGAATCCGCGCTACTACTTTGACCTGCGCAAGGAGCGCAAGAACGCCGCGAAGGGCGAGAGCGCGTACACGCCGGCGGTGGCGCTGATTGCCGGGCTGGGCGCGGCGCTCGACTACATTGCCGGGCAGGCGGGCGGCGATCTTGAGAAGGGCCGCGTCGCGCTGGTGGACAATGCGCAGGTGAATGCGGCGGCAACGCGCGCGGGCTTGGTGGCGCTGGGCTTCACGCTGTTGCGCCGACAGCTCCCGCGGCGGCGGCGACGGCGGTGGCGGTGCCGGAGGGCATGGATTCGGGTGATGTGGTGAAGGCGCTGAAGGCGCGCTTCGCGCTGGTGACGGCCAACGGACAGGGCGAGATGAAGGGCAAGATCTTCCGCGTCGCGCATCTCGGCTTCTTCGATTATCTGGACACGATGGCGCTGCTGGGCGCGATGGAGCATATTGCGAAGGACACGCTGAAACTGCCGGTGGAGTATGGCAAGGCAGTGGCCGCGGCGCAGAAGGTCTACGCGGAAGCGTCGGCGCAGTAGGAGCTGGAAGCGATGGCGGAACTGAGTTTTGGAGAGAAGCTGCTGATCGCGCGCAAGCAGCTCGATCTCTATCAATACGAAATGGCGGAGCGGCTGGGCGTGCACCCCAACTCGATCACCAAGTATGAGCGGGGCGAGGGCAAGCCGCATGCCGCGGTGGTGCGGATGTTTGATTTGCTGTGCGAGCAGCAGGGCATTCGCTTTGACGATACGAAGCTGCCGAGCAAGAAAAAGGGGAAGCAATGAAGATCGTTCTGGCGGAGAAGGTGTCTCCGGCGACGCTGGCCGTGTTTGCGGCCGAGCCGGGCTGGGAAGTGGTGACGCACGACCAGATGCCCGATGGTCTGCCTGCCGCGCTGGCCGATGCCGATGCGCTGGTGGTGCGCTCGGCGGTGCAGGTGGACGATGCGCTGCTGGAGCATGCGCCGAAGCTGCGCGTGATTGGCCGCGCCGGCGTGGGCGTGGACAACATCGACGCCGATGCGGCGACGCGGCGCGGCATCGTGGTGATGAACACGCCGGGCGCGAATGCGGTGGCGGTGGCGGAGCTGACGATCGGCCTGATGCTGGCGCTGGCGCGCAAGCTGCCGGCGGCGAACACGTCAATGCACGCGGGCAAATGGGAGAAGAAGAACCTGCAGGGCGCGGAGCTGCGCGGCAAGACGCTGGGCATTCTCGGCCTGGGCCGCGTCGGCCTTGAGGTGGCGCGGCGCGCGCGCGGCTTCGGGCTGGAGATCATCGGCAGCGATCCGTTTGTTTCCGCGGCGGTGGCGCGCGAGAACGGCATCCGCCTGGTGCCGATCGAAGAGCTGTTTGCCGAAGCCGACTATCTGACGCTGCACGTGGGGCTGACGCCGCAGACCGCCGGCATCATCAACGCGAAGACGCTGGCCACGATGAAGAAGGGCGTGCGCATCATCAACTGCGCGCGCGGCGAGCTGGTCGACGAGGCAGCCCTGGTGGATGCGCTGAAGAGCGGACAGGTGGGCGGGGCGGCGCTCGACGTCTTCAACGTGGAGCCGCCGAAGGACTCGCCCTATTTCGGGCTCGAGAACGTGATTCTGACGCCGCACATTGCCGGCTCGACGGCCGAAGCGCAGGAGGCGGTGGGCATGCAGATCGCGATGCAGGTGCGCGAGTATCTGAAGCTGGGCGTGGTGCAGAACGCGGTGAACCTGCCGTCGCTGACGCATGAGGAGTATGTGCAGCTCGCGCCGTACATCGATCTTGCGGGACGGCTGGGATCGTTCCTCGCCTATACGGGCAAGGGCGCGATCGAATCGATCCACCTGGTTTATGGCGGAGCGCTGGCCGAGGCCAAGATCGACCTGATTCGCAATGCGGCGATCGCGGGCCTGCTGCGAAGCTCGGAGCATGTGAACCGCATCAATGCGGCCGCAGTCGCGCAGGAGCGCGGCATCCGCGTGCACGAGGACAAGGAAGAGACGGCCCGCGGCGGAGCGGGCAGCATTCTGAAGATCGAGCTGCACTCGTCGGCCGGCAAGAGCGAAGCGAGCGCGACGGTGCTGCACGGCGAACTGCCGCGGCTGCTTTCGTTTGACGGCATCGACGTGGAAGCGCCGCTCGAAGGCAATCTGCTGGTGTGCCGCAACCTCGACGTGCCGGGCGTGATCGGCAAAATTGGAACAATGCTCGGCGAGCATGGCGTGAACATCGCAAACTTTGCCCTGGGCCGCGAGCGCATGGGCAAGCAGCCGGTGAAGGCGCTGGCCGTGGTGCAGGTGGATGCGCCGGTGCCGAAGAACGTGATCGATGCGCTGCACACGATCGAGGCGCTGCTGGAAGCGAAGCTGGTGCAGTTGGAACAGTAATGAGCCGTCAAGAAAGCAGAAAGGCGGGGCATCTCTCGGACGCGCCCGCCTCTCTCTTGTTCGCCTGCTCTTCTTTGATTGCTTACTGAACCGGGTGCGCGCTGCCGTTCTTGAGGCTTTCGTCGATGATCGACCTCACCGCGCGGTCGGCGTCGCGCCCAAGTCTTCCCTGTTCGGCTCCGAGACGACCCTGCTCCGCACCTAGGCGCCCCATCTGCTGGCCCAGCTTGCCCTGTTGCTCACCAAACTGACTCATGCCTGCGCCGATCTGGCCTTGCAGTGCGCCGAGTTGTCCTTGCAGGTCGCCGAGTTTCTGTTGCAGATCGGCAAGTTCCTCCCGGCTGATGGTCTGGCCCTTTTTCGCCTGCAGGCTGGCCATGGCCGCGTTCAACTCGGCCATCTGTTTGGAAATGTCGGGAGCGGGGATGCTGGCCTGCTCCTGCCGGCGGCCGATCGCTTCCTGCTGCTTGCCAAGCTCTTCCTGCTCGCGGCCGAGGGCTTCCTGCTGCTTGCCGAGATCCTCCATCGGCTTGTACATGGCTTCGATCTGTGCGATGGTTGCGGGATCGTCAACGAAGTAGTATTTTCCGTCGCGCTTGAACCAGAGGAAATCGCCGTGGGCCTGTTTGCGGATCTTGTCGATGTCGACCGAATGCAGATCACCGGAGAACGAAACGTGTTCGCCATTGCCGCGGACAATGCCATAGGACTCGCCGTTCATCGAATACGCATAGGCGTATCCGTCGGTCATTGCCTTCTGCGTGAGAGCCATGATGCGCGTTGTGTCAGGCACACGAATCGTCATAGCGGGGACTTCGGGGATGACGATCTTGCGGGGCACGTCTGGCATTACGATGACGCGACCTGGAATCTTAGGCACCACGATGATGTGATCTCCGGGAGCCAGAGGTGCGACAGCGACAGGCGGCTGAGGCGCAACGACAGGTGCGGCAGAGCCGCGGGAGCGACAGTGTGAGCTCCGAAGCCGTCTGGAGAAGCTGGCGTGCCGGGCGGCGGCAGCGCGACGGCGTCAGGCGCGGGGGTGCGCGGTGCGTGTCGACGTCGGCGCGGGGTTCGCCTGCCCGGTGCGGGGCGCTTCAGGGGCTGGTGGGGCCGGCGCGGTTTGAGCCTGCGGGGTGCAGGGACAGGGCGCGGTTGGCGCCGCGGCGGCGGGCGGCGGAGCGTCCTGCGCGGCTTTCACCCGAATGAGCGATGTAGCGGCGACCAGAGCGGCGGGAACGAGCAGCACGGCGACGCAGAGGCGGGCGCGGCCGCCGGCAAAGGCCTGGCTGAAGCTGGATTCATTGAGCAGACGTTCGATGCGGCGGGAGAGACTTCCGGGACGGGCCATGGCGACTCCTGTGAGGGTTAGGCGCGGCGCGGCCGCGAATTCGAGAAGAATCTGCGCGTAGCTGGAAGAGTCCGCGGCCTGCTCAAGACCGGCGCGATCGCTGATGGTTTCGGCCAGATCAGAAAGCGTGCGCTTGAGCCACCAGCCCAGCGGGCTGAACCAGACGATCGCCGCGTAGAGACCGGCGAGAAATTGCAGGTAAAAGTCGCACTGGCGGATATGCGAGCGCTCATGCGCGAGGACGATGCGCAGCTTATCGGTCTCCCAGTCGGCGAAGTCCGCCGGAAGGATGACCGCGGAGCCAACGGTGACGGGCGAGGCGACTTCGCGGCTTGCGCGGAGAGAGAGGCCCTCGGCGAGGCCGGCGCGGTCGCTTAAGGTCACCGGTATGGCGCCCATCCAGATGAGCAGAGCGGAGGCGAGCCCGACAAAGAGGCGAAGAAGCAGCGTGACGGCAACAGCGAGGTAAGCAAGCCAGGCAATCTCGGCGAGAGAAAGCCCCGGGCGCGCACTGGCAGCAAGACCAGGCGATGTGCCGCTCGGCGTGTCCTGATAGGTGCGGGAGTCGGTGCGCGAAAGCAGGTAGCCGGAGCCTTCAGCCGGAGAAGCGACGTCAGCAGACGAGGCGCCGGAGGAAGTGTACGTAAAGATCTGGGCTGGCTGCTTCGCCGCGAGTGAGGCAGCAGCCAAAGCGCGAGGCTCGGCTACGGACGCGGCGGGGCGAGGCCTGAGAGGGGTAAGACGGCCGACGAGGCTGCTGAAAGGATGCGGCGGCAGTGTGAAGGTGGCAGTTACCGGAAGCAGTTGCCAGCGGGCTGCCAGTGGCTGAAGCAGCGGCATCGCAAGCGCCGCGGCCAGCACCAGGGTCCAAGCTGACTTCTGCGCGAGCACATTGCGCACTCGCAGGATGCGCAGGCCGGCGGCCACGGCGGCTGCGACAAGGAGCGAACGCAGAGCAGCTTCAAGCATGATGGGCATCATGATTTGGCCTCCTTCTTTTGTGCGGCGGCGATGCGGTCGGCGAGACGCTGCAGCTCGGCGCGGTCGAGCACCTTGGAGTCGACCATGCCGACGAGCAGCGCTTCGACCGAGCCCTCGCAGAACCAGTCGACGATGCGCTTGGCGGCGCGGCCGGCGACGCGCTGGCGTGATTGCGCGGGGCTATAGATGAAGGTGCGATCGTCGACGGAGTGAGTGAGGTAGCCCTTCTCCTCGAGGCGGCGCAGGACGGTGCGGATGGTCGAGTCCTTGAGCGGGCGGTCGAGCTCTTCCCTCGCCTGATCGGCGGTTACGGAGCCGAGCCGCCAGACAATTGAGAGGATGCTGCGTTCCAGTTCACCAAGTTCTGCGGGGTCGTGCGATGGAGTGTTACTCGCCATAGTGTTACTGACTGTAACACATAAAATGGGTGAGCGCAAAAATCTTTTCGTGATCCGTGACCGCAGAAAATCATTTCCAGATGGGGCTGCGACAGGCAAACTGGGCTTAGGCAACGAGGGCGGGAATGAAAGATCTGATCGCAGTGGGGATGCTGTGCGCGATGCTGCACGGGCCGGCGCAGGCCCAGAGCATGGTCGGCGAGGTGGCGTTTGCCAACTCCGGCGCGAAGGCGGCACAGGCCGATTTCCTGTATGGGCTGGCAGAATTGCACAACTTTGAATACGACGACGCGGCGAAGGCCTTTCGCCGGGCGGAGGCCACCGATCCGAACTTTGCAATGGCGTACTGGGGCGAGGCGATGACCTTCAACCACCCGGTATGGAACGAGAGATACCGACATGGAGCCATGAGGGCGCTCGAAAGGCTGGGACCCACAGAAGAGGCGCGGATCAAGAAGGCTCCAACGGAACGAGAGAAGGACTACCTGCGCGCGGTGGAAATCCTCTACCAGGAGGGGCCCAAGAAAGAACGTGACGCAGCATATGCCGAGGCGATGGCGAGGCTGCATGAGAAGTATCCAGACGATGTGGACGGAGCGGCGTTTTATGCGCTGTCGCTGCTGGGCACGACCGAGGGCGTTCGCGATGTGCGCATCTATATGCAGGCCGCGGGAGTTCTGATGCCGCTGTTTTACAAGTATCCGCATCACCCGGGCGTTGCGCACTACCTGATCCACAGCTGCGACGACCCGGTGCACGCTGTGCTGGCGCTTCCGGCGGCGCGGGCTTACTCGAGGATTGCGCCGAACGCGGCGCACGCGCAGCACATGACCTCACACATCTTTATGGCGCTGGGCATGTGGGATGACGTGATCACGGCCAATGAAAATGCCATGCGCGTAGTGAATGCGGAACGCGCGGCGGCGGGTAAGCCCCTGGCGATTGCGGGCACTACAACTTCTGGCTGGAGTACGGGTATCTGCAAAAAGGCCGCGCCGACGATGCGAAACGCCTTGTGGAGGGGTGCCGCAATGAGGCCGCCGCGGCAGGCATGGCGGCGAAAACGCGTGGCGTAACCGACGCGGACGACTCGCGCGTCAATTCGTATCTGGCCATGCAAGCGCGATACGTGATCGACACGGCAGGCTGGAACAGCGAAGTGGCGCGCGAAAGTGTGGACGCCGGGCCTGGCCTGCTGGCGCGCTGGGACCAGGCATGGCTGAACGGGTTTGCAGCAGCACGGAGAGGTGAGACAGAAGCAGCACAAAAGGAACTTGACGAGCTGGAGGCGATGCTGCCGGCGTTTCCTGCGGAGTTTGACCGTGCTGGAGAGCCGCCGGAAAGCCCGGAGCGGAAGGTACCGGAGATTCAGCGCGACCAGCTGAAGGCGGTGATTCTGGATGCAAATGGCCGCGGCGATGAGGCGATTGCATTGCTGCAGAAGGCAGCTGAGCTGGAGCGCGCACTTCCCTATGCCTTCGGGCCGCCTGATCCGGCGGAACCCTCGTATGAATTGCTCGGCGCGTTGCTGATGAAGCACAATCGTGCCGCCGAGGCCGAGGCAGCATGGCGGCAGGCGCTGATGCGCGCACCGAATCGGACACAAGTGCGCGAGGATCTGGCGAAGAGTCCAGCGGAACAGCATGCAACGGCAAGCCACTAAAAAAAAGCCACCGCCAGGGTGGCTTTTTCTATTTGGCGTGAGGCCGAGGCGTTATGCGCGGCTCATGTAAGCGCCTTCGCTGGTGTCGACGCGGATCTTTTCGCCTTCGTTGATGAAGGGCGGCACCTGGACGACGAGGCCGGTTTCCAGTTTTTGCCGGCTTGGTGACCGATGAGGCCGTGGCGGACTTAAGGCCGGGCTCGGTTTCGACGACGGTGAGCTCGACGTAGCTGGGCAGCTCGATGCCGACGGGCTGACCGTCGTGGTAGCTGACCCGGATCTGCAGGTTGCCGGTCAGGTATTCGACCGCGTCGCCAAGCGTGGAACCCTTGAGCATGGTCTGCTCGTAGTTGTCGGGGTTCATGAAGTAGTAGTCATCGCCGTCGGCGTAGAGGAACTCCATGGGGATTTCGTCGACGACGACCTTTTCGATGGCGTCGGCGGAGCGGAAGCGGTGCTCGAACATGGCTCCGGACTTGAGGTTGCGCAGCTTGGCCTGGATGAAGGCGCGCAGGTTGCCGGGGGTGCGGTGCTCCACCTTGAAGACGAGGTGAAGCTGGTCGTTGTGCTTGATGATCATGCCCGGGCGCATTTGAGTGGCGGGAATCGCCATAGCGGTAAAGCTCCTTGCTGTGTTTGCGTTACTACGCAGGTTAATACGCAGAAAGATCGGCCGGCGCTTTGGAAGAACAACCCTGAATTTGGGTCATATCAAGACCGCTTCCGCTGGGGCCACCGGACGTCTGTGGCGCGGGTCTGCGGCAACTCTCAAGCGCGATTGCCCAACGTTCATTGTAACTGACACGCCTTGCGGGTCACGGTGACCGGGACAGCCGGGAGGTGTGATTTGATCGAAGAGCATGAGCAGACTCTCAAGTCGCGGCGGATGGCTGACAATCGCGGGGTTTCTGCTGCTCTGCCTGCTGTGGGCCTCGGACTCGCTGCGGGGCGATCTGCTGCCGGGGGCCGGCGTGGGGATGCCGCCCCTGGAGCGGCAGGCGCTCGAGTTCGGGCTATTGGCGGCCGGTGCCGCGGTCTTTGCACTGGCGCGCCGGAGGACGTGGCCGTCCGGTCAGCGCGCTCTCGCGTGGATGCTGGTGGGTGCGGGCCTCTTTCTTGTTCCGGGGCTGCTGGTGCATTTTGCGCGAGACTGGATTGGCGAGCTTACGCGGGTGGCGCTCTTTTCCCTGGTGCCGGTTTTTGCGGTGGTTGCGGAGCCGTATGTGGGGCTCGAAGAGCCGATGCCGAGCGGCCACAAACTGCTTGCTGCGCTGGCAGCGGTGGCAGGAACATTCCTCATCTTTCCGGTGGATATGCCGGGGTCGATCGCCGCGGGCGCTGGATGGTGCGCAGTCGTGGTCGCTGCATTGTGCATTGCGGCGGCCAACTGTCGAGCCGTGTTTCTGGCCCATGACTTTGCAGAGGCATCGCTCGCGCCGGCAATCGCGATTGCGTGCGGGACGGCGGCTGCCGGCTTCGCGGTGGCGAGCGCTGCTCACCGAACATCCTTTATGGAGCGTGGGCGGCGCGGAAGTGGCCTGGATGGTCACGATGACATTGCCTTCCCTGCTGCTTTTCTGGCTGATGCGGCGCATGAACGCGGCGGCCATGACAACGCGTTACGTGGTTGCGCCGCTGATTGCGAATCTGATCGGGCTGGCGCTGCTGCGGCCCACGGTGAGCCTGCGCGCGGGACTGGGGCTCGCGTTGATCGCGGCTGGAGCGGGCTGGCTGCTGTTTGCGCGCGCCGGGAAACAGGAGAACACCGACGCGCCGCAGACGCTGCATCTGGAGTGATCGGCGTGCGGCAGCGATTTGTTCGGGACTCGCGTCGTCGGCTAAGATGGCGAGCGGATTTCCGCAGGCTTATTTCCGGATACAGGAGAGAATCGATGCGCCGCTTCGCCGCCGCTCTTGTCGTGCTCCCTTTGATGATCCTCGCCGTGCGTGCTCCTTGAGCCGGCAACAATCGCAGCGCAAAGCAGCGCGGCTTCGCCGCCGGCGAACGCGCCGTACAGGAATTCGAGCCTGCCGGTAGAGAAGCGCGTGGCCGATCTGCTGAGCCGTATGACGCTGGAGGAGAAGGCGACGATGCTCTCCGGCTCCGGGTGGATGGAGTCGGCGCCGATCGAGCGGCTGGGGATTCCGGCGATCAAGATGGCCGATGGTCCGATGGGCGTGCGCTCGTGGGCGGGCAGCTCGGCGATTACCAGCGGGGCGAATGCGCCGGTGAAGGTGGAGACAACGGCGTTCCCCTCGGGCGTGGCGATGGCGGCAACATGGGATACCGATCTTGTGCATCGCGAGGGCGAGGCAATTGGGCAGGAGGTGAAGGCACTGGGACGCGACATGATCCTGGGGCCAACGGTGAACATCAATCGCCAGCCGCTGTGGGGCCGCAACTTCGAGGGCTATGGCGAAGACCCTTATCTCTCCGGCCAGCTTGCCGTGGCGTATATCAAAGGCGTGCAGGGCGAGGGCGTGATTCCCTCGGTGAAGCACTTTGCCGCGAACAATGAAGAGTATGAACGCCATCGTGTGAATGCGACGATCGATGAGCGTACGCTGCACGAGATCTATCTGCCGGCATTCAAGGCCGCGGTGCAGCAGGGCGGCGTGTGGAATGTGATGTCGGCCTACAACAAGGTCAACGGCGTGCACTGCGCGGAGAACACGTACCTGCTGAACGATGTGCTGAAGAAGGAGTTCGGCTTCAAGGGGTTTGTGGTCTCGGACTGGGGCAGCACGTACTCGACCGCGCCGACCGTGAATGCGGGGATGGACCTCGAGATGCCGGGCGGTCCGCCGATGCAGAAGTGGCTCGCAAGTCCGCGGACGCAGCAGAGCGGAAATGGCGATGGATGGCTGGTGGCGGAGAAGGTGCTTGCCGCGGTGAAGGCGGGCGAAATCTCCGAAGCAACGATTGACGACAACGTGAGCCGCATTCTGCGCGTGATCTTCCTGAGCGGGATCTTCGACCATCCGCACACAGGCGGAGGCGAGGTGGACACGCCCGAGCAGCGAGCCGTGGCGCGCCAGGGCGCAACAGAAGGCATTGTGCTGTTGAAGAACGCCGGCAACCTGCTGCCGCTGGATGTGACGAAGATTCGCTCCATTGCTGTGATCGGGCCAAATGCCGCGGTGGCGCGGACGGGCGGAGGCGGCAGTTCGCTGGTGCGCCCGAAATATGCCATCGCGCCGCTCGACGGAATCAAAGAGCGCGCCGGCAACGGCGTGCAGGTGACCTATGCGCTCGGCGTGGGGATGGAAGGAGAGGACCCGGCGCAGGACACGCTCGACGCGCGTGCGAAGGCGCTGAAGGAAGCGGTGGAAACGGCCGCGAAGGCCGATGTTGCGATTGTGGTGGTGGGCCGGTACAACAAGCTCGAGTCAGAAGGCTTCGATGTAAAGACGATGGACCTGCCCGCAGGACAGGATGCTCTGATCGCGGCCGTGGAGCAGGCGAATCCGCACACAGTGGTCGTGCTGAATACCGGCGATCCGGTAACGATGACCCGGTGGATCGATAAGACGCCGGCGCTGCTGGATATGTGGTACGGCGGGCAGGAGGGCGGCAACGCGCTCGCGGCCGATCCTGTTCGGCGACGCGAATCCCTCGGGCAAGCTGCCGGTCACGCTGCCGAAGAAGTTTGAAGACTCACCGGCCGCCGCCAACTATCCGGGCAAGGACCTGGAAGTGAAGTACGCCGAAGGAATCTACGTGGGCTATCGCTATTTCGACACGAAGAACGTGGAGCCGCAGTTTCCGTTTGGGTTTGGGTTGAGCTATACGACATTCGAGTACAGCGATTTGAAGGTTATCGGGCCAGCAGCAGCCCTTTCACGTCGAGCCTGAAAGTCCGCAACGCGGGCAAACGCGCCGGCGCTGAAGTGGTGGAGCTGTACATCCACGACGGCCACTCGAAGATTGACCGGCCGGTGCATGAGCTGAAGGGATTTCAACGCGTGGAACTGAAGCCCGGCGAAACGAAGACCGTACAATTCGCTGCTCGATCGCGCGGCTGCTTTCCTACTGGAACCCGGCGACGAAGGCGTGGCAGGCGGACCCGGGAACGTTTGAAGTGCAGGTGGGCTCGTCGTCGCGGGATATCCGGCTGAAGGCGCCTCTGCAGTTGCAGTAGCCGGGCTACCTACTGCGGCGCTGGTAGGGCTCGACGCTCAGCATGTTCGAGAGGATGCTGCGCTCCTCGGGGCTGAAGGCGTTCTGGTAGCGGGCGGAGTTGAGCACGGTCTGGCGCTGATCGGGCGGAACCTCGCGCAGATCGCGGAAGGCGCTCTCGCATCACGAACTGGCGGTCACCGGGAAGCGTCCTCCACTGGCGCGCCGACTCATTGACCTGCGCACGCTGCTGCGGAGAGAGGCGCTCGAGATTTTCGGCGCGGGCAAGACGGCGCTGGCGCTGCGCCTCGGGCATCTGGTCCACACGATTCAACTGGCGCACGAGACGCTGCTGATCGGCCTGGGGCAGATTGCGGAAGCTTGGATCGCTCTGCAACATGCGCTGCTGCAATTGCGGCGGCGCGTTGCGGTGCTCATTGAGCCAGGCGCCGAGATGGCCGGGCGGCGCGTATCCGCCTCCCTGATAGCCGGAGCCTGAGTAGGTGGGCCGGTATCCCTGGCCCTGATATGAGCCCTGATATGCCGGTCCCTGGGTGATGGGGCGCTGCACCGTTCCGGGGCCGGCAGGCGTGGTGGGCCGAAAGTTGTTCTGCGGCCCAGCTTGCCGATAGGGCTGGTACTGCGGATTCTGCGCTCCGCGATAAGGCTGATACTGCGGCGAAGCGGGCCGGCTCTCGGGCCGGCTATTGTTCTGCGGCCTCGGCTGCTGAACCCTGGGTGACTGGCTCGTGGCGCGGCTGCGCGTGCTGGCCGCCGCCGCCGTGCTGACCGCCGCCATGAGGATGCTGGCCGGCAACAGCGGCGAGCGGCAGACGCGAACAGCACGGCGACAGCCGTGGCCGCTGCCACGCACCGCGCCCTGCCGAACACACCCGTCTTTGCCGCCCCCATCATTGCTGTCCTTCCGGTCCCCGCCGCCCGCGTCTTTGCCTGTTTCAGCCACCGCTAGTTAACCATGTTGTCGCCGTTGTCGTTGTTCGAGATCGACTCAAGCTGGTCGAGCAACTGCGCATTATTGTCGAGCACCTGCAGATCATGCACAACGGCAGCTTGCGATGCAGGCGCCGCAGGCTTCTCATCCCAGTTGGTGATGCCGAGATAAGTGCCGCCACCCAGCAGCAGGATACCTGTCAATGCCATGGCGACCAGGGGCCGCGCATGGACCTGGGGCCCGTAGAGGTAGCGGGCGCGCAGGCGCTCAAGCCAGCCCGCCGGCGCGGTCCGGCGCTCTTCGTCGAGCCGCGCGTTCATGCGGGTCAGAAAGTACGGATTGGGTTCAGGCACTTCCCAGCTATCCAGCAGTCCCATCGTGGCGCGCAGCTCTTTCAGTTCCCTGCTGCAGGCCTCACATTCCGCAACATGAGCCACAACCCTGGCAGACACGGTCTCCGGAGCAAGCAGCAGGTCAGCCAGCTTCTCGTCCATTCCCGCGCATTTTGTCATCGGCCGTTCCATCGCTACCACCCCACTCCCCGCCGGTTTGTTTCCGGCTGATACTGCTTACACAAAATCCTTCAGTCTCTCTCTCAACGTCTGATAAGCGCGGAAGAGGAGCGACTTGGTTGCCGATTCGCTCAGCTTCAGCACATCCCCGATCTGCCGGTAATCCATGCCCTGGTACTTGTGCATCAGCACGGCCATCCGCTGACGCTCGGGCAGAGCCATCACGTGTTTCCGAATGGCGGCCATGCGTTCATCGCGAAGCAGGTTCTGCTCCACGCTCGGCTCATCGTCGGCCACATCCGGCGTCGTGCCCGTTTCTTCATCGGGCGCGTCGAGATACACCGTCTGCGCCGAGCGCTCATGCCGTGTATCGCGCGCATGGTTGACAGCCAGATTCGTCGCGATGCGGTAAAGCCAGGTGGTGAACTTGGCTTCTGCCCGATAGCTCTCGCGCGAGCGATACACGCGCAGGAACACTTCCTGCGCCAATTCCTCGGCAACCGCCTGATTGTGCACCATCCGGAAGAGGAAGTGAATCATGGCCCGGTGATACTTCTCGACCAGATAGTTAAAGCCTGCTTCATCGCCGGCGGCAACCCGCAGCATGACGGCGGCGTCGCTGGACTCATCGGCCCCGTAATTGGGCACTTTTCCGGGATTCGCTCCCCGAGCATCGCGGGAGGCGCTCGCTCCCAGCACCGGATTGTCCAGGACCAGGGTTGCCATATCTTCTCGAACCCCAGGTGCGTCGGAAGGTTGCGCGGTTTCCTCTGTTTCTTCGCCATTCTCGCCCCCTTGAGAACCCGGTTCATCCGGCCGGCGAGCGGGGCCTGATCCCCGTCCCGGTTCCCCTGCGGAATCGGACGCCATTGCGAAGAGAAAAGCGGGCTGGAGAGGGCTGACGGAGGGCGGCACGAAGGCCGGGATTCCGCCGCGGAAGATCGGGATGGGCCACGGCAGGGGCCCGGCGCCCGGCGCAGTTGTTTCTCTCGTCTTGCGGACCAATCTGGCTTTCCAAAACATTCGTGGTGTTCGGTGTCCTTGCCGCAGCAGCAACGCCGGCTGATCTTGGCCCTAAAGCCCCGCTGGTGTTACTCTAACCTACGGGAAGCCCCGATGGCGCGACTGCGCGCCTCTCTCGTCTGGGGCGGTTAGCTCAGCTGGTTAGAGCGCCTGCTTCACACGCAGGAGGTCCGGGGTTCGAGTCCCTGACCGCCCACCATAAGCATCACTTAACTAATAACTTACAACCTCCCTACCGTCGAAGCCCACGGTCCGCTTCGGCGGACGGCGACGGCCAGTCGTGTGCTCCAAGGCTGAGCTCGGTACGCCCAGTCATGTGATACCGTTACCCCGAACAGCCAACGCAAAAAAGCCGTGGCAATGCCTCATGCGGGGGCGTTCTGCATATCGGGGCCGGAGGAAGTGTGTCACGGGGCAAGCGGGGTAAGACTCAGGGCAAGGCAAAGCAATCGTGGACCGCGGCGCTGGGAGCCGCACTGCTGCTTGTAGCGGGTTGCGGCGGCGGGGGATCGGGCAGCGGGACGAGCGGCGGATCGAGCGGACCTTCGGCAGTGGCGCCGACGGTAACTGTGCATCCAGGCTCGTCGACCATCGCCGTGACGCAGACGCTTACCGTGGGTATATCCGTAAGCGGCGCCAAGGGCGCGCCGACCGGGACAATCACGCTGGGCAGCGGCAGCTACGCCTCGGCCGCAACAACGCTCAGCGGCGGCAGCGCGTCGATCACCGTGCCGGCCAATTCGCTCGCAGCTGGCACAGACACACTGACCGCCCGCTACACGCCCGACTCGGCAAGCACTGGAAGCTACACCAGCGCCAGCGGCACGGCGACTGTGACCGTGACGGCGGCTTCTGCCATCAAGTCCGTGACGGTATCTCCAAATACGGCGACGATCGGAAGCCAGCAGCAATTTACGGCGACAGTGACGGGTACCGGCACCTTCAGCACAGGGGTGACGTGGGCGCTGGCATGCCCGGCATGCGGCAACCTGAGCGCCGGCGCCTTGAGCGCGTCGGGACTCTACAGCACACCCTATCCCGCACCAGCGAGCGTGGTCATTACCGCGACCAGCACCGAGGACGCGACCAAGAGCGGCAGCGTGACCGTGACGCTGGCGCAGCCTGCCTCCGCGACCGGGCCAGCGTTGAGCGTAGATGTCGCGAATCCTACCCATGCCATCAATCCGCTGATCTATGGAGTGAACGGATACCTGCTCGACGATGCTTCAGAAAAGACAGCGCACCCCTCGCTGGTGCGCTGGGGTGGAGACGCCACCTCGCGCTACAACTACCAGACGAATACGACGAATGCCGCCTCGGATTACTACTTCGAAAACATGGCTGGATCCTACGGCATGTTTGGCGGCAGCAGCTTTACTGGATTCCTCACAAGCGCCACAGCCGCGGGTGTAACCTCGCTGGGCACTGTGCCGGTAAGCGGCTGGGTGTCGAACGGGACCACGGGCGTGTGCAGCTTTACGCGATCTGCGTATCCGAATCAGAAAAGCTACGTCGGCAATTGCGGCAACGGAGAGAATGCGGATGGTTCGTCGATCTATGGGAACGCCACCATTGCGGCGATTACGAGCCTCGCCGAGCCGGCGCCAAGCATCACGGATGCTTCGACGCCAGCGCCTGGCGCCGTGACCGCTTCATGGGCAAACGGCACGTGGGCGGGGGCATGGGTTACCTCCGTTGCGGGCAACGCAAGCTTCGGCGCCGGCGGCAGCGGCAAGGGCGTCGCGATCTGGGATCTCGATAACGAGCCAACCTGGTGGGACGCCGTGCATCGCGACGTTCATCCGGCGCCCTTTACCTACGACGAAGTCACCAATAACGGCATCGGCACGGCGCTTGCCATCAAGACCGCCGATCCCGACGGCGCTGGTCAGCGGCCCGGTGATCGATTACTGGTGGGGCTACTTCTACTCGAAGAAGGACATTGAGAATGGCTGGAGCGCTGGCCCATGTTATCAGCCCTGGAGTGGCCCCATCGATCGCGAAGCCCACGGCGGCGTGCCCATGATCGAGTACTATCTGCAGCAGTTCAACAACTACTCGCAGCAGTACGGCGTGCGCCTGCTCGATTACGTCGATATCCACGGATATTTCGCGCCCACATACAACAGCAATTCCGTCGCATTCACGACGGCGGGCGACACCAGGAGCAGCGGGCGCGCATGAATGGAACGCGTGTCTTCTGGGATCCGACTTACACGGATCCGAACGAACCGCAACCGAATTACGTCACCGACTGCGAACTACACGTCAGACTGCTCGGTGCCGCTGCAGGCCCCGCAACTGATTCCCATGCTGCAGAACTGGGCGCAACACCGATTATCCCGGCACAAAAACCGCGATCGACGAATACAACTTCGGCGGCCTCGAGTCGATCAATGGCGCCATTACGGAGGCCGATATTCTTGGCATCTTCGGGCGGCAGGGTCTCGACATGGCAGCCTTCTGGCCGACGGCGGCCTACAACACGCAGGGGCCCGGCAACTTCGCCTTTGCCATGTACCGCAACTACGATGGCAACAACTCCACCTTTGGCGATGTAGCGCTGCCCTCGACGAGCAGCGTGGCCGGCGCAGATGCCGAAGGGCAGCTTGCTGTCTATGGCGCGCAGCGGACCTCGGACGGAGCGATCACGGTGATGGTGATTAACAAGACCTACGGCGATCTCGTGTCAACGCTTTCGCTGCCGAGCTTCACCAGCTCCGCGACCTCGGCGCAGCACTACGTCTACAGCAACGCCAACCTGGCTGCGGTCGTAACGCAGCCTCCGGCGACGATCGTTCCACCGAGCGGCAGCAGCACGACGAGCACGATCACGGCGCTGTTCCCGGCGCAGTCGATCTCACTGCTCGTGATTCCGAAGTGAGACTCAGAGCGAGTCGACAAGGCGATTCATCGCTTCTTCCTGCTGCTCGATGGAGCGCACCAGGGCGAACTGCGTGCGGCAGCGGTCGAGGTTGTGGCCCTCCCGGTGCACCTTGAAGTAGGTGTCGCCGTTGAGATGGTCGGCAAGGAAGCGGATGCCGATTTCGAAGGTGATGAGCTTGCCCGAAAAGGCGAGGGACTGCTTCTCGGCCTTGGTGAGGAACTCTGCCGGCCGATGCGAGATAGCCACGCACAAGCGCCTCAAACATGGGGAACTGCATCGTGACTTTCGCGAGATCGCGCTCATCTTCCTGCCGCCGGGCTGGTGGTGGTGCGCACCATGTCGCCGAAGTCATAGGGCGCAAGGCCGGGCATCACGGTGTCGAGATCGATCACGCAGATCGCTTCGCCGGTTGCGTCGTCGAGCAGCACGTTGTTGAACTTGGTGTCGTTGTGGGTGACGCGCTCGGGAAGATGCGCGTCGAGCAGCCCGGCGACGATGGGCTGATGCGCGAGCGCAAAGTCGATCTCGGGCTTTGCCTGCGCAGCGCGGCCGGCAGCGTCGGCGGCGATGGCGCGTTCAAGCGCGGCGAAGCGTTTGGGCGTGTGATGAAAGTCCGGAATGGTGTCGTTGAGCCGCGGCGCGGGCAGCGTGGCCAGCATCTGCTGGAAATGCCCGAAGGCGCGGGCGGCCTGAAAGGCCTGCTGCGGCGATTGCACGGTGTCGTAAGAGCGCGCCTTCTCAATAAAATGGTAGGCGCGCCAGTAGTTCCCTTCCGCATCCCGGTGCCAGGCCTGACCGTCGCGCGTGGGAACGAGCGAGAGCGCGCGGCGCGCGGCGTCGGGCTGGCCTGCAACCTGCGCGGCAAGATGCGCCGTAACGCGCTGGATGTTCTGCATGAGCGCGACGGGATCGCCGAAGATGTTGTGATTGATGCGCTGAACGATGAAGCGGGTCGAAGCTCCAGCAACGTTGAATTCCGCGCAATAGGAATCGTTGATGTGGCCGTTCCCGTACGGGACCGCGCCGGCAAACTCTCCCGGAATCTCAAAGTGGCGCGCGATGGCGCCGATATGCTGCGTGTCTTTCATGCCCAGAGTCTGTTGGGATAATAACCGCCCTCGATGAGACCGTGGAGCGTATCGATCGCGCGCGGACGGTCTTCGCGATAGGTGACGCCGAACCATGTTCCGTTGGACTGGAGCACTTTAACCCGTGCCTGCTCCGCGTGGATGAGCTCATTCATCGCGGTGGGCAGGTAGCACTCCGCTTTGAGGTCGTTGCCATGCTGCGCGAGGAAGGCCAGGAATCGGCTGCGCAACTGGCCAAATATATCTGGCGTGAATCCCCACATGTTCATCGACACGATCGAGCCGCCGGGCAGGAGTGTCTGCGCGCCATCGGCTTCGGTGCTGACGGCATCGTCTCCATGGCGTTCGATCTCTTTAGCTCGACGATCTCCTTGAGGAAGCCTGCGGCATCGATGCGGCAGAGACCGCGCGAGACGGGGCCAAACTCCGAAAGCGTGTTATCGAGAGGGAAGCCGACCATCGCGTACTCCGGTGTAGCGGAAGCGAGATGCTGCGCCAGAACGCGGTAGCTCTCTGCGCCGTAGAAGTCGTCGGCGTTGATGACGGCGAAGGGCTCGTGAATCATCTCGGAAGCCGCGAGCAAGGCGTGGGTGGTGCCCCAGGGTTTGGTGCGTCCGGGCGGGCACGGTGTGACCCTCGGGCAAGGCGTTCAGCTCCTGAAAAGCGTACTCGACGGCGACGTGGCCCTGATAGCGCGCGCCGATGCCCGCGTGAAAGGCATCTTCAATTTCTTTGCGAATGACGAAGACGACCTTATTGAAGCCGGCGCGAATCGCGTCATAGACTGAGTAGTCCAGAATTGCTTCGCCGTCCGGTCCAAAGGGATCAATCTGCTTCAGGCCTCCGTAGCGGCTGCCCATGCCCGCAGCGAGAACGAGGAGTGTTAAGTCCGGCATCAGAACTTTTCCTTTCCGGGATTTGTCAGCGCCTTCACCGGGGCGCCGAGGCCTGCGGCGCAAGATCGAGGGTGAGAACCTCGAAGGGCGCGAGGTGAAATTCGTGGGGCTCGAGTGCGCGCAGTTCCAGAGCCGGGCGTCCGGCATCGCTTTTCCATGGGCTGGCGGCGGAATAGACCTGCGCAGCGCCGGGCGGCAGCTCCAGCGCATCCTGCAGGCGGATCGAGATCGATTGCGGTTTGTCGCTGGGGTTGCGCAGGACGAGGATGGCTTTACGGGGCGCCCACGAAGCCCAGCCGTAGACCTCAAGCCACGCGGGATCGCCGCCGATCCAGTGCGTGTCCTTGAGAACGTCGGCGTTGGCGCGCGACCACTTCGCGGCTTCTGCCAGGTCGTCCCAGTTGGCAGGCGTGAGCAGGCTGGGCGTGATGTACATCTCCTGCAGTTGCGTGCCGGTGCCGAAGTAGGAGCGTATCTCGTTGCGAAAGTCGTTGCCGGGATCGGTGTTGAGGTACTTGTTGTGCTGCGCGTAGATCATGCCATGCAGCATGAGCGAATTGAGCGGATAGAGCGGGCCGTTCTGCACGATGCGCTGATAGGTGTCGGCGTCGCGGTAGGTGATCCAGCGCTCGCGGTCGCTTCCGACGCCGGTTCTGTTGTCGTCATCGCCGCCACGCCAGATCGAGTCGGCATAGAGGAGCCAGAAGGGTGAGGGCCAGGTGCCAGTGGTGAGATTGATGTAGATGTCGGGCCGGGCGGCGCGCAGCTCGCCGATGAGGTGAATGGCGGCGGCGAAGTCGCTGTCAAACTGGCTGCCGGGCACCACGGAATCGACGTTGCCGGTGCCATCGAACTTGAACTGATTGACGCCGTACTTGCGGATCATCTCAAGGCAGACGTCGCGAAAAGCAGCGTAGTACCTCGGTCCCGGACAAGGCGTAGCCGCCATCGACAATTTCGTATCCTGCGGCTTTGCCGAAGGCGATGCGTTCCTGGCGAGGTTTGGAGTAGCCGCCCCAGGGCGACATCCAGACGCCGGGATCGGCGCCGAAGTTTTCGGCCGCGGCTCTCACCGGCGCAAAGCCGTTGGGGAAACCGTCGTTGAATTTCCAGAGAGATTTGTGATTGTCCCAGCCGTCGTCGAAGAGGAACGAATCGAGTTTGACGCCGCGCTTTTCAACCAGTTCACGGCCGAAGGCGTTGACGCGATCGACTGCGCCGGCCTGATCGTATGGCGTGAAATAGCCGAGGTCGTACCAGGAGTTGTAGTGGAGGAAGGTGCGATAGGGATGGGCGCGCTCCTGCTCGATATAGGCGAGAAAATCGCGGCGCATCTGCCCGGGGCGCGCGACGCCGATGACGGAGGAATAGGCAATGGACTGGCCGGCGCGCAGGGGCAGGTCGCGGTCAATCCACGCCGTTGCACGGCCGCCGGTGACTTTGCTCTGCGAGAGCGGATGCTCGAAGCCGAAGAAGAGATTGCCCGCGACGATGGGCGATCCGTTGACCGATCCAACGACGTGGGCGCCAGCCACGCGGCGCCATTGACTCGAAGATCAATGAGCTGCACGCGCGCGATGGCCACATCCTGACCTGCCGCGGTGATGGCGAGCTGCTGCCGGATGTAGGTCGACCCATCGCGCAGAATCGCGGACCAGAGTGCGTGCACCGTGTGGTCGGCGCTCTCAAGGGGAACCTCGAGCGCAACGCCGTGGATGCGATCGGCGGCACGGGAGGCATCCGGCGCGGGGAAGGAGTTCTCGCGTCTGCGCAGGAGCCCTCGACGGCGAGATTGCCGGCGTCGAGGATCGACCGCCATCCTTGAGCAGAAGAGCGAAGGGGGCGGCGATGGGAATTTCCTTGCCGTCGAGATGATCCTCGATGACGAGGTCGGTCAATCGCCCGCCTGCCACCGAGCAGCGCAGGCCGATCGCCTGATCCTCAAGCCGCAGCGAGTCGCCGGAATGCGCCACCGTTGCGGCGGCACCGTCTGCCGCGGTTTGCGCGTGCAGGCAACGGGGAACCCCAACAAGAAAACTTAAAGCAAAGACCGCAGCCGCAGCCCGGTTCCCTTTCCTGATGTACATGGCGCGGCATCCTCAGCTTTGACCTGCCAGTGTAACGCAGCGCAGCAGCAGGAACAGGGAGGGTGCATCTAAAATGAAAAGGCGAACGACGACAGACGGATGCGGGCTTTGCTTGCGTGGCGAATTGCGGGGTTGCTGTTGATGGCTGTCTGCGCTGCGCCTGCGCGCGGCCAGGCGGCTCCGGCGCGGGTCACGGTGACGGTAGTCGACGAGAACGGCATTGGTGTACAGGACGCGAGGATCGTTCTGCATCAGGCCGGGTACGCCGATATCAGCCAGTCCAGCGATTTTGCGGGGCGCGCCACGTTCACACCGCCAACACGCGGGCGAGTACACGCTTCAGATTCAAAAGCCGGGTTTCTATGAAGCGACCAACACCATAACGGATGCCCAGCTTCATGACCTTCGCGTGGTTCTTTACCACGAGCAGATCGTGGTGCAGCAGGTCAGCGTGACGGCATCTCCGCCGGGGATCGACACAACGCAGACGTCTGACCAGTTCAGCATGAACCTGCCTGAAATCATCAACGTTCCTTACCCTACATCGCGCGACATTCGCAATCTGCTGCCGTTCTTTCCCGGCGTGATACAGGATGAGAGCGGGCAGGTACACGTTGCGGGCTCAGAGACGTGGGCCACGCTGGATATGCTGGACGGCTTCGATATCCGCTCGCCCGTGAGCGGCAACCTGGCGATGCGGGTCAGCGCCGATGCGGTGCGCTCCATCGACCAGCAATCGACACGCTATCCGGTGGAGTACGGCAGGAACACGGGCGGCGTGATCGCGTTTTATACCGGGATGGGCGACAACCGGTTCCGCTTCAATGCAACTGACTTCATTCCCTCGTTCCAGCAGGTCAACGGCATTCACTTCGACAAGTTTGTTCCGCGCTTTACCTTCTCGGGGCCGATTGTGCGGAGCCGCGCCTGGTTTTTCGACGGCCTTGAAGTGGAGTATGACAACAACTACGTTCCCGAGTTGCCCGATGGCGCGAATACCAATCATCTGATTCGCGGCAGCAACCTAATCAAGGCGCAGGCGAACGTTTCGGCGAACAACATTCTCGCCGGTGGCCTGCTCTTCAACGACTATCACTCGCCCTACGAAGGCCTTTCCCCTCTTGTTCCGCAGCAAAGCACCGTCAATCGCAACACGATTGCCTGGCTGCCTTACCTTCGCGATCAGCAGAGCTTTCACAACGGCGCGCTGCTCGATTATGGCGTCGCAGTGGTCCGATTCCGTGACGGGTACGAGCCCCATAGCGGCGGTCCGTTCGAGATTACGCCGGAGATCTATCAGGGCAGTTTCTTTGAGAGTCTGACGAGCCACTCGCAGCGCGTTGAGGGCAATGCCACGCTCTATCTGCCGCCGCGGCACTGGGGCGGCCTGCACAACATCAAGACGGGGATCGATCTGGACCACATCGGCTTCGACGAAGCCGTGAGCCGCGCGCCGGTGAACTATCTGCGCGAAGACGGCACTCTGCTGCGCCAGAGCGTCTTTCCAGAGACGGCGCCCTTCACGCGCCACAACGTCGAAGTGGGCGCCTATGCGCAGGATCGCTGGTCAGCGATCCCTGGGCTGATGCCGGGGCTGCTGGTCGAGCCGGGTCTGCGCTTCGACTGGGACGAGATCGTCCGGCGGCCGCTCTTTTCACCGCGGCTGGCCGCTGTGTATGCGCCGCCCGCGGCAGGCGGCGCAACGAAGATCTCCGCCGGCGTGGGGCTTTACTACGAGCACACGCAGCTTGAATACCTGACGCGCGCTTTAGCCGGACTGCGCAACGACACATACTTTGCCGCGGACGGAGCAACGCCCATTGGACCGCCGCTGGCCACGCGCTTCATCGCCGACTACGGCACGCTGCGCGAGGCTCACGCGCTGAACTGGAGCATCGGCATCGAGCAGAAGATGCCCGGAGAGATTTTTCTCGGCGCAAACCTGATCCGCAAGCGTGTCTCGAATGCATTCACGTATGTGGATCAGACCGATCCCAACGGACTCTTTGGCGATTTTGTGCTCACGAATGCGCGGCGCGACGAGGACAACCTCGTCGAGGTGGATGCCCGGCGCTCGTTCGCAGGCGGTTACACGCTTTTTGCCGCATACACGCACTCCTCGGCACACACCAACGCCGCAATTGACTATATGCCCGCGCTGTCGATGCTTGGTCCGCAGCAGAGCGGCCCTCTTGACTGGGATGTGCCGAATCGCGTGCTCTCGTGGGGATGGACGCCCTTCGCGATTCCGTGGTTCCGAAAGAACTGGGACTTCGTCTACACGCTCGACTGGCGGACGGGCTTCCCCTTCACTGCCGTCAACGCGAACCAGGTGGTGGTGGGCGCGGCAGGCGGGCAGCGCTTTCCGGATTATCTGTCGTTCAGTCCGGGGCTGGAGTGGCGCTTTCACCTGCGCGGCTCCTACTTTGGGCTGCGCGGCGTGATCGAGAACATCAGCGACAGCGCGAATCCCGCGGTGGTGAATAACGTGATCGAGTCGCCGCAGTTTGGCACCTTCAGCGAGTTCCAGGGACGCGCGTTTACCGCTCGAATCCGGCTGATCGGGGCAAAGAAGTGACAGGGCCCGGGGTTTAAGGAATCCTTGCGAGCCTTGTGGCCACCCGTGCACAGCTTGTGGTATAAGCCAGAGTGAATCCAGGGCCCAGTTCCCACGCGGTCTATCCCAAAAGCCAAGAGGATCCGGCCATGAAGACACGATTTCCAGGGTTTGCGGCAGTCCTGCTCTCGCTCTGCACTTTTGCCACGGTCCGCGCTGTCAGCTCTCAGACAATCCAGCTACCGCCGGTCAAAATGGGGCTCTGGCAGACTGAATCACACACCAGCCATGAGTGGAATGCCCAATGCTCCCATGGGAGGTGCAGCCGGTCAGCATTCCACGGTCGTGCAGGGATGCCTGACGCCCGAGAACTGGAAAAGCGATCTCGAGAAAATGAACAGTCCAAACTCGGATTGCCAGGTGACAAACATCCATCAGGATGCGACTTCAATTACCGCAGACATGACGTGCACCTCTCAGCGCTATTCCTCCACAATGCACTTTCAGGGATTGATCGACGACGATGAGCATATGCACGGCAGCGCCAATATGCGGATGAATGTTCCGGGGATGCAGCAGCCGATGACGATGCAGATGACATTTACCTCGAAGCATCTCAGTTCCGACTGCGGAGATGTGAAGCCGGGCCACGGCAAAGTTATCAGTCATCAGTAAACGCCGGGCCACCGGGCACGAAGATCGCTTGCTTTTCGAAAGGTTCGACAATGTTGCGCAAGATTGCATTGGCCGTACTGCTCTTTGCCTGCTCCAGCGCTCTGGCGCTCGCGGCTGACTTCAACGGAAAATGGACCGCCGAGTTCGACACGCAGATCGGTGTGCAGAAGTACACCTACGAGTTTCACGTGGATGGCGCAACGCTGACAGGCAAGGCCGCAAACGAACATGGTGAGACCGAGATCACCGAAGGCAAAGTAGACGGAGACAACATCTCCTTCGTCGAAATGCTCGATTTCCAGGGAACGAAGCTTCGCATCGTCTACACGGGCAAGATCGACGGCGACCAGATCAAATTCACCCGCAACGTAGCTGACTTTGCCACCGAGGAACTGACGGCCAAACGCGCGAAGTGAGGCGATGAGCCCTCAGCGTGTTTCGCCGGCGCGCAGCGTTGCTTCGACGCGCCGGCTGTAGCGGCCGGTCAACGCGTTCCAGCGGATCATCATCAGCTCTTTGAGCATCTGCAGTCCGTCGCGCAGATAACGCATGCGGGTACGCTCGTCGTGGGCCCAGCTTACGGGCACCTCGACAACGCGAAAGCCGCGCTTGAGCGCGATGAAGAGAATCTCCGGATCGAAACCCCAGCGCTCAATGGTCTGCAACTGGAAGACGGTCTGCGCAGCGGTGCGGGTGAAAGCCTTGAATCCGCATTGCGTATCCGCAAACGGCAGGCGCATCACCATGCGGCAGACAGCATTGAAGCAGCGGCCAAAGAACTGCCGGTAGAAGGGCTGGCGATGCGTCTGCCGGCCGCGCTCAAGCCAGCGGGAACCGATGGCAATATCGGCGCCAGCGGCGAGGGCGGCAAAGAGCCTCTCGGCTTCATCGATGGGCGCGGACAGATCTGAGTCAGTGAACATGACGATGTCGCCGGCTGCGTGCAGCACACCGTTGACGCACGCTGTATCCTTTGCCGCGATTGCCGGGGTTCTGAAGCAGGCGCACCTCGGGCGCGCTGCATGCGATCTCGTGCACGACGCGCACCGTGTCGTCGGTTGAGCCATCGTTGACAACGATGATTTCGGCGTCCCATCCCCTGGCGCGGACACAGGCAAGGACGGCCTCAAGCGTAGCTGGAATGCGCGCACTCTCGTTGTACGCGGGAATGACGATGCTGTATCGCGGATATTGGCCCACCCGTTGCCCCCTGGCCCCTCCACCCGTTTTCAAGGCGGACTCCTGAAAATGATAACGCGGGCCTCGGCTGCCGCTTCGGCGCCCTGGGCCGAATCGCCTGTCGTCCGCCATCTTCTTGATGTAAAAGGCGCAATTCTCTTCCCCGGCCTTGATTTTTGGCTCCGCTGCGCCGACAATCCGGTTATGCTGTGTGCGGAGGTCTAAAGGTCATGACAAAGGCAGATCTGGTAGAGAAGGTCACTCGCCTGGGTGATCTCACTCGCCGCGACGGCGAGGTCATCGTCGAGACGGTCTTCGATTCGGTGATTTCGGCGCTGCAAAGTGGAGACAAGATCGAGATTCGCGGCTTCGGCTCGTTCCGGATCCGCCAGCGCAATCCCCGCATCGGCCGCAATCCCAAGACCGGTGAACGCGTCGAGGTGCCCGCGAAGCGCGTGCCCTATTTCAAACCTTCAAAGGAATTGCGCGACCTGGTCAATCCCGCTGAAGCTGCCAGCGCAGCCTCTTAAACCAAACAATCCCGTTTCAGAGCGCTTTTCTCCACCCGGCGCTCGTTTTTCAATCCATATCAGACAGATCAATTGCAGCTCGGCCGGACGCCGATCACGCTCATCATGCGTCCGGCGTGGCCCTGCGAGGCTCTGTGCGAGAAGAAGAGGCTCGGCTGGCAACTGGTGCAGCCGCCCACGATCTGGATCGCCTTCGCCTTGAGGCCGGCATCGAGCAGTTGCCGGCGATTGGCTTCGATGAGATTGAGATGAAGACTGGGGCCGATCGGCGAGTGGCCCGGCGCGCGCTGGGTGAGAAAGAGCATGGGGTATCTGGTGCGGATCGGGATCCGAGTCGAAGACCTCGACAAAGAGATCGCGCGCGTAGACAAACTGCGATTCGAAAGCTGAAAGCACTTCTTCACCGACTGCGTAGCAGCAGGAGCCGATGCCGGGACCGATTGCCGCGACCAGATCATCGGGTTTGGAGCCATAGAGCAGCCGCATCTTGCCGATGCCCAGCTCAACGATGCGTTTGACGGTGCCGCGCCAGCCAGCGTGGAAGGCGGCGACAACGCGGCGGCGCTTGTCGGCGACCAGGACCGGGATGCAGTCGGCAGTCTGAATGGCGAGAAGCCTGCCCGGCTCGTCCGTCATCAAGCCGTCACCGCGGCAAGGGGTCTCACGCATCAATCTCCGAAGAACCGATGGCAGCGGCGAGGTTGGAGTGGAACTGGCGCACGGTGACCAGGGGAGTAGCCGCATCGCCGGTGACCGCCTCAGCGAGCAGGCGGCGGTTGCGGAGTACGGCTTCCCGGTTGTCGTGAGCAGTGAATCCGAGATTCAGCTCGGGAGCGCTGTCTTCCGGGCAATACGCGGTGCTGGCTCCGCCCTGGCGCGTGCTGAAGCCATGCCAGAGCCAGCCGATCTTCTGCCATGCCGGCACGGGCAGCCAGCGAACGCCGTTGGGCGCGATCGCGGGCTCGGCTGATTTGACCGTGAGTTCCTCGGGGGTTGCACGGGGAGTGGCGCGCTGCATGCGAAGCGCGCGCGTTATGCCGGCGGGCGTTCCGCGGCGATGGCGCACGAGGCCCGCAGTGGCAAAAAGGGCATCGATCGCGTCGAGATTCGCCTGGAGCTGCTTGTCACGCGAAAGGTAGGCCGGGTCACACTCTTATTTTATCGGGGAACGAGGGGAGGAAGGGGGAAGAGCGAATGGGCCTGTCTTCCGGCAGGCCCGCTCGAGAGGCATTGTTAGGAAGGGGGGTCCTGAAGGGGTCAAAGAGAAGGGGTCCGGTGAGGGACCTTCAGAAGGAGTGTTCCTTTCTTGGAAGGGCCATGATTCGGGGCAGCCTCTGCACGTTACCCCATATGACGCACGCCTGTGAGAATTGGTTGGCTCGCGCCCGATAATTACGACAAAGATTTCCACAGGCCGAACCAGGAGGGGTACTGCCGCTATCCCACTGGAGTGCCTGAGTTTCGTGCTCGCCGACCGTAACGCAGCCGCTAATTGAGCTCGCGCACCCAGATGTTCCTGAAGCTGATCGGTTCGCTCTTGTCGCCGTGCGCCTGCAGCTTGATGGGCGCCGAATCGTATTTTTTGTAGAACGGCTTGCCGATATAGAGCGTCTGGCCCTTCAGTTCAAAGTGGTTCTGCACGAGCACGCCGTTAAAAAAGGCGGTCACGTAGGCCGGCGTCTTCAGGGAGCCATCGTCGTTGAAACGGGGCGCCGTCCAGACGACGTCGTAGCTCTGCCACTCTCCGGGCTTGCGGTTGGGGTTTACCAGCGGAGGGCTCTGCTTGTAGATGCTGCCGGCCTGGCCGTTGACGTAGGTCTTGTTGTTGTAGGAGTCGAGCACCTGCAGCTCGTAGCCGTCGTCGCCGGGACCGGTGGAGGCAAGAAAGACGCCGCTGTTGCCCCGCGCCTGGCCGCTGCCGGTGATGCTGGTGGGGATCTTCCACTCGATGTGCAGCTGATAGTCCTTGAACTTGCGCCGGGTTTCGATGTTGCCGGAACCGGAAGCCTTGTTCACCGTCATGACCCCGTCGGCCACATCCCACTTGGCGGGCGTGTGGTCCTGCGCCGAAACCCACTCGTCGAGATTCTTTCCGTCGAAAAGCACGATGGCGTCAGAGGGCGGCGCGGAATTGGTGGCGCCAGGCGTCACGATCTTTGGCTCGGGCGACCAGATCTCGGTGTCTTCGGGTTTCATCTTCGAGGACTGCTGGGCGGCGAGAGATGCAGCAACAAGAACGAGGCAGGACAGAGCAAACGAGCGGCTTGCGTTCACGGCAGAGATTCTCCTCTCAAACGGGTCAAACTTGATCGAAGAGAATCTTACCTCGTCGGCCGCGGGTTTCGGCCAGCGGGTTTGCGCCGGGTGGATGCGGGACGCCGCACGGGCGTCTTCTCGTTCTTCTCGACGCGCAGCTTCCATGCGGTGCGCAGGGCGCCGAGGAGCAGGTCTTCATTGGCGGCAGCAAGACGCACGTGGGTCGCTCCCCCCCTGCCCCAGCCGCCGGGAACGGGAAGAAAGACCTCCGGCGCCTCGGCGACGAAGGCCGCCTGCTGCTCCGGCGTAAGCATCAGGTTGCCGTAGCCGAGCTTCTGGGCGGCAAGCGTGGCGAAGATGCGCCCGCCGACGCGGAAGTCCGCGGAGCCCATATGCGAACCCTCTTCGGCGCCCTCGAGGCTGAGGGCGAGGCGGCGGAAATCTGCAATGTTCATCGGCAACCCTCACGCTTACGCGGTGGTGGCAAGAAGCTGGCTTTCAAATTCCTCGTTGAGCCACTTGCTGAAAGCGGAAAACTCCTCATCGCGGCCCAGGAAGTCGCGGACCATCTCGCGGCCGGGCTTGGAGCCGCCCTGCTCGAGGACCGTCGTGCGGTAGCGCGAGCCGGCGTCGCAGCCCAGCAGATCTGCGGGATCGAACTGCGCGAAGAAATCGAGCGCGATGACCTTGTCGAAGGCGTAGGTGTAGTAGTTCGACGAGTAGCCGGTGAGGTGGCCGAAGCTCGCATACATCCGGTTGCCTTCGCGCCACGTCCAGGGCAGCAGGCCCTGGTAGAGCTTGCGGGTGACGGCATCGAGATCGAGGCCGGCGGGGTCCTGATCATGCAGATCGAGCGAGAGCGTTGTGTAGTAGAGCTGCGTGCGCACCCAGTCTGCACGGCCAAAGGAGCCGGCAAGCTTCATCTTGCGAATGGTCTCCGCCGGCAGCACCTCGCCCGTCTGGTAGTGCTTTGCAAAGGACTGCAGCAGCTTCTCGTCGCGGAAAAACTCTTCGAGCATCTGCGAGGGCACCTCGATGAAGTCGCCCTCGGTGGCGAAGCCGGAGAGGCCGGCCCACTGCGTGCGGCCGCCGAGAATGGCATGCATCAGGTGGCCGAACTCGTGGAAGAAGGTGACCACGTCGGAGTACTGCATCAGGCCGGGGTCGCCTGCTTCGCCGCCGGGGAAGTTGCAGATGAGCGCGGCCTCGGGCAGGTAGCGACCCTGCACGCCGGTGACAACCGGCGCGGCGGAAAACCACTTGTCTTTGCCTTCGCGCGGGTGCATGTCGAGATAGAAGCGGCCGACGAGCTTGCCGTCTTCAATGACCTCGAAGACAGAGACGGCAGGGTCCCAGCCTTGCGCGGTCGAGCGGCGAAATTCGATTTTGAAGAGCTGCGCCGCTGTCCTGAGCACGCCTTCCTCAACCTGCGCGTACGGAAAGTAAGGGCCGGACGGATTGCGAATCGAAGTCGAACTTTGCGCGGCGGAATTGCTCGTACCAATAGCCGCGGCTGGTGATGTCGATCTCCTTGAGGCCGGGCTCGCGGCCGCGCGTGTAGTCGAGGATGAGGGTGTGCTCCTGCTTTGCGCCTTCGAGGCTGGCCTCGTCGAGACGCGCGAGAAACGTGCGCACATTGGCGGCGGACTTCATCATCTGGTCGGCGGTCGCAAGGTCGGCCCAGCTGCGGAAGCCGAGCACGGAGGCAATCTGCTGCCGCGTGGCAAGCAGGTCAAGAAGGATCTGCTTGTTGGCCGGGTAGGCGCGCGTGTTGTAGGCGTCGAACATGCGCTCACGCAGAGCGGCGCTCGAAGCGAAGATCATCACCGGCTGCATATCGGGAGGATCGGTGGTGAGCGTGATTGTGCCGCTGGCGTCCGCGGGATGGCGGGCGAGATAGTCCGCAGGGCAGACCTTCGAGTTCCTCGGCAGTGGCCTCGATTGTCTTGCCGCCTTCCTGGATATTGCGGCTGAATTCGAGCGAGAGGCGGGTGGCTTTCTCGTGCAGGTCGCGGAGGTGGTTGCGCGTGGCCTCGTCCTTGTCGACGCCGGCAAGGCGGTAGCCGAGCAGGGTCTTCTCCACGTAGTGCTTTGTCGCCGGATCGGCGCCTCAAGGCTGATGGCTGAGAGCGCGTCGTAGACCTCGCGGTTGAGGCTGAGGGCGCTGCCGGCCATGGCGACCCGCTGGGCCTCCAGCTGGGCCTGGTCGCGGACAGCCTTTTCGGCGGCGACGGAGTTGAGCACCCCGGCCTGTGCGCCGGCGAGGCTAAGCTGCTCGATCGCCGCGTCGTAAAGGCGGAGCGAGTTCGCGGGCGTCCGGGGCCCACTGAGCGCGACGAGGGCCTGCAGGGCTGCCTCATGGGCGGCGAGCCGGGCCGAGACCCAGGCGGAGAGGGCGTCTGCCGAACGAGCTCCTCCCGTCTCCCAGACATGCAAGTCGGGGGTAACTTGTGCGGCGGCAAGCGTTTCAGTGGACATAGGGGATATAGACCTCCGAAACTCTAGACTGCCATACCGGGCCCGCTCAAGGCACCCGACCAGCTCAAAAAGCCGGACTCACTGCCCCGCCTTTGTTGCACAATTGGCCGGAAGGCCATTAAGATGCGTCAATTGAGAGATGCCCAACGCAACCGCCATTGCGCAGCCTGCTGTCGCTGTCACCCCGGTAGCTCCGCGGCTGCGGCTGGGCAAGCTGTGCGTCGCCATCCAGGCCGGCTCACCGGCGGAGATGTTCGACCGGGCAGAGGCTGCGCTCAAGGACAGCCGGCTCTTCGAATTCAGGCTCGATTCCCTGGCAAAGCCTGCGGGGGCGCTGCCATATCTGAAGCAATTTCTCGGCGAGCATCGCGACGTGATGGCGATCGCAACCTGCCGGCGCAAACAGAACGGCGGTCATTTCAATGGGACGCTGGCGGCGGAGCTGGCCATCCTGGGCGATGCCGCTCTGGCCGGCTGCCAGATCGTCGATCTCGAGGTGGAATCGGCCGAAGAGGCCAAGGCCGCCCAGCTTGCGAAGCTGCGCTCTACCGGCGCGGCCCTGCTGATCAGCTTTCATGACTTTACGCGCACACGCAGCCTGCCACAGGCCGCCGACCGCATCGAGGCTCTCAAACCGGATTATGTGAAGGTGGTTTCGACGGCGCGCTCGCTGGCTGACAACCTGGCGGTGCTGCGGCTCATTGAAGATCGATCGCTGGCGACGCAGGTCGTCGCGATCGCGATGGGTGAGGAGGGATTGCTGAGCCGCGTGCTTGGCCCGCGGGCCGGAGCAGCCTTCACCTTTGCCGCGCTCTCAGAGGGAACGGAGACGGCGCCGGGACAGGTCTCGGCACACACCCTGCTTGGTCTTTATCGCATGGACCATCTCGACCAGGCGACACGCATCTTTGGCGTGGCCGGCAACCCGATTGCACATTCGCTCTCGCCTCTGCTGCACAACACAGCGTTCAAGCGGGAGATTGTGAATGCAGTGCTGCTGCCGCTGAAGGTAAAGGCGCTCGACGATCTGCTCACCGTGATTCGTGAACTGCCACTTGCCGGCGTCGCCGTAACCATGCCGCTCAAAGAAGAGGTGCTGCCGCATCTGGCGAACATGGATCCGCTGACGGCGCGCATCGGCGCCTGCAACACGCTGCGCACCGGGGCCGATGGCAAGCTCTACGGCTTCAACACCGATGTAGCCGGGGTGGTGAGGCCGCTCGAAAAGCGGCTGCGCCTCAAAGGCGCCCGCGTGGCTGTTCTGGGAGCGGGAGGCGCCGCGCGCGCCGCCGTTTTCGGCCTGGTGGAGCAGGGCGCGGAAGTTTTCATCGTGAATCGAACCCATGAGCACGCCGTCTCGCTTGCGCGGCAGGCAAAGGCGCGATCGTTGAAGCATGAAGCCTTTGCGAAGCAGCATTTCGACGTGCTGATCAATGCGACGCCCTGCGGCATGAAGGGCTTCAAGCAGCCGATGCCGATTGCGGAAAGCGAGCTGAACGCCGGTCTGGTCTTCGACATGGTCTACAACCCGCTCGAGACGCCGCTGCTGAAGCTGGCGCGCTCGCGCGGCGTTCCGGTGGTGACGGGCCTGGAGATGTTCGTTCAGCAAGGGGCCCGCCAGTTCGAAATCTGGACCGGAAAGCCGGCGCCAGAAAACGAAATGCTGCGCGTGGTGGAGCACGAATTGCGCCGGCGTGGATGAGATCCACTGAAGTTTCGCTTCTGGTGCTCCGGTAAAGCTCAATGAGCCCTGTTGATGTGTCTCGCGACCGGTTGGGTACAGCACGGCGCACGGCGCCGCTGGGCCATCCGCAGTTTCTTGTGCTGCTGCTTTTCTTCGTGTCCCTGGCTCTCGGGGGATGCGGCTTCTGGGTGCGCTCCGGCGATACTGGCCCGCAGAACCCGCCGCCGGGTAGCCCGCCGCCGACTGCGGGACAAAGCGGCAACGTCACCATCACGCCGCAGTACATCGCGCTTGCGCCGGGGCAGAGCTACAAGTTTTCTGCGACGGCGGCGAATGGCGGCGCGCTCACGTGGCTGGTGAACGGCGTAGCCGGCGGCAGCGCGGCAACCGGAACCGTGGATACCGCCGGCAACTACACCGCTCCCGCGAAAATCGCCCAAAGCGAGAACATCACGGTGACGGCCGCTCTTGCAGCGTCGCCGCAGCAGAACTACGCAACCGCGGTGGTTGCGGTGCTGGTGCCTGGGCAGATTCTGTGCCCGATTTTCACGGGTAATCCGCAGGTGGCGCTCTACTCGATCTATCTGCCGGCGCCGGGCAAGGTGTCTGTCCAGTTTGGCAAGACCACGGACTACGGCCTGAACACATGGCAGGCGACAACACCGACCGCAAATGGCGGCCAGGTACACGACTACGTCGCCGGAATGCTGGGCAACTCGGTCTATCACATGCGGGGCCAGGTTGTGCTCAACAACGGCGCGACCTTTACCGATGCCGACCAGAGTTGCAGCACGATGGCGCCGCCGGCAACCACGCCGATCGACATCACAACGCCCGGCGGAGGAACGCCGCAGCCGGGCATCGAGATATGGAACACGCTGCAGCCCACAAACCTGACGCAGGCTTTCGCGACCGACCTGAGCGGGAATGTGATCTGGACGTATTCATACAAAGGCGTAAGCGGCGTGGACCTGCTGCAGGGGCTTCAGCTTCTGCCCAATGGCGATTTTCTGATGGTGATCTCGTATCTTTCGTCGCTCACAGTTCACAGCGACGTGCCCGGGCTGCTGAATGAAGTGCGCGAAGTGGACCTGGCGGGCAATACCGTTCGCAGTGTCACGATGGATGACCTGAACAAGAAGCTGGCCGCCTCAAATCTGCGCGATGCGGAGGGGAACACGTACCAGCTTGGGAGTTTCCATCACAGCGTGCTTGCGTTGCCGAACGGCCACTGGATGCTGCTGGCGACCCTCACGAAGAGCTTCACCGATCTCGCCGGTAAGCCGGGGGCGACGACAGTGACCGGCGATGCGCTGGTGGATGTGGACGAGAACTCCAACCCGGTGTGGGTGTGGAACGCCTTCGATCATCTCGACGTCAATCGCCATCCGATGAATTTTCCCGACTGGACGCACTCGAACGACATGCTCTATTCGAGCGACGACCACAATATCCTGCTCTCGATGCGCCACCAGAACTGGGTGATCAAGATTGAGTATCTGGATGGGCAGGGCTCAGGCAAAGTGCTGTGGCGGCTCGGCGAGGGCGGCGATTTCAAACTGATCGGCGGCACTGACCCGACGGACTGGTTCTATGCGCAGCACGGGCTCAGCTACTTCACTGCCAACACCACCGGCGTCTTCAGGCTCGGTCTGCTGGATAACGGCAACGACCGCATCTTCCCCACGGGGCAGGTGAATTGCGTGCCGACGCCAACACCGACCGCGACGTGCTACTCGACATTCCCGGTGATTGAGCTGAACGAGAGCGCGATGACCGCGACACTGGTGACGCATTACATGCCCGGCCCAAGCTACTACAGCTTCTTTGGCGGCAACACGCAGCTGCTGGCCAACGGAGATCTGCATGTCGACTTCTGCGCGGCGCCGTCAGGAGCCGTGGTGCAGGAGCTCGATCCAACTGCCTCGCACGTGGTGTGGCAGGGCACAACGGCCAATGCCGACCAGTATCACGTCTATCGCCTGCCGAGCCTCTACCCAGGCGTGCAGTGGTGAGAGCGACAAGGCGAAATCGTCAGTCGTGTTTGTGGTGAGGAATAATCTTGGCCAGGCGTCCGGAGACCGCCGAATTCGCGGGCCGTATCAAGGCCGGCATTGACGCCGATCCTGATGGCAATGCCTTCCATGGTCTGGCCGAACGAGACATTTTTAGCGGGAAGATAGGCGTTACTCAACGCCGTCGCCATGGGCAGGCCAACGATGCTGCCATAGTTGGGCATGGACTTGCCCTGATCGCTGAAGGCGACAAACTGGGAGCGGATGCCCCACCAGATGCGCGACTTTACGCTGCCGGTGCCCTTGCGGAAGAACCGCGGGTCCTGATGGACGAGCGAGGGAATAAAGGCATCGTCGAAGAAGTTGTTAATGGCAATGCTGGCCGCGTTGTGCGGCGTAGAGTTTGCCGAATCCGCCCATGCCGGGCCCATAATCCGGTCCGACGTTGAGGGCTCATCGAAGCCGGAAACGAACGCGGCGCGCAAGAGCATCGACAGATCGACGGTCTCAACGAAGGCAAGTTTGTATTTCTGCCTTGTGGTCAGTGGAGGCACCGGCTTGTGCGGATTCATCACGCTGCCGTATCCGGAGAAGAGAAATATCTCCTGCCTGTGGGCGAGCGGCGCATCAGGAAGCGATGGATCGATCGGAGCCTGCGCTGCAGAGCTTCCAATTGCAAACAGAAGCAACAACCCCGTTTTGAGCGCCAGGCTTCGTATCGTCAAACCATTCCTTTCGGAGTTCCGTGTGTCTCCAAGGGTTTGAATCAGAAGTGAGGCGATAGGTTGCTATGCGCGCCTGCAGCGAGGGCCGCAGGAGCGGCGATATCTATAACTCTCTGCGATGCGACTCCGGCTATTTACGCCTTTTCGCGGGCTTTGCTTTTTCGCTGGCCGAGTGAATCACGGGGATCGGCGCCATGTCCGGCCCGACGCGACGCACCAGCGTATCGCGGAGCGCATAGGAGATTGTGCGGGGATTCGCCGGCCGGGCGATGCCGGTTTCAGGATTGATCGAGACATCGGGCGAGCTGGATACCTGAAAACTGAAGACCGGCTCGGTGCCGTTGGCGCCTGGTTGCGACGTGATGCGCACCGGCAGATAGCCCTGGATTGGATGAATGCGGAAAGCGGTCTCGTAGCGATGGTGCTTCAGGCTCCAGGTAAAGACGCGGATCTGATCGAAGTCGTAGGGCAGGCCGGATTTTGGAGGGGCGAGAGCCGTCACATATTCCGCAACTTCGTTGTTGGCCGTGTTCGCCTGGTCGTCATGAACCTTTGCGATGACGTAGGCACCCACAATCCGCTGGCCCTCGGCATACTGCGCAATATCGTCGGGAACGTCAGGATCGACGCGGCTGCCAAGAGCCCAGCCGACGCGTGCCTGGCCATCGCGAATCAGCCACCAGTCTTCCATGGGAATTGGCGGCTGATTCGCGGGCCCGTTGTCGCCGGTAACCGCCGTGCGCTCCATACCCGCCGCCAGCGGACCTTTCGCCTTTGCCGCTTGCGCACTCACCACAGGCCGAGCGGTGGGCAACTGCTCCCGCGGCACCGAAGCTCTCGCCAGCATCTGCACTTTTTCATCACCGGGCAAGAGGTAGAAACGGTCAGTATCGCGGCCGGGGCCCACGTGCAGGTAGATTTCATCACGCAGGGTGCCGATGGAGATGACGGGATCGTTCTTGTGCTGATTGGCGAGTTGAACGAAGCCGTCGTAGGTCTTGCCATCGATCACGGCGCGATCGGGAATCCAGCCAATCTCGTTCTTGCTCGTTTTTACGCGAAGAAAACGGCGCCCGTGCTCAAGCACTTCGAGCTCATCGCCATTGTGCACTTCCGCCACATGATTCGAAACGGCGGCCACGCGGTCGCGCAGATACATCTGCCGCGTCCACACGTAGACCATCTCGTGCCGTTCGTGGTGGATTCTGCCGCATCCGGTCGCAAGTATAAGAAAAAATAGCCCGAGGGAATAGAGAGCCCAGGCTCTTAGACTCCTGACATGGGGGGCATCCGGAATCGAAATTCGCGTAGAGACAGCCACTGGTGATCTGACTCAAGGATAGCACCGGGCCGGCTGCGGACCCGAACGCGGGAAAGATCCGCGGGAAAGGGTAACTGAGAATGTCACCGGGCTCAGTCTGCATCGAGCTGGCCCTCAATGCAGGCCCGCGATGGCGCTTGCCAGCGTTGGGTCCGTACCCGTTGCGCTGGAGATCTTCGAGACCAGAGAGCCGTCAGCGCTGCTGAAGTTGTATCCGCTGAGGTCAGGCGTGCCGCCATAATTGGTGACGAAGAGATAGGTGCCGGTACTGTCCTGCATCATCGCCTGGGGGTTGGTGCCGGCGTTGACGGTGCTGCCGAATGGCGTGAGCGCGTAGGTCGAGCCGGAGGTGGCAATCGAATACCCGGCAATCACGCCGGTCGACCCGCTGCTTGTCTGGCGATTCACAGTGTAGACGTAGTCTCCCGTCGACTTGGGCAGGATCCAGTAGGGCGCTAGCCCCTGGCTGGCATAGGGCGATCCGGAAACCTCGGTGAGCGTGCTGAAGTTGAAGACGCGCACGGCGCCGCTGTTTGAGCCCGAGACCGCGGCAGTTTCACCGATGTAGAAGACACGCGGCGTGGTCTGCCCTGCGAGCCCAAGCGGATCGACGGCAACCGAAAGCGCGGCGCCGCCAGTGCCTGCGACTCCGATAGTGCTCACCGCGCCGAGGGGGTTGGCGTTGGCGGCGTTGAATGGAAGCGTAGCCGTACCGCCCGTTCCCATGGCGACAAAGAGGCGGCTGTTGTCGGGTGATATCACGACCTGCCGGACCGTCGACACGGGGAGTTTTACGTAGAGTTCTGTATTCGACGTGATGGTGCCGGTCGTCGGGCTGATGGCGATGGCGAAGACGTAGGCGCTGGCGGCCGACACATTCACAAGCCACGAGTTGGTTGAATCCACCTGCATGCTCACGGCCTGATCATTCGAGATGGAAGCAGAAGAATTGGCAAGCGTCAGCGAACCGTCGGAGGCGATGGTGTAAAGGAAAATTCCGCCGCCTGTGCTGGCGTAGAGAAATTTATTGTTGGGCGACACGGTGATGGCGGAGATGGGTTGAACGCTGGCGGGCAGGGTGTAGGGGCTGCCGGCAACCGCGGTCAGCACGCCACTGCTGTTGACGGCATATCCGGCGATCTGGCTGTTCTGCTCGTTGATAACGTAGAAGTATCCGCTGAGATTCGTGCCGGTGCCTCCATTGTCAGGGGCATCCCAAAATCCTTTGCAGCCTGCCGCGAGAAGCAGGACGGGTGCTGCGAGCGCCAACTTCGCCCAGTTGCCTTTCATGTCTCCGCTCCTTTTGCGCTGCGCATTTTGCCAACTTGCAGGCTACTGCAAAGAGTAATGCTTTCGGGCAGAGTTCAGCCCGCCCAAGGTGTGGGCCCATGATCTCTGCACCTTAAGACGCACTGGCATGGCTTGCCGCTTACAAAATGCCGTGACCCGCTCTTGCCTGCCACACGAGTTGCGCCGCTGCGAGGTCCTCAATGGCCATGCCAACCGATTTGAACAGAACCCGCCGGTCGCGCGGGATATCCGCCTTTGCCCTGCCTGCGAGAATCTCGCCAAGCTCCGCAGCGACCTTTGCTCCCGATAAGCGCACGTCGCCCGATTCCCTTTCCACGGACGAACGCGACTCCGCAACGATGTAGCTGGATTGCATGGTTTCGTTGTCAAGCTCGCGCATGCTGGCGCCGGTTGCCCCCACGGCCAGCACAAGCGCGTTGGGCGCAAGCCACCGGCCCTGAAGAACCGGCTGTGCAGCAGAGGTCACGGTAAGCACCACGTCGGCCGCGGCTGCGCTTTCGATGCTGACGGAGTGCGCGCCGACCCGATCGGCCAGGCGCTCGGCGTGCGCCCGCGTCGGGCTCCAGATGCGAATCTCTCTAAGCGTGGGCCAAACATGACGGAATGCCTCGATGTGTGCGTGCGCCTGCACTCCGGATCCCAAGATGCCCAGAGTTGCCGGAGGTGCCGCAAAATGCAGCGGCACGAGCGCTGCGAGAGCGACCGCGGAGACGGCAGCGGTGCGCATTTCGGTGATCAGGCGTCCATCCATCACCGCGAGCGGCTCGCCCGTAGAGCGGCGCAGCAACTCTATCGTCGCCATGTGCGTAGGAATTTTGGTGCGCGCGTTGCCGGGGTAGAAGGTGACAGTCTTCACCGCCATGAATTCGCCCGCGATGACCGGCATCACGGCAAACCAGCCGTTCTCCGCTCCCTCAGCATTGCCGGCGCGCAGAATGATGCGCGGAGGCTGTTCAACCTCGCCTGCGGAATAAGCGATCAAGGCCTGCCGGATGGCCGGAATGAGTTCCTGGTAGCGGAGCGCAGCGCCGACTTCAGACTCGGAGACGTACAAGGAGAGTCCTGCCTTGAAAAGATTGGAAGAGACTGTCTGCTAGTTCGGGCGGTTGCTCGAGTTTGAGCGCCGGCGGAAGCGATCGTCGACTGGCTGGCGTCCCTTGAATCCAGAATCCATGCTGTGCCAGTGGTCGATGGAGGACTCGCCCATGCGCCAGCACAGCAGAACCACTTCATCTTCGAGACGAAAGGGGAAATCGAGCAGGCCGGAATCGAGATCTTTCACCTGCACGCCGATTGCGTCAATCTCGGCGATGGTTTCGCGCACCCGTTGCATGTTCGTTTCCACTTCGGCGCGTAACCGTGCCACGTTGCCCACATCCACGTGCATGCCGCCTGAGACATAAATCCGCTGCGCGAGCTCGGAGAGTTTCGCTTCTACTTCATCAGTCGCCTGCTTGCTTTCAATGGCGCGCTTCAGCAGCGCCTCCAGGACCGGAAGCAACGACTGCGCTTCGTCAAGAGTGAAGGTTCTCATGGGATTCCGTCCTTTCAGCATACGACGAAACGACCACTGAGGAACAGGCACTTTCATGGCCTTGAGGGTTTGGACGTGCGTTGGATCGATTTAAGATGCCTGAATTGTGCGCTTTTTGCGCCGGAATAGCATCCAAGAGCAATATGCGCGTCTGACCGGCGCTTCCAATCTCGACGGGGTGACAGCTTGCGCACAAGGAATGTTTTTCAATCCTGGGGTAAGGTTCTCAGAGGCCATACCCCCATGCTTTCCATTGAAATTACGCGTGAGTGCCCGCTCAATTGCCCGGGATGTTATGCCTACGGGTCAAACCATCTCGGCGGCGAAGTGACGCTGCGTGAGCTGGGCGATAAGCGCGGAGAGGATCTTGTGCGTGGCGTGCTTGCGCTGGTGGACAGGCATAAGCCACTGCACGTGACGCTCGTTGGCGGCGAGCCCATGGTGCGCCATCGCGAGCTGAGCCGGATTCTGCCGGAGCTTGCAGCACGCGAAATCTACGCCATGATCGTGACCAGCGGTATCATCCCGATTCCGCTGGAATGGTTGAGCCTGCCACACTTCATCGCGGCGGTTTCGATTGACGGGCTGCCTGAGCATCACAATGTGCGTCGCCATCCGGCAACCTATGACCGCCTTCTCGCAAACCTCGCAGGCCGGACCGTCAATGTGCACTGGACGATCACAGCGCAGATGCTCGAGCGCCCCGGTTATCTCGAAGAATACGTGAGTTTCTGGAATGCGCGGGAAGAAGTGCGCAATATCTGGGTCAGCCTCTACAGTCCGCAGCGCGGCGAAGAGAGCGCCGAGCGCCTGACGAGCGCCCAACGCGCGATAATCGCGCGTGAGCTGCCGCGGCTGCGCGAGCGCTATCGCAAGCTGCTCACGCCCGAGGGCTACGCGCATGCGCTGCTGCATCCACCGGCATCGCCGAAGCAGTGCACTTTCTCGCGCCTTTCGAAGAACTACTCGGCCGATCTGCGCACGCATGTTGAGCCCTGCGTCTTCGGCGGCGACCCTGACTGCAGCCAGTGCGGCTGCTCCGCCAGCGCCGCGGCGCACTGGATCAGCGAATACCGCGTTGCCGGCCCGCTGAAGGCGAAGCACCTGCTGCATGGTTCAATGCACGTGGGCAGCGCGGTGGCCCGGCTGCGGCATTTCACTGAGCCAGCCTGGCGCGAGCGCGAAAAATTGCCATCAGCTCAGCCGGAAGAAGACCTCGTGCAGATTTCAATGGACTGAGTGACCGCGGCCGCCGGCGATCCACGACGCAATTGCGCACACCCCGAGAATGGCCCCGATGATCGCCAGCGACAGCGTGATGGAAACCTCGAACCATGGCGCCGCAAGCATCTTGAAGGCGACGAATGCCAGCAGCACGCCAAGGCCATAGTGCAGATACCGGAAGCGATCGAGCAGCGAAGCCAGCGCGAAGTAAAGAGAGCGCAGGCCGAGGATTGCGGCAATATTCGACGTATAGACCACAAAGGGATCCCGCGAAACAGCCAGCACTGCCGGAATGGAGTCGACCGCGAAAAGCAGGTCGGTGATTTCAACCGCGAGTATCACCGGCAGCAGCGAGCCCTTTGAGGGCTGCAGGCGGCGGATCCACCCGGGGATGGCAGCCTTCGCCGACCCACCGCGCACCAGCCGGAAGGCCGCATAGAGCAGAAAAAGCCCGAAGACCCACGTGATCCAGTGAAAGCGATCGATCAGGGTGACGCCCATGGCGATAAAGAGCGCGCGCAGGATCACGGCCCCGCCCACGCCCCACAGCAAGGCCGTGTGCTGGCGCTTCTCGCTGATCTGGAAACCCTGAAAGATGACGAGGAAGACAAAGAGATTGTCGATGCTGAGCGAAGTTTCAATCGCGTAGCCCGCGACGAATTCAAGAGCCGGCTGGCGCCCCTGCTCCAGGTAAATCCAGGCCGCGAAGGCTCCGGCGGCGATGATCAGCGCGCCAGTCCATATCCATGCGCCCCTGGTGGACCGCGGATGGTCCGGCTCGCGCGCGAGAAGAAAGGCGTCGATCGCCAGCAGAGCGATCACGGCCAGATGAAACCCGATCCACCACGCCCAAGTGGCGCCGCCAATCATAGAGAGATGCTACAGGAAATAACTGCGGCGCTTTGGCCGTTGAAGCTGAGATCAGCGTGTATCGATCAGGCGAATCGCTTCCATGATCACGTCGCCGTCGATCGCCAGGCTGCGCGCGCTGATTTTGTCGATCGTGTCCTGCGCGGTGTGGTGGTAGCTGTCATCGGGTCCGTAGTCGAGGTCGATGATGTCGATGGATGGAACGCCGCGCTTGACGAAAGGCATGTGGTCGTCGTCGACAGGTTCTTCCTGCTGAAAGAAGTAATGCTCGTAGCCGTACTTCTTCGCGGCCTGCCGCACCGTGTCGACGAGCCACTGCGTCGAGCGGCTCTCGCGCTGGATATCGAGATCCTTGTCGCCGATCATGTCGGTGAGGATGAACGCCTTGATGCGGGCCAGGGTTCCATCGCGGCCCCACCGGGCTGCGAGATGACGGCTGCCGTAGGTCGAGTCGGAATCAGACCAGTGTTCGATCGCCTCCTCGCCATCAAAGAAGACCAGCCACACCGAGTAGCCATCGAGCTTGCGCCCGTTTGCGGTGGCCGCGCGCAGTTGATCGGCGATTGCCATCAGCAGGCCCGTCGTGGCTGCGCCGTCGTTGGCGCCCACGAAGTTGATATTGCGCAGCCAGTAATTGGTTTCGTAATGCGTGGCCAGCACGATGACGCCATCTTTCTTCCCGGGGAAGCGCACGATGAAATTGCGCATGTTCACGGCGCCGATGGGTGTGTCGGCGATGAAGGCATCTTCTTCAAGCTGATCGTGCTCGAAATGAGCGCGCAGAAAGGCTTCAGCTTTTGCGTGGCCGGGCTCGTGGGCCAGCGCGGGCCGATCGCGGCAAAGTCGCGCGCATACTCATAGGCGCGTCCGCCATTGAAGTGCTGCGCGGGCAGGGCGAGAGGCGCAAGAAGAGTCAGCACGAAAAAGAGCCGGCGGCGCCAGGCAGAAAGCATCATGACTCTGATTCTCTCGCTTTGCGGCGCGATGATGCACCCACCATGCGACGGCGATGCCGATCAGATAGAGCGCCAGCATGGGGATCGCGTAGATGCACATCGTCCAGGGATCGGGGCTCGGCCTGATGATGGCCGCCACGAGGAAGATCGCAAGGATCGCGTAGCGAATGTTCTTCCACAGAAACTGCGGGCTGACAATATGCGGACATCGCGAGGAAGAGGATGAGGATCGGCATTTCAAAGCTGATGCCGAGGCCAAGAATGATGGAGAGGAAGAAGCTGGTGTAGTCCTCAATGGTGATCATCAAGGCGAAGTCGCGGCCAAACCCGAGGACGAGAATTTTGATGGCGCCGGGCAGAACGTAAAAGTATCCGAAGC
>CAVRAK010000028.1:0-20142 GCA_963718885.1 uncultured Acidobacteriota bacterium
CATCCTTACGAAGATTGACATCGCCGAGGCGTGTGGATTCGACCGCGATACTGCGCTCAAGAACATCAACCAGATTCGCCCAGGCATCCGAATTTTTGAAACCTCCGCGAGGAGTGGCGCAGGCATGGCGGAGTGGCTGGCTTACCTTGCCGAGGAGCGCAGTGGGCGACCGCACGGCGGCTGAGTACGCGAGCTTATCTCACTTACTTTCCTCGGCGGCGAGATTCGTCATCTAATCAATCAATCTGCGGGCTGATGCCATGGCTGCAGGCTGAGGTTTTGGTCATGGAATCGATTGAGAGGAAAGACCAGCATGAAAACTCGTCCCGTTCTATCCGGCATGGCCGCTCTTGTGTTTGCGATGACGGCTTGCCGTCAGGCTCCGCCGCCGTTGCCCGAGGCGCATGATGCCGACGTCAGGGCGATCACGCGCCTTGAGGTTGAAGCCAATCGAAGTTATTCCGCGAAGGATGTGGGCAAGCTCGCCTCCTACTACGCCGGCGACGCGGTGCTGATGGCTCCGGGAATGCCGGTGGCGAGCGGCCTTGGCGAGATCTCGGCAGCGATACGGCAGATGCTCGCCGACCCGGCGTTTTCGCTTTCCTTCCAGGCCAAGCGCGTCAATGTTTCGAGGGCCGGCGATCTAGCCTATAGCCAGGGGAGCTACCAGATGACGATGACCGATCCGGCGACGCACGGCATCGTGAAGGATCATGGCAGCTACGTGACGGTGTTTCGCAAGGAGCCCGACGGCGCGTGGAAAGCGATCGAGGATATCGCAACATCGGAGCTGCCGCCTGCGCTGCCGCCGGCGGTGAAGAAGCACTGACGGGAGAGCGGTAGCCGGACGAGGAGCCGAACTTGAAGAGCACGAAAAGCAAACCAAGCGGAGCCTCAGGCGGCGTCGAGGCCGTAAATGCATATCTGGCTCAAACGCCGGAACCCGCGCGAACGACTCTCGCGAAGATCCGGCGGAACCATTCGCGGCGTCGTGCCTCGCGACGCCACGGAGCAGCTCAGCTATGGCATGCCGGCTTTCTATTACCACGGAGCGCTGGTAGGCTATGCCGCATTCAAGAACCACTGCAGCTTCTTCCCCATGAACGCATCTCTCATCGACGCCATGAAGGACGAGCTGAAAGAATACCGCACGTCCAAGGGCACGCTGCAGTTCCCGCAGGACCAGCCGCTGCCGCCAGCTCTGCTCCAAAAAATGGTCAAGGCGCGAATCGCCGAGAATGAGAAAAAGAAGACTGCCAGGAAGACGGCTTCATTCCGATAGATGCCAGCAGGCGCTAACTCAACAGCTGAAACGAATGTTCCATGCGCTCGGGAATGACTTCGGCGGCATCGCCGAGGCGGTAGCTGATTTCGAGCACCGCGGCGGGTGGATTGGCGAGCCCGTTGAGCGCCTTTGCCGCGCCTGGCCAGTCGATGGTGCCGTCGCCCGGCCAGAGATGCTCGTCGCGCAGGCCGTGGTTGTCGTGGACGTGCACGGTGGCGATTCGATCGCCGAAGGTGGCGATTGCCTGGCCCACGCTCTGATTGATGTGCGCATGCCCCAGGTCAAGGCAGATGCCGACGTTCGACAGGTGGCCCATGTCGAGGATCGTCATGAGGTGCTCGGGCAGGGTCGGCTCGTTGAGCAGATTTTCGACCAGCAGGCGCACGCCGAGGGGGCGGGCAAAGGCTCCCAGATGCTCAAGCGCCGTCTCCGCATATTCCATCGCGCGCGGGGACCACGTATCTTCCCGCTCGCCGAGGTGTACTACCAGATTCCGGAAGGGGATATGTTCGGCTACCTCGAGGGCGCGTTTGATTTCGTCCATGGAGTCGATGCGACGCGCTTTCTCGGGGTGAAGCAGGTTCACCGCCGGTGCGCCTGCCCGGCCCATTTCACGATCGGGATAGAGCGGTGCGTGCATGGAAAACGCTTCGAGCGGACTGGCGGCAAACCAAGATGCGAGTTCAGCGACGTGCTCGCGGCTCGCATAGTCAAAATGCTGCCGCGCCGCAAAAAGCTCGACACCGTTGCAGCCGGAGCGGCTCGCCAACTCAAGCAGGCCGGGATGCAGACGCTGATTCAGAAACAAATGTGTTGAGAGGATTCGCAGCATCATGAAGGCTTCGCGCCACGCACACTACGGCCACGCGGGCGCCTGTTCAATTGTCGCATCCCATTGCTCACTTGCTTCGAAGCGGATGTTGCAGAAGATGGTGCGGCCCCGGTAAAGATAGACCGGCGGGCCCGCAAGGCCACACTAGACATGGCGCTCTCAACTTGCCTATGCTACCGACACCACCAGTCCGGAGCCGGAGATATTGCTGGGTGTTGAATTGAGGCGCTCCGGGAACCACTCCGGTATGGAAGGACGCACTCTTCTGATGGCTCGCGGGGTGGCCCGCGAGGGGGCTCGGGGGCCAACAGCACGTGGGCAAGGTCGGAGTTGAATCGAGGATGGCGTTGAGGATTCCAACTGCCAAGGCGGTTGAAAATCTGAATTGGATAGCCCGGACCATCTTAGGGGCCCTTATCGCGGTTTTGTCGGTCACCCTGGCCTGGGTGATACCCCCGCTGCGTTCCTTTCCCCTGGTTGCTGGCATTTCCCGCGGTCGTCCTGAGCGGCTGGTTTCTGGGCATGGCGGGCAGCTTCGGTTGCGCCGTCGTCGAGGTCGTTCTAACGGATATCCTTCTCACCGAATCGCGTTTTCGTTTTTCTTCCGGATTCGTTGACGAAGAAGATTCGCCTCTCGCTGTTTTTCATCGTCTCGACGCTGCTTGGTGTTCTGCTTCGCCGCTGGGCCGATCAGCGCGAACTGCTCAACAGCGAGGAACTCCGTAAAAGCCTCATCCTCGAGCAGACACAGCGCCAGATGGCCGAGGAGCGCATTCGCGCCGCAGAACGAGCTGAGGGAGCGCGATGCGGCTTTGCAAATCGCGTTGAAAGCGAGCGGCATGGGCCTGTGGACGTGGGATCTTCAGCACAACACAGTCCACTGGACGGACGAAGTCTACAGGATTATGGGCTACGAACCTGGGGCGTTTGAGCCGGACAACGATCTCTGGCTTAGATGCATTCACCACGAAGATGCCCAGCGCGTGCGCGAAGGCATCGACCAGGTGGTGAAGGAGGGAAGGAATTTTTTTCGCCAGTACCGCATTGTCAACAAGAACGGGGCAATCCGCTGGGTAGAGTCGCAGGGCCGGTGCCAGCGCGACAGCGCTGGGCAGCCTTCGTGGATGATGGGTGTGCTGATTGACATCACAGCGCGCAAGCAGATGCAGGAATCGATGCTGCAGGCCGAAAAGCTCGCCGTGGCCGGCAGGCTCGCTGCATCGGTGGCTCACGAGATCAACAATCCTCTTGAGTCGGTAACGAACCTGCTTTTTCTGGTGACGCTCTCCAAAACTCCTGAAGAGGCGCACCAGCATGCGCACACTGCACTGGATGAGTTGCTGCGGGTTTCCATGATCACCCAGTCCACGCTCAAGTTCCATCGCCAGCCGGGCCGGCCAACGAGCACCTTGCTCTCCGAGGTTGTCGAGGGAGTGATTCAGATGTATCGCGCGCGGTTGTACGCCTCCGAGATCACCGTGGACATTCAGACATCCGGCGAGGTTGCCATTGCATGCATGCCCACTGAGGCGCAGCAGATCTTCGCCAATCTGGTGGCGAACTCGATTGACGCAATGTCGCGGAAGGGGAGACTGCTTATCCGGCTGCGGCCCTCGCGCGACTGGCGTAAGCGGGCAGTAGAAGGCATGCGGGTAACCTTTTGCGACTCAGGCTCAGGAATCGATCGCGAAACGATGCGTCACATTTTCGAGCCATTCTTCTCAACCAAGCCCGACACCGGCACGGGTCTCGGCCTGTGGGTGGTCGCGCAACTGGTGGAGCGGCATAACGGCCAGGTGCGCGTCTGGAGCAGCCTGAGGGGGCCGGCGCGCGGCACGGTCTTCTCCATCTTTCTGCCCACGGCGCAGCCTTTGTCACAGAGTGCCGATTGCGATGCAGGCCAGGGGCGCGATGCCCAGGCCGACTCGGCGACGATGGATATCGCCTCCAGCTCAGTAAGGATGGTGCAGTAGGGTGATGGCTCAGTAGCCCGCGGCCTTGCCGTAGTGGCTGCGGTGATCCTGCCCGCCTGCGAGTTCCCCGGTCTTCGGATCAATGGCAATGCACTCGCCGTTCGACCAGTGGCCATCCTTCACGGCAAGGGTGTAGCCCATGCCGCGCAGCGCCTGCTGCGTCTGGTCACTGAAGCCGGGCTCGAGGTACAACGTGTCGGGCAGGTATTGATGATGAAAGCGTGGAGCATCGACTGCCTGCTGAATGTTCAGCCTGCCATCTGCCGCGGAAAGAAAGATGTTGGCAACGGTGGTGATGATGCGTGCTCCGCCGGGTGACCCAAGCACGAAGCGCAGCCTGCCATTTTCAAGCACGATGGTCGGCGTCATCGAGCTGAGCGGACGCTTGCCCGGCGCAATCGCATTCGCCGGGCCCTGGATGAGGCCGAACATATTGGGCACGCCCATCTTCGAGGCGAAGTCGTCCATCTCGTCGTTAAGCAGGAACCCGAGCGATCCCGCGGTTACGTGTGAGCCGAAGGTGTCGTTGAGGGTTGTGGTTACGGCGACGGCATTGCCATCGCTGTCGACGACGGAGAAGTGCGTCGTGTCCTGCGATTCGGCGCGATGACCGGCGGTTTTCGGCGCCGGCGGCAAAAAGCCCGCGGGCCGCTGTAAATCTGCGCTGGGCGTGGCTTTGCCCGGAGTGATGCTGCTTCTCCACGCTGATGCATATTTCTTTGCGGTCAGCTCTTCGACAGGGATGTTGTTGTAGTCCGGATCGCCGAGGTAGTCGCTGCGGTCCATGTAGGCGCGCCGGTAGGCCTCGGTAATCAGGTTCATTGAAGCGGGCGTGCGATCGCCGAGCTGGCGGAGATCGAAGCCCTCGAGAATGTTGAGGGCGGTCAGCAGCGCAATACCGCCGGAGGATGGCGGGGGCGCGCTGATGATCTGGTAGTTGTGAAAGGTTCCTGTTACGGGCTTGCGTTCGACAACCGTGTACTGCGCGAGATCACGAAGCGTGATCAGGGCTCCGCCCTTGCTGAGATCGTCGACGAGCTCCTGCGCCATCCTGCCGTGATAGAAATCGTCAGGATTGGCGGCAATGCGCTCGAGCGTGCGCGCCAGCTCGGGTTGTTTAAAAACTTCGCCCGCCTTGTAGAGCCTGCCATCACGCTGAAAGATGCGCTTCGAGTCGGCGTAACGCGCGAGATCTTCGTCGGCAAGCTCGTCGGCCTCTTCTGCGCTCAGCACAAAGCCGTCGGTGGCGAGCCTGATTGCCGGAGCCATCACGCGCTTGAGCCCGAGGCGGCCGTACTTGCGCTCTGCGTAGACCAGGCCGGCGACCGACCCCGGAGTAGCGATGGAGCGATAGCCGATGACGCTGGCATCGGGAATCACATTTCCATGTGCGTCCTGATACATGGTTTCGGTGGCCGCGAGCGGCGCCTTCTCGCGATAGTCGATAAAGGTGGACCTGCCGTCGTGCATCCGCAGGAGCATGAATCCGCCGCCACCGAGGTTGCCGGCAAGCGGATGGACGACCGCCAGCGTGAAGCCCGTGGCGACGGCAGCATCGACAGCGTTGCCGCCCGCGCGCAGGACCGCGAGGCCCGCGTCGGATGCGAGATGATGCACGCTCACGACCATCCCATGACGGGCAGTCACCGGCTTTTCGCTCATGTAGGGGAGCGTCCTGGGGGCGTTGTGCTGGGCAACGAGGCAGGGCGGCAAAGCGAGCGCGCTCGCGGTCATCGCGGCAAGGGCGGGGAAGAGCTGCTGGAGAGTCATGATGTGGGAACAGGATAACTTGAGCATTCCGGGACTGCTTAACCGGCTTTGAGCAATTGCTCTCTTCCCCGGGATCACCTGACGCCTGGCGGCAGCATCCAACCTGTTTCGGGGAGCTGCGCCCACGCATACGTTTTCAAGATTCGTTCCATTGCAGCAGCTTCACTCTGGAGGTCTCTGATGAGCAAGAAGCGTGTGCAAGAAGCTGTCATGACCCTGGGTTTGAGCCTGGGGTTGATCGCGTTTGGTGCTGCTCCGGGATTTGCGCAGACCGATATAGCGCTCAGCGCGCTCGCGACTTTCAGCCAGAACTCAACCGGCAACGGCACCGTGCAATTGCCGGCGATTCATGGCGGCGGCCTGGTGCAGCTTCGGCATATCAGAAATCCCCTGGTCGGCTACGAAGTCACATACTCCTATACCGGAGCCAACCTGGTCTACGAGGCGGCTGCGTCGAACGTTCAAGTCGTTCCTCCGCCTCAGCCGATTTCTGCCGCGGCCCATCAGATCACGGGCGACTGGGTTTTTTCTCTGCGGGTGCTGAACCTCAAGCCCTTTGCGCTGGCCGGTGTCGGCGTGCTGATCGATCAGCCGGGCAGCAACCAGATCGCGACGTCGACCTCCACCAGGGCTGTCTATGTATACGGTGCGGGACTTGATATAGCTTTGATCCCTCACTTCGGCCTCAGACTGCAATATCGAGGCAACGTGAACAAGGCGCCCGATCTAAGCGAGGTATTTACTTCGACCGATCGATTCATCCACACGGCTGAGCCGATGGCCGGCCTCTACATTCGCTTCTAAGAAATCACACGACGAACGACCAGTCAGAGCAGGCGCGCGCACTGCGCAACGGCCGCGTCTAACTACTGGCTTGCGACGAGCATCATGCGATCGGGAGTGACGCGGCAGGTCTCGCCCTTCGCGATGCTCCAGACGGCGCCATCCTGATAAGTGATCGACTGCAATTCCACTGCGCTCACCGAAGTGAATCCCGGCAGAACCAGGTCGGCGGCAACGCTCCGGCATCTTCAGGAGCGAAGGTGACGGTGATGGTCTTCCTCATGTCAGCGAGGCCTTCTGTCGTGGAGATGTTTCTCATTCGATTCTTCGACGACAGCCCGGTCACGAGCACCCGCGCGCTGCGAGCTTTGCCGCTGGCGCTGTTGCTCACGATCAGGTGAATGCGCTGCCCAGGCACATCCGTCGGCTGAGCGCCGCGCACATGCACCAGTCCGTAGCCCGCGCCCTGCAATGCCCGCAGGTTTACAGGGCAGGCAATTGCGGGTTGGGCCACCACGACCGTTGTGTTGCCGTTCACGGTTTCCATGCCGGCCACGCCGTAACTCGTGGGATTCTGCGCCTCTGCGCCGAGCGTTAAGGCAGCAAGAGCAATGATCGATGCGGAGTATGCGATACGCTTCATGGCTCCTCCTCGTGACGGAGAAATTCGCGCACGCCAACAGAATACGCCTGTGTTACCAGGGGTATCAATCCCCGCTGCATCGTCGCTGTGCTGTGATACCGTTTGAATACTATGCCGGTTTTCACCTCGCGGCGAAACCGACGCCGGATGAATACAGAAGAATGCCCCAGCAGCCGGAATTGATATCGCCTACGTTGCCAGCGAACCCGGCTCCTGAGCCGGAAACCACGCGCGACGCTCCGGTTCCGGCATCTCGTCCGGCAGGGCCGCCGCCGCAACGCATTCCGCCCTGGCTGGTGCGCGCCGAACTCTTTCTCCGCGTTCTACTTCGCATCTATATTGGCCTCGCTGTGTGTTATGCGCCGTGGTCGCCGATCTTCTGGGATCAGAATCCGCTCTTTGCGCAGTTTCCGACGCTCTCTATCTACGCGGCCAATGGGGCCGTGCGCGGTATGGTTTCAGGATTGGGATTATTGAATTTGTGGATCGCCTTTAAAGACGCAATCCGCTACCGGAACAGGTAAGCAATGGCAGACGGAAAACAGAAAGCAAACAAGAGCATCGCGTCCCCTGAGGAATCGAGGCTCCAACAGCAGAATCACAGCGCAATCCCGGCGGCTCCGGCAGAACGCGCTCCGTCAGATGCTGCGAATACCGCCTCGCCGCCGCCGCTGAATCCCGCTCCACTGGCTTACGAGAATCCCAATTTTCTCAACAGCCCAGATGGCCGCGCGATCCGCATTCTCGCCGAATATCTCGAGCCACTTGCGCGCTTTCGCCGCGAGCGCATTCAGGACACGGTCGTGTTCTTCGGCTCGGCACGCTTTCGCGGCAGTGAAGAAGCCGCACACGAACTCGAGCTGCTCGAGAACACCGGCTCGTCGCAGCCTGCTCCTGAATCGGAGCAGCCGGCCTCTCCGCCGGAGATCGTTGCGGGGACGGCGACGGACCTGCAGCGCAAGCGCGCCGTGGCGGCCGTGCAGATGGCCCGTTATTACGAAGATGCGCGCCGTCTCGCGCAGATGCTCACAAGCTGGGCCAAGACCATTCCTTCGCGCCGTCACCGCTTCGTCGTGACCTCCGGCGGCGGCCCCGGCATCATGGAGGCGGCCAACCGCGGCGCCTATGAAGCCGGTGGCAAGACGGTGGGCATGAATATCCGCCTGCCCTTCGAGCAGTTTCCCAATCCCTACATCACGCCGGCGCTGAACCTCGAGTTCCACTACTTCTTTATGCGCAAGCTCTGGTTTGCATATCTCGCCAAGGCGCTGGTGGTTTTTCCCGGCGGCTTCGGCACGCTGGATGAGATGTTCGAGATTCTCACCCTGGCTCAGACGCAGAAGCTGGCCAAGAAGATCACGGTGGTGATCTACGGGCCGGAATACTGGAAGAAGGTCTTCGATCTCGATGTGCTGGTTGACACGGGCGCCATCTCGCCCAAGGATCTCGATCTCTTCCAGTTTGCCGATACGCCCGAGCAGGCATTTGAGATGCTGCGCAGCGGCCTCACGCAGAACCATCTTGTGCCTGAGGCAACGAGCGCGGCTGAACACAAATTCAGCGAGCTCATGCCGGGGTGGACCCTCGAAGACTTTCTCGGCCCGGAGATGGCCAAAACCAGCAAGTGACGGAGCAGCCTGGCCGCTGCCCTTGAGGCCTGGTTGATTCAGCGTGAACCGCCCATCGTTACTCGATTGATTCTGCACGTCCAATTGAACCTGCATTTGCACCCTCTTAACGCATTGTTGACAGCCGGCGACCGATACTGGCTGCGGCAAACTCGACTTCGTCTCGATTTAAGAGGAGGGCAACGTGGCGAGTTCGACGATCTCGTACCTGTGGCGCGACCGGCAGGCAGCGCGGGGCCGCCGTTCCGGCGTCTCCCTGCACGGCCACACCAATCAGTCGAAGGAGACGCTGGATTTCCTGGCCAACCTGGGAAATCAATTCACCGTATTGCGTCCGCTGTTTTCGCGCTTCGAGCGACGGTCGGAATCGAATCACGGTGTGCGTATCGATTACGCGGCCGCGTACTGGACTCCGCCGATGACGCCGAAGCTCGCCTTCGATCTTGAGAGGCGGCAGGTCGAGAGCCTCGATCTTGCTGCCATGGTGTCTCTCACCGATCATGACAATATCAAGGCGCCGATGCTGCTGCGCACGGTTCCCAGTGCGCGCGGAATTCCAGTGTCGGTTGAGTGGAGCGTTCCCTACGGAGAGGTGCAGTCGTTTCACCTCGGCGTTCACAATCTGCCCAGCGCCCGCGCCGCGGAGTGGATGGCGATTCTTGAGGAGTACACGGCCCGCCCCGACGGCCAGCGGCTGCAAGAGATTCTTGTTGCGCTCAACGACGAACCGAATGTGCTGGTGGTCTTCAATCACCCCATGTGGGACCTCTACCTGATCGGCAGGGAGAAGCACGAGTTTCTCGTGAACGAGTTTCTGCAGAAGCATGGCGCCTCGCTGCACGCGCTTGAGCTGAACGGCTTGCGCAACTGGGATGAGAACCGCGCGGTGCGCCGGCTTGCTGCGCAGTGGAACATGCTGCTGATCAGCGGCGGCGATCGGCACGGCGTTGAGCCCAATGCGAACATCAACCTTACCAACGCCTCAAATTTCACTGAGTTTGTGCACGAGATTCGCCGCGAGCGGAAGAGCGACATTCTCTTCATGCCGCAGTATGCGCAGCCGTGGAAGCACCGCATCCTGCAATCGACGCTTGATGCCATCCGCAGTTATCCGGAGTTTCCGCAGGGCTCGCGGACGTGGGATGAGCGTGTCTACCATCCTGGAGCCGACGGCGTCATCCGCCCGTTGACCGAGCTGTGGCCCAAAGGCCGCGCACCGCTTGCGATCGGCTGGATCATCGCGGCTGTGCAGATGCTTGGCAAGGCCCCGGTCTCCGGCGGGCTGCGCCTGGCATGGAACGAGGCCCGCCAGATGCGCCTCGCGCTCGCGACAACGACGGCTAAGCCTGAGACGCGGCATCGCGTGTGATGCCGTATCGGCCGACCGCGCTTTAGTATGGACGTACGTTGAACGCAACCGCCACTTCGCGAGCTCCTCGTGTCGCCTACTTTCCTGACTCCTTTCACGAGGTGAATGGAGTGGCGCATACGAGCCGGCACTTTGAGGCATTTGCGCGCCGCCGCGATCTGCCGTTTCTCTGCGTCCGCGCCGGCGATCGGCCCCAGACGCTGACTGAAGACGGCAAGCCTCTGGACGCTCGAGCTGCCGCGCGGCTTTCTCTCCTTTGCGCTGGAGAAGGACCTTCGCTTCGATCCCGCTTTTCTGCGTCATTTTCCTCTCATTGAAGAAGTGCTGGCGCGTTTCAAACCCGACTTGATCCACATCACCGGCCCCAGCGAAGTGGGCATGCTCGGCATGGGGCTCGCCAATGAGTTGAAGCTGCCGCTTGCAGCAAGCTGGCACACCAACGTGCATGAGTACGCCGCGCGCCGGTCCGAGTGGTTTCTGCGCCTGCTGCCCGAGCGCCAATCTGCTGCAACCGGCCAGACGATCGAAGACCTTGCCATGGCCGCTGCGGCGCGCTTCTACGCGGCCGCGAAAGTGCTCTTCGCGCCCAATCAAGAGCTGTGCAGCAGGCTCGAAAGCATGACAGGCCGGCCCTGCCACCTGATGCCGCGCGGTGTCGATGCTGAACTCTTTCATCCTGCGAAGCGCACCCGCTTGAGCAGCGAGCAAACGCGGGTTCTGGGTTTCGTTGGCAGGCTCAGCGTGGAGAAGAATATCGCCGGCCTGGTCGCGGTGCAGAAGAAGCTGAGGCAGATGGGCTCTTCCGATTTTCGCTTCCTGATTATTGGTCAGGGGGGCGATGAAGCGTGGCTGCGCGAGCATCTGCATGGCGCGGAGTTTGCCGGCGTCTTGCGCGGGGAAACACTGGCGACTGCCTACGCCAACATGGACCTTTTCGTCTTCCCCTCGCACACGGATACCTTTGGCAACGTGGTGCTCGAAGCGCTTGCCAGCGGCGTGCCGGCGATCGTGACGCCCGACGGCGGACCGCGCACGATCGTGGGTGATGGGATCACGGGGCGCATTGTTCCGGACGAGGAATTTGCGCCGGCGGTCGCGGCGATTCTCGGCGACGCGGAGAAGCATGCGGCGATGCGCGAAGCGGCGCGCGCCTATGCTCTGACGGCGACATGGGACGCGGTGTTTGAGGGTGTCTACGCGGCGTATGACGCGATGCTTGCTGCGCAAAGGTAGCGCTCAGGCGCCGGCGATTGCGCCCGTCCGCAAATCTACGACAAAGGGAGTTTCCTTGTCCGTCATCATCTGCCAGCCTCTTCCGCGCAGTAGGCCGGCTTCGATTGCCGTGATGGTGATGCCCTCGTCGGAGAGCTTTGCGGTCTCCCACGCCTGGCCGTCGGCGCCCCAGGCGAGGATGCTGCGGTGGCCAACGAAGAGCAGGAGACCTGCCTCGGGCAGCGCGCGGATCTCAAGGACGGGCCGGTAGGAAATCATCGTGAAGCGCTCGGGCGTGGCGGTGTCGATGATGTACGCGTATCCGCCCGAGACCGCGCAAAGCTCAGCGGGGTTGGGAGCCGACCAGATGCCAGTGGGCGCTGCGGGATCGAGGAAGCCGACGGCGCAGGTGGCCAGAAACGGCTGCGCGCCTGCGGGCCGCACCAGCACTTCGAGCGCGCCGCGCTCGACCTCTTCGGCTTCGCGTGGGTAGACGAAGCTGCGTGCAGGCAGAATCGCCGGCCGCGCGGCGAGCACTTCGGCGTTCCAGGTGTGCGGAAAGGCCAGGTCAACGATAAGAGCGGTCACGGTTTCACCCTTGCCTGCTGAAGTGCTGCCATCCGGCCGGCGAGAGCGGCTCGGCGCCCTTCGCCGTGAGGAGCAGCATCTGCGGTGCGCCTTTGCGCTGCCGCAAAATTCTGCCGATGCGGGTGACCGGAACGCCTTCGATGATGCGCGGCACACGGGCACGCGCAGGCGCGGTGAAGAGGAGCTCGTAGTCCTCGCCGCCGTGCAGAGCCTCTGCGAGGCCTGCGGCAGGATGTATGGGCAGGATTGCCGCGTCGACTTCGGCGGCAACTCCGGATTCCTCGCAAAGGTGTGCGAGGTCGGTCGAGAGGCCATCGCTGAGGTCGATGGCCGCCGAGGCGATTGCCCGCCGGCGCAGCCACAGGCCCTGTGCTATGCGCGGCTGTGGATGGAGGTGCGCGGAGAGTTGCGAGATGAGCTTCTTCGGGAGGGTTCGCGATGTGCGCGTCCGGCCCCACGCTTTGAGACCTTCAAGGCCAGCCGCAGCCCCGCCGAGGGTGCCGGTGACGTAGAGGCTGTCGCCGGCGCGCGCGCCGGATCGCAGAAGCGCCTTGCCCGTTGGCACCGCACCAATGAGCACAATGTCGGCCACGGCGATGGGGCTCTGGGCCAGGTCACCGCCGGCGAGAGGCGTCTTGTATTGAGCGGCCAGCGCCAGCAGGCCGTCATAGAACCGGTGGACCCACGCCGGACGGCGCCCCGAGGCGACGGTCAGCTCGGCTGGCAATCCCAGAGAGAGAAACGCAGCGACGGGATGCGCGCCCATGGCAGCGAGATCGCTGAGCCCGCGCGCCAGGGTGCGATGGCCGATGACCTGGGGCGGGTGCAGATCGATGAGGAAGTGCCTGCCAGCGATCGAGAGGTCAGTTGTGACGGCGAGTTCTTCGCCTGCCCGGGGCCGCAACAGGGCGCAATCGTCTCCAATGCCGAGGGTTAGCCTTTTACCAGCTGAGCCGGCGGCGCGCTCGCGGATTTGGCGGATCAGCGCCGCCTCGCCGGCTTTTGGCGGGATTTGCCTGCTTTTGGCCATCTTCTGCAAGCATAGGACACGAAAGCGCCGGAAGCCCTGAGAAGTGGGGCAAACCCGTGTGTTTCATTACTTTCGCCGCCAGCTTTCCCACACGATTTCGTTGACCCGCCCCGGGGCCGTTTGTTAGCCTTTTGATCGAAGTTGTTGTGACTCCGCCTATTTAGAGGGGCTTTGTTTCAGGCTCCCATTCAGAAGTGCTCTGCGCTTTTCGCTCTCGCTTGAAGTTAGCGAATTGCAGCCTCCCCGGTTGCTGGGATAGAGAGGGACAATGCTGCGGAAACGCTATTACATTCTTTTTGTTGCCAGGGACGAAGACGGTCGGGTTCGCAAGATTCCGCTGCCTCTGCACTACGTTTATGGCTTTGTCGCAGCGGCCCTTGTTGGTGCAGTTACAATCGTTGGCCTTGCCGGCTCTTACACGCGCATGCTTCTCAAGACCGAGAGATTCAACCAGGTCCGCGAGGAGCGCGAAACTCTCCGCAAAAACTATCAGCAGATGGCGCAGATCGCGCATGAACGCGGCGTGCAGGTGGCGTCACTGGGCGCGCTCGCCAGCGAAGTGACCACTCTCTACGGGTTGCGCCAGAACAAGCTGATCGCCGCCAAGGCAACCACCAATGTTGCCACGGCCCCTACGCCGCCGAGCCTCGCGCTCAGTGACGACGTGGACCAGCAGGCGCTGAAGCTTTCGATCGATCAGTTCTATGCCTTGCGCGCGCAGGCGATGTCAGGCCGGGTTACCCGCGCCCTTGAAGGCGGATTGACGCCGAGCTTTGCCGGCGACTGGACCCAGCTTGCGGACGCGCCATCGCTCTGGCCCATCGAGGGCCGTGTTGCTTCGAGCTTTGGCGAGCGCGAGGATCCCATCAACGGCGAAGAAGGCACATTCCACCCCGGCATGGATATCGACGCTCCCTTGGGCACGCCGGTGCGCGCGGCAGGCGATGGCGACATTGCCGCGGCTTCGACGGTGAACGGGTATGGGCGCGAGGTCATCATCGATCACGGCCACGATATGCGCACGCTTTACGGCCATCTTTCGTCGATTGCGGTTCTGACCGGCCAGCACGTTACGCGCGGCGAAGTGATCGGCTACGTAGGCCAGACGGGCCGCGCCACGGGCCCGCATCTCCATTACGAAGTGCGCATCCACAACGTGCCTGTCAATCCGCACAAATTTTTGCGCACCACCTACGAGCAAGCCTTCCTTGGCAGCACGGCCGGCGCTGTCGCCAGCAAGTAGAGGTCAGCCTTAGCTCCTTCCGTGCGGCTCCCTTGAGGGGAGCCGCTTTCGCTTTGCGCCGGTTCGGGTTGGGCAAGCGCGCGCTGTGGCGGCACTTTCGCGTGTTATTGTTGGCTCGGCAATCTTTCGCTCATCTCTTTCACTCGTCTCACTCACTCGTTCTCTCTCACTCACTCGAAGGGGAAACAAAGTCGTGCACGCTCGCCGCTCTACGCTCATCGTTCTCGTTGTTTTATTCGCATTCATCGCGTCTCTCGCGCCGGCTGCATCGGGCCAAGACCGCGCCGCGGAAGTGAAGCTGGCCTTTGCCCGCGCGCAGCATCTGCGCCACGGCATCAACGCTTCTGAGTGGTTTGCGCAGTCGGCTGCCGACTACTCGGCGGCGCGCACCAACCGCTACACGGATGCGGCCGACATTGCGCTGATGGCGAAGCTCGGATTCGACAATGTGCGCCTCAGCATCGATCCCGTGCCGCTCGAGCAGTTTCCGCACGGGGTTGACGGGCTCAACGCCGAGTTTCTCGGCCGGCTCGATGCGGCCGTGGATGCGATGCTCGCGAACGGGCTTGCGGTCCAGATCGACATTCATCCCGAGGAGAGCTACAAGGAACAGATTCGCACGTCGAATGACGCGGTGGACCGCTTTGTGGCGCTGTGGCGGGAGCTTGCCGCGCATTACGCTACGCGCGATCCGGAGAAGGTTTTCTTCGAGGTGATGAATGAGCCGGAGGTGCACGATCCCTACCGCTGGGCCGGTATCCAGGCCCGGGCCGCGGCGGCCATTCGCGCAGCAGCGCCGCATAACACCATCATCGCCACCGGGCCGAACTGGTCAGACATTGCCGACCTGCTGACGCAGCAACCTCTGGCGGACGGCAACGTGATTTACAACTTCCACTTTTACGATCCGCACACCTTCACCCACCAGGGCGCGCAGTGGGGCACGTTCTGGTGGCGCTATACGCACGGCGTTCCTTACCCGGCGAGCGAAGAGTCGATGGCGCCGATTCTCGAACAGGTGCCCGAGCTGAAGGACCGCTTCGAGCTTGAGAGCTACTGGCTCGACCACTGGGATGCGCACCGCATACGGCGGCTGATCGACCAGGCGGCGGCGTGGGGGCGGGCGAACAACGTTCCTCTGATCTGCAACGAATTCGGCGTGTATCGCGAGCATGTTGATCCAGCGTCGCGCATGCGATGGATTCACGATGTGCGGACAGCCTTTGAAGCCGACAACATGGGCTGGACGATGTGGGATTACCGCGGCGGCTTCGGCGTGGTGTAGCAAGCAGGACGGCCAGCCCGCGAAGGTGGACGACAAGGTGGTGGAGGCGCTGGGGCTGAAGGCGAAGTAGACGCTGCAGGATCACAACTCAGCGAAATTCTCCGCAAGCTTCCCCTGTTGAATCGCGAAGATTAGGAGGGGGGAGGGGGTAAAGGGCACCGGACCGAGCCATACACAGAAGCGCTGCAGCATGCCGTGGATTCGAACCGAGTGTGGTGCGCCGATTTCAAGCGCTGGTTTCGCAGCGGCGACGGAACGAGGATCGATCCGCTGACAATCAGCGATGCGTGGAGCCGTTATCTTCTGCGCTCCCAGGTGGTAGAGAAGGCCGATAGCGAGCGGGTGCGGGCGATCTTTGAGGCGGTCTTCCGCGAGTATGGACTTCCGGAGGCCATCCGGACGGAGAACGGTGCGCCGTTGCGTCTGCGGCCGTGGGCGGACTGTCGCGGCTGTCGTTGTGGTGGATGCGGCTGGGCATTGTGCCGGAGCGCATTGCGGCGGGACCTCCGGAACAGAATGGCCGCCATGAACGCATGCATCGCATCCTGAAGCAGGATCTGCGTCCAGCCGAAGACCGATGGACGCAGCAGCGGGAACTGGATAGGTTTCGCCAGGAGTACAACGAAGTGCGGCCGCATGAGGCGCTGGACATGCAGACGAGCGAGGGGGTAGGGGGTACCCCGTTCCAGTGCTTCGTTCGCAGTTTGCGAATCCGGGTTCATTGCTCACAGTTCTCACGGCTCCAGTGTGCGCATGGAGTGGGAAATAATGCGCAAAGCGGCGGAGTGCTTTCCCGGGTCCGAAATCACGGCCCCGGGGCACCGGCTTCCGCGTCACTTGCCGACGTAGCTGACGCGCCAGATGGAGTGCGAGCCGTCGTCCGTCACGAAGAGGGAGCCGTCGGGTGCGACGGCGACGCCGACGGGCCTGCCCCAGACCTTGCCTTCGGGCGTGACGAAGCCGGTGAGGAAGTCCTCGTATTCGCCGGTTGCGTGGCCGTCCTTCATCGGCAGGCGGATGACCTCATAGCCCGACCGCTGCGCGCGATTCCACGAGCCATGTTCGGCGGCAAAGCCATCGCCCTTGTACTCGGCTGGGAACTGCGAGCCCTCGTAGAAGAGCATCTCGAGCGAGGCGAAGTGCGGGTTGACGAGAATGTCCGGCGTGATGACCCTGGCCTGCAGCTCCGGGATGCTTGCCGATGTGACGCGGGTCCTGCACGCCGCCCTTGCGCGCCCATGTAGTACCACGGCCAGCCGTAGAAGCCGCCTTCCTGGATGTGCGTGACGTAATCGGGCACGAGATTGTTGCCGAGGCCATCGCGCTCGTTGGTGGAGCACCAGAGCTCGCCGGTGATGGGATTGATGGCCTCGCCGACGCAGTTGCGAATGCCCCAGGCGTAGACCTTCACGAACTTGCCCTCGGGCGTGAACTCAAGCACGTCGGCGCGGTGAAATTCCTCGGGGTGCGTGTCGGGGTCGTCGATATTCGAGTGCGAGCCGACGGAGGCGAAGAGCTTTGTGCCGTCTTTCGAGAAGGCGAGGTCGCGCGTCCAGTGGCCGCCGCCGCGCAGACGGCCGCCGCCGGGCAACTCGGCCAGCGCCTGCTTGGGCCCGGCCGCCTTCAGGTCGCCACTGTGGTAGGGGAAGCGCGAGATTCCGTCGGTTTCGCCGATGTAGACCCACTGGGGATTCGGCCCGAGAGGATAGAAGGCGATGCCGAAGGGTTCGTGGAGGCCTTCGGCGAAGACGGCGGTTTCTTTCGGCTTGCCGTCTGGCCCGACGCCGCGAAAGACCCTGATTTTTCCGGTTGAGCTTTCGGCGAGAAAGAGGTCGCCATTGGGCGCGAAGCGGATGAGGCGGGGATTGTCGAGCCCGCTCTCATAGAGATCGACCTTGAAGCCCTTGGGAGCGATGGGCCAGGCGTTCTGAGGCCGCGGAACGACCGAGGGCCCGTTATCGACGGACTGGTCCTGCATGGGGCCGGGCAGGTCGGCGACGGTGAGATGGCGTCGGGTGCCGGGGGACTCGTGCGCGGCATCGGTGAAGGCGTTCTGGCCGGTCAGGACGGCCGACGTACCCTGGGCAACACTGGAGACGCAAGAGAGAAGAAAGAAGGCGGCAAGCGCTGAGGCAACTCCGCTTGAAAGTCGCATAAAACCCCTCGTTTGAGTGAACTCGAAGCTTCGGCAGCCCGTTCGTGCGGGGCGTTCCCAATCTACTACAAGCCGGCAGCGGGCCTATAAAAGGGAAAGCCGCCGGGAGGCTTTTCGATCGTGGGGGCGATCCAAAGCTCTCCGGCGGCACGGGCAGATTGGGGAAAGAAGCAGCCCTCCGAGGGAGGCTACGTTTAACTCTGATGCATGAAAGGCCCTTCGGGTTACTGCGCCTGCGCGGAGTTTTTTGTGGCTGCGGCGAGGCTCGAGCAGAGCGGCGGGCGAAAACGTGCCGGTAACGACGACGCGATCATGCTTCTGCGAGATTTCGGCGGTCGATACCAGTTCCTTGAGCGCGTTGTTGGCCGGAGTGCCTGCGAGGCCGCCCACGAGGCTGCGCGTGAGCAGCACCAGCATCTGCAAGCTCGCCGCCTGGGTGGCGGCGTCGGCTTCAGTGGGGGCGAGCTCTTCGACGCGCACCTTGAGCATGCCGGCGAGGGGCAGCGTGGGGGTGATGCTGGCGACGAAGATGGCTCCATCCTGCAGGGGCAGGGAGATGCCGAAGACCCTGATGGCTCCACTCTCAGAGAAGGGCAGGCCGATTTGCCCGATGCCCCAGGCGAAGGAGAGCAGGGGCACCTCGTGATAGTGGCGCGAGAGCAGCGTCGAGCCGGCGAAGGGCAGCGCGGCGGTGCGGTGGCGGTCAATGATCGAGTGAATCTGCTCGGGGGTGGGCGTGTTGCTGACGGCCAGGGTGTCATAGCCGATCTGCACGACGCGCACGGTGCGCCCCTCGGAAGGCACGTTGTAGATGGTGTGGCCGGCGTAGATTTCGCGCGAGGCGGCGTGGGCATCGAGCCAGCTATTGAGGCGCTTGCCGGTGAGCTTGCCGACCAGCACCATGGAGTAAGCGACGGGGCCGTTGGGCCCGTTGGGGTCCTGCATGCGGTGGAGGGCGATGGCGGCCTGGTCGAGATCCTGCTCCCAGTCGATGCCGGTGGCGTCGACAAACTCCTGGTACTCGGGCACGCGGTCGGGTGGCTTGAGCTGCTTGTGAAAGAAGGCGCGAAAGGGCTTGAGGTTGACGTAGAGGATGCCGTCGGACTCGGGGAGCAGGCGCGCGGCCTCGGGCGGGGCCTTGGAGCGCAAAAACACGGCCACGGCGAGCAGGAGCAGGACCGCGGCCACAATCAGAAGCGTTCTTCGCGTGCGTCTGTGCATTCCCCCGGCTATGGATGGCCGTCAGGAACTACCCTAACATTCCTGGGGGGGGGATTGATCGCGCTGAGCACTCGCGGAGTGACATTTACTTGCCTTTCTCTATGTACTCTTTCAGGTGCTTTGCACAAGCTTCTGCGACAGATTGCTGACCGGCGTGCACCAAGCTGTCCCAACAGAGACTGAGTGAGCGCGTGGCTGAATTCTTGAGGCGGACCTCACTAAGCCCAAACCACATCCTTGGATTTTGCGCTCGATCAGCATAATACTGGCCTGCAAGACCACGAGTGGAGCTCGGAGCTGCATCGTGCCGGCTGATACGCAGTTCCCATTTGAGCCAAGCAGCTCCGCCTACCAAGCGCCGTATACGAGAGCCCCGCGATTCGTGCATGTCTGTTCGCATGCCGATGAAAGGTATATGGCGCCCGTGATCGAAGTCCAATGTCGGCATACGGATATCCACTGGCGCCCTTCTTCTTTCACGGACGCGGCAGCAAATTAGTCGCAAATCCGCCCATGGGAGCAATTACAATTCTGGCGCCAGCAGCGGCCGGTTGCATGAGACAGTTCCTGTGCTCAGCCGCGGCCTCGGAATCGGAAGATCCGCTAGCTGCGAACTTCGGCGACCATCGCCGTTATTGATTTTGTCGCTGACTCCTGCTGATTTTCAGTCGCGATCAGGCCGTCGGTAGAACGTATCGGACTTGCCGGGCGAGGCGTTAATTGTGGAGACAATCAGGTCGTCTCCGAGGCCGGCCTTGACGAGCTTTATGACTGCATCGTTGTTCAGCGGTTGCTGAGCGGCGGCAATTGTGCAAATGACGGCCAGAAGAACAGTGAGCAAACTCTTGCGCATTACAAAAACCTCTTCTCGCATTGAAGCGGGTGCCTGCTGATTTGAAAACTGACCGATCATGACATTTCGAAATGGAGCCAACAATGGCCCTTTCGTCACAATGGAATTCAAAAGTTTTGAAGGAAAGCGGGATGCAACTGACGGGCGGTCTTGCATTTGGGGCTGAGCGCTCGCGTGTTTCTGATAGGGACGGGGGAGCTGCGCCGACCCTGTTTCGAGCGCCGCAAAGGCGTCTTTCCACAACGCTTCTCCGGTTTGCTCCGGCTACAGCA
>CAVRAK010000029.1:0-37986 GCA_963718885.1 uncultured Acidobacteriota bacterium
AGGCCAGAAACTGGGCCAACAGACGGCACAACCGAACGCCGCCATCGCGGCGAGGACCGCGCGGCTCAAAGCGTCGGGACGGAGAGAGCATCGGCGTAAAACAGAGACACTGCGCCGGCCAGCGCTACTCCAAGCCCAATGAAGAAGGTGTGCACAAAAAAGATGCGGCGTGTAAGCAGAGAGACGGTTTGCAGCTCGTGCTCCCAACCGAAGAAGCGGTTGAAGAAGATGTGGCTTCCGCCGAAAACAGCAGAAGTGCTCCGACCACGTGCAGGTGAGTGGCGAGAGTCAAATCGTCCTCCGCAAGACGTAGACGTGGACGAAGGGTGTCATGGAAAGTTCGGTTTGTACTGTAAAGCCCGCTTGGGAAGCCGTCCTGCGCCAGGAACGCTGCGAGAAGAAATGAAGAAAACCCGGACCGAAAGCGAGGAAATTCCACCAGTCCCTGGCGTGTTCCATCAGCACGAATTCGCCGCCCGGGATTAGTACGCGCGCAATTTCCAGAAACAATGTAGCGCGCTGCAAATCACGGCGCAGCTCGTGTGCGGCAAAGATACAGAAGGCCGCGTCGAACGTGCCGGAATCGAAGGGCAAATTGTTAAAGCATGCAGGCGTGGCCGCGATCGCGCCGTGTTCCATCCGTCGAGCCTGCTTGATTGAGGCCTCGGTCATGACGCGAGCGTCGAAGATGTCAACCACGTCAAAGGCTGCCCCTGGAAAGATCGCCGCAAGCAGTCCGCTGGTCTCATCCAGACCGCAATGGATATTAAGCCAGCGGCTGGGCATTCGCGATAAAACGCGTGTAGCCCAATGCAAATCGTAAAGCGGAAAGCGATCATAGACGTAGTGAGACACCAACAGCGACGACATTAGCCAGAACAGCGCCGGCGTGACACCGATCAGAAGTCCCGCGCGAAACAGGCGAGGTAAAAACGGCACTGCCAGCAGAGCTACAGCAATGGCCGCGGTGGTCGCCCCATAGGAATGCCAGTTTAACCGCAAAATCTGGGAAACGCCCTGAAAGGGGCGCCGGACCACTGTTTCATTCATACGAGCTCTCCCGCGCTGCCATTGGTAGGGAACATTGCGTACGTGAAAGGCGTTGGCAAGAATGGGCGCTGCCCGGCGGAATGGCTCATGCTCGAGAAAGCTGATCCTGCGCACTTCGACCTCAACCGGTTGCGGATCCCATTCTTGCCGCACTGCTCGAATAGCGATGATGGATCCTGTTTCCTTTTCGTAGTCGAAGGTGTAAGGCAGGGGGCCGGCAAACCGCCTTGCCTCGGCGAGTGTTCCGAAGGGCGAGCCCGCCGGGAGCTGTGCCGGACACCCGCCTAGACGCGCCACAACTTCGATATCAGCCTCGCACCGCGGTGTCTCGATCAACCAATGCAGTTCATCACTGCGTTCCTCAAGAGTCGACTGACAGAGATGGTAGTTGTAATGCGTCAGCGAGTTGCCGGCGTGCACCATGAAAGGCGTGTCGGTGTCGCTGCGCAGAATCTTCAGCCCGCGCTTCGATTCCTGGCCAGCCAGCCTGGTGAAGATGCGGTAACCACAGAGAAAAAAGTTGCGACCCATTGCGCGCGGAAGAAAGCTGGGCCTCAGTTCCTCCGTTTGTACCAGCGCGACCGCCAGGAACGCATGGCCATGCCATGTATCGAGCACGAGTCCGAGCGCCAGCAAGGGCTCGAGGATCTCCGGTGGAAATGCGTAGGTTAAAACCAGCGAGTGACGGAAGAAAGCTGAAATCGGAATCGGATGGCGCTTCAACCAAGAGAGCATATTGGGCCTCCCGCTTGACCGCCATCGATACGGCTTACGTCTACAACGCCCCAAAGCAGCGAGCGGTCCAGTGCTGCCCAGTTGGCAGAGGTGTCAGGTACCGGTTCTGCGAAACTGCGGGTCACCAGCACAGCGCCGGGAGCCGCGGCGCGCTCGACTGCGGTACGCAACCGCCGCTGATAAGTCAACGAGGCTCCGTCGTTGATGTTCGACAAAGCGAAAGCGTCGAAATGCGCCGGGGAGTTCTCGAGGAATTCGGCCGCATCGGCGCAGACAAAGCTGATCGGAAAATTGGAGAGGCCGAGGCCGTGCTCCGTGGGTAGGTGGCCAAGCACCAAGGCCGCGGCGTACGGATTGCACCGGTTGGCGTGCAGGCCCCAGCCTCGCCGCAGACGCTGCCGGATCCGCTTCCCGAAATCTCTCGGCAGGGCGTCGACAAACGGACTGGCGTAAAGGAGCCCGAGCAGGCGAGGGGCCAGTAGCGCATCAACGATGGCGCGCCACAGAGGCGTATCGAGCCAGCGATCCCAGTATTCAATTTGCTCGGCCCCATCCGACAAGCTAAGAAAATGCGCCAGTCTGGGCCGGGTCCAGCCGGCAAGTGTTGCCAAATTGCGGCCGAATGCCAGCAAATGTTCGACGATACCTCTTCGCGCCGGTTCGCCGTCGGCTCGCAGTCTCGCGTAGCCGAGTTGGCGCGCATTGATGTCAACGGCTGTTACGAAATGCCCGGCTGCAGCCAGAGCCCGCGCAGTGCATCCCGCGCCCGCGATTGCGAAAACGCGGCTTTGCGGTTTGAAAGCACAAAGCTCGATGGCGGAGTCCTCGTACGTCTGTCCGAAGATAGGACCTCGCGGCCGAAGGCGAAACGGTCCGCGCTGCCATGATGTCGAAAGTCATTTCAGGCCGGCATTGCATGTTGGCGATCCTTGGTTGCAATCCAGATAAGGAGGAGAAACGTAAAATTTTGCAGGACCATTCCGGCGGGATCGGGAATCAGACCGCTGGCCCAGATGAGCCCGCAGGCATTCATCGCAGCAAGCAGCACGGTCTGAACGATGGCGGCCTGGCGCATCCGGCTGCCGGACAAAACCCATAGGCCAATCCCGCATTCGAAGAGGCCCAGCGCAATGAGCGTGCTGTGGCCTCAGCGGAACCAATGAATGGCGCCGCCGCGATCACAGCCTCATGACGCGGAACGCCTCCCAGGACCTTGCACCAAAGGCCCTGGTAAAACCAAACCAGCGCAATCGCAAAACGAATCAGTTTGTTGCCAGGTGTCCAGTCATGCACGGCTCTGCCCCCCTTCCGCAAGGACGATGAGTTCCACGAACTTAGACCGCAGAGGTTTCAGAAGCGCAAATCGCGAAATTTTGAGAAGAGTAACAAGAAGCGCCAGGCTCTTTTCGAGCAGAATGCGAGTCTGTCGCTGGCCTGGAGAGCGATCGTAGATCCAGTAGAGGATCAATCCCATCTGATAGAGCCACAGCAGCCTGGGCAGATGCGCGGCGAGTTCAGCCGGTAGGCGCATTTCGCGTGATTCAGCAATCGCCCGCGCGAAGAATTCCTGATCGCGGTCGCGAATGGCGCGGGTCGCGTCGCTGAACGGTGAGAGCCGATGCAACGGGTCGGCGGCGTGCCCCAGCAACGCCCCCAGGAAAGTGCGGCTGGTCTGGAAGTAATCGAATTTCACCTCCAACAGAGCAGCGACGCGATCTTCGAACCCGGCATTGGCGTCCAAAGCGGCTTCCAGCCTGGGCACCATGTCTTCCATCGCCCTCTCATAGAAGGCCATCACCAGATCTTCCTTGGATTCAAAGTAGTAGTACGCCGAACCAAGTGAAACTCCTGCTTCAGCGGCGATGCCGCGCATGGTGGTCGACTCGAATCCATGGCGGCGGAACAAGTCCAGCGCCACATCAAGAATTTGGGCTCTCGTAGCTTCGGATTTTTTGATCGGTTTCATAGAAATTGAACACGTTCAAAAACAGCTTGAGGGCGCCTGGGCGATTTGTCAAGAAGTATTTGAACGTGTTCAAATATGGGCGCTGGTGGCTATGCTGCCGCCGTAGACCTGAACCATCGCCAGCGCAAGGGGCTTGTAATGGATGTCTCGGGTCCACCACGTAACGCATGTCCAGGTACACTCATCATCCTGAGCGTTGCCTCTCTGTCCTGATCGGATCGCCGCGCAGACCGCCGCTGCCCGCCACACGCAATCTCCGGACACGCCTGTGCAGAGCCGGCGATTCAACTCCCTCGCCCGGTGTCGTAGAATTAGGCCGCCTTCCGGAATACGCTTTCCAACAACACGAAAGTTGTGCCGGAAAATCTTGGCCGCACCTTCAGGAATGAACCGATGAAGCAAGCACTGCGCGCACTAACCCTGCCGATTTTGATGGGGAGTCTTTTTGCGATGGGAAGCTCTGCACAGGTAACCGAGATCGGCGGGCAAAAGCTCGTCACCCTCAAGCGCACCGCCGTGAGCAAGACCGCTCCCGAGTTCACCAGCGTGACCCTGGCGCCCGGCCGCGGCATGGAACTGATCCACGATCACCGCCAACTTCCCCGGCAAAGGCAACGTGGATGTCCTGGCCTCGCCGAATCTTGCCGGCGCAAAAGAGATGCTCGACGTGAAAGACGATGCCTTCGGCGACCTTGGCTATCGGCTCGGCGCGGCCTTCCTGGTGCCCTATCCCAATCGCATTCGCGGCAAGCTCTCGGCTGACGGCAAGACGCTGACCACCTCGTGGGAGGGCCACACCCTTACGCTGCCCGCCAACAACATCGGCAAGAATCCCGGCGCCGAGCGGCACGCGATGCACGGCCTCATTCTTAAAGCCAAAACCAGCGACGTCACCGTGAAGAACATTCCCGGAGGCCAGGAGGTCACCGGCACCATTCATGCGGGCGACTTCGGCGGCCACTGGCTCTCGAAGACCGACCTCGACATCACCATCACGCTGCGCGCCGAGGCCGTCGATGCCGTTGTCGTGGCGAAGAACGTGGGCGGCGACGCCGAGCCGATGGCGATCGGCTGGCATCCTTACTTCAACCTGCCTTCGGGCGACCGCACCCAGGTGCGCATTCATATTCCTGGGGCGAATCTTGCCGAGGTGGACAACTACGACAATGTCTTTCCTACCGGCAAGCTCAAGCCGGTCACGGGACAGTACGATCTGCGCGCGCCAGGCGGCGTTGCGCTGGCGAAGAACTTCTACGACGACAACTGGAGCAAGCTCACGTGGAACAACGGCGCCGTGACCGTGAAGGTGATCGATCCGGCGGCGAAGTACGGCGTTGCCATCATCGGCCTCTCGCCCGAGATCAAGAACCATGCAGATGTATGCGCCTCCGACGGCGAACTTTGTCGCCATTGAAGACCAGTACAACTTCGCCGACCCCTTCGACAAAAAGATATGGGGATCGATGAACACGGGCATGGTGACGCTCAAGCCCGGCGAAAGCACGAAGTGGCATGTGCGCCTGCACGTCTTCGTTCCGTAGGCTCGCAGACACACCAGAAAATTTGAGCCCGCCACTTCGGCGGGCTCAACTTGTTTTGCGCAGCTATTCGGCGCGCAGCGCCTCGATCGGATCCGCTCGCGACGCCCTCACCGCAGGCAGCCACAGCGCGGCGAGTGCCACCCCAAACAGAATCAGCGGAGCGGCCAGGAACGCGGAAGGATCGAGTGCTTTCACCCCGAACAACAGGCTCTCAAGAAGGCGCGTCAATCCGAATGCCGCAAGCAGACCGGCGACCAGTCCCGCCAGCACGAGCCGCAACCCCTGCCACACAACCATCCGGCGAATCGCGCTGCGGTCTGCGCCCAGCGCCATGCGGATACCCATCTCCTGCGTACGCTGGGCAACGGAATACGCCATGAGCGCATAGATGCCGATCGCAGCAAGGAACAGCGCAACCACACCGAAGAGGGTGAGCAGCAGCATGTTGAAGTTTTGCCGCGCTGTGGAGATACCCATCACCTCGTCCATGGTGCGGATATGCGCCACCGGGAAGCCCGCGCTGGCGATGCGCAATTGCTCGCTAATGGCCGGAATGGACTGGTGCGGATCGTGCGCGGGTGCGCACCACCCAGAAGAGTGGCTGGATGTTGGCATAGGCAGCGTTATAGTCGTCCGAGACCTGGGCAATGGGAACGATCATCATCGGGTTTGCGGGCGTGGCCAGACCGCCGTCGTGGAAGTCGGCAACGACGCCGACAATCGTTTCAACCCCTCTCTGCCCACCTTCCTGCCCGTGGTCGATGTGCTGTCCGATGGGATCTTCGTCGGGGAAAATACTGCCGCGCGAAAGCCTCATTGATGAGAGCGACACGCGGCGCACCGGCGTTATCGTCCTCAGTAAAGTCGCGTCCCCGCAGAACGGGAATTCTGAAAGGCTGAGATATCCCGGTGTGATGCTCATCCATTTGCTTCCGCAGCAGTCCTTCTCCACCGGGCGCCCGACGATGTGAAATCCTCCCGTGCCATCTTCGACATCGATGGGCCGCCAGAATCCCGCGGCCGCACTCCTCCACTCCAGCAAGGCGCTCGAGCCGGCTGCGCCCGTCCACGCAAGAGCTGAGCCAAACCCGCTGTCTTCTGATAGCGTTCGCCGTTGAGCGACATCTCCATGGTGAGAACATTGTGCGCGTCGAAGCCTGGACCCACGGCGTGAAGAGCCATCAGTGTGCGAATGAGCAGCGCCGCGCCGATCAGCAGCACCAGGGACAGAGAGACTTCACTCATCACCAGCAGCGAACGAGCTTTGCCCTGGCGGAATCCGGTGCCTGAGCGGTTACTGCTCTCCTTCATCGCTGTGTTCAAGTCTGAGCGCGAAGCACGAAGGCCGGGAACAGCCCGAAGAGGATACCCGTCAGCAGCGATGACACCAAGCGTGAAGCCGAGCACGCGCCAATCCATGGCGATGGCTGAGCCGTGCTCGCCAATACGGGGCAGCCCGGCAGGACTGACAGCGAGCAGGGCGCGCATTCCTGCAAACCCGAGACCCAGGCCGACAAGCCCGCCGGCAAGAAAGAGCAACACACTCTCCGTCAGCAACTGCCGCACGATGCGCGCGCGGCTCGCTCCCAGAGCCGAACGAATCGCAAATTCGCGCCTGCGCACCGTGGCGCGCACCAGCAGAAGATTCGCGACGTTGGCGCACGAGATCAGCAGCACCAGCCCCACCGCGCCCAGCATCATCAGCAGAGAATTCCGCGCGTCTCCGATAATGCTGTCGCGCAGCGGTCCAACGCTGAAGTGCGGATTCCACAACTTCGGATACTCACGGAGAAACTGTGCGCCTCACCGTCGCCAGCGCCTCGTTGGCGCGCGCCACGCTGAGGCCCGGCTTCAGCACTCCGATGATGTAAAAGAAGACATTTCCGTCGGTACTGCCTGGGTCAAACTGAAACGGGAGCCAAAGATCGGCCTGCACATCGCCCACAAAATCCCTGCCGATCACGCCAACGACGGTATACGGCTCATTGCCCAGCGAGATCGATTTCCCCACGATGGCTGGGTCGCCGGCAAATCTGCCTTGCCACAAGCTGTAGCTCAGCACCACTTCCTTGCCGCCGTGCGGCGCGTCTTCCTGCGGCGTGAAGGTCCGTCCCAGCGCCAGACTGCGCGCCATAGACGCGAAAGTAGCCCTCGGTCACATGAATCCCATTGACCTGCTGCGGACGGCTTCCGCCGGTAAGGTTGAAGCCCGGGCCTGCGTTGTCGAAGGCAACGATCTCTCTAAACAGGTTCGTTTGCCGCTTGAGAAAGTAGAACTCCGGAATGTTATGCAGGTCATTGGCAATCGCCGCCGAGGGTGCCAGAAACTTCACCATGCGATCCGCTTCGGGATACGCAAGCGGCTTGAGCAGCACCGCGTTCACCACGCTAAAGATCGCTGTGTTTGCGCCGATGCCCAGCGCGAGAGCCGCAACAGCCGCAATCGTAAAGCCGGGATTCTTGCTGAATATCTGCAGTGCGTGCCGCACGTCGTTCCACAGATTGCGCATTCCCGGACTCCCTCGATGTCTGATAATTTTCGCGCGAGGCGAAAAGAAGGAGAATTATAGCGCCGCCTCGAAACATTCCGTGGCAACTCTGCCGAATATTGTTCCCGGTTTTCCACAGATGCGATAAACTCCTGAGTCTATGGGTCTGCGTACCGTTTTCATCTGAAATAAGAGGGGGAATCATGGCACGTCCCTACTGGTCAGGGAACCTGCAAATCTCGCTGGTGTCGTTTGGCGTCAGCCTCTACGTTGCCACTGAGAGCAAAAGCCAGATCGCGTTTCACCAGATCAGCCGCAGCACCGGCGAGCGCATCCGCCACCAGAAGGTGCTTGAGAGCGAAGCGGAAACCCGCGAGCCCGGTTCGGTCGTGGAGAAAGACGAGATCGTCAAGGGTTACGAATATCGCAAGGGCCAGTACGTCATCATCGAGCCCAGCGAGCTTGCCGCCCTGCGCGTGCCCTCAAAGCACACCATCGAGGTTTCGCAGTTTGTCGCTCTCGACGACCTGAATCTCGAGTACGTGGAGAAGCCCTACTTCGTCACTCCTGAGACCGACACGCAGGCTGAGGCCTTTGCCACCGTGCGCCAGGCGCTGGTCGATACCGGCAAGGCAGCCATCGGTAAGGTTTCCTTTTCCGGACGCGAAAACATCGTGGCGGTTGTGCCCGTGGGCGGCAAGGATGGCCGCGGCATGATGGCCTACACGCTGCGCTATGAGAGCGAGCTGCGCAACCAGGCCGACTACTTCCGCGACATTAAAGAGGCCGCGATCAATCAGGACTCGCTCGAACTGGCCGAGATGCTGATCAAGAAGATGTCGGCGAAGCTCGACCTCAGCAAATTCCAGGATGGATACGAAGTCGCGGTGAAGGCGCTGGTGGACGCGAAGGTCAACAACATGCCGATCCCGATTGATGAAGCCCCGCAGCGGCCCAGCAACGTGATCAACCTGATGGACGCGCTGCGCAAGAGCGTCGCCGCCGACGTGCGCCAGAAGAAGCCCGTGAAGAGCGAGAAGGCGCCGGCAGCAGCCGCATCGAAGAAGATGAGCGTCGTGAAGGCCCCGGCCAAGACAGCGTCGAAGCGCAAGTCGGCCTGAGTGCCGGCCCGCTACTGCGGCACCTTCGCCAACTTCACCGTTCTGCCCGTGCGCGCCGACTCACGCGCCGCGTCCAGAATCTGCATCACGATCACGTTAGTGTCGAGCGCAGTTAAATCTCCGCTCGGGTCGATCTGCCCGCGCAGCACTGCTGCCAGGTAGTTGAGCGAGTCATCCTGCGGAGGAGTCAGCGGCGCCGCCGTGACGACCTTCTCTTCGGCATCGTGCTCATGCCGTACGCGCAGCTTATCCGCGCCAACCGTGATCGCATACCCAGTCGCGCCGTAGACCTCCATATCCTTGCGGCCGAAGGGCCAGTTCCACGAAGCCTGAATCACGGCCTGCGCATGCGGATACTGGAGCACGATCGTCGCGTCGTCATCGACGCGCGGATAGATCGCGGGCTTGTCGTGATTCGTCACGGCCGTAACGCTGAGCGGTGTTTCGCCGTGCATCAGCCAGGTGGCGAGATCGGCGCCGTAGCAGCCAAAGTCATAGAGAGCGCCGGCTCCGTTTTGCGCGGGATCGGTGAGCCAGCTGCAGAAACTCCGGCGGCACGCCAATCTCCTTCGGCCCCTGGTGGCCGTCGTGCACCACGATGCGGCGGATCGCGCCGATCTCTCCGCGCTCGACCTGCTCATAGGCGGCGCGGTTGCTCGCGTACCAGGTCGTCTCGTAGTTCACCAGCACATGAATGTGGTGTTCGCGCGCCGTCTTCCGGATTGCCAGCGCATCTTCGAGCGAGATGCGTGAGCGGCTTCTCCACCATCACCGAGACGCCATACTGCGCGGCCGTCTCAATCACGCGGCGATGGCCGGCAATCGAGGTGTAGACCAGCACGGCCTGCGGCCGACGCGTCTCGATCATCCTTGCCGTGTCGCGGAAGAAGAGTTCTTCAGGCAGCGCGTACTTCTCTCGGTACTTCGCCTGCAAGGCCGCATCTGGCTCGGCAATGCCAACAAGCTGCACCTCCGGGTGCTTTGGCAACTGGCCCAGAAAGCCTTCAACGTGGCCGTGCACCAGCCCCACGATGGCAACGCGGAGAGGCGGTTCCGCCTGGGCCGCGGCATTCTGCACAAAAGCCGATGCACATAAGAGGCCGAGCAAGACCAAAGCCGGCCACGACGCATTAGAAATCGCAAAGCATTTGTGGCCGCTTCGATCCATTTCCGCCGATCTCCTTGCCTGCCGGCAAATTCTACCCCCCTGCATCGGCGTGGGCTCCTCTTCCTGAGCACGGGCGTAACCATCTCCCCGCACCCGTGTAATCGCTCCTTACGTTGGTGCTTCTGGCGTCCCTTAGCAGTAACGTGACTTCGGCGGTGCGCCGTTCAATGAGCCTTACGGGGGCGGTTTGACCCTGTCACGCAAACCCTCTTACCATGATGAATAGCAGTTTCCCCCGAGCCACACGGTGCTGTTTCGCCCCGGAGCGGCAGCGGCAGTTTTCATTGGCGCTCGTCGCGCCCGGAAGGCAGAATCTTTGAGTTCTACTGACACACTCGAAAACACTCCCCAATCTGAAACACCCGAAGGCGCGCACGGCCACGAAGGCCACGATCACGACCATGATCATGAGCATGCGCACGGCCCGGTCCTGAATCCCGAGTGCACCCGCGAAGCTGGTCTTCGACGTTCCCGCCGACGAAGTTTCGAAAGCCTTCCGCCGCGTTGTTCGCAATTATCAGAAATATGCGCGCCTGCCCGGCTTCCGTCCCGGCAAAGCGCCCGAGTCGCTCATCCGCCGCCGCTTTGCCAGCGAGATCCGCAAGGAAGTGATCGACGGCCTGCTGCCCGAGCGCTTCAACAAGGGCGTGCAGGAACTGGGCGTCCATCCCGTAGGCCAGCCGCAGGTGACCGAGCTTACCGTCGAAGACGGGCAGCCGCTGCACGTGAAGGCGGTCTTCGAGTACCTGCCGCCTTCTCCATCGACGGCTACCAGGACGTGAAGGTCGAGAAGCCCTCTGACGAGTGACCGACGAAGAATTCCAGCACGAGATGACCAGCTGCGCGAGTCGCGCGCCACCATCGAGCCGGTTGAAGAAGACCGCGCCCTGGTCGACGGCGACTGGGCGCAGATCAGCCTACACAGGCGTGGTCGAAAACGAAGCCGATGCGGCCCCCGTCGCCGGCGAAGATGCGCTGGTTGAGATCGGCGGCAAAGACACCGTTGAGGCATTCAACTCTGTGCTGCGCGGCGCCAAAGCCGGGCCAGGAGCTGAAGGCCGAGGTCATCTATCCGGCCGACTACGCCGAACCCAAGCTTGCCGGCAAGACCGTTGCCTACGACGTGACAGTGAAGGGCATCAAGAAGCGCATTCTGCCCGAGCTGACCGACGACTTCGCCAAGGAAATCGGCAGCTACGAGAACCTGGCCGAGCTTGAGACGCGCGTCCGCGAGCACATGGCAAACCGCAAGCGCCGCGCCGTCGGGCGAAACCAAGGACAAGCTCTTTGCGGCGCTCGCCGAGAGATTCGCCTTCCCCGTGCCCGAGTCGCTGGTGCAGGAGCAGATTGACGCGCGCCTCGAGCGCGGCCTGCGCGCGCTGGCTGCGCAGGGCATGTACGCCCGAGCAGATGCGCAAGCTCGACTTCGGCCGCCTGCGCGCCGCACAGCGCGACAGCGCCATTGCCGAGGTGAAGACCTCGCTGATTCTCGACCGCATCGCCGAGGCCGAAGACATCACCGTCAGCGACGAAGAACTGGACCACGAATTGCAGCTTGCCGCCCTGCAGTCACGGGAGCCTGTCGAGACACTGCGCCAGCGATTGACTGAGGACGGCGGCTCGCTAGAATCCGGGAACAAATGAAGCGCGAAAAGACAGCGAACCTGCTGTATGAAAGGCTGCCGGCGTAAGGCTCCGGAGTGGCAGATTCCGTGTCGTCCGCAACACGCGGGAAGGCCGCGGTCATCAAAAACCAGCGGGGCAGCGAAGCCCCCAACGGAAAGAGCGAGAGACGAGTACTCAATGGCATTGGTTCCCATGGTGGTTGAGCAGACGAGTCGAGGCGAGCGCGCCTACGACATTTATTCCCGTCTGCTTCGCGACAACATCATCTTTCTCGGCACGCCGATCGACGATCAGGTGGCCAATCTGATCGTTGCGCAGATGCTCTTTCTCTCCGGCGAAGACCCGGAGAAGGACGTTCAGCTTTACATCAACTCGCCGGGCGGCTCCATCACCGCCGGCCTGGCAATCTACGACACCATGCAGTTCATCAAGAACAACGTGGTGACCTACTGCATCGGCCAGGCGGCCAGCATGGGCGCGTTTCTGCTGCTGGCGGGAACCAAGGGCAAGCGATTTGCCCTGCCCAACTCCCGCATCCTGATCCACCAGCCTTCGATGGGCGGGCTGAGCGGCCAGGCGACCGACATCGACATTCATGCGCGCGAGATTCTGCGCATCCGCGAAATCACCAATACACTGATGGCCAGGCACACCGGCCAGCCTCTCGACCGGATCGAGCGCGACGTGGAGCGGGACTTCATCATGAACGCGCAGCAGGCCAAGGAATATGGCATCGTCGACGAAATTATTGACCGGCCGCGCACCTAGCGGCCTGTTCGTATCAGCAGGCTCATATACGATTCGAACGACTCAGGGGGTAGGGTAAATGAAAACGCGCACGGGACCCGAAGAAGCACTGCGCTGCTCGTTCTGCCACAAATCGCAGGACGCCGTAGCCAAGCTGATCTCGTCGCCCAGCGACTATCCTCGCGCTTACATCTGCGACGAGTGCGTCGCCGTCTGCAACTCGATCCTCGAAGACGACCGCGGCGAAGCCGCATCCGGCCACCACGGCCGGCCATCTGCCCAAGCCGCAGGAAGTGAAGAGCTTCCTCGACGACTACGTCATCGGCCAGGACCAGACCAAGAAGAAGCTCGCCGTCGCGGTCTACAACCACTACAAGCGCATCCAGATGAACCGCATGCGCAACAACGAAGTCGAGCTGGCCAAGTCCAACATCCTGCTCATCGGCCCCACCGGCTCCGGCAAGACGCTGCTCGCGCACACGCTGGCCAAGATGCTCGACGTGCCCTTCGCCATTGTCGACGCCACCACGCTCACTGAGGCCGGCTACGTCGGCGAGGACGTCGAGAACATCATCCTCAAGCTGCTGCAGGCCGCCGACGGCGACGTCGACCCGCGCGCAGCAGGGCATCATCTACATCGACGAAATCGACAAGATCGGCCGCAAGGACGAGAACCCCTCCATCACCCGCGACGTCTCCGGCGAGGGCGTGCAGCAGGCGCTGCTCAAGATTCTCGAAGGCACCGTGGCCAACGTTCCGCCGCAGGGTGGCCGCAAGCATCCGCACCAGGAATTCACCGCCGTCGACACCACCAACATCCTCTTCATCTGCGGCGGCGCGTTCGTCGGGCCTCGAGCGCGTCGTCGGCCGCCGCGTCGGCAAGAAGGCTCTCGGCTTCCGCGCCGTTGAGGCCGAGAGCAGAGCTGCCGGCTGCACCCGCTCGCATCGCGACACCGAACTGCTGCGCAAGACCGAGCCGCAGGACCTGATCAAGTACGGCCTGATCCCCGAGTTTGTCGGCCGCCTGCCCGTGATGGGCATCCTCGACGAGCTGGACGAAGCCGCGCTGATCGAGATCCTCACCAAGCCGCGCAACGCCATCCTCAAGCAGTACCAGCGCCTGCTTCGAATACGAGAATGTGCGCCTGCACTTCACCGCAGGATGCCACCGCGCGCGATCGCCCGCGAGGCCCTGGCCCGCAAGGTGGGCGCCCGCGGCCTGCGCATGATCCTCGAAGAGCTGATGCTCGACCTGATGTACCACCTGCCGTCGAACAAGCGCGTCCGCGATCTCGAGATCACCCGCGAGATGGTGGAGCGGCGCGATCTCTCGCTCTGCCTGCTTGAAAAGGCCGGCTGACGGCGCATCGCACCGATTGACCTCAGATCCCCAGCCTTCTCGGTTGGGGATCTTTGTCTTTGCTGCCCAAGCCTTGTCCTGGCCCTGCTCTCGGGAATCTTCAATGCGACCGGTAGTTTCGTCCCGTCGAGTTCATCTGGGCTGGCACAAATTTCGCCTCACATGACGGTTCGCTCCGCGACATCTATGCAATCCCCGGCGGATTCCGCACTGGCCGGGGAGCCGAACAAATTAAAATTGGACTGAGGCTACTTTCGCATTGGCGGCAGAGCCTCGTTGCCCAAGCGGAATATGCCTTTCTCCGTCTGCCTGCAACCGCCTTCCGCTGTACAATTCCCAACATGAGCCGGACAATCTTCTTTGCAGCTACTGCCGTCTTTTCGCGTCCAATTGATAAGGTGGTGTTATGACCTCGTCCCGAGAAAAGACCGAGCCCATCAAGCTGCCCATGATGCCCATTCGGGACATGGTGATCTTTCCTTACATGATGACGCCCTTCGTGGTCGGCCGCCTGTCGAGCGTGCGCGCCCTTGAAGAAGCGCTCAACGGCGACCGCAAGATCTTTCTCGCCACGCAGCACGATGCCTCGATCGACGAGCCCAAGGCCAAGGAGATCTACCAGGTCGGCTCGATCTGCAATATCGTGCAGAGCGTCAAAATGCCCGACGGCAATATCAAGGTGCTGGTCGAGGGCGTTGAGCGCGCCAAGTCAACCGAAGTGACCGATCGCGACGGCTTCTTCGTCGCCACCGTGCGCACCGGCAAGACCGAGCTCGAAATGACGCCGGTCGCCGAGCAGTTGATGCAGCGCGTCACCAGCCTCTTCGAGCAATACGTCAAGCTGCAGCAGTCGCTCAACTACGAAACCATCATCGCCTCGGTGCGCATGGATGAGCCCGCGAAGCTCTCCGACACCATCGCCGCGAATCTGCAGCTCGGCATTGAAGAGAAGCAGGAACTGCTGGGCATCTTCGATCCCGCCGCGCGCCTTGCCCGCATCGCCGACGTGCTCGACATCGAAATCGAAAAGCTCGACCTCGATCGCAACATCCAGTCGCGCGTCAAGCGGCAGATGGAACGCGCGCAGAAAGAGTACTACCTCAACGAGAAGATCAAGGCCATCCAGAAGGAGCTGGGCCGCGGCGAAAAGAGCGAGTTCGACGAGCTGCGCAAGAAGATCGAAGCCGCCGGCATGCCGAAGGACGTGCTCGACAAGGCGATCCAGGAGCTGAAGAAGCTCGAAGCGATGCCGCCCATGTCCGCCGAGTCAACCGTCAGCCGCAACTACATCGACTGGCTGCTCGCCGTGCCCTGGAAGAAGCGCTCGAAGGAAACGCGCTCCATCGACTTCGCCGAAAAGGTGCTCAACGAAGATCACTACGGCCTCGAAAAAATCAAGGAGCGCATCCTCGAGTTTCTCGCCGTGCGCCAGCTCGTGAAGAATCCCAAAGGCTCGATCCTCTGCTTCGTCGGACCTCCGGGAGTGGGCAAGACCTCGCTCGGCATGTCGATCGCCAAGGCCACCGGCCGCAAGTTCGTGCGCCTCTCGCTCGGCGGCGTGCGCGACGAAGCCGAGATTCGCGGCCACCGCCGCACCTATATCGGCGCGCTGCCGGGGCAGATCATCCAGCACATGAAGCGGGCCGGCACCAAGAACCCGGTCTTCCTGCTCGACGAAGTCGACAAGATGGCCTCGGACTTCCGCGGCGATCCGGCCTCGGCGCTGCTTGAGGTGCTTGACCCTGAGCAGAACACGACCTTCCAGGATCACTACCTCGACGTCGACTACGATCTCTCGCAGGTTCTCTTCGTCGCCACCGCCAACGTGCTGCACACCATTCCCGCGCCGCTGCAGGACCGCATGGAAGTGCTGCGCCTGCAGGGCTACACCGAGCAGGAGAAGCTTGAAATCGCGCGGCAGTATCTCGTGAAGAAACAGCGCGAGCAGACCGGCCTGAGCGAGAAGAACATCGTCTTCGCCGACGACGCAATCCTTGAAATCATCCGCAGCTACACGCGCGAAGCCGGCGTGCGCAATCTCGAGCGCGAAATCGGCAACGTCTGCCGCAAGGTGGCGCGCCGCGTCGTGAAGAAGGGCGCAAAGCACAGGGAAGAGATCACCGCGGCCAACGTGAGCGAGTTCCTCGGCGTGGCGCGCTTCCGCGATTCCGAAGTGCACGAGAAGAGCGAAGTCGGCCTCGTTACCGGCCTTGCCTGGACTGAAGTCGGCGGCAGCATTCTCACCACTGAGGTTCAGGTGCTCGACGGCAAGGGCAAGCTCACCCTCACCGGCCAGCTCGGCGACGTGATGCAGGAGTCGGCGCAGGCCGCCCTGGCCTATATTCGCGCCAAGGCTCAGGCACTCGGCCTCACGCGCGAGTTCTACCGCAACGTTGACCTGCACCTGCACGTGCCCGAAGGCGCCATTCCCAAGGACGGCCCCTCGGCGGGCATCACCATGGCCACGGCGCTGGCAAGTGCGCTGGCCAAGGATTCCCGTGCGCCGCGATATCGCCATGACCGGCGAAATCACGCTGCGCGGCAAGGTGCTGCCGATCGGCGGCCTCAAAGAGAAGTTGCTGGCCGCGCTCCGCGCCGGCATCTTCGAGGCCATTCTGCCCAAGGCCAATGAGAAGGACGTGGCCGAGCTGCCGGACAACATCAAGAACTCGATGAAGCTGCACTTTGTCGACACCATGGACGAGGTGCTGGCGCTGGCGCTCGAAAGCCCGCTGCCCACACCGGCCGCAAAACGAAGGGCTGCCCGCGGTGCCGCCTTCGGATGTGGTCGGCGGGCAGGTTGCGCGGCAGTAGACGCCGCTTTGCCTGATTCGTGGGCCCTGGTCGCCGGCCCTGGCGGCCTGGGCCCTGATTCGCTGGGCCGCGGAGCTTCGCTTCTGCGGCCCGTTTCATTTCGGCTCCTGTATCCTCAAAAAAGATCGCTTGCTCTCTCTCCTCATGCGCTATACAGCCCAATTCCTGCTCTCTGCTCTCGACGCCGCGCAATTCCCTGCGCCGGGCGTGCCCGAGGTGGCGTTTCTGGGCCGCTCCAACGTGGGCAAATCGAGCCTGCTGAATGCGCTCGTGGGCGACAAGGCCGCGAAAGTCTCCTCTACGCCGGGACGCACGCGGGCCATCAACTTTTTCGCGCTTCTTGACCAGCGCCAGCAGCGCCGCCTCGTCTTTGCCGACCTGCCCGGCTACGGCTACGCCAAGATCTCGAAATCGATCTCCGCCGGCTGGCCCGCGTTCATTGAGCCTTACCTCGCCGAGCGCGAAACGCTGGGCCTCTGCATCTGCCTCATCGACTCGAACATTCCGCCGCAGCCGAGCGACCGCCAGCTTGTCGACTGGCTGCGCGCCGCGGGCCGCAGCTTCGCCGTCGTCGCCACCAAGGTGGACCGGCTCAGCGGCAACGAGCGCACCCGCAATCTCGCCGCGCTCAAAACCAGTCTCGAAGTGGATGAAATCCTGGCTGTCTCCGCAAAGACGCATCTCGGCATCAACGCGCTCTGGAGCCGCATCGACAGCCTCAACGAAGCGGCGTAAACCGCAGTTCCTCCACGTGGCAGCCGTCTCTTTGCTGCAGCTCCACCGCCGTGTTCACTTCACCGCTCTCCACGGCGGCCCGCACCCGCTCGATAAAGCACGAGGCGAACGCCGCACCCCCTGAAAGCGCGCGCAGGCGGAAGGCCATGCGGCCCAGGTGGCGCGGAGCATTGCGCAGCCAGCGGCGCTCGGCGGCCTGCGATGCATCGAGGCACTCGATCGCCAGCGTGTCCAGCTTCGGCAGCCAGTGCGCCGGAGCGGCTTCCACGCTCCATACCAGCGCCGTTGGCGAAAGCCCCGGAAGATCATCAGGCCCGAGCAGTTCTGCGCCCAGCAGGTCGGGCCGAACGCCGCGCTCGCGCATCTCGCCCTCAATCGCGGCCGGCGCAAGAGCCACGCACACGGCAACCCGATCGCGTTTCCGGATTTCGTTTTTCAGGATGCGCAACGCCTCATCGAGCGAGGTGACCAGGAAATCCACGACGCCCTCGCGAATAGCCTGCTTCTGCGCCTGCAGATCCGCGGTCGCCACCAGCGTCGCGGCGCCGGCCACGTTGGCCGCGATCACCAGCGCACGGCTCGGCTCATCAAACTCCCCGACGTAAAGCAGAGTGCCACCCAGACTCGGCTCTGAGTGGCTGCCGCCGGCTCGCGCCCGCCCCATGAGCTCCCAATAGAGAGACTCAACCTGCAGAACAAAGTTGATCGCCCCTCGGTCATCATTCTCCACAGAGATGGCCCTCGGCGATCAGTCCTGCGCGCCTTCGCGCCAGTTCCTCTTGCGCACAAAGAGAACAAATTCGCCCGGCTTCACGTCGACATTCACCTTGTCGGCGTCCTTCTCTTTCACGCAGTCGTTGGGCATCTTGATTCCACCGGAGAGAATATCGGCGATTGGAAACCAGCTCTCTGCGGTTGTGTCCTTCTGCCGCGCAACATCGCAGTTGACGTAGTAGCTGGTGGAGTCGTCGTAGGTGGCCTTGAACGAGATTGCCGTCGCGCCCTCGGGAATCGCCACCTGGGCGTTGCCGTCGTCGCCCGTCTTCACCCAGGCATTGGATATCTTGTCGTGCACCTTGAGCCGAACCTGGATGTTATCGGGAGTCACCTTCTCCCCTGTCTTGCCATCCAGGATGCGCAGGGTGATGGTGGCTTTTCCAGTTTGAGCGGGCGCCGAAACCATGGCCCCAGCCAGCAGAATTGCGCAAACAAGTCGTCGCAGCATCGTCTCCCTTGCCGCTACCACGCGGAGTAAGGCTGTCCGTCAGAACCCTGCTCCTGTGAACCGGAGTGGACATCGCTGATGCCGCCTTCTGTCTGATCCACAGAGGACAGCGTCTCGCTGGAATCGGTCACCCAGGTTTCCTTGCTCCTGGTGATCGGGTCTTCGGGGATGCTCCGAAGGTATCCGTCCTGCACCAGATCGTCAAGCGATTGCGGTGCCTTCTGCTTATCCATAGTGTAGGAGTCAATCGCCGACCGCATCACTTGCAGGTCTTCCTTAAGCACCGCTTCGCGCGCCGAGCGCAAGGCGCCCTTGAAGCTGGGGATGGCCAGCGTCGCCAGAATCGCGATGATCGCCATCACGATCATCAGCTCCATCAGCGTAAAGCCTGCGTCTTGTCTACGCATTCTGCGCATCGCCATGCCTACCAGTCAGAGTACTTGGTTCCATCGAGCGCCGTGCCCTGCGACTTCGAATACACATCAAAGACGCTCTGCCCGCCGTAGGAATCCGAGCCAGGATCGTCCTGCATTGAGCGCATGCCCCACTCCGCTTTGCCCGTCATCGGGTCAACCGGAATGCGCCGCAGAAACCGCACCTTCTTGCCCTGCACGTCCACACCCGTCACAAGCGTCTCAAGGTCCGGCGGATAATTCTGGCTATCCATCTTGGTCTGGAAAGCGCCGCGATCGGCCGCGTCCTTGTAGTGGTCAATGGCGTCGCGCATCTCCCACAGGTCCCGCCGCAGTTCGCGCTCCCTGTCACGCTTCACCTTGAAGCGCGCCACCGGCACGGCGGCCGTTGCCAGCAGCGCGAGAATCGCCACGGTGACAATCAACTCAACAAGCGTCAAGCCGCGCTCAGATTTGCGGATTGGTCCGCCTGCACTCATCCGCTACTTCACCGTGATCGTCGTCTGCGCCGCATCCGCCTGCACCGGTTGCTGCCCGCTGGTTAACGCCGCCGGCGGCAACAAGCTGATGGTCGTATCGCCCGCGGCCTTTGCCTGGAAGCTGAGAACGCAGACCACTCCCGCCCCCGTCATGCCGGCGGCGCCCGGCGGACGCGATGCATTGATCTTCACGCCTCCCTGGCCATCGTCACGATGCACCAGGGCCACCGCCTGCCCATCGCGGCCCAGAAAATCGCCATCCCCCACGTTGACCAGCGCTAGCTTCGCCGGATCGTAGTGCACTTGCAGCGGCACAGAGCCGATATCGCGCGCGCCGGTGATCACAACCGGAACCTGGAACGTTGTGCCCGCCGCCACCGATGTACCCGATGTAGGAACAAGAGAGAAACGCAGCCCGCCCGGAGCCGGCATTGCCGGCGCCACGGCAGGCGCTGCGCCCGCCGCGGGTGGAGGGTTCGCCGTATTCGGATTCGCTGGACTGGGCGGTTGCGTCGCGCCCTGCGCCGACTGCCGCAGGTCCGCAACGGCAGCAGAGGCCGCACCGGCCGCGCTCGCGCCGGGAACGACGCCCAGCCCCGGCTCCACCGCCGGACGCATCGGCTGCGCGGGAATCAAAGGCACGTTGTCCGTTGAAACATGACGAAGCTCGATCGTCTGTCCCGCGCCAGTATCGATCGGGCGCAGGTTCACCGCCGTGAGATCGGGCGCACGCACAATGTGCGGCACCAGCAGAAAGACGATTTCGTCATCGATCTTCGTGTGATCCTTTGAGCCGAAGAGATACTTGAGAATCGGTATGGAACTCAACCCCGGAATGCCGGTCCAGCTCTGCGTATCCTGCTGGTTGAGCATGCCGCCGAGGAGAGTCGCCTCTCCCTCGCGCAGGCGAATTGTCTGGTCGCTCTTCTTCTGCGCGATGATCGGCTGGGTAACGCCGGAGATGGTGACGTTGCCGGACTCCGAGCTGACCTCGATCGACATCTTCATCGTGATGTCGTGGTCGTAGTGCACTGTCGGCGTCATATCGATAAGCACACCCACGTCGATGTACTGGAACTGCGTCTCGGCCAGCGTGGTGGCAACCGCCGTGCCCACGCCCGAGGAAAACGATCCGGTGGCGATAGGAATGCGCGAGCCGATCTTCAGCGTTGCCTTCTGCCCGTCCGTCGACCGGATCTGCGGGTTCTCCAGAATCTTGGTGTTCGAGTCATTCAGCAGCGCGTTCGCCGTAGCCGCTCCGATCGTCACAGCGAAGTCATTCGCGCTCAGATGCGCCAGGTTATAGAGCGTCGGCGAGGTTGTGGTGGTCGTACCCGATGACGAAGTGGGGGTAGTCGTGGTCGTCGTTGTCGGCGATACAAGCTGCACGCTCGCGCTCTGCGGCCACGCAATACCGAGGGTGCGCTCCCAGTTCTTGCTCACCTCGAGCACGGCAATATCCACCACCACTTCAGACCGCGCCCTGTCGAGATCGTTCACGATCTTCTGCGCCAGCATCAGCTCATCGGGCGTTCCGCGCATCACGATCGCATTCTGGCTGGCGACCAGATACGCATGGGTATTCGGCATCAGGTTCCGGATCGCCGTGTTCACGTCTTGCCCATCGTTCTGTTGCCACGCGTTGGTGAGATAGAAGGTCTGCACCGCCTGCTCTTCGAGCTCGGTGCGCTTGGTGCGCGTGTTGGCCGCAACGAAGATGGTGTTGGATGTGACCGGCTTCCAGAACGTCTGCGACAGCGTGCCCACGATGCGCAGCGCGTCGAGCAGCGAAACGTTGTTGAGGTCCACCTGGATGCGTTTGCCGGTGTAATCCGGATCGAAGAGCACGTTCACGCCTGCGGCCTTGCCGATCGCCTGGTAGATGATCTTCGAGTCCTCAACCATATGCAGCGTCAGCGGCTCGGTCGACATCGGCTTCAACTGCATAGGGCTGGCCATGGAGTCGATCTCGGACGCCTCGCCGGCCGGCTCAGGCAGGCCCGTCACATTCGGCACTTGCTCCTTGTGGTGGGCGCGCACCTTGGCAATTTCCTGCATCGCAGCTTCGTTGCCAGGATCGATCTCTGAGGCGCGCAGAAACTCCGACAGCGCGCCCTGCTCGTCCCCGGTTTGCAGCAGCCTGCGGCCATTGGCCATGTGCGCTCCCGAAGCCGACACCTGCACGCGGAACATTGAAGCCTTGTAGCCGAGTTCGTTCGGATTGAGCGAGTAGGCTTTCTGGTAATTGGTGAAGGCGGCGTCGTAGTCCTGGCTGGCTTCTGCCGCCTGGCCCATCTTGAAGTAGGTCTTTGCCGACTGCGCATGCGCCGCGCAGCAGCCAAGCACAAGGCTGACCAGCAGAAAAGCGATGCGGGCGGTGGGAATGGATGCGGCAGAAAGGCGCTTCATTGAGCTCCCCGGCGTCGGCGCAGGTCTGCTTGAATCCCCCAGCCCGGGCATGACGCGTTTCTTGTCTCTGGGAATGACCATCCAACGATGCCTCATTTTAGCAAAGCCTTTCTGAGGTGCAGCTTATGGGCAGATGCGATCCGGCAATGCTGTTCAGGATTAAGGGGCCGACACGCGGCAGCGCCATCCGCGCCGATGCTACGATGAAGAATCAAGGGTACTTCCGAATGCCGCGCCAGACAAGCCATACCATCGTTCCGCAAACCCGCACGGGGCCAGAAAAGAAGGCCAAACCGCGCGACCCCGTCGCCAGCGGTGAGCGGGATGCTGCGCAGAACCGGGCGGCGAGCCACAACTACTTCCTCCTTGAAAAATTTGAGGCCGGCGTCGCCCTGCGCGGCACCGAGGTCAAATCCATCCGCGAGGGCAAGGCCAATCTCAAGGATTCCTACGGCCTCATCAAGGACGGCGAGGCCTTTCTGCTCAACGTACATATCGGTCCCTATTCGCACGGCAATATCGCGAATCACGACGCCCTGCGCACACGAAAGCTGCTGCTCCACCGCGAAGAGGTTCGCAAGCTACAGTCAAAGACGCAGATAAAGGGACACACGCTCATCCCCACCCGCCTTTATTTCCGCAACGGCCGCGTCAAGTGCGAGCTCGCCGTGGCCAAGGGCAAGCAGGACTGGGATAAGCGCGAGACCGAGCGCCGCCGCGAGGCCGACCGCGAGGCCCGCGCTGCCGTGAACGCCAACAAGCACCGCATGGGCCGCTGATCCGGCTCACCCCGCAACACCCCAATTTGAGGAATGATGAAGACCGAACTCTCGTTTGCAACTCCGGCCGGAATCGAAACCGAACTGCTGGCCGTGCTGGCCGCCGACGCTCAAACCGCCAAGGGCCCCGACGCCAAGCCGCAGCCCGTGCTGCTCACCGGCGATGAGGCCGTCAAATCCGCTGCCGCCGCCGTGCTGGCCACCGGCGAATACAAGGCCGGCGCCAACGAGACCCTGCTGCTCCACGCCCCCGCCGGCCTCAAGGCCAAGCGCCTGCTCATCGTCGGCCTCGGCAAGCAGGCCAAGGCGACGATTCACAACGTGCGCAACGCCGCCGGCACCGCCGTCCGCTTCGCCAAGCCGCGCGGCATCCGCGAACTGACACTTGCCCTGCCCGAGAGCGAAGGGCTCTCCCGCCGCAGCGGAGTGTGCGCGCCGCCGCCGAAGGCGCCTGCGTCGCCGACTTCGACCCCGACACCTACCGCAGCGACCGCAAGGACCAGAGCATCCAGTCCTTCACGCTCGCTGCGCCATGCCTCCGCCGACCAGGCCGCGTGCACGGCGGCCTTCGCCGAGGGCGTCATCATCGGCGAGAGCCAGAACTTCGCCCGCTCGCTCGTCAACGAGCCCGGCAACAAGCTCACGCCCACGGTCCTCGGCCAGCGCGCCGCTGCCATGGCGAAAGAAGTGGGCCTCGAGTGCGAGGTCCACTCCACCGACAAGCTGCATGAGCTCAAGATGGGCGCCTTCTGGAGCGTCTCGCAGGGCTCCGACGAGCCGCCCGCGCTCATCGTCCTGCGCTACAACCCCGCCGGCGTCACCGACGGCCCGGTCCTCGGCCTCGTCGGCAAAGGCATCACCTTCGACACCGGCGGCATCTCCATCAAGCCCGCCGACAACATGGAGAAGATGAAGTACGACATGGCCGGCGGCGCCGCCATGCTGGGCGCCATGCGCGCCATCGCCCTGCTCAAGCCCAATGTGCGCGTCATCGCCATCGTCTGCGCGGCTGAAAACATGCCCGACGGCAAGGCGCAGAAGCCCGGCGACGTGCAGACGGCGATGTCGCGGACAAGCCCGGCAAGACCATCGAGATCATCAACACCGACGCCGAGGGCCGCCTCGTGCTCGCCGACGGCCTCACCTACGCGCGCACGCTCGGCGCCACGCACCTCATCGACGCCGCCACGCTCACCGGCGCAATTGGCGTTGCCCTCGGCCAGATCAACGCCGGCGCCTTCTCCAACGACGACGCCACCTGGGACAAATTCAACGCCGCCCTCGCCACCTCCGGCGAGAAGTTCTGGCGCATGCCCCTCGGCGACGAATACGCTGACCTGATCAAGCTCTGACATCGCCGACATCAAGAACACCGGCGGCCGCTACGGCGGCGCCATCACCGCCGCCGAGTTCCTGCATGACTTCGCCGAAGACACGCCGTGGATCCACCTCGACATCGCCGGCATCGCCTGGGTCGATGACGCACGCCCCTACATGGCCAAGGGCCCCAGCGGCATCGCGCGTGCGCTCGATCCTGGAGTGGGTGCGCAGCTACTAGCGTGCGGCAGCGCGGCCGTCGGGCTCCGCTATCGCCCTACATCGCCTCGGGACTCTCGATGCCCAGCCAGCCAGCACCAGCACCAGCTCGCGCAGCGCGACCGCCGCCGTGGCCAGCAGAAATGTCTTCCGCGCCGGGTCTTCTTCGGTGAGGATGTGGTGCTTGTGATAGAAGTTGTTGAACTCCTGCGCAAGCTGGAAGGCGTGCTTGGCGAGGTACGCCGGCTCTGAGGTCGCAATCGCCTGTTCAAGCACCGGTGGTGCGCCGCCCCGCGCGCAGCCACAGCGCCCAGACGTCTTCGTTCTCTTCACCGCTGAGTCCGGCCCCAACGTCGCTCTGCGCTAACTCCGCAAACTCCGCCAGCACCCTTTCCGGTGAGGTCTCCCCCTTGCGGAAGATGTTGCGCGCGCGCACCACGGCGTACTGGATGTACGGGCCGGTCTCGCCCTCGAAGCTCAGCGCATCCTTGAAGTCAAAAGCGATGACCGAATTGCGCGTGTACTTGAGCATGAAGTAGCGCAGCGCGCCAATCGCGATCTGCTCGGCGATGCGCTGACGCTCGGCTTCGTCGCGGCTCGTCTGCCGCGCATCCACTTCGGCCCGCGTCGCGGCGATCAGCTTGTCGATCAGGTCATCGGCCTTCACGCCGAAGCCCTTGCGCCCGCTCACCTCGATGTACGCGCGCGCTTGGTCCTCTTCCGGACACGTCGTAGCCAAGCTCGAGTGCGCAGCGCGGCGTGAGCGCCACCATCTCGTAGCTGAAGTGCGTGTAGTGATCGGCCTCTTTCTCGTGGCCCATCCCGCGCAGCGCCTGGATCACGTTGGCCTGCGGATCGCTCTGCCGCGAATCGATCACGTTGTAAATCGCCTGCGCTCCGCCGAAGTGCGGATGATCGGCCTGCCCATGCTCGGTCGAGATCCAGCACTCGTGGTCGGGATAGGTGAAGAACGGCCTGTAGCCGAAGTCGCGGCCCAGCAGCCCAAACTTCCAGAGGTGATAGGCAATGTCTTTGCCGACGTAGGTCACGGTGCCGTTCGAGCGCACGATCACCTTCGCGTCTTCGTCGGTTGCGCCTTCGGCACCAGCTCCGCTCCGTGCCTCGCGCCGTGGCGCCTGCCCGCCGGAGGGCCGCGTCATCACCCAGCAGCCCTTGTTCTTGCCTTCGTTCTCGAAGTAGAGCACACCCGTCGCCTTCAACTGCTCAAAGGCCAGCGCCCAGAAATTCAGGTGCAGAATCTCGCTCTCGCGCGGCAGAAAGTCGTACTCGATGCCCAGCCGCAGCATCGTCTCAAGGTGCCGCCGCAGCACCGCGGTCGAAATCAGCTCGGCAACCTCGGCAGTCTCGTTGCCTCCATGCTCGATCTCGTGCAGCGTCGCGTAGCGCAGGCTTCTTGCGCGCCTCGTTCTCCTCGGCCGTCCCGCTGGTGTACCACTGCGAGGTCTTCGCATACAGATCCCAGCAGTAGTAATCGATGCGCTCGCCGCTTGCGCTTCAGCTCTTCAAGCAGCGCCCGCACATCCGCTGGCGACTTCTTCTTCAAGATGCAGAAAGCCGACCACCACGTCGGCCACCTGCACGCCGGTGTTGTCGATGTAATTCTGCACCGTCGACCTGCTGCCCAGCGGCGCGCAGCAGGCGCACAAACGTGTCGCCCAGGATGGCGTTGCGCAGGTGCCCGATATGCGCCGCCTTGTTGGGATTGATGCTCGTGTGCTCCACCAGCGAATGAACCGTGTCCTGCGCGGACGGCGAACGTTCTCTTCCTGAAGCGACGCCATTTGCAAGCTGCACGCGATCGAGCCGCGCGTTGATGTAACCCGCGCCCGCAATCTCGAAGCAGGAAAATCCCGCGAGCGGCCCCAGCGCCTCCACAATCTCCTGCGCGATCATCTTCGGCGCCTTGCGCAGGCTGCGCGCCAGTTGCAGCGCAATCGGGGTGGCCAGTTCGCCGAAACGCAGGTCGGGCGGCGTCTCTACAGGAATGGATTCCAGCTGCAGCCCGTATTTGGTCTCGAGCACGTTCTTCAGATGCGCTTCGAGCCGGTTCTTCAATTCCAGATACACTTAAGCAAGCCTCAGAAAGCCTTGATTTTCAAGGTGATTCTAACAGAGCAGCGCATGACGCATGGTTTGACGCTCCCTGCGCCGCACCCTAAGATTGAAAGGTACTTGCCGGAAGTTTCTGCCCTTTGTCCGGGCGATTCCCAGAATAGCCAGATCATGAGCGACACCGCATCCAGCCCGACCCGGTACTACCTCACCACGCCCATCTACTACGTGAACGCGCGGCCGCACCTCGGCCACGCCTACTCCACCATCGTCTGCGACGCCATCGCGCGGCGCAAGCGCGCCCTGGGCATCGACACCTGGTTCCTCACCGGCACCGACGAGCACGGACAGAAGATCGAGCGCTCCGCAAAGCTCGCCGGCCGCACGCCGCAGGAGTTCGCCGACGCCATCGCCGCCGAGTTCCGCGGCCTGTGGGACCAGCTCGGGCTCACCTACGACGACTTCATCCGCACCACCGAGCCCCGCCACAAGCGCGGCGTGCAAAAGCTCTTTGCCGCGCTAAAGAGAGCGGCTACATCTACAAGGGCTCCTACACCGGCCAGTACTGCGTCTCCGATGAAGCGTGGGTCGACGTGCCCGCCAGGCGCGCCCTGCCCGGACTGCGGACGCATCACCGAAACCGTCAGCGAAGAGAACTACTTCTTCAAGCTCTCCGCCTTTGAGCGCAAGCTGCTCGAGTTCTACGACGCCAATCCCGGCTTCATGCAGCCCGGAGTCGACGCGCCGCGAAGTCATCTCCTTCGTCCGCAGCGGGCTTAAAGACCTCTCCGTCAGCCGCACCAGCTTCTCCTGGGGCATTCCCGTGCCCGGCGATGAAAAGCAGGTCGTCTACGTCTGGCTCGACGCGCTGGCCAACTACATCACCGCGCTCGGCTACGGCTCGGACGATCCCGCCGACCAGGCGCGCTTCGCAAAATTCTGGCCCGCCGACCTGCACCTCATCGGCAAAGAGATCAGCCGCTTCCACTGCGTCTACTGGCCGGCATTTCTGATGGCCGCCGGCATCGCGCTGCCGCGCTCGGTGCGCGCCAACGGCTGGCTGCTCTTCGATCAGGGCAAGATGTCGAAGTCGCGCGGCAACATCGTCCGCGCAGAAACAGTGCAAGACGGTGCTTGGCGCCGACGCGCTGCGCTATTTTCTGCTGCGCGAAATCCCCTTCGGGCAGGACGGCAACTTCAGCTTCGACGCGCTCGTGCAGCGCTACAACGGCGACCTCGCCAACGGCTACGGCAACCTCGTGAGCCGCGTCGTCAACATGGTGCACAAGTACTTTGGCGGCACTGTCCCCGAGGCTGGCGCGGAAACCCCCGCCGAAACTTCGCTGCGCGAGCATGCCACGCGCGCCATCGCCGAGTTCGGCCCTCTCTTCGATGAGATGAACTTCTCCGAGGCGCTCAAGGCGCTTTGGCTGCTGGTCGCGGAGACCGACAGCTACCTCACCGCCAACGCCCCGTGGAAGAAGCCTGCCTGAGCGCTCCGACGCCGACCATCAGCAACTTCAGGCGCGGGTGCTGGCAACTGCCGCCGAGGCCATCCGCATCACTACAGCACTGGTCTACCCGGTCCTGCCCGAATCGGCTGCCAAGGTCTGGAAGCAACTGGGCCTGGGCGAAATTCAGGATGCGGCAAAAGAGCAGTTTCTCACGCAGCTTGCCTGGGGCGGCCTGAAAGCCGGGACGAAATTCAACGAGCCCGCGCCGCTCTTTCCCCGCGCGGAAAAGGATGCGATCGAGCGTATGCAGAACCTCGAAGACGAAAACAACCGCAGCGCCGTTGAAGCCGCCAGCAAAGGCGAGCCTGCTGCGCCCGCGCCGCCCACGGCATCGCCCTCGGTCGCCGCCACCGCACCGCCCACGCGCACTGACCCGAAGAAGACCGAAGCGCTCACGCCCACCACCGCCGTTCCGCACGACTCGAGCAAGCCTGTCGAAACCGCGAAGGTCGATGCCGTACCCGCTGCACTCACCAGCAGCCGCCTCAGCGCCACGCCGGTGGAAGCGCCGGCAGCGGCCCCGCTGACTCCACCCGAGAAAGCACCTGAGGGATCTGCCTCATCGCAGGTGATCGCCATCGACGACTTTGCCAAGGTTGATCTGCGCGTTGCACAGATCCTCGTTGCCGAGCGCGTTCCCAAGGCCGACAAACTGCTGCGTCTTGAAGTCGACCTCGGTTACGAGAAGCGCCAGATCCTCGCCGGCATCGCGCAGTATTACGAGCCGGAAAAGCTCATCGGCCGCAAGATCGTCATCGTGGCCAATCTGGCCCCGCGCAAGATGCGCGGCCTCGAGTCCAACGGCATGCTGCTGGCCGCTTCGCTGCCCGACGGCGCGCCCGTGCTTGCCAGCTTCCTCGAAGAAGTCCCCCTGGGCGCGCGGCTGAAATAGGCAGAACCTTCGCCTGAAATCCGCATGCAGGGCCGGCAGCAAACCGCCGGCCCAACACCCCAAGCCCCCGTACACATAAACCGTGCTATCCTTACACATTGAGAGACAGCCATGCGGACCAATATCGACATCGACGATAAGCTTCTGAAAGCGGCGATGAAGGCGACGAGGACGACCACCAAGAGGGCGGCAGTGGAAACCGCGCTTCGGAAGGTGGTTCAGCTGAAAGCCCAGGAGGGCATTCGAAAACTCTTCGGAAAAATTCAATGGGAAGGCGATTTGGCTGCCATGCGGCGCAGTAGATTTCTCGATGAGCATGGATTCCGCATGCAGCCCGCGCCCGAGAGGAAGTCGCCTCCGTCGCCGCGCACTCGGAAAGTCCCGCGGCGGAACTCCGCGACAGCAGCTTGAGAAATCGCTCGTTCGCGCATGGTGATTGTCGACAGTTCAGTGTGGATCGAAGCGTTCCGGGGAACCAGGATGCGCGGACGGCATGGCTCGAGTCCGCTCTTGGCCGGGAAGCGCTGGGAGTGACGAGCCTGATCTTGTGCGAGGTGCTGCAAGGCATCCGCAGCGACAGGCAATTCGGCGACGCGCGCCGTCACTTTGCAACGTTGCCGATTTATGACACGATTGGCTCGGAACTGGCCGTGCAGGCCGCCAAGAGTTACCGGGCACTGCGACTGCGGGGAATCACGGTAAGAAGCACCGTCGATTGTCTGATTGCCACTTTCTGCATCGAAAATGAGTTCAGCTTGCTTCATAACGACCGGGATTTCGATGCTTTCGAGAGCCATCTTGGATTGAAAGTTCTTCATCCTCCCGCCGTTGCATGCGGTTGAACGGCATGCCGGAGACTTCTCTTGCTGATTGATTCTCACGCCCATCTCGACAGCGAGCGCTACGACGACGACCGCGCTGCCATGCTCGGCCGCGCCTGGGAAGCAGGCGTCGGCGCGGTGCTGGCCATCGGCATCGGCGAAGGGCCCCACGAGATGCACCAGGCCCTCGACCTCTGCCGCCAGTTCAACGGCCTCCCCGGCGTGCCGCATCTCTACGCCAGCGCCGGAATCTATCCGCACAACACGCCGGAAGCCGACGACGCGGCCCTCGCCAAACTCGATTCACTGCTCGGCGAGCCCGAGGTGATCGCCTGCGGCGAAATCGGCCTCGACTACTATCACGACGGCGCCGCGCACGACGTGCAGCGCGAGGGCCTCATTCGCCAGCTCGAGATCGCTGCCGCCCGCAGAAGGCCGATCCTAATCCACTGCCGGCCGAAAGACGGGGCCCTCAGCGATAGGTCCTCGTCGCTGGGGTGGAAAGACGGCATGACAGACGCCTGGGACGATCTCTTCGCCGTCCTCGAGGAACACTGGAAACCCACCGGCCTCGGCGGCATCATGCATTGCTTCGGCGGAGGCTGGGAGCAGGCCCGGCGCTCCCTCGATCTCGGCTTCCTGATCTCCTTTGCCGGCAACCTGACTTACCCCAAAGCCCAGCCCCTGCGCGATGTCGCGGCGATGCTGCCGCTCGACGGCGTGCTGGTCGAAACCGACGCCCCCTGGCTGGCTCCCGCTCCTGACCGCGGCAAGCGCAACGAGCCCGCCTTCGTTACCCGGACCGCCGAAACCCTGGCCGGCCTGCTGAACGTCAGCCCGGAAGAAATCGCCGGCGCCACCAGCAAAAACTTTGCCCGGCTGTTTAACCTGCCGCCAGACGTGGGAAACTGGTAGAGTTACAGCCGCCGCGCGACGGGCGCAAAGCTCCAGCGGCGCTATTCGAGGAGCCCGAGTATGGCGCAGGACAACTCATTCGACATCGTCAGCAAGGTGGACATGCAGGAAGTCCGCAACGCGATCGACCAGGCGCTCAAGGAAATCCACCAGCGCTTCGACCTCAAGGACTCCCACTCCGAGATCAAGCTGGAAGGCAGCCGACGCCATCCAGCTTGCCTCCGCCAACGAATACAAGCTCGAGGCGGTCAAGGAGATCCTCGGCCAGAAGCTCGTCAAGCGCGGCGTTTCGCTCAAAAACCTGACCTATGGCAAGCTTGAACCCGCCGCCGGGCAGAGCGTCCGCCAGAAGATCAGCCTGCAGCAGGGCATTCCCGTCGAAAAAGCCAAAGAGATCGTCCGCATCGTCAAGGACTCAAAAAAGAAGGTGCAGGCCAGCATTCAGGGCGATACTGTCAGGATAGCCGGCAAGGACCGCGACGATCTGCAGGCCATTATCGCCACGCTGCAAAGGCCGCGACATCGGCGTGGATCTGCAGTTCACCAACTACCGCACCAAACTGAACGTGAGAGACGCAGAACCAACTTGAGCACTTTGGCCATAGCGACGGCGAGAGAGGTCTTCGACCTGCTGCGAGAAGACCTCGTGGCGATCGAGCAGGAGCTTGGCCGCGACGCCGCCTCCAGCGTCAGCACCATCACTGAGATTGCCGAGTACCTGCGCGAGGGCGGCGGCAAGCGCATTCGGCCGTCGCTGGTGCTGCTGGCCGCCCATTTGCTTGGTTACTCAGGCCCCGGCGCGATCCGCCTCGGCGCCGTGGTGGAAATGGTGCACACCGCCACGCTGGTGCACGACGACATCATCGACGGCGCCAGACACCCGCCGCGGGCGGCCCTCGCCCAATACCACCTGGGGCAATGAGAAGTGCGTGCTCGCCGGCGACTGGCTTTACATGCAGGCCTTCAAGGTCGCCCTCGAAGAGCGCAACCTGCGCGTCCTCGATCTGCTCATCGGCCTCACCCAGCAGATGGTCGAAGGCGAGCTGCTGCAGATTCAGAAGCTCGGCAGGGCCGTCTCCGAGGCCGAGTACTACGACCTTATCTTCCGCAAGACAGCCTGCCTGTTCTCGGTGTCGATGCGCCTGGGCGCCGTGCTCGCCGGAGCCACAGAGACGCAGGAAGCCAACCTGGCCGGCTATGGCCGCGCCGTCGGCCTCGCCTTCCAGATCGTCGACGACGTGCTCGACCTCACCGCAACCGAAGAAGTGCTCGGCAAGCCCGTCGCCAGCGACCTGCGCGAAGGCAAAGCCACGCTGGCCGTGATCCACTCCTTCGACCACGGAACCGCGCGCGACCGGCAGCATATCCAGCGCGTGCTCGACGACCGCAGCTTCGAGCACGTCAGCCGCGAGCGCATCCAGGAGATCCTTGCCCGCAACGGATCGGTGGAATACGCGATGACCGCCGCCGAACACTATGCCGAGCAGTCGCGTCAAGCCCTCGCCCCGCTCCCGGACTCAGACTTCAAGCGCGCTCTGCTCTGGGTTCCGGACTTCGTCGTCGCGCGCGAGAAATAAAATTCAGCCCGAGGAAATCAATGCCCTCAGAAGATGCCATGGAAAATCTGTGGATTGCCGTCGATGCGTACTTCGGCGACCGACTTGCCCCCTCTGACGCTGCACTCGACGCGGCTCTTGCCGCCAACCATGCCGCGCATCTGCCCGCCATCGACGTGACCCCGCTCCAGGGCAAGCTCCTCGATCTGCTGGTGCGCATCACCGGGGCAAAGCGCGTTCTCGAGCTCGGCACGCTGGGCGGTTACAGCACGCTCTGGCTGGCTCGCGCTCTACCCAAGGGCGGCCGGCTGATTTCGCTCGAACTGGACCCGCACCATGCCGAGATCGCGCGCGCAAATCTCGCCAACGCCGGCGTCCTCGATCATGTCGACCTGCGCGTAGGTCCCGCAGCAGACCAGTTGCGCAGCATGATCGCAAACGGCGACGGCCCCTTCGACCTCATCTTCATCGATGCCGACAAGGCAGGCTACGCCGAATATCTCGAGCTCTCCCTCCAGCTCGCGCGTCCCGGCACCGTCATCTTTGCGGACAATGTCGTGCGCGACGGCAAGGTGATCGAGCCTGACAATCCCGATCCCAATATCCAGGGCGTGCGGAGATTTACCGAGCTTGTTGCCGCAGACCCGCGCCTCTCCGCCACCGTGCTGCAGACCGTCTGCGGCAAGGGCTACGACGGCTTCGCCCTCGCGCTCGTTCTCTGATCATTCACTGCGCGTTCAGATAGCGGCTTGCGAAGTCAAGAAATGCAGGCCAGTTGGGCGCGGGCGTGTGGCCGAACTCATGCTGCCGCCAGGCCAGATCCCCCTGCGTCAACGCCGTATCCACCGCTGGAAACTCGCCCGTGCCCAGATCCTTCGCGCCCATCAGCCGATAGACCGGACCTGCCGCTACTTCAGCCAGAAACATCCCTTTCGCGTCGGCCCATGCATCGCCATTCGGGTTGGCGTAGCCGTCGCCGGTGCTGGCGCCGCCGCCGATGAACAACGGCCGCGGCGCGACCAGCGCGATCAGTTCGTGGTTGTCCACCGGCAGATCGCCAGCCGTCAGCGGTCCGCCATAGCGCAGAAAGTTGCCATCGAACCAGTGATACAGCGAGTGGGACGTGATGTTCGGAATCTGCTCGCCATAGATGTGCCGGTAGAGCTTCGCCCCACCCTCGCCCGAAGAGCTGATGTAACCCACCACGAAACGCGGATCGTAGGCCATCGTCACAAGCGCTGCTTTGCCAAAGCGCGAGTGGCCCGCGATGCCCACCCGTTTCGCATCTACCGCCTTGTCTGTGGCCAGGTAATCGAGCGCGCGGCCGGCGCCCCAGGCCCACGCCTTTAACACGCCCCAGTCCTCGAGACTGCGCGGCTGGCCCTTGTTCATCAATCCGATAATTCCCTCAGTCAGGCCGGAGCCATCATCCGCCTGCACGCTCGTCGCTTTCAGAATCGCGAATCCCCAGCCGCGAGCGATGACCGGCCGCCAATCCACGCCCCACGGACCCGGCGTAAAGGCCAACCCTGAGTTGAGCGACGCCGCCGCATTGTCGAAATCCTTATCGAACGCCAGCTCCAGGATCACCGGGACTGGCCCGCGCGCCTTCGCCGGCGTCGCGAGAATCATCTCGATCCTGACCGTGATCGCAGGAAAGCTCGCATTATCGACAAGGCCCGAAAGCTTCTTCGCGATCACATCTACGCCGCTGTACTGTAGGCGCGCCGTCTGCGCGACCTGCCAATGCACTATCGGCAGATGATCCGGCGTGCGGCCGAGGATCTCGCGGTCATAATCGCTCTTGATCTCCTCGCGCCGCTGCTTCCATTCAGCCGCCGTGGTCACGCGGCGCCCATCCTTGAAGACCAGCGGGGCGGGCAGCTTGACATAAACATCTGCCTTCGCTTCGTCGTAGTTGGTGGCATTGGGCGCCTTCGCGTCGCCGGCAGGCGCCGGCCGCATGTCGGAGTCTTTCAACCCCAGCATGCCCAGCATGCGCTCGCGATCCTGCTGCGCCGTGAGGTGCTGCGGTGCGCTGGCCGCTTCTGCCCCATCACCGGCAGCACGCATGCAGCGATCAACAACCCAATTGCTCCGTTATGAGACACACAACTGCGGATGAAACGCAAAAGGGACATGACTGGCTCTCTTTCAAGCCCGCGGGATGGCGATGAGCGGAACGGGCCAAGGATATAGGCTCAGATCCACCGCGGCAAGACCGCGGGCCAGACACCCGCTTCAAGTCGAAGCCGCTTTTGCCGATAAACTCTTCCGGATCACCCCAGAGAGGCTTTGGACATGCGCTCGCAATGGCTTCGCAACCTGTCTGTTTCCCGCAAACTCGTCTACGCCTTCAGCGCAATCTGCATCCTGTGCCTCGGCCTTGGCAGCTACACCTATTTCACTCTGCGCGAGATCGCTGCCAGCAGCATGGTCGTCAGTGCGGACAGCTTTCCGGCGGTTGTGGCGCTTACCAACGCGCGCGGCGCGCTCAGCGATCTCGGCCGCGCCGATCTCAATCAGTTCCTCTGCCAGGAGCCCGCTTGCCTCAGCAGGCAGAACGACGACCGCCAGAAAGCCTTCGATTCCTTCTCGTCGCAGTTGAAAAACTACGAGACCGCCATCAGCTATCCCGGCGAGCGCGAGACGTACGACCGCTTCATCGCGGCATTCGCGCGCTATCGTGACGCGAGCGACCGCGCCCACGCACTGCTCGCGGCCGGCAAGACGGGCGACGCGCTCGATCTGCTCACCGAGTCCGCGACCACCGCCGCATTCGACGACACCATCGCGGCGATGAACGAGGACATCCGCATCAATGTGCGCTATGGGACAGAAAGCTCGCAGCACACCACCAGCGCCAGCCGCCGCGGCATCCTCATCAACATCGCGGTCACAACCGTCATCCTGCTGCTCTGCGCCATCACCGGCGCCGTTCTCACGCGTGAGATTGCTCCGCGCCTCGGCCGGCTCATGGCGGCCATTGAGCGGTTCGCCGCCCGCGACCTGACCGCGAGCGTGCGTGTCTCGGGAACCGACGAGATCGGCCGCGTGGGCCTGGCTTTCAACAGCAGTCTCGCCGCCATGCGCTCCGTGGTCGAGTCCGTCGCCCGCGGCGCTGAAACGCTCTCCGCGGCCACCGCCGAGATCAGCGCGCGCTCGATTCAGGCGGCCGGCAACGCGCACTCGCAATCCAGCAAGACCAACCAGATCGCCGCCGCGGCGCAGGAGATGACCGCGACGATCGGCGAGATCAGCCACAACGCCGAAAGCGCCGCCAGCTCTAAGCCGCGCTTCGGCTGACACCGCCGATCAGGGCGGCGCCGTGATGCAGGCTGCCTCGCCACCATGGGCAAGATCGCCGCGGCAACCAGCTCCGTCTCAGAGAAGATGGCCTCGCTTGCGCATCGCTCCGATGAAATCGGCAAGGTCGTCAACGTCATCCAGGAGATCAGCGAGCAAACCAACCTTCTGGCGCTGAACGCCGCCATTGAAGCCGCGCGCGCCGGCGAGCATGGCCGCGGATTCGCGGTGGTTGCCGGCGAGGTTCGCCGCCTGGCCGAGCGCACCAAGGGCGCAACCGAAGAGATTGCAGCCACCATTCGCAGCATCCAGGAAGAGACGCGCTCGACGCTTGAGCTGATGCAGGAGAGCCACGCCGCTGTCGAAACCGGCATGGGAGAAACCGCCCGCGCCCGCAAGAGCCTCGACGCCACCATCGAGTCGTCCAACCAGGTCGAGCATCAGATTCATCTCATCGCCACCGCCGCCACGCAGCAGACTTCCGCCTCGGGCGAGATCTCCCGCTCGGCCAGCCAGATTTCGCAGCTTGCCATCGAAAGCGCGCAGGGCGCCGAAGAAGCGGTCGAAGCGCTCAAGAATCTCGCCTCGCTGGCCGGCGAGCTCGACGGCATGATCGGGCAGTTCCAGCTCGAAGAATCGCTCTGCCGCTCCAGGCGCTGCCAGGCAGACCGCCGGCACACTCATGCCGCTCCGCGCAAGTCATGCCTGACGTTTCGCTGCGTTTTCCGCGCCTCCGCGGCACGCCTGGCAGCCGCCAAGCGGCTCGCAATGAACCGGGTGCGCTACTCGCCGGGCGGCGCGCTGTGTTAGCCTCCGGATGTAGGCGGCCGCCCTGCACGCCTGCTCCTCCGCAGCCCATAACTCGCCATTCACTACCCTGGGAGAGACTTGCATGAGCGCCCTCAAGTATGACCTGATCGTCATTGGTTCCGGACCTTCAGGACAGCGGGCTGCCGTGGCTGCCTCCAAGATGAAGAAGCGCGTCGCGGTGGTTGAATCGCGCTCCGTCGTCGGCGGCGTCTGCATCAACACCGGCACCATCCCCTCCAAGACCATGCGCGAAGCCGTCCTGCATCTCTCCGGCTACAACTACCGCTCCGTCTACGGCATGAACTACCGCGTCAAGGAAAAGATCACCATGGCCGACCTCGCCTTCCGCGTCCAGGCGGTCATCAAGACCGAGGTCGACGTGACCGAGGCCCAGCTCTCGCGCAACGGCATCGACGTGGTCCACGGCATCGCCACTTCGTCGATCCCCGTCAGGTTCGCGTCGAAGGCCCGCAGGGAGATACCACGCTCGAGGCCGACAGAATCATCATCGCCGTCGGCACCCGGCCGGCGTTCTCTGACAAAGTGCCCGTCAACGGCCGCACCATCGTCAACAGCGACCAGGTTCTCGACCTGCCCGCCCTTCCGCGCACCCTCATCGTCGTGGGCGGCGGCGTCATCGGCGTCGAATACACCTGCATGTTCGCCGATCCTCGGCGTGCGCGTCACGCTCATCGAAAAGCGCAACAAGCTGCTCGAATTTGCCGACCAGGAGATCGTCGAGGCGCTCAGCTACCACCTGCGCGACAGCCGCGTCACCATGCGCCTCGGCGAAGAAGTCGAGAGTGTCGAAGAGCTGCCTGACGGAACCGTGGTCGCCAATCTGGAAAGCAAGAAGCGCATCTCCGGCGATGCGCTGCTCTACGCCGTCGGCCGCCAGGGCGCAGTCGACGACCTCAATCTCGCCGCCGCCGGCATCGAGGCCGACAATCGCGGCCGCATTCCCGTCGACGAGAACTACCAGACCAAGGTCGAGCACATCTACGCCGTGGGCGACGTCGTCGGCTTTCCCGCCCTGGCCTCGGTCTCGATGGAGCAGGGCCGCATCGCCGCGGCGCGCGCCTTCAACGACAAGACCACCGCCTCCAATCCCGGCTTTTATCCCTACGGCATTTACACCATCCCCGAGATCAGCTTCATCGGCAAAACCGAGGAACAGCTCACCGACGAAGACGTCCCCTACGAAGTCGGCATGGCCTACTATCGCGAGATCGCGCGCGGCCAGATTCGCGGCGACACCACCGGCCGCCTCAAGCTCATCTTCCATCGCGACACGCGCAAGGTGCTCGGCGTGCACATCATCGGCGAGGGCGCCAGCGAACTGGTCCACATCGGCCAGGCCGTCATGACGCTCGGCGGCACGGTGGATTACTTCGTCGATACCGTCTTCAACTATCCGACCCTCGCCGAGTGCTACAAGGCCGCCGCCTTCAATGGCCTGGGCCGTCTCACCGCTACCAGGCGGAATGAGAGGAACTGCGATGACCACTGCAATCGGCGTTGTGATGACCGAGCACATCGTGGCTGGCCGGCTCGAAGACCTCAAGCTCGCGGGCAAGCCCATCAGCTTTCCAGAGGATTCGCATGAACTCGACGCTCTCATCGATGCCCAGCGGCCAGCTCGTCGACGTCATCGCGCAGCAGATCATCAACGTCGCCCGGGAGATCGAGAACCCCACAGCGCCATCGGCGTCGCCGTTCCCGGCGTCGTGCGGCATGGCATCGTCGAGGAATCGCCGAATCTCGTCCAGCTAAAAGGGCTGCGCCTCGCCGAAGAGCTGAAGCGCGGCTCGCGATCGCGGAGTCTCGGCGCCGGTCTACATTGCCAACGATGCCGACGCCATCGCCGCGGGCGTAGCTGCCACCCGCGGCCAGCTCGACCGCCTCA
>CAVRAK010000030.1:0-16243 GCA_963718885.1 uncultured Acidobacteriota bacterium
CAGTTTGCTCATGGCTCGCGCGGTGCAGGCCAAGCCGGCCGCGGCGGGCAGGGCGTTGCGCCCAAAATCGATCTCTCGCATGTCTCCAAGCCTGGAGACGTGATGAAGGCCATTCTGGCTCGCAAGCAGGAAGCGGAAGCTGAGGCCCGCAAAGGAACGACGGCCGTTCGCACGGCGCCGGCAGCGCCCCCCGCGAAGCCTGCCGCTCCCACCGTAACCGCAACGCCGCCGGCGGCTGCGGCCCCGGCCCGCCCCGAACCCAGAAAGATTGTGCCGCAGGCGCGGCCTGCGCCCCCGATTGTAAGCCCGCCGCAGCCGCCCCGCGCCGTTGCCAGCAAGCCTCCGGCTGGTCCGGTGATTGCCAAGGCTCCGGCGGCGCCGGCACGTCCGGCAGTCGCAGTGATTCCGCCCGCAGGCACCGTTGTCGTCAAGCCGCCGGTGGCTCCTGCCGCACCTAAAGAAACGCCGCACGCTCAAGAGCAGGCCCCTGTCGTGGCGAAGCCGCACGCTGCCGCTCCGGCTGCCCCGGCGCCACCCACTGCGGTTGAAGCCGCTCCCGCTGCCACTCAGCCCGTTGCTTCTGCTCCCGTGGCAGAGGCGCCCTCGGTTGCAATGCACGCCGCCGAGAAGCCTGCCGCGTCGGCGCCGGCAACCCCAGCGGCCGCCGCACCGGCGACCCCCACGGAACCGCCGCCGGCAGAACCTGTCGCGCCGGCGCAGGCCACGCCCCCAATTCGGCGCGTGGTGATGCCGCAGACCGGCCCGCGCCCGGTATACAAGGCGCCTCCGCCGGCTCCCGGCGCCTCGGCCGGCCCCGCTGCGACCCAAGGTTCCGGGATTCAGCGCGGCAAGCCCATCTTCGATCGCCGTCCGGCGAGTGCCGGACCCGGCGGATTCAGCGGACCCCGGCCCGGCGCTGCTCCCGGCCAATTCCCGGGCGGCCCGCGGCCCAAGCATCCCACGCGTTCCGGTTTTCCAGGCTCGGCTCCCGGTGCGCCCGGCGGTCGTCCGGGATTTCCCGGTCAGCGGCCCGGCTTCGGCCCGCGTCCCGGCGGATTTGGCGGACCCCGTCCCGGCGGCTTCGGCGCCGGTGCCGCTGCGCCCACTGAGGCGCCCCGCGCGCAACGCAGCAACGCGGCGAGGGGCCGCGGTCGCCAGCAGTATCCGAAGACGAAGGAAGGCCCGATGAAGGGCTTCGTGCCGCCGGCTCGGTTTGGCGGTGCGACGCAGTTCAGCAACGAGCCGGTGCCGATCACGCGGGAAATCACCGTGACCGAGGGCATCAGCGTAAAGGACCTGGCCGAGAAGCTCGAGATTCGCGCTAAGGACCTGATTGCAATCCTGCTCATGCGCGGTGTCTTCGTCACCGTCAACCAGTCTCTCGACGCCGAGATGGTGAAGGACGTCGCCGCGAAATTCGGCGCGGCTGCCACGGTGATCAGCTACGAAGAGGAAATTGCGAACCAGGCGATCGAAGAAGTGCTCGAAGCGCCGAATCCCAACGAGCTCGAAGTGCCGCGCGCGCCCGTCGTTACCGTGATGGGCCATGTCGATCACGGCAAGACCTCGCTGCTCGACGCGATCCGCGAGACCGAGGTGGCCGCAGGCGAAGCCGGCGGCATCACGCAGCACATCGGCGCCTACAAGGTGCGCTTCTCGAAGGAAGGCTCTCCGGCCTCCGGCCGCGAGATCGTCTTTCTCGATACTCCGGGGCACGAAGCCTTCACGCGCATGCGTGCGCGCGGCGCCAAGGTAACCGACATTGTGGTGGTCGTGGTTGCCGCAGACGATGGCGTCATGCCGCAGACGCTCGAAGCCATCGATCACGCCAAGGCCGCGGACGTACCGATCATCGTGGCCGTCAACAAGATTGACAAGCCAGAGGCCAACCCCGATCGCGTGAAGAAGCAGCTTGCCGATCGCGGCCTCATCCCTGAAGAGTGGGCCGCGGGCGGCGAAGGCACCGTCTTCGTCGAAGTCTCGGCGAAGAAGCGCATGAACCTCGACCTGCTGCTCGAGATGATCTGCCTGGTCTCGGACATCAAGGCACCGAAGGCGACCCCGGGCCGCAAAGCTGTGGGCTCGGTGCTCGAAGCCAAGCTCGATCGCGGCCGCGGCGCCGTGGCGACCGTGCTGGTGCAAGATGGAACGCTGCATCTGAACGACAGCTACATCGTCGGCAATACCTTCGGCAAGGTTCGCGCCATGTTCGACGACCGTGGACGCGCCATTGAAGAAGCTGGCCCGTCAACGCCGGTTGAAGTGCTCGGTCTTGAATCGATGCCCGACGCCGGCGACACCTTCCTTGTCGTCGCCGATCGCGACAAGGCCAAGGGCATTGCGCAATACCGCAAGATGAAAGAGCGCGAGGCGCAGCTTGCCAAGAGCTCCAGGCTCACGCTCGAAGGGCTCTCCGAGCAGATTCGCCAGTCTGGCGTTAAAGACCTCGCCATCATTCTCAAGGGCGACGTCACCGGCTCGGTGGAAGTGCTGGCCGATTCGCTGGTGAAGATGTCCACGGAAAAGGTGCGCGTCAAGGTACTTCACTCCGGTGTGGGTTCGATCACCGAGAGCGACGTGCTGCTGGCCGCTGCCTCGAATGCCATCGTCATCGGCTTCAATGTGCGCCCCGAGCGCAAGGCAGCCGAACTGGCGCAGCAGGAAGATGTGGACATTCGTCTGCACTCGATCATCTATGAGCTGCAGGATGAAATGCGCCTCGCCATGATGGGTCTGCTTGAACCCACGTTCAAGGAGAACTACGTGGGCCGCGCCGAAGTGCTCAACATCTTCAGGATTCCGAAGGTGGGCACGATCGCCGGCTGCCGCGTACTGGATGGCGTCATCCGCCGCGACTCGGAGATCAAGGTGATGCGCAACGGAGAACAGATCTTCAAGGGCAAGATCGGATCGCTGAAGCGGTTTAAGGACGATGCCCGCGAAGTGACCAACGGCATGGAGTGCGGTATCGGCATCGCCAACTACAGCGATCTGAAGGAAGGCGATCTTGTCGAAGCCTTCTCAACCGAAAAAATGGCCGCCGATCTCGGCGCGCTCACCTCAGCCAAAGCCTAAGCCTCAAGAGGCACACTCATTCTCCGGGCGGGAGTGAGTGTGCCTTTTCCTTTTCTGCCGCCGAACTTCTCGCGGCCGTGGGGCTCGAACTCGCCGCGGCGCTTCCATCAGCCGCGTAGAGAGTGATGTCGACGCCGCGAAGGCTTCGCTCGAAGACTTCATGGTACTTCCGGCCGAGCTCCTTTCTCACCGCTGCATCCTGCGGCGCAGGCACAGAACCGATGGGACGGGTCTGAATCAGCCAGATACGCGGGAAATGCTCGTGGCTCGTCAGCAATGCGCTCATCGGCAAGCCCGAAGGATCATCGTCGCTCAAGAGGACCGAATCGGCATCCCATGAGTGACGACGCAATCGCGCATAGTAGTCGAAGAGACGCTCGCCCCGGGGCAAGTGAAAGACAAAGCCGTCGCCGGGCTTCTGCTGAGAGAAGACAAATGCGCTCGCGCCGCGCCAATCTTCCTTTACCAGCGTCCCTTCATAAGAGCGGATCGCCTGCGATTCTGAAAGGACGATAGCCAGGAGAGCAATAGCAACCAGTCCCTTGTAGGGGAGGCGGAACAGCGCGGCCGAGAGCAGTATCGTGAACGCCGGAAGGGAGACGATCAGATACCGGTCCACAAAAACCGGCTTCCATTGGGAGACGCCGAAGGTCAGCAACACCGGGAGGAGAAGCCAGCTTATCAGAAAGATGATGCGCCATCGAGCGAGGCCGGTAGAATCGCTTTCCGGATCGCGAATGGCGAGATAGATGGCAACGAGCAAGACAAGGCCGATGACCAGTGCGCCCAGGCTGTTTCTCTGCACTCCCGCGAAGTCCGCGAGCTGCTTGTACAAGTCTGAGAGCGTTGGCCGCGGAATCCAGGACAGGTGATCCGTCTTGTCGATGAAGATGTGCGCGATAAGCGGAGCATTCAGGAAGACGACTGCAGCAGCGCTCACTCCAAAGCTTCGCCATGACGCGCGCCTGCGCGGCAGCACAGAGAGTGAAAGCCACTGAGCAATGAAGATCGGCCACACAAAAAATTGGCAGTATGACGCCGCTACCGCCATGAGGACGTACAGGCCCCAGTCGCGTCTGCTGTTCAGTTCAATTGCCCGGACGAAGAAGTACGATGCGAGCGTTACAAAGAGAACGGCGAAGCTGTATGCCCGTGCCTCCTGCGAATACGCGATATGAAACGTGTTCAGGGCAAGAAGAAGTGCTGAAATGAGTGCAACGCGCGTGTTGAAGAGCCGCCGGCACAACGCAAAGATCGCCGGAATGGTCAGGATGCCGGCAAGCGCTGAAAGCGCTCGGACCACGGCTTCACTCTCTCCGAAATGAAGCCACTCATGGAGCATCAGGTAGTAGAGCGCCATGTTCGCTTCATAACGCGCGATGATGTGACACATCGATCTGAAGTTCCTGCGTGCGAGCCAGACGCTGAATCCTTCGTCGTACCACAAGCTTTCCCTGGAGATGAGATAGAAGCGTAGAAATGCTGCCAGAGCCGTAATGGCGGCCAGGGCGAAGATTACTCGCGATGATCGCTGCGATGAGGTTCTGGCTACTGGCGGCGGCATTCATTCTCCTATGCTGAAAGGGCTTTCAAAGCAAGCACACGAGGCGACAGAGAAATGATACCTTCGCCGCATTGGGGCGCGGCCGCGCGGAGTGCTCGACCTGGCCGGCGAGACAACATTGTGATTGCACCGAAGAGCGGCGAGAACCAGGGCTGGATGTTGAGGATTGGGGGGAGACACGGCGACCAGGCCTTGGACAAGGCGAACCAACGACTTTGATGCGCTCGCGCCGCCCGGCGACATGCTGGCCTTCAACGAGGCGATCTCTTGAAGCGCAAATAAATCTGAACAGCCGCTGCGCGACTGCCGTCTATTGCGGGTAGGAACACCGGAGACCGCTCGCACTTGTCCACTGATCCAGACGCGGAGTTCGCGGCACTCGTGCAGCGCCAATCGCGCCTGGTTTACAAGGTGGCCTATGCGGTGCTGCTCAACAGCCACGACGCCGAGGATGCGGTGCAGGAGACGTTCTTGAAGCTTTATCGCAATCGCGGGTGGCAGCAGGCTGAAAACGAGCGCGCCTTCCTCGCGCGCACCGCCTGGCGGGTAGCTGTGGACCTGCTTCCCCGCGCGCAGCGCTTCGCCACTGCCGAGAGAGAGACCGACGTGCTGCCTTCTCACGCGCCAAGTCCGGAACAAAGCGTGCTCGATGCCGACGGCAACGCCCGCCTTCATGCGATGATCGATGCCCTTCCCGAAGAGTTGCGCGTCCCGCTCGTCCTAAGCGCAATCGAGACGTTCACCTCGCGCGACATCGCCGCCACACTCGGCATTCCCGAGGGCACCGTGCGAACTCGGCTGCAGCGTGCCCGCCTTCTACTGCGCCAGAAGCTCGCCCGCCTGCACACGCCGGAGGTACGCCGTGGCTGAATACGACGAACTCGATTACCAGCTTGACGCGGCCCTCTCCGCCTACGCCGAACCCGGGCCGGATCTCGCACCCCGGATTCTCGCGCAGGTTTCCGTCGCGCGGTCGCATCGCATGAGGTGGTTCTGGGGCGCCGGATTCGCCACCGCCGCCGCAGCCGCCGCGTTGCTCCTGCTGCTCATCGCACCGCGGCACATGTCTCAGCCGCAGGTCGCGCCGCAGACCAAAGTCTCGATCGCTTCGCCAACCGCGCCGGGGCCTCTCCTGGGAAATTCACGTACCGCGCATCCCGCAGGCCCGCAGGCACGGCGCGTTAAGCCGGCCGCCACGCTTGCCTCGTGGAGGGCATCTCCCAAAAAAGAGATCTTCCCCACGCCGCGTCCGATCTCCACTGAAGAACGGGCGCTGGTGCATCTCGTAGCGCAGTCCTCCCCGGAGCAACGCGAAAGCCTTCTCCGGCAGCAGCAACAGGCGGCGGAACCGATCCGCATCTCCGCTATCTCCATTCCACCCATTTCATCGCCCGCCGAGGGCAAGGAGTAATTCACCATGCGCAAATCCGCATTGCTTTGCACTCTTCTCATGTCGATGCTCATGCCGCCCGCGGCTGCCCGCGCGCAAGGCCCCGACAAGCCTGCCGAAGCCGCCTCAACCGCCGAGCCTGCGCCCCACTTCTATCACCTCGTATTCGTCGTGCAGGAACTTGATGCTGGAGGCAAGCCCGTCAACAGTCGCACCTATACAACCAGCGTGAGCACCGACCGTCATTTCAACGGCTCAATGCGTACCGGGTCGCGGGTCCCAATCGCCACCGGCGGCAACTCTGACGAAAAGAGCGGTACAGTCACCAATGTGCAATTCCAATACATCGACGTCGGAGTCAGTTTCGATCTCACGCATGTTGTCGAAGCCGGCCCTATGCTGACTATCGATCTCTCGGCCGAGATCAGCAGCGTTGCCGACGCCATGGACGCTCGCATTCATCAGCCCGTGATCCGCCAGAACCGCTGGCGCGCACCCGTGGTGATTCCCCTCGGCAGACCGACGGTCGTCTTCAGTTCCGACTCACTCGACAGCAAAGGCAGCCTGCAAGTCGCCGTGACCGCAACGCGGCTGCAGTAAACGTATTGCGCGATCGCGGGCGCAGTGTGCCGCTTCGCGAGAAGTCAGCGTTTTGCCAGAGGGTTGCTTCTCGCGCAGAGATCGAGTTTGGCATTGTCGACACTCCATTGCCATTACAGCTCCGCCAGCCCTGGCAAACGACATGCGTTCTGTCCGCACGCACGTCCAATATTGCAGGAGGAAGATCATGAAGACCGCATTGATAGCCGGCCTGTTGTTCGTCGCTCCTGCAATTCCAGCGATGGCAAGCACCGGCGCGTCAGCAAGTGTTGTTGCCTTGTCCCCAGCCGATGGAATCAGCACCGGCTTTACTCCGCCCCAGCTCATCCACAAGGATGGTGTGGTGCTGCCGGAGAACATTGTCCTCGGACAACTGCCGCGAGCCGACAAGAAGGTGGTGCTCTCGGTAAACCTGTCGAGCGAGGGCTACCCCTCTGCTATTCGCGTCATCCGATCGGCATACCCAATGATGGATATACCCGTGATGCAGGCTGTCGAGGAATTCCACTTCAGCCCGGCACGCCTCGATCACCGCGACATTCCATCGCACGTGCGCCTCATTGTCAGAGTGCATAGCTGAGGCAGGCTTATAACGGATATTTTTCTGCCAGGATGCAATAACGCGCCACGGCGCGGCTCACACTGACGACGTCAGCCGGCGTAAACCGAGCCAGGCGCCTGAGGATTGCCAGTTGCGTGCGCAGCGCGTCTCCTTCTGCACATGCAGCGAGGATGCGCCGCGCAGCCTGCTCGGCCATTGCGATGGCCTCGTCGGCCAGCAAAACTGTCATCGTGCGCGCCGCTTCGGCTGCTTTGCCTGATGCGCCCAGCTTTTGCGCGCGCAGCAGCGCCGACTCCAGTGCATAAACCTCTCCGATGATATCCGCGAGATCCGCCATCACTTCCTGCTGATCCTGCAGGGCCGTCATGAAACGCTGGCTCGCCACGCCCGCGGCGAAGAGCGCGATCTTCTTTACTGCGGCCAGCACCGCTGATTCGCGCTCGAGAAGCTCGCCCGTTTCGCCGCTCGCGTCGAACGAAGGCGGCTGCATCACCTCATCCATCACCGCCTTGATTGCGCCGAGCAGCGGAAGCTGGCCATTCATAGCGCGCTTCATCAGCCAGCCGGTAATGATCATGCGGTTGATTTCGTTGGTGCCTTCGAAGATGCGGTTGATGCGCGCATCGCGGTAGAAGCGTTCGGCGGCATACTCTTCCACATAGCCGTAGCCGCCCATCGTCGCAACCAGTTCGTCGGAGACGAGGGTGAGCATCTCAGAGCCATAGACCTTCAGAATCGAGCACTCGACGGCGTACTCTTCGATGCGCTTCTGAATCGCGCGCGCATCGTGCCGTTGCCCAGGCTCGAGCGAGGCAAGCGCAGCATCGATCATGCCGGCGGTGCGATAGACCATGCTCTCGGTTGCGTAAAGACGGGCGGCGCACGAGGAGATCTTGCGCTGAATCAGTCCAAATTCTGCGATCGGCTTGCCGAAGGCTTTGCGCTCTTTTGCATAGCGAATCATATGGGCCAGCGCGTGGCGCGCCCCACCGACGCAGGCAACACCAAGCTTGAACCGGCCCACGTTGAGCACGTTGAAGGCGATGTGGTGGCCCTTGCCCGGTTCGCCAAGCAGGTTTTCCGCCGGCACTTTGCAGCCATCCAGCACCAGCGGGCATGTGGACGAGCCCCTTATGCCGAGCTTGTGTTCTTCGGCGCCGATCTTCAGGCCGGGAAACGTCCGCTCCACGAGAAAGGCAGAGAACTTCTCGCCGTCGATCTTGGCAAAGACAGTAATCAGGTCTGCGATGCCGGCGTTGGTGATCCACATCTTCTCGCCGCTCAGCTCGTAGGTCTTCCCGTCGGCCGAGAGCACTGCTCGTGTGCGGATGTTCATGGCATCGGAGCCCGAGGTTGATTCCGAAAGCGCGTAGGCGCTGATCCACTCGGCCGTCGCCAGCTTCGGCAGATACTTCTTCTTCTGCGCTTCGGTTCCGTACCAAACGATGGGCAATGTCCCGATGCCCACCTGCGCGCCAAAGGCGGTAGAAAAACTCCCCAGCACTGCAAGGTGATCCGTGATGACGGTGGAACTGACGTTATCCAGCCCCATGCCGCCGTACTCCTCGGGAACGCCGATTCCGGTGAGGCCGAGTTCGCCGGCCTTGCGGATCATTGCTGCCATCGCACCCGGTTTCTTTGCTTCGATATCGGCTGCCGCGGGCAGAACCTCATCGCTCCCGAATTGCGCGGCCGTCGCGGCGAACTGGCGCTGCTCCTCGTTGAGATCTTCAGGGGTGAAGACCTCGGCGGGCGGGCGGCTCTCAATAAGAAAGCTGCCGCCTGCGGCAGCAACGATCGGCAAACCGGCAACGGTAGACATGCGAAGTGCGAACCCTCCTCGGCTGGGAACACCTTACGACAGGGCACAGCGGCGCGGCAAATCAGGTATCTTGTTCCAATTCCGCCGAATCCCGCTTTCCCGTACAATAGCAATATCCAGTTTTGTGGAGGTTTTACCCTGCTCGCCGCGCTTGCTGCCAGCCTGAATCTCACCGCCGGCCCGCTCTCCGCGCTGTCGCGGCAGGTAATTGCCTGCCTCGCCCTCTTCCAGCAGAACAGCCTCAAGCACTACCTCAAGATGCAGTACGCCGACCAGACCTTCCGGGGCCTCTACCACTGGAACTGGTTTGATCTGGCGCTGCTGCTCCCCTACTTCGCCGTGATGATCGTGCTGTCGCTCTACGGCATCCACCGCTACACGCTCTGCTACGTCTACTACAAGAACCGCAAAAACTATAACCCTCATCCAACCAGCCACTTCGACGAACTACCGAACGTCACCGTGCAACTGCCCATCTTCAACGAGCAGTTCGTGATCGACCGCCTTATCGAGGCTGTCTGCGCGATGGAGTATCCGCGGGAAAAGCTCGAGATCCAGGTCCTCGACGACTCGACAGACGAAACCGTAGAAGTTGCTGCGTCGATCGTGGAGCGCTATGCCGCGCTCGGCCACCCCATCGTCTACATCCACCGCACCAACCGCCACGGCTTCAAGGCCGGCGCGCTCGACGCAGGGCTGAAGGTAGCCAAGGGCGAGTTCGTGGCCATCTTCGACGCCGACTTTGTGCCGCCGCCCGACTGGCTGATGAAGGTAATTCACCACTTCGCCGAACCGGAAATCGGCATGGTGCAGACGCGATGGACGCACCTGAACCGCGACTACAGCATGCTGACGCGCATCGAGGCTATCCTGCTCGACGGGCATTTTGTGCTTGAGCATGGCGCCCGCGTGCGCAGCGGCGACTTCTTCAACTTCAACGGCACGGCCGGCATGTGGCGCCGCCAGGCCATCACCGACGGCGGCGGCTGGCAGCACGACACGCTCACCGAAGACACTGACCTGAGCTACCGCTCGCAGATGGCAGGCTGGAGGTTCAAGTACCTGCCTGAAGTGGAATGCCCCTCGGAGCTGCCCATCGAGATGACGGCCTTCAAGACCCAGCAGGCGCGCTGGGCCAAGGGCCTGATCCAGACAAGCATCAAGTTGCTGCCCGTGATCTTCCGCTCGAATGTCGAGCGCCGCATCAAGGTCGAGGCCGTCTACCATCTCACCGCCAACCTCAGCTATCCGCTCATGGTCATCATGTCCGCGCTGCTGATTCCGGCAATGATTGTGCGCTTCTACCAGGGCTGGTTCCAGATGCTGCTGATCGACGTGCCGCTCTTCATGGCGTCGTCGTTTTCAATCGCCGTTTTTTACACCGCGAGCCAGCGCGTGCTCTTCCCCAAAGGCTGGATGAAGACGATTCTCTATCTGCCTTTCCTGATGGCCCTGGGCATCGGCCTCACGGTCACCAACACCAAGGCGGTGATGGAAGCGCTGCTCGGCATCAAGAGCGCCTTTGTGCGCACGCCGAAGTATCGCGTGGCCAAGAAGGGCGAAAAGTCGCAGGCCGCCAAGTATCGCAAGCGCCTTGTACTCGCTCCTTGGATCGAGCTGCTTTTCGGCGCCTACTTCTTCGCCGCCATTCTCTACACGTTTTCGAACCATAACTACTTCACGGCGCCGTTTTTGGTGCTGTTTGTGGTGGGCTACTGGTATACCGGGCTGATGAGCCTGCTGCAGGGCCGATTTGATCGCTGGCGCTCGGGCGGCGCAAATGGCGAGGAGTCCAGCCCCAAGCCCTTTCCGGTGGGTGTGTAGTTACGGGCCGGTGAAACCGTAGCCCCCTCCGCTACAATAGACTGAAGCGCCTGCCGTATCGGGGAGTTGAATCTCCGGACCGCCAGGCGCATCAACGCATATGCTTGCAAAAACTCTGGTTGAAGCCCTTACATTCGATGACGTTCTGCTTGTGCCTGCCTACAGCGAAGTGGTCCCCACTGAGGTGAGCACACAGACGCAGCTGACGCGCGATATCACGCTGAACACCCCCTTGATCTCCTCGGCCATGGACACGGTGACCGAGTCGCGCATGGCGATTGCCATGGCGCAGCTCGGCGGCATAGGCATCGTGCATCGCAATCTTTCCATCGTTGATCAGGCCGGCGAAATCGACAAGGTCAAGCGCTCCGAGAGCGGCATGATCGTCGATCCTGTCACTATCGGACCCGATCAGCTGATCGCCGATGCGCTCGAAGTGATGCGCCGCTACAAGATTTCGGGCGTCCCGGTCACGCAGGGTAAACGGCTGGTCGGCATCCTCACCAATCGCGACCTTCGTTTCGAGACGCGCACTGATGTTCCTGTCGGCGATGTGATGACCAAGGGAGACCTGATCACGGTCGCGGTCGGCACCACCCTTGAGGAAGCCGAGCTGATTCTGCACAAGCACCGGGTTGAGAAGCTGCTTGTTGTCGACGATCAGTACAATCTCAAGGGTCTTATCACCGTGAAAGATATCCAGAAGAAACTGAAATACCCCAACGCCAGCAAGGATGAGAAAGGCCGACTTCGCGTCGGCGGCGCCATCGGGGCTACCGGTGACTTTCTAGAGCGCGCCGCAGAGATGGTAAGGAACCGAGTCGACGTGCTCGCCATTGACTCCGCTCACGGACATTCGTCTCGCGTGCTGGATGCCGTTCGCGAGGTAAAGAAGCGCTTTCCCGATGTTGGCGTGCTGGCTGGCAATGTGGCTACCTACGACGGCGCGCTTGCTTTGATTGATGCGGGCGCCGACGCCGTGAAAGTCGGCTTCGGGCCCGGTTCTATCTGTACCACCCGCGTAGTCACGGGTGCCGGTATGCCCCAGATTACGGCTATCGCCGAAGCTGCTCGCGCGGCCGCCGATCGAGGCATACCAGTAATCGCGGATGGCGGCATCAAGTACTCGGGCGAAGTCACAAAAGCAATTGGGGCAGGCGCCAGCTCCGTAATGATCGGTTCATTGTTCGCGGGCGTGGATGAGAGCCCGGGCGAGATCGTTCTTTATCAAGGCCGCAGCTTCAAGACCTACCGTGGTATGGGATCGCTGACTGCCATGAGCCTGGGCTCGAGCGAGCGCTACTTCCAGGCAGACGCCGACCCCTCGTCGGAAGGCACCGCTTCGGAGGGCGTTGTACAGCGTGAACGCAATGGGCAGAACCGCCTCGCGAAGTATGTGCCTGAGGGTATCGAAGGCCGAGTTCCCTATCGCGGGCCGCTCGAGTCGATGATCTACCAGCTCGTAGGCGGTCTTCGCTCCGGCATGGGCTATCTTGGCTGCGGAACAATTGCTGAACTGCAGGAGAAGGCGCAATTCGTGCGCATCTCCGGAGCAGGCCTGCGCGAAAGCCACGTGCACGATGTGATCATCACCCGCGAGGCACCCAATTACCACGTTGAATAACCTCAATCCATCCCCCGTCGAGGAAGAGCTGTCCGAGGTCGGCCGCAGCACAGCGAACTCTCGCCGCACCGTGATCTTCTGGGTGCGCGCGTGGTTTCCGGTGCTGCTCGCCCTGGCGGTGATTACCACAGAATCGACGAAGTATTTTGGCGCGGATGAAACGTCGGGGCCCTTCCGCGCTGTGTATCAGTTCCTGTTTGGCCCAGTGACAAATGCCGCCTGGACAGAAATTCATCACTACATTCGCAAGACGGGCCACTTTATCGGCTACGGGCTGGTGGGGCTCACGCAGCTCCGCGCCTGGTGGCTCACGCTGCCGCGATTCAGCTTCTACAGGAATGCGCTTCTGGCTCTGCTGGGCACAGCGCTCATCGCTTCCTCCGATGAGGTCCATCAGACCTTTCTACCTAACCGAACAGGCATGGCTTCTGACGTGCTGATCGACTGCACGGGAGCCCTGACACAGCTCTTGCTGGTCTACCTGATTCTGCGCCTCTTTCGGCCGAAGACGCTGGAAACGCGCGAAGCCTGACCGCTCCGCCACCACTCCGAGCGCAGTTTCCTGCCCAGCCAAGAAGGGGGAAGGAGTGCGGCCTGCGGCGCAAAGAGAACGGGCGCCTGCGTTAGCAGACGCCCGTTCTTGTTTTGGCATTGCAGGAAAGAGTCGTTGCGAAAGGTGCCGCTTAAGCAGCCTCTTCGCCGCCCTCTTCGCTGCCTTCCTGCTTTTTCTGCTCTTCGAGTGCGGCCTCAAGCTCCTTGCGCTTCTTGGCCTTGACCTCGGCGCGTTTCTGGCGCTTCTCGTCAAGCTGCTTTTCAGCGCCCAGCAGTTCGATGAACGCCGTCTCTGCTCCATCGCCCTTCTGGAAGCCGGTGCGCACAATGCGCAGATAGCCGCCCTGGCGATCACCGTAACGGGGCGCCACGGTCTCGAAGAGGCGCGTCACGGCTTTGTCTGTCTGAAGGAAGCTGAGCGCCTGACGGCGCGAGTGCAGATCGCCCTTCTTGCCCAGGGTGATCATCTTTTCGACGTGCGGACGCACGGCCTTGGCCTTGGCCACGGTGGTCTCCACGCGGTCTTCGACGAGGACCGACGTGACCAGGTTGCGCAGCAGCGCGCGACGATGGCTGGTGTTGCGTCCGAGTTTGAATCCTGCATTACGATGGCGCATTGTGTTGAAACTCTCTTTCCCAATTTAGCTGCTAGCTTTCAGCCGCTAGCTTCTAGTTCTTACGCTCGCACTGGACTGTCAACTCAACGGTGCAGCATCGAGGCTGGAAGCTAGAAGCTGGCGGCTAGTAGCTGCTTTTAGAAGTTCTCCGTTTCGGTGGGCAGCTGAAGGTCGACCGAATCCAGCGGCTCATCCTCTTCGTCGAAGTGGCTGTAGCTCGAGGCCAGCGTCGCGGCGGGCGGAATGCTCGTGGGTCCCGGAACCGCGTTGCCGCTCTCGTCGATCTTCATGCCGAGCGAGAGGCCCATCTGCGCGAGAATTTCCTTGATCTCGTTGAGGCTCTTGCGGCCGAAGTTCTTGGTCTTGAGCATCTCGGCCTCGGTCTTCTGCACTAGCTCGCCAATGGTCTGAATGTTGGCGTTCTTCAGGCAGTTGTAGCTGCGGACCGAAAGCTCGAGCTCCTCGACGGAACGATTGAGATTGTCGTTGCGCAGCAGGATGCGGCCTTCTTCGCTGCGCGACTCGGCTTCAATCTCTTCCTCGAAGTTGATGAAGATGTTCATGTGATCCTTAAGCAGCTTCGCAGCCAGGCCGATTGAGTCGGCCGGCAGTACCGCGCCGTTGGTCCACACCTCGAGCGTGAGCTTGTCGTAATCGGTGATCTGGCCGAGGCGGGCCGCTTCAACCAAGTAGTTCACGCGGCGCACAGGTGAATGCACCGAGTCGACTGGGATGAAGCCCAGGCCTAGATCGGCGTCAAAGTTCTTGTCGGCCGAAACGTAGCCGCGGCCGCGCTTGAGGCGCATCTCCATGTCAAGACGCCCGCCCTCTGAAACCGTGGCGATGTAGACGTTCTTGTCCAGGATCTCGACGTCGCCATCGGCTTCAATCATGCCGCTGGTGACCACGCCGGGCTGATCCGCGCGCAGGTAAAGCGCTTTGGGACCGTCCCCGGAAAGCTTGAAAGGAACCTGCTTGAGGTTCAGGATGATGTCGGTGGCGTCTTCGACGACTCCGGCGATCGATTGGAACTCGTGGAGCACTTCTTCGATGCGAATGGCGGTAACAGCGGCGCCTTCAATTGAGCTCAGAAGCGTGCGGCGCAGCGCATTGCCGATGGTGGTGCCGAATCCCCGCTCAAATGGCTGGGCGCTGAACTTGCCGTAATTGTCAGTAAGCGTCTCGGCATCGAGTGCCAGGCGCTTCGGTTTTTGAAATCCTCTCCAAAGCATAAGTAGCTCGTCTCCGCGCGGCGAATACGTCGCGATGCATTTTGCGGCGGCCGCGCACGTTCTCCTTCAGATTAAGTTTCAGGAAGACGGCGAGGCTCATGCGAGCCCCGCTCCCTCCCTGCCATTCTTTACTTCGAGTACAGTTCGACGATGAGCTGCTCGTTGATGGGCAGCGCAACGTCTTTGCGCTTCGGCAGCGTGAGAACACGCCCCGAAAGGTTTTCGTAATTCACTTCAAGCCATGCCGGCACCGGGTTCGACGCGGCATACTGCGTCGCGTGCTCGACGACGACCAGCTTCTTCGCGGCTTCGCGCAGCGCAATCTCGTCGCCCGCATTCACCTGGAACGAAGGAATGTTGACCTTGCGGCCATTGACCTGAATGTGGCCGTGGCGCACAATCTGGCGGGCCTGACGGCGCGAGATGGCGAAGCCGAGGCGGTAGACCACGTTGTCAAGGCGGCGCTCAAGCTGCTGGATCAGTAACTCGCCGGTAACGCCCTGCGAGCGGCTGGCCTTCTCGTAGTACTCGCGGAACTGGCCCTCCAGCGTGAAGTAGATGCGCTTGGCCTTCTGCTTCTCATGCAACTGCAGGCCATAGCCTACGATCTTGGCCTTGCGATCCTTGCCGTGCTGGCCGGGAGGAAAGTTGCGCTTCTCGATTGGGCAACGCTCTGACATGCATTTGGTGCCCTTCAAGAAGAGCTTGGTGCCTTCGCGACGGCAAAGGCGGCAGACTGCTCCGGTATAACGTGCCATTTCTTCTCCTGCTTCGGATGACGGCCGGTTTACGTCCGACGCGGCGGACTTCGTCCCGGCCCAAATTCAGTTGTCAGCCATCAGTTATCAGTCTTCAGTTTCGATCAGTTCATTCCGATGAGAACAACTGACGCCTGAAGGACTGAAAGCCGACTACTGTCTCTTAGACTCTGCGCCGCTTCGGTGGACGGCAGCCGTTGTGCGGCACCGGCGTGACGTCGCGGATGGAGCGGACTTCGATGCCCGCCGCCGCCAGCGCGCGAATCGCCGACTCGCGGCCCGATCCCGGACCGGCCACGCGCACATCCACGGCACGAAGACCGTGATCGCGCGCCATGCCCGCCGCGTTCGAGGCCGCCTGCTGCGCCGCAAAGGGCGTGCCCTTGCGCGAGCCGCGGAAGCCGAGCGAACCTGAGCTCTTCCAGCTGAGGGTGTTGCCTACCTGGTCGGTAATCGTCACGATAGTGTTGTTGAACGAAGCCTGAATGTGCGCAACACCGTAGGGCACATTCTTGCGCTCGCGCTTTTTGAACTTCTTCGTCTTGCCAGTTTTGCCGGCTCCGGCCTTCTGCTCTGGTTTCGCCATTAGGTCTTCGCCGTCGCTTTCTTTTTGCCGGCAACCG
>CAVRAK010000031.1:0-57547 GCA_963718885.1 uncultured Acidobacteriota bacterium
GAGTTAATTCCATTTAACGAGTCGCTGGGAATCGCCGCAATGATCGCCTGTACAAGCCTGAGCCCAGCCTGGGGCGTCTCAAACGTCTTCGAGTGGAAGCCTTTAAAGTCTCTTGGTCTGATTTCCTACAGCTTGTATGTCTGGCAGGAGCTCTTTCTCCTCTTGCACTGGGGATTGGTGGGGCGCCGCGCTACTGCCTGCAATTGCCCTGGGTAGCTGGACGTATATTGAGCAGCCCGGCATCCTGCTGGGCCGAAGGCTGAGGCCTAGGGCAGCCGACAGGTCGCGTGCCGTTGCGGAAGTTGCGGACTAAACCTGTCAGATCGCGATTCGCGCCGATGAGAGGGGAGAGGCGCACTGCAGTCGCCCGGTAAACTGGATGCGGCATGGATGGAACACTCTTTGAAGGCACGGAGCCGGTGGCGAAGGCCGCCGAAGGTTGGTTTGTGGCGCACTGCGACGGGGGATCGCGCGGGAACCCTGGGCCGTCTGGGTTCGGGGCGGTGATTGAGGATCCCGAGGGCAGGGTGGCGGCGCGGCTGAGCGATTACCTCGGCAAGCAGACCAATAACTACGCCGAATATTCCGGCCTGCTGGCGGTGCTGAAGTGGGCGAGCGCCAAGGGCGTAGCGAGGCTGCGGGTCATTTCGGACTCGGAGCTGATGGTGAAGCAGATGAAGGGCCAGTACAGGGTGGCGAGCCCGGCGTTGAAGCCGCTATGGGAAGAAGCGAAGCGGCTGGCGGGGCGGCTCGAGCGGTTTGAGATGCGGCACACACTGCGCGGCGGCAACCAGGAGGCGGACCGGCTGGCGAACGAGGCGATGGACAGGGGAATGGGAAAGGCAGGGACCAGGGGTCAGGGGCAGGGACCGGCGTGCAGAGCCAGCCTGCGAAGCGGCAGGTGTTTGAAGGGCTGGTGAAGAACGGCGTGGTGCACCTGATCGAGGGCGAGCTGCCGGAGGGCGTGCTGGTGAAGGTGGTTTGGGAGTAGGAAGAGTCTCTTGGGGTACCCAGCGGACGCTAAAGACGGCTCTATCGAGGGTCCTCATTATTGGAGCCTGACGATTCGTCGTGGTCCTCGCAAACATCTGAGGAATCAAGTGACACAATCACGATAGAGCCATAAGCGCTCAAGTACTCCCATGAACAGCGCAACAAAGGACAACCCCATCAGCCCCGAACGCCGATAGTCATAGTCCACCTTTCTTAGCCAGCTAAAGGACCCCTCATTGCATGTGAGCAACCGAGCACCAAGCCCAACAAAGTCCCCATGAACAGAGAGTGGATCAGAAGAACCTTTGGAAGAGGCTTGCCATTCTTTTTTGAAGTTCCCGGGCCAGCTAGAACCCAGAAGAACAACGACTGTGTATCCGGCAGCGACGGCGACGTATATCAGCCACGCGTAGTGTTGCGCGGCATCGCGGGCGAGCAGAGATACTGAAGCTAGTAGTGCGGCAACCAACCGAGGCATGAAAGGGCCTTTTTTCGACGGACTCGATCAAATCGTATCAGTAGCTGGGCCGAGCTAGGTTCGACTCCGCGCGGATCGAGTCAGCTCTTCACCCCGAGGAACTGGTTGCGCCAGGTGTGGCCGCCGCGTTCGAGCAGGCGGTCGGCGCAGTCGGGGCCCCAGGTGCCGGCGAAGTAGTTGGGAAAGACCTCGGGGTTCTTGGCGGCCCAGGCATCGAGAATCGGCGTGTAGAGCGCCCAGGTGGTTTCCACCCCGTCGCGGTGGGCGAAGAGTGTCTGGTCGCCGAGCATGGCGTCGAGGAGCAGGCGTTCGTAGCCGTTGGCGCTGGAGGTGCCGAAGGCGGCGGAATAGTCGAAGTCCATGACGACGGGGCAGACGGCCATGTCGGGCGTGGTGGGCACCTTGGCGCCGAAACGCAGGGAGATGCCTTCGTCCGGCTGGATGCGAATGGTGAGCAGGTTCGGCTCGATCTCCTTGCACGGACCCTTGGACTGCATGCGGTTGAAGATAAGCAGAGGCGGCTGTTTGAACTGGATGCTGATCTCGGTGGCGCGGCGCTTGAGACGCTTGCCCGCGCGCAGATAGAAAGGTACTCCGGCCCAGCGCCAGTTTTCGATCTCGAGACGCAGGGCGGCGAAGGTCTCGGTGCCGGATTCGGGGTTGACGCGATCTTCGTCGCGGTAGCCGATCACCTTCTTGCCGTCGATGACGCCCGGGCCGTACTGGCCGCGGACGGCGTCCCGAATGGGAATGGGAGGAATGGCGCGCCACGCTTTTACTTTTTCGCGGCGCACGCTTTCGGCATCGAAGCTCGGCGGTGGTTCCATCGCGACAAAACTGAGCAGTTCCATGACATGGTTCTGCACCACGTCGCGGAGTGCTCCTGCCTTCTCGTAGAAGGGTCCGCGGCCTTCGACGCCGAGGGTTTCGGCGGCTGTGATCTGAACCTGCTCGATGTAATTGCGGTTCCAGATGGGCTCGAAGATGCCGTTGGCGAAGCGGAAGACCAGGATGTTCTGTACTGTCTCTTTGCCGAGGTAGTGGTCGATGCGGAAGACCTGGTTCTCGTTGAAGACGGCATTGACCTGGTGGTTGAGCTCGACAGCGGATTCGAGATCGTGGCCGAAGGGCTTTTCGATGACGACACCCACGCGGCCTTTTTCGGGCTGAGACATTTTCTGCGCGCCGAGGTTCTCGATGATGGGCGCGAAGAACTCGGGCGCAGTGGCGAGATAGAAGAGGCGGTCGGGTCCGATGCCTTTTTCCTGCGCGATGCGGTCAAGCTCGGCGTTGAGGCCGGCGTAGTGCGAGGCATCGTCGAAGTTCAGGGCGAAGTAGCCGATCTTCTTCTGAAATTCGTCGAGTTTGGGATCGGAGTTATCGACCCCTCCGAATTCGACGATGCCGGCGCGCATGTCGGCGGCGAACTCATTGCCGAGAGGGCGGCGCGCGACGCCCGACGATGGCGAATTTGTCGGGCAAGAGGCCGGATTGTTCAAGGTGATAGAGCGCGGGCAGCAGCTTGCGCTTGGTGAGGTCGCCCGAGGCACCGAAGATGACCATGATGCCCGGCTCGGGAATGCGCTCGGATGTTTTGGGAACCTGGGAGAGATCCTCCGGGTTGACTTTCATTTGCACGGTCGCCATGATGATCCCTCCTGAAGGCGCAGTCGTAGTCAGTGATCAAGTAGTCAGCGATGGCTAGTCGGTTTTGACGGCGTGGCCGCCGAAGGCGTTGCGCATGATGGCGAGCATGCGGTCGGTGAAGTTGTTTTCTTCGCGCGAGCGGATGCGGCGGATCAGCGATTCGGTAATGACCGGCGCGGATACGTTGAGGTCGATGGCTTCAAAGACAGTCCAGCGGCCTTCGCCGGAGTCGGCGACGTAGGCTTCGAGGCCCTCGAGAGTGGGATTCTTGCCGAGAGCGTCGGCGGTGAGATCGAGCAGCCAGCTGCGAACGACGCTGCCGAAACGCCAGATCTGCGAGATCTGCGCGAGGTCGAGGTGGAACTCTTCCTTCTTCTCCATGATGGTGAAGCCCTCGGCATAGGCCTGCATCAGGCCGTACTCAATGCCGTTGTGCACCATCTTGACGAAGTGGCCGGATCCGGCGGGGCCGACGTGTCCCCAGCCCTTGTCTTTGCCGGGGGCGAGGCACTCGAAGATGGGGCGCAGGTAGTCGACGGCTTCCTTGTCGCCGCCGATCATCATGCTGTATCCCTCCTTGAGTCCCCAGACGCCGCCGGAGGTGCCGACGTCGACGAACTGGTAGCCCTTGGCGGTGACTTCCTTGTAGTGGCGCTGCGAATCCTTGTAGTTGGAGTTGCCGCCATCGATGAGGATGTCGCCCTTGTTGAGCAGCGGCTCAAGTTTGGCGATGGTGTCGTCCACGGGCTTGCCCTGGGGCACCATGATCCAGATGGCCTTGCGGCCGGTGAGGTTTTTGGCGAGATCTTCGAGCGAGGATACGCCGAGGTTGCCGGAGTCGGTGAGTTTCTTCACGGCGTCTGCGTTGAAGTCGAAGCCAACCACCTGATGACCGCAGAGGCGCAGGCGCTCAGCCATGTTGCCGCCCATTTTGCCGAGGCCGATTAGACCAAGTTGCATATCGTACTCCCTTCGGTTCTACAGAACTCCTAGTGATTGAAGCTGAGGCCGCAGCGCGGATGCGCCGGTGAAGCGAATGCTTTTCATCCCGACAGAATCGGCGCCGGCAACATTTTCCTGCCGGTCGTCAATGAAGAGAACGCGTTCCGGTGGCACACCAAGAATATCCAATGCACGGCGGTAGATGGCGGCACCGGGTTTGCGCAATCCAAGATAACAGGAGCTGAAGGCCACCTGGACGTACTGACGCAGCCCGAAGCGGGCGAAGCGATAGTCGTTGGTTTCGCGGGCTTCGTTATTCATAAATCCCAGCATGCACTTATGGGATGCGGCCAGTTCGCCGAGGATGCCGAGAGCGCCGTCAGCAAGTGGGACGGACTGCTCGCAGATGGCGGCGAAAAACTGCTCCTGCGTGAAACTGCGCGGCTGATAGAAGACGGTCGCATCGAGATACTGCCGCACGGTAATGGCGCCGCGCTCCCATGCGTCGTAGGGCTCGGGCTGACGCGCTTCAAAGGCGTCGAGATCGAGCTTGAAGCGGGCGCAGACATCGGCGCGCTCGCGGTGGTCCCAGCCGTTGGTCAGCAGGACACCGCCAACATCGAAGAGGATCACATCGAAGGGGAAGATCGGCGAGCTCACGGTTCACGGTTCTCAGTTCTTAGTTTGCGGTGAAGGGCAGAACTCATGCCCCGGTGCAGTTTATTTGTCAGCGCACAAATATTTGGCCTCGATGGCCAGCACCTTCTTGAAGCGGCGCGTGAAGCGCGGCTCACTCGCGATGAAGTTGGCACGGATAAAAGTGTCGACGAGTTCGTACGCAAGCGAGGGCCCGATGATGCGCGCACCGAGGACGATGACGTTCATGTCGTCGTGTTCAACGCCCTGATGCGCGGAGTAAGTGTCGTGGCACATGCCGGCGCGGATGCCGGGAATCTTGTTGGAGGCGACGCAGACGCCGACGCCGGAGCCGCAGATGAGGATGCCGCGTTTGGCCTCGCCGGCGCGGATCGCGTCGCCGACACGCTCGGCGAAGTCGGGATAGTCATCCTGCGGGTCGCAGGTAAAGGCGCCCAGGTCGACAATCTCGTGACCTGCCTTGGTGAGATGCGCGCGCACATCTTCCTTGAGCGCGAAGCCGGCGTGGTCAGAGGCGATGACGAGTTTCACAGCAGTTCCTTTCGCGGGCCGATTGGCAAGTGAGAGGGCGCATGAGCGGGACTCACGCCGTCTATTTCCTGACGAGCTTCTTTGCGTGCTCTGCAACATTTTCAGGGGTGAAGCCGAGCTTGGCGAAGACGATCTTGCCTGGTGCCGAGGCACCAAAGCGATCGAGCCCGATGACAGCGCCGTCCAGGCCGACATATTTCCACCAGCCGAGCGTCGCGCCGGCTTCAACGGCGACCCTGGGCACGCCGGCGGGCAGCACGCTGGCCTTGTAGGCGTCGGATTGCTCCTCAAAGATCTTCCAGCTGGGGAAGCTGACGACGCGCGCCGCGATGCCTTCGGCAGCGAGCAGCTTTGCGGCGTCGACGCAGGGCCAGACTTCGGAGCCGGTGCCGATGAGGATGACCTTCGGATTCGGCGCGTCCTCGAGGATGTAGGCACCCTTGCTGACGTTGGCGTAGGCATCGTGCTGCGCGGGGTCGATGACGGGCAGGTCCTGGCGGGTGAGCGCCATGAAGCTGGGGCTTTTGCGTTCGAGGGCGAGCCGCCAGACAGCCGCGGTTTCGTTGGCGTCGGCGGGGCGAAAGTCGGTGAGGAAGGGCGTGGCCCGCAGCATCATGAGCTGCTCGACGGGCTGATGCGTGGGACCGTCTTCGCCGAGGCCGATGGAGTCGTGGGTGAAGATGAAGAGCGAATGGATCTGCATGAGCGCTGCAAGGCGGACTGCGGGCTTGGCGTAATCCACGAAGTTAAAGAACGTGGAGCCGAAGGGTACGAGGCCACCGTGGGCGGCCATGCCGTTGACTTCGGCGCACATGCCGAACTCGCGCACGCCAAAGTAGACGTTGCGGCCGGCGGGGTCGAGGTGGAAGTTGCCGCCGGGCTTGAAGATGGTCTTGGTGGACGAGGTGAGGTCGGCGGCGCCGCCAAAGAGCTCGGGCACTACTTCGGCGATGGCGTTGAGCACAGAGCCGCCGGCATTGCGAGTCGCGACAGGCTTGCCTGCCGGGAAGCTGGGAATGGATTTCTCCCATCCGGCACGGAGGGCGCCTTTCTGCGTGCGCTCGAACTCCGCGGCCTGCTCGGGGAAGGCGGCGCGATACTTCTCGAAGACCTGCTTCCACTCGGATTCGGCGGCCTGGCCGCGATCGACGGCCTTGCGCCAGTTGGCGAGAGCCTCGTCGGGAACGTAGAAACTCTGATCCTCAGGGAAGCCGAAGAATCGCTTGGTAGCGGCGGTGTCCGCCGGTCCAAGCGCCTCGCCGTGCACTTTGCTGGTGCCGGCCCTGGGGCTGCCATAGCCGATCACCGTACGAACGGCGATGAACGAGGGCCGTGCGGTCTCGGCCTTCGCGTTTTCGATGGCTGCTTCGATTGCGTTGAGATCGTTACCATCCTGCACGCGCTGCACGTGCCAGTGGTAGGCCTCGAAACGCTTCAGCACATCCTCAGTGAAGCTGAGCTCGGTGGGCCCGTCGAGCGAGATGAGGTTGTCGTCGTAAAGAACGATCAGCTTGCCGAGGCTGAGGGTTCCGGCGAGCGACGCGGCTTCGTGCGAGATGCCTTCCATCAGATCGCCATCGCCGCAGAGCGTGTAGGTATAGTGGTTGACGACCTCGAAGCCGGGGCGGTTGTAAATGGCGGCGAGATGCTTTTCAGCCATGGCGAGGCCGACGGCCATGGCGAAACCCTGGCCGAGCGGGCCGGTGGTGACTTCGACGCCGTCTGTGTCGCCGCGCTCGGGATGGCCGGGAGTCTTCGAGTGCCATTGGCGGAAGGCTTTGAGGTCATCGAGCGTGACCTTGTAGCCGGCAAGAAAGAGCGAGGAGTAGAGCATGGCCGAGGCATGGCCGTTCGAGAGCACGAAGCGATCGCGATCGGCCCACTTGGAGTCGGCCGGGTTGTGCTTCATGAGCTTGTTGAAGAGCAGGTACGCCATGGGGGCGCAGCCGAGAGGCGCGCCGGGATGCCCGCTGTTGGCCTTTTCGACGGCGTCGACGGCAAGCAGGCGAAGAGTGTCAATGGAGAGCGCGTCAATCGAGAGTGCTGAAAGTGTGGCAGCCATGCTTCACGAATCCTTTCGGTAGGCGGGTTGCTCTGGAACTGGACCGGGATGGGGCATCGGAGGCGCGTTGCTGGCCGGATGCGTCGCGGGACGAGGTTAGTCCCTGTCAGCTCGCCTCAATCGTTACGACCTCATTGTAACCAAGCCAGCGGCCCTGGTCCGTCCAGTGGAGAGTCCAGGAGATCGATTCGGTGGTCTTTGCCGGCGGGGCAGGAATGTCGGCAAAGTAGCCGGCGGAGCCGATATTGTGAGCCGTGGCGATTGTGGAGGTCTTCCAGCCGTCCGTGGACCAGAGGACGTCGAACTTCGCTCCGTCGAGGATGCGCAGTCTCTTGCCGGCGGCGATTTTATGGATGGGGCGCCGCAGGGTGAAGATTTCGATATCGCGGCAGAGGGCGCGACGGCCTTCCGGGTTGCAATAGCGGGCATAGACGCGATCGATGCAGTCGAAGACCTTGCCGTCGGCGGCGGAGTGGAGGAGCTTGAGATATTCGGCGTGTGCCCAGACGAGAGGGACGGCAGAGCCGTCGGAATGGCCCAGTTGCAGGCCCTGGGCGGGACGGTTTGGTTCGTCCCAGACCTGCTCGGGCACCAACTGGCCGGCGGTGGCAAAGCGCTCATAGGTAGCGATGAGCGCGGAGATGTCGTGGCCGGCGGCGAGCTCATAGTGAGCACGCTCGCCGATGAGCAGCGGCCATACGCGGCCCTGGCCCCAGCCGAGGAAGGGTCCGCCGTCCGGACGCTGACCGTAACCATCCCAGTTGTAGCGGAGCCAGCCAGGACCCTGGGGCAGGTCGCGTTTGAGTACGGCGTCGACAACTTTGAGTGAGTCGATGATAAGGGGATCATCGGCACGGCGGACGCCGTAGCGGACGAGCTCGAGAAAGCCGGCATCGATGATTTCGCGGGCTTCAAATTCATCGCGGGTTCCGGGCGGGCGGTTGGCGATGCGGATGGTTTCAGTGCCGGCGCCTTCGGCGGAGCAGGCTTCGCCCTGCTCGGGCGGCCGGATGCGCATGTAGTGTCGGGGAACCTCAGGAACCAGAACGCCGCGGTTGGTGACGGTCCAATGCTCGAGGTGGCCTTCGATCCAGTCGGCAAAGTCTTCGTAGGCGCAGGCAATCTCGTTTGCGTCGTGAGCGCGCGCGTACTCCGCCGCACAGATGAGCGAGGCGATGACGGGGGCGAGAGTTGACGGCGAGTAGCCGGCATTTTCCTCCCAGCGCTCCTGGTTTGTGACGGGCGCGTGGGCGAGCAGGAAGCCGGCGGCGCGCTCGATGAAGGGGAAGATATTGATGCCCGCGAGGCCGCCGGCCTTCCAGAGGCGCCAGGCCAGGATAATCGGGAAGGCGACCTCGTCGAGCTGGATGCCGTTCCAGTAGGGTCGGCCGTCGACCCAGAAATTTTGCGCAAAGCCTCCATCGGGCTTCTGCGTGCAGGCGAGGTAGACGAGGGCGCGGCGAGCTGTTTCTGTCCGTCCGCAGGCGAGCAGGGCGGTTGCAGTCTGCACCATGTCGCGCGTCCACACGAGATGGTAGCCGCCGAGGTCGTCATCGCCCTTTGCCTGGCCCCATGGGATGGATGCGGAGGCGACGAAAGCGCCGGAAAAGGTCTTGTCCTCATGCGCAAGCAGAACGTGGTGGCTGGTGCGCATCAGCTTGCCGCCGTCACCCGCTTTGGGTGCGAGCCACTCGGGATTGGCGACGCGGTGCCACTGCTCGATGAAGCGGTTGCGATGGTCTGCAAAGGGGCTGGCGAGGGAGACGAGAGTCTTCTGCAGAGCGGTGTGGTGGCCCTGGCCGATGCCGATGGCGAGCACGAATTCGCGGGAGCCATCTTCGTCTGGGGCGCCGAGATCGACCTCGCCGAAGATGGCGATGTTGCCATTGGTGGCCGAGCCGAACTCCCAGTCCATGCGGTAGTTGTCCATTACGTCGCTCCAGCCGTCACTCTGGCCGACGAAGCCGCAGCTTGCGCGAGAGAAGCCGCAACTTGGGGACATGGCGAGCGACCACTCGTTCTTCCAGGCAAGCAGCATGCGATGGCCGGCGACGTCAACGACGCGCGCAGTGTTGCCGGCCCCGCCCCGATCGAGATGCGGGGCGAGCAGGGCGTACACCTTGAGGCGCGACACCAGGTCATGGTGGCCGTCAAGGCGCACATGCTGCAGGATGACGGACTGGTGCGGGTCGCAGATGATCTCCTTGGTGAGGACGTAGCGGCCGTCGGGATCGCGGTTGATGTAGCGGACGCCGAGGGCTTCAGGATGGATGTACTCGAAGGACGTGATCAGGTCGCGTTTTTCCTCGTGGGCAAAGGTTTCTCCATCAGTGACGAGGAATTCCATGTCGCGTATCTGCGGCGTGTCGATGGTAGGGTAGTAGAGCTCGTTGAGGATGCCGTGGGAGCAGGTGAACCAGATGCGGCTTGACGCCGAGTAGGCTGTGCCGATGGCGTCCTTGACGCTTGAGGTCCAGCGGGGCTCGAGACCGGGTGCGCCGAAGGCTTCGCCCTGCTGATCGAGCCAGCGATAAAGATTGTCGTCGTTCACAGTGGGCACCCATCCCGAGCGAAAAGTGAACTGAGCAGGCCGCTCGTCTTATTATCGATGTGCAGCGATGTGAGGAGGTTGCGACGTACTCTCCATGATTAGTTTCGCACCCTCGGCACGACCGGACGCATCCATTCAATCGTAGGATCCCGCACAGGGCCAACCACGGGTGTCACGTTCTTCATCCAAGCACAGGGTTGTGCGGTTGATGTTAACGCAGATGTTTTGCCGCGCGGGTCGAGTGCTGGCAACAGCTATCCGCAACAGCTTGCAGACTGAAACGGTGCGCCGCAGCCGACTCTGAGCTGCCCGAAACGCACCCCCTACAATTTCAAACGAAGGAGATTTCCCGATGGCTTACGAACTTCCGGCGCTGCCGTATGATTACGCGGCGCTTGAGCCGTTTATCGATGCCGAGACCATGAAGCTGCACCATGACAAGCATCACCAGGCGTACATCAACAACGTGAATGCCGCTCTTGAGAAGCATCCGCAGCTGGCGGCCAAGTCAGTGGATGACCTGATCCGCGACCTGAACGCGGTGCCCGAAGAGATTCGCGGGGCGGTGCGCAACAATGGTGGCGGTCACTCGAACCATACGGCCTTCTGGAACCTGATGGGCAAGCCGGGAACGGCAGGTATTGGCGGGGCACCGACGGGCGCGATTGCCGACCAGATCAAGGCGGATTTCGGCGACTTCGAGGCCTTCAAGAAGACATTCAACGAGACGACCGCGAAGCAGTTCGGCTCCGGCTGGGGCTGGCTGGTGTTTCAGGGCGGCAAGCTGAAGGTGATTACGACGCCGAACCAGGATTCACCACTGAGCCAGGGACTGTATCCGATCCTCGGCAACGATGTGTGGGAGCACGCCTACTACCTGAAGTACCAGAACAAGCGGCCTGATTACCTGGCGGCGTGGTGGAACGTGGTGAACTGGAACGAAGTGAACAAGCGGTTTGGCGTGGCGAAGGGGTAGGAGAACGAGTTGCCAAGGGTCAGTTGTCAGCGGTCGCTTTTTTGTGGCTCTGGCAACTGATCAGAGCTTTGGCCGATGCAGTGACCTGCCGTTATCTATTTAGGCAGCTGCGTTACGTCCCAGCCGCCGCCGAGAGCGCGGATGAGCTGCACGCTGGCGGCGAAGCGGCGCGACTGGAGGTCAGCCTGGCTGCGCTGGTTGGTCAGCAGCGCTTGCTGGGCGGTGACGACCTCAAGGTAACTGGTGGCGCCGCCTTTGAAGCGCTGGTTCGACAGATCGAGCGATCGCTGCGCGGCGCTGACCGCGCGGTCTTCGACAGTGGACTCCTGGTCGAGGATGCGCAGATCCGAGAGACGGTCCTCTACTTCATTGAATGCGGCGAGCACGGTGGCTTTGTAGGTTGAGGACTGGGCCTCGTAGTTGTGGCGGGCCTGAGCGGTGACGGCGCGTCGCCGGCCGGCGTCGAAGAGTATCTGGGCTGCCTGCGCGCCGAGGCTCCAGAGCGAACTGGGGCCCTGGATCCATAGGCCGGCATGGGAGGACTCGAAGCCGCCGGTGCCGCCGAGGGTGATGGTGGGGTAGTAGGCGCTGATCGCAATGCCGATCTGCGCGTTCGCGGCTGCTACCCGGCGCTCAGCCTCAGAAATGTCCGGGCGGCGCTCGATGAGTTGCGACGGGACGCCAATGGGAATGCCGGGCAATGGGATGTTGATGGGTGAAGATGGCAGCGAGAGCTGACCGGCTTCCTGATTCGTGAGGGTTGCGATGGCGTGCTCGAACTGAGCGCGGGCCTGCTCGACGTCAATCAACTGCGCGCGGACGGTTTCGAGCTCGGTGAGGGCCTGGGCGACGACGACAGATGTGACGACGCCGCCTTTGAGCAGCCGCTGGTTCAGTTCGAGCTGGTGCTCGTCTGCCGCGACAGTGGATTGCAGCAGCTGGCTCTGGGAGTCGAGGCCGCGCAACTCGAAGTAATCCTGAGCCAATTCGGCATGAAGGATAAGGTCGATGCCGGCGACGTCGGCGGCGCTGGCCTGGGCGTTTTCGCGGGCAGCTTCAACGGTGCGACGGATCCGGCCCCAGAAGTCGAGCTCCCAATTTGCCGCGCCCGAGAGTGTCAGGTCGTTGTAACTGGTGTTTGATGTGTTGGTGGCCAGCGGCCGGTTCGCAGACACCTTTACGTGCTGTGCGCCAATACCTGCGGAGAGCGTGGGGTAGAAGTCTGCGCGGGCCACGCGGACCTGATCGCGCGCGGCGAGATAGGTTTCAGTTGCGGCGCGAAGGTTCTGGTTCTGCGTGGCTATGAGCTCTTCGAGGCGGTTGAGCTCGGGATCGTTGTAGATCTCCCACCATTTGCCGCGGAGCATGCCGTCTGATGGCGTGGCGGGCTGCCAGGTTCCGCCATTCGGATTGGGCGGTGGGACGATCACAGCTGCTGCGCCGCTTTCCTTGTACGCGGGCGGGGCGGTGACGGCGGGCGGCGTGTAATTGGGCCCGACAGGCTTGCAGCCTGCGACGATGAGAAGCGCGGCGAAGGCCGCAGGCACACGGAGTGCCCGTCCGCTTCGCGACAAAACGGTCCGTGGCGTCTGCCTTGCGCGCATGCTGCCTGGCGTCACTTACCTGCCTCCTTCGCCGGCTGCAGCGGGCGCGACGTTTTCAGGCTTGACTACTTCGCCGTCAATCAGCGAATCGGGAGGATCCTGGATGACCTTGTCGTTTGCGTTGATGCCGGTGAGAATCTGCGCGGTGGCGCCATCGTCCTGGCCGATGGTGATGGGAATGAGGTGCGCCTTGTTGCCGTCGACGAGCGTGGCAATCTGCAGACCTTCGCGGCGGAAGATGAGCGCCGCGACGGGAACGACGTAAGTCTGGTTGACGACGGGCGTTTTGAAATGCACCTGGGCGAGCGAGCCGGGAAGAATCTGGTTGGTGCGATTGTCGATATCGAGCTCGACGAGCAGGGTGCGGCTGCTGGGATCGATGGCCTGAGCGGTGCGCACGAGAGTGCCCTCGAAGATCTTTCCGGGAAACTCGGGAAAGGTGATGCCGATCTTTGTGCCGACCTTGGCCGCAGGCGTGTAGAGCTGCGGAATGTTGGTATAGACGCGCAGGGTGTGCAGGGCCTGCATGTGGAAGAGCTCGCTCGACGCGCCCTCCTGGACGAGCTGGCCGATGTCGATGTTGCGCGCGGTGACGACGCCATCGAAGGGTGCGTAGACCTTCTCGAAGGATTGCAGCTCGCGAAGCCGCTGCACGTTGGCCTGGGCGCCGCGCACCGCGGCGGCAGTCGAGGCAGCCTGGTTGACGAAGGTATCGGTGTCCTGCTGCGAGACGGCCTGGGTCTTGACGAGGTCGGAGTAGCGGTCGGCCTGCGTTTTGGCGTTGTTCGCGGTTGCCTGCGCGGTGGCGAGGTCGGCCTGGGCCTGGCTGAGCTGCTGATCGAGCTCAGGCGTGGAGATTTCGGCGAGCAGAGCGCCCTTCTTCACGCGTGCGCCGATGTCGTAGTACCAGTGGGTCAGGTAGCCCGAGGTGCGCGCGTAGATCGGCGAGTCAGTGTACGCGGTGACGTTGCCGGGGAGGGTGAATTCGGTGACGGGCGCGCCGGGACTGGGCGGCAGCGCAATCACCGTGGGCGCGGCAAGCTGCCGTGTGGTTTCGGCGAGCACCTTGCTGTTGTGCATGCGGCTGAGAATGCCGACGGCGGCAAGCGCACCGGTGACCAGAGCCGCGATTGCGAGGCCGATGATGGCGATGCGCGCAGGAAGGGCAGCCTGCCGAGGCGCGCTCTCGTGTTCGTTGTGGCTGGGTGCGGTCGTATTCGGATCGTTAGGCATAGGGTTACTCCGGCGGTTGATCAAATTCATCCATCACGCTGGTGCGCGCCGGGACCGCAGCGGCCCTGCGGCGGTGCAGCCAGCCATGGACGACGGCAAAGAAGACGGGGACGAAAAGGAGCGTCGCGACAGTGGCCAGAATGAGGCCGCCGATCACGGCGCGGCCGAGCGGCGCATTCTGCTCTCCGCCTTCACCAAGGCCGAGAGCCATGGGCGACATGCCGATGGTCATGGCAAGCGCAGTCATCAATACGGGGCGGAAGCGGACGAAGCCGGCATTAAGCGCTGCGCGCCGCGCGTCGCCGACGAGAATTTCAAGCTGCTCGCGAGCGAAGCTGACGACGAGAATGGAATTCGATGTGGCCACGCCCATGCACATGATCGCCCCGGTAAGCGCCGGCACGCTGAGATGCGTGCGCGTGACGAAGAGCATCCATACAATGCCGGCAAGCGCAGCAGGCAACGCAGAGATGATGAGAAAGGGATCGAGCCAAGACTGGAAGTTGACGACGATGAGCAGATAGACGAGCAGGATGGAAAAGGCGAGGCCGACGAGAAGGCCGATGTAGGACTTGTTCATGGTCTCGCTCTGCCCGCGGAGGTTGAAGTGCGAGCCGCGCGGCAGATCCTGCTTATGCTCCTTGAGGATGCGGTTCATAGCGCGGGTCACGGTGCCGAGGTCAGTGCCGTCGACGTTGGCGAGGACGTCGATCACAGGTTGCACGTCGTAGTGGCTTACGGTGCCGAGTTCGGTGCCGGGGACAAAGGTGGCGAGGTTGCCGAGGATTTGAACCGGTTCGGTGGAACCGGGCGCTCCGGTGGAGGAAGCGAGCAGGCTGGGCACGGCGCCGGGCGCCCCCGTCGAGGCAGTTCCTTGCGCCGGCTGGGCCTCGGATCCTCCAGTGATGGGAAGGCTTTGCAGCGCCGAAAGCGAGTCGAGCTTGTACTGCGGTGTCTGCACCACGACGCTGTAACTCACGCCGTTGCGCGGGTCGAGGTAGAAGCTGGGCGACGTCTGAAAGCTGCCGCTGAGCGCGACGAGCAGGCTCTGAGCAACATTCTGCTGGGTGACGCCGATGGCGCTGGCGCGGGTGCGGTCAACGTTGACGGTGAAGTTGGGCAGGTCGAAGGGCTGCTGGATACGCGCGTCGATGGCGCCGGGAACCTGGCGTACATCATCGAGGACGTGCTCGGCGAGGGCGCGGTTGCCGTAGAGGTTGGGCCCGACGATCTGAATATCGATAGGCGCAGAGAGCCCAAAGTTGAGAATCTGCGTGACGATGTCGACGGGCAGCTCGTAAAAGGTGACGCCAGGAAAGCGCGCGGCCAGGGTTTTGCGGATGTCTTCGACGTAGGCCTCTGTCGGGTGGTGCTTCGGTGTGAGCTGCACCTGAATGTCGGCATCGGCGGGGCCGATGGGGGCGGATGTGGAGTAGGAAAGATTGAGTCCCGAATAGGGGAGGCCGATGTTGTCGACGATGGTGACAACTTCGTCGGCGGGAATGCGCTCGCGAATGGTCCTGTCGATGTGGTCGCAGAGCGCGGCGGTTTCTTCAATGCGCGTGCCGGTGCGGCCGCGCACGTGAATCTTGAACTGACCGGAGTCGACGGAAGGAAAGAAGTCCTGACCGAGCCACGGCGCAAGCAGAGCAATGGAGGAGACGGCGAAGAAGAGGAAGAGCAGCAGAAAGACGGCGGCGTTGTCGAGGCAGAGCGTGAGCGCGCTGAGGTAGAAGAGGCGGCAGGCACCGAAGAAGCGCTCGAAGCCAAGCTGGAAGCGGATGAAAGGGTTGCGGCTGTGCGCGCGGCGGGCCATCTGGGCGTCGTCGTGCTCGTGCAGCAGATATTTGGCCAGGGTAGGCACGACAGTGCGCGAAAGCAGGTAGCTGGCGAGCATGGCGAAGACCACTGCCTCGGCGAAGGGCACGAAGAGATAGCGCGCTACGCCGCTGAGCAGGAACATGGGCACGAAGACGATGCAGATCGAGAGCGTGGAGACCATGGCCGGCGTGGCGATCTGCGCGGCGCCGTCGAGGATCGCCTGTTCGATCTCCTTGCCCTGCTCGAGATTGCGATTGATGTTTTCGATTTCGACGGTGGCGTCGTCGACGAGAATGCCGACGGCGAGCGCCAGGCCGCCGAGGGTCATGATGTTGATGGTTTCGCCGAGCGCGGAGAGCGCCGCGATGGAGCAGAGGATGGCGAGCGGAATGGACACCGCGATGACGAGCGTGGAGCGCCAGCTGCCGAGGAAGATGAGGATCATGAGCGCGGTGAGGCACGCGGCGATGACTGCTTCGCGGACAACGCCCATGATGGCGCCGCGCACGAAGATCGACTGGTCAGAGAGCGCGTTGATGTGCAACTGCGGCGGAAGCTGCCCCTTGATGCTGGCGAGCTTGGAGTGGATGCCGGCGATGATGTCGAGCGTGGAGGCCGAGCCGGTCTTGAGGATGCTCATGAGGATGGCGCGCTTGCCATCGACACGCACAATGTTGGTTTGCGGCGGATTGCCGTCGCGGACGTGGGCTACGTCGCGCACGTAGATGATCGCGCCGTTGACGGAGCGGATGGGCAGGTTGTTGAGCTGGTCCACGATGGCCGGCGCGGAGTTGGTTTCGACCGCGTACTCCCAGCGATCGATTTTCATTGTGCCCGAGGGCACGATGAGGTTTTGCGCGGCGATGGCGTTGACGACGTCGGGTGGCGACAGGCCCCTGGCCTGGAGAGCGTGCAGATCGAGGTCAACGAGGATCTGCCTCTGCTTGCCGCCGTAGGGATAGGGAGTCTGTGCGCCCTCGATGGTGGCGAGCTGAGTGCGGATGGTGTTTGTGGCGAGGTCATTGAGCTGCTGCTCATTGAGGCCTTCGCCGGAGAGGCCAAGTTGGAGAACCGGAACGCTGGAGGCGTTGAACTGGATGATGAAGGGCGGATCGGTGCCTGGAGGCAACTGCCGCAGTTGCGTCTGGCTGATGGAGGTGACCTCTGCGACGGCGCTGGCGACATTGACGTGAGGCTGAAAGAAGACCTTGATGATGGCGATGCCGTTGAGCGACTGGGACTCGATGTGCTCGATGTCATTGACCGTGGTGGTCATGCCGCGCTCGCTGTTGAAGACGATGCGGTTGGCCATCTCCTGCGCGGAGAGACCGGTGTAGTGCCAGACGACAGTCACAACAGGGATATCGATATCCGGAAAGATATCGGTGGGCATCGATTCGATGCTGTAAGCGCCAAGGATCAGGATCAAAAGCGCGAAGACGGCGAAGGTGTAGGGCCGCCGCAGCGCAAGCCGGACAATCCACATCATAGGGTGGGTATTCGTTCCTCCAGCAAAACCACGAAACCGATGGACAGCCCGGCTCTGGTCTCAGTTGAGTTCCGGCGCTCGTGGTGCCTGCTCCCGGTGCCGCGGCGGAAAGTGAACTTCCGGTTACGGTTGCGGGAAGACCGCCGGCGCTGAACTGTGATTACAGCAGGGGCTCCGTGGCAACGATTCGCGAAAATACAATGGTAGACGAAGAGACGCCCGCCGTACCGGCGCGTTGACGAAGGTACTGGGTAAACGCCTGAGGAAAGGACGTTTCAGGAGACGCGAAAGATGCACAGCCGACGGGTGGCCATCTCAGAATACGGGCCTCTTCGAGCTGATCAGTCTTCGAGTTAATTCAACATCGGAGTTACCGTCGGCCTTGCCGCTCCTCAGGCTGCGGCGATGGCAATGATCGCGACCACGAGGCCGACAGCCAGGCTGAGGGGGTCGCGCATGGCGAAGACGACCGGATCCTCTTCCATTTCGCCGCGGGAGGCAAGCAGCCAGACGCGGTTGAGCCAGTAGATCAGGAAGGGCACGATGAGCCAGAGCCGCGCTGAGTGGTGGTAAAGCGTGGCAACGTCAGAACGCCCGATGTAAAGCATGAAGACGACGACGGCGGCATAGGCGCTGGCGGTACCGAAGCTGCGAATCTGCTCGAGATCGGCGACGTTGTAGCCGCGGCCGGGCATCCCGGTGGCACCGCGTTCGCGGAGGTTTTCAAGTTCGCTGAAGCGCTTGACGGTGGCCAGCGAGAGGAAGAGGAACGTCGAAAATCCGGCCAGCCATTGGGAGATGGGTGTGGCCGTGGCTGCTCCGCCAGCCAGCAGGCGCAGGGTATAGAGCCCCGAGAGCAGGATGACGTCCACAATCACGACACGCTTGAGATGGAAGGAGTAAGCCACCGTGGTAGCCACGTAGAGGCCAAGCCAGAAGGCGAAGGGCGCCGGCAGCAGCGGCAGCAGCGCGACCGACACCGCAGCGAGAAGGAGAGCGAGGACGATGCCGGAAGAGACGGCGAGATCACCGGCGGCGAACGGCCGGTTCTGCTTGGTCGGATGCAGGCGATCGCTCTCGATATCGAGCATGTCGTTAATGAGGTAGTTGGCCGAAGCAATGAAGCTGAAGCAGAAGAAGGCGGCGACGGCTTTGGCGAGGGCCCCGGCGCCGAGCTGGTGCGAGAGCAGGAGCGGGGCGAAGAGGAGAAGGTTTTTCGCCCACTGGTGAATTCGGATTGCCCTGAAGATGGTTTTCACGGCCGGACGCTGGTCAGTGAAGGTGCGGGCGACGGCGATGGGGCGCATGCGCAGGGAGAGGCGCAGACCGAGGGTGGGGTTGGCTATCATTGCTTCGCGCGCGCTCGAGAGCAGGGGCAGGTCGGCGCGGGAGTTGCCGATATAGTCGAAGTGGCCGAAGCGCGCCTGCAGGCTGCTGAGCTTTCGGCTGTGCGTGAAATTGGTGGCGCTGTCGGAGGCGAGCACTCCGTTGAAGATGCCGAGGTGCCCCGCAACCCGCTCGGCGACGCCGCTTTCGGCCCCGGTGGTGAGGTAGATGGGTCGGCCCTCGCGGCGCTGCTCGTGCAGGTAGCTCAGAAGGGTCGCGTTGTAAGGCAGTCGCGATGCGTCGAGAGGCGCGCGCCGGTTGACCTGGCTCTTGAGGTTGGCGCGGCCCCTGGCCAGCCAGAGCGGCGCTTTCCACGCTTCAAAGGGATTTGAGCGCACCAACTGGCAGAGGGAATCGAACAATGTGTCGGATTTGACGAGGGTGCCGTCAAGATCGACGCAAAGCGGGTGGTCTAAGTCCGTTGATTCGACTATGACAGTACTCACCGCGAAAGAGCCTCCGCACAGCAGTTTCGTGAAAAGAGGCCGAGTTTAGTCCACTGCGATTATATTGGATGCCTTGAAGGATCGTGCCCGCCGCCAGCTGGATGATGAAGCAGGTGCGAGGTTAGGAAACGACATCCCGGAGACGCTAAGGCTCGCCCGAGATCGGGCAATGCGATGCGAAACCTTTAGCTCCGGTTATGCGTCCTAAAATCGAGTAGGAATGCCGCCTCCGGAATGGCGGCGTTCAGAAATCCTCCCGCATTTTCGGGTACTTACCAGAGAGAAGATTCAGAGAAGCAAACCATGCCAATCCAAGACGCTACCGAGACTGACCGGCCCGGCATCATTGCCTCCGCGCCTCCACCGCCAGCCCGCAAAGGGAATCCTGCCGTTCGTGCGGTTGTCTACATCGTGATCCTGGCGGTGGTCGGATTTGTCGTGTGGAGAATCTATCGGAACGAGCAGGCAGCGAAGGCCCAGACGGAAAAGCAGGCCGCGGCGCTGATGAGTCGCCCCGTGCCGGTGCAGGTGACGCCCGTCCAGCAGAAGCCAATGCCTGTTTATCTAACGGCGCTGGGCACGGTAACCCCGTACATGAGTGTGACGGTGAAGGCGCGGGTGAGCGGCCAACTGCTGCCGGTGAAGTTTACCGAAGGGCAGGAGGTGAAGCAGGGCGACACGATCATGGAGATCGATCCCAAACCCTACCAGGCTGCCCTGGACCAGGCGAAGGGCAGTCTGGCGCATGACCAGGCGCTGCTGAACAACGCGCGGACGGAATACGCGCGGTACAGCGCGCTCTTCAATGCCGGTGTGGTTTCAAAGGAAGTGCTGGACGCGAACCAGGCGACGCTTGGCCAGTACGAGGGCGCGATCCAGGCGGACCAGGCAGCGGTGCAGAATGCGCAGCTCCAGTTGAGCTGGTGCTACATCCAGGCCCCGATCAGCGGCAAGATCGGCTTGCGCCTTGTGGACCCCGGCAACGTGATTACGGCGAACTCAACGAACCTGGTGATCATTAACCAGTTGAGGCCGATCGCGGTGTATTTCACGCTGCCCGAGACGCAGCTGCCGCAGGTGTTGCAGAAGCTGAACCACGACAAGCGCCTGCAGACCGATGCTTACGACCGCTCTGACGTGCAGAAGCTGCAGGGCGGCCAGCTGCTGACAACGGATAACCAGATTGACACAACGACGGGTACGGCGCGGCTGAAGGCGGTTTTCGCCAATCAGGATGAATCCCTGTTCCCCAACCAGTTTGTGAATATCCACCTGATCATGGAGAACCGGCCGAATGCGCTGGTGGTGCCCTCGGCGGCGATCCAGAGCGGCGTGCAGGGAACATTCGTATGGACGACCGATAAAGACGAGAAGGGCAATACAGTTGCAACGGTCGTGCCGGTGAAAGTGGCGCTTGCCGAAGGGCAGGTGACGATCCTGGACAGCGGCCCCGCAGCGGGAACAGGCGTGGTGGTGGATGGGGCCGACCGGCTGCGCCCCGGGCAGATTGTGACGGTTGCCGCGGCCAGGCAGCATACCGGCAATGCAGCGAGCCAGAGCGGGCAAAGCGCGAACGATGACGGACTGTTTACGGCGCCGGCGGCCGCTGACGCCCAGCGCGGCGCGAATGGCCGACGGACAAGGGTGAAGCAGTGAGTCCGTCCCGGCCCTTCATTCTGCGCCCGGTAGCGACCTCGCTGCTGATGTTCGCGATTCTGCTCGCAGGCGGGGTGGGATACCTGCAGCTTCCAGTTTCAGCGCTGCCCGAAGTCGACTACCCGATCATGCAGGTGCTCACGTTTTATCCCGGCGCGAGCCCCGAGGTGATGGCGTCGTCGGTGACTGCGCCGCTCGAGCGGCAGTTTGGGCAGATGCCGGGACTGAAGCAGATGACGTCGACGAGCTCGGGCGGTGGATCGGTGATCACGCTCGAATTCAACCTCGACGAAGATATCGACGTGGCCGAGCAGGAAGTGCAGGCGGCGATCAACTCGGCAAACAGCTTTCTGCCGCAGGATCTTCCCAATCCCCCGATCTACAGCAAGGTGAACCCCGCCGATGCGCCGATCATGACGCTGGCGCTGACCTCGGATTCGCTGGAACTGGACAAGGTGGAAGACGCGGCCGACACGAACCTGGCGCAGAAGATTTCGCAGGTGTCGGGCGTGGGGCTCGTGTCGATTGCGGGCGGGCAGAAGCCCGCGGTGCGCATCCAGGCAAACCCGACGCAGCTTGCGGCCTACAACCTGAGCCTTGAAGATGTGCGCACGGCACTTGCGGCGGCGAACGTTGACCAGGCGAAAGGTACGCTGAACGGCGCGCGGCAGTCCTACACGATTGGCGCGAACGATCAGTTGACGACGGCCGCGGATTATCGGCCGGTGATTGTGGCGTACCGCAATGGCGCGGCGGTGCGCGCATCGGACGTGGCGCTGATTGTGGAGGCGCCCGAGAACGACCAGCAGGCGGCGTGGATGAACCGGCAGCCGGCAGTGATCGTGAACATTCAGCGGCAGCCTGGCGCCAACATTATCGCGGTCGTCGATCGCATCAAGAAGCTGCTGCCGCAACTGCAGACGAGTCTGCCGGCAAGCGTGCAGGTGCATGTGCTCACCGACCGAACGAACACCATTCGCGCGTCGGTGAAAGATGTCGAGTTCGAACTGATGCTCACGATCGCCCTCGTGGTGATGGTGATCTTTCTCTTTCTGCGCAATCTCGCGGCAACCATCATTCCCTCGGTCGCGGTGCCGCTTTCGATCATAGGCACGTTTGGGGTGATGTACCTGCTGGGCTACAGCCTGAACAACCTCACGCTGATGGCGCTCACCATCTCCACCGGCTTCGTGGTGGATGACGCCATCGTGATGATCGAGAATATCTCGCGGTTTCTTGAAGAGGGCATGAACCCGCTGCAGGCCGCGCTCAAAGGCAGCGAGCAGATCGGCTTCACGATCATGTCGCTCACTGTTTCGCTGATCGCAGTACTGATTCCGCTGCTCTTTATGAGCGACGTGGTCGGGCGGCTGTTCCGTGAGTTCGCAATCACGCTGGCAGTCACGATTCTGGTTTCGGCGGTGGTCTCTCTGACGCTTACGCCGATGATGTGCTCGCTCATCCTGAAGGACAAGGCCCACGCAAAGCAGACGCGCTTCTATCACTGGTCAGAGGATATTTTTAATCGGATCATCGCCTTTTACGGTCGCGTGCTTCGGGTCATTCTCAGGTTCCGGTTTATTACTCTTCTGGTGACGATCTCGACCTTCGTGGCCACGGTGGTGCTGTTCATCATCATCCCCAAGGGGTTTTTCCCGGTACAGGATACGGGCGTGATCCTGGGCATCAGCGAAGCGCCGCAGACGGTGAGCTTTACCAGCATGGCGGAACGGCAGCAGCAACTGGTCGATGTGATTCTGCAGGACCCGGCGGTTGATAACGTGTCGTCGTTCATTGGTGTGGACGGGACGAACACGACGCTGAATTCGGGGCGCATCCAGATCACTCTGAAGCCGCTGGACAAAAGGGGTGCTTCCGCAACGGCGGTGATTCGGCGCCTGCAGGAGAAGGTGAGCAAGGTCAACGGCATTCAGCTTTTTCTGCAGCCGCTGCAGGACCTGACGGTCGAGGACCGGGTGAGCCGGACGGAGTTCCAGTACGCGCTGCAGGATCCCGACCAGGCGGAACTGGCAACCTACACGCGCAAGATGGTCGAAGAGCTGAGCAAGGAGAAGGACCTGACCGATGTAGCCAGCGACCTGCAGGACCAGGGTCTGGGAGCACAGCTTGTGATCGACCGCGACACGGCGGCGCGACTGGGCATTGCGATGTCGGATATCGACAACACGCTCTACGACGCCTTCGGGCAGCGGCAGGTATCGACGATCTTTACGCAGTTGAACCAGTATCACGTGGTGATGGAAGTGGCGCCGAACTTCCAGACCAATCCCGCGACGCTGAACAACCTCTATGTGAAGTCGGGGAATGGAACGCAGGTTCCGCTGAGCATGCTGGCGCACTGGCAGCAGACGCGCACGCAGCTTGCGATCGGGCACCAGAGCCAGTTCCCATCGACGGTTATCAGCTTCAACCTCGCGCCGGGAAGAGCCCTGGGCGACGCGGTTAAAGTGGTGAAGGAAGTGGAACAGCGCATCGAGCTGCCGGCGTCAATCAACGCAAGCTTTGAAGGAACCGCAGCGGCCTTCCAGAATTCACTTGCGAACGAACCGATCCTGATTCTGGCGGCGCTGGTGACGGTGTATATCGTGCTGGGCGTGCTGTATGAGAGCTTTATCCACCCGATCACGATTATTTCGACGCTGCCGTCGGCGGGTGTGGGCGCTTTGCTGGCGCTGCTGATCACGCGCGTCGAGTTCAGTGTGATTGCGCTGATCGGCATCATTCTGCTGATCGGTATTGTGCAGAAGAACGCCATCATGATGATTGACTTTGCGCTTGCCGCTGAGCGCACGGAAGGCAAGAACGCCGAGGAAGCGATTTTTCAGGCCTGCCTGCTGCGCTTCAGGCCGATTCTGATGACAACGATGGCGGCGCTGCTGGGCGGGCTTCCGCTGGCCCTGGGCGGCGGCGTGGGCGCGGAGCTGCGCGAGCCGCTGGGCATCAGCATCGTGGGCGGACTGATTGTTTCGCAGATGCTGACGCTCTTTACCACGCCGGTTGTCTACATCTACTTTGACAAGCTGGCAAAGCATATGCAGCCGGAGTCCCGCGCCGTGTATGAGAGCCACCCCGTGAGTGCGGATTGAGGTGAACTGACGCAATGCATTTCTCCGCACCATTTATTCGACGGCCGGTGGCGACGACGCTGTTGAGCATGGCGTTATTGCTGGCGGGCTCGGTTGCCTACTCCGTGCTGCCGGTGGCGTCACTGCCGGATGTGGATTTTCCGGTGATCGGCGTGGGTGCGGGGCTTCCCGGCGCAAGCCCGGAGACGATGGCGTCGGCGGTTGCGACGCCGCTCGAGCGGCAGTTTGGCCGCATCGCCGGCGTGAATGAGATGACGTCGACGAGCACTTTGGGCGCGGCGTCGGTCACGCTGCAATTTGATCTGAACAGGAATATCGATGCGGCGGCGCGCGATGTGCAGGCGGCCATCAATGCAGCGCGCAGCCAGTTGCCCTCGTATCTGCCGCAGAACCCAAGCTACCGCAAGGCGAATCCATCCGACGCGCCGATCCTGATTCTTACGCTGACGTCGGATGTGGTGCCGAAGCCGGAAATCTATGACATGGCCGACTCGATTCTGGCGCAGAAGATCGCGCAGATCTCCGGCGTAGGACAGGTCTTTGTTGGCGGTACGTCGCAGCCGGCGGTGAGGGTGGAACTGAACCCGATGCAACTGGCCAACAACGGCGTGGGGTTGGAGGCGGTGCGCACGGCGCTCGGCAACGCAAACGCAAATCGCCCCAAGGGAGCGCTGCAGGACGCGCTGCACCGCTGGACGATCAGCGACAACGACCAGATCTTCAAAGCTGCGGACTACGCGCCGATTGTAGTGAGCTATAACCACGCGACGGGCGCGCCGGTGCGGCTCGGCGACCTGGGATCGGTAACCGACAGCATTGCCGATATTCACACGGCGGGCGTGTCAGGAATCAACACGGCGAATGGGCCGCCGGCAAAGCTGAAGAGCGCCGTGCTGCTGATTGTCTTCAAGATTCCGGGTGCGAACGTCATTTCCACGGTTGACGGCGTGCTGAAGGAACTGCCGCGTCTGCAGGCCGAGATTCCGCCGACGATCAAGATGGACGTGGCGGTGGATCGCACGACGACGATTCGCTCCGGTGTGCGCGATGTGGAGATTTCGCTGGTCATCAGCGTGATGCTGGTGGTGTTTGTTGTCTTTCTCTTTCTGCGCGAGGTCTGGGCGACGATCATTCCTTCGGTGGCCGTGCCGCTTTCGCTGGTGGGCACCTTCGGGGTGATGTATCTGCTTGGCTACTCGATCGATAACCTGTCGCTGATGGCGCTGACGATCTCCACCGGCTTCGTGGTGGACGACGCGATCGTGGTGATCGAGAACATCACGCGCTATCTCGAAAAGGGGATGACTCCGTTCGATGCGGCGATGCGGGGCTCGCGCGAGATTGGCTTTACCGTGCTCTCCATGAGCCTGTCGCTGATTGCGGTGTTTATTCCGATTCTGCTGATGGGCGGCATTGTCGGCAAGCTCTTCCGCGAGTTCGCGGTGACGCTCTCGGTGGCCATTGCGGTTTCTCTGCTGGTGTCGCTGACCACGACGCCGATGCTGTGCGCGAGGTTTTTGAAGTCGCGCGAAGGCGTGCGGCACGGCGTGCTTTACCGCGCCAGCGAGAGGGCGTTCGACTGGCTGCACGAGGAATACGCGATGGCGCTGCGCTGGGTGCTGCGGCACCAGTGGCTGATGCTTGGCGTGGTACTGGGCACGGTCGTGCTGAATGTCTACCTCTTCATGATCGTCCCCAAGGGCTTCTTTCCGCAGCAGGACACGGGCCGGCTGAACGGCGTGACGCGCGCGGCGCAGGACATCAGTTTCGAGGCCATGCGGGAAAAGGAGCGAACGCTGGCCCAGATGGTGCTTGATGATCCGGCCGTGCGAACCGTAACCGCGTTTGCCGGCGGCGGACGCAACAGCAACAATGTCGGCTTCATGTTCATCGATCTGAAGCCCCCGAGCGAGCGGAAGGGGGTGACCGGCGACATGGTGGTCAACAGACTGCGCCGCAAGCTGACGAGCGTGCCTGGAGCGACGCTGTTTTTGCAGTCCAGCCAGGACATCCACATCGGAGGCCGTAGCAGCGACGCTCAGTATCAATACACGCTTTCGGACGAAAACCTGAAGGAGCTGAACACGTGGGCGCCGACGTTGATGGCGCGTATGCGGACGATGCCTGAGCTGCGCGATGTTTCGAGCGACCAGCAGAACCAGGGCCTGGCGGCGAATCTGGTGATCAACCGCGACACGGCCTCGCGCCTCGGGGTGAGCGCGTCGGCGATCGATGCGACGCTGTATGACGCTTTCGGGCAGAGGCAGGTGTCCACGATGTACACCGGGCTGAACCAGTATTTCGTGGTGATGGAGGTCGACCCGAAGTACCAGCTCAGCCCCGATGCGTTAAACAACATTTACATCAAGGCGGGCACGACGCAGGGTGCGACGACGGCAATGCCCGCGACGGCGACGGCAACAACGCAGTCGAACGCCCAGGCCATCGCAGCGACAACCGCGTTTGCCGGAGGCACGTCGGAGTTCAGCACCGCAGGCGGGCCACTGACGGTGACGTCGACAGGAACGTCCGCGGCGTCCGGATCGGGGTCCGCGTCGACGATGAACCCTGTGCTGGCCGGCACGCTGACCGGCTCGACCGGAGCGGCGGCTGCCGTGTCGTCCGGTCTGGCGGTTTCAACTGCCGCGTCGCCGGTGGCGGCTTCAGCAGCGACCCCGGCGGCTGCGGGCGGCGCGATGATTCCTCTCTCGGCGATCGCGCACTTTGAGCGGCAGAGGACGTCGCTCGCGGTCAATCACCAGGGGCAGTATCCTGCGGTGACGCTCACATTCAACCTCGCGCCGAACGTGTCGCTGGGTCAAGCGGTGACCGCACTCGAGGATGTGCAGCGCGAGATGGGCATGCCCAGCAACATTCATGCCAGCTTCCAGGGCACGGCGCAGGCTTTCCAGGATTCGCTCAAGAACGAGCCATATCTGATTCTTGCGGCGCTGGTAGCCGTGTATATCGTGCTGGGAATCCTGTACGAGAGCCTGATTCATCCGCTGACGATTCTCTCCACGCTGCCGCCGGCCGGCGTGGGCGCGATACTCGCGCTTCTGCTCACGGGCATCGATCTCAGCATCATCGCCTTGATTGGAATTCTGCTGCTGATCGGGATCGTGAAGAAGAATGCGATCATGATGATCGATTTTGCGCTGCAGGCGGAGCGCGAACAGGGATTGCCGCCGGTGGAGGCGATCTACCAGGCGTGCCTGCTGCGTTTCAGGCCGATCATGATGACGACGATGGCCGCACTGTTCGGCGGTTTGCCGCTGGCAGTCGGGCTGGGTGTGGGGTCCGAGCTGCGCCAGCCGCTGGGCATCACGATCGTGGGCGGATTGATTGTGTCGCAGGCGCTGACGCTGCTAACGACGCCGGTGGTGTATCTCTTCTTTGACCGCCTGCAGTGGAAGGTGATGAAGCTCCACCGGATTGGCTCGGAGCTGGAGGGCCAGACGCAGCAGGGCGATTAGTCTGCCGGCGATTGCGCCACACGAGCAGCCGTTCACTGAGCTTTCCGGGCAGGCTGATCGACGCATGTCACGTTCGTGCTGATCATGGCAGTCAATTTCAATGAATGGATAGAGTCGGCGCACAGGAGCGGGTCGCGCGCAGAGGCCGAAGCGGTCATGGAGCCCGAGAGCGTTCACAGTTCATAGTTCCTGCGGACGTTGAGATTCGTGCTTTCCCACGTCCCAGAAGCGGGACGAGGGGCACCCATTTTCGTGGGGATTGGGGCGTCGGCGATCAGTCAGCGTAGGCGGCTTCTTCGACCTTGAGGGGCACAGCCAGGCGGATGGGAAAGTAGGCGTTGCGCATGTACTGGTAGGCCATGCGATTGGTGTTGAAGTAGGAGCCATTGAAGGCGAGCGTGCTGCGCATGAGGCGCGCCCACTTCAGAGGTACGTCGCGGTAGAGCGGGACGACGGCCTGCTCAAGCTTGTTGTAGAGGGAGTCGGCCTCTTCGGTATCATTGGCGCCGTCTTCAATTGCCCAGCCGGTGACGCCTTCGATGCAGCCTTCGATCCACCATCCATCGAGAATGGAGAGGCTGGGCACGCCGTTGAGGGCGGCTTTCATGCCGCTGGTGCCGGAGGCCTCGTAGGGGCGGCGGGGCGTGTTGATCCAGACATCGACGCCGGCGGTGAGCAGGGCGCCGAGATCCCATGCGTAGTTCTCGAGATAAACGATGCGCAGGGATTCGTTCGAAAGCTTGTGCGCCATCTCGATGACATCGTGAATAAGCTGCTTGCCGGGGAAGTCCTGCGGGTGGGCCTTGCCGGCGTAGAGAATCTGCAGACCGCCAGCTTCGGTGGCGATCTTGAGGAGACGTTCAGGATCGGTAAAGAGCAGGCCGGCCCGCTTGTAGGTGGCGGCGCGGCGCGCAAAGCCGAGGGTAAGCACGCGGGGATTGAGGACGAGGCCGGTGCGCGAGGCGACTTCGCCGAGAAGAGCCTCCTTGGCGCGCGCGTGGGCGTCGAGGATCTCGTTTTCAGGCAGGTCGATGGCGTTGCGGAGGTAGAGATTGTCGCGGCGCCACGAGGGGATGTGGGCGTCGAGCATCTGCTGGACGGGCGCGGAGATCCAGGTGGGCGCGTGCACGCCGTTGGTGATGGAGTCGATGGGGAACTCGGGGAACATCTCGCGGGAGACCTTGCCATGCTGCATCGCGACGCCGTTGGCGTAGCGGGAGAAGCGCAGAGCGAGCAGGGTCATGTTGAGCAGACCGTCGCGAAAGCAGCCGAGTTTTTCAAGGCGCGCGGCGCGATCGCCGCCAAGGATGCGGGCAGTCTGCTCCATTGAGAATCGGTCATGGCCGGCGGGGACGGGGGTGTGCGTGGTGAAGACGCACTTGCGCCGCACCCGCTCGATGTCGGCCTCGGGGACTGTGCCGAGCGGGCCGCCGCCGAGTTGACTTTCGAGGAGGGCCTGAGTGAGCAGAGCGGCGTGGCCTTCGTTCATGTGATAGACGCTGACGGCGAGGCCGAGAGCGCCGGCCATGCGAACGCCGCCCATGCCAAGAACGATCTCCTGCTCAAGGCGGTAGTTGGTGTCGCCGCCGTAGAGATGGTCGGTGAGGCCGCGGTCCAGGCCGGAGTTGCCGTCGAGGTCGGTATCGAGCAGATAGATGGGGACGATGTGGCCGGCGCGGCCGACGAGATCGTAGCGCCAGGCGCGGATGGTGACGACGCGATCTTCAATGGCGACTGCGACGCGGGCTTCCTGCTCCTTGCAGAAGTCGGCGGGATTCCAGGGCTGGACCTCTTCGGTCTGCTCGCCGGCGGCGTTCAAATGCTGCTGGAAGTAGCCCTTGCGATGGGCGAGGGTAAAGGCCGCGACGGGTAGACCGAGGTCGGCCGCGGAGCGAAGGGTGTCGCCCGCAAGCATGCCGAGGCCACCGGAGTAGGTGGGCATGGCAGGGTTGATGGCGATCTCCATGGAGAAGTACGCGACGAGGCCGGAATGGGGGGAAGTCTGATTGGGAAAGAAGCTGTTCGATTCCTGTTGCATCGGGTATGTCTCTCTGCGGCGTAAAAGCAGGCCCCAGGGCCAGGGTCCGCAATGCTAAAGATACGTGCCGGCGGAGCGATGTGATCGGCAACTCTAAGCCCGCCGTGGCACTAAGCGATTTTAGCAAGAGAAGGGATGGGCTGGTGCTCCGGCCGGGACCGGGAGGGGAGCCGGGAGTAACGATGCAGCGGACATCTGACGGGTGAGCGGCGAGTTGCAGCGGCCTCGTGATGGGGCGGGAGGCTGTCTATGGAATCAGGGCAGCTTATGGGCTCCACCTGAGGCGTGGCAGATAAAGACTTGCGGCACGATGCCGGTTTCGCCGGCGTAGCGGGCTGCGAGGGCCTCGGAGAACTCTTCGGCGTGCTCGCGATCGACGAGATTGATGGTGCAACCGCCGAAGCCGCCGCCGGTTAGGCGGGCGCCGATGAGGCCGGGCAGGTCCTGGGCGAGGGCGACCATGGTGTCGGCTTCAATGCAACTTGCCTCGAAGTCGCGGCTGTAGCTGATGTGGGCTTCGGCCATGAGGCGGCCGAGCTGAGCGAGGTCGTGGCGCATGAGCGCTTCAGCGGCGGCGACGGTGCGGGTGTTTTCGGTGATGACGTGGCGCGCGCGCTTGAGGGCATTGGGACTCATCTCGGAGCCCCAGCGGGCGAGGTCTTCAACGGTGGCGTCGCGGAGGAAACGGACCTCGGGGCGGTGGCGGGCGATGACTGCATTGGCTTCTTCGACTTCGGCGCGGCGCGTGGTGTATTCGCCGCCGGCAACGGAGTGCTTGACCATGGTGTTGGCGATGACGAGGGCAACGCTGGGAGGAATGGGCGCGAGTTTGAAGCTGAGGTCGCGGCAATCGAGGAGGAGGGCGTGATCTTCGGCGCCGTTGGCGGAGATGAACTGGTCCATGATGCCGCTGGGGGCCCCTACGAATTGGTTTTCGGCGCGTTGGCAGAGGCGAGCGAGCGCGGGGCCGGGGCAGGAAACGCCAAGCAGGGAGAGGACGGCGATGGCCGTGGCAACTTCAACGGAAGCAGAGCTCGAGAGGCCGGAGGCGAGAGGCACGTCGCCCCAGAGAGTGAGGCTGAAGCCGGGGATGGCGTGGCCTTCGCCGGCGAGAATCGAGAGCACGCCGAGGGGATAGTCGGTCCAGTGACCGGAGCGCGCCGTGGGCAGGGCGGCGGCATCGAAGGTGCGGCCTTCGTCGGGGTAATTCTCGGAGTACAGGACGACTTTCCCGTCGATGCGCGGAGAGATGGCGGCGAGAGTGGCGAAGTCGATGGCCGCGGGCATGACGAAGCCTTCCGCGTAGTCAGTGTGTTCGCCGATCAGGTTGACGCGACCGGGCGCGGCAAAGAGGGCGGGCTCGGCGTTGAAGCGGCCGCGGTGGAGGGAACGCAGTACTGCAGGGTCATGCATGACTTCACCTAAATTATTTCAATATCCAGAGAGACGGACCATGAGGCCGATTGGCCGCTCTCGAGGGTGCGGGACCACGGTCCCGCTTGAGCGAGCGAGTCTACGGGGGCAGTTGCGGGCTCGAGTGCCACACAGTTCTGTTTCAGGCCGGGACGATCGGGCCATCCGCCATAGCAGAGCCAGAGGCCGAGATAGGGGGTGACGGCGGCGTTAAAGCCGACGCGCAGCCGCACGCCGGCGCGGGGACGGTGCAGCTCGCACCAGTTGTCGTCATGCGAGAGGGGGCCGGCGAAGAGCTTGTTGCCGATGCCGGAATGCGGCGACTGCGCGACGCTTAGATCGGTGCGGATGCTGCCGGCGATGGTTGCGACCGGCCAGGAGACGGCGTCGCCGGTTTTCCCGAGCGGGTTGCCCGCGGAGCCTTCGACGCGAAGAGCGGTAACCGAGCGGGGAAGAACAATTGTGTCGCCGGGATCGACGGCGAAGAGCGGATGCGCCGCCCAGGACCAGGGCGCGGGATGATGGCCGGTGTTGGTGAGCTTGTAGCCGAGGCGCAGCTGCCAGCCGCCGGCGGTCTGGTCGAGCATGACGGAGCGCTCAAGGGCGAGGGGCAGCGAGAAGCATTCGCCGCGCAGCGTGGAGGCGGAGACAGGCTCCCAGGCGACGCGCCAGAGATCGCCGTGGTCGGGAATGTGGGCAGTGCCGGCTTCAGTGGCGATGGAGCAGGCGGCGACGGATGGCAGGCATTCATCCCAGCCGCTTGCGTCGCTGGCGTCGAAGAGCATGGTGGGTGTGCGCGGTGCGAGAGGCACGAGAGGCGCCTGAAGGAGCTCGAGATTGTTGACGCGGAGGGAGCTGATCTTGCCGCCAAGATGGGGCAGGAGGGTGAGGGAGCAAGCACCCGCGCAAATGACAACGTTTTCTTTAGCGGCCGACGTCCGGCAATTATCCGTCATGCTGTCCGTCATGCAGGAGGCGCTCCACGGGGCTATTTGCTGGCGGCGGCCAACTTGCGCCAGATGGTCTCAATCCACTCCTGGTGTTCCGGCTTCATGAGCACTGAGCGAAGACATGTGACAGTCTCGGCTGTCCTTCCTGCAGACGACGCAGCAGATGACTCGAACCAGGAATGCGGTAATTGTACAAGCGCGAGGTGGAGATCGTCTTTGGCGCAGGCGGCAAAAGTTTGCGCCGCCAGCCTGGAGGCCTCGGCAATGGACGAGGCATTGCACTTCCAGACGACGATATCGAGCTCAGGTGGGCCCGCGGCGAGGGGCTGAAAGCGGTCGCTGGACCGGAGGCGGCTGTCGAGGTCGAGGGCGGCGGCGCGGCTGCGGGCGAGGCTGCGGGCGAAGTCGCCATTGGGTGTGAGGGGCAGCAACTGCTGCGTGGCCCAGAGCGCGACCGCGGAGGCGCCGGCGCGGGAGCACTCAAGGCTGATTTCGCCAAGGTGCAATTCCTTCGAGGTGAAGTAGGTGTAAGGGGAGTCGTGCTTGTAGAAGCGGCCAACGGAAGGATCGCGGAAGAGAATGCAGCCGCATCCGTAGGGCTGCAGGCCGTGCTTGTGGGGATCGATGACGATGGAGTCGGCCTGATCGACGACGGCGTACGCCGCCCGGGCAGAGGCATCGAGCGAGTCGTGAATGAGGCGGAAATAGCCGCCGTAGGCCGCGTCGACGTGGATGCGGAAGGGATAGCGGCTGCGGAGAGCGAGAACGTCGTGAAGGGGATCGACGGCTCCAATGGCGGTGGTGCCGAGGGTGACGACAACGGTACCAACGTCGCCCTTGCGCAGCTCATCTTCAAGGGCCTCGAGGTTGAGGCGGCCCTGGTTGTCGCTGGCGATGGAGTCGAAGTTGAGCCTGAGCACGCTCGAGATCCGCTGGTGCGTGTAGTGCGCCTGCTCGGAGGCGAGGATCCGTTTGCCGGGTGCGAGCTGCCCGGCGATCCAGAGAGCTTCAAGATTGGCGATGGTGCCGCTCGAAGTGAGATGGCCAAGATGCTCCGCCCAGCCGCACATGCCCGCGATTGCGGCGACGGCTTCGATCTCCATCTGCGAGCTGGCGCGGCCGCCGTCGAGGGCGTGGTTGTTTGGGTTAATGGTCATGGCCAGGGCGTAGGCCGCGCGCGCGACGGGATGCGGCGGCTTGAGCATCTGCCCGGCGTAGAGGGGATGGAAGTACGGATAGTTGTCGCCGAGGCGTTGAGCGACAAGGTCGAGGACGCGGGCCATTGCGGCGTCGTCTGCGGCAGCGGCCGTGGTAGGTTCGAAGGCGGGTAGGGAGCGGAAGTTCGCTTCAAGCGCCTGCGTGGCGGCGCCTAGAAGTCCGGGAACCGGGTCGTTAGGCATGGCGAGGATCACCGTACCACAGCGCAGGGCGCAGCGGCAGGGGGCTCATTCTGCGGGAGTTTTCCCGCAATGGGAAAAAGGGCTGGTGAGAATTGGCTGGCCGGTTCGGGAGGGGGCGGTGTTACACTAGGCGTAGCGTTAGAGCCGAACCGGGCGTGTGCAGTACTCGCCCAACCAAGCAAGGATTCTGCCAGTGGTCGCTCCGATTCATCCAGCGCAATTCAAAAATCAGGAATTACGAGCACAATGGAACAAGGTACCGTGAAGTGGTTCAATGATGCGAAGGGCTTCGGCTTCATTTCGCGTCAGAACGGCGAGGATGTCTTCGTGCATTACTCAGCGATCAACTCGAGTGGTTTCAAGAGTCTGCAGGAAGGTCAAGCTGTGCAGTTCAACGTCGTGAAGGGACCCAAGGGATGGCAGGCCGCGGACGTTCAGCCGCTGTAAGCCATTTACGGGATTCAGGCAGAATCTAGAAAGTCTAACCAAAGCTTGCAGGAAGGGCTGGGGATACCCTCAGCCCTTTTCTGCGTCCGGCCTGAAAGTAGTTGTCGCGTACCCGACAAATTGTCAGGTAGATCTGGATTATCAGCAGGTTGGCGGGTTCAATGTGCCAGGCCGCGCGACGTTTGATCTGATTGGCGCGTACTCACTGCGGCTGAATTTCACAGATTGCACGATGTCTACGGCGCTGGCGGTGGTCGCCAACCAATAGGGCGCGGGGGAATCGCCGAAAAGGCCGCGTGCTATCCTCGTAATCAGCGGGATTTCCCCATGCACAGCCCTGTGAACAGCCACGCCTCAGCCAGTATGCCGTTAGTGCCAGCGTCAAAGTGCTGGTCGCGGCAGCGTGCGCGCGGCATTTGCCCTCGGCGCCATCTGCGCGTGCTGCCGACCCGCACCCGACCTAGCCTCTTCGGCGGCGATTAGTACCGGACCGCCGAAGTCCTCGCCTGCTTTGTTGCCCCGTGACGTGGAGGCAAATGCAAGTGGACGACCCTCTCAGTTAGGGTCATTGGCCGCGCCTCATCCGGAGTGCTTATTCCCTCCAGCCGCCGCGGCCTCGTAACCAACCGACGAGGAGATCAAAAGATGACGAAGAGCGAATTGCACGCACAATACGGACCAAAACTGGTTGGGCCGCTGCCCGGACCCAGGGCGCGAGCCGCGGTGGAAGCGGATGCGCGGCTGATCTCGCCGAGCTATACGCGGTCGTATCCGCTGGTGGCGAAGCGCGGTCGCGGCGTGCGGGTGGAAGACGTCGACGGCAACGAGTTTCTGGATTTTGCGGCGGGCATTGCGGTGACCTCGACTGGGCATTGTCATCCTGAAGTGGTGGCGGCGATTCAGAAGCAGGCTGCGGAACTGATTCACATCTCGGGCACCGACTTTTACGACGAGCACCTGACGGACCTGGCAAGCAGGCTCTCGGCAGTTGCGCCCATGCCGGGGCCGCACAAGTTCTTTTATGGCAATTCGGGCGCCGAGGCGGTGGAGTGCGCGCTGAAGCTGGCGCGTTATCACACGGGCAGACAGCACATCATCGCATTTCTGGGCGCGTTTCACGGGCGCACCATGGGAGCGCTGTCGCTGACGGCATCGAAGCCGCAGCAGAAGCGGCGCTTCTCTCCACTGATGCCCGGCGTGACGCACGTGCGCTATCCGTATGCGTATCGCGGATGCATGGGCGGGCCGCAGGAAGAAGAGGCGTTTGCTCTGGGCTGCGCGCGGTATATCGAAGAGAAACTCTTCAAGACGACTGTTCCGCCGGAGGAAGTGGCGGCGATTTTTGTGGAGCCGATCCAGGGCGAAGGCGGCTACGTGGTGGCGCCGACCATCTTCATGCGCGAGCTGCGCCGGATCTGCGACCGCCACGGCATTCTGCTGGTGGCCGACGAAGTGCAGTCGGGCGCGGGGCGGACGGGCAAGTGGTGGGCCATTGAACACACGGGCGTGGAGCCGGACATTGTTTGCATGGCGAAGGGGATTGCCTCGGGCATGCCGCTGGGCGTATGCATGGCGAAGGCCAGCGTGATGGACTGGGTCCCGGGTTCGCATGCTTCGACCTTCGGCGGGAATCCGGTGTCGCTGGCCGCGGCGCTGGCGACGATGGACGTGCTGGAGCGCGAAGGCATTGCGAATGCGGCGAAGGTGGGCGCCAAAATGCTGGCGCGCCTGGAAGGCTGGAAGAAGACGCATCCGCTGGTGGGCGACGTGCGCGGCCGCGGGCTAATGATCGGCATCGAGCTGGTGAAGGACAAAACGACGCGGGAGCCGGCGGCCACGTTGCGCAACCGCGTGGAGTCGCTGGCCTTCGAGCGCGGCCTGATGATTCTTGGTTGCGGCGAGACGTCGCTGCGGCTGTGCCCTCCGCTGATTGTGAGCGAGGAAGAGGCGACGGTTGCCCTCGACATCCTGGAAGATGCACTGACCCAGGTGGAGACGGAGCATGCGCACACGGGCGAGCTGGCGACGGCGAACGCTTGATACGAACCGAAGTTCACGAAGGGAAAGGGCTGGGAGATCTCTCCTGGCCCTTTGTCTTTGCGCCAGGCAGATGAATCAGGCGCAATATTTGCATCGCGCCTGTCTCCAGGCTGACAATGGAGGGCAATGTCTTCCATTTCATGGCTTGAGCGCGCGCTGGGCGGGCTGGATCGTGTTGCGCAAGCGCGCGGCCGTTCGGCAGAAATGCCCCGGCATTTGTCGGTAGGTTTCGCGGGTGAAGACGCAGCGTTCTTTTTTTTGCGCCGCAAGGGATATAGGGTGGTGGCGCGGCGGTGGTCGAGCGGCGACGTGCCGGGGGATGTGGATCTGATTGCGTGGGATGGGCCGATGCTGTGCTTCGTTGAAGTGAAGACGAGGACGGCGCACGATCTGACCCCGGCCGAGTCGGCGGTGGACCGGCAGAAGCGGGCGATTCTGCGTAGGCTGGCGCGCCGCTATGTGCGTCAGCTGCCGCACGTTGCGCCGCCGGTGCGGTTCGACGTGATCAGCGTGTACCTGGTGCCGGGCGAGGAGCGCGAATTCGTCCATTTTGAGGCGCTGTTCGGGTGGAGCGAGCAGTCACGGGACCGTTAATCCGGAACCGTTGAGGTGTGCAAAGAATGACACCCGTTTTCGCAAAATAAATCGAAGATCACCTTGTAGGGCTACCTCAGGTGGTGTCGAACGAACAGCACCGGGCAGAAGGATGGGGCAGGTATCCCCGGAAGGAGACCTGCCCTTCACTTTCGGGTTTTGCGACGGGACGGAGTTGCCAAACTCTTCAGGAGAGGAGCCGGCCCGGCACGCCGGTTCTACTTGCCGGCATCCTGCCACTCTTCATGCCATGCCATCTGGATGGCTTCAAGGCGGCCCTCGTTGGATTTGGCCGGATCGTCGGCGAAACCTTCGAGCTCGATGACGTACTTGTGCAGATCGGTGAAGCGCACGGTGAGCGGATCGAGGTCGGGATACTTCTCCTGCAACTGAATGCCGATTTCTTCTGAGTCAGTCCAGTGAATCTCACGCGGCATGAGCGGCTCCTTACTTGTCGAGCATGGTGATGAGGTCCTGGTCGCCGTCGAGGAGATAAAAGGCGACGAAGGTGAGGGGATCGGTGTCGGATGCGTTGCTGAAGGCGGCGATGGTGACGCCGGCGGGTTCATGAAAGGCGGAGCCTGCGGGCAGGGTGAGCGCAGCCTGCCCTTCAATCTGCATCGTCGCTGTGCCGGAGACGATGTAGCCGACAACGGCGCAGGGATGGAGATGCCGGCCGGTCTGCCGGCCCGGCTCGAGGGTGATCTCGCGCACATCGACGCTGGTGACGTTGCGATTGTGCAACAGAGCGGTGATGAGATGCTTGCGCTGAATTGCAGCCTGAGTCATATGCTGCTTTCTACTTCGGCTCGGCGAGAGCGAGCGGCTTGCCCTCGGAGGTGTAGTTGCGATTCCACTTGGGGATCTCGACGACGTAGGTGCCGGGGCGTGTGATGACGGCCTGGCAGCCGAGGCGCGAGTTGAGCTGCTGATCGGCGGCCATGTCGAGGCGGTCGAGCTCGTCGTCTTCGGCTTCGCTGATGCCCTCGGCGCCATCCTTGACCCAGATGTGGCAGGTGGTGCAGGCGCAGGAGCCGCCGCAGGCGTGATCGAGAAAGATGCCGAAGTTTTCGGCGACGTCGAGGAACGACATCGGCTTGCCGTGGTGGTCGTAGGGCATGGTGCCGAATTCGAATTCGACGGTCTTACCTTCGGGCATGAAGGTGACACGGACGAGCTTGTCCTCGGGTATGGTCCGGGTGGGAATGTTTTTGTTGTCGTTGGTCGCTTCAGTCATCATTGCGGTCCTTACTTGAATTGTGCCGGCGCCATGGGGTGCGGCGCGTTGATTTCGTCGCTGCTCAGCTCTTCGCCGGCCTCGCCCATGGTTTTGCCGCGGATGGCGGTGGTGACGGCGGCATCCATCATGAGTTCGGCGAAGCGGCGGGTGGCCTGGTCGAGCGCGACGGTGGCTTCGCGGATGGCGGTGACGTTGTCGCCCTGCCTGACGGCGGCAAGATGGTCCCGCGCAGCCGTGATCGCGGACTGCTCATCGCCGCGTGAGCTGCTGCCAGGCTGGGTTCTGCGGAGCGCGTTCGACGGCGGAGAGAATGGTGTCAGCTTCGTTGCGTGCTTCGATGAGAAGGCGCTTGGCGAAGTCCTCTTCAGCGTGGTCGAAGGAGTCGAGGATCATGCCCTCGACCTGCTCGTCGGTGAGGCCGTAGGTGGGCTTGACTTCAATCTGCGCCTGCTTGCCGCTGCGCTGTTCGCGCGCGGAGACCTGCAGAATGCCGTCGGCGTCGATGAGGAATTTGACCTCGATGCGCGGCAGGCCGGCAGACATGGGCGGAATGCCTTTGAGATCGAAGCGGGCGAGGGAGCGGCAGTCGGCGGCGAGCTCGCGCTCACCCTGCAGGACGTGGATGGCGACGTTGGTCTGGCCGTCGACGCCGGTGGTGAAGTGCTCGGTGGCCGAGGCGGGAATGGTGGAGTTGCGCTGGATGATTTTGGCGACGACTCCGCCGAGGGCCTCAATGCCGAGCGAAAGCGGTGTGACGTCGAGCAGCAGCAGCTCTTCGGTGGTGGTGGATGCGCCGGCGAGGATGTCGGCCTGCACGGCGGCGCCAAGGGCGACGACTTCGTCGGGATTGAGCTCGGTGTGCGGCTTTTTGCCGCGGGCGGAGAGATTGAAGAGCCGGTCGACAAGCGCGTGCACGGCGGGGATGCGCGTGGAGCCGCCGACGAGGACGACTTCGTCGATCTGATCGGCGGTGATGCCGGCATCGGCGAGGGCCTGCCTGCAGGGCCCGGCGGTGCGCTCGAGGATAGGCTCGATCAACTGCTCGAAGACTTCGCGGGGAATCTCGCGCTGATAGCGATCGCCGTTGGGCAGGTCGATATCGAACTTTGCGGAGGGCTCTGCGGAAAGCTGAATCTTGGCGTCGATGGCGGCTTTGCGCAGGGCCTGCACGGCGCCGGGATGCGCGCGCAGATCGACACCGTGCTCGGCGTGAATCTCATCGAGGGCGATGGCGAGCAGCAGGTTGTCGATGTCGTCGCCGCCGAGGTGCGTGTCGCCATTGGTGGACTGCACTTCAAAGATGCCGTCGCGCAGCTTGAGGATGGAGATGTCGAAGGTGCCGCCGCCAAAGTCGTAGACGGCGATGGTGCCTTCTTTGGCGCGATCGAGTCCGTAGGCGAGAGCGGCGGCAGTGGGCTCGTTGACGAGGCGGAGCACGTCGAGGCCGGCCATGCGGCCGGCGTCTTTGGTGGCCTGGCGCTGCGCGTCGTTGAAGTAGGCGGGCACGGTGATGACGGCCTGGGTGACGGGCTCGCCGAAGTAGCGCTCGGCGTTGCGCTTGAGCTGGCGGAGGATGTAGGCCGAGATTTCAGGCGGCGTGAAGCGCATTTCGCCGAGCTGGATGCGCGGAACTTCGCCGGCCTGGACGTCGTCGGCAAGGCGGAAGGGGAAGAGCCTGAGTTCCTGCTGTACTTCGTTGACGCCGCGGCCCATGAGGCGTTTGACAGAGTAGATGACGCGCTCGGGGGTCTCGATGAGAGCGCGGCGCGCGCTGTTGCCGACCGTTACCGTAGGACGTCGCCGCCGCTCGACCTGGGAATGGGATCGAGAGCGACGACGGAGGGCACGAGGCTCGATCCATCGACGCCTGGAATGACCACAGGCTTGTCGCCCTGCATGTATGCGACGAGGGAATTGGTGGTTCCGAGGTCGATTCCGACTACGCGTCCTTCCGCCATCGCTGTTGCCTATGCTCCCAGAGTTTCGGTTACGTCGCGGACGAGGTTGGTGAGATAGCGCCGGCGGTCGATGAGGTTGACCATGGTTTTCTCGGCGGCTTCGCGGGCGGCAGCGTCGCCGTCATCCCAGATGGTCCATTGGGCGCGCAGGTCGCGGTCAACATCGTCGACGAGGCCATTGAATTTGCTTTTGGCGGCAACGAGGTTCGCTTTCAATTCAGGATCTTCGTCTTCGCCGAGCTTGTGGGCGGCGCGCATCTCTTCAAGCTGCATGTTGAGGTCGAAGACTTCCTCGAGCAGGTCGGCCGGCGCGCGCGAGGTGCCCATCTCATTCTGGCTGCGATTCTTCCTCCGCCGCGGTGGACTCTTCGCCGATCTCGGCGCCCTGCAGCTTGAGCAGATATTCGGTGCGGCGAATGGGATCACGCAGGGTGCGGTAGGCGTCGTTGAGCAGCGCGGTGTCGGCGAGGCTCCACTCCTTCTCTTCGCTGCTGGCGCGGGCGAAGCGATCGGGATGCAGCTTGCGGCTGAGCTTGTGGAACTCATGCTCAAGCATGCCTAGGTCGAGATTGAGGCGGGGCACGAGGCTGAAGACGGCGAAGTAGTCGCCGTGCCCGCGGAGGCGGCTGAATCTTGCCGCAGTGCGGGCAGAAGAGTCTGGACGCGTTGTGCGCGACCGAGCACGACCAGCACTCAACCGGGACTGCTGCATCAACAACTTTCAACATGGATGGAGACTCCACCTGCTGGAGCTACGAGGAGAAAGACGAACCGCAGCCGCAGGAGCGCGTGGAGTTCGGATTGATGAAGTTGAAGCCCTGCCGCATCAGTGTCTCTTCGTAGTCCAGCGTCATGCCGTGCAGGTAAAGAAACGACTTGGGATCGACAAAGACGCGCACTCCGTCGAAGTCGTAGACGCGGTCGCGCTCACGGGGCCGGGTATCGAATTTGATGGCGTAGGAAAGGCCCGAGCAACCGCCGCCGGTGACGCCAAGGCGCAGGCCGCCCTCTTCGGGCGAGATGCCTTCCTTGGCCATGGCGACTGCGAATCTGCCTGATGGCCCGCTCAGTCACCTGGAGGCCCTGGCCCGCCTGAGAACCAGGAGCCTGTGGCGCAGCCGGCTTATCGGCCGCAACGGGCTCCTGCGACGGGGTGCTCCCAATTGTCACGACGTTCGACATGATTCCTTGTTCCTGCTCCGCGCGGCCGAGGGGACGTATCGCCGGGGCCGGCGGGGTAGCGTTTCTTACTTCGCTGCGGTTGCCTGCTCGGCTTCGGCAACGCCGTTCTTCTTCTTCCAGTCGCCGATGGCGGCGCGAATCGCGTCTTCAGCGAGCACCGAGCAGTGGATCTTGACCGGGGGCAGCGAGAGCTCCTTGACGATATCGGTGTTCTTGATCGCCATAGCGTCTTCAACGGTGCGTCCCTTGATCCACTCGGTGGCCAGCGATGAGCTGGCGATGGCCGAGCCGCAGCCGAAGGTCTTGAACTTGGCTTCTTCGATGACCTGGGTCTCGGGGTTGACGCGGATCTGGAGACGCATGACGTCGCCGCACTCGGGGGCGCCGACAAGACCGGTGCCGACTTCCTGGGCGCTCTTGTCGAGGGTGCCTACGTTCCGCGGGTTGTTGTAGTGGTCGACCACTTTGTCGCTGTATGCCATCGTTCGATCTCCTCACGCGGGAGAAGCCGCGTCTCTCGTACACTTACTTTGATTCGGCGGGAGAGCCCGCCGATGCTTTGTTGCCCGGGATATGCCCGGGCGGTGTCTCGCCTAGTGGGCCTGCCATTCGATCTTGGTCAGGTCGATGCCTTCTTTCACCATCTCGTAAAGCGGTGAAAGCTCACGCAGTTTCTTCACAATGTCGATGACCTTGTCGGCTACGTAGTCGACTTCTGCCTGGGTGTTGAAGCGGCCAAGGCCGAAGCGAATGGAGCTGTGGGCCACGTCGTCGCCCAGGCCGAGCGCCTTGAGCACGTAGGAGGGCTCGAGGGTGGCCGAGGTGCAGGCCGAGCCGCTCGAAACCGCAACATCGTTGATGCCCATCAGCAGCGACTCGCCTTCGACGTAAACGAAGCTCATGTTGAGGTTGCCGGGCAGGCGATGCTCCATGGTGCCGTTGACGTGGACGTAGTCGAGCTCGGACTCGAACTTTGTCTTGAGCCGGTCGCGCAGTCCGCGCAGGTAGGCGGCTTCGCTCTCCATCTCTTCCTGAGCGATGTCGCAGGCTTTGCCGAGGCCGACAATGCCGGGCACATTGAGGGTGCCGGAACGCATGCCGCGCTCGTGGCCGCCGCCGTCGATCTGCGCGGCGATCTGGACGCGGGGATTGCGACGGCGCACATAGAGAGCGCCGACGCCCTTGGGTCCGTAGATCTTGTGGCCGGAGATCGAGGCAACGTCCACGTTGTCATTGATGCACGTTGAAGGGCACCTTGCCGACGGCCTGGACGGCGTCGCGTATGGAAGATGACGCCCTTCTCGTGGCAGAGCTTGCCGATTTCGCGGATGGGCTGCAGCACGCCGATTTCGTTGTTGGCGGCCATGATGGTGACGAGGATGGTCTTGTCGTCCATGGCGCGCTTCAGGTCTTCAAGATCGATGAGGCCGTCTGCCTTGACGGGCAGGTAGGTGACGCGGAAGCCATATTTCTCAAGGCGCTTGCAGGTGTCGAGGACGGCCTTGTGCTCGGTGACCTGGGTGATGATGTGATTGCCGCGCTCGCGGTACATCTCGGCGATGCCCTTGATGGCGAGGTTGTCGCTCTCGGTGGCGCCGGAGGTGAAGATGATCTCCTTGGCGGTGGCGCCGATGAGTTTGGCGATCTGCTCGCGGGCGATGTCGACGGCCTGCTCGGCTTCCCAGCCGAAGGAGTGGTTGCGGCTGGCGGCATTGCCGAACTTGGACAGTGAAGTAGGGCATCATCGCCTCAAGCACGCGGGGATCGAGCGGGCTGGTGGCGTGATTGTCCATGTAGATCGGCAGCGTGATGCCGGCGGGAACTGGAATGGTGCTTTCGACTGTACTCATCTCTGGATCTCCATCCGTACTACAGCTCCGCAAACGGCGGAGGGGGAAAGGCTGCTCTTTTAAAGAGTCAATGAAACCAGCACACCGCCTTCAGGCAACTTGTGCGGCGACTGCTCACTCTCGGCAAGATCATGAATACTGATGCTGCGGAGGACGCCGGCGATGGTTTCATTTACGCGGGCCAGCGGCTCTTTGATCGTGCAACTGGGCGTGAGGTCGCAGCCATGAGCCCCCTTGGTGCACGAGGTGATGAAGAGCGGCCCGTCGATGGCGTGAATAACCTCAAAGGCGGAAATCTCGCGCGCGTCGCGGGCAAGGGCGTAACCGCCGTTCATGCCGGCGTGCGATTTGAGCAATCCAACCTTGGTAAGTTGCTGCAGGATCTTGGCCAAAAGCTGCGCAGGGATGCCGTAGGCATCGGCTATATCCTTTGCACTGAGCGCTACGGCTCTCAGGGTGCTCAGCAAGATACTTGAGCGCCATAAGCCCGTAGTCGGCTTTTTTGGTCAATTTGAGCATGAGAATGCCGACTTCTTCGGTCCTTATTTAGTATAAGGCCGGTTCGGTCCGGGTTCAAGCGGGAGCAGCAGGGGGCTAAAAGCGGTCCAGAGGGAGGCTAAATCTCTTGGGAAGAGAGTTATAAAGGGCTTACCGGCGGGCAGACGGCCGATCTCCAGTGCCCCCTCTAGCCGGGACGCCGCCTTCTCGAACTCCGGTTAGGCGGTGATCCGTCCGGAACGCCCGTTTGGGGGATCTGATCATGTTCGATAAGCCCGACTTTCCGTTCTCAATTCGGCTATCTCGGCTATCTTTGAAGCGTCGGGCGGATTGGCGGGATGTGAAATGGAACTCAACGGTCGCCTCGAGGGTTCGCAAAAGCTTGCGGGGAGAGCGCTTCTTGCTTTAGCGGTCCTCTTCTCCCTGTGTGAACTTTCGCCCGTCGAGGCGCAATCCTGCGGCTCCTCAGGACTGGCGGTTCAGGTGCTCGGATCTGGCGGGCCGGAGTTGCAGGATAAGCGGGCTTCCACGAGCTATCTCATATGGGATCGTGGTGCTGCACGTGTCCTCATTGATGCCGGTGGAGGCAGCGCTCTTCGCTTTGGGGAGAGCGGAGCGCAGATGTCCCAGGTCGACGTTGTTCTATTCAGCCATTTCCACATCGATCATAGCGGCGACTTTCCTGCTTTGGTGTTTTCTTCCTGGTTTGAAGACCGCAAGCGCCCTCTGCCGGTATACGGTCCTCCGGGAAATGACTTTATGCCATCTACGACAGAGTTTGTGCACGATCTTTTCAGTGAACCGCACGGCGCCTGGCGCTACCTGAGCGACCTGGTAGAGAAAGGTGCGGAAGGAAGTTACACACTAGAACCGCACGATGTCGTAGCAGGTTCCAAACCAATACTCGTGTTTCGCAACTCCGACATGGTGGTGTACGCGGTGCGCGTTATTCATGGCGGGTTTCCCGCGCTCGCATGGCGAGTGGAGATGGAGGGCAAGCGGCTCGTGTTTAGTGGAGATACGAACGGCGACGGCGACGGGCTGACGCAGCTCGCGTTGGACGCAGATTTGTTTGTCGCTCATAACGCCGTACCCGAGGGCGCCACGGGAGTGGAGAGGCGCCTTCATATGCCACCTTCAGTAATCGGAACGATTGCTGCGAATGCTCATGTCAAGCGGCTGATCCTGTCGCATCGAATGCTGCGGACTTTGGGAAGAGAGAATGAGACACAAACCGAAATACGGCGTCACTTTTCGGGTCCTGTCGTATTCGCCAATGACCTCGATTGTTTTCCTGTGAGGTGAGCGAAGCAGGCGAGTCTGCCGCCGAACGGATCTGATTTTCGAGTCATCCTTGCGGACGGGTCCAATGCTGCAGGCCGGATTCTGCTTAAGACGCAGTTGCTCTCGCGCAGACAGCAGTCAGGATGCGGACCGAGGAAGTGGCGAGGTGGGAGAGCAATTCAACCAGGGCACGACTCGCTTCGCTTTTTCCATCTACCGCGCACGACGTGGCTAGAAGGCCGCCCCAGAAATGCTTCAGCCAATCTTCGTCAGCAGATGATCCGTCTTCGAGAATGCGCACAACAAGGTCCGGGTCGGCACGCATCCTGTCGGCAACGGGCTCGAATGCGAGAAGATTTTCAGCATTGAGTGCAATGGAAACTGCGTTCGCCAAGTTGTGGCTACCAAGTCTCCCGCCGAGCAATTGGCCGACTTTTTCAGATCCGCCTGGACAAATTCGACTCAGAAACGCAACCGCCGCGGCTATGCGGACCAGGCTCCACATGTCTTCCGGCTTCGCCCGCTCTATCAGCTTCTCCCTCAGGCTTTCCCACTGGCGAGAATCCGGGTCATCCGGCAAAATAAATGCCAGCCCTACGCCGTCTTCACCGCACCGGATGACCTTGGCCTGCACCTCGATGCGGGCCTCACGATTCGTCTCGAGCGGGCCCTCCCTTTGCAGAGTCAGAAAGACCAACGCGCCGGGCTGCCAGCGCTCTTCCGTAAGAATGTAAAGTCCGGTCGCACTGATATCCCTGACGGCCTCATGCTTCAGGCTGGAGCCGTCCCAGCGGTATGCGGCAAACTGATCTACGGGTTGCCGCCCCGCAGATCGCCGCTCTGCTCCCTCGGAATCGGGCTTCAGAAGATTCTCGAGCAAGTCCTTGTGTCCCGTCATGGAGACTCCGCTTCAATCGGATGTACAGATTCTCTGGATTCTATCGATTTGTGGGCTGGATTTTAAATACTTGATCGTTGTGGGCAAATTCGAAAGTACCTGACGACAGGAGGGTTGCGAGATATGTCTACAGTCGATTGCCTAACGATAACCCCTTTAGAGTGTTCGATGGTCCGGGGTGGGGCGAATTGGACGCAGTTGTCTGGGTGAAGGCCGGTCGATCAGGAGGCCGTAATCAGGTCTGCTTGCCGGACCGCTTGTTCCACCCGTGGAATTGCGAAAAGTTGCCGGCATTCCAGGCCTCCCGGAGCCCAGGTTTGCTCAAATCCCAGTCCGGGCGAATTTCGCTCGAAACGGCGCGCAGGTCGTGCCACAGATCGACCACGGACGGACGTCCCCAGAACCAGTAGCCGTTGTAGATGCTATGGATGACGAGACCCGGCTTGAGCACGAGCGTGTGCGGAATCATCGGGTTATGCTCGGGATCGGTGTACTCCTGAATGTCGAGATCTTTCTGAATTGTCCGGCCGGGATCGGAAAGGAAGATCCACTGGGCCCCGAGAGATGCTCGAAACTCCTGCAGCGTATGGTGGTCGTCGGTCGAAATCGTGACGATCTGCGTGTATGCCACGGCGATCTTCGGGTAGAACGCGGCCAGTTCCAAATGCTGCTGGTGTTCTTTTGGGCAATAATGGCCGCGCGCGAGCGTGAGGATCAGCGGATCGTCGCCCTGCAGCTCACTGAGTTTGCGCAGTTTCCTGGTGTGATCGGGCAGTTCATAGTCGGGAAAGACGCCTCCGGGAATAATGTCACGACGCATTTTCGATCTCCTCGCGTGGACGATTGGCGATCTCACCCAACGCGCCGTGCCCTCAATCAAGACCCCATGAAAGCGCTGACCAGGGCAGCGATCTCATCGGCGGCCGTGTCGAGTGCGAAGTGGCCGCCGTCAACAATGTGAACCTCGGCGTTCGGGACATCCTTGCGGTAGCTCTCCGGCTCGCTCGGGTCAAACGACGATTCGTATTTGCCCCAGATCACGAGCAGGCGCGGTTGCTTTTCGCGCATCCACTGCTGCCATTTTGGATAGGAGTCAACGTTGGTTCGATAGTCGTAGAAAAGATCGCTTTGTATCTCGGCCTGCCCGGGCCGGTTCAGAAAGTAAAACTCGTCGGTCCAGAGGTCGGGATCGTGACGCTCCACGTCAGGATCGTCTCCGACGTGCCGGGCGCGCGTGGTCGCGAGCGACAGGAGATTGGTGCGCAAGGCGCTCTCATTGGCGGCGCGATCGGCCCAGAATGCCCGACGCGTTTTCCAATTGGCTCCCAGGCCCTCGTTGTGCGCGACGGCGTCTTGAACAATGAGAGCTTCCACGCGCTGCGGGTGCTCGAGGATCATGCGAAAGCCCACCGGGCCACCGTAATCCTGCATGTAGAGCGTGTAGCGCGAGAGGCCGAGTGCCTCGGTGAAGTGGTTCATGATCTCGGCGTAATTGTCGAAGGTGTAGGCGAATTTCTTCGGGTCCGGCCAGTCACTGTGTCCGAAGCCGGGGTAATCAGGCGCTATCAGGTGATAGCGATCGGAGAGCCTTGCGAAGAGCGGCTCAAACATGCGCGACGAAGAAGGAAGTCCGTGCAGCAGGAGAAGCGCCGGGGCATTTTCAGGTCCAGCCTCCCGGTAGAAAATCGACAGGCCGTCGACGTGCACGGTGCGATAAAACGTGGGATTCATCGGTGATTGTTTTCCCTTCATCATGCCCTCGGAAAGATCCGCATCAGCGGTTGATGTGGTTTATGGCTGCGGTAAGTCGGCACGCAGATCAACCACGACCGATTGGCTGCGCAATGCGGGTATAGCTCCGTTATGGATCGCCGATGAGAGTCGGGCGCGCCAGGCACGCGAGGCGAGGTTCGGGGTAGAAGAGAAACTTTCCGCCAATCTCAAGCGGCTGCTTTTCTCCTGTTGAGCGCCGGTAGAAGAAGTTTCAGAAGCGCTTCATCAGAGAACGGGTTCTGACCTGAGATCAACTCGCGATCTTGAAGGACGTAGCTCTTCCATGGAGCGGCCACACTTACGTCACCGCCCGCTGTACGCAAGGCGAAGTCCGGGTAGAAGAGAACCTTGCCACCAATCTCAAGCGGCTCTCGCTGCTGCTCTTCCGCCGTCGAAAAGATAGTCATCTTATACCCGGAATAGATCCAACCTTGAGCCTTTGCTTGCGCTCCAGCGGTATCGCCCGCGCTCAGCGCGGCAACCACCTCTGTCGAATTCGGAAGAGCCGAAAGAAGTGAAATCGGGCCATGGCAGAGCACCGCTGTAGGCTTGGATGTTTCATGAAAGTGTCTCATCACGGTGCCAGCGTCGGGATCATCGAGAAGATCCATCATCGGGCCATGGCCGCCGGGGACGAAAACAGCGTCATATTGATCCAGGCCCGATGCGATGACATCGGAGATGCGAGTTGGATTTTTGAGTCCAGTCAGGCTGTCGCGGAATTTCAGATAGTCCTGAAGCCTAGCCTCGTCCCCGCCGAAGAAATCGGCAACAGCGGAATGGACATCCAGTTGCGGCGTGTTGCCTTTGGGGTTGGCGAAAGTGATTTCGTAGCCTTCCTTCATCAGCGCGCGAACCGGAACCGTCAGCTCGTTGAGATAGTAGCCAGCGCCGGCATAAACCTTGCCATCTTTCAAGGGCAAGCCGTGACCGCTCGAGACCAGCACCAGGACTTTTCCTTTTGTTGCCATTTTGTTCTCCTCTTTGAAATCGAATCTATTTCTCGAGATCTTGGCTTGTGTAGAGCAGCCCAATTTGCGAGAGCCTCGGCCTGAGCCACCGTGATGCTTGCTTCTACCTGTGCGGGGCTGGGGCTTTTGCGCCGTTTGCGCGGCGTGACAGCGCTAGCCGTAGGTGAGATCGGTGCTCTGTCCGACTTCGATGATGTAACCGTCGGGATCGCGGATGTAGCAACGAATCTCACCGTACTTGGGGATCGGCTCGGTGATGAACTCGGCTCCTCGACTTTTCCATAATTTGTAGCAAGCCTGAATATCCGCAACGCGGAAATTCAGGAAGCTGTTGAGGTGATTCGGGTCGGGGACGCTGAGCGTTACCGTCGGCTTATCCGGGGTCGGGCCGCCGCCAACGTTCAGAATCATCCAGATATTCGCAAGCTGAAGGTAGCCGGGCGCGTTGCCGTCCCCCAGGCTGAGAATGCGAGCGTCGAAGACTTTTTCGTAGTAGTGAGCCGATCGGTTGATGTCGGCGACGGTGAGAAAATGCGCGATGCTCATCCCCTCTCGCGGGGGCATCTCATAGCTCTTCTGCTCGATTTGCACGCTGGTCATTGATGACTCCAATACTGAAAGACAGTGCCCACCGCTCATTCCTTTTCATCCGCCCTATTATCCGCCTAATTGAGAATGACGAGGAAAGGGTGTGTGCCGATTCAAAACGGTTCTATCGCGATGAGGGGAGTGTCAGACCGAGATTGCAGCGCGAGTTACGACAGGACCGTGCCCTAGGGTTTGAAGCGATTTCAGAAGGCGGAGATGCCAGAGCAGTCCACTTGCCTCGTCAACGAGCCACCATCAATTCTCGCAACTCGGGCCTGCGCAAAGTGAACACCTGCTACCGGCCGTCGGGCTCATGCGGGAAAAAACCGGCCAGTGCCCAGCCAAACGCGCGCACCACGATCCAAGGCAGCAAGAAACCCAGCAACAGCGGCAGCGGGATCAGAAAACACAGCCAAAAGTTTTTCTGGCTTGCAGCAGAGTTCAGGATTTCTGAAACCCAGAGCAGGCTGAATGTTGCTCCCACCGCTCCCGCCACCATCGACAACCGCCGCACTCCTTCTTCGAGATTCACGCGCATGCTCTTCCTTTCATGCCTGCCCCGAGATTTCCGATGGCTCCTGATAGGCGCCGGTGCGCATGGCGCCGCTCGGCATTGCCGCATTGTAACGCTGCCTGGCATTGCGGCGGCGCGAACGCCTCGCCGACGTTCTCGACCGCCCAGGCCTGCTCTGACGCGGGCGCACGTCCCGCGAAGTAAACTCCGGTTGGCGGTATTAGCTCAGAACCGAACAATCCAAGGCTATACTTTTCGCGATGAGGCGACTTCACTTTTCCGTTGGTTATGTTCTGTTGCTCGGACTGGTTCTTGTTTTGCGGGCAGCCGCCGGACCGAACGAGCCCCAAATTGCCGGAACTAAGTCCTCCAACGATCTCGATGCTGTCGATCTTCAACACAAAGCGGAATCCGCGCTCGGTCGGGTTCAGCAGAACGATGTGGGCCAAGGTATCGTGGACGCGACCTATTACATTGAGTTGGCGGCGCATGTGGAGCCGCGGCGAGCTATTCCTGTCCTTGAAGCCTATTTCGCTCGCTCGCACGAACCCGATCTGCGCAGTGAGATTGCCTCCGTCCTTGTCTCCCTCGGAGATGAAAATTCTCAATTCTGGGAACTGATTCTCAATCAGGCTCAAGCGGCACTCAGCGAAGATCCTCCCGACCCGTTCGAGACTGGGCAGGCCGGTGAATCTTCAACCCCATGTTCATCTGAAGCATTTCTGTACTGGGCGAAGAGGCGCAATCTCAGCCACGAAGAAGCCTGCAGGGAGGCCGGCCTGGGCATCGCGCAACGAGTTCGCCCCCTCGCCGATTCTGGTGATCGGAGGGTCATCCCCGTCCTGCGAGAGGCGTTGAAGTCTCGCAACCGGCTGATCCGGATGATGGCCGCCCATGGCCTTGTCCTGACCGGGGATCCGGATGCGATCACCCTCGTCATCGAAGCAATCGAGCGTGCACCAGAGGACCAGGCCCGAGCTTTAGCAGATAACTTGATCGAATCCGATGATCCCCGCGCGCAATCGGTTCTCCATCAGTACCTGCCGGACGTCAACTTTCCCGAGGCACATGAGTTTCGAGCACAACTCGCACGATGGCGGCGTCCTATCTTGACCGGCAGGTAGTCGAGTTATGCGAGTGTCGTGGCTCACCGGGAAATTACTACCTGGTCCCCGCCGGCCGGTCCGGCAGGACGCTGCGAAAATCAAATAACCCGAGCTTCTATGGCGTGGGCCGGCTCAAGGCTGGGCGGCTTCGACGGCGGGCAGACCAATCTAGACCCGCCTGCCTAGAGACGGGATGCATCGTTTTCATTTTTCAAGTAAGGAGTCAACTGGTTGATTCTGATAAAGGCGCACCGTACGAGTGCGGTAGTAGAATTTCCTGACAGGCGAATCTGGAGATTTCCGCTCTCGTCCCTGCTAATATCGCACGACACTCTGCTATCTCCAGCGCGCCTGTTCAACGATAGATCAGTCATGCCCATGCACTGTAATTGGATTACAACGGCATTGCTCGCTTCCCGCTTCCACCGGATTGGCGGATGCCTCGGGTAGTCATTAAGCGCCAAACTCAGTTTGAGCGTTGGGCCGTCTTCAGAGAGGTCGGCATTAATCAGTCTGACGTCTCTTAGCGGAGGATCTGATTCTCCAAACGACGATGCAATCGCCTCTGGATTTATTGTTAACTCGCGCCATCCACTTGTAGCCATAATTCCTCATTTTGTGAAGGGGTAGTGCGGCAGGTGGCCCCGGTCTTGAGGATATCCATTTACCACGATACTGAAGGTGCCCCCGGTCCCTTGTCCGCCGCGGCGGAGGGACCGGGGAGGGCGCCGACACTCCGGCAATCAGTGTATTCCGCCGAAAAATGCGAGTCTTTTGCGATTCTTGATCGTGCATGGTATTTTCTTGTTTATGCATGGTTCATCGGGAGCAATAAGAAAAGACGAGATTGAGAGTCGGCTGCTGCGCGGCCTTCCCGTAAATGCCACTGCCCTTGCGAAGGAGTTCCTGGTGTCTGAGGATGCCATCCGGCGGGATCTGCGGGCGTTAGCCGCCGAGGGCAAGTGCAAACGGGTTTACGGTGGCGGGCTTCCGATATCGCCGGATGGGGCCCCGTTTGAACACAGGCTCTTGAACGCCTCGAAAGAAAAACGCGGTTTAGCCTTGGCCGCCCTGACCCTGGTCTCAGAAGCTTCGACGGTGTTCCTCGACAGCGGCAGTACCAACATGGCCTTGGCCAGAGAGATGCCGCCCGATCGCTCTCTTACAATCGCCACGAATTCGATCTCAATCGCAAGCGTCCTTCTCGATCGAAAGAATTTCAAAGTCATTGTTCTGGGAGGAGAGATCGATCGTGAAACCGGCGCAGGCATCGGGCTGTCTGCGATCCGCGAAGCCGAACGCTTGAGCTTCGATCTGTGTTTCCTCGGCGCTTGCGCTGTATCCGCATCTCTTGGAATTGGCGCGTTCCAGATGGCAGATGCCGAATTCAAACGCACACTCATCGCGAGAAGCGATCGCACCGCAGCGCTTGTCACTATGGACAAAGTTGCGACCCGGGCGCCGTTTCACGTGGCCGCACTGGCAGTCCTCGACCATGTCGTTCTTGAGTGGGGTACATCGGAGGAGGTTGTCTCGACCTTTTCCAATGCCGGCGCCAAAGTCATCCTTGCGCAACCGTAGGTTGCTTGTCGTTCGACCCAACCGAAAGCGGGAATTCTCATGCCAAAGGGTTTGTATCTATCGCGCGCCAAGCTAGCGACCAGGCTGGCGTTCGTTGCCGCAGGTTTCGGCGTAGCTTGCTGGGCTCCCTTAGTACCCTTCGCAAAGACTCGTTGCCATCTGGGCGACGACACCATGGGGTTGGTTCTTCTGCTGCTGGGCGCCGGTTCCATCGTTGCCATGCCGCTTGCCGCGAACCTGTGTGCGCGCTTCAGTAGTAAGCCGGTCGTACTCTCAGGTGGAGTAGGACTGGCACTGATATTGCCGCTCTTGAGCATCGTATCGTCGCCGATCGCCCTTGGAGTTGCGCTGTTCGCCTTCGGGGCTTCTCTGGGATCGTTGGATATTGCAATGAACTTGCATGCTGTCGATGTTGAGCGTGTCTCTGAGAAGCCGTTGATGTCTGGATTTCACGCACTCTTCAGTGTTGGTGCATTTCTGGGGTCGGGAATCGTGACAGCTCTTCTCTCTCGAGGCATCGCGCTCGGTTTAAGCACAATTTTCAGTTCCATTGTTCTTGTTTTGCTGATTGTTGTGGCTCTTCCGCGCATGCTTTCGAATCGAGAGAGAGCCAAGCAGCCTCTGTTTGCAATTCCGAGAGGTGTGGTGCTCGTCATCGCCATTTTCGCGGCAAACTCATTCCTGGTTGAGGGGGCTCTGCTCAACTGGAGTGCGCTTTTGCTTGTCGGCGAACACCTCGTCTCGGCTGCGCATGGAGGGCTGGGATACATGTTCTTCTCCATCGCCATGACGTTCAGCCGTTTCGTCGGCGATGGCATCGTGGCGCGATTCGGGAACCGCTTGGTGCTGACACTTGGTGGGGTGATCGCGTCTCTAGGGTTGTGCGGCCTGCTTGTTGCACCGGTCGCATGGATGGGGCTTGTCAGTTTTGTGTTTGTGGGCCTGGGAGCCGCAAACATCGTGCCTATCTTGTTCAGACTCGCAGGTACGCAACGCAAAATGCCAAAGGGTTTGGCCGTTGCCTCCCTGACTACGGCGGGTTACGCGGGCATGCTGACGGGACCAGCCGCCATTGGCTTCTTGTCCAAAGGAATCGGCTTGCACAACGCGTTCTGGTTTTTGGCCGCTCTTATGGCGTGCGTGCCGACATTCGGCAAACATTTGATAGCAGAAAGTTCTCACTGAACGAGCGGGCGGGACAAAGCCTATGAAGCGAACAAGCGGTCAGGTGCTTCGCCTGAACCCGTCCAGTGGCTCGCCTGCCTTGGAGGCAGATTTCAGCAAGCCAACCCGATGCGCATACGATTACGCCATTATGTTTCAATAGGTCAATCAGAAAGGCGCGATGAACGGAGCACGCGCAGTATTTTATGAACTGGCTCCTTAAGTCTTTTGACCGGGCTGGCTGCCGCCGGGCTCCTTCGGGGCTCTTGCTGAAGATTCACAATGCTGGCACAAGCCGGGTTGACTTTGGGTAAAAGGCCGCTACAATCTGCGGAAAGAGCATCCAATTCTCACTGATACAACGAACCGATGCCTACCGCCTGCAAACACCCTAGAGTACGAATCGTCTCCAGACACGAAGACACGGAGTTTGTCGAGTGCCTGGAATGTGGCGAAGTCTTTGATTCCGAGGAATTTCAGGACATGGAGATTGAAGAAGTCGCCGATGAGAAGGAAAGCCCCTCGGACGACGACTAGAAGCCTCAAGAGTCAGGAAATCAGAAGCAGCGTAAGGGCCAATGGCGCTCGAAAGCGAAGAGGGCGGCAGGGGAATGCTACCTTGTGCCGTGGCCGTTTGCCGCGCCGGCGGAAGGCTTGTGCGCGGCGATCCAGGCGTAGTTGAGGCCGGAGGCGACGGTAAGCACGACGGTGGTCCACAGGGAAAAGGTACGCAGGCCGACGACCCAGGGCTCCTGGGTGAGCTGGTGCAGCAGCACGACGGCGACCGTGACGATCTGGGCGAGAGTATTGGCTTTTCCATAGACGCTGGGCTTGAACTCACGGCGGCCTGAGGCCGCATAAAGAATGGCCGCCACCATGAGAATGCCGACATCCCGGCCGAAAACCAGGACGGTGACGCGCAGCGGGATGAGGCGCTGGTAGCTGAGGACGAGGAAGAGGGTGCTGAGCAGCAGCTTGTCTGCGACGGGGTCAAGATACTGGCCAAGCACGGTGCGCTGTTTAAGAACGCGCGCGAGGATGCCGTCGAGCGCATCGGTGAGCCCAGCGATAACGAAGAGAACGAAGCCGGTTTCGAAGCGGCGCTCCAGAATGGCGGCGACGAGAAAAGGCGCCATGCAGATGCGCAAGAGCGTGAGCAGGTTGGGGGCCGAGCGGAGCGGATTGAGCTTTGAGTTCGAGGTCTCTGTCATGAGTTGCTGAACTTGCCGGCAGGATCAGTGATTGAGACGGCGTTTCTCTTTCCGTGAGAGATGGTACCGCATCGGCGCGGGCGGGCTCCAGGCATTGTGACTGGATAAACAGGAGCGGGCCTGGGCTGAGCCCGCGCGGCGGCCGGCGGGACGAGGCGCGGTCAGAGAACGAGATAGGGAGGCAGGAGGTGGCGCGATGCTGAACACCGGGAAGATGGTGGGGTTTATTGCGACGACGGATTACGAGCAGGCACGAGCTTTCTATGAGGGAAAGCTGGGCTTCGAGTTTGTATCGCATGACCAGTTTGCGCTGGTGGTGCGCGTGGGCGGACACAGAATTCGCATTGCGAAGGTGCCCGAGTTCCAGCCTTTCCACGGAACAGTTCTGGGCTGGGAAGTGGAGGACGTGAAGGCAGTGGTTCTCTGGCTCGAGAGCCGCGGCGTGAGCACGGAGAAGTATCCGTTTGTTGCGGACAAGGAACTGGGCATCTGGACATCTCCGACGGGCGACCAGGTGGCGTGGTTCAAGGACCCGGATGGCAACGTGCTCTCAGTGAACTCGACTGCGCGGAAGTAAGCTGGCCGGGATTCCGGGTGTTAGAGATGCGGCTGGTGACAATCCGCGCGCGCGGGCCGGGGCGGAGCGAGGCCGCTTCCGCGGCTGGCGCGATGCTGTTAAACTACGAGAGGTCTGAACGCAGGCGCGTAGCTCAGTTGGTTAGAGCGCTTCCTTGACACGGAAGAGGTCGTTGGTTCGAATCCAATCGTGCCTACCAAGTTTCCCCACCCATCCATCTTACCAATCCCATCTCATCCTAGAATCATGCTTAAAATCGCTGAAAATAGGCGATTTAAAGAAGATATGCGTCCTATTTAGCCCTACGAGTCTCCATTGAAGCCGATTTCCTGGTGGGGGTACAATTGGGGGTACGATTTCCAAATTTGGGGGTACCGGGCAATTCCGGCCTAAACTGGAGGGAAAAAGAATGGCACTGACAGATACAGAGATCCGCCGCTCAAAGCCTGCTGGACGCTCCATACAAGCTCGCTGATGCGCACGGCCTCTACCTGCTGGTCAAACCCAATGGGGCAGGCTCTGGCGCTGGAAATACCGTGTGGAGGGCAAGGAGAAGCTGATGGCCCTCGGCACCTATCCGGAGTTGTCACTCGCTGATGCCCGTGAGCGCCATGCGAAAGCCCGCAAGGAACTTGCCAACGGGATAGACCCTATGGCCGAGCGAAAGGCTGAGAAGACAGCGGTCGTGATTGCCACCGGCACACCTTCGAGAAGATCGCCGAACTTTGGCTAGAACACTGGAGGGGAAACAAGTGCACACGCCACACGGAAACCACAAGGAATCGGCTTAAGAACAATGTCTATCCGTTCCTGGGCGAGAGGCCGATTGCTGAAGTGATTTCGCTACTCTGAATTGGCCCACTCGTGCTCGTTTGATTTGGCCCACCTTCACTCACTGATTGGGTACCCTGTCGGCGGAGCCGACAGGGAGACCGATGGACAGGAGAACGAAGGTGGAACTGTTTGAGGAGATCAGACGGGAGTACACACACGGGACAGGGACGATCCAGGGAGTATCGCGGAAGCTGGGCGTTCATCGGCGGATGGTTCGACAGGCTTTGGCGAGCGCAACACCGCCGGAACGGAAACGAGCGGTTCGGAGCCGTCCGAGCCTGGGGCCGGTGATGGATTTCATCGACGGGATTCTGGTTGCCGATGAGCGGGCGCCGAAGAAACAGCGACACACGGCGCGTCGGATCTGGCAGAGGATTCGCCAGGAGCGCCCAGAGGCCCGTGTCGGTGAAGCGACGATACGCCGCTACGTGCAGCGGCGCAGGGTGGAGTTGGGACAGACGCGGCGTGAGACGTTTGTTCCGCAGGTCTACGACTGGGGCGTGGAGGCGCAGGTTGATTGGTACGAAGCCATGGCCGAGATGGCGGGCGAGATGCGCAAGGTCTACGGCTTCTCGATGCGCTCGATGGCCAGTGGCGGAGCGTTTCATGTGGCCTACTACCATCCCACGCAACAGGCATTTCTGGAAGCGCACGAGCTGGCGTTCCGCTATTTTGGCGGGGTGTTCCGTCTGCTGCGCTACGACAACCTGAAGAGTGCGGTGAAGAAGATCCTGCGCGGTCATCAGCGGGAGGAGACGGAGCGGCTGATCGCTTTCCGTTCGCACTGGGGGTTTCAGACCGAGTTCTGCAACCCGGCCCGCGGCAACGAGAAGGGCGGCGTGGAAGGCGAAGTAGGCTACTTCCGGCGCAACCATCTTGTGCCTGTGCCTCGCGTGAAGGACCTGGCGGAGTTGAACGCAGTGTTGCTGGACGGCTGCAGGCAGGACGGGCAGCGAAGGATCGCGGGCAAGGCGTTGGCGGTGGGCGCGGCGATGGAGATCGAACGCCAACACCTGCTGCCGCTGGCCGAAGAAGGCTTCGAGTTGGCTGAGACCAGCTTCCCTACGGTGGATGGCAAGGGTTGTGCGAAGGTGCGTACGAACTGGTATTCGACACCGGTGGGACCGGGTACACAGGTTCGAGCAAGGTTGCTTCCTGCCTATGTCGAGATATGGCAGGAGCGGAAGATGGTGGCGCGGCATGAGCGCAGTTTCGGCCGCTATGAGCAGGTGCTGGACCTGGAGCACTATCTCGACGTGCTCGAACGCAAGCCGGGTGCGCTGGCGGGTTCGCGGCCCCTGCAGCAGTGGCGCGAGAACGGGCACTGGCCGGAGAGCTTCGACAGGTTGTGGCAGAGTCTGGAAGGCCGCGAAGGCAGGCCAGCCGGCACGCGAACGATGATCGAGTTATTGCAACAAGGCAGCAGGCATGGCTGGGAGAGGCTGAAGCAGGCCGTCCAGCAAGCGCTGGATATCGGCTGCACCGATGCGGCAGCAGTGCGTCACCTTCTGGCCCATGGAGAGCTGACGCACGCGCCGGTCGAACGCCTTGCTCTGGGCGCACTGGAACGCTACGAGCGTCCACTGCCGGTGATGAGCGATTACGATCTGCTGCTTGGCGAGGTGGCGCGATGAAGCAGGCCACGGAAGCTCTGGAACATGCAAGCGTGAGGCAGTATTGCAAGGCGTTGCGCGTCCCGGTGATCGGGGCTAACTTCATCCCCCTGGCCGAACAGGCCGTCAAGGAGAAGCGCAACCACATCGGCTATCTGGAAGCACTGCTGGCGATGGAGCAGAAGAACGCGACCGGCACGCAGTGCAGACGCGCATGCACGATGCGCGGCTGCCGCGCATCAAGACGCTGGAAGAGTTTGACTTCAACCAGGCGCCGCATATCCCCGCACCTAAAATCCGCGAGCTGGCCGAAGGCGGCTACATCGAACGCGCCGAACCGGTGGTACTGATGGGCGAGTGCGGAACCGGCAAGACGCACCTGGCCACGGGGCTGTGCGTGGCTGCGTGCCGCCAGAAGCGGCGCGTGCGCTTTACTACCGCAGCCAACCTGGTCAACGAGCTGGTCGAAGCACAACAACAGAACGGGGTGCGGCGCGTGCTGGCGAAATGGATGCGATACGATGTCATCGCTCTCGATGAAGTCGGCTACGTTCCCCTCGCCGAGATCGGCGCCGAGTTCCTCTTCCAGGTTATCGCTGAGCGTGCCGAACGAGCCACGCTGATCCTGACCACGAATCTGCCGTTTTCAGAGTGGACGCAGGTGTTTCCCAACCCCAGGCTATGCAAGGCTCTGCTGGATCGGATCACTGACCGCGCTCACATCATCGAAACCGGCACCGACTCGTATCGATTCCGGAGAACTCTGGA
>CAVRAK010000032.1:0-94172 GCA_963718885.1 uncultured Acidobacteriota bacterium
GCTTCGGAGGTTTGGTATTTCGGCGCCCTCGTGGTTCTCCTAGGCACGCGGTCGTAGAACGCGCGATGCAAGCGGTCGAAACAATGCACAGGACCTCATGGCGATTGTCCTACCAGGCCGGGAAGAGAAAGCGATAGACGATTCCCGTTTCCCAGATGTTCTCGTCACCGGAGGATGACCACTGCCGCGAGTAGCTGGTTAGAATTCGCGTGTTGTGTGGCAGATTGTAGTTGAGGCCGAAGTCAGCACGTTGAGTGTTTACAAGCGAGACACCGTCGCTGGCGAGGTTGTTGAGTCGAAATGTCTGCTGCATTCGGAAGAGAGGCTCGAAGCGGCCGACCCAACTATCGAGACCGCCGAATGATTGGGTGCGGTATCCCGCTTCAACCCAATAGCCCTGCGCATGTGATCCGCGTGCAAACTCAGAGCGCAGGCGAAACGCGGTTGTCGCCGGCTCCCACCAGAGATACGCGCCATAGAAATTCTCCCGTGCGTTCTGCAACTGACGATCATAGGAGAGCCCTATCTCCAGACCTTTTTCCGGTAGTTGGAGACCGACGCGGCCGCCTGTGGAACGCACCGAATTGAACTGTTCATTGCTGCTGCTCACAGAAAACCATGCCGCGTAATCGATGGAGTATTTGGGACGTGAAATGGCGGACCCTCGCAACATGCCGCCAAGGCCGGAGCCGGTCGACAAGAGGCCAACGCTGGCGATGATCGGGCCGTCCTGGAAATTGCCGATCCAGACAGGCGACAGCCGCTCATTATAGGTATTGAAGGGGAGCAGGAAACTTCCCCCGACGATGGTCAAATGCGACGAAATGAGATAGTCGCCCTGCAGATATGTAAGACCGATGAAATGATTGTGGTCATAGCCGGACTGGCCGTTGCCGTTTGGAGCGAAAGTTTCGGTCAGAGCGGCGCGCGACTCGATCAGGACGTGCTTGCCGACAGGCGCGGCGAGCAGGGGTTCGATGATTGGAAGGTAAGTTGTGTTGCCTCTTTGCGTAGTGGAAAAGAATGCAACACCGCCGGAGAGCAGAGGCGTTTGTTGTGCGAAGGTGTATCGCTTCGCACAAATCAAGGTCAGGGCAAGGATTCCGGTCTTGATTAATAACCAGCTTGTTCGGACGAGAGGCGTACGCAATATCGAACGCTGCATACCGCCACAATAACGTTCGATGATCTTCGATGTGTCTCTGGATCTTCTGCGATTTGTCAATTGATTGTCATTTCAGGCTTCCATGCTGCCGGGGGAGCTGTTGCCGAGAGACGAATCAACAAAGACAGTGACAATCGCTTTACACGAAGATGACAAACGCTCGTGTGAAATCTGGTTAGGCTTCGAAGTGAGCTCTTCCCTCGGGAACGGGGGTGCCAGGGCTGAAACGGGGTGACGTCGCATTGCCGCTGAAATCCAATCGCCATTCGTCAATCGACGTTGAACCATGCAATCCATGTGCATTCGTGGTTGGAAGCCGGGAACCGGTTCAGCCGCAGGATGTTCAGGTTGTTACGTCTTCACCTGCGCTGATATGGCGTCGGATCGCCGCCATTGCGCGGCGAATGGCTCGTGCGAGAGGCTGCTCTATTGATCTTTTGCGAACCCGTTCCTCACCAGTGCTTCCGGTTGCAGAATCTTTCCGGAGGGGCGTGGAGAAGCTTACTCCACTGGCTGGATATCAGCGGCCTGGCATTGTATTTCCTAGATCGGGTCATTGAGCTGCGGTTGATTGAGTGGCTGCCCCTTGGTGTATTGGCACGACTGCAGGAAAACCTTGCGGATAACACCGAGCGAACTCACGGCATGATCGCCGAGTCGATTGCAATCCAGCAGGAGTTTCAGGAGGTCGGTCTTCGCTATGCCAATTTGAAGGGATTGTCGCTCTGGCCGAGTTCCGTGCCGAGGCCGGAGCTGCGGTCCCAGTTCGATCTGGACTTTCTCGTAGCGGAACAAAGCGCTCCCGAAGCTAAGAGACTTCTTGAACGCAGAGGCTATCGCCTCTACCTCGTAAGCGGCAGAAGCTGGGAGTTCAAGCTGAATGAAAAACCCGGAGTTTCCCTGAAGGATTTATACAAGGCTTTGCCGTCCCACACTGTCGAACTACATGTCGAGTCAAACTTACCCAACAGCTCTTCCCCACTGGAGCGGGTCCAATGGCGTGAGTTGCATGGATATGTCATGCCGGTTCTCTCGTCGGTTGATCTGTTCCTGGGGCAAGGGCTCCATGCCTATAAACACGTGTGCAGCGAGTTCTCGCGGACAGCCCACTTGATTGAGTTTCGTCGCCATGTCCTCAATCGTAGCGATGATCTCGCCTTCTGGAGCGAGCTCCGGTCGACAGTCTCAGGGGATCCGAGAGCGTCTCTCGGAGTTGGGGTGGTTGCGCTGCTGATCGCACGCGTCATGGGAGATTTTGCTCCAGCAGCTCTGACAGACTGGACTGTTGCCTGTCTGCCCCACCCCGCGCGGCTGTGGGTGGAGAGATATGGGAGGCGAGCGGTCTTTGGAGGCGTTCCGGGCAGCAAGTTGTACCTGCTGCTGCAGAAAGAACTGGCGGCCGTTGGCGTTCCAGCGAAGAGGTCGCTTCGGCAGATACTGCTGCCTACGCGCCTGCCGCCTCCTGTGATACGTGCATTTCCGAATGAGACTCTCTCCGTGCGCCTCAGCCGCTACCGTGTGCAACTGCACTTTATCTTCTACCGTTTGCGCTTTCATGTCATAGAGGGACTTCGCTACGCATGGGAGGAATATCGCTGGCGGGGGAAGGTCAATCGCTTGAACCGTGATGGCTGATTTGCACAGCGCGCTCTCGCGTCCGACGCGATCGCACCTGAGGATTGTCGTTCGCTTCTCGCGATTTTTTATCTTGCAACAAAAGAATGACAATTCGCTGACGAGGGCATGACACGTGCGCAGCTCTCACTCTTCTACGGTCATAGGCGAAGAGCAAGATGCCTATGCCTCGATCTGCCAGCTCCGTCATCGTAGGTCAGCAGCCGCATCTAGACATGGGCGCTGCTCACGCGTGTCGGATGGGCTGTTTCGCAATGGCATGGATCCTGGCCGTCTTCTCCTCCACCAGCGCCTGCCCAGTATACGGACAAGTGGCGGCGGACCCGATTTCAACTCAGACATCAGCGCAATCTCAGACAGGCGAAACCGGCAGCGGGTCGAGGTTTGCCGACGGTGACGATTTGCAGAATGGTGGAGGCTCGGCTGGCATGACGGGTAGTTTGACCCCCCAGACGGTCCTCTCCGCCGGCCAGATCATCGACATCCTGGAAGAGTCTCCCGACCTCGTCGTTGAGCTGAAATCGGAACTGGCGGATCGTATGCAGCAGCAAGACCGACAGATCGATCCGAGCGATATCTCCGATCAGATGCTCTACAGCGAAATCTCCTCGAACGCCAGCCTGCGTGCAAGTATTTCGAGAGTTCTGCGCGCCCGTGGGTATGTATCCGACGACGACCTTCAGTCCGTGGGATCGAGCAACCCAGCGGAACACCTCCCCAATCTCTTATCTCCCATGAGTTCCTCACTCTCGCCAGGTGACGATGGAGCCGACGGGACACTTGGCTACAGGCGCCGTTCTGAGTGAGGCGTTGTCACCCTCTGGCGAAGGCAACGATTCAGCGAGCGTGGCTCCATTCGCTCGTTCATATCGCAAGCGGCAGGAGTGCCACGGAGACCAATCCGCGACAGGAGAAGGGAAACGCATCAACCGACTTGCCCAGGGTCCTCCGGAGCCCGGCTCCCTACGATCTGCAGTCGATGCGCGATCTCTACACGCAAATCCCCACTGAAACTGCACAGCTAAGGCGCTTTGGGTCGGATGTATTCATAAATCGCAATGTTTCTGCAGTTGCCAATGGAATCTCCGGCCGAGACACTCCCCTTGATGTGCCGCTGGGACCGGACTACATCGTTGGAGCCGGCGACACACTGACGATCAACCTGTGGGGAGGAGTTACTCAAAGCTATCACTCGTACTGTCGATCGTGACGGCCGCATCTTTCTTCCTGAAGCGGGATCGATCCAACTCGCGGGGCTGTCTCTCGAGCAAGGCGCAGAGTCTAATCGGCAGCGAGCTCAAGCAGCAGTTCCGCAACGCGCAGGTTGCGGTGACCGTCTCGCGACTGCGTTCGGTGCGCGTCTACGTAGTCGGCGACGTGCAGCGTCCTGGCGGCTACGATATCAGCGCACTTGCTACTCCTCTGAGTGCGCTCTATGCCGCCGGCGGCCCCACATCAGTTGGCTCGCTGCGCACGCTGCTCCACTATCCGTGGCAAGCAACTTGTCGAGAAGGTCGACCTCTACGACTTTCTGCTTCATGGGATTCGGAATGGCAGCGCGCCCTTTGAGAGCGGGGATACGCTGCTCGTGCCGCCCGCTGGTCCGCAGGTTGCAGTATCTGGCGCAGTCAAACGTCCGGCGATCTATGAACTCAAAGCAGGAGAAACAACACTCGCCTCGGTAATCGAGGATGCTGGCGGATTTACAGCTGCGGCTTCGCTCAGCCACATCAGGATCGAACGGATTGACGCCCACCACCAGCGTGTGACCGTAACTCTGCCCGATCGCGATGCGCAAAGCCCGCAAGCCGCATCGAGGATGCGATTGACACATTTCCAGGTTGAGGATGGAGATCGGATACGCATTGAGCCGATCCTGCCCTACAGCCAGCAGGCCATTTATCTCGCGGGCCATGTAGTGCGTCCAGGGCGTCTGCCCTATAGCGACGGCATGCGCCTCAGCGATGTGCTCCAGCAGCTATCGGGACATGTTGCCTGAGCCCGCGGCTCGTGGAGAGATTGTCCGGCTCGTTCCGCCCGATCTTCATGCGGAGACCATCGACTTCAATGTTCCCGATGTGCTGATCGGAAACGTGAATATCGATCTGCGTCCATTCGATACCATCCGGATCTTCGGACGCTACGAAGTGGATGCTCCGAAGGTCACGATTCGCGGTGAAGTGTTGCGGCCTGGCACGTATCCGATGTCCAAAGGCATGACCGCGGCGGGACTGGTCCGCATGGCGGGAGGTTTCAAGCGCGATGCTCTGCTGGAAAGCGCCGACCTGACAAGTTATGAAGTCAGTGACGGCAATCGCCTCGTCGAAAATCTTGCGACGGTGCAAATCGGAGCTGCGGTTGCCGGAACCGAATCCGGATGCGGACATTCCTCTCAAGCCCGGAGACATTCTGGCGATTCATCAGATCACCAATTGGAATGACATGGGCGAGTCGGTAACGATCAGTGGGCAGGTCAGATTTCCGGGCAGCTACGGATTTAAGGACGGCGAGCGCCTCAGCTCAGTTCTGCGGAGGGCGGGAGGTCTCTTGCCCACTGCCTATCCGATGGGTGCGGTGTTGACTCGGGAGCAGGTTCGCGATCTTGAGCAGAAGAGCCGCGAAGAGCTGATTCGGCAGATCGAGACAAACTCGGCGTCTGCGCGGCTTTCGCCCAACCTGGCGAGGCGACAACGCTGGCGGGGAGTTGCAACTCATCAAGGCCCAGCAGGATCAGGTGCTTGCAGACCTGAAGAGTCATCCTCCCACCGGTCGCATGGTGATTCATATCAGCGCCGACATTGAGAGTTGGGCGAATACGCCCGCGGACATTGAACTGCGCCGCGGACGACGTGCTGACGATTCCGAAGCGGCCAGGCTTCGTGCTCGTGACCGGCCAGGTCTACAACGCAACTGCTCTCACTTATACAGCCGGATAAGACCGCCGGTTGGTATCTCAGCCGCGCTGGAGGAACCAACTCGACAGCCAACCGAAAAGAAATATTCATTATTCGCGCGAATGGCTTCAGTCGTTGGCCGTCGCTCGGGAGGGTGGTTCGATGGTGATGTTCTTTCAACCAAACTCAATCCAGGTGATGTCGTCGTTGTGCCGCAAAAGATCATTGGCGCCTCGTTGTTCTGGAGAAATCTGCTGACTGCCGGGCAACTTGCTGCGTCGATTGCGATCACTGCCGGTGTAGCGGCAGCAGCGCTGTAAACGGACAGTTTCATGGTGAAGGCTTTTTTAGTGGTTGTGAGTGCTCCACAATGACGTTTCCTCTTCAGGCCGCAGGTTTCTTCGGGCAACGGCACGGGGCGCAGGCTTGCGTCTTCGGCATTAAGCCGATCGGGAGGACAAGACAATGACTCCCAACTCCGTTCTTCCCGCCTTTGAAGTGCAGGACAACCGCGCGGATTGATTACGAGCCAATCTGGGCGATCCGCGCCGCATTGCTCTGGCAGCATCGCCGCAGGCTGCTGAAGGTTACGGCAATTTCTCTGCTGGTAAGTCTCGCGATCTCGTTTGCCATTCCCAAGCAGTACAAGTCCACCACAAGCATCATGCCGCCCGATCAGCAGGGTTCCAGCGCGATGCTGCTGGCTGCGCTGACTGGGCATGCCGGCGGACTGGGGGCGTTGGGCGGTCTCGCGAGCGGACTCCTTGGTGGACGCACCTCTACCGCTCTGTTCATCAACCTGCTGCAGAGCGGCACCGTGAGCGATCACCTCATTGACCAATTCAACCTGCGGCATGTTTACCGCAAGCGCTATCGCGTCGATGCGGCAAAGCATCTTGCGCGATGCACCAGGATCACTGAGGACAAGAAGAGCGGAGTAATCACGATAGCCGTGGAGGATACGAAGCCGGGTACGCGCTCGCGATCTGGCGCAGGCATATCTTGATGAGCTGAACAAACTGGTGACACAGGACGAACACTTCGGCTGCGCATCAAGAGCGCGTGTTTATTGAGAATCGCCTGAATGCGGTTCAGGCGAGTCTCGAAGATGCCGAAATGAAGCTGAGCCAATTCTCGAGCAGGAACAGCGCAGTTGACATCAAAGAACAGACCCGCGCCATGGTCGACGCGGGTGCGCGAGTGCAGGCGGAGCTTTTGGTCGAACAGTCAGGCCTGCAGTCTCTGCGCCAGATTTATGGCGATGGTAATGTCCGGGTGCGCGAAACAGAGGCTCGTATTGCCAGCCTGCAAGGCGAACTCGCGAAAATGACAGGATCGTCAACCCCTCTGACCGAAGAAGTGATTCATGACTGACAGCGCCAAATCCGCTGCAGGCGACGATAAGGGCGAGCTCTATCCACCTTTGCGCCAGCTTCCACGGCTTGCAGTTCCATATGCGGATCTCTATCGCGCGCGTGAAGGTGCAGGAGGCCGTCTTTGAACTTCTCACGCAGCAGTATGAAATGGCTCGCATCGAGGAGGCCAAAGATGTTCCGGTTGTCAGCGTGATCGACTCGCCAGGAATACCGGAGAAGAAGTCGTTTCCTCCGCGACTTGCTGCTCACGCTGTTGCTCACATTTCTTTCGTTCGCGGGCGCATCCGCTCTGATCCTGATTCGTGATCACTGGGCGAAGGTCGGATCCTCGCGATCCGCGCAAGATGCTCGCGGCCGAGGTTCTGCCGGTATTGCGCCGGCGGACTTCACTCCATTCGCCTCAGAGCGAGGTGATGCATGAGAACATACTTGGCGAACGTCGCATGTGGCGTTCGGCTATGGACGCTATCAGGCAGTCTCGGTTTTCGAAGACTGCCGATAGCTTGCATTGCGATCCTTACGACGTTCAGGAGGGATCGCAAACGTGAAGGTTCTCATAGATGCTGCTTCATACGCCTCGAATATTTCTGGTATCCAGCGACATGCCTGCAACCTGGTGCGGTGTCTGTTGCGGCAGCAGGAAGTCTCCCTTGTGCACCTTGTGATCGCGCCATGGCAGCGCAAGCTGGTACAGGCCGCGGGTATCAAGCCCGATGCTCGGCTTTCAACGCATATTGCCGAAATGGAGCCAGGCTCGTTGAGCCGGAATTTGTGGCACTACCGGAAGCTTCCCGAACTTGCGGCTCGCCTGGAGGTCGATCTGGTCCATCTCACCTATCCGGTGCCCGTGAATGCCGCGGCGTTTAACTGTCCAACGGTAGTGACGTTGCACGATATGTATCCCTATGAGATACCCATGAACTTTGGGTTTCCCAAGTTCATTTTCAATCGTCTGATTCTGCGGCAATGTCTTCGCAACGTCGACGCCATAGCCTGCGTCTCCGACATTACGCGTCTTCGCTTAGAGCAGTATTCGTCGGCTGCCGTCTGGCAAAAGGGAGTCCGGATCTATAACTGCGTCGAGGCACAGCCAGCTTGTGCGACGCGGTCGCCCATTCCAGAGTGGAGGGGCGAGCCATTTCTACTTTGCGTCGCGCAGCATCGCCGCAACAAGAATCTCCCTCTCCTGCTCCGAACCTTCGATCTCTTGCTACGCTCCGGCAATATCGATCGCAATATGAAGCTGATCATTCTTGGAATCACCGCGCAGGACACCAGGAAGCTTCATCGAGCTGGTGTCGGACTCGGGGCCTTGGCGCGAGCGTCTGCTTTCTTGAGGGCCTGTCCGAACCAGAGCTGCAGTGGTGCTACACCCGTTGTGAGGCGGTCGTAGCTCCGTCATTGACCGAAGGGTTCGGATTGCCGGTGGCTGAAGGGCTTCTTGCCGGATGCCGGATTATCTGTTCGGACATACCCGCGCATCGAGAGATTGCAGATGGCGGATGCCAATTTGTGGCATTGGGGCGACACGCAGAGACGGCGCTTGCAGAAGCGATTGTAGGAGCACTCGGGAAAGCCAAGCGACCGCCCGCGGTTCTTCCTCAGTTCTCCGCTTCGATTCTCGCCAAGCAATACCTCAGCCTTTATCGCAAGCTCATAACGTCTGACGTCTCCGAAAAGAATGCCGGGGCCTCCGCTTCGATGCACGTAGCGGCGTCGGAAAGGCAGCCTCTATGAGGTTTAACCATCGCGTGTCCGCGGCGCCTTGTGGCGAGGAGGAAGATGAGCGCATCTGAATCCGTTACGCCGCGTCTCTACGCTGAAGCTACTCGTCCTGAATTCCGCTCCGAATCGCGCGCGAGCTCGCCCCGCTCACTCCAGAGCATGTTAACAGCGATCGAGGTGGTAGCTGACTGTCTGGCTTGTGCCTTCGGCATTTTTACGGCTTACTTTCTTTCCCTGTCGCTGTATGGTCGGCGGGCAGATTCAATATCCCCTGCGTGAAGCCGCGGCCGTGAGCTTGAGTGTCTCTATATTTGCGGCCATTCTTATGCACCGGAATGGAGCGTATTGCGGGAGCGGCGGCCTGTTGCAGATTCGAGAAACGGAGCGCGCGATTCGCATTCCGGTCCAGTCCTTGCTGGCCATGCTTCCGTTAAGCATTGTGCTGAATCTGACGTTCGCTCGGGGAGCGTTTCTCGTTGCTCTTGTCCTGGTTCCAGGCTTACTGATCTTGCAAAAGCACGTATTCGTTGCCGGCCTGCGTCGGCTGCACGCAAGCGGACGCGGCATGGATCGAGCAATCGTATACGGGATAGGGAACACAGGCAAACGAATCCTTTCAGCGCTTTCTTATTCAGTGAGGCTTGGAGTCCATCCAATAGCAGTAGTCGTCGAGAATGCCGCCTTTGCTGGAAAGCAGATGGCTGAGATGGGCTATCGCCACCGCCGTTCTGTTCCGGTCCAACGTGGGCCGATCACATCCGCGCTGCTGAGCTCCTGTCGATGCAACATGCTTGTGGTGGCACTTCCGAACCTCTTCCCTGGAGCAAATCGCCACTGCCGTGGATGCAGCAAAGCGGGCCGGATCGCGGGTCGTCTTTCTCTCCGCTACCGAACTCGAGGAACAGCACTGGACAGAGTCGATAGACGTCGATGGGGCATCGCTTACGCCAATGCTTCAGCCATTTGAGCGTTGGTCCCTTTCAATTGCAAAGCGCTTCGTGGATCTGCTCGCATCTTCGCTGTTGCTTGTATTCTTCGCGCCTCTGTTCTTCCTGATCGCACTTGTCATCACGCTCGACTCACCTGGCTTCGCTGTTTTCGTTCAGGACAGGGTGGGTCGCAATGGACAGCTCTTCAAGATGTACAAATTTCGTTCGATGTACAAAGACACGCCGCAATACGAGCTCTCACCGACAACGCCGTTCGATCCGCGAATTACAAGGATCGGAAGATTCCTGAGGAGAGCCAGCCTGGACGAATTACCGCAACTGATCAATGTATTTCTGGGAGATATGTCTCTGGTAGGGCCCAGGCCGGAGATGCCCTTCATCGTAAAGACCTATAGTTCCGAGCAGCGACAGCGGCTTCAGGTCCCGCCTGGCATCACCGGCCTGTGGCAACTGAGCGCTGATAGGGCTTTCCCTATTCACGAGAACGTCCAGTACGACCTTTACTACATTCGGAATCGCGGCTTCTTTATGGACGTCGCGATTCTGATTCACACTGTTGTCTTTGCAATGCGGGGAGGCATATGACGACTCTTCTTCCGAGTGACATTCGAAGCGAATCGTGGCCGCCACTGTCTTCGACCCAGTGTGGAGCAAAGGGTGGTCGTGCTGTCCGCTGTTTCGCCTTAAACGCCTGCACTAACCATGGCTGTCTCCGAGGAAATCAATGAGCGTTGCAATTATCACCGGATCGTCCGGGTTAGTTGGATCGGAAGCGGCCGCTTACTTTTCAACTCTTGGATTCGATGTGGTCGGAATTGACAATGGCATGCGCGAGGTGTTCTTTGGCCAGTCCGGTTCCACGCAGTGGATGACAGACAAGCTGAAGAAGGATCTGCGGAGCTATACACATCACGCCCTGGACATACGCGATGCGCCTGCGATCAACCGTGTCTTTGCCAAGTATGCACGTGATATTGAGCTGGTCATCCACGCTGCCGCACAGCCGTCACACGATTGGGCAGCCAGTGATCCCGTCACGGACTTTACGGTCAACGCGAATGGAACCTCTACGCTACTCGAAGCAACACGGAATCATGCTTCTGAAGCAGTGTTCATCTTCATGTCAACGAACAAGGTCTATGGAGATCACCCCAACCACCTGCCCCTCGTGGAACTGAATACCCGCTGGGAAATCGATCCGGATCATGGATACGCCGGTGGAATTCCAGAGAGCATGCCAATCGACGGAACGCTACATAGCCTCTTCGGTGCATCGAAGGTAGCCGCGGATACGCTTGTTCAGGAATATGGCCGTTACTTCGGCATGAGAACGGCATGTTTTCGCGGGGGATGTCTGACAGGGCCAAACCACTCTGGCACTCAACATCATGGGTTCCTGGCTTACCTGATGAAATGCGCCGTCATGGGCACGCCGTACACGATTTTCGGTTACAAGCGAAAGCAGGTTCGCGACAATATCCATAGCGCCGACCTGATTCAGGCATTCCACCACGTCTTGAGGAACCCACGGTATGGAGCGGCATACAACATCGGCGGCGGCCGCTTTAGCAATTGTTCAATGTTGGAAGCTGTGAAGCTTTGCGAATCCATCACCGGCAATGAGCTCAATTGCAGCTACGTCGATCAGAATCGCAAGGGCGACCACATGTGGTGGATTAGCGATTTGTCTCGCTTCAAGGCTGACTATCCCGGCTGGTCCTTGCGCTTTGGCGTCGCGGAAATTTTGAAGCAGATCTATGAGATGAACGCGGAGCGCTGGGGGGCTGGATGCTTAATCTAGGAAAGAAAAACGTCCTCGGAATATTGATTGATGCCGTGGATTATGAAGCCGCCATTTCTTTCGCATTCGAGTGTGCCAGGAACAATCGCGGAGCACTGATTTCCGCTCTCGCTGTGCATGGGGTTATGACAGGCGTATTGGACCCGGAGCACAAATATCGCTTGAATGGCTTCGACCTGCTTGTCCCCGATGGTCAGCCCGTCCGCTGGGTGATGAACTGGCTATACAGGACTCGGATGCTCGACCGCGTGTACGGGCCTGAGCTCATGCGAAGAATCTGCGAACGAGCAGCGAGCGAAAGTACATCAATTTATCTCTATGGAAGTACCGAAGCGGTCGTCACTTCACTGGCTGAATCGCTCAGGACGATGTTTCCAGGAATCAATATTGTTGGCAGCGAGCCCTCGGCATTCCGCAACCTGACTGCAGGGGAAAAAACTGTTCTCCAGCAGCGGATCCTTTCCTCGGGTGCCTCCATCGTCTTTGTTGGGCTGGGTTGTCCACGACAGGAGATTTTCGCCTACGAGTTACGCGGCAGTCTCTCTGCCCCCGTCCTGACGGTCGGGGCCGCTTTCCCGCTTTTGGCTGGAATCTTACCCCAGGCTCCGCAGTGGATGCAGCGCTTCGGATTAGAGTGGCTATTCCGCCTCTTTGTCGAGCCACGTCGACTGTGGCGGCGCTATCTGTTATGGAATCCTGCATATGTCGTGCTTGTGATTTTGCAAAGCCTTGGTCTAAGGCGATTCTCTCCTCAAGGTCGCCCACCGGCCAGTGAAATCCTGGTTGGCTAACGTTCTCTTGAGATCAACGCCCTCTCAGAACTGAAGCGGCCTCAGAATCCCACGCCAGCACAGATTACGAAGGTCGAGGAACTAGCACAGGCGCTTCTGGACGAACGACAACGCCACCCCGAATCAACATTGTCGCAACTCTATGACCCTCTGCTGATGCCTACCGAACTGGTTCAAGCCCACGCACGCCTAGACCGGGCAGTCGAGCGTTGCTACCGCCGCGAACCCTTCGCCAGTGACCGGGAACGAGTCGAGTATCTCTTCTCCCTTTACGAGCAGCTTTCCGCTTCCCTGTACCCGCTGAACCAACACCACGCCGCCGAAGACGCAGCGTAGAAAGTTGAAGAGAGTCCTTATGCTGCGAAACAGAACCCGTCAACGCAAGCCGACTTTGGAATCCCTGCCATGATGTGCCATCCCAATTTTCCGGGTGACGATGATAAGCGACTTTTCGATATGCAGGTCTCCTGCTATTCAGACGCCTTAAGGATAATCATTCGCATAGTCGGAAAGAGGTATTTGTACTCGGAGTCGATACTGCGCTGCGAAGGTTCCATCAGTAAGGAGGTTCATGCATTGCGTTCATTTGACCATCGAACGGTTCAAGGAGTTCATGACCTCATCGCTGGTTGGTATCGCTTCAATCGACGAACCGAACGTCTCTTTCCGCTCGATGAAGATTTGAAGAAAGACTGGTTCACATTTCTCGCAAAAAAAGTGGACTTGCTGAGCCGTGAGCCAGATTTCGTGACCGGCGTACTCGATGCCTGTATTCACGCCAATACTGAAACCGGGTACGCTGGCGAAAAACGCGCACAGACTGTACAGCGTTCGAAACGGCCAATGTGGACTTGGAGAGGCTTGAGGGACGGTCACCCCCAGAGTGTCTTCGTCGCCAATATCGTGTCACCACTCGGCTGATTTTGTCGATGCCGCAAGCACCCTGCGGGGAAGGGCTCAAATCTGCGCCGAAAGCTGTGGGGACTTTTGTGGGGACCCTCAGTGATTTTCAGCAGTAAATCACGGTAATGTACCCGACCCGAGAAATGCGCTGATGGGCGCATGAATACTGACTCCGGAGTACATTACGGTAAATGGTGGGAGACTGTCGAAAAGACAGCGAGACCGCTTGGGGTGCGAGGGGTCGGCAGTTCAAATCTGCCCGTCCCGACCATTAGAATCAATTACCTGGAAAACTGAATTTTTGGCCTCGCTCTGAACTTGTGGGTGCGCGCGACGACACTCGCGGATTGCCTCAAACTGGACAAGCGCGACCTGGGCCGACGAAGGCCAGATATTTCTGGGATGATACCCAGGTAGCTTTTCGTTCTGCGAATGGTTTGACATACCTTATGCACAGGGACTCGAATGGCATCGACCGCGTGCATACCGACCCCTCGGGTGGAACGGGAGCGACGTTCGCGTTTCTGCCTTTCGGCGACGGCGGAGTGGTGACCACGATCGAGAGCTATTCGGATTGGGACTTTCGCAGCTACGGCGATATGGACTACAACGCCGAGTCCGGAACCAGCCACGCGCTGTTCCGCCAGTTCAATCCAATGCCGGGCCGGTGGATGAGCCCCGACCCGTATGCGGGCAGCTACGATTTCTCAAATCCGCAGAGCCTCAACCGGTATAGCTATGTAGCGAATAATCCGCTGAGCTTCGTGGACCCGCTGGGGACGGAAATCCGTGCGACGGAGGTGACAAATCGGCGCTATCACCGGTGAGATCTCACACAAGTGCAGAGGATGATTCAGGTATTCCTTGTATGGAGCCTGGTTCCGGAGGTCCGCCCGAAACTTCAGCACCACCGGATTGCGGAGCGAACGATACTGTATGCGTCACAGGCAATCCGCCGCCGTACCCCGACCCATTCCCCATCCCAGGCCCAGGTCCGATTGGCGGCGGAAACCGCGGTGGTGGCGCCCCAAATAACAACCCACCATCTTGCCTTGCGGGTGCAGGGCCGCTCCTTCCTGGACAGTCCCGTTGCTTACCAAGCACGCCGAAGAAGAGCGTCTTCGCTCGCTGGCCTCTTAACGGGGATCTGTGGCCTGGATTCCAAACGCAAGATCAAATATGTTCGCCACCAATGCCCGCTGCAATGAACGGCAACCCGAGCATGTTGAGTTGCTGTCAAGCGCACGATAATTGCTACACTCAGTATCAGTGCAACGCATCGTCATGGTTGCCGGCGTTCCCTGGCCCATGCAAGATGTGCAACATCAAGGTAGTAGCCTGCCTTGGAGGCGCCGCATTCTAGAGACGTCGTGGGAGAAATGTCTTCCTCATTGAGGAGTGCGGAGGGCGTTTGTAACATCGACGTGAGGTTTTACCATTCGAATGTTCAAGCGTAGAAAACGATGACGCCAATCCTATGCGCAAAAGGATTCTTGATTTCTGTTGGAGCATGCATTCTGGCATGCTCATTAACGGGATGTGTTGAATCAACCTTCGTTCTGGCAAATGATTCAAAACTGCCACAATCAATCACTATTCCACCAGGACTTACCCGCAAAGACATTTCAGTGACGCTGAATCTCTACGCTCCGCTGGGAGGCGCAGATGCAACGTTTGTTCTAAAAGATGTAAAAGGCGACAGACTCGAAGAGGTAAAAGGCAAGACTCAACAATCGTCACAGTCAACAGATGTCCGAATCGTCACGGAAAGGGGAAAAACAGAAACGATTAGGCTTAAGCCATACAAGGAACATCAGAACATGGAGCAAAATGGAAGAGCGGTCGCGCTGTTTTATGTGATTGACGGCCAAAGCTAACCTAGCAACAGTGGACCCGCTCGGACTGTTTTACGGCCCGGGAGATCCCGGAGCCCCCGGCGATCCGGGTGATCCTGATCCAGGCGATCCTGGAGGAGGCGGTTATTGCGATTCATGCCCTTGCGTCAGCGGTGGTGGCGGCGATATGCCCGGTGACCCAATTTACTCCGATCCGTTCGATCCAGATGTAGTCGGACGTTCTGGTGTCCGTGCCATGAATAGTTGTTCGAATGGCCCTTCTGGAGCAAAGGGCGGCGGCGGGCACAGCACAGCCCCAAATAACCCGAAGCCCGAAACTCCTGCATGCCGACAATTAAGGGAAAATGCTCGGGAGTTGCAAAGCCAGGTAAGTCATCCGTTTGCTTGGAATGGCCCACAAATGACTGGAGCAAAAATTGGTGCCTTGATCGGAATAACCGGTAATGCAATTGCCGGTTGTGCCGGTGGAGTGCTCCTCGCACCTGAAGGTACAGTTGGGTCTTGCTCCGCCGGAGCGATTGCAAATTCCGTAAGTCCTATGGCTCTTGCGTCTCATTTGCTCACAACGGGAGCTGGTTTTGCGGTGGCTCAATATCAGCTCAATGCTCAGGCTCAGCAGGCGTGGGCACAGTACGACGCAGCCTGCACTAATTGAAATTGAGGTGGCTGATGAAGGACGAATCTGGTCGTAGCATGCGTGGACTCGTCGTGTTGTCGATGGCGGCGTTTCTCTTTACCGCCGGCTCGATCTATCTCGGCAACGCGGAATTGTCGCGCCAGATTGTCGCGCTGTCGCTCGGGTGCTTATCGTGCTACATCGTTTATGAATATGGCGTCGTGAAGATCCTGTACTCTCAGATTCATCGACGCCGCACCCGAGCGGCCTCTGATTCTCTCGACTTGCGGAAGCAGGTGCGGGATGATATTGCACTGTTTGAGCACCGCGTGGGGATGGTTCTATTTGTCGCATTGTTGCTGTTCGCCGGGTCCGCTTTCAAAGGATTCATAGGCGCAGGGTGTGCATTCCTGCTTGCCGTAGTGATCATTGTACGTGCGCGCAAGTTGAGAATCATTTGAGAAGCAATTCTGGGGGCAGATGCCCCAAGTAAATTCACGAAATTCATGAATTGTGTGGCGAACGGAGCTAATAACGCCTCGCTCGCCGCTCTTTTACCTCAGAACGCACCATCCCTCCTCAAGAACCTCGCAGGGAGCGACTTTGCATCGTTGCAGCAGCTTGTGCTGGGCCCGGATCGCTCTGGGGCCGCTGTAAGCGTCCTTGAGGGCAAAGGCACTAATGCGGCCGCGCACGGGATAGGCACCATTGCATTGACTTGCTCCCCCAAATCGGCACAGAGCGGAGTATGATTTGGTATTTCGGGAGCGAGGTCGGATTTCATGCTGCACCGAGCAGGAGAAAAGTTCTAAAATCGTCTGCTAAGGCCGACCATTATATGGAGCAGCCGTCGGCTGCGCATTCCATTTTGGGAAATTGAGTGGTACGGTTGTGTTGCGCTTGGCGCCTCGTTCCCTGAGATCACTGCAAGATGAACCTCAAACAACCGTTCGCCGGCATCGCCGCCTCCGTGATCCTCATTGTGGTCTCCCTTGGCTTTATCTCGCTCTTTGATGCCCCGACTTTTATGGGCTGGGTTTCGTTTTGCCTCATCTCCGTCGTCCCGATGGAGATCGTTATCGGCGTCGTCTGGGGATGCAAGAAACCGGAATTCGCAGCTTCGTGCCCCCAACCGCTCAAGGGATTTCTGCTCATCCTCTTGACCCTCCTGGCAGGAGCAGTTGGCGGAGCGGCTACGTGGGCCGTAGTGGGCGGCCGTGTCAATCCGCCGGCGCCAATGCTCATGATGTGCACGATCGCAATGGTGGTGGTGACTTTCACGGCGGCCATCATATTTGGCGGCTGGCCCTTCGGCTCATTCATCAAGAATCCCGTCGCTGCCGGCCTGACGATGCTGGCCGCCTGTTATACCGCGAACTTCCTCCTCTTCCGATTGTTTTTTAATTATGCCTTCATGCGGAAAGCGCCCGTCTACGTCGCATCCCTCGATCCCCGCGGGCTCGTTAACGCGAACCTCGCTTTGGTCTTCTACATCACTTTTGGCGCAATCATGTTTCTTGTGCTCAATTTCGACCTTTGGCCTTTTACCCTGTCCGCGAGCCTGATGAAGCAGCCGCTGTTGGGGCTCGCCTGGACCTTGCTCTGCCTGGTGCTGGGGGGAATCGTTTTTTACGTCGGGGTCTTTGCTTTAAGAATGGATCCGCTCCAATTCATGGTCCGCGTTCCCATCCCGTTTATCTTCGGGACGATCATCGTCTTGAACATGCTGCATGGAACTCTGTTCAGGAAGTTCGCTCAGCCGGTGAGAGGTGTTCTGAATGCTCTGACCTCAGCCGTAACAGGCACCGTGCTTGCGCTACTCTATAGCGTCCTTTGCCGGTTGATCAGCGGCCCGCTCAGGGCAGGTCCACCGGCAAATGACTTCGAGATATGGCTCGCGTCTGCGTTACTCGGCGTTACTTTCCCATTTTTGATTTGTTACGCTGACTTCTTTCAATTCTGGCAGTTAAGAAAGCACGAATCGCAGATCGCTGTTAACGGCGATTAGCGATTCATTTCAGCCGGAGGTCAGCTCGAAGACAACGGGAGCCGTCACTCGCGCGTCGCACCGGCGCAATCGCACGAAATCGTTGTCGAACCGGTTCGGGCAAGGTATAAGCCCCCCCGTTCTCGGTCTGGCCGGTGAAGATCACATGCCACATTCCGACGATGGGCGGCCCGCCTTTCCGTTCTGATCCTCGCCCAACGCGGCTCGCATCGCGGCAAACCTTCAGCTTTACAAAATTGTTGACAGGAGCCTTACGGCCGACGTAGACTTCGCCGCTATTAGTTCACTACTCGAACAAAAGCAAAGGAAGGCCAAGCTATGCAGCGTACGTTTACGGCAGAGACCACTCGCAAGTGGTCCGTTCTCGTGGGAGTTCTTCTCGGAGTCCTAACGATCTTGCCCGGTGCGTTGGCCCAGGGCGGAGGTAACGTCGCGATCACAGGCACGGTCACAGATTCAACAGGAGCCGTAGTCGCCGGAGCAAGTGTGAAGGTGACTCAGAAGAACACGTCCCTCATTCGTACCGACACGACGAACGGCACCGGGCAGTTCAACATCCCGTCTCTTCCTCCAGCGACCTACACGGTCATGGTCGAAGCAAAAGGCTTCAAGCGCTATGTGCAAGACGTTGTGATGCTTGCGGACCAGATCAGAAACATGGACATTCACCTGCAGGTTGGGCAGGCGAGCGAAGAAGTTACTGTAGAGTCCTCAAGCGTGCAGGTGAACACTGTGAGCCAGGAACTCAGCCATGTGATTGAGGGCTCGCGTCTGATCGAGCTCCCCCTGAACGGCCGAAACGCCGCGGACCTTACCCTTATGGTTCCTGGCGCTGTATCGGCGTCGGCGAACAATTCCGGCGCGCTACAGGGCGATACAAAACAGATTCCCGGCGCCGAGGCGATTGCAGTGAACGGTGCCCGGCCGGATCAGATTGGCTACAACCTGGACGGAGCCAACAACGAAGACTTGATGAGCAACGTAAACAACCCCTTTCCTTTCCCTGACGCGCTTACAGGAGTTCAGCGTTCAGACCAACAGTTTTAACGCGCAATATGGCAACAACGCTGGCGCAGTGGTGGACGTGGTTACGAAGTCGGGCACCAACCAGTTGGCATGGCGATTTGTTCGAGTTCGTGCGCAACCGGGTCTTCAATGCTCGCAACTACTTCGCCGACACTAAGGATCCGCTCAAGCGCAATCAGTTCGGCGGCACCGTCGGTGGTCCGATTCACAGGAACACAACCTTTATGTTCTTTGGATGGCAAAAGACGATCATCCGCAGCGTCAACAATGCCAGCAACGCGGTCATTCCAATTCCTCAAAACCTGACCGGAGATTTCAGCAACTACTCGACCGCGGGAGGCGCGACAAACCCGCTTGGCAACAAAACGGCAACGATCCTCAATCCGTATACGCACACTGCTTTCTCTCCCAACAACATCGATTCCCGCCGATTTAATCGACCCCGTGGCGCTCAATATGATCAAGACGCTGCCAATCTCTTCGGCAACGGCGAGCGGCTCCGTGACTTACGGCACGCCAATCCAACAGAACTTTGATGAGTACATCGCCCGGGTCGATCAGGTTTTCCGGGGGGGGCAGGACCGGCTCTTCGGTCGCTTTTACCTCAACAAGTATCACCATGCACCGACGTTCGACGGCAAGGACCTCCTCACCGTTGGGCCAGGTTCGACGATCACGTCGCAAAACTGGGCTATTGGCTACACAAGGGTCTTCACGTCGAATCTGGTCAATAATTTTGTCCTCGACTTTGTGCGTTCAGCCTCGGATCGAGGCCAGCAAGGCGGTCCGGGAGGCGCGGTTCCGGATATGTCCACCTTCGGTTCAAGTATTTGGCAATTGCCCGAGGCGCAGAGCGGCATCCGCAGCTTCGCTGTCTCCGGCGACTTCACCATCGGCAACTTCACTGACGCGAAATTTATCAGGAACACCTACAACCTCCGCGAACTGATCAACTGGACGAAAGGCAAGCACACCCTCAGCCTTCGGCTACGATCTCGAGTTGGATCAGTCGAACATTCGGAATACCGACCTGGAGAATGGCAGCTTCAACTTCACCAACGACGTCACGGGTCTGGCGATGGCGAGCTTCTTACTGGGATATCAGCATACGTTCAGCCAGACCTCGGGCGACTATCTCGGACTCCCGCGAGAACCCCATGGGCCTCTTCGGCAACGACAAGTGGAAGGTCTCGCCGCGGCTCACGCTGAACTATGGACTGCGCTGGGAGCCCCAGCAGGTGATGAAGGAGATCTGGGGACGCATCGAGCAGTTCCGTCCGGATGCCTGGGCTGCTGGCGTTCAGTCGCAAGTCATTCCCAGCGCACCCGCGGGCCTGTTCTTTATCGGCGACAAATACAACGGGATCGGCGTTCCCGATCGCGGGCAAACGGGCGACTTCAACAACTTCGCTCCCCGCGTCGGTGTTGCGTGGGATACCTACAGGTTCGGGGAAGATGTCTCTCCGCGCCGGCGGCGGTCTGTTTTATTACTCGCGACTGCCGGGACTGTTCCTGAACGACGCAGCGATTTCGCCGCCCTTCAGCCTGCGCATTGACCTGAACGATTCAACCACCGGGGCGTCGCAGATTGGTACGCTTTCGGATCCCCTGGCGGCCTATCCGAGCTTCACCAACGGCTTCCCGCAGCGCTATACGCTGCAAAACGCTCCCAAGGACGCGACCTTCGTGGCGAACCCGACCGTCTACGGTCTGCAGCCGGGCGTAAAGTGGATCACGCCTGAAATCTACGATTGGAACGTAACCTTCGAGCGCCAGCTGCGCGCTGATACGGTCGTTCACGCCTCCTATGTGGGAACGCGCGGAACGCATCTCCGGCAGGACGTGAATTTGAACCCCGGCTGCGTATACAGCGGGCAGCACTGCATCGCTGCAAGCGCGACGGCCCTACCAGCCGTTTGGCGTCATCTACCAGAATCGGAACACCGGCGCCAATGCCTATAACGGCTCTCCAGCTCGATCTGGAAAAGCGGCCGGCGGCGACGGAACGGCATCCTGAACCAGATCACTTTGCTTGCCAATTACACCTATTCCAAAGCGATGGATTACGGATTGGCGGAAAATGGCGGGATCACGGATATCGGATCGAGCATCGGCTCCGGCATGTCCTTCTACGATCCGCGGCAGCATGCCTTCGAGACCGGACCGGCGACCTTCGATCACACGCACCGTGTCGTGGCCTCGTTCGTATGGAATCTGCCCAGGCTTGAACAGTTCCAATGGCTGGTCCGCAGCGTTGCTTGGCGGATGGCAATGGACCGGAATTTATTCCTTCCCACCGGCGATCCGCTAACCATTCTGGCTGGAACTGACCAGTCCCAGACCGGCAACAATCTCGATCGCGCGGATTACATTGGCCCTGCCAATCAGTTCGGCAAGTTGGCGCCGTCGAGCTCGCGCGGCGGATGCCCAATCTGGAGTTAAGCACTGCGTGCCGTGGCTCGACACAACCCTGTTCGCAAAACCGGCAGCAGGAAACTATGGAAACGCCGGCAAAGGAACCTGGCGTGGCCCGACTCTCTGGGACGTGGACACGGGCCTGATGAAGAACTTATAGCTCCGCTTCCGTCGCACGAGAACATCAGCTTCCAGTTCCGTGGCGAGTTCTTCAACCTGTTCAACCATCCACAGTGGGCCGATCCGAACGTGACCCTCGCCAATTCCACTTTCGGCAGTACCCGAGCCACGATCGGCACGAATGCGGACTATCGCATCATCCAGCTCGCGCTAAAGATGTTCTTCTAACGGAGCGATTTCAAATTATCGCTTCATCTGTCAGCTGGTTTGCATAAACTGACGCTGGCCGGGAGAGACCAGAAAGCTTGGTCTCTCCCTCGCCACAGGCGGCGTTCCTCAAGTCTTTCCTGTAGGATGCTGCGCGTCAAAATCTCTTACCGCGGCCGAGCGTTCGATCAAGACACAAATGAATGCGGCCCGAGCTCACCTCGACCGGGAAACCGGGTCCTGATTGCCTTTTGGCGGAGAAACACATGAAGGGGTCACGCAGAGACTTCATCAAGGGATCGATTGCCGGGAGCGTCGTTGCTGGTTTCCCGACTATCGTGCCTAAGTCAGTGTTTGGAGCGACCGCTCCATCCAACAGGATCAGCATCGGCGCGATTGGCGTGGGACGCATCTCTCGAGGGCACGATATGCCCGGTGTCATGCAGTTCACTGGTGTCCCAGGCCGTGACAACCGCATCCTGGCTGTCTGTGATTTGAGTGAAGAGCGCGTCGAGCTGGGTAAGCAGCTTGTCGACAAGACATACACAGAGAAGCTCGGCAAGTCTTACGTCGGCACCAAGGGATACTCGGATTACCGGGAGCTTCTCGCAAACAGTGAAATCGATGCGGTCCTGATTTCGACGCCAGATCATCAGCACGCGCGATTGGCTGTCGCCGCGGTGAAGGCCGGCAAAGACGTGTATCTACAGAAGCCCGCGTCTTTGACCATTCGCGAAGGCCGCATCATGGTTGACCACGTTAATGCGAGCGGGCGCATCCTTCAGATTGGCTCGCAGCAGCGCTCGTGGAAGCAATTTGCTCGCGCGGTTGCGCTCGTGCGCAACGGCCGCATCGGCACGGTGAAAGAGGTCGAAGTCGGGCTGCCCGGCGATCCCGCAGGCGGCAATCCCGAGCCCATGCCCGTTCCCGCCGGATTCAACTACGATGCTTGGCTGGGCTCGACTCCAGAAGTGCCATATACGCTGGACCGCGTAATGCCCACGACAGGTTTTTCGCGTCCTGGCTGGCTGCGCATGGAGCAGTTCGGCGCCGGCATGATTACGGGTTGGGGTGCGCATCATGTCGACACCGCACACTGGGGCATGGATACGGAACTGACCGGGCCAGTTGAGATCTACGGCAGCGCGGAGTTTCCGAAGGAGGGTCTGTGGGACGTGCACGGACCGTTCAAGACTTACGGCCGGTACGCGAACGGCGTACTTATGACCATTTCCGGTGATTTCGAAAACGGCATCAAGTGGATCGGCGACAAGGGATGGATCTTCGTATGCCGCGACGGGATGACCACGCCGACTGCATCATCCAGCGATAAGCCGTTGCCGATCGTACCGCTGCGCGCCAGCGATTCAAAGATACTGGACTCCGAGATCGGTCCGAACGAGTTTCATCCGTACACATCCGACGACCAGCACGGAAACTGGCTCGATTGCATCCACTCGCGCAAAGCGCCGACGGCGCCGGCTGAGATTGGCCACCGTGCCTGTACGACCTGTCTGCTGCACTGGATCGCGATGAAGATGGACCACCAGATCCAATGGGATCCGGTGACCGAGTCAATCACGAACGACGACATCGGGGCAAGCCTGCTTTCGCGCCATCAACGTCATCCATATGAGCTTGTTTGACGTCTACTTAAGCATGCGGTCCTGATGGAGGCGATGTGTTTGAAATGCCCGCGGCCGTGTCGGCGGAGTGGATCAGTATGTCGACTCGACCCAATTCGACTTCGCTTCTCGATGGCTCCTTGACGGACAGCCGCACTAACGAGCAAACAAACAGTGCGACGGCCAATTTGTTCCAGTTTATTTTCGGACGCCAAAGGTCTCCTCGGAGGGATTTATGATGGCTCCGCGAAATATATCCGAAGGGAATGGGCACATTGGGCGAGGTAGAGTGAAGTCGAAGGAATTAGCTTCCAGACCGGCTCAGGGCACATCGCCGATCCGTGATAATAACCGCGACCTTGTGCTCGAAGTTCTGCGACGGAATCAACCGATCTCCCGTGTAGACATCGCTCGCAGGTCCGGACTGCAGCGTTCGACAATTTCATCGATCGTAGACAGCCTCATCGAAGAGCGGTGGGTTCGTGAAGGGTCCGTGGTGAAGACGGAGCGTGGCCGCCGTCCAACCATGTTGACGATGAACGACGACCTTTTGCTTCTGGTTGGCGACATCCGCCCCACCAAGGCGATCCTCGCAGTTGTCGACCTGAACGGCAGATTCCTTGACCGGACGATGGTTCCGATCGTCGCGGATCCGAAACGGGGTGTCGATCTGATTGCGAAAGGGATGCGACATCTTCAATCCCGTTTCCCCGGGAAGACGTGGGAGGGGGTGGGAATCAGTTTGCCGGGACGTGTTAACAAGATCACCCAGAGGTTGGCGTGGGCTCCGAACCTTCCCTGGGTGGGTTTCGATATCCGCGGAACGCTGCAGAAAGCTCTCAGGATTCAGGTCGAGCTCGAGAATGCCGCCAATGCATGCCTGCTTTCCGAAGTTTGGTTTGGACACATCGATGGCATCCAGAACGTAGTCCTGGTTACGATTGTTGAGGGCGTCGGAGCAGCCGCAATCGTGAATGGGCAACTGATGGAGGGCGCCGACGGACTGGCGGGAGAACTTGGCCACGTACCCGTTTCAGACTCCGGTCCAAAATGTGCGTGCGGGCAAGTTGGCTGCTGGGAGATGTTCGCTTCCTCTCGAGCCGCGTTGCGTTATTTCCTCGAAGAGAATAAGGGCAAGAGTGCTCCTACGATCCAGGAATTTCTAAATCTGGAGGCGAGTGGCGATCACGCAGCGCGCGTGGCGCTGAATCGACAGGCCGAATGGATCGGACGAGGACTGCGAGCTGTGACGGCTACCTTCAACCCGGAGCTGATTCTCTTTGTTGGCGACATCACGCTTCGCTGGGATGCTGTGGAGCCGATCATCCATGCTGAACTTACGAAACGCATGGTGGGAGGCGTCAAACCCAGGACTGGGATTTTGCCCGATGGTGAAGCGGCACGATTACAGGGCGCTGCCGCCGTATTGCTTCAACGTCACATAAGCTTTAAGCGAACATCTGCGATCCGCTAGTGGTATTGGAATCGCGCGTGCCGCCGTTACGACTGAGGGGGAGGCGGAGCTGGATTCAGACCGTGGCGGCGCATGATCTCCACCATCTTTACGCGGTCCGGCAGGCCACCTCCCGCTGCGTCGACCAGCTCGGCCGCTTCGCGGAAAAACTGCGGCCCGATTGCGGCAGGCGCTACTACGCACAGCCCCTTCACGTCCTCGGCGCCGTTGTTGTCGAAGCGGTGAACGGCGCCCCGCGGAATGCAAAGCGCCTGCCCCGGCCCCACGTCAATCGGCTTACCATCGACGGTCCACGTCAACAAGCCTGCAATGCCGTAGAAGGTCTCCTCGAAGTGATCGTGGCTGTGCGCCGGCGCCATCAGACGCTCTCCGGCAGGGATTGCTATCTCAAAGATCGCCACCGCGCCGCCTGAGTTCTCAGCGGTAACCAGGAAGCGCAGTTCGAGCGGCCCGAGGCGTATCGTTTCGTCGGCCGGGTTTACGGATAGAGCGACGGATTGAGGTGCCATGGAGACCTCCTTTTTCCCATATTGCTTCGTTCCCGGGTCGTTTCATTTATCCCGATATAACCACGTTATGCCGGGGGAAGAAGCTCCATCCCGTACCGCGGGCCAGCCGCGATCGCTCGGCGGATCAGCTCATGGTTGTCAGACGAAGGCGGCACGGAGCGGTCACGGGCAGGCTCGAACACCTCCACAAAAAAGCCCTCAAGGCCTGCCGGGGCGACCAACACCCGGGCCTTCGCAATCGCTCCGCCGGTGTTCTTGAACGAGTGAGCGATTCCGCGAGGAAGATAAACAAAATCTCCAGGCGATGCGGTGATCGTATCGGCGCCCACCTGAACTGTCAGCGTGCCTTCGAGGAGGTTGAACGATTCGTCCTCGCGATGGTGGATGTGCGGTGGCGTGCCCCCGCCCGGCGCGACGGAGATCTCCGCCAGAAAGTACGCGCCCTGGGTCTCCTCGCCGGTGATAAGAAACGTCATCAGCTCGCCGGGACCCCAGTAGGCTGCGCCGGTTCCATTGGGCACGTACTTCACCTGGTTTCGCTGCGGCATGACGGCATTGCCCATTGCGCCGCCGGCAGGCTGCTTCGCTGAATCGCCGGGTAAGTTGATAGTCAGAGGTGTCATTTGCCCCCTCCTTTTAGTAAACTAAGTTTACTAAAAGGAGAGTAAGCCGAGTTTACCTGGAGTGTCAATGAGCTCTTCCCGGGAATATCCACCGATTCAGACCAAGGATATGCTTATCGGCGCGCTGCTGCGGGTCCCGGCCGAGGCCATCCATCGTCGCATCATCCACGATCTAAATGCGGCAGGCTTTCAGGAGCTGACTCTGCCGCATATGGCGCTCTTCCGATTTCCGGGCCCTCACGGAGTCCGGCCCAGCGTTCTCGCCGAGCGCGCAGGGATGAGCAGGCAGGCCATGAACCGTTTGCTCGGGAGTCTCGAAGATACCGGATATTTGATCCGTTCGGACGCTGCGGAAGAAGGTCGCGCGCGAATTGTGCGCTTTACGAAGCGCGGACACGCCGCCTACGCAAAGGCTCTGGAAGTACTCCGCGAGATCGAGCGTGAATGGCACTCCGAGCTTGGCGCCAGGGATTTCGTGCGACTGAAGGGCCTGCTTTTTCGTGTCTGGGAGAGTCCGCTGGTCCGATAGTGAGCCGCTTGAACGAGGCGAAGTGAACAAGTCCAGGAGCGGCGTGTCCGCCGGTCCGGCGATCCCGGATCCTTGCCGGGAATGTGCAGAAGAGGTGTCGAACGGACACTACCCGATTTCAAAGAGAATCCTTCTGGTCGCCGGAAAGGGGCGCAGAAGGGGTGTCGAACGGACAGCACCCAAATTGAGCCGCGGCGGGGCGGTTCTGGGCGCCTTTGGGGCACGGAAGTGGGATGGCGCCCAGAGTTGAAAATGTTACGATAGCCCGCATGATCTCCAATGAGGATATTGTGCCGTGCGTGACGGCAGTAATGCCCGTGTATAACGAGGCAGCCACGATCGCCGAGGTGGTGGAGGTTGTGCTGGCGCAGCGTCCGGTGCAGGAACTGGTGATCGTGGATGACTGCTCGGCGGATGGGACGTGGCAGCGGCTGACAGCACTGGCGAAGACCGATCCGCGCATCAAGCTTTTCCGTCACGAAGTGAACCGCGGCAAGGGCGCGGCTTTGCGGACGGGCATTGCACAGGCGACGGCCGAGATCGTGATTATCCAGGATGCCGACCTCGAATACGATCCCACCGAATATTATCGGCTGCTTAATCCGATTCTTTCGGGCAGGGCGGACGTGGTGTATGGCTCGCGGTTCCAGGCCGGAGCGGACGCACATCGGGTGCTGTACTTCTGGCATCAGGTGGGCAACACGTTCCTGACGCTCTGCTCGAACATGGCGACCGATCTGAACCTTACCGACATGGAGAGCTGTTACAAGACCTTCCGGCGGCAGTTGATCCAGAACATACAGATCGAGGAAGATCGATTCGGATTCGAGCCCGAGATTACCGCGAAGGTGGCGAGGGCGAATGCCCGTATTTATGAAGTAGGCATCAGCTATCACGGGCGGACTTATGCCGAGGGGAAAAAGATCGGCTGGCGCGACGGGTTCAGAGCGCTGTGGTGCATCGTTAAATACAATTTGCTGGCGGGATGAGCGGAGCGCTTTGCCGGCGGCGTCAGTGCTGTCAAATCGGACCGGCGATTCCTGAGTGACTGCGAAAAAATCTACCTGCGCGGGTAAGGGAATGGGATCGAATTCATTTTCAGCGGGGAAGTGGGCGGAAAAGGTTGTTTTGATCACCGGCGCGTCCGATGGAATTGGCGCAAGCTGTGCGCGGCTCTTTGCCGAGCGGGGCGCTAGGATTGTTGCGACCGGGTTGCCGAAGGCGGGGTTCGCGGAAACGAGCTCTGCAACGAGGCTGGTTGTCGAAGGAGACATTACCTCGGAAGAGGCGCGCGCGGCGGTGGTGGAGCAAGCGCTGGCCCGATTCGGCCGTATCGACGTGCTGGTGAACAATGCGGGCGTTGGCCAATATGGCTATCCGAGCGAAGTCAATGTTGAAATTTCGAAGCGGATGTTCGATGTGAACGTCTTCTCGGCGCTTGCGCTGACGCAGCTCGTGATTCCGCAGATGAAGGCGCAGCGGTCAGGGGCGATCGTGAATATCGGTTCGGTGGGCGGGAAGGTGGGCCTGCCCTGGGCTGTGATGTATTGCGCGACGAAGTGGGCACTGCATTGCGTGAGCGATTCGCTGCATCGGGAGCTTTCGGGAACGGGAATTCACGTGATGAAGGTGTGCCCAGGCATTGTGGATACGAAGTTCCGCGATCACGTGCTTGCCGGGGCAGCTCCGCGGAATGTGGAGAATATACGGCGCGTGGTCACTCCCGACCAGGTTGCGCGCGGGCTGATTCGCGGGCTGGAGCGCGGAAAGAAGACGGTCTTTGTGCCGAAGATCGGATATGTTTTCACCTCGCTGGATTTTTTTGCGCCGCGGGTGATGGACTGGTATCTGAAGGAGAAGTCTTGAAGAGGGCGTGGTGGCAGAAGCCTCTGCCATCCGCTGCTGTTGTGGTTGTGCTCTGGCTTGGATGGCGTCTTGCCTTCCTGAGCATGGCGGGGATCCCCGCTCCCGCGGTTCATGATGAGTTCAGCTATCTGCTCGGGGCGGATACGTTCGCGCACGGGCGGCTTGCGAATCCGCCGCATCCTCTGGCGAAGTTCTTCGAATCTCCACACGAACTGGTGCGGCCGACGTATGCGTCGAAGTATCCGCCGGGGCAGGCGATGTTTCTTGCCGTGGGGCAGGTGGTCTTCGGCAATCCGTTTTATGGAGTATTGATCGGGAATGCGCTGATGCTGTTTGCGATCTGCGTGATGCTGTTTGCCTGGGTGTCTCCCGGTTGGGCGTGGGCAGCTTCCGCGGTGCCGTTTGTGAGTCTTTCACCGAGGATGTATTGGACCGATTCGTACTGGGGAGGATCGGTTGCGGCGGCGGGTGGGGCGTTGGTGCTGCTGGCCATTGGGATTTGCCGCAACAGCCAGAAGTGGTACGCGGGGGTGATCTTCGCGGCAGGCACGCTGCTTCTTTTCTGGACGCGGCCGTATGAGGGCGGAGTTCTTACGCTGGCGGTTCTTCTGGTGTTTGCCGGCGAGTTGTGGCGCAAAGTGCGGATGGGAACCGTGATTTCGGCGCTGTTGCTGCTGGCTGCGGGCGCGGTGTGGACCGGCTATGACAACAAAGCTGTGACGGGAAGAGCATTTCGTTTGCCGTATTTCGAGCATGACGGGCAGTACAACGTGACCCCGATTTTCTGGATTGCGCCGCTTCGTCCGCAGCCGGTCTACGATCAGCCGCGGCTGGCCGCCCAGCACGGCACCGAAGGAGTGGAGGCGGACGATTACCGAGAATTTCCCCGAGGGTGGAGAGGACTTCCGCACGGTTTACTCTGGGCGATTCGAATGATGTATCTCGAACCAACGATCTTTCTGACCCTAATCCTCCCACTTGCGTGGCGCGATGCGGTGTTTCGAAAACTGGTTCTGGCGGTAGCCATTTTTGTTTTGGCGCTATCGATCGAGACATTTCATTTTGTCCATTACGCTGCCCCAGGTTGGGGGGCGTTTGTGCTGATCATCGCCCTTTGGGCGGAGTGCGCCTGGCGATTACCCGTACAAGGTTTTCCGGCGGTGAGAGTCCTGGTTGTGCTGGTTCTGTTGTCGGCGCTGATCAGGATTTTTATGCCGACAGAAGAGCCCTCGTGGGGACAGTCGCGCATCGCTCTTATCAAGCGGCTGACCGCAGCGGGCGGGCCGCAACTAGTGATTGTCCGGTATCCAGGTACGAGTTGGCACGTGGGCGAGGAGTGGGTGTATAACGGCGCGGAGATTGACCAGCAGCGTGTCGTGTTTGCCCACGATCTGGGAGCTGCGGAGGACCGGGCGCTCCTTGCCTATTATCCGGATCGCAAGCCGTGGCTACTGAGTTTCGATGGTCGATCCGGAGAGGAAAAGATTCAGCCGTACACTGGCGCGCAATGAGGCGCGATAAGGGCCCTGTTTCCAGCTCCGTGGAACTTCGTTACCTCGGGTTTTTCCAATCGCCGTGGGGCGCCGACCTGAAGCAGATGAACGATAAAGTGAATGAAGTTTCATGTCTATTCATCTGTTGATTGAAGTTGCTGCGTTTGCGGGTGTGTAGTCTGAGCCTGTCAATGAGCGCAGTGATCTGTTAGCGCCATTTGAGTCGAGGATAGGTAGGCGGAAGCCGACTTGGCGGGAGTTTTCGCAGGCAGGATCACGAGCGCAAAACGCTCACGAGTGCCGTGAGCGCAGCAGTCTGTTGCCGTCGACTCGGATAGTAGATGAAGAATCCTGGATAGGGTTGACACCAATCCTGAAGAACGCGCACGAGTTGACCATCGTGGAGATAGGCGGTGACCTCGTGCTCTGCGACGAACGCGAGGCCGACTCCTTGAAGGGCTCCCTGAATCACCAGTGCCAGGTCATCAACGACGAGCGGCCCTCTCACAGCAACGGACAATTCATTTTTACCCTTTTCAAACTCCCAGCGATACAGCCCTTCCGCGTCATGCCGGAAGTTGATGCAACGATGCTGCAGTAGATCTCGTGGTTCTTTTGGCTTCGAATTTGATTTGAAGTAATCGGGAGAAGCCACGATGGCTGGACGATGGTCACGAGAGACTCGCACCGCGATCATGTCCTTTTCGATGTACTCGCCGAAATGTATGCCAGCGTCAAACCCTTCCGCGACAATATCCCGTCGTCTGTCATCGGTCGTGACGTCAAGCACGATTTCCGAAAATTGCGAATGTAGCTTTCCGAGTTTCGGAGCTAGAACTGAAGAGATCGCAAGGCGCGGCACCAGTAGCCGAACGGTCCCTGCGGGACGGTGCGTCTTAGCAGAGATTTGATCGAGCGTGTCTCCCACATCAGCCAATGCTGGCTTCAGGCGCGCGACCAACTGTTGTCCAGCTTCGGTGAGGGCGACACTCCTCGTAGTCCTTGCGAGCAGGCGTACACCGACTTCCTCCTCCAAGTTGCGCATGGCGTGGCTTACCGCCGAAGGAGATACGCCCTGTCGCTTTGCGGCTTTCGTGAAACTTCGTTCTTGGGCAACGAGCAGAAATGTCGCTAAAGTCGTCAGGTCAGATGGCAGCATTTGTGAATTGTACTCATAAACCCATGCTGATATCACGTGCTGCGAAATGGCTCAGGATGCGCTCCAATGGTTACAAGGCGGATTGATTCATTTAGCAGCGACCGAAAGGGTCAAGGTATGCCCCACGTCATCGTCAAGCTGTGGCCCGGAAAAACTGAGAAGCAAAAAAAGCGACTTGCGGAAGAGATCACGCAAAGCGTCATGCGAGTCCTCGGATACGGTGATGAATCGGTCTCCGTTGCGATAGAAGAGGTTGAGGCTAAGGATTGGCCTTCAAAGGTGTACCGAGCCGATATCGTCGGCCATGAAAGCCTCCTTTACAAGAAACCTGGCTACACCATGTGAGGCGGACAAAGAAGTACTGCATTCGCCGATGGGCAAGTTTCAGCAAAAAAGGTTTTCTATGTTCTCTCCAGAGACAACTGAGACATCGGGCGCGACAGAAACGCGTTCAACCAGTTGGAGCGCGGTCGGTTCGATGGCGATGTGCGTCGCACTTTTGATAGCAGCGGAGTTCATGCCAGTCAGCTTGCTGACACCCATTGCGACGGACCTTCACGCCACCGCCGGTATGGCCGGACAAGCAATCTCGATCTCGGGGCTGTTTGCGGTGATCACGAGCCTGTATATCGCGACCTTCGCTTCACGGTACGACCGCAAGTACGTGCTCACGGGCCTCACGGCGATCATGACGCTCTCGCTTGCGTTAATCGCGCTTGCGCCCAATTTTGCCGTCCTCATGGTGGCGAGAGCGTTGCTCGGCGTGGTGGTCGGGGGCTTCTGGTCTCTCGCGACTGCGACGGTGATGCGTCTGGTTCCAGAAACCCAAGTCCCCAAGGCGCTTGGCATTCTGTATATGGGCAATGCTATGGCGACAGCCTTTGCGGCTCCCCTTGGTAGCTACTTCGGTGGAATCATCGGTTGGCGGGGTGTCTTCTGGGCGATGGCGCCAAGCAGCGTAGTCGCACTGGTCTGGCAGTGGATCAGTCTGCCCCACATCCCGCCGATGAGTGCGGCTCCCGTGAGCAAGCTGTTCGGTCTCCTGAGGCGGAAGAACGTCGCATTCGCGATGGCGGGAGTGATGCTCTCGTTTGCTGGAGCGTTTGCCATCTTCACGTATCTCCGACCCTTCCTCGAGACACGAACTCACGTGACGCTTTCGCAACTATCGCTGTTGCTTCTCGGTCTTGGCACGGCGGGCTTCGTTGGTACATCGGCTGCGACTGCGCTCGTCACGCGTCATCTCTACCTGGCGCTTGGGCTGCTGCCCGTCTTTCTAGCTGCCGTCACGGCGTGGATGTTAGCCACGCAGCACGTACTTTGGTCTGTCTCCATCGCCATGATGGCTTGGGGAGCCATCAACTCGGCTATCCCGGTCTGCTGGTCGACCTGGCTCTCAAAGGGTGTCAGTGACGAGCCCGAGAGCGGTGGCGGGCTCATGGTCGGAGCCATTCAGCTCTCCATCATGGCCGGTGGAGGGCTTGGAGGCGTTCTTCTCGACCACATTTCGATCACCGCGACCATCATCGGCGGATGCGTTCTTCTCCTGCTCGCCGCTGTTGCAGTTGGAAATGGCCGCAAGCTTCAACCTGTTCGCTCCTAACCCCAGATGGCTCCCGATAAACGCCGATAGCGTCACTAATCGATCTGGAGTGACGCCAAACCGCCAATGCGCGCATTGACAAGCGATGATTAGAGCGGCACACGGCAGTCGATGGCGGCAGATCGATCCACAGCATAACGCATGTCACGGTACACTCACCCGGCGGGCAATGAGGCGCGATAAGCGCCCTGTTTCCATTTTATGGAGCTTCGTTACCTCGGGTTTTTGCAATCGCCGTGGGGCGCCGACCCTGAAGCAGATGAACGATAAAATGAAAGAAGTTTCATGTCTATTCATCTGTTGATTGAAGTTGCTGCGTTTGCGGGTGTGTCTGCACTCGGATTGCTTTTGACCCTCACCAATCTCAAGCTCGTGGCGCAGGTAACCGCGCTGAGCGGCGGAGAGTTTGAGTCGACGCCGCCGGGCGGCGACGTGATGCAATTGCTGCGTATGCACCGCGAGTATGGCCGGCTTTTCCCGGAAGGGAAGCTGGTGACGCGCATCCGGCTGATGATTGCGCTGCTGTTTCTGTGCATGCTGGTGGCGTCGGTGGCCGTGCGCGGATTCTAAAGGCCGCGCGCAACTTGCAGGATCGGCGCGGGATGGCGCGACCGCAAGGATCGTGCACCCTGACGGGATTCCCCTGTCGCTTCTTCTAAGACAATCGAGTGCGATGGTGTATCGCGTTGCGAGCGGATACACGCCGTAACCCCTCGGGCCGGGGCCATTTTCCCCCATCTCTTTGTCGCTCGTCGCTAAGATACGCCCGGTATTGGTCCCTGCTCAACTCCTCGAAATGAGAAAAAATGGCTCCCGGCGCCGCTCGTCCCTATATGTCGACACACCCTAGCGGCCGCGAAATGGTTTAGACTCGCACGGTCAGATGAATTCGCCGGAGGGCGCTCTCAAGATTTTCCGAGAGACCGGCGTATCCTGATCTCCTGGCGCAAGCGTAAGAAAAACCTGGTAGTTTCCGCATTGCCTGCTCAAAGCACGATCTCAAGCCAACGCACGATCTAAGCCAACGCCTTACACGTGAGTGGTGGATGGATGCGCTTCTCCCCCCGTTTTATTCCCTGTTTCCTTTTTCTGGCCAGCTTCTTCCTCGCCCCGGTCTCCGTCTCGATGGCGCAGGGGAGCGCAGGAGAGTCCGTGCCTGCCGGAGGAGAGGGTCTCGCAGTCGCGTCGGAAGGGGCGGGCACATTCAACTCAGTCCAGCTAATGCCTGGCGCCGACCATGACCTGAACGCGAATCAGGACCTGAGCAAGGAGGGTGGGCAGCAGACCCAGATTGACAAGGGACAACAACCCGATTCCGGTGTGAGTCAATCGACCGCGAGTGTTCACGGCACAGTCACCGATGTGTACGGAGATCTGATGCCCGGTGCGACGGTGGTGCTGGAAGGTGCGGCAGGAGACCGGCAGACCGCTCTTGCCAGCGGCAACGCCGCCTTTCAGTTCGAGCATCTCCGGCCGGGAATTGCCTATCACGTCCTTGTGACGGTGAAGGGCTTTGAGGATTGGACGTCGCCGGTTTTGATCCTCACTCCAGGGCAGTACCTGATTCTGCAGAACATCAAATTGAAAGTTTTGAGTACAGACCACGTCGGTGACGGTATATGCGTCGCCGGAGCAGGTCGCCACCCAGCAGGTCATTATCCAGGAGCATCAGCGCGTTTTTGGAATCATCCCCAACTTCTACGTCACCTATGAAAAGCAGCCGGTGCCGCTGACAACGAAATTGAAGTTCAGGCTTGCTTTCAAGGCCGACACCGACGTGATGACCTTTGTTGGCGTGGCTTTCATCTCGGCGATCTACCAGGCGGGCGACATCCCCGACTTCGGGCAGGGTTGGGATGCCTACGGCAAGCGCATGGCGGCCGGCTATGCCGATACCACGACGGACATCTTCATCGGCGGCGCGGTTCTGCCGTGGATGCTGCATCAGGACCCGCGCTACTTCTACCAGGGCACGGGGACAACCAAGTCGCGCGTTCGTCACGCGGTCTTCAGTCCATTTGTCTGCAAGGGAGACAACGGGAAGACGCAGCCGAATTACTCGAGCATGGGGGGAGATCTTGCGTCAGGCGCAATTTCGAACCTCTACTACCCGCAATCCAACCGGGGCGCGGAGCTCGTGTTTCAGGGCTTCCTGGTCACAACCGGCGTACGCATGGTCAACGGCCTGCTGCAGGAATTTGTGCTGCGCAAGCTCACGCCGAGCGCCAGAGCGCAGAGGCCGGACTTCAACCCATGAAGCCGAGGTAGGGGCTGGAGCCGAAGTTGCGGAAGTTGGGCAGCACCTGGTTGACCTGGCCGTCTGAGAGACCGAACCAGCGCGCGAGAGTTGCGGCGTACTGATCGACCGCGGTTGTGGGGATGAGGCGGCCTGCGCCCACGTCGTTTGCCTGATTGGTGCCGATGACGGGGTATTGCCCATACATGTCGCCGCCGGTGACGGCGCCTCCGACAACGAAATGGTGGCTGCCCCAGCCGTGATCAGTGCCGTCGCTGTTGCTGGTGAGGGTGCGGCCGAAGTCGGATGCGGTGAAGGTGGTGACCTGGTCGCCGATGCCGGAAGAGACCATGAGGCCATCGAAGTACTCGAGGGCCTGGCCGAGCTGGGTAAGCAGGCGCGCGTGCTGCACGGCCTGGCCGTCGTGGGTGTCGAAGCTGCCAAGTGTGACGTAGAAGATTTGCCGCTGCACGCCGAGTGAAGAGCGGCCTGCGATGATGCGGGCGACGGTCTGCATGGAAATGGCGAGCGGGTTGTCGGCGAGCTTGCTGGTCATGGGGTCAAGGTATTGCGGAGGATTGGGCACACCGGTGGGGCCGGCGGGCAGCATGGCGGAGGCAAGCGTGGCCTGGGCCTGCATGGAGCGGGTGACGACGGCCTGGTATTCCTTGGCGAAGAGGTTGGCTTCGTCGGCGCTGAGGATGTTGAGGAGAGCGTCAGTGCCTGCCTGCTGACCGAAGAGCGGCTGGCTGGTTCCATAGATGGGGATGGGACCGGCGGAGGTGACGTTGAGCTGGTAGGAGGCCTGTCCGGCGAGGAAGAGGGCGATGCCCGCGGTAGAGATGCAGGTGAACATGGAGTTGGAGTTCATGTTCATGCTCTCGATGAGGTCGGCGACGGCTCCGCCCCAGCCCACGTGCTCGGTGCTGCCGCCATTGGCGGCGATGGCCTGCCATGCGGCCTGCTGATCGAAGTGAGAGAAGAGCGAAGCAGGCAGCGGAACGGAGTTGTTCTGGACCTGCGCCTTGGTGGCGGGAGCGATGAGGGTGCCGGTGTTGGCGACGATGGCGGCGCGGCCGGCGTTGAAGAGATTCTGGATGCCGGTAAGGGCCGGATTGAGTGCGAAGGTGCGGCCGTTCTGCGAGGTTTTGGGAATGATGGGCAGCAGATCGCCGAGGGGATAGGCAAGGCCGGGTGCGCCTGAACGCGCCTGAGTGAAGGCGGAGAATGAATCAGGATCGGTGGCGATGACGGTGCCGTGACCATCGTTGCCGCCGGCGAGGAAGACGCAGACGAGGGCCTTGTAGCCCGTTGCGGTGGTGGATTGCGCCATGGCCGCGAGGGAGTTGAGCCCGACGAGAAAGGGGCTGGCAGAGATGCCGGCCATGGAGGCCAGGGAAGCGGTACGGAGGAACTGCCGCCGGTTGTGGTCAAACTTGCACATAACGGTCCTCTCTGAACAGGTGCTGAAGACTGCTTAGTACTGCGCGTTGAAGGCCGGCGCGGCCATGGTGAGGTAAATCGCGGTTTCGACGCGGGTGCGGAGCGCGGCATTGATGGCGTTCTGGTCACCGGAAGGAATGGGAATGGCGCTGACGGCGGCGAGGATCTGGCTGCGCAGAGTGCTGTCCATCTCGCCACCCATCAGCAGGAGATTGATGCGGTCGAGGAGGGCGTCGGGAGTAGCGGCGAGGCCGATCTCGGTGGAGTAGGAAGCGAAGATGTCGGAGCCGTTTTTGCCGTCGCTGCCGATGGTGTTCTGCATGTAATTGAGGTAGCCGACGACGGTTGTCACGTTGGTCATCTGCATTTCGGGCGCGACGAGGTTGGCAGCTTCAATGGTGGTGTTGGGCGGGACGTAGCCGGGGGCAAACCAATTGAAGACGGAGGGGGAACGGAGGGGCATCTCACCGAGTCCCCAGATGGGATCTTCAGTGGAGCCGATGTTGAAGCCGCCATTGCGCGATTGGGCGGTGAAGGCGCGCGCCCAGTTGGTGTAGCGGATGAGGGATTCGCGCACCTTGCCATATTGCGGATTGGCGAGGTCAGAGGCGGAGTCGCGCGCCTCGGGGTCCGTGAGGATCGCGGTGAGGACGGCCTTCATGTCGCCGCGGACGCCGGAACCGTTGTCCTTGAAGACGGCGGCGACGCGGGCGATGTAGGCGGGGCTGGGATTGCTGGTGACGAGGTGCTGAATCATCTGCTTTGAGAAGAAGGCAGGGAGATTCGGGTGGTTGAAGAGGGTATCGAGGGCGATCTTGAGGTCGCCGTCGGGATCAGGCGCTCCGGAAGCAGGAATGACGACGCCGAGGAAGTCTTTTTCCTGTGTGGAGTGGTGGCTGGGGAAGCTCTGCATGGGGAGCAGATCTTCGCCGTAGCCGGTGCCGACGTAGGCGCAGCAGTTTGACCAGGCGCTGTCTGTGTTTCCGGGGATGTTCCAACTGAAGCCGGTGAAGACCTTGGCGAGGCCCTGGACGTCGACGTTGGAGTAGGTGGGGATGGGCGCGCCGGTGCCATCGAGCTTCTGGCTGCCGTCGTCGTTGAGCTGGAAGAGGCCGATGGTGAAGAGCTGCATCACCTCGCGGGCGTAATTTTCGTCGGGGTCAGTGTTGGCGTCTCCCTTGTCGTTGCCCTGCATGGAAAGGAACTGGCCCATCATGGGGTTGAGCGTTACGTCCTGCAAGAAGCTGGCGGAAGTTGCCGAAGGCGTCGGCGCCGAGCAGGTCGTAGTAGTTGGCTTCGCCGCGGGGCATGTTCTGCACCTGCGGCAAGCGTGCCCGAGATGACGAAGAGCTCTGAGAGGGAGTATGCGGTGCGCTGGCGAAGCTGATCGCTGGCGGTGAGGCTCTGCTGCCAGAAGGTGTCCTGAACGTATTGCTCGCTCTGGTTGTTCTGGACGAAGAGGGCGGCATTGCACGTCACATCGCTTGCGGCGCAGGCGGGGTTGTTGACGACGAGCGCCTGTTCGACGACGGGTTCGTGCAACGTCTGGGGGAGGGAGAACTGTTCGTTGAGCCATGCCTGGTAGCCGATTTGGGAAAGGTGACGGATGTCAGAATCGGTGGCGCCGAAGGTGGCCTGATCGAGGAAGCGCGAGGCGTCTTCAGGGGAGACGGGCTGGGCGGGAGGAGTTCCCTGAACCTGGGCGATGAAGTCGGCGGAGGCCGCCGGGCCGGGGCTCGGATTGAGGACCTGCAGGTCGAGGTCGCCGGCCTGGGTGGGGCTGACGGTGGCGGTGAGCTGGGTGCCGCTGTTGAAGGTGGTGGAGACGGGTGCGCCGTTCATGAGGACGGTGGCGCCGTTGATGAAGTCGCTGCCGGTGACAACGACGGTGGAAGAGCCGATGGCGAAAGAGGTGGGCGTGGCCGAATTGAGGATGGGAATGGGATTCAGCACCGAAAGGTTATGGCTGATGGAGACAGTGGGATCGTCGTTGCTGACGACGGTAAGCTGCACGATGTTGCTGGGCGTGGGGACGACGGCGGGGGCGGTGTAGGTGAGGGTGGAGCTATCGGAGCTTGCAACGATGGTGCCAACCTGGGCGTTGCCGCCGGCGATGCCGTTGATATAGAGGCTGACGCCGGTGTTCTGCGTGCCCTGAATCTGAAGGCCAATGGCGAGGGAGTTGGTTACGCGGACGTCAGTTCCGTCAGAGGGCTGGAGGGTGAGGATGACGTGGCCGGGCGCGACGGGGACAGAGATGGTTTTGGTGTTCACCGAGCCAGGATCGGGATTGCTGACGAGGAGCGGGTAGTTGCCGGGAAGCGGCGCGGCAGATGCTGGCGAGGAGCTTCGTTGAGGAGATGAAGGTGGTGGAGATCGGCGCGCCGTTCCAGGAGATCTGCGCGCCGTAGACGAATTGGGAGCCGTCGACTTCGACCTGGATGGTGCCCTCGGGGAATTGCGAGGGGGTGACGGCATCAAGAACCGGAATGGGGTTGAGAACGGCGATGGTTGCCGAGCCCGGGGGATAGTCGTAGCCGGATGCCGCGCTGGTGATGACGACGGAGTTGGGGACGGGGACAATGGCGGGCGCGGTATAGAGGCCATTGCTGTCGATGGTGCCGAACTCGGCGTTGCCGCCGGGGATGCCGTTGACGGAAAAGGTGAGCGGCACGCCTGAGGCTTTGGCGTTATTGGCGATCTGCATCTGCTGGTTGACGCGCAGGGAAGCGCTGGGCGCGTTGAGGCGCGCGAAGTAGCCGGGATCAGTCACGTCGAAGTTGGAGCACCCGGTGACGAACCATACGGCGACGACCAGCGAGGTGATCATCAGGGCAAGCAGGCTTGTGTTGGAGCGGCACTGCGACTCTTCGTGCATGGATTCTCCTGTTGCGAACACAGAGGGAATCGGGCCGCGTGGGGCGGCTGAGTCCTTTTAGTCGTTAGCGGATTGGGGAAAGTGGGCCGGGGCAGGGAGTGCCGAGAAGAAGCCTTATGTTCTTAGAATTTCGCCGGCTCAATGTGAGGAGACGGCGAGGGCTTTCCCGCTACAGCGATAGGTCTACGAATCGTGGGTGAACAGGATTCATGAGAACACGGAGGGCACCTGGAGGCTGATACCAAAAGGGTACAGGGACTGCACAAAAGTAATGGATGAGGCGGGGATCTGAGGAGGAGCTATCAATGACCTGTCAGAGGGCTGGCTTGCGACAAGTCATAGATAGCCCATGGGTTAGCGGAGGGTATGAGGAAGGCTAGCAGCTAAGGTGAATGCGCATCCCGCGCTGGTGGTGCGTCCGGCGAATGTGCAGGATGTATCTGCCGCAGTGCGTTTTGCGCGAGAGCACCGGATACCTTTTGCGGTGCGCTGCGGAGGGCACAGCTATGCGGGCTACAGCACCTGCGAGGGCGGCCTGGTGCTGGATATGTCAGGTCTTCGCGAGTCAAAGATAGGGCTGATGGAAGGACGATGCGGGTAGGGGGCGGCATGCTGTGTGGTGGCGTTGAGGCCGCAGCAGTCGGAGCTGGGCGTGCTGCTGTCCTGGGACAGTGTCCATCGGTTGGCGTTGGCGGCTTTCTGCTGGGCGGCGGGATCAGTCCGATTGAAAGCAAATACGGCTTCGGTTGCGATAACGTGCGGGGCGCTGAGGTGGTGCTCGCGGATGGGCGGCACGTGACGGCCAATGAGAAAGAGAATCCGGATCTGTTCTGGGCTCTTCGCGGCGGCGGCGGCAACTTCGGCGTAGTGACGGCTTTCGATATTGCGCTGCATCCTGTGACGGAGATATTTGGCGGCGTTCTGGTGCTCGCGGCCGACGATCTGCGCGAGCCGTCTGCGGGCGTTGCGGAATTTTGCGGCGACGGCGCCGGACGAGCTCACGCTGATTGCAGACACGGATCTTGCGCCCGGCCAGAAACCGGCGCTGCACATTCAATGTTGCTATGCCGGGCCGAAGAGCGAAGGGGAGCGGGCTCTGGCGCCGCTGCGGCGCGAACGGACGGTGACCCACGACGCACTGAAGCAGATGCCGTATCTCGAGTTGGAACACATGGTGCCGGGGGAGATTCCACCGAGCTACAGCGAGAATCGCGCCGGCTTTTTTTCTGAACTCGATGACGGGAAGATCGACGTTCTGGTTGACGCGGCAGCGAGCGCGCCTGGTGAGGTGGAGTACATGTTTATCCCGCTGTACGGCGCTCCGACGAGGGTTCCATTCGCGGCGACGGCGTTTCCGCTGCGGCGGAAAGGCTGCATGCTCGGCGTGACGGTGGAATGCAAGCCCGCTCAAGGTCTCGCCGATGCCAAGCGGTGGATTGACAGGCTGAGCGAGAAGCTCGAAATCGACAAAGAGGGCAACTATGTGAACGTGATGGACCACGAGGGCCCGGAGAGCGTGGAGCGCGCCTACGGCGGGCACTACGGCAGGCTGCGCGCGCTCAAGAAGCGGTATGACCCGGAGAATCTATTCTCGTTCAACCAGAATATTCAGCCGGGATAGCAGGCGCGCGCCGGCGATGTTGGAGAGGGCGCTGCTACCCACGGATACGGTCAGACTTTGCAGGGCGCCTCGGGCTCAAGGATGCAGCATTCCTGATCGAGAGCGAGCAGAAGTCCCTGGAACTCAGCCATGGTTTCGGCTGAGTGCGCCTGGGCGAAGTCACGCGCCTCAATCTCGCCGGCTTCAGGAAAGAAGCGGCGATAGAGCTCGACTTTCTGCGACTCGGCAGCTTCCCCGAGGAAGAGGCGGTAGTCGATGCGGCCGGGTCGCAGCAAAGCGCGATCGAGCGCATCGATGTCATTGGTGGTCATGACAAAGATGACGTTTTCGGGCGCCTGAAAGCCATCGAGGACGTTGAGCAGGCCCGAGAGGCTGACGCCGATACGGTCGGATGCGCGGGTGTTGACCGCGGCGTCGGGAGATGCGGGCTGCACCGGCGTCCAGTCATTCGATTCGATTGCGCCTCCCCTTGATCTCATGCAGTCGATGTCCTCGAAGAGGATGATGGAGCCTTCTGGCACGGAGTTCATTGCACCCTTGAGGGTGCGGTCATTCATCTCGGCGAGATTCACGGCATAAATCGACATGCCGAAGCGTGCGCCGAGAGCGGAAGCGAGCGATGACTTGCCGGTGCCGGGAGGGCCGTAGAGCAGGTAGCCGCGGTGATAGGGAACGCCGAGGCTGCGATAGCGATGAGCGTGAGGCACAAAAGCGTTCGATGTCCTGAACGACATGCTCTTTCTCTCCCGCCTTGAGCAGGACCGATTCGAGAAGACGCGGCGAGTATGCCTCGACCTGATTCCAACCTTCATCGAAGAGATAGAGATACGATGCCAGGCGGAGCTTGCTGTGATGGCATGCGGCAACTTCGTTGATGAAGGCCCTCACGATGCGCTGGTCCCTTCCGATGGTTTGGAAGGTGAGCATCTCCATGCGGCGCGGATTCCAGCCCCTGGTGTCTTCGCTGCGCGAAAACGAAACCCAGAAGGGACGCCCATTGCGAAAGAAGCAATGACGGCCCGGAGCCGGGATAAGAGCGACTTCAGCGCCGCGCAGAGTGGTGTCCACATCAAGGCTGCGAATTCTGCTGAGGCATTCCTGTTCAAGGAACCATTCCTTGACCCAGGTGAATGCGCGGTCGTCATCCTTGACGGTGACGTGCATGGTGCACTGGCCGATGAGCCAGTGAACGAGACGCTGCGGCAGCGAACGCAGGAAGACGCCGATGCTGCCCAGAATCATGAGCAGCAAGCCGCCGGAAGCAAACTGATTCTGGCCGTTCAAAACATGTCTTAAAAAGTCGAACATCGTCGTTCATTTCTAACCGGCGCGAGCCGGAGTTGGACTGCGTTGAGTTTGGACGCAGGGATATCTGCGCACGCACGAGGGTGTGTCCGCCGTGGCGATGGATGTCAGCGAGATCGATCAATATCCGCACGAAGCGGACGGCAAAATGCGCGCCGCAATCGGCGGTTAATCGAAAATAAATTGTGCGGAAGAGCGCCGGAGTCGGCTAGTGAGGCCGAAAAGACGCTTTGCAGCACGGACCATTGAATGGCTCGAGCTGCCCGCGGTGGCTTGTGTTGTGCAGAAGCGCCATGCTGGGGCGTCCTTTCGTAAGAATCTCTATGAAGATGCCACGGAATCAGATAAATTGCAATCCGAAAAAGCTCGTGGTGGAGAGCGGCTGTGAGGATACTTCGCGGGTTACGCGGGCGGGCCGCGGGCGGCGCGGCGGAGGCTCGCGATTATGCTGAGGATGTGACGGAAAGCGCAGAGACGCAGGCGGCAGCTCCGGTTGGGACGATGAGAGCGCTGCTGCTTCCCCGGAATCGCATTCGATTGGCCGCGCAGTGGATTGCGATTGCGATCGCGCTGCTGTGGCTGGTGGCTGCGCTGATGCTTGTGGAGATGCGGTGGGTTGATCCGCCGACAACCGCGGTTCACATGGAGCGGCGTTTGCAGGCGTGGATGCACGGCAGGCCGTATCGGGAGCGGTACACGTTTGTTCCGCTGCGCCAGATTTCGCCGGAGCTGCAGCATGCGGTGGTGGCGGCCGAGGATGCGCGCTTTTATCAGCATCATGGATTCGACTGGCATGAGATTGAGATAGCCGCCGAGGAAGATATGGATGGCCGGCGCACGCGCGGTGCGTCGACGATTACGCAGCAACTGGTGAAGAACCTGTTTTTCGGAACGGAGCGTTCGATTCTGCGCAAGGGAGCGGAGTTTGCGCTGGTGCCGGTGGCGGAGCTGGTGCTGGGCAAGCGGCGGATTCTGGAGCTTTATCTCAACGTGGTGGAGTGGGGGCCGGGAATCTACGGCGCCGATGCGGCGTGCCGCGCCTACTACGGGACGGGGGCAGCGCATATCGATCGGCAGGATGCGGCGCGGCTGGCGGCGATTCTGCCGGCTCCGCTGAAACGCAGGCCGGAGCGGATGAACCATTACAGCGCGCTGATTCTTGAGCGCATGCGGCAGATGGGCTGGTGAGCGCGCTTCTGAGCGCAAGCACTAAAAGATTCGGCCGATGCGGAAGTAGAACTTGTGGTGGCCTGTTTCGCCGTAGGCGTAGCCGAACTGCGCGGGGCCGAAGATGGTTTTGACGATGACCGCGCCTGCGATGTCGCCGGGCATGTTGGGAAGCTCGCCAAGACCGGTGAGAGGCTTGCCGTAGACTTGTCCGCCCTCAACAAGAAACATGGCGTAGACGCCGGTGCCGATGAGCGGAGGCAGCTTTGCGATGCGGCGCATGTAGCCGGCCTGCCCCATGAAGTAGTCGTTGATGAGGAGCTCGTTTTCGCCGTAGGCGATCATGCGCACGGAGCCGCCGAGCGAGAACTGGGGAATGCCTGTGTCGTAGCCGAAGGCAGTTCCGGCGTATCCGTTAAGGAAGACGGAAGAGGGGTCATTGATCTTGAAGTAGTTCAGAGAGCCGCCCTGAATGGAGGGAAATGGCCTGGCGTTGACGGGGTTGACGTTGAACCAGCGGAAGGTTCCGAGCAGGTATCGACCCATCGCGGGGGAGGACTGCTTCATCGAGGCGGTCCATTGTGTACTGGAGACGCATGTCGGCGAAGGGTCCGGAGAAGGTGGGCAGAGTGGGATCGCCGGATTGACGCCTGTACTTTTGCCAGCCGCCTTCGTAGCCGAGGCGCAGCTCGCCGGTGCGGCCGTAGATGCGACCGAAGTCGACTGCGCCGTATGAGGACTGCTGACGGTAGGTAGCGATCTGGTTGCTTTGTTCATAGATGTAGATAGGGAGGTCTTCAAGGGCGATGCGCGGAGCAACGAACCAATGGGTCTTCGGGGTGAAGGGGTGGTAGTACTCGGAACGCAGCGCCATATTGCGAGAAGAGGATGATGTCGTTGCGCAACTCGGAGCGGAAGCCACCGAAATCGAGGAAGGTGATGCGGGCGCCGATGTTGAATTGGGCATTGTTGTAGCTGGAGCCATTGATGAGGATGAGGGGCTGGACGAGAGGTGGGGCGTAGGTCTTTTCGGTGGTGGACATCTGGAGGCCCTGCTGCCCGTCGCGCCGCGTGAGTTCATAGCTGATGCTGGAGAAGTGGCCCCGTCCGTTGAGCTCAAGGATGCGCTGCTTGAGGTCGTTGAAGTCGATCGGTTTGTCGACGAGGGGGACGAGAGTGGTCTCGACCCGGCGCGAGAGGTTGGGGTTGGTCCCAGCGACGGCGACGAATCTGGGAACGGGAATGGTACGGCGGCGGGCGTTGCGCGCGGCGATGTACCGGTCCCACGCGGCCTGATCGACGGCAAAGCGCATGAGCACTTTTTCTTTTGCTGCTGCCGCGTCGTATCCGGACTGGATGATCTTGTCGGCGTCGCTGAAGTCCAGCATCTTGTATTTGGAGAGGGGGACGGTGATGAGGAGATCGGCCTTCTCCATGCTGCGCAGCTCATTGGCAGAGATCATGACGGAAACCGATTGCGAAAGAACGGAGAAGGAGGAGAGATTCTCAGGATTGATTGGCGCGCTTTCAAGGTGAACGCCGAGGACAACGTCGGCGCCCATCTCCCGGGCGACATCGATGGGGAGGTTGTTGAGCAGGCCGCCATCGGCGTAGGTGCCCTCTTTGCTGTAGACGGGGGTAAAGACGCCGGGAATTGACATGGTTGCGCGCATGGCCGAGGAGAAAGAGCCGCTGCGAAAGACCGTGGCCTTGCCGGTGGTGAGATTGGTGGCGACGCAGGCGAAGGGGATGGGCAGATTATTGAAGCTGCCGACTTCAGAGTAGGGCAGGGCGAGTCGATCGATGATGAGGGAGACGTCCTGGCCGGTGTTGAACCCGGCCGGGAACTGCACGCCTTTGCGGATTCCAAACTCGAGGTTGTTGGGATAGTCGCGGGCGTCTTCTTTGCGGCGGAAGGAGAGGTCGTCGTAGGGCAGGGAGCCGGCCATGACCTGATCCCAGTTGATGCTGTCGACTAACTTGCGCAAGTCGCCGGCGCCCATGCCGGTTGCGTAGGCTCCGCCGACGAGCGCGCCCATGCTTGTGCCGGCGACATAGTTGACGGGGATGTGGTGCTCTTCAAGCCAGGTAAGGACGCCGACATGGGCGAGTCCGAGGGCGCCGCCGCCCTCGAGGACGATGCCGAGGGTGGGGCGCTGACCGGGGGAAACAGGATTGGGCGCGCGCCGGGATGGCGGAGGTCAGCGAGAGAAGCGGGATGATGAGAGCGGAAAAACGCCATCGCATCATCGGTTCCTCCAAACCATTGAATCGACGCGCCGGAGTTGCCGACGGCCTTCATGCTAACCGTTTTGGGAGGCCGACGGACCTGTCAACACTGACAGTGGAGCGCCAGCGCAGGTGGTTTTAGAATCTCCGCGGAGGGCACGCAGATGCGCAAGTGGAACGGAGTGCTTGTGTTGATTTTGATGGCTGCGGCGACGGCCGGTGCCGGCAGCAAACTTAAGGGATCGACGACGCTCAAGGATCTGCAGCCATCGGGAACGACGGACGCAAAGGATAACAAGAATCAGCGGTACGACTTTATTTTTGTCGCCGCAGCGAACCAGTACGTTTGCCGGACTGAAGCGAAGACAAAGCTTAGAGCGACCGATTTCGTGGTGGGCAACACCATCAGCTATGAGATTGATAAGGATAAGGTCAAGCTAAAGAGCAGCTCGGGGAAGGAAACGAAGTGTATCGTGGTGCGCGTCGAAGCAGCACGGATCGGAGACTGAGAGAATCTGGACCGCCGAAGGGCAAGGTTTGGAGCCGGTTGATGGCGCACTACGTTTTGCGGCGATTCGCGAGTCGTGCCTATAATGGTGCACCCGATGTACGCCCGTCCTCAATGACGGTGGCGACAGCGGCGGGCGCGATCTGCTTGGGTCCATCGATTTGAATGCCTGGACCGGTCGGCCCGGTGGTCTCTCATAAGACGCAACGCGGGAGATTGTTGCGAGGGCTTCTCGTGAAAGCGAATCGTCCGGCGCGCTGATGCAGATCAAGGCAAGCAGGCAGGCGCTGGCAGGCAGGCACGTTAGCCGAGCACGTTAACCGAACTCCCAACCAGACAGTGCTGCTGCGAGGAGTTGCGCGCAGCGGTGGAGGAGAAACCGCATGGCGACCGAGAGTCTTGCTGGTGAAGTGAAACGGCATTCGACCTGGACCATCATCATGGGCATTGTGATCGTGCTGCTGGGCATGGTGCTGGTTGCCCATCCTTTTGCAGCGGCGTTGACGATGACGGTGCTGGTGGGCTGGGTGCTGGCCGTTGTGGGCATTGCGCAGTTTGTTTTTGCGCTGCATTCCGGGAGCGCGGGCAAATTTTTCCTGAAGGCGCTTTCGGCTCTGCTGTTCGTGGTGGCGGGTCTGGGGCTGGCGTTCTTTCCGGCGACAGGGCTGGCAACACTGACGGCGATGCTGGGCGTATTCCTGGTGGTCGAAGCCGGTGTTCTGATCGTTACGGCCTTTCATATGAGGCCGCTGAAAGGGTGGGGCTGGTTCCTCTTCGACGGCCTGGCGAGCCTGGTGCTGGGAATCATGATTCTGGCGCACTGGCCATCGAGCTCCGTGTGGGCGATCGGGACGCTGGTGGGATTTGCGGTGCTGCTGAGCGGATTTGCACGCATCATGATTGCGGGCAGGATCAGAAGCGGCGCTGCGGCGGCGGACAGGTATATCCGGGGCAACGCCTGAGGACGCGGTCAATCCGATGGATGCGCTGATGGATGCGGTTGATCGGATCGCCGTGTCGATGCGGGCTATCTGATCAGTTTGGTCAGTGCTGATCAGTGTCGAAGCAAGGTGACGATGGAGGTGTGTGTCTGCGGCGAATTCGACGCGGACATGACCTTATTTCATAGAGCCTGAACAGGCTTCGTGCAACCACCGGGCCTGACGCGTCATCCCACCAGACAGGGGAAACCCAGACAAGTTTCGATTCAGCTGGATGCGAAAGCTGCTTTTGCGGGCCCAAGGGGGCGTGCGGGAGCCAACCGAAGCAGCTTCCGGCAAGCTGTGCTGGGACGACCCCGTCAATGGGATCATGACGGAGAACAACCCTCAGCCCACGGGTGAGGCGTACAGGTTCATCCTGGAAAATATCGACAGCGTGCCTCACCTGGAGGCGCTGATGCTTCTGTGGAACAGCCGGCCAAGGGCCTGGACCACAGCGGAGCTGGCGACCCGTCTGTACGTACCGCTCGACAAGGTCGCGGCGATGCTGAGCGATCTGGAGCGGCTAGGCGCGATTGCGGAGTCTACGGGCTCGGCAACGGGCTATAGTTATGTCTCGCGTTCCCCCGAACAAGATGCAATGATGCGGCAGGTCGATGAGGCTTACCGGCGCGACCTGGTGCGCATTTCGACGATGATTCACGCGAAAGCGCCGTCGGCGGTTCGCGAATTCGCGCGCGCGTTTCGCTGGAAAAAGGAGCAAGACGGATGAGTTCGGCGCTTTACCTTCTCACCTGCTTCACGACTCTGCTTTGCGCGGTGCTTTTGTTGCGGGCATACGCACGGGTACGCAGGAGGCTGCTGCTGTGGAGCGGCCTTTGCTTTGCCGGACTGACGCTGACGAATCTCATTACGGTTGCGGACCTGGTGGTGTTTCCTTCGATGGACTTCTTCACGTATCGCCTGGCTTCGACCGCGGTGGCCATGCTGCTGCTGCTGTACGGCCTTGTGTGGGAGAGCCAATGAGCCCGATTGCGCATCTCCATGCGGACATATTTCTGCTGGGCTTCGTGGTGGCGAGCTCTCTGATTGCGGCGCTGTTTTTCCTGCGCTTCTGGCGCGACACGCGGGATCCGCTGTTCGTGGCATTTTCAGCGTTTTTCTCACTGCAGGGCATCAGCGAGCTCTACGTGCTGCGGCTGGAGCATCCGAACGAGGGAAACTTCTGGCTGTTTCTGTTGCGGTTCCTGTCGATCGTCGGGGTTGTGGCGGCGATTCTGCGCAAGAATATGAAAAAGGAATGATGAAGGAAAGGGGCATTAAAATGGGGCGGCATCTTGGCGTTGCCGCCCCACTCCCCCGTAATTGTATCTGTAGCTAATCGTGCCCGAACTGTAGATATAAGTTATGTATAAGGTCAATCGAGCGGGCTCAGAACGCCAGCCCAGTGAAGGAACTATCGCCAGATATATCCCGCGCGCTGCAGCATCTCAACTTCGGCGGTGGCGCTGATTGCAAGCAGAGCGAAAGCGATCATCGCGATGGTGAGACGAGGGAAACGCTCGGTGAAAGACGTCCGTTCCGCACCCATATGCGAGAAGATGCGCCCTGACGGAGATCCGTTGCTGCGAAGAACCGTTGATTCCGGTTGGGGGCTGTAGACGTTCCCGTCTCCGGAGTGATTGGCGTGAACTGCGACCCAACTGCTTTTGCTGACTCTGACAAGATTGAAGTGCTGAACTGTCGTCCCCATTCGTTCCCCTGGTTGCGTACGTGACCGCGTCTAACTCTGAAGTTATGGGGTATGGCCCATACGGGCAATGGCGCAAAGGTGGACAAATTGGGGCTCGCGACTCACCAGTTCGGAACGGGGCAAAAATGCGAGAGAGTAACTGTGAGCGGTTACCGAACCGGCGAGACGTAACGCGTCGGATGCGAGAGTAGCGTGTTGTGTGCGAAGGAGAGTTGAGAGAGGGCGGGCGAACGAGCCGCTCTGCAGAGATGCGCGTGACAATGCGCGTGACTAGGAAGGGAAGAGGGACTCTGTGGAAGCACGCAGGCTGGTCATGCGCGGCCGGCGGCGCGGAGTTTGCGGAGTGGGCGATGTGAGCATGCCGACGATCTCGCGCAACTCGGCACGGGCCGCACCGATGACGGCGGCGGCGGTGTCGAGGCGTTGAGTGGGTTCGCCGGGAGCGAGGGGAAGGCGCGGCTGGGGCTGCTCGGTCTTGCGATTGTGGCCGAGAGCGTGACGGGCTCCGGAGAGGGTGTAGCCCTCCCCGTGGACGAGGCGCTTGATTTCAAGAGCGGTTTCAACATCGCGGCGGCGATAGAGACGCTGGCCCGTGCCGCTTTTGTTGGGTTTGAGCTGAGGGAATTGCGTTTCCCAAAAGCGAAGCACATACGTTTCAACTTTGCAGATGCGAGCGACGTCACCGATTTTGAAGTAGAGCCGATCGGGGATTGATGGCTGCTCCTGCGCGCGTTTCTGGGAGAGTTGAGTCGCCATAGTTTGTATCAAGTGGACGCGCCTTCGGGCGTGCGCGTCTTGTTACACGCAGTATAGGCCATGATTTTCGCAGTTTGTGAAGCAAAATCCGCAGTTCGGTGCAATGTGCCAAGAAAATGCCCGATTCTCAGGGCGTGGCGGGCATGGAAGCTGAAGTGGCGATGGGAGCGCGGGCCGGCGAGTGCTGCGGCGCGGCGCGGAGATATTGGACAGGCCAGGAGGCGGTTTCGTCGAGAGCGATAGCCGCGTGGACCGGCCAGTAGGGATCGCGGAGCATGGCGCGGGCCATGAGAACGATGTCGGCCTGGTTCGCGGCGATGATCTCGTTGGCCTGTGCCGGTTCGGTGATCATGCCGACGGCTGCGGTGGGGATGCCGGCTTCGGCGCGAATGCGCGCGGCGAAAGGCGTCTGGAAGGCGGGGCCGACGGGAATTGTTGCGTTGGGCACCTGTCCGCCCGAGGAGACATCGACGAGATCGACGCCGTGGGCGGGAAGAAGGCGGGCGAGCGCGACGGATTCGTCGGGCGTCCATCCGCCTTCGGCCCAATCAGTTGCGGAGATGCGGACGAAGAGAGGCAAATGGGATGGCCAGGCGGCGCGGACGGCGTCGGTGACTGCGAGAAGGAGGCGCGTGCGGTTTTCGAAGCTGCCGCCGTAGGCGTCGGTGCGGTGATTGGCGAGGGGCGAGAGGAACTCATGGAGTAAATAGCCGTGCGCGGCGTGGATTTCGACGAAGTCGAATCCGGCGGCGTTGGCGCGATGCGCGGCGGCGGCAAAGGCGCGGACGATGGCGTCGATGCCGGCCTGGTCGAGCGGCCGGGGCGTGCTGTAGTGAGGCGGCAAAGGGGATGTCGCTGGGGCCGACGGTTTGCCAGCCGCCTTCGGCGGGGGAGAGGAGGCGCTCGGGCGCGAAGGGCGGAGACATGCTGGCCTTGCGGCCGGCGTGGGCAAGCTGGATGCCGGCGCGGACGCCCTGCGAGTGAATGAAGCGCGCGATGCGCTGGAGGCCGGAGATGTGCTCGTCCTTGTAGATGCCGAGGTCGGCGGGGGTGATGCGGCCTTCGGGAAGGACGGCGGAAGCCTCAAGCATGACGAGGCCGGGACCGCCCTGGGCGCGGGCGCCGAGATGGACCATGTGCCAGTCGTTGGCGAAGCCGTCCTCGGCCGAGTACTGGCACATGGGGGAGACGCCGATGCGGTTGGGGAAGGTGACCGAACGGAGTTCAAGAGGGGTAAAGAGTGGATGGCTCATGCACTTGAATGGATGTGGGAAAGCGAGAAGGGATGCTCTAACTGGCCGGCGGGGAATGGAAATGGCGGGAGATTGGCTGATTCGACAGCGAAGAGACGAATCAGACGTGTGCGAAACGTTACTGCTTCGTGTGCGAAACGTTACTGCTTCTTGAGGACGGCGGTGCCGCGTTCGTCGGCGAGGATGGCGCCCTCGAGGCGGCGAAAGTCCGCGGTGCGCGTGGCAGGGAGCTCGACCTGGCGGACGATGTATTCGCGCTCGTAATGGAGCGTGTTGGCTTTGGCGGTGATGGAGGAGTGGTAACTGGCGAAGTCGAGATCGAGGTTGACGGGGTCGGGAGTTTCGTCGACGACGTAGCCGGGCGGGATGGCGATGTCAAAGGAGTCACGCCAGCGGCCGGTGGCGATGAGGTCAATGGGCACGGTGCGCGGCTTGTCATCGAAGGCAAGAGTGTCAGTGCCGACGACGCGGGGACGCACGAGCAGCAGCGTGCCAGCCTGGTGAGCGTACTGCGCGACAGTGACCTTGTAATCGAACTCGAGGGGCTTATCGAGGGCGGGCGACTGGACGAAGTGGAAGTCGTTGAGCTCGACGCCGGGCAGATCGCGGGCGACGGAGGTTTCCCAGTAGCTGAGGCGTTCTTTCTGGTCAGTGTATTTGAGGAAGCTGCGGAGGTCGGCTCCTTCGGGGCCGAAGTGGGAGGACTCGATGGAGCCGGTGATGGTGCCGTCGGCGGCGAGGGTGAATTCGCCTTTGCGGTCGGTGCCGTTGGCGTCCGGCGGCAGGATGGGCAGCTCGATGAGCTGGCTTTGATCGCCTGCGCTGAGGATGCCGTAGCTTCCCTGCAGGTCAGAGCGGAGGTTGCCGACGGGGGTGCGCTCGTCAGTGGGATCGAAGATGAGATAGCGCGCGCCGCTCTTTGAGATGACGATGGCCTTGAGGCGCGGATCGATTTTCTCGGAGGGGATATCGGCAGGAATCTCGATGGCGGTGATCATGTGGTCGCCGTAGAGCGAGGGCTCGGCGGGATCGACGACGTCGCGATGGTCGTCGACGGGGACGTAGAAGGCGTGGATGCCGGCGGCCTGGAGCATGGAGATGAGGAGCGTGGTTTTATCTTTGCAGTCGCCGTAGCGATTGCGGAAGATGTCGGCCGCATGGTTGGCCTGGAAGCCGCCGATTCCGCGGATGACGATGAAGTAGCGGATGTTGTTCTGAATAAAGGCGGTGATGCGGGAGAGCCTGGTGTAGAAGTCGGGCGCGCCGGCGATGAGCTGCTGGGTCTGCGCAGTGATCTCGGGCGACGGGTCGGGGCGGTTGGCTTCGAGCTTGGTGACCCACTGGCCGATTGCATGCCACTGATTGTCGACGCCGGCGACAGCGGCATCTCCCCATTGCACGGCCATGCGGGCGGCGAGGGCGCTCCACTCGGGGCGTGACGGGATGTCGCGGAGAATGAGGGCGGGCTCGTCCTTCACTTCCCAGCGCCAGTGGTTGGGCGAGACCTCGACAGGCAGCGACGGGATCGTGGTGGTGCCATGACTGCTGATGGGCGCGGCCCTGCGGCAGATCGATTTCGAGGGCCTGAAAGACGACGGGGATGCCGTTCTGGATCTGCCAGACCTTCTCCTGCTCGTAGGGTGCGAGGAGCTCTTCGGATTCACAAATCTCGATGGCGCCGACGTCGACGGCGGGCAGGTGCACGACACGCCGCTTTGTGGTGGAGAGCATGATGGGAACGCTGGTATCACCCTCTTCAACGAAATCGCTGTCCTGCGCCTGATAGGTCTTTTCGTCGGCAGCGATTGTCCAGGCACGAAAGTAGTTGATCTTCTCGTCTTCGCTGTATTCGACGGCACAGGTATTGCCGCGGCCCTGGGGCTTGAGGATGCGAATGGCCTGGCGCTCGCGTTCGACGGCGCGGCCCTGATCATCGATGGTTTCGACGTACTCGTCGTAGAGGATGACAGCAGCGGCGTCTTTGGCGTAGTCAGGGGTGTGGGTTTTGGCGGCATCGAGCCCCCACTGGGGGACGGGCTGGCCCTTCTGGAACCAGCTTGCGGAAAGGGGAACGCAGGGGAGGATGAGAAGAGCCGGAAGCGCGATGCGGAGATGACGCGGGAGCATGATCAATTCCCCTTTGCGACGACGGGCGCGCGGGTGAGGACGATCTGCTGCTGATCGGCTGTGGCGATCTTCTGATAGAAGTCGTGGAGGCCGGCGTAATCTTCGGCGCCGAGAGTGGTGTAGTTGTAGACGAGGGCCCGGGCGATGGTGGCGGTGTCGCCGTGCGAGGAGGAGGCGATCTTCAGGATGGCGTGATCGGGCCACTGGAGGCTGGTGGCCTGGGGCAGGCTTTCGGCCTCGACACCGTCGGGAAGATGGTAGGTGACCTGATCCTCCTCAAGCCTGGGGTAGTGGACATCGACCGGGACGAGGCGCTTCTCTTCGGCGACGAAGGGATGCCTGGCGCGCGACTCGAAGAAGAGGCCAGGCAGGAAGAAGTGCTTGCCGGTTGCAGAACCCATGTTGCCGGTGACTTTGACGACGGCGATGAGGTTTGAGTTGTAGTCGTCGAGGGCGAGGAAGTGATCGAAATCAGCGCGGATGCCATCGGGGATGGAGTCTCGAATTGATTCGTCGAAGCGCTTTTTCACTTCGTCGGTGTCGTTTTCAAGGGCGAGCTGCCGCCAGCGGAGAGCTTCTCCTCCGGAGAGGACGTAGCGGATCAGATCCGGTCACATTGCCGGCGTTGTCGAGGGTGAGATCGGCGACGCGTGTGACGGTGGCCTGTTTGTAGATATTCGCCGGTGTTCGATCGGGAGCGGCTCCCTTGGCGGAGAGGCGCAGACCGGCAGTGAAGGCATGTTTCCACTGCAGGAGGCCGAAGGGGCAATCTTTCTGGCCGGGATCGAGGAAAACATCCTTGCCGCCGATGATGACGACGGCGATGTAGTCGTCGAGCTGCGAAAGCGAGAGGAGGTCGGGATCGAACATTGCGCGGTCGCGATTGACGACCTGCATGGGATAGGCGTGAAGGCCGGCGGCGCGGGCGAGAGCGACGTAGAGAAGGGCGATGTTGTCGGGTGAACCGCTCTTCTGGCTCCAGACGTCTTCAGCGTTCCTGATGTCCTTGAGCTTCTCCTTCTTGCGCTCGGCTTCAGACTTTTCGCGGGAGAAGCTGGTGTTATCGAGCTGCATGACGGCGTCGTAGAGCTTGCGGGCTTTCTGTTCTTCGGTGTCGTTCGGACGCGACGATGCCTGCGGCTGCTTGCTGCAAGAGGCCTGGATGGATTGGCAAACTTTTCTGATTCTTTGGCCCAGTGTTTGCCTTCGCTCTGCCAGAAGTCGGCTCCGGAGAGGTATCGGGTGTAGTAGAAGTCGACGCTCCAGAGCATGGAGTTGAGAGGCGGCATCCAGTCTTCGTCGGGGGTGGCGGGCACATCCGTGACATCGAAGAGTGTAGTGATCCTGGGCGTCGTGAACGACCTTTGCGCCGTTGCCGCCGTGAATGGACCACATGAGCTTGTCGAGCGGGTCGCCGCGGCTGTTGGTGATAACGATGTTGCCATGGCTGGAGGGCGCGAAGAGATAGTGCGCCTTGTGGACAAAGTAGGGCTGCTGAACGGTCCACCGCGGCGAAGAGACGACGTCATCGTCGTAGCGGAGGACGAGGCGATACTCCAGGATGCTGCCGACCTCTGCGTCTGGGCAGAGTGAAGACTATGGTGTTGACCTGGTAGCCGGCTGCTTTGACGTCCGTGAGATCGGAGGGCTTGGCGGTGAGCGGGATGATGGCGCCATCGGAGTGGATGGTGCGCCCCTCGATGTTAGTGATCTTGAAAGCGCTGCGCTCGTAGGGGATGTGAACGGTCGCGAGTTCCTTGCCTTTTTCCGTCAAGACCTTAATGCGGACATAGTAGGTGTGGAAGTGGAGATTGTCGTCGGTCGTCTCTTCGCGATAGAGATAGACGGCAGCGGCCCCTGGCGCTTTGGGGTCCTGCGTCATCTGCAGCTCTTCCGGCGTGGGCTGCTGGAACTGCGCGTGAAGGCGTGAAGGCCATGGAACGAAGGCAACGGCGAAGGCAATGGCAAAGAAGATGCGACGAGCCCGCATGACGAATGTCCTTGGCTTCTTGAGGAACTGGAAATCTCCCGAGAGGCCTGTAATGGATTTTGAGGAATTCTACCGCGGATTGAGGCGAGGACATCGGGTAAAAGATACGACGTACGTTGTAGTTAGTCCGAGATGGGCACAGGATTGATTAGTTGATAAATAAAGACGGCAAGGCGCGCGGCGGCTGACAAGCGCGGTGGGGGTGCCGAGATGCCCAGGCTGGCCTTATTGCTGGATGATGCCGCAGGCGATGCGGTCGCCGGAGTTGCCGGAGGGATCGGAGATCAGGTCGTCGGGCTTGGCGTGAATAACGATGGCCGTTCCGCCCTGGTGGAAGAGGGAATCGGGACCGTCATCGAGCGTGACGCCGGCGAGGACGAAGTTAGCCTTGGCCTTGCCGTCTTTATCTACGGTGAGGTTGGGCATATCGCCGAGGTGCGGGTGGGGAGTCTGCGGGTTGTTTATGCCGTGATGGGTGGATGTGGGATTGAAGTGTCCGCCGGCCGAGGCAAAGGTGGGCGGGTCACACTTGCCGGCGGTGTGAATATGGATGCCGTGCTCGCCCGGGGTGAGATGCGAGACTTTGACGGCGACCCTGATGCCGAGAGCGCTGGGAGCGAATTGTGCCGTGCCGATCTTGACGCCGCGCTCATTGACGATGTCGGCATGTGCCGAGGCGGGTGCGGGCCAGGCAAGGGGAGATGCAGCCAGCGCAAAAGCGGGGATCAGGGCGAGAAGTCGAGTGCGCATCGTTTCCTCCCAGGGGAAGCCATCGAGGATATGGTACTCGCGCAGGCCGACAAGTTGTTGAAGTCTCAATTGCTCTGGCCGCATGTTTCTGAGTGCATGGCAGATGGACGATGTTGCAGAATGGCTGCATGGCTTCGTTGAGAATGTGGTTGTTCTGGAGTGCGGCGGTGTGTTCGGCGGCTGCGATGAATGCCAACGGACAGGCTGCTGGCGCTCGGCGGCACAGACATACGGCGCGACCGATACCGCCGGCGCGCGATCCGCATACGGCCGGATACGTGAAGGCGAAGGAGCTGCCGGATGGAACGGTGCCGCCGGCGAAGAAGGACGGGAACTTCATCCTCGGGCCGAGCCACCCGGCGGCGCCGGAGATGGCTGGAGCGGAAGAGGCGCTGGGGGGCAGGGTGATCGAGTTCACGATGAGCTCGACGGAGAGCAAGTTCTACCCCGGGATCGCGCGGGAACCCGGCACATTCGGGACGCCCGATCCGGAGGACCCGGCGAAGCTGATTGTGACGACGAGCCATCCGGCACCGTATGTGCGGAAGGTGGCGGTTTATGTGCCGCCGGGGTATGTGGCTGGGACGGTTGCGCCGTTTATTGTGGGCGCCGATGGGCCGGACCGGCTGTTGTTCAAGGCGGTGGATGGGCTGATCGCCGAGAAGAAGCTGCCGCCGATGGTTGCCATCTCAATCGGCAACGGCAGCGGGGATGCGCAGGGCAGCGAACGGGGGCTCGAGTACGACACGATGTCGGGGAAGTATGCCGAATTTGTGGAGCAGGAAGTGCTTCCACGTGTGGAGGCCGAAGCGCACGTCACTCTGACGAAGGATCCGGAGAAGCGCGTCGCGATGGGCGGCAGCTCGGGCGGAGCGTGCGCGCTGATTATGGCGTGGTATCACCCGGAGCTGTATCACAGAGTGCTTGCCTACTCCGGCACGTGGATTAACCAGCAGTGGCCGTATGATGCGAAGACTCCGCATGGAGCGTGGGAGTTTCCCGAGCACCTGATCGCCGGGAACCCGCGGAAGCCGATACGGATCTGGATGGAGGTTGGCGACAAGGATCTGCTGAACCCCAATTCAATGCGCGACGGGATGCATGACTGGGTGCTGGCGAATGAGAACCTTGCCAGGGCGCTGGCGGCGAAGGGGTACCACTACCAGTTTGTCTTCGCCAGAAATGCGGTGCACGTGGATCATGCGGTGAAAGAGCAGACGCTGCCGGAAGCGCTCAAGTACGTCTGGGCGAGCGACGGAGGCGGACGGTGAACGACCCGGCGGGCGAATCGGCAAACAAAATCGGGAAGCCCTTCCTCTGACCTTGCGGGGCGTAGGGGCGGAGGAGTAAGGATAAGCCAGCGCATGACATGAAAAGGTGCCGGGATTGCGTTTCTCTCTATGCCGTGCGTCAGGGCCCTTCACGAATTCACGGATCCGAGGTACAAACCGATGGTGCAATTGAAGAAACTCGGTGCGCTGGCCCTTTCTTTGCTCGTGCCGATGCCGCTCTTTGCTGACTACAGCTACCAGGAAACGACGCAGATCACGGGCGGCACCATGATCAGCATGATGAAGATGGTGGGCGTCTTCAGCTCGCAGGCGCGCAAAATAGGCGACCCGATCGTATCGAGCATTTACATCAAAGACAACCGCATGGCGAGAGTCTCGCCGGAGAGCATCGAGATCATCGATCTCGACAAGGAGACCATCACGCAGATCGACACTGTGAAGAGGACTTACACGGTGATGACCTTTGAACAGATACGGCAGCAGATGGCGGCGGCCGAAGCGGAAATGAAGAAAAAGCAGGCTGAACAGCCCGCGCCGACGGCGCCCGCAGCCAATCCGAACCCGGACAACGTCAAGATGAGCTTCGATGTGCACGTTCGCAACACGGGCGCTGAAAAGCAAGTGAGCGGGCTCGACTCGAAGGAAACCATCTTGACGATGGCGATGAATGCGACTGACCAGACGACGCAGCAGACCGGGGCGCTGGCCATTACAAACGACATGTGGATGGTTCCGGAGGTCCCCGGCTACACGCAGGTGCGCGACTTCTACATGCGCATGGCGGAGAAGATGGGCCCGGCGACGATGGGCGCCGGCATGGATATGGGGAAGATGCTCGCGCAGCAACCGGGAGCGACGGAGGCCTTCTCGGACATGGCGAAAGAGATGCAGAAGATCCAGGGCGTTCCCGTGATGCAGGTGATGCGCATGGGGATGACTACGGATGGAAAGCCGTTGCCTGCTGCCTCAGAAGCTCCGCTGCCTGCGGATTCGTCGCCGAACATGCCCAGCAAGAGTGATATGGCAAAGCAGGGTGCGGCTTCGGAGATCAGCAGCCATCTACCTTTCGGAGGCTTTGGGGGATTCGGCCACAAGAAGCATGCCGATCCGCCGCCGCCGGATCCAAATGCAAATCAAAACCCGAATGCACCGCCGCCCACAAGCTCGGTTCTGATGGAGTCTCAGACGACGATCACCAGCTTTTCTTCCGCTCCGGTGGATCCTTCGCACTTCGACGTACCGGCGGGGTACAAGCAGGTGCAGCCGCAGATGGAAAAGCACTGAGGCGGCGGCACTGGACCGGCACTGGGCTGGAGTAAAGGCGAGAGTGCTATCGACTGCCTGCGAGGTGGGTGGCTTTGGCGGCGCCGGTGATTGCGCCTCGGCGTCCGGGTGAGTCGGCGAGGGCGGTCTTGAATTCCCGCAGGGCCTGGGCCGGGTGGTTCTGTTCCAGGAGCAGGTCGCCCAGTTGCTCGCGGGCGGGCATGATGGGGCCCGGGGTGACAGGCAACTTTTCGATTGCGTCTTCTGCGTCTGCGGCGGCGCGCAGAAGGGATGCGGCCTCATCGGGCCTTTGCGCGGCCTGGGCTGACCAGGCTGCGAGCTCGCGGCGTAAAACTGCGGTTTGTGTGGCCCAATAGTTGTTGCCGGCTGCGCGAAGTTGCGCTTCAAGCTGCTGCAAACGGTCGATCTCGGCGCGCGCTGCGTCGATTTGCCCGGTTCGCGCGAGCCCGAGACCGCGCGCCCAGACTGCAATTGCGATGACTTGAGGCGGCGCTGCCGCGGGTGGGATGATGCGAGCGACGTCTGCCCATTGGCCGCGTTCGACGGCGTAGCGGATGGGGATCGCGGTGGCGGCGTAGGCGATTTTGAAGTCGCTCATGTCGAGCTGAGGCATGAGGGCGAGCTGGTGGACGACGCCGGCTGCGTCGGCGTCGCGGTTTGACTGAAGGTAGGCGTAGACGAGGTAGTCCATCGCGTGGAGCTCTTCTCCGGTATCGCCCTGCAGGTGTGCTGCGGCCTGTGCGGCCAGATTGGAGGCGATGGAGTCATTCCAGAGACCGAGGCGTGTGAAGATGTGCGACGGCATATGGAGCGCGTGGGGCGCGGCGGGCGCGATGAGCGCGTAAGCCCTGGCTGCAGGAAGGCCTTTGGATGCCAGCTCCGCGTTGTCGCAGGCGTGGATGAGGTAGTGAGGAATGCCGGGGTGGTCAGGGTGTGTGCCCCAGAGCGGCTCGAGGATTGCGATTGCCTGCTTCTGCTTTGCGTGGGTCTTGTCAGTAGGCGGAGCGTTTGCGAGGAGGGCAAGGGCGTAGAAGACCTGAGCCTCGGTGTCAGTCGGGTTCTGCGCGGCGAGATCGCGCATTGCGTTTTCGTAGCGTGAGGCGCGGGCGGTGTAGGGGATTGTTGAGACGTTCTGATAAATGAGGCTGAGCGCATGAATGAACTGGCGCTCGCGGCTGGAGGTTGAGCCGATGCGCAGGGCTGCCTGGATCTCTGCCTGTGCGGTGGGAAGGGATGCGGCCGGGAGGGGTGGATCCCAGAGCGGGTGATAGTACGTCATGGCGATGCCCCAGTGGGCCATGGCGCAGTGCGGATCCTGGGCGGCAACGCTCTGGAACGCGCTTGCGGCGGCGGTGTAGGCGAAGGAGTGCAACAGAGCGATGGCGCGATTGAACTGCGGCTGAACGACGGGCGAGCAGGAGATTGGAAACGAGACGCTGCCTAGTTTTTCGGGAACGGGGTGGTCATGGCTCTCCTGCGCTGCACAGACGGCGCAGAGGAGCGACAGGGTGAGGAGTGCTCGGCCCATTGAGTTGCTTCTTACTGTACCTGCATTTGAGCCGCGGTAGGGCGCCAGCCTGGTGAGATGCCGGCTTTTCGGCTCTTCACCCCGCGGACCCGCTCCAGTCTCCCCATCGTCAGCTTCGTTGTCGATACACCTAGCTGCGGACGAGGGTTGCGAACTCGCGGCGGTTGGGAATCTTGTCCGCGAAGATCGCGAAGAACTCGTCGAAACGCTCCTGCATCTTGGGCGCGTTCCAGTTGTCTTTGAAGCGGTGGACGAGGGATTTGACGAAGAGATGGAAGCTCTGGGTGACGACGGGGTTGACGAAGTAGCAACTGGCGCAGAGCGAGTTCTTGGGGATGCGGTTTTCGAGGTGCTGGCGGCGGAGCTCGAGAACGTTGTCGCAGTTAAGGAGTTCCTTTGGCGTGCTGTCCTTGATGTTGCCGTAGACGAGGTCGCCGTTGTAGTCGCGGCAGCAGGCCGTGACGCGGCCATCGTTAAGGATATGCAGGGAAGAGCCGAAGAGCATGTAGCACGGGGGCCAGGGCATGATGTGCTTTTTGAGAATGCTGCGGTTGAGGAAGTAGGAGTTATTGGGCGAGAGACCGCTGACGAGGTTGAGCTCGATCATCTCCATGGGGACGTAGCGGCTCCAGAACTCGAGATGATGCCCCATTTCGTGCTGCACGTCCATGCTGACGATGGAGGAGACGCGGACCTGATGGAAGGGATTGTGGACGCGGGTTCTTTCGCGGAATTCTTCCATGTTGGCGATGAGGCGGTCCCATTTGCCGCCGCAACGGATCTTCTCGTAGGTCTCCTGGGAGGCGCCGTCGATGGAGAAGCGGACCTCGGTGAGCATGTCGGCATTCTGAATGAGGAAGTCGAGGTGCTTGTGGAGGATGAGGCCGTTGCTGGAGAGCCGGATCTGAACGCCGTTCTTGCGAGCGATGGCGAAGTAATCGGGCAGGTTCTTATTCATCAGCGGCTCGCCGATGGTGTGGAGCGCAGTTTGCCCCTTGCCGTCTGATTTGGCGTACTTGACGGCGTGCTCAAAGAGATCGAGATCCATGTTGAAACTCGGCCGCGTGGACATGGAGGTGTTGCACATCACGCAGTCGATGTTGCAGTTGCGATTGATCTCGATCTCGGCGATGTCGAGGTCTTCGACGTTCTGCATGAGCTGAGGCTCGTACTTCTCCGTGACGATCCGGTCGTAGTTGTCGAGCATGTGCTGGTCGTCGCGCCAGTTGCGGACGGCTGGGATGTTCTTGATGCTGGTTTTGACCTGTTGGGGGAGAAGTTGCTTCAAGATGCTCACGGAGTTTCTCCTAATTAATCTATTCGCCGGGGATTGGGGCAGCAGGACGAATCGCTACTGCTGAAGACGCTCATCGTAGCACGGCGAGGAGATCGAGATCGATACACAGTTGGTGAAGAGAGAAGGGTCGCGGTCACCTGTTGAATGGGTACATAGGTTGTAGAGCGAGTCGAGGCCAAGGGCGTAGAAGGCAGAAAAATAAAGGGTAAGGCGGTTGGCAGGGGCCGTCTCGTGTGAGGAGGCCGCCCCGGGCATCTCGCTGAAATGTCCGGCAAGATTCCTGAATTTCAGGACTTCAGCGAGTTTCAGGATTTCATCAGGGGCGACTGGTAGGTGAGCGGGTCGTAGCCCATGCCGGCGAGGACTCCGCGCATGTAGGCAAAGCTCTGGATCACGCCGGGCATGGGGTCGTCTTCGTGGATTTCGTATTCAAGGTCGACGAAGCCGGGGTAGCCGGTGTCGATGAGGGCCTGGAAAATCTCGCGCATGGGCATTTTGCCTTCGCCGACGGCGACCTGGCTTTCCTTGGATGAGAAGTCGGTAAGGTCTTTGGCGTGGATGTTGTAGAGGCGCGGTCCGGCGGCGTGGATGGCCTCGACAACGTCAGTGCCTGCGCGGACGCAGTGGCCGATGTCGATGCAGCAGCCCATGCGTGGGTCCATCGAGTGGACGGCTCTTGAGCACGTCGAGAGGCGATGGGTAGACCTTGTCTTCAGGGCCGTGATTGTGAATGGCGATGCGGATGTCGTATTCCTTGACCCATTTTTCGAGGCGGGGCAGGGTGGTGAGCGCGGGGTCGCCGGCGACGATGACTTTGACGCCGGCGCGCTTGGCGTATTCGAACTTGCTGCGAATGTCGTCGTCCTCGTCCTTCTGGAAGTAGACGGTGCCGACGGCGTGGAGCTCGATCATGGCGTTGGCGTAGTCGTCGAGTGCCTGCCGCTCCGCGGCGGGGGCCATGGGCAGATGATCCTTTACGTCTTTGGCGTTGAGCGCGGTGACGTTGAGCTGCTTCATGAAGCCGATGAGCTGTGTGCGGTTGAAGTCGCGGAAGGTATAGCTGGCGAGGCCGAGGCGCACGGGCGATGGCTTGCCGGAGGCAGTGCGCGGCGCGATGGCGGCGCTTCCCACCCTTTCCGCAGAAAACGCGGAAAGGATAGGGCACCCAGCGGCGGCGACGAAGGCGGTGTTGCGGACGAAGTTGCGGCGCGAGATGTTTTTCATGGGCATAGGTGGGTACACCTTCAAGGAGTCGATGGGTTGGTTGCGGTTTAAGTGAGCTTCGGCGCCCAGCCGGGTTCATAGGCGCGGGTCCAGTAGGACATGGCTTCAGGATCGCCCTTGATTTTGCCGTTGGCGGGATCGAGGTTGAGGACCCGCTGCGTTTGCCAGGCGATATTGGAGAGCTGGAGCATGGTGACAGCGACGTTGCCGACGGCGATGGGTGCGTGGAGTTTTTCTCCATTGCGGATGGCGGCAATGAAGTTGGCGAAATGGAGGTCGGTCATGGAGTCGGCGCCGATGAGATCGGCGGTGCTGGTCTGGTTGCCGACCTTGAATTCATCGGTCTTCTTGCCGTTGAGGTCGTAGATTTCGTAGCCATCGCGATCGAGGAGGACGGTGCCGGTGGTGCCCTCGATGAGGGAGCCGCGGCCACGGTTGAAGTAGCGCATGCCGTTGCAGGAGGTGCCTTCCCAGGCAAGGAGTTTGTCGTCGTATTCGAAGTTGGTGATGAGCGTGTCGTAGAACTGCCAGTCATCCTTGTAGGCGTATCGGCCGCCGGCGGCGCTGACGCGATTGGGATAGTCGACGCCGAGAGCCCAGCGGCAGACGTCCACTTCGTGCGTGCCGTTGTTGAGGGCTTCGCCGGTGCCCCAAATGCGGAACCAGTGCCAGTTGTAGGGCTGGACGTTGTCCTTATAGGGCTGGCGTGGCGCGGGGCCCTGCCAGAGGTCCCAGTCGAGCGTGGCAGGGACGGGAGCGGGTTTGCCGACGCCGATGGATTTGCGGGTGTTGTTGTACCAGCACTTGGCGAAGTAGGCGCGGCCGATGATGCCGTTATGAATTTTGCCGATGATCTCGATGGTGTGCGGGGAAGAGCGCTGCTGAGTTCCCATCTGCACGAGTTTGCCGTATTTCTGCTGGGCCTGAACGAGAAGCGCGCCTTCGGCGGGGTTGTGGCTGCAGGGCTTCTCGACGTAAACGTGCTTGCCTGCCTCAAGGCCAAGGATGGCCATGGGGGTGTGCCAGTGGTCGGGTGTGGCGATGGTGATGGCGTCGATGTCCTTGCGGGCGAGGAGCTTTCGGAAGTCCTTCTCGGTGGCGGGGGCGTAGCCGAGCTGCTTTTCGGTGGCGGCGGCGAAGCGGGCGAGGATATTGCTTTCGACATCGCAGACGGCTGCGATGCGGGCGGTCTGCTGGTTGGCTTTGAGGCCGGAGAGGTGCGCGTAGGCGCGGCTGTTGAGCCCGATGACGGCGAAGTTGAGGCGCTGGTTGGAGCCGATGATCTGGCCGTAGCTTTTCGCGGTGGAGGTGAGCGCGAGGCCTGTCGCTCCGACTGCGAGCGTATCGAGAAACTCCCGGCGGGTGACCATATGGTTCTCCTTCAACTATCCGTGCGGACGAAGGTGCTTGGTTTTTTCACCGTCCATGCTAACTCACGGGATCAGGGGTCAGTCGTCAGGGACGAGGGAGCAGAGATCAGGGACGAGGGACTGGCACGGGGCGGGAGGTTGCGGTCTTAGAATGTTGAGAACGATACAGGCAATGGGGAGACCGGGTTGGCGGTACTGGCGGTGCAACATATCCGGCGGATGCGGGGCGGTGCGCAGGGCCAGTTGATGCTGGGCGCGAACGGGAAGGCGTACGTTGTGAAGTTCCAGAACAACCCGCAGCATCTGCGGGTGCTGGCCAATGAGCTTCTGGCGACGAGGCTGGCGGCGGCAGCGGGGTTGACGACGCCGGAGGTTGAGCTGATCGAGGTGACGCCGTGGCTGATTGAGAACACCCCGGAACTGGAGATCGACCTGGGGAGAAGCCAGGAACGCTGCAAAGCGGGACTGCACTTCGGCTCGCAGTTTGTGGGCGGCCTGATGCCGGGGCAGGTGGCGGATTATCTGCCGGAAAATGAGCTGGCCGAGGTGCGCAATGTCGGCGAGTTTGCGGGAGTGCTGGCGCTGGACAAGTGGACGGGCAACGCCAACGGGCGCCAGGCGGTGTTTGCGCGCAAGGCGAGGGAGCGGCGCTATCGCGCTGTGTTTATCGACTTCGGGTATTGCTTTCACGCGGGCGAGTGGAGGTTTGAGGATGCGCCGCTGCGGGGGGTCTTTTATCGCAACCATGTGTATCGGGAGATCACGGGTTGGGAGTCGTTTGAACCGTGGCTGACGCGGATGGAGACAATGCCGGCGGAGACGGTGTGGGCGGTGGCGAATGAAGTTCCGCCGGAGTGGTATGGCGGCGACCTTGGCGAAATGGAATCGCTTGTGGAGAAACTGCTGCAACGTCGGAGCCGGATCAGGGAATTGATTGAAATGTTCGGGAAGTCGGACCGGAAGCCTTTTCCCAAATGGGGTATGACGGAAGGGGAAGATTTGAAGGAGGGCTGGAAAGCGGGTCGGTGGGGCGTTAGCATGGGCACGGTGATGTAGGTATGGAGAGTGGAGGCGGACGGATAGCGTGCGAGTTTCAGTTGCTGCGGTATGTGCCGGACGCAGTGCGGAACGAGTACGTGCATATCGGCGTGATTCTGCGGGGCGCGGTGGGCAGCGAGTCCGCGGGACGCACCGAAGTGCGCTTCACGCGCGACTGGCGGCGCGTGCGCTGTCTCGATCCCGACGCGGATACGGCACTGCTCGAGGGGATGGAAGGGGAGTTGCGGAGCCTGCTGCAGGCTGAGCCGGATGGAAAGCTGCGGCGGATCCTGCATGAGTCGCTTTCGCTGAGCGTGCAGATGACGGAGCCGAAGGCGTATCTCGCGGAGAGCATGGTGACGGGCGTGGAAGAGCTGATGAAGCTCTACGTCGATCCTCCGGCGCGGGAGCGCGGGCAGAGGTTGAGCGGACGGGCGGCAATCCAGACAAGAATGCGGAGCGAGTTTGAACGCGCGGGCGTGTGGGAGCTGATGCGGAAGAGGATTGCGGCAGCGGCGTATACGCGGCCGGGCGATCCGCTGCGGATCGATGCGGGATACAGGCCCAACGGGGTGATTCGCATGTTTCATGCGGTGAGCCTGGAGCCGGGGGTGGAGATGGCGAAGGTGCTGGCGTTTTCTGCGGCGAGCCTTCGGGCCGGCGTTGAGCGCGTGGAGAAGGCCGCGCTCGAATTGACGGCAATTGTGGAGCCGGCGCGGAAGCTGGACGCGTCCGATGAAGAGCCCGAGCGGCTGGCGCTGTATCGCTTTGGCGTGGAGACGATGGAAGAACACGCGATCCGCGTGCTGACGACGACCGACCTGGGGCGGGTGGCGGAGACGGCGCGGCGGGAGCTGAGAGTGTGAGGGAGCAGGGGTCAGAGAGGGTCGATGAAAACTTCGGCGATCGTTTGCGTGGAATTATTTGTGTTTTAGGTAGGATTGATTTTGTTGAGGGATTGAGAGCGGATCGGCGCGATGCAGTGCGCTGATGCTTGAGATGCAAGACGGGAATGACGAGGCACGGTCCATTGCGGACTGTGCCTTTTTTGTTGTGTGGAGAAGGAAGGTGCGCGTGAAGGTTGGGGAGCAATTGCGGGAGATGTGGCGGCAGGCGACGCGCAGCGGTGGCAAGGCGGAGGTTGATGCGTCGGCAGAGGCAGGCAGAAGGACGCTGGCGTTGCCGGCGGTGCTGAGTCCGGTGCAGATGGGCGCGGGGCGATTGCTGCCGAAGCCCACGCCGGCAAACCTGCGGAGATTTGCCGAGACGCCGGTCGTGCGTCGCGCGATGAACGTGATCAAGGACCGCATCGCGGCGATGGACTGGCAGGTGCGGGTGCGGCGGGGCTTTGAGCCGGGCGATGTGGCGGACGTCGCACAGCGGCTGGGGAGCCTTCGCCGCGCCCTCGAGGAACCGAATGGAGTGGACAGCTTTCGCACGCTGATCGAGCAGGTGATCGAGGATGCGCTGACGGGCGGCTTTGGCGCGATCGAGATCGAAGCGACCGGCGACGCGGAGAGGCCGGCGATGCTGTGGCCGGTGGATGGCGCGTCGATCCGCATCAACGCGAAGTGGGACGGGCAGGCGGAGACGCCGCGGTATGCGCAGGTGCTTGCGGGGCAGATGGAAGGAATCGATCTGCGCGATGACCAGCTTATTTATCTGCGCATGAATCCGCGGAGCTTTACTCCGTTTGGGCTGGGGCCGCTGGAGGTGGCGTTCGAGACGGTCAATCAGTTTCTGAGCGCACACCGGTTCGCGGGGAAGCTGGCGGCGAATGCGGTGGCGCAGTATGCGCTGTGGCTGAACGAGGCGACGCCGGGACAGCATGACCGGCTGATCCATTGGTGGCAGGACGAGATCGAGGGAACGGGACGGGTTCCGCTGCTTTCGACAGAGCAGAAGCCGGAAGTGCTGCGCTTTGCGCAGGGGACGGATGCGGATCTGCGGCTGGCCTGGCAGCAGTTCCTGATTCGGATGGTGGCGAATGCCTTCGGGCTGCCTCCCATGCTGCTGGGTCTGGAGAGCGATGTGAACCGGTCGACCGCGGCGGAGCTGGCGGATGAGGCGTTTCGCGGGGCGATACAGCCACTGGCGCAACTGATTGCGGGACACATCACGCGGGACCTTTTCGGCAAATGCATCGGTTGGCGTGAATTTGAGTTCGTCTTCAACGACCTGAATGCGCGCGATGAAGAGACGGAGCTGGCGGTGCAGGTGCAGCTTCTGAAGGCGGGCGTGCTGACGGTGGACGAAGTGAGGGCGATGCGGGGACTGGGACCGATGCAGCAGGCGACAGGGATTCAGGGGTCAGGGATCTGCGATTAGGGTCAGGGGCTCGAGTCGGGTTTGTGGAGCGGATAGATGCGACTGGAAGCGATGGCGGTGAAGTTTCCTCATGTGGAGGGGCACCCGAACCGGGTGCCGTTTGAAGGCGTGCTGACGGTGGTGGACAGGGCCAGCGATAAGTCCCCGGCGGGGGCGCGGGGGCATCGCGTGGTGCTGACCCGCGCGGCGGCAGAGAAGGCACTGCCTTCACTGCTGGGGATGGCGGTGGATTACAAGCCGGGATGGGACGGGCATGACGCGCGATGCAAGATCGGCGTGCTGACCGAGGCGAACCTGGTGGGCGAGCGGCTGGTGGTGAAGGGGTATCTCTATGCGCGGGATTTTCCAGAGGTGGCCGGAGCGATTGCGGCGCACGCTCCTGAAGCGATGGGGATGAGCTATGAGCTGGCCGATGCGCGCGTGGAGGATATGCAGGCGGCGGTGTGGCGCCTGACGCGGGTGACGTTTACCGGCGCGGCAATTCTGTTGCGCGAGAAGGCTGCATACCGGGCCACGAGCTTCAGGATGGCGAGTTGAGAAGACAGTTCACAGTTCTTAGTTCACAGTTCCTGGTTGACAGTTCTCAGAAAGGAAAGACATGGACGTAGAAGGCAATATTGCGGAGCGGCTGGAAGCGGCTGCGAGTTTTCTGGAGAGGACTCTGCGCTGGATCGAGGAGAGGCAGAGCGCTCTTTCGGGTGAGGTGGAAAAGATTTCAGCAACTGTGGAGCAGAGCCGCCGGGAGGCAGAGCTGGCGGAAAGGCTGGAGGCCGCAGAGCAAGAGCTGGCCGAGCTGAAGGCCGGCGGCGCGCACGTGGTTGCACAGCCGCTGCGCAGGACGGTTCCGGCGGCGACCAGCGAGATGCTGGCCAAGCACGGCATCGGCGATGGGCCGGTGGATGTGAAGACGCTGGACGCGGCGCTGACAGGGCTGAGCCTCGAGCAGCGGATCGCGGTGAAGAGTCAACTGCTGCGGGCGGGAGCAATCGCTTAGAGGCAGTTCACAGTTCGCAGATCGTAGCGAAAAGCAGAAGCACGTTCAGAGGCGAATGCAAGTGCGAAGGCAGTGCGCGAACGCGAAGTTGGAGAGAAGCAAAGCCCGGATGGGCGGAAAGAGATTATGAACGCATCGTTTGCAGATATTCATGCAGCAGCAGATTTCATCGGGCCCGGCGCAGTCGAGGTTCCGTTGTACCAGACAGAGATCTTCGACATCTGCCGGAGATCGAGCCCGTTCGGGCAGCGCATCAAGCAGGTTCCGGCGACCGGTCATCCTTCGCGGTTCTTTGAGGAGACGGCGTTGCCGACTCCCGGGACGGCTGGATTTGTGAATCCGCGGAGCATCGCGGCGCCGGTGGTGAGCCCGACGCGAGTGGAGCGCAGTGTTCCGCTGAAGGCGGTCGTCTCGCAGATCAATTACAACCTCTTCGACATCGAGCTGGGCAATCAGCAGCAGCAGTTTGCCTATCTGCAGGCCAAAGACCTGGTGGATACGGTGAGCGGCGTGATGCTGGCGCACGATGTGGCGTTGTGGAACGGCAACGACACAAGCCTCAGCTCTCCGACGACCACGCAGTACATGGGAGCGATTGCGCAGATTGCCGGCGGCGGCCAGACGACCACAATCGGCACTTCATCGTCGATTGTCGATGGCATCAAGTCGGCGGTGGCCCAGATGGTGGCAAACAACGGCTACCAGGTGCGGCCAACGGCGATCTATGCCAACCCGGTACTGCTGGACCTGATCGACCGCGAGATGAAAGCGGAGTTCAACGTGGTGTTGAACAGCGACCAGATCACGGGGGGTCTGCGCGTGAAGATGCTGTCGACGCAGGCGGGCGATCTGCCGCTGATTCCCGACTGGAGTCTCGGCTACACGGGTACGCCCGGCTCGGGCACCGCGGTGCTGCCGGCGTACATCGTGACCGAGGACCTGATCGAGTATCACTGGCTCGGTGATCCAACGCCGCGCATCTTCCAGCTCGGCGTGCCGGGATCGCTGGCGCAGCAGTATGTGGCGGTGAAGTTTGGCGGCCTTGTGGTGAAGGGCGCCGGCTATGCCCACTACCAGGTGCTGGTGGATCGATAGAAACAGTTCATAGGTCACAGTTCACAGTTCTTGGTTCGCAGTTCACAGCGCGGCTGAAGCGACGGCCGCGGTTGTGGACTGCGAACGCAGAACTGCTGAGCGCGAGCCTGGAACGATGTGCGTGCAGTGAACCGAGGGTGGATTATGGCGTATCTTGAGCCGGCTGATTACTCGAATTATGGATTGCCGGATGGCACAACGGCCGACTGGATTACAGCGGCGACGGCGCTGATCAACAGCTATTGCCGGCGGCCCGATCTGAACGTGACACAGTACACGGAGCGTCTGCGGGTGACGAGCGGTTCGCGGACGGTTCGGCTGACGTATCTGCCACTTGCTCCTCTGGGCGGGGCGGCCTCTGCGCTGGTGGACGTGCAGGGTCGCTACGCGACGGCGCGGCGCGGGGAGTGGACGGACGGCGGGCTTCTTGAAGCGGCGCTGATCTTTGCTCTGCCCGGCCAATGGAGCGAGATTGATCCGGGAACGGTGGATGTCGATCCGGAAACAGGCGAGCTGTTGCTGACGTGGAATCTGATGGGGCTGCCGTTTACCGAAGTGAAGGTGACGTACACCGCGGGCCTGGCAGTGATCGGCGATGACGTGAAGGCGGCGTGCGCGCAGATTGTGCGCAATGCGCAGGCGACGCCGGCGCTGAATGCGAGCCGCACGAAGATGGACACAATGCAAATGGACTATTTCTCGAGTTCGCTGGTGGACGAGACGGTGCAGGCCTGGCTGCGTCCGTATGTTGCGAACAGGCTGGGGTGAGCGATGAGCGATACGGCGCCGCGTAATGCGATGAGCGGGCCGCGCATGCTTGCGGATGCGCTGTTGCGGAGCGTGGCCGGCACGACAGCACTGCTGCGCGTGACAGGCACGAACACAAGCGGAAGCCAGCCGGAAGTGGGACTGGTGTCAACGTCGTTTCTGGACCTGGTGGTCAGCCCGGTAGTGATGCGCAAACTGAGACCTTTGTGGAAAGAGGACAATTCGCCTGAATGGGAGCTGCTGGTCTCTGCCACAAGCGTAGAGCAGCAGCTGGGCACGGTTGATGTCGCGTCGGCCCAGGCTCTGTTCGCGATGACGCTGGCGGTGACGGTGGCCGGGCAGGATTACCTGATCGAGCGCGTGGCGGCGAATGAGGCTTTCGGACAGGTGTACCTGTATCGGCTGCTGTTGCGCGAAGCCACCCCTTAGTTTTCAGTTCGCGATTTCAAGGTTTGTGAACTGAGCGGAGATCGTATGCAGAATGCGAAAGATTCGTTTTACATGGCGTTGCGCGCGCGGCTGGCGGCGATCAATCCGGAGCGTACGGTGCTGCTGCGCGGGGCGCTGCGCCCGGGGATCCTGGTGGAAGAAGCGGAGGCTCCCTTTGCGCAAACACCGAGGCGACGTCTTTGTGCTGCGCTGGAACGGGATGGGCACGGACCTGAACCTGAGCGCGGCGATGGCGGCGCAGGAGTGCGAGATTGCGTACCAGACAAGCGGCACGCAGGCCTTTGGCAGCCTTGATCGAGGGCGCGCGCTGAGCGCGATGGATGAGGAAGTGATTGCGATGCTTGAACCCTTCAGCACGCCGAAGATGGACTATACCGGGCAGCCTCCCGCGGCCATGTTGACGCAGGTGTTCTGGGATGAGCCGGTGTTTACGCCGGCGGTGACGCAGCGCGACCGGTTGAGCCGTTCGGCAAAGGTGGTTGTGTACAGCTACCAGGAAGAGGGGGAGTAGATGGCCGCGAACTGGCTTTCTGCTCCTGCGCCGGTGACGCGCAGGGTGCGTGCGTATTTTGCGCCCGTCAATCGCGCCGCGCAGGCTCCGGTGCTGTTTGATCCTGCCGGGCAGGGCAGCTTCGACATGAATACTCCGCCAGCGCCGTGGATCGACCTGGGCTGGATTGAAGGCTTTCGACGGACGCCGGCGAGCAAGAGTGCGGCGGTGATGACGGGCATTCCCGCGGCAGCGCTGACGCAAGTGCGCGAGACAGTTGGCGCGGAGGTCAGCTTCAGCTTTCTCAGCTGGACAAAGTTGACGATGGCGCTGGCTACCGGTTCGCAGCACATGAACCTGCTGACCGCAGCAAGCGGAGGGGCTGCCTCTGCGGATGGTGCGCAGGCAGCGGCCGCGGTGGCAGTGCAGAGCGGATCGACAGCAACGTCGATTGTGCTGACGACGACGGATGCGGCGAAGTTTGCGGCGGGCAACCTGGTGGCGGTGGATGCGGATTATGCGGGGCAGACGGGCTATGTGGGCACGCCCGTTGCCGGCGCGTATCTGCGGCAGGCGGTTACAGACGTCGATTACATCCGGCGGGTGACCTTCAATGTGGCGTTCGTTGCGCAGGTAAGCGGAACGACGTTAACGCTGGCCGAGGCGCTGCCGGGCGGTGCGCCCGCGGCGGGAGCGAAGCTGCAGGCGCTGACCGGATTTGTGGATCGCGAGGGCGGCAGCTTCTGGCAGGAGTGGTCCGCGCTGTTTGCGGTGCAGGGCAGTCAGGGCGAACGCATCTTTTTTTACTATCCGCGGCTGCAGAGCATGGGCGGCGCAGAAGAAGAGATGAGGGCGCTGGATACGAAGAATCAAAGTGGCCTGGAGCGGGTGCTGCTGAAGGCAAGGCTTCTTGCATTGCCGGTGACGGATGCGCTGGATGGCGAGCGCGTGGTGTGCTATCGCAGCTTTTTGCCGGCAACCAACGCGCTGATTTAGGTGAGCGATGAAGATTACGATTCAGGGGCAGGACTACACGGCGGCGCTCGATGCTGCGCGTCCGCTCACGATTGAGCGCAAGCTGAATGAGCCCTCAGTCTGCCAGATATGGTTGAGCCTGCCGGCGAGCGGCGGCGCTCAAACTCCGCAGAGGAACCAGGGGATTGCGGTCACCGGCGATGACGGCACGGTCTACTTCACCGGCTATATCGCGGTGACTCCGCTGCCGGAGTACGCGGGGGTTGCCACCGAAGGGCCGCGGTACCGGATTGCGCTTGAGGCGGTGAGCGACGAGCTAATGCTCGACCAGTCCGGGATGGCGCCGGGCAATGGCGCAGCGAGCGAGTCTGCGGGATCGCTGGTGACATCGCTGGTAACGCGAACCGGGCTTACGGCCCTTTCAACACCGGGGCTGACGCTGGCGTCGATGGTGAGCAACTTCGCGCCGGCGCCTGGCGCGTCGTGGAGCAAGAGCGCCGGCGAGGTGGCAAGCGAAGCGCGCGCGGCCTATCGGGCGTTGAATGGCGCGCTGACCATGGCGTCGATTCCGGCTGCCGTTCATGCGCTGAACGAGACAGACGGAAGCCTTGACCTTGGAGCGCTCTCTTTGACCGCGAATGTGAAGCGCGCGCTTGCCAATGACATTACCGTGTGCGGCGAGAAGGAGCCGGCTGCTTACGTTACCGAGTACTTTCTCGGCGATGGAGTGACCACGCAGTTTTATCTGGCTGAAGAGCCGTATCTTCCTCCGTCGTCGCGCAGTGAGCTGATTCAAGAACTCTTCAACGAGAGCCAGATCGATCCGCGGGTCTGGAGCAATGCGGCCGGCGGAGGCTATTTTTCGCTGGGCGGGGGCGGCCTCGCGATGCAGGGCGGCGACGGCATTGACGGCGATTCGCTGCTGACGTGGATCGACCCGATCGAGATGGGCGGCACAGTGCTGCTGGAGGCGACCGGCGTGACACTGGCGACAGGCAGCAACGGCGTGCTGGCGGGTTTCTTTGTGGGATTAGAGACCGAGCAGACCTGCATTGCCGGATTTCGCGTGACGGCGCAGCAGGGAACCGGCGCGGTGAGCGTGCAGCCGCTGGTGCAGGGAACCATTCTCGGGACGAGCTATGCGGTGAATCCGGCGAACCAGTACGCGCTGCGTTTGCGCGTTCACTGCCCGGAGAGCGAAAGAACGCTGGCAGTCTATCGCACCTATGGCGACAGCGGAGCGATAACAGCAGGCGGGCAGACGAATACGGCGCCAGCGAAGTTGCTTTTCGAGATCCAGGAGTTTGTGAACGGCGTGGCGGGGATACCGGTAACGCTCTACGACGGCGCGATCACGAGCCTGCCCGCGGCATGCACACTGGCTGCGGCCAGCAGCAGCAACCTCTATGGCACGATGCGCGCGCTGAACCTGACGAACCTGGGCTCAGGGTGGGTGGTTACGACTCCGGCAAATGGAAATCCCGTGACGCGGCGCGTGGGCACGGTGGCGCAGGCGGCGGAGTGCCGCGTAGAGAGCGGCGGAACGGTGATCTTCAACAACGGATTTACGCCGCCGGAGGGCATGCAGATTGCGGTGAGCTATCGCACGGTGCGGCGCGCAGTGGGGCGGGCGGTAAACGCAGCCAGCCAGCAGGCGCTGGCGGCGGCGGGATTGCCGGCGGTGTCGGCGTGGATCGGCTCTGTGCAGAGCCCGGCAGCGCGCAGCTCGCAGGATTGCAGAAATGCGGCGCAAGCTCTTGTGCAGGCAGCCGCGGGCGTGGGCGCGCTGTGGAGCGGAGCCTATCGGGGTTGGCGCGCGAGTTTCACGACCGACGTGTGGCCGGGCGATGCGCTGCAATTGAATGCTCCTTCGGCGAGCCTGAATGCCCAGGTGGTTGTTCGCGCGGTCAAGGTGAGCTACCGGGCGAGCGTTCCCGATCTGGTGGAATACGCGATTGCGTTTGCGAATGACTGGGCTGTCGATCTGGCGATCAAAACGAGCGGGACGGTGCCCGCGGATACGTGGCTGCCTGCGCCTGTCGCGCCCACGGTGCTCGCGAATCTGAGCGGGTTGGAGGTAACGGCGATGAGCGGCAGCACGGTGACCATCAGTGCGGGGGCAACTGCGCCGACGGGCGGGGGATTTGAAGTGCGGCGGAGAGACAATTGCTTTATGGCGGGGCAGGACACGGACCTGGTGATGCGTGGCGCGCAGGCCACGATGAGGTTTACGCGGGTGTCGGCGAGCGACCGCTACTACGTGAGAATGTATGACGGTGCGACGCCGCCCAACTACTCGGAGTTTTCGGCGGCGCTGATCTTCAACGTCCCGCTGGGGTCGTAGATTCCGGTTCGGAGCGGCTGGATGGAGTCCGGTGAATGCGGATGATGAATGAGTTTGAGGCACAGGTGCTGAGCGATCTGAGCGTGCTGAAGTCGCAGATGATGGCGCTGACGGGCGACGGCAATGGCGGGCGCATTGCAGAGTTGGAGCGCCGCATGGACAGGCACGAGCAAAACTGGCAGCGGGCTAAGGGTTTTATGGCGGCGGCGAGCGTGGTGGGTGCGGTGATCGAGGTTGCGGCAGAGATGTGGCTGAGAAAGTGAAAGACATTCACAGTTCGCAGTTCATAGTTCTTAGTTCTTAGCGAACGGCACCTATAATCAGACGCATGAACGTGAAGCCGTTAGTGGGCGTGGTGATGGGCAGCAAGAGCGACTACGAAGTGATGTCGGCTGCCGTGGAAGTGCTGCGCGAGCTGGAAGTCCCGCACGAGGCGAAGATTGTGAGCGCGCATCGCACGCCGGACTGGCTCTTTGAGTACGCAGAGGCGGCGCGCGGGCGCGGGCTGCGTGCGATTATTGCCGGCGCGGGCGGTGCGGCGCATCTGCCGGGGATGCTGGCGGCGAAGACGCTGGTGCCGGTGCTGGGCGTTCCGGTGGCGGCGACGCAGTTGAACGGTCTGGATGCGCTGCTCTCGATTGTGCAGATGCCGAAGGGCGTGCCGGTGGGGACACTGGCGATCGGCAAGCCGGGCGCGGCGAATGCGGCGCTACTCGCAGCGGAAATGCTGGCGACAACGGATGCGGCGCTGCACAGACGGCTCGTTGCATGGCGCAAGGCGCGGACGCGCGAAGTGATGAAGCAGGAGCTGCCCGCGTGAGGTACTCCGCACCCTTTGATTCCTTGGAAAAGCGCATCGAGCCGGGTGGATTGATTGCGATTCTGGGCGGCGGGCAGCTTGGGCGCATGACGGCGATGGCCGCGCGCACCATGGGATATCGCGTGCGGGTGATGGATCCCGAGGCGAAGTGCCCGGCGAGCTTTGTGGCGGATGAGACGATCGTGGGCCGCTGGGACGATGTGGATGCGGCGCGGCGGCTGGCAACGGGCGCGGACGCGGTGACGCTCGAGATTGAGCAGATCGGCGTGGATGCATTGAGCGAGGTGGCGCGCATTGCGCCGCTGCGGCCGGGCGTTGAACCGATCCGCATTATCCAGGACAAGACGCTGCAGAAGGCCTGGCTCGCGGAGAATGGATTTCCGGTGGGCGCGTTTCGCGTGGTGAAGAGCGAAGCGGAGCTGCGGAAGCAGTGCCTGCGCTGGGCGGAAATGTCTTTCTCAAGATCGGGCGCGGCGGCTACGACGGGCGCGGGCAGGTGCGGATCAGCTGCTGCGGACGCAGAAGAAATTGCGGCAGGCGTGGAGGCAATTAGGCGGCACAGCCGGCAGTCGCCGAGAAGGCGCTCGATCTGGAGTGCGAGATCAGCGTGATGGCGGCGCGAAATCCGGCGGGCGAGGTGCGGAGCTATCCCGCGGCGAGAAATCACCATGAAAATCAGATACTGGCGTGGAGCGTGCTGCCGGCAGCGGTAGGCCCCGGACTGGAACTGCGTGCTGAAGCGCTGGCCTCTGCCATAGCTGCGAAGCTCGGCATCGAAGGCCTGCTGTGCGTGGAGATGTTTGTGACCCGCGAGGGGAAGCTGCTGGTGAACGAGCTTGCTCCGCGGCCGCACAACAGCTATCACCAGAGCGAGCGGGGATGCGTGACTAGCCAGTTTGAGCAACTCGTGCGGACGACATGCAACCTGCCGCTGGGCGAAACGGCGCTGATTACGCCGTGCGCGATTGCGAATCTGCTGGGCGATGTATGGCTCAAGGACACGGCGCCGGATTTTGCGGCGGCGCTCGCTGTGCCCGGCGTGCGGCTGCATCTTTACGAGAAGCTGGCGCCGCGGGCGGGACGCAAGATGGGGCATCTTTCGAGCGTGGGTGCGACGGCAGAAGAAGCGCTGGAGCGGGTGCTGGAAGCGAAGAAGAGGCTGTAGGCGCCCGTCGAACTTCGCCAGCCAAAAACCAGATCGGTTCGCTGGGGATCGATCTCTGCTCTACGCTTCGACTTTTTCCCAGCGCTTGGGGCGGCGGTTGGCCTGGAGAATCTTTTTGCGCAGGCGGAGCGACTTGGGCGTGACCTCGACGAGTTCGTCGTCGGCGATGAATTCGATGGCCTGCTCGAGATTGAGCGCCTTGTAGGGGACGAGGCGGATCGCATCGTCCGCGCTCGAGGCGCGCATGTTGGTCATCTTCTTTTCGCGGACGACATTGACGTCGAGATCGTTATCGCGCGAGTGTTCGCCGACGACCATGCCTTCGTAGACCTCGATGCCGGGGCCGACGAAGAGGACGCCGCGCTCCTGGATGGCGTTCAGCGAATAGGTGGTGGTCGCGCCCTGGCGGTCAGAGATGAGGGCGCCGGTGGGGCGCTGGGGAATCTCGCCCTGGTAGGGGATGTAGCCGTCGAAGAGCGCGTTCATGACGATGGTGCCGCGCGTTTCGGTAAGCATTTCGCTGCGCAGACCGATGATGCCGCGGCTGGGCACGCGGAACTCCATGCGCACGCGGCCGGAGCCGTGGTTGTGCATCTTCGTCATCTCGCCCTTGCGGGGGCCGAGCTTCTCGATCACGACGCCGGTGTGCTCTTCGGGCACGTCGATGGTGAGGTGCTCGACGGGCTCCATGCGCACGCCGTCGACGACGCGGGTGACGATTTCGGGACGCCCGGCCATGAGCTCGTAGCCTTCGCGGCGCATCATCTCAATCAAAATGGCGAGCTGCAATTCGCCGCGGCCGAGGACCTTGAAGCTGTCGGGCGAGCCGGTCTCTTCGACGCGGATGGAGACGTTGGTGAGCAGCTCTTTTTCGAGGCGCTCGCGCAGGTTGCGGCTGGTGACGTACTGGCCTTCGCGTCCGGCGAAGGGGCCGTTGTTGACGCTGAACTGAATGGCGATGGTGGGCTCGTCGATGAGGATGAGCGGCAGCGGCGCGGGGTTTTCAAGGCTGGTGATGGTTTCGCCGATGGTGATGCCTTCGATTCCGGCCACGGCGACGATGTCGCCGATTTCGGTCTCGGTGATTTCGCTGCGCTTGAGCCCGCTGAAGGTGAAGAGCTTGGTGATGCGCGTTTTGTAGAGCGTGCCATCGCGCTTGGAGATGTTGACGTCGTCGCCGGCGTGCAGTGTTCCCTGGAAGACGCGGCAGATGGCGATGCGGCCGAAGTAGTCGGAGTAGTCCAGATTGGTGACGAGGATCTGCAGAGCGGCCGCGGGGTCGCCGGTGGCGGCGGGAATGGTGGAGACGATGGAGTCGAAGAGCGGCTTCAGGTCTTCACCGGGCGCGGCGAGATCGGTGGTGGCGGTGCCGGACTTGGCGATGGTGTAGAGCACGGGGAATTCGAGCTGCGACTCTTCGGCATCGAGGTCGATGAAGAGGTCGTAGATTTCGTTGAGCACTTCCTGCGGGCGCGCGTCGGGGCGGTCAATCTTGTTGATGACGACGATGGGCGGCAGCTTGGCTTCGAGAGCCTTCGAGAGCACGTAGCGCGTCTGCGGCAGCGGGCCTTCGGCTGCGTCGACGAGGAGCATGACGCCATCGACCATCTTGAGGGCGCGTTCGACTTCGCCGCCGAAGTCGGCGTGGCCGGGGGTGTCGACGATGTTGATTTTGCCGCCGGCATAGTTGATGGCCGTGTTCTTGGCGAGGATGGTGATGCCGCGCTCGCGCTCGAGCTCGTTGGAGTCCATGACGCGCTCGGCCACCTGCTCGTTGGCGCGGAAGGTGCCGGCCTGGCGCAGCATGGCGTCTACCAGCGTGGTCTTGCCGTGGTCAACATGGGCGATGATGGCGATATTGCGTATCGTCTGGCTCACAGTTCAGGAGTTTCCTTTGCTCGGGTTCGGCCCGCGGGCCGCGTTGAGGGATGAATTTGGCGCGAAAGGCCGCACACTACGGCCTTTTCTATTCTATCAGGGAGCGATTGATGCCGGCCTTATCGGGCCAATTCGGTTTGCTATGACATACTTCTCTTCGGATTGATTCGGTGACGATGAGGAGATTGAAGATATGAGCTATCTTCCCAATGCGAAGCGGTATGACGGGGCGCAATTTAGGCGGTGCGGGCGGTCGGGAATTGTGCTGCCGCCGGTGTCGCTTGGTCTATGGCAGAATTTTGGCGGCGCGGATGTTTTCGAAACGGGCCGGGCGATGATCCGGCGGGCCTTCGACCGCGGCGTGACGCACTTTGACCTGGCGAACAACTATGGGCCGCCGTATGGGTCGGCGGAGGAGAACTTCGGCGCGATTCTGCGCAAGGATTTTCGCGGTCTGCGGAATGAGCTGATCATTTCGACGAAGGCGGGCTGGGATATGTGGCCGGGACCCTACGGCATCGGCGCGTCACGCAAGTATCTGCTGGCCTCGCTCGACGACAGCCTGAAGCGCATGGGCCTGGAGTACGTCGACATCTTCTACGCGCATCGGCCGTGGGAGGATACGCCTCTCGAAGAGACGATGGGCGCGCTGGTGTCCGCGGTGCAGCAGGGCAAGGCGCTCTATGTGGGCATTTCGTCGTACAGCCCTGAGCGGACGCGCGAAGCGGCGGCGATTCTGAAGAGCCGCGGGCGTGCCGCTGCTGATTCATCAGCCGTCGTACTCGATGCTGAACCGGTGGATCGAGAAGGGACTGCTGGCGACGCTGGATGAGCTGGGCGTCGGGATGCATTGCGTTTTCTCCGCTGGCGCAGGGGTTGCTGACGGATAAGTATCTGAAGGGCGTGCCGGCGAAGTCGCGTGCCTCGGCGCAGGGTTCTTCGTTGCTGAAGAAGTTCATGAGCGCGGCGAACCTGAAGCATGTGCGCGCGCTGAACGAGATCGCGAAGAGCCGCGGGCAGTCTCTGGCGCAGATGGCGATTGCGTGGGTGCTGCGCGACCGGCGCGTGACGTCGGCGCTGATCGGCGCGCGCACGGTGGAGCAACTGGATAACTCGCTGGATGCGGTGAAGAAGCTGAAGTTCAGCGAGGCGGAGCTTGCGGCGATCGAGAAGCATGCGATTGACGGCAATATCGACCTGTGGCGCGGCGCACGCGTGACGATGAAGTAGTTTCGCGGGGAATGGCTGGTCGAGTAGACTTTGGCGGTCATGAAAAATGCTGCTTTGAGTCGCACGTTCCTGAAGCGCCGCGTGGTTGCGGCGTTTTGTGCCCTGTCTCTGTGTCTTGCGTTGACGCCGCGTATATCGCACGCGCAAGCGAAGGCCGGGCATCTGCTGATCTACGCGATTGATGTGGAGGGCGGGCAGTCGACGCTGCTGGTGTCCCCGACGGGCGCATCGTTGCTGGTGGATACGGGCTGGGGCGGCAATAACGGCCGCGATGCCGAGCGCATTCAGGCGGCGATGAAGGATGCGGGCATCACGAAGATCGATAAGGTTTTGATTACGCATTTCCATACGGATCATGTGGGCGGCGTGCCTAACCTTGTGGAGCGCGTGCCGGTGGGCGAGTTTCTGGATCATGGGGAGAACCGCGAGGACTCCGAGATCACGCGGCATGACTATGCAGCATATCTAAAGGCGATTGCGGGCAAGCCGCATCGCGTGGTGCATCCGGGCGACACGATCAAGGTGGCAGGACTGAGCGTGCTGGTGCTCACGGCAGATGGTGCACATATAGATGCGGTGCCGGGTGTGAAGCCGATGCCGAATCCGTATTGCGCGAGCGAGCCGAAGTGGGATCTGGATACGACGGAGAATCCGCGGTCAGCCGGCGTGCTGGTGCGCTATGGGGCGTTTCGCTTTCTCGATCTGGGCGACCTGACAAAGGCGAAAGAGATTCCGCTGGTTTGCCCGGAGAACCGCATCGGCACGGTGGATCTGTACCTCGTGGATCACCACGGCATGAACCTCTCGAATGCAAAGGCGTTTGTGGACGCGATTCATCCGCGCGTGGCGATTATGGACAACGGCGCGCACAAGGCGGGAAGTCCAGAGGCATGGCAGACGGTGCACGAGAGCCCGGGTCTCGCAGACCTGTGGATGCTGCATACGGCAGAGGGCTCGGATGCGGCGCACAACAGCGCGGAACCCCTGATCGCGAACCTGAAAGGCGGAAGCGATGGCGCGTATCTGAAGGTGGTGGCGTCGGCGAATGGCAGCTTCAGCGTGACAAACACGCGCACGGGGCAGACGAAGGAGTACGCGAAGAAGTAGGTTCTCAGGTTGTCTTGCGCAGGCGCTCGAAGAGGCGGCTGAGGCCCGCGCCGAGGAACGCCGGGACGGTGAGCACCATGATCATCAGGAACTCAAAAGGCCAAAGGTTGTGATTGGTGGGGTCGTTCCAGCAGTCGATGATGATGAGGAATGCATTTGCTGCGCAGAACCCTCCCACGAAGGCAACGGGAATGAGGCGGCGGCGTTTCTCAAGACCAATCGCGAGCCCGAGTCCGACGATGAAGGCCAGAATGGGCAGCGTGTACAAAGGAAGACCGCCGCGTACGGAGTCCCGTTGCGAATAGGGAAGAAAGCGCCAGAAATAGATTGCGTCGAAGAAGACTCCGACGATGACGGCGACAGCGCATCGCCACTCGAGCGATGACATAGGGCGTGCCCTTTCGCACCTTAATGGACGGCTTTGCTCTGCATCATAGGATGACATGCGCCGTGGCTCAAAGAGAACCGAAGTACCGGGGCGATCATTGCTATCAAATGGACGGTTTGCTCTTTCGATGGAGCTCTTCGAGGGCGTCGCAGGCAGTCTTCACGCCATCTTCGCGGCGAAGCTGCTCGGACGCGCGGAGTGCGTGTTCGCCGTAGGTCGGGTCGTGAAGCATTGCCTGAACGATGCGCGCAACGCGGGCCGGCGTGTAATTGCTCTTCTGGATGGTGCGCGAAACCCCAAGACGGCGCATGCGGCGCGCGTTGTCCGGCTGATCGTGCGAGTAAGGCATGATGAGCATGGGCCGGCCGGCGCGCAGGCATTGGGCGGTGGTGCCAACTCCACCCTGGTGGACGATCAGCGAAGAGCGAGCAAAGAGCGCGGAATAAGGCGCGTACTCGGCGACGCAGATCGAATCGGGCAGGGCCTGCCTGGGCCTGTTATTGGGGTCGGAGCCGATCAGCAGCACCGCGCGCAGACCGAGCTGCATGGCAACCTTTGCTGAGACCTCATAGAAGTTGCCTGCGGCGAGCACCGCGGCCGACCCCAGCGTAAAGACGACCGGAGGTTCGCCTGCGGCGAGGAAACGCTCAAGATGCGGCGGAAGCGCGGCGTTGCCGAAGTCGGCGTCGTAGAAGCAGAAGCCGGCGATGCATGTGTTCGGCGGCCAGTCTTTCTGTTCGACGCCGAGGAGGCGCGAGAAGAGCGCGAGCACCAGGTCGGGCGAGTGCTTGGCGTCGAAGAGAGGATTGGGCCCGGGGGCGAGGCCAAGCTGGCGGCGCAGCTCATAGATTGGCTCGGGCCATCTGCGGGTGGTGAGCCGCGCGAGCCGCTTGATGACGCGGCCCATGCCGGCAAGCTTGTCTGCGCGCGCGAGGCGCGGATACGGCGGTAGCACGGGGGGATCGAAAGCGGAGAAGAAGGAGAGCGGGGCGAGGAGGTAGCTCGCCCAGGGAATGCCCGTCAACTCAGCAACGATGGGGCCGGCGTAGTTCAGTTCGCCCAGCAGCAGCAGATCGGCGCGCTCGGGCACAGTTGCTGCAGTCAGGAAATCCTCGTAGGTCTGCCGCAGCGATGGGAAGAGAAAGTTGCGCAGGCCATGCTCGGTGCCGTGGTTTCTGTCGTAGACCATCTCGACGAGGACGGAGTTGGCCGGGTCAATGTCTGGCCGGATGGGATGGAAGGCGAGACCCAATGGCTCAATTCTCGACCGATAGACGTCAGGCACGGCCAGCACGGGAACGTGTCCGCGCCGCTTGAGTTCAAGAGCAACGGCGATCAGGGGATTGGTATCGCCGTAGGTGCCAATGTTCGAGAGGACAATGCGCACAAAGGATCCCAGGAAAAAGGGGTTGAGCCTGCAGGGTTAAGAGTAATGCATCTAAATGAGGGAGAACGCGGCGCTCGACGGAGCGAAGCGAGCTGGTCGGGTATGATTCCCGTCTACGGCTCTTTGCCAAACGCAGCAGACCTTCAGGCCTGTCCTCGAATCCCAGAATTCTTGAAAGACGCTATCGTCCATGCATTTTCGGACCCTTTTCGCTCTCATCCTGATCTTCGGACTGCTTGTGGTGCCCCGCGGGCTGCAGCGGTTTCGTCTGCCTTCGCAGCTTACCTGCCTGATCTTCGGCGTACTGGTGGCAATTTTTTTCAGGGCACAGGTTGAAGAGAATGTGGCGACGGCGGTTTCGACCTTCGGCATCGCCTCGCTCTTTCTGCTCGCCGGGCTCGAGGTGGACCTGTCGGAGATCCGGAAGCAGCTTGTGCGGCTTACCGGGTATCTTGCCGTGCGCACGGTCTTTCTTCTGGGACTTGCGTGGCTCGCGATGCGCTTTATGCAGATGACCTGGCAGCCGGCAGTGCTGCTGGCGCTGGGCTTGTTGACGCCATCGACCGGTTTCATTCTGGACTCGCTCGCGATCTCGGGGCTGGAGGAAGAAGAGCAGTCTGAGGTGACGATCGACTCAATCGCCGGCGAAATCATGGCGCTGCTGATTCTGGTGGCGGTTTCGCAGGCGGGCTCGATGATTTCTCTGGGAGTGTCGGCTCTTGTGCTGGCCCTGCTGATCGCGTTGACGCCCCTGTTGTTTCTCTTCCTCGGTAAGCACGTGGTTCCTTATGCGCCGGGGTCGGAGTTTTCTCTGCTGGTGATGGTGGGCGTCATCTGCGCGGTAATTACGCAGAATATCGGAGTCCATTATCTGATTGGCGCTTTCGTTGCAGGACTGGTCGCAGGGCTGCTGCGCAAGAGGATGGCAAACCTTGCCTCGCCTGAAAATCTGCACGCGGTGCGTCTCTTCGCCTCGTTCTTCATTCCTTTCTATTTCTTTCACGAGGGTCTCGATGTGCCGGCCGGCGCGCTGGTGGTTAAATCATTGCTCTATGGCGCGGCCTTTTCAGCGGTCATGATTCCGGTGCGGATCGTCAAGGTCTGGCTGCAGGCGCGCTTCATCTCGCGCCGCTCGGCGAAGGGCGGGCTCCGCGTGGCAATGGCGCTGATTCCCACGCTGATCTTTACCCTGGTGATCGCGGGAATGCTGCGCTCGATGTTTCACATCAGCGATGAGCTTTATGGAGGGCTGCTGGTTTACGCCGGCATCACCACCCTGCTTCCGTCGCTGGTGCTGCCGATGATCAAAGCGGAGGGATCGGCGACAACCGCTGAAGTAGGAGCGTAGCTCGGCAGCCTCGGCGATAATCGTCGCATGAAGTGGATCGTGGGGATCGCCGTCGTCATCCTTCTGGTGCTCTCGCTTGTGGCCGACTACAAGTGGCGGCAGTGGATGGCGGCCCGCAAGGACGATCGCGATGCCGATACGCGCCGATGAGTGCGAAAGCGCGCTCAGAGCAAAGGGATTAACGGCACGGCCGTAACCCGCGAAGGCAACTTTTTGGCGCGCTGCCCGTTACAATGAGGAGCAGGGGGCCGTCCAAGACACCATGTACTCCTTTGCCAATCGCCAGTTTGTTGCTGCCCGCTTCTCTGCGGGACTGTTCAGCCTGATTGCCGTCTCACTGCTGGTCGCCGGCTCTGCCGGGGCGCATGCGCAGTTTGCGCCACCCGGGCCGGGAACGCAGGTGCATGACCCCAGCGCCTTGAAGCCGCCGCCGGGCGCGCGTGTCGCTATTGTGGAGTTTGAAGACATGGAGTGCCCTGACTGTGCGCGCGCGAATCCGCTGCTGAAAGAGGCTGCGGCCAACTACAAGATTCCCTGGGTGCGCCATGATTTTCCGCTGCCGTTTCACGCGTGGAGCACGCAGGCGGCGATCAATGCGCGCTGGTTCGATACCAAGAGCAAGAAGCTGGGCGATGAGTATCGCGATGCTGTCTTCGCCAACCAGCCTTCGATCGTGGACCTGAGCGGGCTGCGCCAGTTTACCGAGAAGTTTGCCGCCGACCACAAGATCGAGATGCCGTTTGCCATCGATCCGCAGGGCAAGCTGGCCGCCGAGGTGAAGGCTGACTACGCGCTGGGACAGCGCATCGGCATCGAACACACGCCGACGATCTGGGTGGTGACGGCGCACTCCAAGGGCGCGCCGTTCGTGGAAGTGCTGGACCGCAGCAAGCTCTACCAGCTGATCGATCAGGCGCTTGCAGACACAAAGGACGCGGAGCCGCACACCGCGCACAAGTAGAGTCTGAAGGCAGGGAAGCGAGAACGCCGATCCCGGTGGGGGTCGGCGTTTTGCTTTAGTCGCCGGTCTGGATGTTGACGAGGCCGGCGCCGGGCGAGACGCGTGTCTTTCTGCGGGGCGCGCCAGTGGTCGATGTGGCTGATGCGGTGCACGCAGCCGATGGTGCAGTTGGGCGAGCAGCTCTTGGCGGTGAGGAATTCGCGCTTCACGTCCGCGGTGGTGTAGTCCGCGATGGGCACGCCGGGGTAGCCGCGCTGCTGCGAGCAGTAGTGCACCAGGCCGTCCTCACAGATGTAGAGGTAGCGCGAGCCGGCGCGGCAGCGCCAGTCGTTGGGCCGGCCTTCGGCGATGGCCTTCTGAAACTGATCGAAGCGCGAGTAGTTGGTCTTGCCCCGATTGTTCATCTGGTGGTAGACGCGGGCTTCTTCCGGCTGCAGCGGCTTGAGCTGGCCTGAGCCGTCGTGGATGATGCCGATGGTGGATGTAAACCCCAGCTCAATAGCGCGGTTCCCGATGACGAGGGCGTCGTTGGGATCGCGGAAGCCGCCGCCGACGACGGAATTGATATTGACGTGGAACTCGGCGTGTTCGGCGAGCATCTGGAGCTTCTTGTCGAGCACCTTGAGACTCTTCTTGGAGATCTCGTCGGGAACAAGGTTGTCGATGGAGATCTGCAGGTGGTCGAGGCCGGCGCGGTTGAGGCGCTCGATGCGCTCGACGTTGAGCAGATAGCCGTTGGTGATCATGCCGGCGATGGCGCCGTTCTGGCGGATGCGGCGGATGATGTCGTCGAGCTGCGGATGGGTGAGGGGCTCGCCGCCGGAGATGCCGACCATGGCGGTGCGCAGGCGGCCGAGGTGGTCGATGCGGCGGAACATCTCCTCAAGCGCGACCGGCTCAGAGACCTTGTCGTACTCGTTGCAGTAGGTGCAGGAGAGGTTGCAGAAGCGCATGGGCACGATCTGCACGAGGACCGGGTGGCTGGTGGAACGGAGCGCATTGGCCACCATCCATAGCTCGCGCACCTTGCGCCGGGCCGCGATTGCGCGGCCGCGCACCGTATTTCTCCGGGAGACTGCCATTCTCTTCTATTGAAACATAGTTGCCAGGGATCAGGGCCTGAGGGACTGAGGGGACGGAACCAAGGGATTGGCCCGATTCCCGCGGGACTGCTGTGCATATGAGTCCCGACTGCCATACTGGGAGCGGCTGAGGAGTGACGAGGCCGAGGGGATGCATGCGATTGATGCGCGGCAAAGTTGCGAGTGCGTCCCTTGTGATGGGTCTGCTGGTGCTCGCGCTGTTGGCGCAGGGTTGTCCGCGCGCACGGGCGGATGCGGCGATGCTGATGGAGGAGCCTTTCGGGTTCTTCGGTTTCATGAACCCCACCGGTCACGACGCGGTCTACTTTGAGCGCATTTGTGCGGAGACTCCGGTAAAGCTGCGGCGCTGCGCGCCGGGTGAGCTGGGCGCGGTGATTACGCGCTACCAGGGAATTGACCACTACGACTGGATCGCAATGCCGCTGCTGCCGTATCTCTACGCCGTTGAGAGTGCTTCCGAAGTTCCAGCGCACGTGGATCACGAAACCATGAACGGCCTGCGCGACAAGTATCACGAGGCGCATCTGCAAAGCCTGGGAGACGTTCCCCGCGGCGGCGATGCGAAGCGAGGATGGAGCCAGTTTGTGGGGGTGTCGTACGACCGGCGCATCTACGCGTTCAGGTTTGCAACCAGCGAAGCTCAGGACGACGCGTTGATCGCGAAGATGAATGGGGAGGAGAACCGCTCCCGCTTCAACCTGATCACCCGGAACTGCGCGGATTTTACGGCCGGGCATTTTGAACTTCTATTTTCCAGATACATTCCGGCGCAGTGTTTTGCCGGACGGCGGCATTACCACGCCGAGGCAGATCTCGTACAAGCTGGTGCGCTATGCGAAGAAGCACCCGGAAGCTGCAGCTCACGGTGTTCGACATTCGGCAGGTTCCGGGGAATCGCAGGCACAGCGGACGGAACCAGAGCATTGCGGAGGCCTTTCTTACGCGCGGCTATGTTGTTCCGTTCGCCTTTATCAGCCCGTACATCGTGGCGGGAGTGGCAGTGGACTGGCTGGTGTGGGGGCGCTATCCGCTTGGAGTGAAGCACCCGCCGGTTCTTACACCGGAGACGATGGGACCACTAAGATCCGGCGGTTGAGGGCCCACAGGTATGTGTCGAAGGATGGTTGCATGCATGGGTGGATCGGCAACCAGAGGGTTGCTCCCCACCCGAACCGTCCGCGCGAGGCGGACGGCGGGCGGTCGCCGATGTCCTGTCTCTCCAGAGCCGTGAGGCTCAACAGGACACCGGCTAACGTGGGGTAATGGGGGAGATTGTCGGGATCGTTTGTCCCTCAGCGGCTGAAGCCGCGTTTGCTTGGCTTGCCTGGATGTACGGGCTAAAGCCCGTACCCTTCACTAAAGCCCGTACCAAAGACAGTCCCATTCGACAATGGCTAGCGGCGGACGCGGGCGGCGATGCGCTCGAGGTGCAGATCGTGTTCGCTCTTGTTGGGCAGGTTGTGGCCGGCCTGCCAGGCGCCGAGGCGCATATCGAATTCCGACAGGTCAAGGCAACGGCCGCTGAACTGGAGCACGTAGTTGACGAGGTTGGGCAAGAGCGGGCCCTGACCCGGCTCCGGGCGCATGATTTTGACGCTGATGTCGAGGTCGGCAGCGCACTCAATCATGGCGAGAGGGAGTGGGTGGTGGGGGTCAACGAGAACCTGAATGTAAAGCTCGCCGGGCTGGTCCGGATCGCCTTCAAGAAGTGGAGTGGCGTCCCATGTCATTTGAATTGGTCTCCCCGGATGGCGAAAAAGGGCATGCGCACAGCCGTGTTAGCGCTCATGGAGCGTGTTGGCGGGAAAGAGGAGGGGGAGAACGCGTGCGGGAGGCTGAGGGAGAGAGCACAATCTTGCTGTACCGGTGTGCTCACGGCAGCCGGGCCCCTGGAGAGCCCTTTCGGACCCCTGACCCCTTCCTGTCCCCGAATCAAATGTGGTTGAAAAACTAATGCGAGTTTACGGGCGGTTGTCTCTGGAATCAACAATTGTTTACTTGTTAATAATTACTTTGGAATCGATTTAGTTAATCGTTTTCAGTTGACGCGGAGCCGGGATTGCGATTGCAGGGCAAGTTAATGTTGCGCAGCAAGTTGGGCGCGGATGGAGCAGCGTTTTCAGGGTAACGTTATCCAGTTGGGCGCCGGGCGGAGGGCGAAGAACCGGCGATGTTAGAGATGGGTAATGCCCGCGCGAGGGTCCGGAAACTTTAGCGGCGTGGGATCGAAAGTGCTCCTATACTGGCGGGATGAAGCTGCCGGGCGAGGAAATCGTCGCGATTCTGGTGACGGTGAGCTTTGCCGCGGGGCTGAACGTGTATGCCACGGTGGCGACGCTCGGGCTGCTGGCGCATACGGGCGTGATGGACCTGCCGCCGGCGTTGCATCTGCTGGGCAACTGGTGGGTGATCGGGGTGAGCGTGGCGCTGTTTGGCCTGGAGTTTATCGCCGATAAGATTCCCGGATTCGACCTGGTATGGAACGCGCTGCACACGTTTATCCGCGTGCCGGTGGCGGCGCTGCTGGCGTGGCGGGCCACGGCGCAGATGACTCCGTGGGAGCAACTGCTGGCGGCGACTGCGGGTGCGGCGATTGCTCTGGCGGCACATGGGGGCAAGACGGCTGCGCGGGCAGCGGTGACTCCGTCGCCTGAGCCGGTGTCAAACATGGCGCTGAGCATGGGCGAGGATGCGGTGGCGGTGTTTCTGACGTGGCTGGCGACGAAGCAGCCATATGTTGCCGCGGGCATCGTGGTGGCGCTGCTGGTGGCGATCGCGGTTGTGATGCGCCTGGTGTGGAAGGCGCTGAAGTCCCTCTTTCGCGGCGCGGAGACCGTTGTGGAAGGCTAACGGGCCTGCCGGCATCTTTCGCGCAGATCAGAGCACAGGTGTTGCCGTATACTGCTGCGGCATCCGATTGCCATGAGCGAGGTCTGCGTGATGAAGAAAGTTGTTTTCCTGCTGCTGGTTGCTTTGCCTCTTACTGTTGCTGCCCAGGACAACGCGAAGAAGCCACCGACAACGCTGCGAGGCGTGCTGCTGGAGCAACTGCGCCAGTCCCACAATGTCGAGGACTGGTATGCGCCGGCGTCTGTCGCCGTGGCCGGGTTGACGGCGGAGCAGGCGAAGTGGACGCCGGGGAATGGGAACCACTCGGTGGGCCAACTGGCGTATCACTTGTGGTTCTGGGATACGCAGGCCCTGGCGCGGTTCAAGGGCGAGAAGCCGCCGGCGTTCAATGGGAACAACGACGAGACGTTTAACGACTTCACGCCGCAGCAGTGGGATGAGCTCGCGAAGAAGCTGAATCAGGTGATGGCCGACTGGGAAGAGGCCGTGACCAACGCCGACGATCAAAAACTGGCAGAGAATGCTTCGCTGGTGGCGCATGTGGGCGCACACAATGCGTACCATGTGGGGCAGATCGTATATGTCCGCAAGCTGCAGGGCGTGTGGGACCCGAGCAAGGGCGTGAAGTAGAGCCCTACTCGCAGCGGATCGCGATGATGGGGTTGATGCGCGCAGCGCGCAGGGCAGGCAGCAGCGATGCCGCGGCGGCGATGAAAGCGAGCGCGGCGATGGATGCGGCGAAGACCCAGGGATCGCGCACGGATGTTCCATAGAGAAAGCTGGCCATGGCGCGGGCGCGACGGGATGCCTTCGGAGAAACTGTAGCTTACCTGCGCGTAGCTTACCTGCTGATTCCTTGTGATGCCGAAGATCGTGAGCCGATCGCTTTCGGGCACAGGCGGCGACCGCAACAGCAGGCCGTTAATCATGGAGAAGATGGTGGTGTTGGCGCCGATGTCGAGGGGCCAGCGTGAGGCCTGCAGGCGTTTGTCGTCCACTGCAGTGAGCTCATAGAATTTTGCACGGCGGTGAAGGACTCCCTCTTCAACCTTGAGCGCCTGCCGAGAGGTTCCCGATTCTGCCAACGCTTGGGTGTTTCAAAGGGATTTAGGAGCCGGACGCGGTGCGAGGCCTGGCGGCGGGGGCGTGGGCGTCCTGGGGCCGACCGGGATCCGCGTTCTGCTGCATCAGCATGGACTCGGCCTGCAGGAGCGAGATGTTGGCGGGGAGCTGGTGGAAGTGAGTCTTCACGTCGTCTTCCTGCTCCGAGATGCTTTTGAAGAAGAGGATCATGCCGTTGATGTGAACGTGGGTTTCCGTGATCTGCCAGATCGATGGCGCGATCTGGCGGCGCTCGACGCTGAAGGTGCCGCCCGAATGAATGAAACCGCAGAGCCCGCCGCAGAATTTGACGTCGCGGGTGAGCCGGCCCCGGAGGCTCATGATGCGCTGCTGCGTATTATCCACACGCACGTCGCCTGCCATGGCGGCAAAGACGCGCGAGGCCCAGGTGGGTGGCCTGAAGGCGTCGTCGGGCGTGAAGTGAAGCAGGGTGGTGCCGTTGTCGCGGGAGACGATGGTCCAGTTGAAGGCATTGGGGAGCAGTTCCAGGAGTTGCGCCGACTGCTTGTCATCGGCCTGGCCGGATTTGCGCTGCTTTTCCTGGGCCTCGGGGTCGCGAATGAAGTGGTCCATGGAATTGTGCTGCGTGGCGGGCGTCGTGATCCGACCATCGCTGAAAAGAACGCGATGGATGGATCCGTTTCCGGTTTCGGCCACCCATTGGCGGACGGTGCCTGCGGGCTTGCCGTCGACGTCGTAGTAGAGCCAGCGGGAGTGATCGGCGTTGTCAGCGGCCAGCTCGGTGTGAACCACCCGAGCTACGAAGTCCCTGGGAGACTGCGGCAGGGCAACGCGAGACACCGGGATGAGAAGCAGTCCAGCAAGAAGGGTGATGCCGGGTCGCATTGAGCAAGCTCCTGCAAGCGTTGGATGCGGAAGTGAAACGAAGAGGCAAATCTCAGGGGACCGCCTGATGAGCGGGTGCGATCCGAAGGGGAGCTGTCCCAAAGAGAACGGAAAAGCGGCCAACATGCGCAAAGAGTTGCATGTAGAATTGCTTGAATCTGGAGGAATGACTCGTGAAAAGGAAATATGGGAACATTCTTGAGACGGTGGGCAACACGCCTGTTGTGAAGATCAACCGGCTGGCACCGCCTGACGTGAATTTGTACGTAAAGGTGGAAGCTTTTAATCCGCTGGGCTCGGTGAAGGACCGCCTTGCACTTGCCGTGATTGAAGACGGCGAGAAAACGGGCAAGCTGAAACCGGGACAGACAGTTGTGGAGATGACCAGCGGCAATACGGGCATCGGCCTCGCGATGGTGTGCGCAGCGAAAGGCTATCCGCTAGTGATTGTGATGCCGGAGACATTCAGCATCGAGCGGCGCAGGCTCATGCGCTTTCTGGGTGCGAAGGTGGTGCTGACGCCGGCGGCAGCACGCGCCGTGGGTGCGGTGGATAAGACCGTGGAACTGGCGAAGACGCACGGTTGGTTTAACACGCGGCAGTTTGAGAACGAAGCCAACGCGGATTTTCACTCGAAGACGACGGCGCAGGAGATTCTGCGCGACTTCGAGGGGGACAAACTCGACTACTGGGTAACCGGGTTCGGCACGGGGGGCACGCTGAAGGGCGTGGCGCGTGTGCTGGTGAAGGATCGGCCGGATACAAAGATTGTGGTGTGCGAGCCTGCCGACGCGGCGATGGTGACGAGCGGCGTTGAGCAGCAGCGCAATCCCGATGGCTCACCGGCGGTGGCGCACCCTTCCTGGAAGCCGCACCCGATCCAGGGATGGAGTCCGGACTTTATCCCCAAGCTTGCGGCAGACGCATTTGCCAGCAAGGCGATCAGCGAAGTGGTGACAATCGAGAATGCTGAAGCGATGCGCGGCAGCAGAGACTTGGCGCAGAAGGAAGGCATCTTTGTCGGGATCTCAGCGGGAGGAACGTTTGCCGGTGCGCTGAAAGTGGCGGCGAAGGCGCCGAAGGGATCGACGATTCTGTGCATGCTGCCGGACACGGGCGAGCGCTATATGAGCACGCCGCTGTTTGCCGAAGCAGGCGTGGATATGAATGAAGAAGAGGCGAAGATTTCGAAGTCTACGCCGAGCTGCTGGATGCCGGAAAAGTAAACGCAACGCATAAATCGCCTTGCAAATGGAAAGCCCCACGCTCCTGCAAAAGGAGGGCGGGGCTTTTTATCAGACGATCAGCGGCTAAGGGAGCGGCTTCATAAGAGCAGGCTACGAGCGGCGGTGTTTGGAGTCGACCTGCAAGGTGACAGTCTGCTGCCTGCGGTCGCGGAGAATGGTGACGGCGACAGGCCTGTTCTGGTTGGCGCGCAGGGCGCGGTCCCAGTCGGCCGTGGTGGCGATGCCTTCGCCGTTGATCTTGAGAATTACGTCGAAGGCCTTGAGGCCGGCGGCCGCTGCTTCGCTCTTGCGCGAAACCTGCTTGATCATCAGGCCGCTCTGTACGCCTAGATAGTCGGCCATCTGCGAGGTGAGCGGCTCGACGAGGGCGCCGACGTTGAGCGCACTGCCGAAAAGCGGCAGGTGGAAGCCGGGGTTGGACGGCACGTCAGCGCCACCGCTGCCGCCGAGGATGGCCATGCTGGGCGCTGGCGAACCTGAGTCTGCACCACCCTGGTCGAGGCGGTTCCACACATCATGCTCCATCTTCTTGCGGTCGCAGAGCGCGACGTCGATGGTCTGTGTGCTGCCATCGCGGCTGATGAGCAGGGTGACGGTGCGGCCGGCGGGAATTTCGCGCAGGATGCGGCCGAAGATCTCGGCGCTGTCGACAGCCTGGCTGTTCACCTGGAGGACAACGTCGTTAACGCGGAGACCGGCCTGAGCGGCGGGCGCATCGTGATCGATGAGCGTGATGACGGCGCCGTGGGAATCCTTGAGCTTGAGCCGGGTTGCGGAGTCGGAGTCGATGTCGCCGACGAGGACGCCCATGTAGCCGGGGGTGCTCGAGTGCAGAAGCCGGCTTGGCCCTTCGAGGATGCGCGCTAAGCCGGAGAGCTGCGCCGCGGCCGTGAAAGGCAGAAGAACGGCGCCGGCGGTGAGCAGAGCGGCTGTACCGATTTTAAAAACCAACATACTGGAAGGCCTCGAAAAGTGCTTCATTGTTTTCCCCCGGTATTTCTTCTCTCAGGCCTCACACTCTATGGACGGCGTGATGACCTGAAGGGTAGTCAGGGCTTGGATGGATTGAAGTGCGCCCTCATCTTACTGGAACTCCGGAACGCGACTCAACACCTGCCGTGAGACGAGCCGAATCTGGGGACTCTGATCGGATGTTGCGACGGTTGAAAGTACCTGGCGTACGGTGGTGTCGGCTTCCACCGGCTCAAGGAGATTGATGGCCTGGGTGCGGATGCGGGGGTCGCTGTCATTGAGCAGCGCTTCAAGCACCGCATCGCGAACGCGCATGTCTTCTGCCACATAGGGCTCGAGGCCCTGCAGGGCTTTCTCGCGCACGCCGGCGTTTTTGTCATAGCGGAGCGCAACCATGAGCGCATCACGAATGCCGGCGGGGTTGCAGCTATGGCCGGCGCGGCACTCGGCGGCAAGCAGGCCGACCGAGTCGTCGCGAATGGGCGTGGATGCGGTATCTTCTGAGGCCATCATCAGGAGCTGGCGAATCGCTGGGTCGTCGAGCGACCCCTGTACGCTGCGAGGAACGACCTGGTTGTAGCGGACTTCGACGATCTTGCTGTCTGGCTCCTGCACGATGCTGGAGATGCTGGCGACATTGCCGGGAGCGATCCGGACGGGCGCCGGAGGATCGGTCTTGACAGCGGTCTCGGGGGCAGCCGCGGCGGCATGCGCGGCACGCGCAAGGGCGAATTCGTATCCGCCGAGACTGCCGGCGCCGATGCCGGCTGCGAGCAGCAAACCGGCGGCCACCGGGGCGGACTGCATACGCGCAAAGTTGTTGACGATGCGCTCGCCGAGATGCTGAAACCACCGCTTGGGTGGAATTGCGTCGAGAGCTTCTTCAAGCCGGATGCGGGAGCGCGCAATGAGATTGGCGGAAGGCTCAACGACGGGATGAAGGGCGGCGAGTGTGCGGAGCGCCGAGAACTGCTCGCGCTCCTGACGGCAGTCTACACAGGTAGTGAGGTGTCGATCGAGCTCGTGAATCTGGTCGTCGGGGAGCTCCCCATAAGCGGCCAGCATGATGCGTTCGTGTGCGAGTTCGCAGTTCATCGGTACGTCCTTCCAGCCCCAAAAGTGATTCTGAGCAGAAGCCGCCGCGCAATAACGGGCGCCTGTGCTTTTACCGAAGTCCCGCCAGTTGTGTTCTTAACTTCTTGGTCGCCCTGAAGAGCGTATTTTTGGCGGTTTCTTCGGTGGTGTTCAACATCTCTCCGATGGTGCGCAGACGGAGCCCCTGGTAATGCTTCAGTTCAAAAACCATGCGCTCGCGCGGGGTGAGCTTGTCCAGCGCGGCTTGTATGCGTTCGCCCAGGACCTTGCGATCGAGCTCGCGGTCAGGGTTTGAAAACGACCGGTTATCCGATACCGAGGCGAGCAGGTCAATCTCGTCTCCGGACTGGTCGACCAGTACGGCCTGATCTTCGCGGCGGGTCTTGCGGCGGCGAAGCTGATCAAGGCAAAGATTGGTAACAATCCGGTAAATCCAGGTGTAGAACGAACACTCGAACCGGAAGTTCCCGATATAGCGAAAAGCCTTCAGGAAGGCTTCCTGATAAATGTCTTCGGCATCGTGCTCTGAGCCGGTGAGGTGCAGCGCGAGGCGTAATACCTGCTGCTCGTACTGCCGCACAAGGGCGTCAAAGGCGACGCGCGATCCTGCCTGCGCCTCGCGGATTAATTCCATCTCGGGGGCGCGCGCCTGCATGCGCTCGTGCGCGCGGTCAGGTCCGTCCATTGCCCTCGTGGCCATGCCTGCGAAGGATTGTACCCTCCTGCCGGCCTGCCAAGCCAAAGGAACCGGCTCCGCGGCCGGGGAGGCAGCTTCTGATGCCATTACGAGTGCTCCCGTCTCCGTGGAGTATCCGCAGTGAGATAGACGGGTGAGGCGGGGGTTTGTGAG
>CAVRAK010000033.1:0-202216 GCA_963718885.1 uncultured Acidobacteriota bacterium
GGTGTAGGTGTAGCCGTTGTTCTCGTCATAGTAGTCGCGGCCGCCCATGCCGCCGCCAAACTTCGGATCCATCGGCTCGATCCAGGCGCCGGTGTCGTCTTTCGGCCACATCGGCGCTTTTTCCGCGCGAAAGAGGTTGCGATAGTTTACGGCGCGCTTGAGAAAGAGCTGTTCGTCATCGGGCTTGTTCGAGGACGTGCGCAGGTGCGCAATCTCCCAGTCGTCGAAGCTGTTGCCGAGGGTGACGGGGACGGGCTGGCGCTTCTCAAAGGGATGCACTCGGGCACGGTTTCCTTTTCTCCGGGGCGGAGCGCCGGCATGTAGCCATGATCGGCGTAGAAGTCGTCGAGGGGCGTTTTCGGACCGAGGCGCCATGGCAGCAGAGTGCTTCGAGCGAGCGCTTGCGAAGGCCTTCGTAGGCGGTGGGCAGATCGAAGTTGCGAATGCCCTTGAACCATGCGTCGGCAAACCACGGCGCGGCGTGATTGCCGTTCATGCAGGCGTAAGGGCCGGTGAGAATCGCGAAGGTGGGCATGATGCCGACTGCTGATACATGCGGACATAGGACTGCAGCTTGTCGGCCTGCATCTCCGGATTGAGGATGGTCTGCAGCGGCTCGAGCGCGCGAAAGGTGTCCCAGAGCCAGTTGTCGACATAGAACGGGCGGCTGTCGGTGTGCACCTTGTGATCGAAGGCGCTGTAGTACCGGCCATCTTCGGTGATGTCGATCATGCGCTCCGAGGCGCGATAGAGCGCGGTGTAGAAGACTCTGCGTTGAGCTTCGGTGCCGCCTTCAACCTGCGATGCGCCCGAGGGTTTCGTTCCAGCGCGCTTTCGCGGCGTTGCTTTACGGCGTCGAAGCCGGCTGCAGCAACTTCGTGCTCGAGGTTTCTGTGCGCCTGCTCGATGCTGATGAAGGAGATGCCGTAGCGAAAGTCGAGTGTTGCGTGTCTGGCCGGTGATGGCAAGGCTCTGCCTGCCGCTTTCGGTTGAGGCTGCGGCGTTAGACCGGCGCGCTGAACTCGCCGTAGACATAAGCTGCCATGCCGTCGAATCGCTCTTCGCCGGTGACCACGGTGCGGCCCTCTGACTGCATGGTGCCGGCGATGCGATTGGCGAGGGCGAGGTGGCCTTGCCGCCGGGAAAGGTGAAGCGGAAGAAGCCGCAGCGCTCGGTCGCGGTGAACTCGGCCGGATGCCCGATGAGGCTGAAGCGCGCGGCGTAGTAATAGGGCGTCGTAGTCTCCTGGTCATAGGCGGCGGGGCTTCGTCGCCGGGCATGATGCTGAACAATTCACCGATGCGGTGCGAGCTGATGGTGAGAGGAAAGGAATGGATGCGGTCTTCGAGCGCATCGTCGCGCATGGGGTAGACGCGCACCATGCTGTTGGGCAGATAGACGGCGGGCCGCGTGGGCACGAGGAGGATGCCGACATTGCCGATGGTGGGATCGACATAGTCGACGGGTTCACCCTGGGCACGGGCCTGCGCGGCTGCGAAAAGAACGACAAGCGCGAGTTGCAGGATCCAATTGCCGGAGAGACATTGCCGGGTACGGTTGGGATGCGCCGTGCTGAAGATGGTCATTGAGTCCCGATGATACGGAGTGGGTTGCCTTATGTTCAATGCGGGATTCGCGGGCCCTGGCCGAAAGGCCCGGTATGCTAGGTGTATCGAAATATAGGGCGCGCAGGGCCGGGGTCATGCGCGAGCCCTGAACCGCAGTCCTGAACCGCCGTATTCGGCCACTTCTCCACTCGTACTGAAGCGCGCATGCGCCGTGTATGCATAGACTGGCTTTTCTGCTGCTGATCGCCGCGCCGTTGGCTGTGCCTGCGCAGAGCATCGTCTCTGTGCAGCCGAAGGATTGTATCTACCGCGCGGGCGACAATGCGGCGTGGGCCGCGCCGGACCTCGACGAGACGGGCTGGCTTCCCTACCCTGAATGGCGCTCTGCCACAACGCCCTCGTATCTCTGGGTTCGCTGCCATGTGCAGACAGACGGGCTGACGGCGGCAGCGCATCCGGCGCTGCAGGTCCGCCTCTACTCGCCCTACACGCTGTATCTCAACGGCAGGGAGCTTGCCACCTTTGGCAACTTCAGCACGGGCAATGTGAGCCTCAATGCGAGCCGTTCCTATTCGATTGCGCCTGCCGATGTGCAGGCGGGGCGGGCGGTGATCGCGCTGCGTGTGCTGGACCGCGGTGTGCTGTTTATGCCGGGTGCGGTGCAGCGCGGAATCGCGGTGCCGCTCGAAATGCATGCGGGCGAGCGCCAACTGCTGGACGATCTGCGCGCGCGGGAAGTTCTGTCGGCCGCGTCGGGACGTTTTTTTACGGCGGTGTGCTACGGAATTGTGGGCGTGCTGAGCTTTCCGCTGCTCGCCTTGTACTTTCTCGATCGCTCGCGCACGGCGATTCTCTTTCTTGCCATGGCCGCGGCAGGGTTGAGTGCCCTGCGCCTCAACGAACTGGCGGCTTTGACAGGCGCATCCTACCCGCTGTTTCTGAGCCTGGCGATCATGTTCGCCGGCGATCTGATGGCGATTCTGTCGATTGCTCCTTTCAGCTTCATGCTGGCGCGGGGACGGGTGCCTGCATTTGCGTGGATGATTCTCGGAGTCGCCACGTTTAATCTTCTGCCGACTGCCCTCGACGCGTTCGGCATCGTTCACGTGGCTGCCTTTTGCAGCGCCGAGGTGATTTCCTCGTTCCGGATCTTTTCGTTCATCACCTATGTGGCGATCTCGGTGCTGCCCTTTGTGGCGTTCTGGCCTTACGCATCGATCAAACGCCGCATACGGCCGCTCGCGGTGCTGTGCCTGCTGTGGAGCGCGAGCGATGTGGCGTGGTTTGTGCTGGAAGCGACGGCCCTGCAATTGCCGGGGATTCCCAATCTGTATGCGGGCTGGAGCGACGCTTTTATCAATATGCGCGGGGTTGCAACGGTGTGTGTTGTGGCGGCGCTGGTGGCGCTGCTTTTTCGCGAGCAGCGGCAGATCACGCAGGAGCGGGCGACGCTGGCGGGCGAGCTGCAGGCGGCCTCGGCGATTCAGCGGCTGCTTGCCCCGGCGCACATCGACACCGCGCCGGGACTGCAGATCAAGGTCGCGTTTCATCCGATGCGCGAGGTGGGCGGCGATTTTTATCTCTGCCGCGTTCTGCCAGGCGGGCGCCAGCGCATTCTGCTGGGCGACGTGAGCGGCAAGGGCGCTGCCGCGGCGATGGCTGCGGCGCTGCTGCTGGGCGCTGCGGAGGAACGCGATGCGGATGCGACCGGTGGAGCTGCTGTCGCATCTGAACCGCGTGCTGTGCCGCGTGCAGATCGGCGGTTTCGCTACGTGTCTCTGCGTGGATATCCAGCCGAACGGCGAGATGATCCTTGCCAACGCGGGCCATCTCAATCCCTTTCGTGACGGCGTGGAAGTGACAACGCCGGGGAGCCTTCCCCTGGGGATTGTTCCAGCAACGGAATACACAGCCTCCACTCTGCAACTGGCCGCTGGTGAAGCGCTGACCTTTGTCTCCGATGGGGTAATTGAAGCGCGCTCGGTGACGGGGGAGCTTTTCGGGTTCGAGCGGACTGGCGCTCTTTCGACGCGATCGGCCGACGAGATTGCGCATGCGGCGCTGAGCTTTGGCCAGGAAGACGACATTACGGTTCTCACGTTGACGATGGCGCTGGCGATGGCGGCGCGCGCCGCGGTGCCGGCTTAGCGGGCTAACCGTTTGCGCTGCGAAATTCTGGCGAGCAGGTAGAGCGGGAGGCCGAGCGCGGCGATGGCCATGGCGAAGGCGAAAGCGGAGATGCCTGCGACCGTGTCAGTGCGCGAGACCCAGAGCGCGTAGACGGTGAGCGCCGTGGGGCAGATGCCGAGCAGGATCGGCACCCAGTCAGGGCCGGGAATGCGAAAGGGGCGCGGCAGCAGCGGTTCTTTGCGGCGGAGAATCACGAGCGCGAGGAATTCAAGGATCAGCGAGAGGCCCCAGAGCACGAGGTCGATGGTGATGAGGCGCTCAAAGGTGAAGCCGAGGGCAAGAGCCCAGCAGAGGCCGCAGGCGAGGACGGAGACCCAGGGCGATCCGTTGCGGAGGCGTTTGGTGAAGACCGCGGGCAGAAAGCCATCCTGCGCGAGGGCGTGCGGCAGGCGGGTGTAGGAGAGGGTGAGGTTGCTGAAGGTGCCGAAGTCGTCGATGACGCCGGCGAGGACGACGGCGATGGCGAGAGCGGGGCCGCCGAGGGTGCGCGCGGCATCGACCCAGGCGCCGGTCGAAAAGCGATTTGCGGGAATGCCGGCCCACGCGACGGCGCCGATGGGAATGGCGTAGGTGATCATGATCATGACGACGGCCATGAGCACGACGCGGGGATAGTTGCGCTGGGGATTTTCAACTTCGTTGGCGATGGTTGTGGCGTTGTCCCATCCCATGTAGTTCCACATCGCAACGAGCACGGCAGTGGAAAAGGCGACGCCGGGCGGACGGGCCATGGAGGCGTGTCCGCCGAAGGGACCATGCATGCCGAGGAAGCCGACATAGATCGCAAGCGCGACGAGGACGATGTAGGGGGAGATCGAGACGATCCACAGCTTGACCGAGCCCTCGCCGACGGCGGCAGCGCCGCGGAGGTTCCAGAGGACGGCGGCGACGACGACAGCGAGCTCAAGACCAAGGGCGCGATAGCCGGTGGTGGCGCCGGGCGCGAGGCGCTCAAGGTAGAGGACGAAGGTGGTGGGATAGATGGCCATGTCGAAGACGGAGGAGGCGAGCGAGAGCCATGCCTCCTGGAATCCCCAGAAGGGGCCCATGGCGCGGCGCACCCAGGCGTAAAAGCCTCCCTCGGCAGGAACGGCGGCGGCGAGTTCGCCGAGCATGAGCGCGGTAGGGAAGCTCCAGAGGAAGGGAAGCAGGAAGAGCAGGAGCAGCGCGCCGCCGTAGCCGCCGTAGCCGATGATGTCCTCAATGTCATAGGGGCCACCGGAGACCATGAAGTAGGTGGCGGCGAGCAGCGGGAAGAGACGAAGCTTGCGAACGCCGGAGACCGGTCGGCTGGAGGGCGCTGCCTCGTTGATGGATTTCAGGTGTGTTTACCTGCGCACTTCGTGGAATGAGGACAGTTCTGCTCCCAATCTTACCCGCAGTTGACGTCAATCGGACCGGGGAGACAAGCGAAAACCTGGGCGCTGGAACATGGGCGTGTCGCCGGGCGTATCGTCTCTGTGCGGAGGACGACGATGATGGAGCGCGAAGCGATTCCCTGGTGGGCGATGCTGGTGGCCGGGCTGGGTGGGCTGCTGCTGCTCGCGGGCGCGGTGATTGCGGCGGTGCAGCCGGCGATGCTGGCCGGGCAGCATGAGCCGGTAACGAGCGGCCTGCGGGTGATGGCGGGCTACGTGGTGGCGCGCAATGCGGCGCTGGGGATTTTTCTGCTGATTGCGCTGCTGATGCGGAACCGCGTGACGCTCAAGACCCTGCTGCTGCTCTATGGCGGGGTGCAGGTGCTGGACGCGGCAATGGATGCGGTGGAAGGGCGCTGGATGATTGTGCCCGGTGTGCTGGTGCTGGCGGCAGTGCTGCTGGCAACGGCGCGCCGCCTGCGTGCGCAGAGCAGTGTGGCCGTCGCCCAGTAACAGAGGGGCTAAACGGGCGGCGGGTTGCGCTCAGTGAACTGGCGCTGGTGCCAGTAAGGATAGGCGGGCGTGCGGTCGCTGGCTTTGTCGAGGCGGGCGATCTGCTCTTTAGTGAGGGACCAGCCGACAGCGCCGAGGTTCTGCTTGAGCTGATCCTCATTGCGCGCGCCGATGATGATGGAGGAGACGGTTGGCCGCTGCAGAAGCCAATTGAGGGCGATCTGCGGAATGGATTTCTTGGTCTGAGCGGAGACGGCGTCGAGCGCGTCGACGACGGTGTAGAGGTAGTCGTCGGGGACGGGCGGGCCGAACTCGGCGGTCTTGTGGAGGCGGCTCTCTTTGGGCAATGGATGGCCGCGGCGGATTTTGCCGGTGAGACGGCCCCAGCCGAGAGGACTCCAGACGAGCGCGCCAACTTTCTGATCGAGGCCGAGTGGCATTAGTTCCCACTCGTACTCGCGACCGACGAGGGAGTAGTAGACCTGGTGGGCGACGAAGCGGCTGAAGCCGTAGCGGTCAGCGAGGGCGAGGGACTTCATGAGGTGCCAGCCGGAGAAGTTGGAGCAGGCGATGTAGCGCACCTTGCCTTCGCGGATGAAGGTGTTGAGGGTGTCCTGCACTTCTTCGATGGGGGTGAGGGCGTCGAAGCCGTGGAGATGGTAGATGTCGATGGAATCGGTGCCGAGGCGGCGCAGGCTGCCTTCGAGCGAGCGGCGGAGATGGTAGCGGGAAGAGCCGATGTCGTTTGGCCCGTCGCCGAGGCGGAAAGTGGCCTTGGTGGAGATGAGGACGCGGTCGCGGCGGCCTTCGAGGGCTTTGCCGAGCACCTCTTCGGAACGGCCTTCGGAGTAGACGTCGGCGGTGTCAAAGAGGTTGACGCCGGCGTCGAGGCAGATATCGACCATGCGCCGGGCGGCATTGAGGTCGTCAGTGGCGCCCCAGGCCTTGAAGAATTCGCTGCTGCCGCCGCCGAAAGTGCCGGCACCGAAACTGAGAACGGGAACCTTGAGGCCTGAGCCTCCGAGAAGACGGTATTCCATAGGCGTTTGGATGCTGGGAGTTGGGCGAGGATGCAGGGGCGGCAGGCAGATTGCCTAATCAGTATATTGTAGCTACAATAAGAATGTGCTCGTCTGGGACGAGGAGAAGCGCAAGGCAAACCTGAAGAAGCATGGGCTCGATTTCAGAGATGCTGGCCTCGTCTTCGACAATCCTGAGAAGTGCACATACCGCAGCCTCCGGGCCGACGAGCCCGATGGCTCGACCTGGCAATGGCTGTGGTTCATGGAAAGTTGCTGGCGCTGATCTACACAATGCGCGATGCCGATGTGCGCGTGATCTCGTTCCGTCCCCGAGCAGAGAGGAGCGGAAACAGTATGAAAAAGATACAAAGCAGCACTGACTGGGGCCGCGTGAAGGGCTTTGAGGAGACGGCGGCGATTCCCTACGAGCCGGGAGACGGTCCTTATGACCCGAACGATGCCGACGCAGCGCGGGCGTGGCTCGCCGGCGCAGACATGATCCGCAAAGGCAGGGTGGTTCGGCGGGGTACGCGCGGGCCGCAGAAGGCGCCGACGAACGAAACTGGTGTCTTTGCGGCTATCGCGGAGGTGGTGGAGCATTTCAGGTCGACGGGGCCAGGGTGGCAGAACGCGTATCGACAGCAACTGTTGAAGGCGATCAAGAAGGGGCGTGAGCGCAGGCCACACGGAGCGTGATCCCTCAATATCAACATTTAGACTAAGAAGGTTATGACCACGCTGAAAGCCGTGCGCGGGACGCGCGATTTGCTGCCGCCGGAAACGGCGCTCTGGAACCGGATCGAGGCTACCGCGCGCGCGGTGTTTGCCCGGTACAACTTCGGGGAGATTCGCACGCCGGTCTTCGAGGATACGGCGCTGTTTGCCCGCGGGGTGGGCGAAGAGACCGACATTGTGTCGAAGGAGATGTACACGTGGGAGGACCGTGCGCGGGCGCAGTCGGAGAAGACGCAGCAACTGACGCTGCGGCCGGAGAACACGGCGGGCGTGGTGCGCGCGTACATCGAGCACAAGCTGGGCGAGACGGGGCAACTGCAGAAGCTCTATTACATCGGGCCGCAGTTCCGGCGGGAGCGGCCGCAGAAGGGGCGCTACCGGCAGTTTTCGCAGATCGGGGCCGAGGTAATCGGGCCGCCTTCAGCGGGCAGCGAGAGCCCGGTGCGCGATGCGGAAGTGCTGGAGATGCTGGCGACGCTGCTGGATGAGCTGGGCATCGCGGGATGGAAGCTCGAGATCAACTCCGTGGGGTCGGCAGGCGGACCGGGCGCGCTACAACGAAGTGCTGCGTGCGGCACTCGAGCCGGTGGCCGGAAAGATGTGCGTGGATTGCCAGCGGCGGGCGGTGACGAATCCGCTGCGGGTGCTGGACTGCAAGGTGCCGGAGGACCAGCCGATTATTGAGACGCTGCCGAAGATGGCGGACTCGCTGGATGAGGCGTCGAAGGCGCATTTTGCCGAGGTGCTGAAGGCGCTGGATGCGGCGGGCGTGCCGTATACGCGGAACCACAGGCTGGTGCGCGGCCTCGACTACTACACGCGGACGACGTTTGAGTTTACGCACGACGGCCTCGGTGCGCAGAACGCGCTGCTGGGCGGCGGGCGGTATGACGGGCTGAGCGAAGCCATCGGCGGGCCGAAGGCTCCGGGGATCGGCTTCGCGATGGGCGAAGACCGGCTGGTCTTAACGCTTCAAGCGATCAACCAGGGGGCTGTCCCACCGCAGGTGGATGCGTATGTGGCTCCGCTGGGCGAAGGCATGAACGCGGCGGCGCTGGCGCTGGCGCGCGAGCTGCGGAGGGGCGGGCTGCGGGTGGAGCTGGGGGACGGAAGCTTTCGCCTCAAGAAGTCCTTCGAGGCCGCCGATAAGCTGGCGCGGCGCATCGTCATCCTGGGCGAGGACGAGCTTCAATCCGGTATCCTTACAGTGAAGGATTTCTCAACCGGCGTACAGACGAAGGTCGCGCGCGCCGAACTCGCGCGATTCCTGGCTGGGTGAGCGCATCGGACACTCTGCATAACCGTCAGAACCCTGGGAACGAGAACGGCACGAAGTGCCTGGCCCGGACCTCGGGCGAACAGGCGACAGAAGGATTCTTGTGGCACTGGATTTCTTAGGCACTCTTGAGCGGACACATCTTTGCGGCGATTTGCGCGCCGCCCACGCCGGCCAGCAGGTGGTGTTGATGGGCTGGGTCAACCGCAGGCGCGATCACGGCAACCTGATCTTTCTCGACGTGCGGGACCGCTCGGGCATAGCCCAGGTGGTGCTGGACAAGGAGCTGACGCCGGAGGGGCATCTGCGCGGCGAGCAGGTGCGGCCGGAGTATGTGGTGGCCGCGGTGGGCAAGGTGGCGCTTCGCGACAAGGATGCGATCAATCCCAAGATGCCGACGGGCGAAATCGAGATTGAGGCGACGGAACTGCGGGTGCTGAACGACGCGAAGCTGGCGCCGTTTTCGCCGGCGGAAGAAGCGATCCAGAACGAGGAAGTGCGGCTGAAGTACCGGTATATCGACCTGCGGCGCGCGGAGATGCAGCGGAACTTCTGGCTGCGGCACGAGATTACGCGGGCGGTGCGGGAGAGCCTGAGCGGGCAGGGATTCCTCGAGATTGAAACGCCGATTCTGACCAAGTCGACGCCGGAGGGCGCGCGGGATTTCCTGGTGCCGAGCCGGGTGCATCCGGGCGAGTTTTATGCGCTGCCGCAGTCGCCGCAGATCTTTAAGCAGCTATTGATGGTGTCGGGCTTCGACCGGTACTTCCAGATTGCGCGGTGTTTTCGCGATGAGGACCAGCGCGCGGATCGGCAGCTTGAGTTTACGCAGGTTGACCTGGAGATGAGCTTTCCGCGGCGCGAGCATGTCTTTGGCGTAGTGGAGAAGTTCTGCGCGGCGGCCTTCGCCGCGGCGGGAGTTACGCTGCCGACGCCGTTTCCGCGGATTACGTACGACGAGGCGATGCGGCAGTTTGGCACGGACAAGCCTGATCTGCGCTTGCCGAAGCTGACGGATGTGCGGCCGGCGTTTACGGACGAGGCGCTGAGCACGCTGCAGATCGATCCGGCGCTGCCGGTGGTGGCGCTTCGGATTCCGAATGTAGGCGAGCTGAGCCGTAAGGAGCGCGAGGATAACCATCCGCAGTTCGACACGAAGAAGGGCGCGAAGTTCATTGACGACTTCAAGCGGCTGGCGAAGAGCTTTCCCGAGGCGGCGGCGAAGGTGCGCGAGCTGGCGGGCGCGGCCGATGCCGACTTTGTGATCGTGGTGGCGGGCGACCCGGCGCACCATATCAAGGCGAGCGATACGAAGTTTGAGGGCCGGCTGAGCGAGCGCGAGATCAACGTCTACGCGGCGGCGGGCAACTTCAGAACGGAGCTGGCGAAGAAGTACGCGGATCGGCACAAGGCGTTCGAGATTACGGACCATGCAGTCCGGAATGCGGACCCGAAGAGCGGGAAAATGCTGGACGGTTCGGCGGCGTTTCATCCGATCTGGATTGTCGACTTTCCGATGTTTGAGTATCACCTGGAATCGGGGCGCTGGGTTCCGGCGCATCACCCCTTTACCGCGCCCTATGAAGCGGATATGGCGAACCTGACGAGCGATCCGGCGTCGGTACGCGCGGATTGCTATGACCTGGCGATGAACGGGCTGGAGCTGGGGTCGGGATCGATTCGTATTCACCGCAAGGACGTGCAGCAGCAGATCTTCAAGTCGCTGGGGATCAGCGATGAGGAGGCGCGGCAGAGGTTTGGGTTTTTCCTCGACGCGCTGGAGTATGGCACGCCGCCGCATGGAGGCATTGCGCTGGGGCTGGATCGCATTGTGATGCTGCTGGCGGGGGCGCCGAGCCTGCGCGAGGTGATTACGTTCCCGAAGACGGCGAAAGCGATCGATATGATGGCCGACGCGCCGACGACGGTGAGCGAGCAGCAACTGAAGGAGCTGCATGTCCGGACGGTGCTGAAGGGGTGAGGCAGCTGCTAGCTTCTAGCCGCTAGCCTCGAGCTCCTACCGATCGAGTTCGGCGAAGAGATCATTCAAGACTGGGAGACGGTCAGTCGCCGGCGATTTCGGCGAGCTGCTCGGGGGCGCTGATGGCCTCGGTGTCGATGGAGAGGCAGTCGCCGAGTTCGGAGAACTGCTTATCCCATTTGGGGCGGTCTTCCTCGGGGAGGGCGGTGAGTGCGTAGCCGGAGCTGCGCAGGATCTCGTACCAGATGTTCTGCGCCTGCCAGAGATTGAGGTCGATGGGCATCTCGTTGAGAGCGTGAGCGAGAGCGAGCGCGCGCTCGAGGACTTCAAGGGAGCCGGCGGAGAGCTGCAGCTCCACCATGGCGCGCTTCATGCGCAGGTCGGCGATGTAGCTGAGGTTTGCGGTCTCGAGGGGCACCTGATCGGATTTGGCCAGATGCAGGAATGAGCGCAGCATCGCGAGATCGATGGGATCGGTTTCGAGGGCGCGGCGCAGGCCGGCGTTGATGGCGAAGCCGGCGGCGAGGGTGAGCGCGGGCGGCTTGGGGAGTCCGGCCTGGGAGAGGAAGTGGAGCAGGCTGGCGTGATCGTCGTAGATGCTGGTGAGCGAGTTCTCGATGTCAGAGAGGGTGGAGTCGAGGATGAGGCGCACGATGCGGCGCTGCTCGTCGCTGAAAAGCGACGTAAGCGAGTAGTTGACGTGGCCGTAGTAGCGGTCGATCTGGCGGATGACTTCAGGGAAGTCGGATTTCTGCACGTGTTCGGATGCCTGCGCGGCAAAGGCCTCGAACTGGAGAGCGTCATTCTCTACATAGGGTTTTACGGCGGCGGTGATGTTCTGATCGCCGAAGTGGAGCACGGCGAAGCTGAAGCTCTGCTGCTTGCCGGTGATGGCGCTGGTGACGTGGGCGCGGCCGAGGGCGAGGCGTCCGCGACCCGAGGTGTGGATGTCGTAAGAGATGCGTTTGACGTGGAAGCAAAAGAGCTCGGTCTCCTCGGCAAAGGATGAGAAGACGCTGCTGATGGCGTAGTGTGCGGCGACCTGCTCGAGGCCGACTTCCATCTTGAGCACTTTCTCGTTGTAGATGCGGGCGCCGTCGCCGGCTTTGGGATCGTTGGACCTGGCTTCGGCCATGCGCGCGACGAAGGCCTGTTCAAGCCCGGCGACGCGTTCGCCGAAGAGCTCGACGGCGAGCTGGAGGACGCGGCCGGCGTAGGCGATGACCTGCACGGTCTCGATGCCGGAGATGTCGTCGAAGAACCAGCCGCAACTGGTGTACATGAGCTGGGCGTGGCGCTGGAGCTCCATGAGCTGCAGGGCGCGGACGCGCTCCTCGGCGCTGAGGGGCCGGGTTTGATGGCGCTCAAGAAAGCGCTCGACGACTTCGGGGCGGCGGTCGAGGATGACGTTGATGTAGGCGTCGCGCGCGGCCCAGACCTCGCGGAAGAGCTTTGCGCCTTCCTGCTCGGTGACGGGCGCGATGGCGTCGCGCAGGGCGTCGAGCGCCTCGCGCAGGGGCGTGCGCCATTCCTGGTTCCAGCCGGCGTGTCCGCCGTTGCAGCCGCAGTTGGAGCGCCAGCGTTCGATGCCGTGGATGCAGCTCCACGAGGTGTTTTCGACGATTTCGCACTCGTACTCGGGCGGGAACTGGGCGAGAAAGCTGCCGTAGTTGGTGAGGCTGACGTTCTTGTCCTGCTCGAGAAGTTTGAAGGCGTAGGCGAGGGCCATTTCACCGTGCTTGTGGTGATGGCCGTAGGATTCGCCGTCGGTGGCGACGTGAACGAGCTGGGTCTGCGCGTTGTCTTTGAATCCGCCCTTGAGGCGCGCGGCCAAGGATTCGCCGGAGTTGAGGAGCCCCTCGAAGGCGATGGCGCGGGATGTGGGGCCGTTGTAGAAGAAGACGGCCAGAGGTGGTTCGCCGGAAGCGAAGCGGACGAGGTAGGGACGGGTGGTGTCGACGGATGCATTGGGCGTGTCGGTCCATTCCGGCTCCGCGCCGGTGTCGGATTTGAGCGGCCGGATGCGTTTGCACTGGTGCGGTGCGAGGACGGTGAACCGGATGCCGTTCGCGGCGAGGAGCGCGAGCGTTTCGGTGTCGGCAGCGGTTTCAGAGAGCCACATGCCCTCAGGTGCAAGACCATAGTGGTACTGGTAGTCGGCGATGCCCCAGCGAATCTGCGTGATGCGATCGCGCATGTTGGCGAGGGGCATGATGATGTGGTTGTAGACCTGGGCCATGGCGGAGCTGTGGCCCTTGTAGGAGCGGCGGCTGCGGCGCTCGCCATCAAGGATCATGCGGTGGGTGCGGGGAGCGTTCTCCTTGAGCCAGCTGAGGAGGGTCGGGCCGAAGTTGAAGCTCATGCGCCCATAGTTATTGATGATGCGCATGATCTGGTTTTTACCGTTCTGGATGCGGGCGGCGCCGTTGGGGGCGTAGCATTCGGCGCAGACGCGCTCGTTCCAGTCGTGGTAGGGCGCGGCGGAGTCCTGGGTTTCGACGGTTTCAAGCCAGGGGTTCTCGCGCGGAGGCTGGTAGAAGTGGCCGTGAATGCAGATGAAGCGCTTACTGGGTGGCATTGGCGGTTCCCATGGTAGTGCAACAGGTTGGATGAGGGCCCAGGGGCATGCGTGTCAGGGCGTAAGCTTTTTCGTCGGCCTATCTTACTGTGCCCGTGCTGCTGTTCCGGCTTTGCGGGTTTACTCGGAACGTCGAGGGGCCGGCCGCCGGTTTGTCCTCGGGCGAGATCGCAGGCGCGCCACATGTACCAGGTTGCCACGGATCGATAGGGAGCCCATTTTCTGGCGCGGCGGAACATGACGTCGGGTTTGGGCAGGTCGGCAGCCTCGATGGGCCGGGATTTTGGGAGCTTCATGAAGGTGAGGGCGTAGCCTTTGCGAACGCCGTAGTCGGTTACGGGGAAGACGTCGGGCCGGCCGAGGCGGAAGATGAGCAGCATTTCGACGGTCCAAGGGCCGATGCCGCGGACTTCGGTGAGGCGTTCGACGATGTCGGCATCGGGCATTTTCAGAATGGCCTTATGCGAGGGCACGGTGCCATCGATGGTTTTGGCGGCGAGGTCGCGCATGGCCTTGACCTTGTTGCCGGAAACGCCGGCGGCGCGCAGCGGGTCGTCGGGGACCGCGAGGAGCTGTTGCGGTGTGGGGTCGCCGCCGAAGTACTCACGCACGCGGCGGTGGATGGTGGCGGCGGCTTTGCCGTGCAACTGCTGGTAGAGGATTGCCTCAAAGAGAGATTCAAAGGGCGATGGCGACTGATCGAGCCGGAGGGTGAATGCGCCGACGCGATCGATCAGTGCGCCCAGTTTCGGGTCGCTCTTCTTTAGATGCGTCAGGGCTTCGGCGGGGTCAAAAGGAAGCTTGCGCTTCCTGCCGTCATGGATCATAGGGAATCAGTTTATCGCGCGATGACGTCCGATTGGATGCACGAGCCGAGCAGCCAACTGCGAGGCAAGCACTCGAAACGGAGCAGGCGGTAGCCCCGATCTGTTCAGGGGCTGCGATTCATTGTTCGTTACCGGGGTCACTGGTACCAGCGGAGGCGGGGTGCTTATCGAGAATGCTGAGGCGACTAGAATTGGGCAGTTGCCTGGGGTAAATAATCAGAGGGCCCCGATTGATGCAGCTTGAGTTCGACAAGAGGGATACGGCAGTTCTGAAGGGCATTGCGATTGCGGCAATCGTCTTTCACAACTTCTTTCACGTCGTCGAGTCCGGCTCACCAGAATGAGTTCACTTTCGATCCGGGTCGCTTCTGGGTGTTCGTGGCGACGGTCAAAGATCCTGCGCTTGCGATCCAGGCAGTTTTTTCCTTCTGGGGACATTTCGGGGTGCAGATTTTCATTTTCCTGTCGGCCTATGGCCTGGCTAAGAGCCATTGGGAAGACGGATCGAGCTGGGCCGAGTTCATGTTATCCAGGATCAAAAAATTGTTCCCGATCTTTGGGCTGGCGATGCTGAGCTGGATCGCAGTGGTGAGTGTAGATGCCGGAGTGTTGGTGATTTTGCGGCAAAGAGGTCTCGAATTCATTCTGATGCTTGCCGGGCTCTCGAACATCCTGCCGGGATACAATCTGCCGCCGGTGGGGCCGTGGTGGTTTATTCCTTTCATCATCCAGTTCTATGCAATCTGGCCATTGATGCGCCGATTCACGATAAAGTTTGGCGCGCGCGGCCTGCTTGTGCTCGCGCTCCTGGCTGTGACTGCGACTTACCTTGTGAATCCATCGCTGGGACGCTGGCAGATCGATTTGCTTGAGACGCCAATCGGGCGGATGCCTGTTTTGTGCCTGGGCATTGCCGCAGCGCGTTGTCCGATTCGGCTGAATGTCTGGAACGCGTTTCCGGCGCTGGTTGTGCTGATACTGGGAAGTATCTACGAAGAGGTGTGGTTGTTCACGTTTCCAGCGGCTCTGGTCGTCATGCTTTTCTGCTACCTGAAGATTCGCCCGGCCTTGAGGGGCAGCCGGCTGCTGGTGCTGCTCGGTGAGTACTCCCTCCCCCTTTTTCTGTTTAACGGGATTGTGCGAGCGCCGTTTCTGAGCCTGGCCAAATCGCCGCTTTCACAACTCGTCTTTGGCTTGATCAGTGCTGTAACTTCGCTCGCCGTGGCAATGTGCATCCAGCAGCTGCTGAAGCCGGCACCGGCTTCGCATGAGAAGCAAAAAGTCCGCGTGGCCACATCCCGTAACGAAACCGAAGCGACGTTTTCATCACAATAGGCTGTTTCAAGTTCATGCGAACCACGCGCCCTGCACCCGCCCTAGTAACATCGTGTGCAGGGTTGCAAGGAGCGGGTGTGCATGAAGATGCGTCCGGGAACGCAAACGGGATTTCTGCTATGCGGCAAGGAATGGCGGGACGGCGAAGGGATGGAAGTGCGTTCGCCGTGGGACCAGGGACTGGTGGGCCGCGTGACGGTGGCGACGCGCGCCGACGCGCGCCAGGCCGTGCACCATGCGGTGGCCAGCTTGCGACGCACGCGCGCGCTGCCGCGGTGGAAGCGCAGGGAGATTCTTGAGGACATCGCCGGCGCCCTGATTGAGCAGAAGGAGCGCTTCGCGAAGCTGATTGTGACCGAGGCGGGTAAACCGCTGCGCCTGGCGCGCACGGAGGTGGACCGCGCGGTGCTCACGTTCAAGACCGCGGCGGAAGAAGCGGTGCGGCTGGGCGGGGAGACGATTCCGCTGGATCTGACCGAGGGCAACGAGAATCGCTGGGGACTGGTGCAGCGCTTTCCGGTGGGCCCGGTGCTGGCGATCACGCCGTTTAATTTTCCGCTGAATCTGGTGGCGCACAAGGTGGCTCCGGCGCTGGCTGCGGGGTGCCCGGTGATTGTGAAGCCGGCGCCGCAGACGCCGTTTACCGCGCTGGCGCTGGGCGAGGTGATTCTGAAAGCCGGCTGGCCGGAAGAGGCGCTGGCGGTGCTGCCGCTGGCGGATGCCGACACGGCGTGGCTGGCGGAGAAGGAAGACCGCATCAAGCTGGTGAGCTTCACGGGCTCAGCGAAGGTGGGCTGGCAGCTAAAGGCGCGCTCGGGACGCAAGCGCGTGCTGCTGGAACTGGGCGGCAACGCGGCGCTGATTGTGCACAGCGACTGGCCGGACCTGGAAGACGCGGCGAAGCGGACGGCGCATGCGGCTTTTGGCTATGCGGGGCAATCGTGCATCAGCGTGCAGCGGGTCTTTGCGGAGCGGCGGGTTTTCCAGTCGTTTGTGTGGAAGGTGGTGGAGCATGCAGAGAAGATGGTGGCGGGCGGCCCGGAGGACGAGGCGACGGAGATGAGTCCGCTGATTCGGGTGAGCGATGCGGAGCGCGTGGAGGGCTGGGTGAAAGAGGCCGTGGGCGCGGGGGCAAAGCTGGTGATCGGGGGCGAGCGCACCGGATCGTTTGTGGCGCCGACGATTCTGACCGCAACGCAGCCGGGCATGAAGGTGCGCGATGAGGAGATCTTCGGTCCTGTGGTGGTGATTGAGCCGTACGAGGATTTTGAGGAAGCGCTGGCGGCGGTGAATCACTCGAAGTATGGATTGCAGGCGGGGTTGCTGACGCGGGATGCGGGGCGGATTCTGACGGCGTTTCGCGAGCTGGAAGTGGGCGCGCTGATTGTGGGCGACACGCCGAGCTGGCGGCTGGATCCGATGCCGTATGGCGGCGTGAAGGACTCAGGGACTGGGACGCGAGGGCGTACGGAGTGCGATTGACGAGATGACCGAGCCGCGCATGCTGGTGCTGGCGGGAATCGGATAGGCCGGGAGAGAAAGCATGGATCTGGGGCTCAACGACAAGCTGATTGTGGTGACGGGCGGCGGCGCGGGGATTGGCGCAGGAATCACGCGGGCGTGCATTGCGGAGGGCGCGCGGGTGGTGATTCTGAGCCGGCGCTCGGAAAACGCGCAGGCCTTCATGTACGAGATGGAGGACACGGGCGCCAACTGCGTGCTGATCGAAGCGAACCTCGAAGACGCGGCGCGTTGCAAGACCGCGATGGACGAAGTTCACGAGCGCTTTGGCGATGTTTACGGCCTGGTGAACAATGCGGGCGTGAATGACGGCGTGGGCCTCGAGAAGGGCAGCGTCGAAGGCTTTGTGGAAAGCCTGAACAAGAACCTGGTTCACTGCTATGCGCTGGCGCACTACGCGGTGGAGGGGATGAAGCGCACGAATGGCGCGATTGTGAATATCAGCTCGAAGGTAGCGCTGACGGGGCAGGGGAACACGTCAGGCTATGCGGCGGGCAAGGGCGCGCAGCTTGCGCTGACGCGGGAGTGGGCGGCGGAGCTGCTCGAGTACAACATCCGCGTGAATGCGGTGGTACCGGCCGAGGTGATGACTCCGCAATATCAGCGGTGGGTGGCGACCCTAGGCGATCCCGAGGCCGAGCTGAAGCGGATCACGGACCAGATTCCGCTCGGGAAGCGAATGACGCTGGCCTCGGAGATAGCGGCGGCAACGGTGTTTCTGCTTTCGCCAACGCAGTCTGCGCACACGACGGGGCAGCACATCGTGGTGGATGGCGGCTATGTACACCTGGATCGCGCGCTGACATAGCCCTCCTTCGCTTCCCGCATCAGGGACCAAACTTCCATCCACAGGCTTTTCTATTGACAGGCGGAGTCCCGAACGGGAAACTGCTTTTCATCTGCTTCAGTTCCGACAGGAATTCAGACACGGATTCCGTTCAAGATTGCAGGTTCCGTGCCATGGCATCAGTCCGGCCTGATACCGGCTCGTGCGCTGTTCCTGCGCTGACGGATGAAAGGACACGCTATGAAGAAAGCAGTTCTGCTTACTATGGCCTTGATCATTTCGATCGCAACACCTGCCCTGCGAGCGCAGGATGCGGATGCACCGGTCGATGCCGACGGCTGCAAGGACTCACCACTCGTGACCCGCATGCCCGGCAGCACGATCCACAGCTGCGAAAACAAGGAATATGAACAAGCCGATCTGGTGATCGGCAAGAACGACAACGGAGAGCAGACCAAGCACATCGAGGGCGAATACCACTACTGGGACTATGGGACCCGCGACGGCGTGAGCGACATCCAGGTCTTCCGCAACCTCGAAACCGCTCTTCGCAACGGTGGTTTTCACATCGTCTATGAAGATCCAACGACCAAAATTACGGCGAACAAGGGCAATACGTGGGTCGGCTTCGAAAACAGCGGCAGCTACTACTACCAGACGATCATCACTTCGCAGGAGATGAAGCAGGAGATGACGGCAGACGCTTCTTCTCTGCACGATGAGCTGGAGAAGAGCGGGCATGTCGCGGTGTACGGCATTTTGTTCGATACCGGAAAGGCGACGCTAAAGGATGGATCGACAGACACCCTTACGCAGATTCTGACGCTGCTGCAGCAGAATGCGGATCTGAAGTTGCGGATCGAGGGCCACACGGACAACGTGGGATCTGCCGCTTCGAACCAGGCTCTGAGCCAGAAGCGCGCGGAGACAGTGCGCACGTGGCTGATCAGTCAGAAAATCGCCGCGGACCGGCTGACCGCGAAGGGGTTCGGAGATACGAAACCGGTAGCGGACAACTCCACAGAGGACGGCCGCGCCAAGAACCGGCGTGTAGAACTCGCGAAGCAGTAGGGAGCGACAATGACAGCGCAAGGTGTTCGGCGAAGGAACTTGGCAATTGTCGCAGTAGCTGTGCTGGCATGGGCGTGGGCCACGGAGGCCGGGGGCCAGTCGAAGCGGCCTCCCACGGCCGAAGAGCGAGCCATGCTGGTGCGGTATCGCGATGCGCTGCACGGCGTTCTCGATCAGATTCCCAGCGAAGCTTGGGTGGAGAGCGAGAACTACCGATTCGATGTGGACGATGATGCTGAGGTCAGCAACGATCCGGATGTGCCGCTTGACATTGACGAGTCGATAACGCGGGAGTACCACATCCGCCCCGGCTCGAAGCTTGAGCAGGAACAGATTGCACGGCTACAGCCTCTGCTCGAGAAGATGCAGGCGAATCCGACGGATCGGTCGGTCATGGCGGAGATGCAGAGGGCGGCCAAGCCGAACAAGCTGATTGTGAATGTCCATTTCAACCGGTTGAGCGAGGACCTGGATGGGCCACCCGGATCGCTGACCGATCTGAAGCTGCCGGGAACGGCGATGGCGTTCAAGTCGAAACCGGACGAACACGGCGACGTGTCGGCGGTGCTGCTCTTCGGGAACTGGAAGGCGGCGACATGGAACGCACAGGACAAGTGGCTGCGGTTTCATTTCAGGCGTCCCGGGCGGTATCCGGCGATTGAGAATATCGTGTTCGAAATCAATGGTTCGCCGGAGCGAATCGATGAGCTGCTGAAGACAATCAACTGGAAGGCTGTGGCCGGAGGGCTGACCACGGCGGGTGCGTAGCTGCCGTTCACAGTTCATAGTGCGGTGGGCCCAGTTCGCACGGGGCGATCAGCGCAGGGTCTGCAGATACGCCATCAGGTTGTGGATGTCGTCGTCTGTGTACTTCGGGAAGAGCCGCACGTGCGCTTCAACCGGTGCATCGATGGTGTAGCGGACGCGACTGGTGGACCAGGAGCGCCAGGCGCCGGTAGCGTCGCGCATTGAGATCGTGAATTCGTCGTGATAGGTGAGGGTGCCTGTGATTTTCCTACCGGAGGGTAGAGAGACCGTGACCGTGCTCTTGACAATCCTCGGATCCGGATACAGCATCTCCCGTTCCAACGTCAACCCCTCGTAGCGAGTCGCCACCCCGGCCAGGTCGCCGGTGGGCGAGTGACATTGTGTGCAGCCACCTGCGCCCTCGAAAAACTTGCGTCCTGCGTCGACGTTGCCGGTCTGCAAGTCGGCAACGGCGACACCGCGGCGTCCGCCGGGATGCGCGGCTGCAGCCGCTTCGCGGTAGCGAATGAAGGCAACGAGACTCTGGATTTCGTCGCTCGAGAAGTTGAAGGCCGGCATCTTGTTGCCGGGGCGGCCCCCGCGGACGACAGCAGCAATCTGCTCGCCGGTTTTGTCGTCGCGGACGAGCTTGGAGGAGGTGAGGTCGGGACCGGTTTCGCCGCCCATGGCATCGCGGCCATGGCAGAAGGCGCAGTTCTGATGGAAGATGCCTTCGCCGCTTTTGGCAAGATCGGAGGATTTCGGCTCGGATTCCGATGTAGGCGACGCGAGAAAGTGAAGAAGCGCGGTGAGCTCATCGCCCTGCAGCGAGGGAAAGCCGGGCATGCGGCCTTTGCCGGTGTGGATGAATGCGGCGATCTGGTCAGCGTTCATCTGATGGCTGATGCCTACGAGGGGCGGGAAGGCGGGCAGGATGCCTTCGCGCTGGTCGCCGTGGCAGATGGCGCAGTGTTCGGCGTAGGAGTTCGCGCCCGGATCGGCGGCGGCGGATTGCGCGGCGGCATCGACGGGCACCTCGATGGGTACCTGGAGATAGTGGGCGGTGAGCGAGCCTGCGACGATGGCTGCAGCGATTGCGGCGAAGCGAGCGCCTTTCATCCTTTTCAAAACGGAAACCCCTGGGAGAATTTCTTTGAACCGTGTCAGGCGTACTTGATGAGCTGCATGAAGCCGAAATCCATGTGGAGCTGCTGGTGGCAGTGCCAGAGCGTGTCTCCGGGATTGTCGGCGACGAAATCCACTTCAACGGTCTGGAGCGGCATGACGTTAATGACGTCTTTCATGAGGCCGCGTAACTGGGTGTTGCCGATCTTTGTGACTTCAAACGTGTGACGGTGAAGATGGAGCGGGTGCTGGTCGCCGCTGCCGTTGCGGAAGACGAGGCGGCAGCGCTTGCCGGCGTGGACGATGAGCGGGTCGATGTCGGGCCAGGACTTGTTGTTGATCGTCCAGGTATCGAACTGCGAACCTTTTTGCGGACCGATGTCGCGGAAGGTGAGGGTAAAGGAGTCGTCGGGCGCGGGCGCGACGCCGGTGTTGGCGAATTGCGCGTAGTCCCATGTCTGGGGAGCGGGATCGGTCCAGACGGGATTGCCGGCCTGGCCGGCGTATTCGACGACGATGCCGAGGCCCATCTCGCGGGACTTTTGCAGCGTGGAGCCGAGGATCCACTTGCCGGGCTTGTTCATTTCAACGATGGCGTCGACGCGCTCGGCGACGGCGAGCGAGAGGACTTCGACGCTCTGCGGCTTGGGGACGGGGTTGCCGTCCATGGCGATGATGGTGAACTTGTGACCGGGAAGCGCGAGGACAACGTTTTCAGTGGCGCTGGCATTAAGCAGGCGCATGAGGACGCGCTGGCCCTGTTTGACGCGGATGGGCTCGCCGGCGCCGAGCATGTGTGCGTTGATGGTGGCGTACTTGTAGCCGACGTCAGAGCCGGTGGTGAGCGGCATGTTGGCCGATTCGGCGCGCATGGTTTCAACCATGGGCACGTAGGAGGGCTCCCAGTGATGGATGGCGAGATTGATTTCCTGATCGTAGTGGCCGGGCTCGGAGGCGCCGTCGATAAGGAGAAAGCCGAACTGGCCGGTGTAGGTGGAGACGTCGAGTTTGCCGTCGGCTCCAGCATGGGTGTGATACCAGCGGGTGCCTGCGGGTTTGGGCGTGAAGTGATAGCGATGGGTTGTGCCGGGGCCGATCATCGGCGAGCCTTCTTCCATGGCGCCGTCGTTATAGGAGTCGATGGCGAGGCCGTGCCAGTGAACGATGTCGGCTTCAGGCGAGGCGTTGGTGACGTCGATGGTGACGGGCGCGCCCTCGCGCAGGTGGAGCAGGGGTCCGGGAACCTGGCCGTTGTAGGCGATCGTTTTGATGGACACGCCGGGACCGATGTCGAGCGTGCAGGGCTCGATGCGCAGCGTGTAGTCGGCCTTGCCCGCGGGTTTTTGCTGCGCGGGGAGGAGCCGGGTGCAGGAGTGCGCGGCGAGCGCCATGCCGGCGGAGGAGAGGAAATTTCGGCGATTCATCACGAGTCGAGTCCCGGTTAAGGATGCGTGCCTGGTTGAGGTCTGTGCTTTCCCACCCATGCTCGCAGGATGGGGCACCCATTTTTGGCTTCCACCATGTCGCATGGATGGGGCACCCATTTTCGTGCGAATTGAAGCCTGCTGGTTGAGGTTTGTGCTTTCCCACCCATGCTTCGCATGGATGGGGCACCCATTTTCGTGCGAATTGAAGGCTGCTAGTGAGTCTCTGTAGGTGCGGGGCGCGGATGCGAGGCGGTGCTGCCGTCGGTCATCCAGAGAGCCCACTTGATGGCCTCAAAGTACATTTTGCGAATGTCGGGATCCTGCCACGCTTCTTCAGTATGGCCGAGGGTGGAGTAGAAGACGCGTCCCTTGCCGTACATCTTGCTCCAGGCGACGGCGAAGTCGTGATCGGTGCGGTGAATGCGGGGATTGTTGTTGTAGTCGAGCTTTGTCGGATCGAGGCTCAGCAGGACATTGACCTTGTCGCGCGACCAGGCCTTGGGCTGGTAGATCTCGTCGAACTTGGTGAAAGCTTTGGGAAAGTGGCGAACGGCAGGAAAGTCGGGAGCTTCATTGATGATGGGCGCGTTGAAGGTCATCCAGGGATGCTGATCGAACCAGCCGCCGATCATCTCGCCGTATTCGGGCCAGGTGTAGTTGGTGTCGAGAGCGGCGTGGATGCCGACGAAGCCTTTGCCGTCGTCATGAATGAAGGACATCATGTCCTTCTTCTGGCTGTCGTCCATGTCGAGCTCGCCGGTGGTGCTGGCGAAGACGATTACGTCAAAGTAGTTGAGATTTTTGGCGTTGCGGCCGAGGTCCTTCTTGGTGAGCAGCTCGGTGTCGGTGCGCATCTCGGTGTCCCAGAGGCCGGTTTGCTGGCCCATGTCGTAGATGGCGGCCATGGCGGCGGAGACGGAGTCATGCTCGAAGCCTTTGGTCTGGCCGATGACGAGGACGTGTTTGAGGTGAATCTGCTTGACGTGCGGCTGCGGGGGAAGCTGGGCCGATGCGAGGGTGACTGAAAAAGCGGCCACGAGCAGACCGCAGGAAACGATGAAAGATCTCCGTCCAAGGCGCAAAGCGTCTCCTTTACTGACAGCGAAGGATTGTGCGCAGGCTGCTCGCCGAGCGGAACGCCAGGGCGCGCGTGCGCCGTTGACGGGGCAGCCGTTCATCCCGATTTTCAGGGAGAAACTTTTTCATTTTTTGCACGCACGCAGTCTATCGGGGTGATGCGATGCGAGGCAAATGGGTGGGCCGGCTATTCGCCCGCGAGGGTGGCGGAGCCGGCGAGGAGGATGGGCATGGTGGGGGTGTCGGCGCCGCCGGCTTTTTCGACGGTGACGCCGAAGGCTTTGGCCATAACGCCTTTGGGCAGCGGCGGCATCATGACGGAGGCGTAGCCCATTGCGTCGGGCTTGAACATGCCGGCGGGCATGGGGGGATGGCCGTTCGCGGGGATGAGCCAGAGCTCGTAGGTTTTGTTTTCGGGCAGGCGGGCGAGGTTGCTGCCCTGGAAGACGAGCGCTCCGCTTTCGGCGAGATAAACGGCGCGGCCCATGGGAACAGGCCTGCTGGACGAGGCAGTGAGGACGGCATGCTGCGCATGCGGCGCAGTCATGAGCTGAAGCAGGTGGTGGGCGTCGGCATTCTTCGCGGTGAGGTCGGCGTTGGCGGCATTGAGCTGCGCGGCGCGATCAGCCTCACTGCGGAGCCGGTCATTGAGGCGCATGACCTGGAAGCCGAGCCCTGCTGAAAGCAGCAGCAGCGCAGCGGCGGCGAGCCATGGCAGCACCGGGAAGCGGCGTTCCGGGGTGGAGTCGATGGAAGCGACAGAAGCGGGACGCACTCCGCTGGTGGTGGAGAGTCTCTCAAAAAAGCGATGCCGTGCGCCCTCGGGAACAGGCTTGCGCGCGACGCTGAGGGAGACGAGCGCAAGATCGCCATTGATGGCGGAGAGGCGACCGCGGCACTCCGCGCAACCGGCCAGGTGGTAGCGCAGGGGTTCGGCCTCGAGGTTGGAGAAGGACTGCATGGCGTGGAGGACGAGGTCGTCCTGCGAAATGTGAAGGTCGTCGGTCATGCGTCGATTCCCTTTCGCAAAGTGGCCAATGCGGTCCTGATTCTGGTCTTGACGGTTCCCAGCGGTTCTCCGGTGCGCGCTGCGATTTCAGAGTGTGTCATGCCCTCGAAGAAAGCCAGCTCGATGAGCCTCTGCTGCGGCATGGGCAGGTCTTTCATCGCGTTGCGCACTTTCTCGATCATGGTGTTGCGCTCCACCTCGGAAGCGAGATTCTCGGGCGAAGCGACGTTCAGATCGCTGACGGGCTCGCTCGGCCTGCGCTTCCGAAGCAGGTCGATGGAGCGGTTGCGCGCGACCACGGCGAGCCAGGCGGGAAGCGATCCGCGGCCGTTCGCGAATTTTGCCGGATGTTTCCATACCTGCAAAAGGATTTCCTGCAGGATGTCTTCGGCCTGCCCCGGATCTTTGAGTATGCGCAGGGCGACGGAGTAGACGAGGCTGCCATAGCGATCAAATATCTCAGCCATGGCTGATTGATCGCTGCCGAGAACACGATGAATCAAGGATGCGTCGACGGCGTCAGCCGAGGTCATGCCCGGGTCAATCTCCAGTCCTCCGTGTGGGGAACGCTCCGTGGCGCTTCTCGGATTGAAATCGCTCAGAGGCATGCATTCTGCGAATGAAAAGCGAACAGGCGCAAAAGGAAAGCGGCCTGATGGCGAGGCGCTCGCCGGCGGGCGGTGCTTCGGTTACATAGTCTGATGCTCGCCGGTGTATTCTTCGAGCAGTATTTTCCTCACGAAAAGTTTGCATTCGCGATACTGCACCGCTTGTTGGACAGTCGTTCCCAGCGCTCGGGCAAAAGTAACTGATTGACTTTATGGAGGCTTGACGATGCGTGCTTTCTTCAGACGGACGCTGGCGATGGTGGCGCTGGTTGTGGTGGGCGGTCTGGTTGCTTCGGGGCAAGAGGGGTCAGCCAAGGCGTCAGCGGCGAATCCGCTGCTGCTGCGCAACCCGTCTCTCTCGCAGGACAAGATTGCGTTTCTTTACGCCGATGATGTGTGGACGGTGAGCCGGCAGGGAGGCGAGGCCCAGCGGCTGACGTCGAATGGGAACGTGAATTACGGGCCGTTTTTTTCTCCCGACGGATCGCTGATTGCGTACTCGGCACATCTTGAGGGCAACACGGATGTGTACGTGATTCCGTCGAGCGGCGGCGTGCCGCGGAGGATTACGTGGCATCCGCAGGGCAGCGTTGTCCAGGGCTGGACCCCCGACGGGAAGAACGTCCTTATTGCTTCAGGAGCCCTCAGCTTTCGCCATTTCACGAAGCTCTTCCTGGTGCACGCGGATGGCACGGGGATGCCGGAGCCGCTGCCATTGCCATCGGGCGCGCAGGGCTCGTTTTCCCCGGATGGGAGCGAAATTGCGTATCAGCCGCTGACCAAATGGGAGCCGGCGTGGAAGCGCTACGTGGGCGGGCAGACGACGCCGATATGGATCGTGAACCTGAAGACGCTCGACCTGGTGAAGGTGCCGCGGGAGAACTCGAACGATTCGAGCCCGGTGTGGGTGGGCAACGCGGTGTACTTTCTCTCCGATCGCAGCGGGCCGGTGTCGTTGTTCCGCTATGACACGGGGTCGAAGGCGGTGACGGCGGTGACGCCGAACAAAAGCTACGACCTGAAGACGATGCAGGCCGGTCCGGGCGCACTGGTGTATGAGCAGTTCGGCTCGATTCATCTTGTGGATACGGCGAGCAACGCGGATACGGTGGTGCCGATCCAGATTCACGGCGAGCTGCCGAAACTGCAGCCGCACCTGGCGCAGGTGAGGGCCGATGAAATTCAGAATGCCGCGATTTCGCCGACGGGCGCGCGGGCGGTGTTTGAAGCGCATGGCGAGATCTTTACCGTTCCGGCGGAGAAGGGCGACACGCGCAACATGACGAACACGCCGGGAGCGGCGGAGCGGAATCCGTCGTGGAGCCCGGATGGCAAGACGATCGCGTATTTCTCGGATGCTTCGGGAGAGTACAAGCTTTACCTGAAGGATCAGACGGGCTTCAAAGCGCCGACCGTGGTGGACCTGGGGCCGGACGCGAGCTATTTCTACGATCCGACGTGGTCGCCGGACTCGAAGCACATTGCGTATGCCGACAAGCACATGCGGCTGTGGCTGGTGGACGTGCCGACGGGCAAGCCGGTGCTGGTGGATACGGGTAAGTACAGCGGATTCGGGCACTCATTTAACGTGTCGTGGTCGCCGGATTCGAAGTGGCTGGCCTACCAGAACGATTTGCATAATCAGCTCAACGGCATCTTCCTCTATTCGCTCGACACGAAGAAGTCGACGCAGGTGACGGATGGGATGAGCGACGCGACGAGCCCGGCGTTTGACATGGGCGGGAAGTATCTCTACTTCGTAGAGTCGACGAACGACGGCCCATCGAACGCGGGCATCGATCTTTCGTCTCTGGATCGCGAAGAGACGAGCGCGCCGTACGTGGTGGTGCTGGCGAAGGATGGAGCTTCGCCGATTCCCCCGGAAAGCGACGACGAAAAGATCAAGGGCGAAAAGAAGGACGAGCCAAAGGCGGACGACGGGAAGAAAGCCGACAGCGACAAGAGCGACAAAGACAAGGACGACAAGAAGGACGCGAAGACGGCGAAGGCCGACGAGAAGGCCGGCGAGAAGGATAAGGACCAAGATAAGGACAAGGACAAAGCCAAGGAGCCGGCGAAGGTTACCGTCGATCTTGACGGCATCGGGAACCGCATTCTGGCGCTGCCGATACCGGCAAAGAATTACCTGGGCCTCGCGGCGGGCAAAGAGGGCGTGCTGTACCTGCTGGAGGGTTCGCCCTTCGGGCGGTCGTCCGATGAGGACGGAGGCGCGCCGATCCAGGGCGTCTGGCAATTCACTCTGGAGAAGCGCAAGCCGGAGCAGGTGATGGGCAACGTCGACCACTTCTTTGTTTCCGCGGATGGCGCAAAGGTGCTCTACGGGCGCGGCGACAGCTATGGCATTGCAGGGGCCGATGAGCTGAAGCCGGGGAACGAGAATCCGGGCAAGCCGCTGAACCTGGGCGGCATGCAGATGCAGGTGGATCTGCGCGCGGAGTGGGAGCAGATCTACCGCGAAACGTGGCGCATCGAGCGGGACTTTTTCTACGACCCGAATATTCATGGGCTGAGCATTCCGAAGATCGAGGCGAAGTATCAGCCTTATCTTGCGGGGCTGGCGTCGCGGTCGGAGTTCACGTATCTCTCGGTCGAGATGCTGGGCGAGATCACGGTGGGGCACATGTTTGTCGGCGGTCCGCGGCCGCATGACATGGCGCCGAAGACGGGCCTGCTCGGGGCCGATTACAAGGTGGAGAACGGGCGCTACCGGATCGCGAAGATTCTCGGCGGCCAGAACTGGACGCCGGGGCTGGCTTCGCCGCTGACGCTGCCGGGCGTTTACGTGAAGGAAGGCGAATACCTGCTGGCGGTGAACGGACGCGAGCTGCACGCCAGCGACAACCTCTACGAATTCTTCAACGGCACAGCGGGCAAGCAGACGGTGATTCGCGTGGGTCCGAATGCAGATGGCAAGGACGCGCGCGATGTGACGGTTATTCCGATCGGCGACGAAGACGGGCTGCGCAACATCGACTGGGTGGAGTCGAACCGGAAGAAGGTGGACGAACTCTCGGGCGGCAAGGTTGCGTATGTCTACATGCCGAACACGGGAGGCGCGGGCTACGACAGCTTCAATCGCTACTTCTACGCGCAACTGGACAAGCAGGCGCTGGTGCTGGATGAACGCTACAACGAAGGCGGGGACATCGCCGACTATGTGGTGGATGTGCTGAAGCGCTTCCCGCTCTCGGGGGCGAAAGAACGCGACGGCAAGCCGGTTCATGACCCGGTGGGCGCGATCTTCGGGCCGAAGGTGATGCTGATCAACCAGAACTCAGGCTCGGGCGGCGACGCGATGCCGTGGTACTTCCGCAAGGCGGGAATCGGCAAGCTGGTGGGGACGCGCACGTGGGGCGGCCTGGTGGGCATCGGAGGGTATCCGCCGCTGATCGATGGCGGTTACGTGATGGCGCCGCGGTATGCGATCTACGGATTGCATGGCGACTGGGAAGTGGAGAACCGCGGAATTCCCCCGGATGTAATGGTGGAAGATCTGCCGAAGGACGCAGCGGCGGGGCGCGATGTGCAGCTCGAAACGGGTGTGAAGATGGTGCTCGACGAGCTTAAAGCGAATCCTATCCCGGAGATACCGATTCCACCGTATCCGAATTACCACAAGAACGACGGATTGGGTAGAAACTAGCATCTAAAACAAAAAGCAATGCTCACCCTCGCGGGGCCACCGGGCCTCGCGGGGGCTGCGTTTCGATACGCGCTCGTTTTCCCCACTTCTCTGCGCGGAGCGGAAAGCAAGACTGTCCCCTGCTCCTCGCTGCTGCAAGGAGAGCATGAAGGCCGAGTCGAACCGAGGAAGGAATCCAATTCCAGATGCCGCTGCCGTTCGAGCGGTTCCAACTGTGCTTGCGTGGCTGGGATGCTGCGTCGCTGTGCTGATGGCGGTGGAGCGCGGCTACCAGGGCGCGTGGTACCAGCTTGCAACGATCATCCATCGTCCGGAGGCTGCACAGGCGCCGTTCGGCTATCGGCCGCTCTTCCCTTTGCTGGCGAACGGGCTGCAAACCGTATTTCCCAAGATGACCGATCACAATGCGTTCATCGCGACGCAGGTGATCTGCATTGGGGCGACGGTTTACCTGATGGGGCGGTGGACGAATCTATTTCTGCCGGGGATTGGGAAGCTGCTCGGCTTTATGCTGGCGGCGCTGATGCTGTGCCCGACGATCGGCTACTGGACGTTTTATGACATCGCGCTGACGGGCTTCTGGACGGCGTGCCTGATGCTGCTCTACTACGAAAGGACGGTGGGCTACCTGCTGATCTTTATGCTGGGCACGCTCAACCATGAGAGCACGCTGCTGCTGGTTCCGTGCGCAGTGCTTTATCTGTGGGGGCGCGTGAAGTGGTGGAAGCTGCTGCTGCTGACGATTGCGCAGCTTGCTGCGTGGGTCGGCGCGCGCTACCTGGTGGTGATGGCCGTGCATGGCGCGCCGGGGCTGTTTCAGAACCATCTGGAGATGAACCTGCATTTGCTGAGGACCTACTCGAAGCAGGCGCTCTTCTTTACGGGTATTACGGTGCTGCCGTGGTGGGGACTGGCGGCGATGGGCTGGCGGCATGCACCGCGCCTGCTGCGTTGCGCAACAATCACGCTGCCCGGCCTGCTGCTGGTGACGCTGCTGTTCGGCAGGTTCGATGAGCCGCGGCAGTTCGACGGGTTCATTCCCGTATGTGCCGGGCTGATCGCGTGCTGGGCGGCGGCGGTGATTTATCCGAAGCCGCGTGCAGCAGCACAGGCCGGCGCGATCACGGGAAAGCGCGCAGCGGTGGCGGTGGGGCAGGAGATCGAGATCCTCGATTCCTCTACCTGAGGATGCGTCTACTGGGCCGCTTCTACTTGATTTTGATTTCAGAGCGCCCGCCACTTTTCGGCGGGGCCGGTGCATGCGCGGTGTGCGCGGCCGTGGGGTAGTTCACTTTGGACGGGCGGCCCTCGGCGATGAGGCGCCGATGGGCCTCGGGCCAGGCGGGCAGCACAGCGTCGGGCTGCGTCCAGTGGACGAGCGCAGCCTCGTCGCACCAGTCGAGCAGCTTGCGCATGGCGGGGCCATGCGGCCCGGCGAGCATGAAGGCGCGCATTGCAGCTTCGGAGTCCCAGGCGGTGGCGGTCCAGAAGGCTTTGTGGCTGTCAGCGAAGACTCTGACTGCCAGATTGCCCTGCGAGACGCGGGCCTGTCTGCCGATGCGCATCACGGCGAGAAAAAACGCGGGCAGAAAGCGGGCCTTGCGCACGCGAAGCCGGGTGATGGAAACGACAGGCATGGAAGTTCACTTGCTCCGAGATGCGCGGGCATTGCGGCGGAAGCAGTCGGGTGCATGATCGTTGACGATCCCCGACGCCTGCATCCAGGCATAGACGATGGTGGGGCCAACGAATTTGAAGCCGAGACGCTTGAGCTCTTTTGAAATGGTGATGGAGAGCGGCGAATGCGCGGGAACGGGCCCGGTGTTCTGGATGGGCTTGCCGCCGGCGAAGGCCCAGGCCCACTGTGCGAAGTCGATGCCGGCGTGCTGCATGTCGAGATAGGCGCGTGCGCCGCCGATGGTGGCCTGAATCTTGGCGCGTGCGCGAATGATGCCGTCGTTGGCCATGAGGCGAGCGATGTCAGCCTCTTTGAAGCGCGCCACTTTCACTGGATCGAAGTTGCGAAAGGCGACGCGGAAGGCGTCGCGCTTGCGCAGGACGGTGAGCCAGGAGAGGCCGGCCTGGAAGCCTTCGAGCATGAGCAACTCCCACAGCGCGCGGCTGTCGCGCTGCGGCACGCCCCACTCTTCATCGTGATAGGTGCGTAGGAGCGGATCGCTCTCGGCCCAGCGGCAGCGCGTTACGGGTTTTGTTGCGGCCATTCTTAGACCATCCTGTTGGTTGGACTCAATTCGGGGCGCCCGGCTACTTGCCGGAACTGCCGAAACCTTTTGCCAGCCGCGCAGAATCGACGAGGTCGGCCACTTCAACAACGTCGCCGGTGAGCACGGGCACGGGGATCATCTGCGCGATTTTGTCGCCGGAATTTAGCTCGATGGCGGTGTCGCCGAGGTTGGTCATGAGGACGAGAATTTCGCCGCGGTAGCCTGCGTCGATGACGCCGCCGGTGGTGGCAAGTCCGCGAGCGGCCATGGAGGAGCGGTCGCGCACGAGGAGGCCGAGCGGAGCGCCGGTTTGCAGGATGCCGCGCTTCAACGGCGATACCGGTGCGCACGCGCACGGTGGAGCGCGGCGCGAGCAGGATGCTCTCACAGGCGAAGAGATCGTAGCCTAGATCTTCGCCGGGATGAGCGACGACGGGTGGGCGGGCACCGGATTCGAGCAGCTTTACGCGCAGCATGGCTTGATGGTAGCAAGAGCGAGACAGGGGTCAGAGATGAGGAATCAGCGGTCTAGGGGTCAGGGTGACTCAGTAAGATCGACAGAGAGAATGGCTCATCCTACTACGCCGGTGCGTGCCGCAGCAGTATGCTTGCGCGCTGTTAGCTTGCTCGTCGCACTGATGACGGCGCTTTCAAGTGCGGCATTTGCGGCGAGGCGCGTGCATCCGGTGCCGGTGCCGCCGGAAATGCGGTCGACGGCGTTCACCGTGACGGTGAATGGCGAGCCGGTGGACGTGGCGCACGTGGCGGCGAGCTATGACTTTGCGAGCTTCGACATCACCGGGCCGGTCGATGTGGCGATTACGGCGGAGGAAGCGGGCTTCTGGGACAAGGGCGTGGATATTCAGCCATGGCGGCTGGGGTTGCGCGCAACGCGTGAGGGCAGGACGATCCGGTTTCGGCTGGAAGGGCCGGCGAAGCTTGCGATCTCGCGGCCACGGGATTTTCTGAATCACGCGAGCATGCTGTTTCTCTTCGCGGGCAAGCCGCCTGAGCCGCCGAAGGCGAGCCCGACGCTGCACTACTATCAGCCGGGCGTCTATCACCAGAGTCTGAATCCGAAGAGCGGCGAAACGTATTACCTGGCGCCCGGCGCGTATTTTTTTGGCAGCCTGAACCTGTGGCATGTGGAGGGCGTGAAGGTGCTGGGGCGCGGCACGATTGTGTACGACGGGCCGCAGGACCCACATACCGACCAGGGGTGGATGCAGAAGCCGGACTGGCACTGCATCGGCACCAATGATGCGCACGCGATTGAAGTGAGCGGTTTGACGTGCGTGATCCGGTCGCGCACCTGGTCGATCCAGATGAAGGACTCGAGCAATTTTCTGTATGACGATCTGCGCGTGATGGGCGGCAACCCCGGAAACGCGAACCAGGACGGCATGGACTGGATCGGGTCGAGCAACGGGCTGGTGCGGAACTCGTTTTTTCGCGCGTCGGACGACGTGATTGCGCTGATGGGCAACTGGGACGGCTATACCGACGCGGATATGCTGCGGCCGGGCCGCGACGTGCACGATATCACGATCGAGACGAGCGAACTGTCGACGAGCATTTCAAATATTGTGCGCGCGGGGTGGCCGCGGAAGATATTCAACTCGTGGAATTTTACGCTGCGCGATTCCGATGTGCTGCATGCGGGGATCGGCGCGTGCGGACAGCCCTTTGGCGTGCTGGGATTCTGGGGAGCGGATGGCGCGCGAGGCAATCATGCCCACTACACGTTTGAGAATCTCTTTCTGGACGACTGGTACTCGCTGCTGCAGATGCAACAGGAGCAGCCGGGCCTGCGCGATTTCACGTTTCGCAATATCTGGGCGCTCGATCAGCCTCCGCTGGTGGACTCGTCGCTGCGCGGTGATATTGCGGGTGTGACGCTGGACAACGTGAAGTACGGGCAGATGCGCGCGGCGGAGAACGCGGATGTTCCGCTGCTGGTGCTGGAGGGCGCGGCGAAAGCGAAGTATCCGGCGGCGCATGGGCCGGTGGCGTCGTTCACGATTGATCCGCCATTTTTTGCGCCGGGCGATAAGGTGACGTTTACCGCGCAGGAGGCCGCGCACGCGCACTACACGTGGATTTTTGGTGATGGAACGGAGGCGCACGGCCGGCGTGTGCAGCACCGCTTTGCCGATGCCGAGGGCACGGAACTCGATGGAGTCAACGGAGCGGGGCGGTTTCGCGTCCTGCTGCATGTTGAAGGCAGCAAGGAAAGCCAGGACTGGGCATCGCAGGGCTTGGTTGCGGTGGCGCGGTGGCACGATGCTGTGGAACAGAGCGAAGCCGGAGTGCCGGGGCTCGGGTGGCGGCTGTATCCAGGCGCGTGGACGGAGCTGCCGGATCTGACAAAACAGACGCCGGTATTTGCGGGCGAGTCGGCGGGCATCCAGGTGGAGGATCACGGGTTCACGCGCTACGCGACGGCATGGGACGGGTGGATTGACGTGCCGGTAGACGGAGGGTACACATTTCACCTGCTGGCCCGGGATGGCGCGCGCCTGGTGATCGATGGCGCCCAGGTGGCGAAGACGGGGCCGCCTTTTGCGCAGGTTTGCAGCACCAACGGCAACGCCGTGCGCTATGACCGCGGCTCGATCGGGCTGCGCGCGGGCCGGCATGCGATTCACCTGGAGGGATTGCACTTTGCCAGCCAGGGAACGCCGCGGCTGTTGTGGGAGGGGCCAGGGGTGCGCCTGACGGATGTGCCGGGCGAAGCCTTCAGCCATCCCCGGCAGGATGGGGTTACAACGAGCGCGAGGTGACGGCTGATTACCTCGATTAAGGGCGCCGAATGGGCCCGAGAGCGCCCGCGTCCCTGTCGAAGGGCACCCTTTTGGGGGAGGATCAGGGCGGATCGATAAATTTGTTTGTGATTTGGAGAAACTTTTCCGGAAGCCCGGTGTCTGAGGGTTTAAGAATAGAAGTCTCTATTGAGCAACCAAGGTGCCGCCCGCGCGGAGGACTATTTCACAAGGGTTTTGCGCGCGAGGCAGGCCGAGCCATGTTGTCCGGGCAAGAAAATCTGTCGTCATTTTGAGAAGAGTGAGCGCAGAACGGCACGCCCATCTTCGTTAAAGAGAAAAGAGGACCACCCTGATGGTGCAGGCGGAGCCCCGAAGGTATAAGGAACTGGACGCGCTTCGCGGACTGGGGGCATGCTCGGTTGCGATGTCGCATTTTCTGATCTCGTTTGTCGTCGATCCGCAGTGGCACGAAGGCAAGTTCAGAATGATTGCGTACTGGCTGGGCATGGTGTTTTACGGGGGTCACTCGGCGCTTCCCCTTTTTTTTATGCTGAGCGGCTTTGTGCTGGCTCTGCCGGCAGTGAACGGCCGGCCGCAGAGCTACCAGGTGTTCATCACGCGGCGCTTCTTCAGGCTGTATGTGCCCTATCTTCTGGCACTGGCGATTGCGATTTTATGCAACCTGCACTGGTATGGACCCATTCACCTTACGCACTGGGTGGGTCAGACATGGGCGGTACCTGTGGATGAACACCAGGTGCTGGAACACCTGCTGGTTGTGGGCCAGCTGAACTGGACGGAGTTCAATACGGCGTTCTGGACGCTGGTGGTTGCCATGCGAATCTCGCTCTTTTACCCGATCCTGTGCTATCTGGTGCTCCGCACGAAGCCGTTTGTCTCGATCCTGGCTGCAGGCTCGATCGCGTTTCTGGTGACCTGGTACCAGCTTCATGGGGTGGTGAACTCGTACACCCTGACGCTGCATGTGACAGGCTTCTACATCGCGGGCATCCTGCTGGCGCGGTACAAGGACGAGCTGTTTGCGTGGATGGCGGGGTTATCGAATCGCAGAAAGACGGCGTACCTGTCGGCCGCACTCTTCGTCTATTGGTGGGCCGGCATGCTGCTGCAGCTCTTCTGGAAGCACGCAGTGTCGAGCTGGAATTTCAGGCTCGAGGTGTTTGATTGGGCGCTCGCGCTGGGCGGGGCGACGATCCTGATCATGAGCATGACGTTCCTGCCGCTGAGCAGATTTTTGCTATCGAAGTTTCCGCAGTTTGTAGGCAGGATCTGCTACAGCATCTATCTGCTGCACGGCACGGTGCTTTTTGCTCTGCTTTACACAGTGGGGCACAAGTGGCCGCCGGCGGCGATCTTTCTGATCTACGCGCCCACGGTTTTGTGTGTCTCAAGCATTTTCTACCATCTGGTCGAGAAGCCGTCGATGGACTTCGGGCGGTCGATCACGAAGCGACCGCCGAAGACCAATGTGCCGGCGCCTGCGCAAGCGGTTTGAGGAGACGCGGGTTACCACCCATGCTTCGCGAGGATGGGCACCGCCGCAGATCCCTACATGTCAAACACTGCCAGGGAGCGGCGCGGATGATGATTGGGCTTGCGGGCTTCTCTACCAGGACCAGAGTCGGTCGGCGGAGGACCAGAGGCTTGCGCTTTCCTGTCCGACGGTTTCGTCGGGGTTGAGGGGTACGCGGATAGAGGCACCTTCGAAGGAGATGCGCAGGAAGAGTCGCTCGCAGACCTCGGTGTCTTCGACAGTCTGGCCGATAAGGCTACAGAGTGCGTCGCGATAGCCGTGCTCGCCGGGCAGATAGGTGTGATAGCCGATCTGGATGTGGGGGCGGCGGTAGGCGGTGAGCATGGAGCCGCAGAAGCGCAGTTGCACGTAGTCCATAACGAACTCGACGGAGCTGAGGAACTCGCCGATGACAGCTTCGAGGCCGCGGTCGTCGAGGACGTCCTGAATGCGGCGGAGCTTGTCCTGGAGGCGGTCGATGGCAAAGGCGAGCGCGGCCTGGGTGGACTCAATCTGGAGGCGGAAGGCGGCGCCGGGTTCTTGTCCGCGCTCGAGGGCGAGGATGGCGAGAGCCGGAGCGGTCTTGCTTACCTTGAGTGTGTGTTCGGCGAGCAGGTGGCGGGGAAAGCCGGGGTTATTAAGGGCGCGCAGCCATCCGAGGGCGATGCGAGCGCCTTCCTGGTCGTATTGGGAGATCTGCTCGTGAAAGTCTTCGAGCAAGCGTCTGTACTCTGCCACATCTTCGGCAATCATGGGAATTTCAGCCAGTTTATCGAGATGCGAAGCCTGTGTGTGGACTGCGCGCACATTGCCCCAAGCCAAAGTAACTAAGGCTGTTCTGGAATGGCGCGACGTACCCGGAGCGGGTTAGAACGATGCCACTTATGGGGCATGCTCAGCGGGCGATGAAGTACATGAGCCAACTGAGCGCGATGGCGGAGCCGACGAAGAGGATGAAGCAGTAGGCGCCGTAGCGGACCATCTTGGGCGGGGTTTCGCGCATGGTGATGCCGAAGACGGTGGAGGCGCAGAGAGCGAAGAGGACGACGGCGGTGAAATGGGAGGGGCTGAACACTAGAGCTTTCTCCCGGTGCGGATGTTGTGCGCGTCGACGGCGGCGATGACGTTGAGGAGGCCGGCGACGACGATGAAGCGGGTGCCGTAGTCGGCAGTGGTGACCTGGACGGAGTCTGCTCCGAGGCCGAGGATGCGGCTGCCTATATAAAGCAGGCCATTGCCGAGGTCGCCGATGAAGCCGAGGATCTCGAGGATGTCGTGGGCGTTTGAGAAGACCTTGCCCTGCATGGCGATGCCGAGGACAAACATGATGAGGATGGAGGCGGCGAGAAGCAGCCCGCGACCCCATTTGCCGACCAGAAAGTGGCCGGCGCCGGGAATGAGCCAGCCGGCGATGAGGGGCAGGTAGATGAAGCCATCCTGTGTGTTGCGTTTGGCGGCCGCGCTACTGGTGGTCGGTGGCATTCCTCTTCGACTATATCGCATGGAAGGGGAGGGTTGTGCTTTGCGCGCAAAGTGCCTTCCCGGGTGCGAATCCACGCACCCGGGTCACTCAGTTTCGTGAGGGAATTGGTAAGGCGACCGCTTCTCTTACCACCGAAGGCCGAACGTCAGGGGGAGGAGATCGGTGGCCACTTTGTCATAGTTGGCGTGGTGATATCTGACTTCGGTGTAGAACTTGATACCGCTTTCACCGAACCTGTAGGTGAGCCCGCCGCCAATATTCTCTCCAAAGGCGTTTGCGCTGGTGCTGCCCGTAACGAAATTCACTGTGCCGATAGTGCAGCCGTACCACCAGGACCAGTAGGGATCGCAAATGACGCCTGCGCCCGGCGTAGTTGTTTCACCCGAGCGGTGGTACCACCCGATGCCTCCGATGGCATAAGCCCCCAGGTGATGTCCGAGCGGAAAGTGAACCATCGGGTCAAAGGTGACCGCATTCTGGCGGGCGGAGGCGTCCGGAGTCTGAAGGAGCTGCTTGGTCGTCGAGTTAACCGGCAGATCGTGCCACATGTACTCGCCATTCAGAGCGAGCCAGCTGTTGACGTTGTAGCCCCCTCCCACAACGAAGTTGGCGCCATCATTGATGAAGTTGCTCAGGTCGCCCTGAGGAAACCCGATGCCGCCTCCTATATTGAAGTCCCATCTGTGATCCTGCGCTCTCGCGAGGCACAGCGAACACAGAGCCAGCATTATCATCGCAAAAAGCTGCAGACATTTGGGCGAGCGATGCCGTGCGACAAGTCTCGTTTCCATCCGTGTGATCCTCCAAAGAAGAAGTCTGATCGTGCACGTACGTGGAATTTGAGTTTTGGCGTGCTGTGAAGCAGACGGGAAGGCCGAGCCGAAAGAGGCCCAGTCCAGGGAGCCCGCAACGGGAATGTACTTGCGAGGCCGGCCGGGTCACCGAACCAAACTGCGACCCAGGAAGACCATTCTACCCCCGATCAGACAAATAGGGGAAATCTCCGGTAGTGGGTCAGCTTGAAACTGACCCACTACCAAATCCCCAGGTGCCGACAAGTATTCGGAGGGGCAGGCGCTTAGTGTGCGAGCCTGATGCCGCGGCCGAGAAGGGCGATGTAGGCGATTGCGAAGAGGGTTGCGAAGATCCACCAGGCGGGTGACCGGCGGATGACGAGCTCATGCTCGACGGGGATGCGGGGCATGAGGCTGTTGAGCCAGAGCAGGCCGGAGGTTCCGCCGAAGGCGGCGGGGATGGTGGAGACGAAGAGCAGCTTGAGGCCGAGGGGATCAAAGAGGCCGGCGACGGTGCTGAAGAGGCAGCCGGCGAGATAGGGCAGGCGGCCGACGACGTTGTAGGTGCCGGGTTGCGAACAGAAAGGGCGGATCTCGACGGCGAGCAGACGGGCGATCATGACGTAGAGCGCGGCGCCGAAGAGGGCCATGCCGGTGCGCCAGGCGGTCTGGTGAGGCCAACCGAGGATGACCTGGTACCAGTCGCCGACGCCGAAGATGCCGGAGTACATGAAGTAGCCGGCGCCGGCGAAGAGGTTGTGGGCGGCGAGAATCCACATGAAGTAGCGGAAGTGGGGGCGGGGACCGCCGATCTGCGCCAGGGTGAGCGCGACGGCGCCGACGGCGAGGTTAACGAAGGTGCCGGCGGCATCGACCCATTGGTCCGGCCGCAGGGATGAGAGGTGATTGCTGGTGAGCTCGGTGGGGACGTCGCCGCGCAGCCACGCGGTGACGCCGTGGCCAAGCCCCTCGTGGAGAAGGACGGCGAGTCCGGTTGCGACCACGGCCATGCTGACGATCGTCGCTTTGCTGTGCTGCGCGGGCATTGGGGTGATTCTAAAGCCGATCTTATCAACCGGCTGAAACAACGTACGCAGGGAGTCGACGAATTGTTGTTAACCATGTGCGCGACTTATCCGTTGTGCTGGCAGGAGCGCAGAAAACATGCACTCCTTTGACGCAAGGAGAGGTCCCAATGTTCGTCCGATCCAGGTTAGTCCGACTTTTTCAAATTGTGGCCGCATCAACACTGATGGCAAGCGCGATCGCCGGCGCCCAACCGAGAGCGGCGGCGGCGCAGAGCGCGCCGCAGTTTGCTCCTGCCGCTCCGAATGACAAGGATGTGGCCGCGAATCAGGCAGAGCTGATCCGGCTGCTGCGGCTGAGCCCCACGCTGACAACCGTGGTTTCGCATGATCCGACGCTCTTGTCGAACCAGGAGTATGTGACGCGCAGCAATCCGCAGCTGGCGGCGTTCTTAATGGCGCATCCAGAGATAGCGCGGAATCCTGAGTTCTATCTCTTCTCGCATCTGCAGGGAGATGGGGCACCGGACGAAGCACTGGAGCGCGCTGTGTGGCCGGATGTTTACCGGGAGCGGGGCAGGCCTGGGGCATTCGATGAACTCCGTGCGCGACCTGGTGCCGCTGCTGGCCTTTGTGAGCTTCATGCTCTTTTCCATCTGGGTGATCCGGCTGCTGGTCGAGAATCGACGCTGGACGCGCACTTTCAGACAGCAGAGCGAGGTACACACGCGGCTGATCGACAAGTTCAGCTCGAACCAGGAACTGGCAGGGTATATGGAAACGGAGGCCGGCAGGCGGTTTCTGGAAGCTGCGCCGATTCCGGTGAACATTGACGAGAAACAGCGCGTACCGAATGCAGTGGCGCGCGTGCTGACGCCGTTGCAGATCGGGACGGTGATGATCCTGCTGGGCCTAGGACTTCTGCTGCTGCGGCATGCGGGCGCTGAGACGGATGTGCCGATGCTGGTGCTGGGCACGGTTGTGCTGATGCCGGGCATAGGGTTCGTACTTTCGGCGGGAATTACGTGGATTCTGGCTGCGCGGCTGGGCCTGATGCCTGCCGAAGCGGCCGCGCCGGGCAAAGTCGACTCGCAATACGGATCCCTCAAGGAGAGGCCGTGAGCAAGGAGAGGCCGTGAGCTGCGGGGAGCCGAGCGACAATAATGAGGAAGCAGCCGCCCATGTCATTGGAATCGACGACACTCACGAACGCGTTGACCGGCGATGCCGAGCCGCAGACTACCCGGCTGGGCATGGAGAGTGAAGCCTTTGCTGGATTCTATGAACGTTCGGCGCGTTCTCTGTGGGCCTATCTGGCGCGGGTTTCGGCTGATCCGGCTTTGGCTGACGACCTGATGCAGGAGAGCTACATACGCTTTTTATGCGCGGCGGTGCCGGACGATGGAGAGATTGCCGCGCGGCGGTATCTCTTCAGGATCGCGACGAATCTGTTGCGCGACCATTGGCGGCGGCCGAGCGCGTCGTCGCTTGAAGAGATGCCCGAGGAATTCGCAGCCGTGGCGGCGGGTTCGCAACAGGCGGAATCGGAGGCGCTGCTGTGGCCGGTGCTGATGCAGCTGCGTCCGCGCGACAGGCAGATCTTGTGGCTGGCTTACGCTGAAGGATATTCGCACCGCGAAATTGCGGCAGTGACGGGACTGGCCAGCGCAAGCATTCGCCTGTTGCTGTTTCGCGCGCGGCGCAAGGCCGCAAAGTTGCTGCGCCGAGGAGATTTACGATGACCCGTTTAACGTGCGCGCGGGAGAGAGAAGTCGCCGAGATGGTACGGCTGGGACACTGGCCGCAGGCCTGCACGGACGAACTGCGGGCTCATGTGGCGCGGTGCCGACGCTGCGAAGACCTTGTTCTAATGATGCAGACGTTTCAGGCGGCGAAGGCGCGGACGCTTCCACCGCGACTGGAGTCTGCCGGCGCCTTGTGGTGGCGCGCTCAACTGCGACGGCGGAACGCGGCAATCGAGCGAATCAATCGTCCGATCCTGGGTGCGCAGATCTTTGCGTTGTTCATTGGTCTTGTGCTGGGGCTGGGCGCGATCGGCTGGGAGATGCGCCGAGGATTTAACCTTGCAGCGAGTATTGCCGCCTCGGTGCGCGCGCTGCATCTGCATGCGCTGGTGCCGGCGACGTTGCCGGCGATGGATGCGAACGTGTGGCTGCTGGTTCCGATGGTGGCAGCGGTGGCCTGCGCAAGCGGAGTGATCGTCTATCTGACGATGGAGAAGCAGTAAGGCTGCAATTTTGGGCAAGCCGAGGATATCCAAAGGGAAGACCTGCGCCGCCAGAGATCGCAGCCGCGCCTAGTATCATCGGGGCAGATGCGCTGCCGGTCTCTCATAATTCTGTGTGCAGGCGTGCTGGGTGCGGCTGCAGTGGGCTGCCGTTCGCTGCCGCCCTCGAAGCCGGCAGCGGAGTGGACGCCGCAGGAGGCGCGAGGCGCGGCGATCTTTCAGGCGAAATGCGCGCGATGCCACTATCCAACGAGCACGGCTGGACTGCATGGGCCGGGTCTGCAGGCAATTACCAAGCTGAAGGCGATGCCTTCGGGCGCGCCGCCGACCAATGAGCGGCTGACGGAAGTGATTCTGCATGGGCGCCAGATGATGCCGGCGACGGCGCTTCAAGACGAACAGATGCGCGACCTGCTGGCCTACCTGCATACCTTATGACTGATCCTGAGAGCGAACCCGTGACCAATCCGACGCCCGAAAAGGGGAGCACACCGTTCCATCAGCGTCTGCCGATGCCGGGCGTGCTGGCGATCGGACTCTACCTGATTGTGCTGGCAGGGGTGATCATCCTGGGCGTCGCGGGCAGCCATTATCCGGTCATTTTTCTGGTGCTGGCAGCGATGTTTATCGCCGCGAGCGCCGGGCTGGTGCTGATGCTCCGCTGGGCGTGGGCGCTGGCGTTGTCGGCGGTGTTTTTGCTCTCCTGCTACAACATCTGGGTCTTCTCAAAGACGCACCTTGCGTCGGGGCTGGTGCAGGGCCTCCTGAACCTGGTTTTCTTCCTTTACCTGGTGCGGACCGAGGTGCGCGAGAAGCTGCGGTAAGGGCCGCCGGGAGCGCATATCCCAACGATAAGAAGAGGTTGCAGAGATCGGGCAGGGGCGACAAGATAGAGCCCGGATTGCGCTTACTTTTTTCAACTTAAGTAATCTTCCTCCTACAACATAAGTAACGTATAAGAGAAGTGACTCCCGTCGCACGCAGATTCTGTCTAAGGGTAGACTAATGAACTACTTAGGCTCAAGGGCCCGCACGTCCATCGCACTTCCCTTTTTGTTACCAGTGACATTCGGAGGCCAGGAATCGGCCGCACCGCCCGCAACGAGGCGGGGTACCGCCCGGGGAAGATTTCTGGCCGCTGCGATTGCCGCGCTGCTCGTTTTTTCCCTTGCGGGATCGCGGGCTGCGCTTTCCCAGTCGGCTACCGTGAACTGGACGAATGTGCACCAGGAGATTGATGGCTTTGGGGCCTCGGATGCGTTCCAGGGTGGGAGCTTGTCGTCGGCGAACCAGGCCTTCTTTTTCGGGACCGGATCGGGGCAGCTGGGGCTGTCGATTCTCAGGGTCCAGGTGAGCAGCAACTCCGGCTCCGCGCCTGGAGATTGCTCGAGCGTGAGCACGAGCTGCGCCGGGCAGTTTCTCGGCGATATGAAGGCGGCGGTCGCGAGTGGCGCCAGGGTGTATGCATCGCCGTGGTCACCGCCGGCGCAGTACACGACGAACGGCAGCGTGAACTGCCAATCGGGGGGCGGAAACGGCGCGCTATCGACCTCCAGTTATGGCTCGTACGCAACGTGGCTGGCCAATTTTGTGCAGAGTCTGAAGCAGAACAGTGTCAATCTCTACGCGATCTCGGTGCAGAACGAGCCGGACATGTGCATGTCCTATGACAGCGCGCTGTGGTCGGCCTCGGCCATCGATACCTTTGTGAAGACGAATCTCGGTCCAACGTTTAAGGCGCAGAGTTTGTCGACGCTGATCTTCGCGCCGGAGTCGAGCAGCTACTCGTCGACGGTGGACCTGGGTTCATCGTGTGGAGGCGACTCCGCCTGCAACCAGTACGTCTCCGGTATCAACTGGCATGAGTACGGGTCGAGCTTCAACAGTACGAGTTCAATTGGCGCGAATTCCTATCCCTCTAACTGGCCGAGCGGGAAGAAGTACTGGGAGACGGAGGCCTCGTGCGGAAACGGCTTCGGGCCGAGCTTCTGCGAGTCGGGATTCAACACCGACATAACCGATGCGCTGAACTGGGCAGCCATCATCGACCAGCGGATTGCCGTAGACAACGCCAATGCGTGGCTTTACTGGTGGCTGGTGGAAAGCAGCCCTTCGGACGATGAGGGGCTGACGGATGGGGGAAGCAGGATTACGAAGCGCGCCTACATGCTGGGCCAGTACAGCAAATTTGTGCGCCCGGGCTACTACCGCATCGATGCGACGCATCAGCCGCAGCAGGGCGTGAGCGTGTCAGCGTATAAAGACACGAGCACGAATGCGCTGGTGATTATTGCGACGAACTACGGCGGCTCTTCGGTGTCGCAGCAGTTCAGCTTGACGAATGCTCCCGCGTTCTCGTCGGTGACGCCCACAACAACTTCTGCGGACCTGAGCATGGCGGAACAGACGAGTGTGACGGTAGCGAAAAATGCGTTCACCTACACGCTGCCAGCGAACAGCATCACGACGTTCGTGGCCAAGAGCAGCTCAACGCCGGCGGCGCCGACCGGCCTGACCGGCACGGTGGTGCAGTAAAGAAGAGGCGGAGCGCAGGGCTCGCACGCGGCGGTGATTGGGGCACCGCGCGCTCTTCGCGGCAACGCTGAGATTCGAGCCGGAACCGGAGTTGACTTGTGGGTATAATCAACTTCAGAAACTCCCACAATCGATAAACTCCGGCTGCGTGCGCACGTGTCCACAGGAGATTCCTCCGTGGATCGCAGTCGAAAAGGGGCGCACATGGACGAACCACTTCTTGAAATGCTGGCCTGGTTATTTGACAAGAGCGAGGAAGAGATCCTTGTCGAGGCGGAGATCGCCGCGATTACGTCGATGTACCTGGCGGAAGATCCAAGGCCGGAAGTCAGAAGGTAAGCTTGCGGCGTATAACCGGCCGCAAGAGGGATGTTTTGCCTGCGCCTAAATCTTGCGTGCCGAGTGGTTTGGCGGCGCGGTAAAACCTGTTTCGACACCACAAAAACGAGTCGCGCCGTTCCGTTTGCCATCCCGCGGTTCGCGGGCATAGTCTCACCTTCGGAGTGCCGTAGCCTGCGAGGGCGCGGTTTCTCCGGGACGAGTAAGTGTTCGCTGCTTTTACTTTTTGAGCGCATAACCCTTGCGAGACTCGGTTGCACAGGCGTGGGCGCCCGCCCTGCCCGGCAAGCGTCAATCAGGTCCCACAATCCCCCACCCTCGAACTCGGATTACTCAGCACGACGAGCGGCGTCCCGAGCCAAGCCTTTTGAAACGCCAAGGAGATGTTTCCATGCCAATTACTTCTCAAGAACGCGAGCAGGTCGCGTCTGAACTTCAGCGCTTCGGCAAGGATCTTAACCTCACCGACCAGCAAAGAGAGAAACTTCAATCGGCCATGGTCGATGCGCGCGAAAAGATCGCCGACTATCTTAAGAAGAACCCCAGCACCACCAGAGCGGACATCGTCGCCCATGTGAAGGAGCATCGCGAGGAAATCCGTCAGCGGATCGGCAACTTTCTTTCGCCCGAGCAACTAAACAAATGGAACGCCGAGATCGCCAAAGCGAAGGAGTTCCTCGGCCAGAAGCTCGAAGCCTGATTGCCACCAACCCCTCGATACCCCAGGGCCCTCGCTGGCCCGGGGTATCCGGAGATTCGAATGATTCCGTAGCCCAGACGGGTACCCACCGTTTCTGATCTCTGATCCGCCCCTCCCCTGCCTCTCTTTCTGTCTCCTCTTCGTGCACTCCTCATCGCCGCGTTTCCCTCCGCCGATAAATCTCTCATCGGTCCCCGTTCATGTTGATCCCGGTTTTACACACAACCGTTGGCGCCCTGGCTCGCCTCTCACTCTTCACGGGCCCTTTCTCATGTGGAAGGAATCGCATGCACGATCGCCTCCGCTCCGCCGCCCTTGTCACCCTGGTTTCCGCAGCAGCGCTTCCGGCCGTCGCCCAGCTCGCCGCGCGGCCAGCCACAGTGGTACTTGTTGCGCGCCTCGAGTCTCTTTCGGTTGCGCAGTCATCCACTCTGCCGCCAGGGCGAGCTGCGAATCCAGTTTCTGCCGGCGTCCCGGTCATTTCCGTCACCAGCTCCTGGGCACTCCCCGCCAACAGCACGACGATGCGCGTTGTCGCCTACATCGTTGGCGCAACGCCGGCGCTGCCACTCTCTGGTTCCCTCGCCGAGAGCTCTGGCACTGCCGAGCCGGTCGCATCCCCGTGGCCCGTCTGGACGGCCGCACCGTCTGAACCACTTTTCACCCAGATAGCCGCCACCAACGCCTTTACCTCCCGCACCGATGCGCTACCTGCCCCTCTCCCGCCCGGCCGGCCCACCGGCGCACTTCTCATCGTTGCGCAGGCCCTCTAACCTGGGGCTGTCATCCCCTTCCGATCATTCCCGTATACCGCTTAAGTCCCATTACCAGCGTCATATACACGCGCTAATGGTCACGTTGCCGCGCTCTCTAAAGTCATCTACGCTGGTCACACATTCCACAAATTGATGTGGCTCTATACGCTTCGGGCGCCAGGCCGATCCTATTCCATATCAACGGTTTCCTAAATGAAAGCTGGCAAGGAGAGTCACTGAATGTCCGGTAAAGTAAAGTTCGTCATCGCGGCCGGTTTGGCGCTTGCCGTTTCTTCTATCAGCTACGGCCAGAACCTTAATTCGACTGCCGCAACTGTCGCCCTCAACGCAACTCTCGCTGAATCCCTCACTGTGTCAGCATCCGCCAACACCCTTGCCATTCCGTTGACTCCTGGCGCCAAGTCCGCTGCCGCTGGGCCGCTGACGATCACCACCGCCTGGGTACTTAAAGGCACCCGTAACAACGTGCAGGTAGTCAGCTATCTCAGCAGCTCGACTGCGGCACTTTCCGACGGCACGAATAACATTCCCGCCTCGGCTGTACTGGGTCAGGTCAACAGCGGCACTTATGCCGCATACACCAACGGTGCTTCGAATGGCATTGGTCTGGCCGGTGCGACTCTCAATATTGGCACCACGGCCCTCACGACTGCCAACCGCAACTCCAGCCGGACCGACACGCTCAATCTCGAGGTTGACCTTTCGACCGGCACGCTGCCCCAACTGCCCGCGAGCACATACATCGGCACACTGAACCTTCAGGCAGTGGCCTACTAAGACCACTCCATTCACCTGCAGTACCTCACGCCCCCAGTGAGGAGGATATTCCGTTGTTGATGAAGAAATGGCTGTTCGGGGCCCTGCTGTTTGCCGGGCAATACTGCATCGCGCAAACGGTTTCGCCCGTCATTGTCGAGTACAAAGGCAAAGCGGAGGGCCGGATCGCCCTCACGAACAATACCCTGACGCCCATGGCCGTGGTGGCGGAGCCGAAAAGCTTCACCATCACGCCCGAGGGCAACGGTGTTTACACGGCACTCGATCCCGCGATCCACGTTCAGCTTTCCTCATCCAGCTTCCGCGTAGATCCCGGCCAGACCTACTACGTCTTCTACAAGGCCACGGCGGAAAAGCTGCCCGCATGGTTCACTATTTATTCGGTCTTTTCCGCCATAAAGCGCGGCCCAGGCATGGATGTCCGCATCCTGCTGCCGCACACCGTCTACATCTATCCTAAAAAGCCGCAGACCAAAGGCGACATCATCAAGGTGAGTAGCGTCGTCTATTCGGCCAAATCGGGCAAGATTCTCTGCGACCTCGAAAACGACTCGCCCGATCTGGACCGAGTTGAGGAAATCAGTATCTACGCCGGCAACGACAAACCCGGCGCCACGGCCCCCGGCTTTCCCCTTCTGCCCGGAAGCAAACGCCATCTAGAGATCGACTGGAAGGAAGCCACACCTCCCCGGCACGCGATATTCCAGACGGAGCATTCCAAATTGGAGTGGTGGATTCCCCGCAGCGGGGAATGATGGCGGTTGAGGCAATGGAAGGCAAGGCAAGATGCGGGTTGCACGAACAGTTCTGCTGATCGCGTTCGCTGCCTCCCCGTGTCTCCATGCGCAAGTCTTCGAGGTAAACGGCGGCAGCTCAAGTCTCTATCAGGCCGAGGGCGCCACGATCTCCGCACGCGGTGAAAGCTACACTGCCTCCGTCGGCGCTGGTGTTGTTGCAGGCCAGTTTGTAGGCGGGGCCAACCTCACCAAGATGGTCGGCCGCACCACCTATATTCTCGGCAGCGACTACATTCCGTTCGTTCTGCCAACGGACGTCTTCGATGGCAGCCACTACCTCGTGACCCTTGGCGCGGGCCTGCATGCCACCGTGAAAGACACTGATCTGCTGGTCTTCGCCGGGGCCACATCCAACAGCTTTTCGAGCCCGCTCTTTCAGGGCGCACGCGCGGAGAATCCCGCGGGTGTCGTTTTTCTCAAGCGGAAACTGCCGGCCGGCTTCACCGCTTATTCCAACGCCGTCTTCTCAAGCCAGACTACGGCGATTGGCAGCCTGCAGTGGGAACCGGCCGATAAGCTTACCTTCGCCATCGCCGGCGGTATCGGCGCGAACCAGCCCTACGCCGCCGTCAGCACCAACTTCGAGCGCCCATGGATAGTGGCCAAAGCCTCCTACATTGACGCCGGCAGCCAGTTTCATCGCGTTGCCATTACCGCGCCGCTTACCAGCGAAGCCGATCGAGAAAATGTTCTCGTCACTGTGCGACCGACGCGCTACTTCACGATTGGCGGCGGCCGCCAAAACTATCTCTCGCCCGTTGGCAACTCCTACGCTACAACTGTTCGCAGCACGGTCGACGAAGGCACGGCAACCGTGCAGGCTTTCAAGGCCGCTTTCTCCGGTTCCGCCTACCACTCCACTTATCAGGGCAACTACAACAATGCATTCACGCTGAGTGCGGACCGCGCGATCACGGCCAATATCCACGCTAACGCCAGCTATCTCGAGAGCCGCCCCAGCAATTCGACGAAGACGACTGCGCTCGTCGGGATTTTCTCAGAGAACATCACGCCGCGCCTCAGCATCAACGAGATGGTTAACCACGCCAACGGGCAAACCAGCGTCTCCTTTGGCGGCGGCTTTCTGTCGAACTTTGCGTCGGTCACGGCCGGGTACCAGACGTATTATGTTCCGCAGAACAACTCCTCGCCCTTTGAGCAGGCGCTCATCGTCGACGTGCAGGTACACTTGTTTCACGGATTGAACGTGCACGGCGCGACCTTCGTAGCTCCCGATGGCAAACTGCGCTACACCGCTGACGCCCAGGTGCAGGCGATTCGCCAGGGGGCGGGAATCACACCCGGAGCCGAGCCCGGCGTCTTCTCGGCGCCCCTCGGCGCCAATCTTGTTTCAGGAAACGTGGTCGACACTGAAGGAAAACCCGTGTCGGGCGCCGCGCTCAAGATTGATCAGGTGCTGGTTTACACCAACGATGACGGCCACTTTGAAATGCGCGAACGCAAGCAACACACGCATCAACTCAAGGTCATGACCGACGAGTTCATCGCTCAATTCGCTTACCGCGTGGTGTCCGCGCCCGACACTATTCGCAGCAGCAGCGCAAGGAACGATCCCGGCGCCGTCGTCGTCGTCGAACGGATCCCGGCCGCGCGCAACATGGGGACCCAATGAGAAAGCTCGCCATCCGCGTTCTTGCTCTCGCCTGCGTGGCCTGCCTTCGGCGCAGCGAGCGCGGGCGCGCAGGCGCTCCCCATCGGCGCTCCGCGCCCTTCGCCAAAGCTTCAGATCGGCGGCACGCTTTCGGTCACTGCAACTCCCTCCCTGATCAACTTCAACCTCGTGCAGGGCGGAACCGCGCACGGCTCTGCCGGTATCAACATCACCACCACGTGGACGGGTTCCCTCTGTCTTCTTGCTTGCACGGTCAGCACCTACGCGTACTTCACAAGCGCGACGGCGGCGCTCTCCGGCGGGGGCACGCCCGCGACGAATATCCCCAGCTCCGAGGTTCTGGGTCAGCTTTCTACCGGCTCAGATTACAATCCGTTCACCAACACGACGCCCTTCGGCGGAGCGAACTCTGGCCTCACAATCTTTCAGCAGGGCTACTTCCTCCTCACTTTTGGAGGATCGCGCACGGACGTCCTCAACCTCGAAATCAATCTCGCCGGCCAGCCCAAGCTCCCCGCGGGCACCTACTCCGGAATTCTCTTCATCCAGGCCGAGTCACTCTAACGCCTGTCTCTCGACCCTGCCGTTCAGAACTCTTCTCCAAACGCGACTTCACCCGGCACCGCCACCTGGTAGGCGGAGACGCGCCGTTCGAAGAAGTTGGTGAGTTCCTGCACGTCCTGAAGATCCATGAAGGAAAACGGATTCTTTGTTTTGAAGACGGGATCGATGCCGAGACGCATCAGGCGCGAGTCAGCGACATGGCCGAGATACTGCTTCATGTCCCGCAGCGACAGGCCGGCCACGCCGCCGGAGAGCAGGTCCTCTGCGAATTGGAGCTCGGCGTCGACGGCTTCGTGCATCATCTCCACGATCTGACGCTCGAGATCGGCGTCCCAGAGATCAGGCTCCTGATCGCGCACGATGCGCACTACTTCAAAGGCAAATTCAAGATGACAGCTTTCGTCGCGAAAAACCCAGTTTGTGCCGCCGGCGAGACCGTGCAGCAGGCCCTTGGAGCGGAAGAAGTAGACATAAGCGAAGGCTGCGAAAAAGAAGAGCCCCTCAATGCAGGAGGCAAAGCAGATCAGGTTGAGCAGGAATTCGCGCCTCTGGGCGCGAGTCTCCAGGTGATCGAGCTGCTGGATCGAGTCCATCCACTTCATGCAGAAGTCGGCCTTCTTGGCGATGGAGGGGATATTCTCGACAGCCGCGAAGGCGGCCGCGCGCTCATCGGGGTCGGGGACGTAGTTATCCAGCAGCGTGAGATAGAACTGCACATGCACGGCTTCTTCAAAGAGCTGGCGGGAGAGGTAGAGCCGCGCCTCGGGTGAGTTCACATGCTTGTAGAGGTTGAGCACAAGGTTATTGGAGACGATGCTGTCTCCGGTGGCGAAGAATGCGACGAGGCGCTTGATGACGTGAACCTCGGCAGGCGAAATGCGCTGCTTGAGATCGGCGAGATCGGTCTGGAAATCGACTTCTTCGACGGTCCACGTGTTCTTGATGCCATCGCGGAACATGTCGTAGAAGACGGGGAAGCGCATGGGGCGCAAGGTAAGGCAAAGACCGGGATCGAGAATATGCTCGGGGGCGGTCACAGATGAAGAAGCGGGGCGGGCATCAGCGGGCGAAGACATGGGGTTACTCTCTTTTCTCAGGTTGCAACGGGTTCAATCGAATGAAGTGGTTTACTGGCAGGCCTCGCACGAGCCGGGATTCTCAAGCGAACAGGCCACAGCGCTTGCGGGCGAAACAGGGCTCGCGCCGCGGCCATTGCTGACGCCCTGCAACGTGGCTTTGGCAATGCGCGTTGCGGGCCGTGAACGCAGGTAGTAGGTCGTCTTCAGCCCCTGTTTCCACGCGTACATGTACATGGAAGAGAGCTTGCCGATATTGGGTGATTCGGCAAAGAGATTGAGCGATTGCGACTGGTCGATGTAGGCATTGCGTGCCGCGGCCATGTCAATGAGCGCGCGCATGGGAACCTCCCACACCGTGCGGTAGAGAACGCGCAGCTCTTCGGGAATCTCGCTGAAGCCCTGAATGGAGCCTTCGTCCATCTTGAGGCGCGCCCGCATCTCCGGTGTCCAGAGCCCGCGCGCCTTCAGGTCTTCGACGAGGTAGCGGTTCACCTGGAGGAATTCGCCTGAGAGCGTCTCGCGCTTGAAGAGGTTGGAGATCTGCGGCTCGATGCACTCGTAGCAGCCGGCAATCGAGGCAATGGTGGCGGTGGGCGCAATGGCAATGAGCAGGGAGTTGCGGACGCCGCTCTTCATGATGCGCTGGCGGAGAGCATTCCATCGCTCCGGATGCGATGGCGTGACCTTCCAAAGGTCGAACTGGAAGTCGCCGCCGGCCAGGCGCGTCTCGCCAAAGGTCTCGTGCGGGCCATTTTTCTCGGCCAGTTCGCAGGAAGCGCAAAGCGCCGCGTAGTAGATCTCCTCCTGAATGCGGGTTGAAAGGTCGAGCGCCTCGGGCGAGTCGAAGGGGAGCCGCAACTGGAAGAAGACATCCTGCAGACCCATTACGCCGAGGCCCACGGGGCGCCACCGGACGTTGGAAGCTTGCCGCCTGGCCGATCGGGTAGTAGTTGATGTCGATGACGCGATCGAGCATTGGAATTGCCGCCTGCACGGTGCCGACCAGCTTCGCGAAATCGAAGCGCGGCCGGCCGGCGGCGTCTGCGACGACATGCCGCGCGAGGTTGATGGAGCCGAGGTTGCAGACCGCGACCTGATCGCTCGACGTCACCTCAGTGATCTCAGTGCAGAGGTTCGACAGGTGCACGACATTTCCGGGTTTTCCGGTCTGGTTGCACTTGAGATTCGTAGAGTCCTTGAAGGTCATCCAGGCGTTGCCGGTTTCGGCGAGGGTGCGCATCATGCGCGCATAGAGCTCGCGCGCCTTGACCTGCCGGCCGTAGAGCTGATCGGCTTCGGCCTTTTCATAGGCGTGGTCGAAGTCCTCGCCATAGAGATCGGGCAGGTGGGGAACATCCTTGGGATCGAAGAGGGACCACATGCCGTCTGCTTCGACGCGGCGCATGAAGAGATCGGGAATCCAGTTGGCGAGATTGAGATTGTAGGTGCGCCGCGAAAGGTCGCCGGTGTTGTCGCGCAACTCAAGGAACTGCTCAATGTCAGCATGCCAGGGCTCGAGATAGACGCAGCAGGCGCCCTTTCTTTTGCCGCCCTGGTTGACCGCGGCTACGGAGCTGTCGAGTGTCCTGAGCCAGGGGACGATTCCGTTGGAGAGACCGTTGGTGGCGCGGATCAGCGAGCCCTCTGACCGCACGCGATGAAAGGCCAGGCCGATGCCGCCGGAAAACTTCGAGAGCATGGCCACTTCCTTGTAGGTGTCGTAGATGCTCTCGAGCGAATCGAGCGGCGAGTCATGGAGGTAGCAGGAGGACATCTGCGCATGCCTTGTTCCCGCGTTGAACAATGTCGGCGACGAGGGAAGATAGTCGAGCGATGCGATGAGGCGATAAAACTCGATAGCTTCGTGCGGCGTGCCGGCGAGGCCGCAGGCAACGCGCAGGAAGAAGTGCTGCGGGGTTTCGATAACCTTGCGCGAGAGCGGGTCGCGGAGGAGATAGCGGTCATAGACCGTGCGGAGGCCGAAGTATTCGAAGAGGTCAGAGTATCCATCGTCGATGGCGTGATTGAGCTTGCGCGCGTGGGTCTGGACGAACTCCGCTGTGGCGCGGCTTACGACGCCCTGCTCGTGCCCGTAGGAAATTGATTGCGAAAAGGAATAGAGGTTGAAGGACGAAACCTCTTTCATGATGGTTGCAAGCAGCAGCCGCGCGGCGAGCTTCGAGTACTGTGGCTCTTCGGCGATGAGCGAAGCGGCGGTGTCGATTGAGATAGCATCGAGCTCGCGGGTTGATGCTCCGTCATAAAGGCCGCCGATGGTTTTGGACGCGATGCGGATGGCATCGACGGAGGTGAGCCCATGAGCGCATCGCTGCACGGCGCGCACGATCTTGTTTACATCTACCGGCTCGAGCGATCCATTGCGCTTGCGCACATGCATCACGGGAGTCTCTTCCGGGACGGGAAATCCGGGATTGATATCAGAGAGGTTGGTCTGAAGCTGAATGCGATCTGCTGTTGTGGCCATCGGAGTGCTCCCTTGGCCCCTGGAAACGCGAAGAAAACAATGGGAAAGAATCCCCTGGGCGGGGACGACAGGCCATTGCACCTTCGCCTCCCCTCGGAGGCGCCAGTGATTCTTTCCGTGGCAGGTCTTCGGACTTCGCAGGCTCTTCCCTAATCGCCCGACTTCCCAGAGGCAGGCGCCTCCAGTGTCATCGTGGGGTTTCGTACCTGCTTACCGCTGCGGGGCAGTTCCGGAGTTTCACCGGATTCCCTTTTCACTCTCCGTGGAGAGACCTCGGAATTGCTCAACTATAAGTGGGGTTCGCGCGGCGCGCAAGCCTATTAGTTGTGGATAAAGGACAAATAGTTCCCGGAACAGCAATCCGGCGAAGGCACCTGTTCCGGTTCGCGCCCTGGGTGATGCGGCCAGCTGGTCGCGCCGGCTTGCTACTGTTTCGGGTTCGTGAATCCGAGGGTCGTTGTCACTCGTAGCGCAGGGCTTCGATCGGATCGAGCGTTGCGGCCTTCCAAGCCGGATAGATGCCGAAGACGAGGCCGATGCCGCAGGAGACGAGGAAGCCGGTTAGCACCCACATTGTCGAGAGTGTCGCCGGGAGCCCGATGGGCAGGAAATAAATGATATAAGTGATGACTGCGCCGAGCAGGATGCCGACAATGCCGCCCACGGCGCAGAGGGTCACTGCTTCCGTTGTGAACTGCGTCAGCAGGGTTCGCTTGGTTGCGCCAATCGCCTTGCGCACGCCGATCTCGCGAGTTCGCTCCGTCACAGAGACGAGCATGATGTTCATGACGCCGACGCCGCCGACCATGAGGCCGACACTTGAGACGGCGATCATGAAGAGGACCAGGCCGCCGGTGAGCTGATCCCAGAGCTTTGAGAGGGTGTCGGGGCCGAAGATCTCAAAATCATCGGGCGACTGCACGTGTACCTTGCGCCGGATGCGAAGCAGCTCGCGAACCTCTTCCTGCACGAGCGCCTTGTTCTTCGGGTCGTCGTACTTGACGCTGACCCACAGATCCTTGTCTTCCGGGTGCAGGTTGTGGAAGGTGCCCAGCGGGAAGTAGACAACATTGTCCTGAGGATTTTTGCCGCCGCCGAAGGGCTGCTTGCGCTTGTCCATCACGCCGATGACGGTATAGAGCCCGCTCTCGATGGCCACTTCCTTGCCGACAGCGGACTGATCGCCAAAGAGCTGCTCCCAGGTGTCGTGCCCCAGGACGATCACATGCGCAGCGCGATGATCTTCCTGATCGGTGTACATGCGGCCCTCGCGCAGTGTGAGGTTATTCACGTCGCTGACCTGCGCCGAGTCGCCCTGCAGGATGGTGCCGGCCACTTTTTTGTTGCCGTAGCGCACACTGACCTGCCCAACGCGAAAAGCGCCGGTGTGCTGAAACCCTCCGTCAGCGGCGACGACATGCGGTAATTGCCGCAGCGCCAGGACGTCGTCGAAGGTCAGCCGCTTGCGTGCCAGCATCTCTGCGGTAGGCCGCACGCCGATGACCGGCATGTGAAAGACCCAGATCACGTTGGTGCCGAGGGAGCTCACAAACTCGGAGACACGGTTGTTGAGCCCGTTGATCACCGACGAAATCGTGATAACCGTGGTTACGCCGATCACGATGCCGAGAATGGTCAGCCCGGAACGCAGCTTGTTGGTGCGCACCGTATCGAGCGCCATTTTGATCGATTCCCGCGTTTGCCCTTGCGCCATAACGAAACTCAGTTCTCAGTTCACAGTCGTCAATTTTCAGTAGACTGTCGCTTTTACATTTCGGATCGCAGTGCCACGATGGGATCCAGGCGCGCCGCCTTGCTTGCCGGATAGACGCCAAAGAATATCCCCACTGCCGTGGCGAGAAAGAGCCCAAGGAAAATCGCCCATAGCGGAACCGCGGTGGGAAAACCGACGACGAGGGTAATGATCTTACCGACGAGGACGCCGCCCATCACGCCAAAGGCTCCGCCGACCAGCGCGAGCGACGCGCTCTCGATGAGAAACTGCATGAGCACGTCGCGCTGCTTTGCGCCGAGCGCCTTGCGCACGCCGATTTCGCGGGTGCGCTCGGTGACGGAGACGAGCATGATGTTCATGATGACCACGCCGCCCACTACGAGCGCGATGGAGCCGAGGCCGAGCACGACCCAAGCGAAGACGCCCAGCAACTGGTTGGCAATATCGAGGAACGTGTCGTTGGTGGTGAGATCAAAATCGTCGGGCTTGCCGGGGGCTACATGGCGGCGCGACCGCATGAGCACGCGCACGTGATCTTCGGCGCGCTCCATTGCCGCGGCTCCGCCCGAGGCCCGCGCATAGATGTCGACCGAGTCGTTATAGCCGTAAATCTGCTGATAGGTAGTGATGGGAATTGCAACCCAGTTGTCCTGCGACTGGCCGAGGGTTTTGCCCTGCCGGTCGCCGACGCCGATGATGGTGTACGGCACTCCATCAACGCGAATCTCCTTGCCGAGCGGATCGCCGTTGCCCAGCAGGTTATCGATGATGTCATAGCCGACGATCACATTTTTCGTCGCGCTCGTTTCATCGATCGGAGTGAATCCGCGGCCTATCGCAATATCGATATTGTTGAGCGACATCATTGTGGCCGTATAGCCGCGCACGCTGGTGTTGTTGCTGGAATGCCCGTTGGCGACGACGTTGGTGGATTTGTTCAGCAGTGCGCCGACCTCGGTGCACTCGGTGCACGTTTCCTTGATGGCGTCGTAGTCGTCCATGCGCAGGATTTTGCGCTTCTGGTAGCTGAGATATTCTTCGGCGGAGAAAATCACGCTCGGCATCCGGGTGACCGTGAAGACATCCGCGCCATACCCCGAGAGTTTTGTTGAAACATAGCGCTTTGCGCCCTGGACCAGGGTGAGCACCATAATGACCGACGCCACGCCCATGACCACGCCGATAAGGGTGAGGATGGAGCGCAGCTTATTGGCCCACAACGACTGCAACGCGAGTTTGAAGGCCTCAATGAGCTTCATAATTCAACTTTCCTGGGAATGGCCTGGAATAGCCCCGGGGCAAAGACGGCGCTCGAACGACCGGCTCTCGAGCGGACCTCTCGACCTCTACCAGTTTAACGAAACCTCAACTCCGGCCCTGCCCGTTTCGGGGCCGCATTGTTCCGGAACGGCTCGCGGCGCGCTTCGCCCGGTTCGGCATGGCCGCGCGCAGCCTTCCATTGGACGTACCGCTCCGCTAGACGTACGGTTCCGCGCCCCGGCTGCCATCCGGCATTGAGCGCCGCTTCCGTCACAATCTCATACGCGCGGGCGGGTTCGCTGGTTCCCGGGACGAGAAAGCCTGATGAGGGAACCGGCTCGCTGGCGTCAGGCGGCCGGGGCGAGCGAAAGGCGCGAGGGACACTGGAGCCCGCGCCTTATCTGGTTTCACCGGGCCGATACCCGATGGCAGCGGTGGCGATGGGGATTCTGGCGTCAGGCTTATTGAAGAAGTTTTCGATGGTGGGGACGATCCTTTCCGGTTCCGAAAGCATGGCGAAGTGGCCAGCGTCGGGAATCACGGCGAGCTCTGCATTGGGAATGAGCCTGAATGTGTCGAGGGCATGATCGAGACGGACGAAATCGTGGTCGCCGAGCAGGATCAGGAACGGCACCTGGATTGAAGCCAGTTCTTCCTTCGAAAATCCTCCCCACTTGATGCTGAGAACCTTCTCCCAGAGCCTCGGCCAATCTTCCGGCTCAGGCGCGGCCTTGCTGTAGTTTTCTCTCTGAAACTGAAAGCACTTCGACTCCGCAGTGGGTGGCTCGTCAAAGTGTACTTTTTCCGGATCGACTGCGACCTCGGGCGGCCCGAAAGTCGCGCCATAGGTTGCGACGCGGCTGGCGAGTTCCGGGTTGCGAAGCGCGATTGTGGTCGCGACCGCGCCCCCGTAGCTTTCGCCGAAAAAGCTGGCCTTCGCGATGCCGAGATATTGCAACAGTCCGACCACGTCTCGGGCATGCTGCTCGATGCTGAGGGGACGGTCGGCTACATCGGCGGTGCGGCCATGCCCCTGAAGATCCATTGTGATGGTGGCATGGTTCTTCACCAGCGTGGGAAGGGCGCTCACTCCTGCGAATCCAAAGGCAGGCGGAATATAGACCAGCGGATCGCCGCTGCCCTCGATCTCGTAATACATCTTCAGATCGTTGACGGGCGCATATCCGCACGTTTTGGTTGCGTGACGATCGGGCAGGCTCATCTAGTTCACCTTTTGCGTCTCGGTTGCGAAGTGCCCGGCAAACTTGTCGAGGAAGTAGTTCCAGCCATTCTCGTGCCCTCTTCCACCCGCTGTGTCGGGAAGGCCGGAATGCACAAGGGTCATCAGGGTTCCGTCGCCCTTCTTCTGGAAGGTCACGGTGACGGTTGACTCTTCGCCGAGGGTGTTGCGCGAGACCCATGTGTGCTGAATGCGGGCCGCCGGCTCGATCTGGGTAAAGCGCCCGTAATGAGCCGTTCCCCGGATGAGCCAGTAAAAGAAGCCGTCGACTTTCGGATTCAGAATCAGCTTGTCGGCCTCGTGCCATGGATTGCCGGGAATCTTCGGGTCAAGCCATGCGGCGTAGACCTCGCCGGGGGCGGCGGGGATCGTGCGCTCGATCGTCAATTCCAGTGTCTTTGGCGATTCGGTCATTTCTTTTTCTCCTTTTTCGCTTTGTTCTTGAAATACAGCTCAAATTCGTCGAGGCGCTCGTTCCAGAAGCGCTCGTACTCGTGGACCCAGCCTGCTACCTGGCGGAGGGGCTCACCGCGAAATGAGATAAAGACCTCGCGGCCTTGGCGCCTGCGCTCAATCAGGCCGGCTCTCTCAAGCAGCTTCAGGTGTTTGGTTACCGCGTTCAGCGCGGTGTCGATGGGCTCTGCAATCTCAGTGAATCGCGCCGGACCGTTGGCGAGTTGCCCGATGATGGCGCGGCGGGTGGGGTGCGAGATGGCGGTGAGCACATCGGTGAGCTGGTCCAGGTGTTCCATGGAGATATTACACCATAAGGTGTAATATCATGCAAGGTCGTTTTCGGTCGCCAATGCGAGGCGTATTCGGAGATGAGGGTGGGATGTGAGGGTGATTTGATCAGGTTCCGGAATTCATACATTGCTATGGAAATCAGAAGTTGGTTGCGAGCCTCCGGATGAATTAGTTCGTAAAAGCTGCCGAGGGATTAGGGCAACTCATTGATTTTCGGCTAGATGCGAAATGCGCAGGGACGCTTACTTTGGCGCGCGAATTGCAGGTTCGCGGATGTCGGAATGCGTTGCACTCGTGCGGCCGTGCCAATCGCGGCCCGCGGTCCGGTTCCGATTCTTCCGGTCTGTTCAGCAAAGAAGAAGAGACTCCCAAGCAAGCGCAAGGTAAGCCATCTTGATGAGTTCACAGACAGTGAACTCCACTAGGAGCTGCCATGAACCGCATTGCACGTCTATTTGTTGTAGTTCTGCTGATAGCCGCCTTAACCCAGATTACTCAACGTGCTCACGGGCAGAACGTATATGCAGCGCTGCACGGCACGGTTGAAGACACGTCCAGCTCCGTGATTCCCAACGCGACGGTGACAGTATTGAACACCAGCACGGGAATCACGACGGTGCGCACGAGCGATTCGAACGGGTACTACATCTTTACGCAGCTGCAGGTGGGGGGGCCGTACACGGTGACGGTGTCGGCGACCGGTTTTCAGAATTTTGCGCAATCCGGCCTGACGCTGAATGTGAACGACAACCGCGAAGTGAACGCGAAGCTGAAGGTGGGCGCGACGGCGCAGACTGTGGAAGTCTCGGCGACGGCGGTCCAGGTGGACACCTCGAACACACAGCTCACCCAGGTCACGACAGCGGCGCAACTGGAAGGGCTGCCGCTCGAGGGCCGCGATCCGACGGGCGTCCAGAAGCTTATGCCGGGTGTCGTCGAGTCCTCAGACCGCTTCGGTTCCTTCTCCAGCAACGGCAGCCAGACGCCGCAGAACAACTACATCGTCAACGGCACGGATATCAACGACGGGGCGCTGCAGGATGTCGGGATTCGGGTAAATCCCGACGCGCTGCAGGAGGTCAACGTTGTGACGAGCACGCTGAATCCAGAATTCGGCCGCAACTCCGGCGCAGTTGTGAACATGATTCTCAAATCGGGCACAAACCGCTTTCATGGCAGCGGGTTTGAGTTTTATCGCGACACCTTCATGAACAACGGCAGCTACTTTTCGCCGACGCGGCCAGATTTCCATCAGAATCTCTATGGAGGAACGCTGGGCGGCCCGCTGTTCAAGAACAAGCTGTTCTTTTTCGCGGCCTATCAGGGTCTGCGCAACCGCACGGCTGAGACCGAGACCTCCACAACACTCTCCAATGCCAATTTCCTCGGCGACTTTACTGAGGATACCAACTACTTTACCGGCGATTTGAACAGCGCGGGCCTCACCGATAATCCTATTCCCTTCAACATCGGCAATTGCACTGCGGGCGAGACCTGGGCCGATTGCTTCTCCAGCGGAACGGTCGTGATTCCGCAGACGGCATGGGATCCCATCGCCAGAAACATGATTGCAAAGTACGTACCGGCAGGAAACGCCGGAGACGGCTTCTACACCTTCAATTCGCCCAACACCGATGCGCAGGATCAGGGCATCCTGCGCCTGGACTGGACGCCGACCTCGAAGGATGCGATCTGGGGTTCGACGATCTTCCAATCGAGTCCATCGACGAACGGACTTTCGTTTGGCGGCGGCAGTTTTCCGGGATTCGGGATGCATGCGGCGGAACATCTGAAGGTATTCAGCGGGGCTTATACGCACACGTTCAACGCGAACATGCTGAACGAACTGCGCGGCGGCTACTATAGGCTGAACTATCCGTCGGTGATTCCTTCGCCGGTGCAGTCGCCGAGCGACCTGGGATTCCAGATCACGCCGCAGCTCGCGCAGTCAGGTATCCCCTATATCGCGGTGGGCAATTACTTCGCCCTTGGAAACAGCTATGAGGGACCGCAGCCCCGCATCGATAGCAACCTGACGTATGCGGACAACTTCTCATGGGTGAGAGGCAGCCACTCGCTGAAGTTTGGCGCATTGTATGAGCAGTTCCGCGTACACAATCCATTCGGGTATCTGAATAACGGTTTTTACTCGTACAACGGAGGCGGATCTTACAGCTCGGGCGATCCGCTGGTGGATTTTGCGTTGGGTATTCCGGATAGCTACGAGCAGGCGAATGACGGCTTTATCGATGCGGTATCGACCGAGCGCTACGCGTATGCGCAGGATAACTGGAAGGTTTCGCCGGACTTGACGCTCAACTACGGCATCGCGTGGGATGTAGAGGAGCCGACCCAGAACAAGCAGTTCGACGGGCTGGGCGTGATCTGCTTCGACGTTTCGGATTCGCAATCGATCGTCTATCCCGGCGGACCTCCAGGCATGTCGTGGAAGGGCGATCCGGGGTGCAACGAGGCGGGCGGGCCGGTGACCCACTATAACCGCTTCGGGCCCAGGATCGGCTTTGCGTGGTCGCCCGCCGAGGGGCCGGAGAAGCTTATTGGCGCGGCGGGTTCTCATTCGCTTTCCATCCGCGGCGGTTTCGGCATCTACTATAACCGCGATCAGGAAGAGCAGTCGCTGCAGAACCTGACGGATCCGCCCGTCTTTTACACCTCGCTCGGCGCATCGTCTTTCGGCGGAAGCCCCGGCTTCGCCAATCCATTTGCCGATGTCGCCGGCAACGGGTCGCAAACCAATCCCTTCCCGTTTACGCCGCCGGCGCCGGGAGGCGCGGTGGACTGGACCCTCTATAACGCGCTCTCGCTCTCGGCGTTCAGCAGGGACTACAGCGTTCCCTACACGTACAACTACAACCTCAATGTGCAGCGGGCGGTGGGCGCCAATATTATCGTGCAGGTCGGCTATGTGGGATCCGTGAGCCATAGACTGGCGTCGTGGTACGAGGGCGATCCGATTACCCCCGCGGGTCATGATGCCTGCCTTGCCAACCCGGATTGCTCGCAGAGTCCCGCGCAGGTTCATCTCAACTTTCCGCAGTACACGGCACAGCCGGCCATCGTACCGGGCACTGGGGGCGGCGCAATTCCCGGGCTTCCTAATGGGCTCCCCTGGTACCTCTCAATCGGCGCGCAGAATACGGAAGGCCATTCGAATTACAACTCCCTGCAGGCCAGTGTGATCAAGGCTCCAACGCATGGGTTGCAGTTCACTCTCGGTTACACCTATAGCCACGCCCTCGATGACGGCTCGGGGTACGAGAGCGTGACGGGCGGCGACTCAGGCTACGGCAGCGCTGGCCGTGTGCGGAACTACGTGCAGGGCTATCAGTCTCTGAACTATGGCTCATCGGACTTTGACGCGCGGCACAGGCTGGTGGCGTCGTATGTGTATTCGGTGCCGACCTTCGGCAAGGCGAAGAGCAACGCGCTGCTGCGCGCTCTGGTTGCGGGCTGGGGATTAAGCGGCATGACGGCGGTGCAGGCGGGATTTCCTGTGGCGGTGAGCATGGGAACCCAGAGATCGTTGTGGTGCGATGCGTACAGTTTCTTCGGATGCCCGGACAATCCCAACACATCGAGCTTCGACATCAGTCGTTTTAACCCGAGAGATACCACGTCGCACACCTACTTTGATACGACGCCGTTTTCAGAGGAGGCGCTGGGGACGTTCGGCAACACGACGAGGAACTTCTTTCGCGGGCCGGGATTCAACTACACGAATCTGAGCATCACCAAGAACATCCTTCTGTCGGGTGACGGCCGGCGCTATGTGCAACTGCGCCTGGAGGGCTTCAATGCGTTCAACCACGCGAACTTCGAGCCGCCGAGCGGCATTTTCAGCAGCTCGCTTTTCGGCCGGGTATCCAACGTGATCCACAGCGCCGATCCGAATGGCGATCCTTCTCCGGGGCGAAGCGTGCAACTGGCGGGAAAGTTCTTCTTCTGAGAGTGGAGGCGGGAAGAGAAAAGACCAGGCAAGATCGATAGCGGCAGTGAAAAGATACAGGGGGCGTTCGCGTGATGGCGGGCGCCCCTTGTTTTTCCTGCTGGGAACGCTGAAGCTCCGGCTGGAATCACATTCGTTGACTGGGGTGAGCGGGCGGCGCAGGATCGCCTGCGATGAAGACGAATGTTGTGCAGTGGCATGAAGCAGTGGAGACGCGGGCCGCGGCGGATACGCGCCCTGGTTTTGAGCGCCTTCTGTTTGCCCTGGGCATGGCGGGACTGGGCGTGCTGGCGCTTGTGTATGGCGACTTTGCAATGGTGTGGCAGCCGGTGGCGCCGTGGGTGCCGGGGCGGACTGCGCTGGCCTATGGATCAGGCGTGCTGATGCTGGCGTGCGGAGCAGGATTGCTGTTTGCGGCAACGGTGACGTGGGCGGTGCGCGTGCTTGTTGTTTACCTGGCGGTATGGGCGCTGCTGAAGGTTCCCGCGGTGGTGGTTGTTCCGGGAATGGAAGCGGTGTGGCTGGGGCTGGGGGAACTGACGGTGCTGCTGGCCGGGGGATGGGTGCTGTTTGCGACGTTTGGCGCATTGGATTGGGGGCCGCTGACGGGCGCGCGCGGGGTGAAGTGGGCGATTGTGCTCTTTGGCGTATCGCTGCTGCCGATCGGGTTGTCGCACCTGATCTATGTAAAGCCGACGTATGACCTGGTGCCGGCGTGGATGCCGGCGCGGGTGATCTGGAGTTACGTGACAGGCGTCGGCCAGATTGCGTGCGGGCTGGGTGTCCTGCTGAGGATCTGGCCGCGGGTGGCGGCAACGGCCGAGGCGGTGATGATCAGCCTGTTCACGCTGCTGTGCTGGGGGCCGGCGATTGTGACTACGCCGAAGATGCGCCTGGGCTGGACGGCGTTCTGGATCAGTTGGGCGATTGCGAGCGCGGCGTGGGTGGTGGCCGCAGAGCAGGGCTCGTTGATGCACAGCAAGAAGAGGCCGTGAGGCTACGGTGTCGAAACCACAGCTAGTGGATGATACGGCGACTGGGCTGATACCACCACGGTATGTGGGCACCTGTCTCCATCCATCGAGCTAGAACATCGGTACCGTAGCGCATTGTGGCCGATCGGGAATATGTCGGCCTAGACGCCGTATCCAGTTCTGACGCCGCGTTCATCGCCAGCGCGACAATTTTCCGAAGATCCTCCTTGCCGACCAGTTCGAGCGCATCGCGGGTGAGGTCGATGACCGCTCCAGGGTGGCTGGCCCAATTTGCCCGACGCAGCAGCCGGCACTCGACGCTGGACTCCAGGCTGACGAGAGCCGCGAGCGCATCAACGTCGAAACCGGGCTCCTCGAGAGCTTCAAGAATACACAGGCATGTGATCAGATCCAGCGGCTCTCCCTGATTTGCATAGTGGGTTTGCTCGGCGGTCCAATAACCCTGGAAGAGTGTGAAACCCTCTTCGAGGGCCTGGAGGAATTCCTCTTCGGATTCGATTTTTTCCGCGATGAGCGTGGCCCCTGTGAGTTTCAGGCTGTTGAGCATGTGGGCACGCTCTCTACACCCGGATTGACGAAAATCGACCTTGATGAAGTCGGCTAGGTCGAGGAATTTCTGCATGTTTTCAGAGGATTCGAAGTCATCAAGTGCGAAACGAAAGCCAGCCGCTTTCAAAGCCCAGCAGGCGCAGATGACTTCATCGTCCGGGGCGACCGATTCGAGGATCTCGAGAACTGCTGAGCGTGGCAGGAGTGAGAGATAGCCGCTGGTAAGAGTCTCGCGGGTGCAATTGAGGAATACGGGTCGCCCGCCGATCATTTCATCGAGTCCGTAGAGGAACCAGTTGTCGAGCATGATCCGTGAAGCGGCGCTGGGGTCTCCGCTGAAAATATCTTCCCAGCCCGCGCGGAACAGCGCCTCGCTGCCGAATTGCTGACGCGCGAGGCCCACGATGGGCTGGAGGGCGAATTGACGAAGTTCTGTCGAAGATTCTCGAGAGAAATAATTCAGATCTTTGCCGCTGAGAGAGTCTCCGTCACTGGTGAGTGCCGGGAACCGGATATCTTCACGGAATCGGTGCATAAACATCTCCATTGGTGAGCAGGAATCGTGGACCCCAGATTTGCTTTCCCAAGTTGTGGACTTGCCAATCGCGGTGAAATGAGTTCCCGGCGAATTGCTCCTAAGGCTATGGAAGGATCCGGATTGAGGGAATGTACTAAACAGTTCCAGAGCGCAACAAACTGTTTGCCGCCACTGTTGCGCGCCGATCTGAAGGAGTTACGCGCGCCGGCATGAAGAAACGGCGGCGTTTTTCCGCCGGTCTGGAGTGAGGGAGGCCGAGCTGCGGGGGTTCAGGAAGACAGTATGTTACTGATCCAGCGCCGAAACGAGCCCGGCGGGTCCGGGTGCTCAGGGAAGGCTGACTTAACGGGGGCCGGAGGAGGATCGATTGCAACGTTACAAACTGTTTGGTGGCCGTTTGTCCGTTTCTGGCAACAATTTGAGCGCATGCAAGAGATACGCGAGCGCAGGCAGCGGTATGCCGGAACAACCGTGTTAGCGCTCTGTTACACTCACGGCAATGTTCCGAGGTGCACCCCATGCCGGGCGAATGGAAGCCGAATCTATCGGACGCTGACCGTGCGGCACTGGTCCACCGCGAACTTCAGAACATTTTCGCGAGTGACGCTTTCAAAGGCGGCAAACGGGCGCAGGACTTTCTGCAGCTTGTAGTGGAGCACGCACTTGCGGGCCGCTACGATAATCTGCGCGAACGCATGCTGGGCGTGGAGATGTTTAGACGCCCCGTGGACTACGACACGGCGAACGACGCCGTTGTGCGGGTGAAGGCTTCTGAGGTTCGGCGCCGGCTCGCGCAATATTATCGAAGTCTCGATGCCGCGCCGCTGGTCCGGATCGATCTTCCGTCCGGATCGTATGTTCCGCAGTTCTCGTTCGACACGCCGGCCGAGGCGAAAACGGAATCGCGGGCTCCAAAGGCGCCGAAACGGTCCGGGATGGGGCGCGGCAGATTGTGGACCTGGCGCGACGTCATTGCGCTTGTGGCTGGAGTGGTAGTCGCGGCGGTTGTTGTTGCCGCGTTTCTCTCATGGCGAAGGCCCAAAGCGAGCGGCCCGATCCGGTCGATCGCGGTGCTGCCGCTGGCGAACTATTCGGGTGACCCCAAAGAAGACTTTTTTGCGGATGGGATGACCGAAAGCCTGATTGCGGAGCTTGGCCAGGTCTCTTCGTTGCGCATCATCTCGCGCACTTCGGCGATGACGTACAAGGGAACGGAGAAGACAGTTCCGGAGATTGCGCGGGAGCTTTCTGTAGATGCCGTTGTGGAAGGGTCGGTGGAGCGGCAGGGAAATCACGTGCGCATCACCGCGCAGCTGATTGATGCGCGAAGCGATCGGCACATGTGGGCGGAGAGCTATGACCGCAACATGACGGACGCGCTTCAGTTGCAGGCGGAAGTGGCGCGAACAATCACTGATCAAATCGATGCCGAAGTCACTCCGGCCGAGCACGCCCGCTTGAATCGTACGCAACAAGTGGAACCGGAGGCGATGGAACTCTACATGCGGGGCATGCAGGAGTTTAATGGAGTAACACCCCAGAACGCCATCGACTTCTTCAAGCGTGCGGTCGAACGGGATCCGAAATTCGGTTCTGCTCACTCCGCGCTGGCCGATGCATACGGATGGGCAGGCGAATCGGGCCGTATGCCATATGCCGAAGCATTCGCGAGGCAAAAAGAAGAGGCACTGAAGGCGATTGAGATTGACGACTCGCGGCCCGAACCGCATCTGCAGCTGGCATTTGCAGCCCTCGATCATGACTGGGACTGGGAGACGTGCCAGAACGAGCTGCGGCGCGCGGTAGAGACGAACCCCAACTCGACGAGCGCGCATTGGTCATATGCCTACTACCTGATTCGCGTGGGCCGAGCACGCGAGGCGATGGAGCATGCTGATATTGCCTTGAAGCTGGATCCGGTTTCAGCGCATGCATACATGGATCGCGCATATATCAAGTACTTTGCCCGGCACTATGACTCGGCCCTGGGTGATCTGCAGCGCGCCTCCTTCTTGCCCCATTCTCCGAAGGAGTTCAACTTCGTTCTCGGCGATCTTTACGCAGAGAGGGGCATGTACGGCGAAGCGGCGCAAAAGTTCCGCGACCTTGAGGGGCCGCACGCGACGGGGCATTTGGGCAACGTGTATGCGCGGCAGGGCCGTGTGAGTGACGCGCAGGCGGCGATCGAGCATTTGAAAGTGGAGATCGAGAAGTCCGGGATCGGCGGGTATGAGATCGCACTGATCTACGCCGGTCTAGGCGACAGGAATAGTGCTTTCGCCTGGCTGGAGCGATCGTTTAACAGTCGCGACAAGGGGCTGACGTATCTGAGGATCGATCCGTGTCTTGATCCGCTGCGGGAGGATCCACGGCTCGAGAATCTGATTAAGAGAGTCGGCTTTCCTGAGTTATAGCACTGTGGCGGGCTGTGGTCGGCGCGACGACACGCTGCGCGCCGTCTATTCGGACCGGAGCCCGGATGTGCGAGCCGGGCAAAGTGACCGCGGCCATCGTGTGGCTGCGAGGATCTTCTCCCGAGGACATGAACTAGCCGTTGGGGCCAATATTTCGCGCTGATTTGTGGATCAGCAGGCAGTTTCGGCGGCGGGTGCGGCAGCGGGTGCCTGCAGAAAATCCAAAGCACGGATGAGGTAGGACTTGATGTCGCGGCGATGGACGACGGCGTCGAGGAATCCCTTTTCCAACAAAAACTCAGAGCGCTGGAAGCCCTCGGGGAGCTTCTGGCGGATGGTCTGCTCGATGACGCGGGGGCCGGCGAAGCCGATGAGGGCGCCGGGCTCGGCGATGTTGAGGTCGCCCAGCATGGCGAAGCTGGCGGTGACGCCGCCGGTGGTGGGATCGGTGAGAACGCAGATGTAGGGGATGCGGGCTTCGTCGAGCTGCGCGAGAGCGGTGGAGATTTTGGCCATCTGCATGAGGGAGACGACGCCTTCCATCATGCGAGCTCCGCCGGATGCGGCGACGACGACGAGCGGCTGGCGGGAAGCGCGGGCCCGATCGACGGCGCGGGCGATTGTTTCTCCGACGACGGCGCCCATGGAGCCGCCGATGAAGCTGTACTCCATGGCACTGACGACAACCGGGTGCGGCCCAATGGAGCCGATGGCGTTGAGAATGGCGTCGTCGAGGCCGGTATCCTGCTGAGCCTTGTGGAGACGCTGCTTGTAGGGCTTGACGTCGACGAAGTTGAGCGGATCAGTGGAGCGAAGGCCGCCATCGACGAGCTGATAGCCGGGCTCGAGAAGCAGATCGAGGCGGGCACGGGCACCGATTTTGAAATGGTGTTGGCACTTGGGGCAGACGTTCAGGCTGGCCTCGAGGTCGGCCTTCCAGATGGTCTGACGGCAGCCGGGGCACTTGATCCAGAGGCCCTCAGTGCGTACACGTTTTTCCTCGTCATTATCAGGGGCCTCGAACTCACCGTTTTCGCGCTTGAACCAGGACATAGGCTGCTTGCCATTGTATATGGAGCAGGGGACGGTCAACCCCAGCGCCGCGGACCCCTATAGGCAGCGGGGGGGAGGGTAACCTAAGGCGATCAGGCCCGTGCGTGGGCCAGCCGGCAAAATGCATCTAGCTCATCTGGGTTCAGGCTTCCGGCGGTGACCATACAAGGACCGCTGAGAAATGGCGTGGAGAGACTCAGAAGCGGGTCTTTGCCGGGAAGAAGCCACCGGAGAACGTAGTTGACGAATTTCTCTCCTGTCGAAGTCGTTCCGTCAGATTTGTCTGAATACGAGACTACGCGTTGGGTAAGGTAGTTCTTTGGTATTTCCGGGGAGATTCCGCTGATTGTGCCGTCGGCGAATTCGAGAGCCTCTCTGAGAGCTTCCAAGTATGCAGCGTCCCGAGAGTCCTCCGCGACCCAGAAGTCCATCTCGTCCTCATCCCAGAACCGGCTCATCACAGCCCAGAAATGCAGCGCGGCTGTCTCGGCGAAAACCTGGTCAAATACGCACCTGATTTTCGAGTCGTCGCTTGTAATCTCACTACTTGCGAGGAGGATTTTGGCCTCTTTGAGGGTGTTTCTAAGTGTAGCGGCGCTTCGGCCTGCGTATACGAGAAGGGAGTTTGCGATTGTGAGCTCGGCAGCGGCAGCGCGGTTCTTGAGGTTTAGGGTGATCTTGTCGAGCTCCCGGGCGCCCTCTTGGGTAGAGAAAAGGAATTCCAGCTTGGAGAGTTTATTGCAGCTCTGCGCTGATTTTTCGGACTCGCGGATCCGGCGTGCTCGGCGTCTGAGCCAGCGGAAAGCGGCGACCAGCACTACTGCCATCAGTAGAGCGCGAATAGCCGGTTTGTACGGATCGGCGTCTCCGTCTTCCCACCACTCGTGGACCCAGATGAAAACGCGATAGAGAAGGAGGCCGCCGAAGACACCAGCGGCAATTGCGAGTGCGAGACGCGCCTGCGGGTTCTTGCGAAGGGTATCCAAGGCCGGGGTTGCTTCCATGATGGCAACCATCTTACCGCTTTACTCACCCCAGCAAGCAAAGACAACTTACTCAGTTCCCGAGCGTTGCCGGGGTCCGGGGCAGAGGGTCAAGAACAGGGAACCGGGGGTCAGGGAACAGGAAGTGCGTGGGATGATGAGTGGAGGAAGAAAGAGGCATCATGGCGGATGCGAGGAGCGGGCTGCTCATCATCAATACCGGACCGGGCAAGGGCAAAACGACGGCGGCGCTGGGAACGGCGTTGCGCGCGGTGGGCAATGGGATGCGCGTGCTGATGCTTCAGTTTCTGAAGGGCTCATGGCATTACGGCGAGCTGGATGGGGTGCAGCCCTTCGGCGAAAACTTTGTGCTGAAGCAGATGGGGCGCGGATTTGTGAAGGTGGGCGGGGCGGAGACGGACCCGGAGGATATCCGGATGGTGGAAGCGGCCTGGGCCGAGGCGCAGGAGGCGATTCTCTCGGGGGAATGGGACCTGGTGATCCTTGACGAGATCAATTACGCGATCGGCTACGGGATGCTGAGATGCAGAGAAGGTGGCGGAGACGCTGAAGCAGCGTCCGGAGATGGTGCACGTGATTTTGACGGGGAGGAATGCGCATCCGCTGCTTGTGGAGATGGCCGACACGGTGACGGAGATGCGCGAGGTGAAACATGCGTATCAGAAGGGCATTCTGGCGCAGCGGGGGATTGAGTACTAGTCACCCCAGCGACGAGGACCTGTCGCCGGGGACCCCGACAGGGATCAGAGATCGGGGATCAGGGATCAGGGGTCAGGAGTGGCCCGTGTGGTAGGGGTGGCCGGTGAGGATGGTGCATGCGCGGTAGAGCTGCTCGGCGAGGACGAGGCGCGCGAGAGCGTGAGCGAGGGTGAAGCTTCCGAGAGAGAGCAGCAGGGTGGCGCGGGAGTGGGCTGCGGGTGACCAGCCGTCGGCCGGGCCGATGGCGAAGACGATGTGCTGCGCGCCCTGATCGCGGCGATCGCCAAGCCAGGCGGCGAAGGCTTCAGAGGTGAGCTGGCGGCCGCGGCTATCGAGGAGAACGGGGATGGCCGGCGTCCGGGAGTGTTGCCGGTCGAGCCACTGGAGAAAGGCGGCCTCGGTCTTGAAGGACTGGGATGCGGTTTTGGCGAGGATGGCGCAGCGCTGAAGGTAGAGGGCGCTCAGAGTGTCAAAGGCGTCTTTTGAGCCGGGCTTTGAACCGATGTGCGCCAGAGTGAAGTGCATGGAGAGATGGTAAAGCGGAAGATGGACGGGACAGGGGAGGACGAGAGGGTTCGTATCTCAAAGGTGGGAGAAAAGCGGCATTCCTACGGAATTGTGTATGGGTTGCGGGGGGCCGGAATGCGGAAGGCGAGCGCCACGAATCTTAACTGACTTCCAATCAGAGCGAGAAGTTCTGCGCAGAGGGAGACACCATCTGGCAAGAGAATTGCATCTATACTGCGATGGTGATTGTTGGGCCGGCAGGTCTTCGCGGGTGTGTACTTCCGGCGTGAGGCCGATTTGATAGGTGTTCCCTTTTCTGGACCGTAGAGCCGCCCGATCCAACCCAGTACTCAACTTCGGTCCCAGCAAGCAAACCCAGCAAGCGAAGAAAATTCGATGAAGAGGCTTCCCGGCAGATAGCCGTTGGGTCGCAGCTTCCTTCGATCCTGGTTATTCCGGCGACGAGACGACGATCGCTGGAACCCTTCATTGAGGTGCTTGTTTCGGCCAGAGCAAGAGGGTCTGGCAAAAAGGGGTCCATGGATATGAGCATTTCAGTGAGTCCGGTATCCGAACGTAGCGGAACGTAGCCGAACGTAGCGGACGGTGTAGTTCAGGCGCCCTCCGCCTCTGGAGGAGTCAATGCTGCATACCCAGATTTCTACAGGACACGTCGTGACGCCGGCCCGATGGCTGGGCGAATCTCTCTCAAACCCACGAGCTGGCTGGCAGGGTCTTGTGTGGACGCTTGCCGTAGTGCTCGTCTGCGTCGGTGTCGCATCGGCGCAGGTGGAATCCGGCCAGATTTCGGGTACGGTTGCCGACCAATCCGGCGCAGTCATACCAAACGCCACTATCTCTGTGAAAAACGTGGGAACGAATGCGGAACGCACGGCGACAACGTTGTCGGATGGCCTGTTCCTGATAACGGGTCTTGCGCCGGCCACGTACGAAGTGACGGTGAGCGCATCGGGATTCAAGCCGTTTGTTTCTCGCGCGGAGGTGACGGTCGGGGGAAAAGTGACGCTCGCGGCGAAACTGTCGGTAAGCACGAACGTGACCGAGGTTCAGGTTATCGCCCAAGGCGGAGCCCAGGTGAACACGCAGACGCAGGAGTTGTCGCAGGTTGTGAATTCGCAGCAACTGACGAACCTGCCGACGCTGACAGGAAACCCGTACGATTTTGTAGCGCTTTCCGGCAATGTCTCGAATGGCGATGCGGCGAACTCGGGGAGTTCGACGGGAATGACGAATACGAATTTCCAGAATGCGTCGACACGCGGCGTAGGGTTCAATATCAACGGGCAGCGGTCGAGCGGAACGGAGATTCTGCTGGACGGCGTTGAGAACATTCAGGTATTCACCGACGGGATCGGGACGTCGGTCCCGCTTCCTTCTGTTCAGGAATATCGCGTGACGACGAGCAACTTCGAGCCGCAATTCGGACGTGCCTCGGGCGGTGTGGTGAACGTGACGACGAAGGCCGGGACCAACTCGGTACACGGAAGTGCGTATGAGATTAACCGGCTCTCTGCGTACACCTCGAACACGGAGACGAACAACCAACTGGGCATACCGAAAGGCACGTTCACATTCAACCAGTTTGGGTTTACGCTGGGCGGCCCGGTGCTGAAGGACAAGCTCTTTGGATTCGGCGGTGCGGAGTGGGTTCGCGTGCGCAGCAGCGCGAATCTGACGGCAGGCGTGCCGGATCCCGCATTTCTCGCGGTAGCTGCGCCGAATATTCAGGACTTTTTCGGCGCATACGCGGGGAATAACACCTTCAATGTTGCGCAGAGATACACGGCGGCGGAGGTGTATGGTGATGCGGTTCCGGCGGGCCTGAATCCCGCGACGCCGACCTTTGACGCGGTGGCATTCCAGGGCCCGCAGAACGCAGGCGGCGGAGTGCCGCAGAATACCTACAACATTGTGGGCCGCGTGGACTACAACATGGGCGACAGGACGCAGATGTTCGCGAGGTTCGTTTATTACAGCGAAGTCGATACGCCGGGGAGCGTTTTTGTGTCGCCGTACGCGCAATACAACGTGGGGCAGACGGGGAAAAACCAGGCATACCTGTTCAGCCTGTCGCACCAGTTCTCGCCTTCACTCGTGTCAGCTACGAAGCTCAGCTTCAGCCGGTTTAACACGTTCCAGTCGTACGATACGAGCCTTTCGGCCGTACCGACGCTGTTTGTGTCGGTGAATGCAGCGATCCCGGGAACGGGCATTCCGATTCAACTGCCGGGGTTCTTTAACACGAATCCGGCCAACGGCGGCTTACCGTTTGGCGGTCCGCAGAATCAATCACAGATCAACCAGGATCTGAACTGGCAGCGAGGCAAACACTCGATGCAGTTCGGCGCACAACTTATGTATATCCAGGATAACGTTGCGTATGGCGCGTACGCGCAGGCAGGCCAGCAGTTGGGGAACGGTCGCGCGCAGGGATTGCAAAACCTGTACAACGGAGATCTGTTTCAGTTTATCGGGGCGGTCGATCCGAAGGGAGCTTTGCCGTGCGTCAGAAATCCCTACACGGGTGATTTGGCAACGACGCCAGATTGCTCGATCAATTTGCCTGCCAGCCAGCCAAGCTTCGCCCGCAGTCTGAGATACAAGGAGTGGGCGGCCTATTGGCAGGACTCGTTCAAGCTGACGCCACGCTTCACTGCGAACTATGGTGTGCGCTATGAGTATTACGGCGTGCAGCACAACAACAATCCGAACCTCGATTCGAATTTCTACTACGGACCCGGCAGCACGATTGCGGAACGTATGAGGACCGGGCAGGTGTACACGGTGCCGGAGAGCCCGATCGGCGGGCTGTGGAACCCCTCGTACGGCACCGTTGGCCCTCGTGTGGGATTCGCGTACGACGTCTTCGGCAATGGCCGAACTTCGATTCGCGGTGGATACGGGATTTCATACGAGCGGAACTTCGGCAACGTCACATTCAACGTGATCCAGAACCCGCCGAATTACGCGGTGATCGTGGTGAACAACGTCGCGGTGACGAACTCGAATGCCGGACCGCTGGGAGGTGCGTCAGGAAGCGTTCCCTTGCCGCCGACCAGTCTGCGGCAGGTAGACCAAAACATCAGGACGGCGCAGACGCAGTTCTACAGCATGGCGGTGGAGCGCCAGATTACGCCCAGCACATTCATTTCATTTCAGTACATGGGCGCTCGGGGCATCCATTTGTATGACATCAAGAACTACAACGGGTTGGGGGCCGGGAACGTTGAGCTAGGCGATCAGAATATCGACCCGATAACCGGATTCTATGGATTGACACGGCTCAATCCACAGTACTCCAACGTAAACAACCGTGGATCCGAGGGCGACTCCTTCTACAACGGCGGGAACGTGCAGTTTCAATCGGATAATCTGCATCACAGCGGGCTGAGTGTTGTGATGAATTACACGTTGTCGCATGCAACGGACAATTTGAGTACGACTTTCTCGGAAACGAACAACGCGTTCAATTTGGGGTATACGGATCCGTTCAACCCGTCTCTCGATCACGGAAACGGCGACCTTGATGTGCGGCACCGGTTGGTGCTGGCACCGATCTACGACACGCCTTTCTTCAAGAATCAGAGGAATCTCAAGGGCCAGGTGCTCGGAGGCTGGCAGGTGGCGGGCATCTATCAGGTGCACACGGGGACGCCGTTCTCGTATTTTGACTTCACCAATAATTATTCGGGGTACAACGTTCCGCGGTACACACCCGTCGGCTCGGTTGCGCAGCACACCTTCAAGTCGATTCCGGGCGGAGTGGACGGCGGCGGAGCAAATCTTTACACGATCGGGCAATTGCCCGCTGCTAACTCGTGGAGCAATCCGACTCTCTTTCCGCCAAACCCGGATGATCCAACTACGCCGGACCCCGGCTATCCAGGCGGCATATCGGACTGGGGACCGTGGCCAACGAACATGGCTGCCCGGAACTCGTTTCGCGGGCCGGGTTACTGGAACCTGGACATGCAGGTCAGCAAGTCGTTCCCGATCCATGAAAGTATGAGGCTGGAGTTCCGCGCCGAGGGCTTCAACATTTTCAACCACCACAACCTTTTCCTGCAGGAGGCGCTGAATGATGTATCGAGCAACTCCATCGTGGATGCGAACGGGAATGTTTTCCCGCAGATTGTGGGTTCAAAAGGCGGGATCGGGAACAACGGCGGCGCAAACGATGAGCGGCGGTTCGGACAATTCGCCGTCAAATTTGTCTTCTGAACGGCGGATTCCGGGTTGAGCGGCGACGAAGCGGGGAGCCTGTGGGCTCCCCGCTTTGCGTGACAGAGCAAAAAACCTACTTCGATGCGGCGGCTGCGTGAGTCAGCAAGGGGCAGAAAACCCGGGTGACGGAAGAGCGCGCGCCTTCTCACGTGACCATGGTACCCCATTGGCCATGGTTACTACCCGAATTTGGAAGGCTTTTGCCGGACCATACAAGTTTTCATATTGCCGACCTGTGACGGAAGGGCTATGACGAAAGTAAAGGTCGTATTATCAACGGAGAATTAATTTCATAGTTCCCCTCTGGTTTGGTCCTCCTCATGCAACGTAAGACGCAATCAGCTCCCCTGTGCATGGATTCGAAGTGTTGATATGCGGATAGATCGCGATTGAGACTGAGAGTCCTACTTGGAACAACAGGTTTTGCTAGATTCTTGCGCTTGTCATTGTGTGTCGGCGTTCTGCGAGAGCGGGCTGCAACACAGCGAACAGAAAAACGTGGATCGAGGAGTGCTCCCCTGGCGGGTCTTCCGATTCCCCAAAACTGGAGGAGTTGAATGCGAGTTACTCGTTTTCAGTCAGTAGTGCTGACGATAATCGTAGGGATGGTTGCCTTGTTTGCCGGATCGCGTCCGGCGGCGGCGCAGGCGACCGGCGGCGATATCGTGGGTATCGTAGTGGACCACAGCGGAGCCGCGATCAGCGGTGCAACCGTAAAGGCGACCAACGAAGCCACCGGCGTAACGGCGAGCGTAGTGGCCGGACAAGGATGGCGACTTCCGCTTTTCGAACCTGCTGGCGGGCAGCTACGATCTGACCGGCACAGCGACGGGATTTGGCGCATACACGGTGAAGGGCTTTACGGTGCAGCTCAACAGCACCGGGACGGCGCATTTGACCCTTCCTGTGGCGTCGGCCTCGACCAGCGTTGAGGTATCGGCGGATGCGAGCGCTCTGATTGACACGACAACGACCCAGTTGCAGACGACATTCTCTTCGGAAGAGCTGAAGATGCTGCCGACGGCGGGCACAGGGCTGGGTGTTCTGAATCTTTCGCTGCTTGTGCCGGGCGTGGCATCGAGCGGCGCGGTTGGTATTGGCCAGGGCCCCTCGGTCGCCGGACTCCGTCCGCGTGATGATAACTACACGATTGAAGGTATCGACAACAACAACAAAGGTGTCACCGGTCCGCTCATCTACGTTCCGAATGACGCTGTCGGCGAATTCTCTGTGATCACGACGCAGTTCTCGCCCGAGTTCGGCCACTCTTCTGGCGGCCAGTTCAACACCACGGTTCGCGGCGGCACGAACAAGATCCACGGCGAAGTGTATGAGTATTTCCAGAACCGCAATCTGAATGCGGAAAATGCGGATTCAAGGCGGCAAGCAGCCGAATCCGCGGTATGACAACAACCGTTACGGTGCGCAGGTGGGCGGTCCGATCAAGAAGGACAAGCTCTTCTACTTCGCGAACTACGAGCGGCAAACGACCGGCCAAGCCGGCCAATACTTTCTCTGCACGCCGACGGCTGCCGGCCTCACGGCTCTGGCTGATCCAGGACTGAACTTCAGCCAGACCAACCTGGGCGAATTTCACCAAGTACATGCCGGCTTCGCCGAGCCAGGTGGACGCTGCGGACGACAACGCATGCTTTGACCAGGACGACGCGGCGGCCAGTTCCTCACCGTCTACAACGACACCGCCTCAAATGCCGCTACCGGCGACTTCGGTACAACCGGCGCGACGGACGATTCCCCTCGGGCAACTATCTCGTCAATGCGCCGAACTATGTCAACCAATGGGACCTGACCGCATCGACGGATTGGGCAATCAGCCCGAAGGACAGCTTCCGCGGCCGCTACATCTACAACAAGTGGACGGGCATCGATACAGCCGCTTACCTGCCGGCGTTCTTCCAGCCGCTCCCACAGCGCTTCCAACTGGTCGCGCTGAGCGAGTTCCACAACTTCACGCCCAACCTCATCAACGAAGCCCGGCTTGGGTTCAACCGCTTCTACCAAGACTATACGTCGGGCAGTTTCGCCTTCCCCGGTCTGGATTCGTTCCCCAACCTGACGATGTGGGACATGGCTGGAATCACTATCGGCCCGGATGGCAATGCGCCGCAATCAACGATCCAGAACATGTATCAGTTCACGGACAACGTGAGCTGGGTGAAGGGCAAGCATACCTGGAAGTTCGGGTTTGACGGACGCAAGTTCATCGCGCCGCAGAGCTTTACGCAGCGCGTGCGCGGCGACTACGAGTGGAACTGGCCTGACGGAGTACCTGCACGATCTGGCCCCCACTAACTTCGGCGAGCGGTCCACGGGCAACTTCTTCTACTACGGCGATCAGACGGCCTTGTACGGATTTGCGAACGACACATATCGCATCACCGAGAAGCTGACCCTGAACGCGGGCCTGCGCTACGAGTTCACTTCGGTTCCCGTTGGCGAGCGCGCGCAGAATCTCAACATCGCGGCCAGCGTGCCTGGGCTGATTTCGTTCACTTCGCCCCAGCCGCAGAAGAAGAACTTCTATCCGCGCGTGGGCATCAACTACGCGCCTGACCCCAACACCTCGATCCGCGGCGGTTTCGGCATCGCTGCCGACGTTCTGTTCGACAACCTTGGGCTGCTCTCGTTCCCGCCGCAGTACTCGTCAACCAACGACGTCGGATCCGGTAGTGTCTGCACCGGCGGGACCGGGGGGCTTTGCCCGGACTATCGGCGCGCCGAACTTCCTGGCAGGTGGCGGTCTTCCCGCGGGTAATGGCTCGCTGGCGACCTTCCCGACCCGATCGCCGATCAGCGCGCAGCAACCTCGGCCTGGCTGCCCAACCAGTCTGTGCCTTATGCAGAAAACTGGACCCTGGGTGTGCAGCACGTTTTTGCCAAGAACTACACGGCGGAAGTTCGCTACGTCGGTACGCATGCCATTCACCTGCCGACGCAGATCCAGATGAACAAGCAGCCGAAGGTGACTCCTGCAGAACCAACTGCAGACCTATCTCGGCGGCGCCGGCGATCGGTGTGCTGGGAGGGCTGACGCAATAACCTGGGCGCGGTCAGCGCCCTCTCGAACGTCCTGCCCGCGTTCAAGACAGCCGGTTTCACAAGCACGATCACGTCGTACCAGCCGCAGTCGTCGTCGAACTACAACGGCCTGGCGGCAAGCCTGCAGCGTCAGTTCCAGCATGGACTGCTGCTGAACTTCGCGTACACCTACAGCAAAACGATGGACGACGCGACGGCGGAAGTGTTCGCGACCGTTCTCACGCCGCGCCGCCCACAGAACTCCCAGGACGTGGCGGCGGACTACAGTCGGTCTGCTCTTGACCGCACACACCGCATTAGCCTGGTGGCTGTTTATGACCTGCCCTTCTTCAAGACCGGAAACTGGATGATGAAGAACATTGTGGGCAACTGGGAGATCGCACCCATCTACACGTACGAGTCGCCGGAGTACGCGACGGCTCTCTCGGGCATCAACTCAAACCTGAATGGGGATAGTGCAGCCTATATCGATCGCCCCATCGTGAACCCCAAGGGCCAGAAGGGAACGGGCTCGGGTGTCACATCGTATGCCAACCCGAACCTGGCGAGCACCTGCCCGGCCGGCACAACGACAACGGACCCCTACGGCACGCTGCTGTGCAATGCCGACCTTGTAGCCTACGTGGCGAAGAACCCGAACGCGGAATACATTGCTGCGGGTTCCGGCACGCTGCCGACGGCAAGCCGCAACACGTTGCCGATCAATCCGATCAACAACCTCGATGCAACGGCGATCAAACGGTTCAGCCTGGGTGAAGCCCGTTCGATCGAGTTCGCCGCGGGAGCCTTCAACGTGTTAAATCATGCCCAGTACATACCGGGCACGATCGACAACATCAACTCGCCGGGCTACACAGCGTCAACGAACTTCCAGACTGTGACGAACGCCGCGTTCAACCTGCCGGGTAAGTCCTTCATGGCGAATTCCCGTTCGATGCAGCTGAACTTGAAGTTCACGTTCTAACCCCTAACCGAAGCAAACCAACAAAGGGCACCCCGCGGGGTGCCCTTTGTGCTGCCATGAGGAATTGCGATGACCGGATGCAGGGAATGGGCCGCTGCCCGCTCTCTTTGCCAAGCCTCTTCAGGCCTTCTTGCGGGGCGAAGGCTTTTTGGCTGCGGCCTTCTTTACGGCGGTCTTTTTCGCGGCCGGCTTTGACTTAACCGGAGCAGACTTTGAAGCGGTTTTCTTTGCAGCAGATTTAGCGGTCGCCTTTGCGGGCTTGCTGCGCGCGGCGCGGGTTTTGGCGGCGAGCGCGGTTTTGAGCTCGGCGTCGAATTCGGCGGGGGTGAGAGGGCGGGCCGACTTGCGGAGGCGCTCGATGTCGTAGAAGGCGCGCCGTTCCGAGAGGAAGACGTGCACGACGAAGTCGACGTAATCGAGAAGAATCCAGGTGCCCTCGCGTCGGCCTTCGACGGAGGCGGGCAGCGCGTTGAATTCGCGCTTGAGCTTGTGCTCGATGTCGTCGGCGATGGTTTGCGCCTGGCGCCCGTTGAGAGCGGATGTGATGAGGAAGAAGTCGGCGAGACCGGAGTCGACGGGGTCGAGCTCGAGGATGCGGGTGTCTTCGCCCTTTTTGTCTTCACAGACCTGCGCGGCGGCCTGGACGAGGATGCGAGTTTGTTTGTGCGCCTGGGAGGTACTCATGCGGGGATCAAGGTCTCCAAGGAGCATGGTAGCAGGCAGGAATGGGAGTCAGCGGTAGAGACCACGGGCGGCAATGTAAGAGGCGACTGCATCGGGGAGAAGGCGCTCAATTCCGCCGGAGAGGGGCTGGCTCTGGCCCGACTGCCTGGCGGAGGCGCCGGAGCGGATTTGCGTGCGAATGGCAGAGGCGGTGATCTCGATGTGGAGCTCCGGGAGCAGGTAGAAGGGCGTGGTGACGCCGGTGGTGTTGCGGAGCGTGTAGATGCGCAGTTGATCGTGGGCCGCGTCGCCGGCGGACTCCACATTGGCGCTGATGGTGAGGCCGGCGGGGAGGATGGCGGCGAGGTCATCGAGCGATTGGCCGGGACGCGAGGCGACGATGAGAGGGGCGACGAAAGGGATTTCAGCTCCGCGATGCCAGCGCCGGAGACCAAGGAAGGAGTCGGCGCCCATGAGACAGTAGAGTTCGGCGTCGAAGGGAAGATCGGCGCGAATCGCGGAGAGAGTGTCGATGGTGTAGTTTGGGGCGCCGGTGGGCGATGGCGCGTCGGCAAGCGAAACCAGAAAAGTGGGATCGCCCGCAAGAGCGAGGCGCGTCATGGCGACGCGATCGTCAAAACTGGCGGTTGAGCCGTGCGGCTTGAGCGGCTGCGCGCCAACGGGCGCGAAGAGGACGGCATCGAGCTCAAGGGCACGCTGCGCGGCGCGCGCGATGGCGAGGTGGCCGCGATGCGGCGGATCGAAGGTTCCGCCGAAGAAGGCGAGGCGGCGGAGATCGAGGCCGGGCATGTCCATTGCCCCATGGTAAGGCAGGAGGTAGAAATATGCGCGCTTACGAGGGGCCGATGAGTGGTTGCAGATATTCCTCGATGAACTCTGTTGAGGTGGGGTCAGCGATGCAGGCGATGTAGCCGTCGGGGCGAACAAGGACGAGGGCGTCTGCCGATCCGTAGAACTGTGCGACGTGCCCCTGGTTGTCGATCAGATTAGTGGGGAGAGACGCCTCGCTGCCGGGCGAGAGGTCTGCGCGCTGATGCAGACGACTCTGAGATCTGCCGGCGAAATGACGGGCTGTGCGATCGAATGCGTCGCGATTGCATGCGCCGAGGCCCAGAAGGGTCCAGTGAGGGCCGCGGAAGAGATCGAAGAGGCGGTGGGTGCGGCCATCGTGATCGACGACGGGGGAGTCCGGCGCGCGATCGCCGGCCTGAAGATGCAGCTGAAACAGCGCTGTGATGACGGCTGAGCGAAGCGCCGCGATAGTTGATTCCAAGCTGCAATGTGCCGGCATCGCGACGGAGACTTTGCGCTTCGTGGGCGGACATGCCGCGATGGAGGCGGGAACTGATGCCGAGCACCGAAGCGGCGACGGGCAATCGCTCTTCTTCGTAGGTGGCAAGCAACGAATCGGCGCCGTGTTGCAGAGCGGCGGCGAGTTTCCAGCCGAGGTTATAGGCGTCTTGTATGCCGGTGTTCATTCCCTGGCCACCGGCGGGCGAATGCACATGGGCGGCGTCGCCGGCGAGGAAGACGCGGCGCTGTCGATAGCGGTCAACCATGCGGACGTTTGCACGGTAGAGAGATAGCCAGGTTGCGCCGCGCAGTTTAAGGTCGGTGCGGCCGGTGCGTGTCGTCGAGGATGCGCTGGAAGGTTTGCAGGGATGGCTCAGCGTCGGCACCGGGCGGGATCTGCGCCTGAAATTGAAAGGCATCTGTGGAAGGAAGCGGGCAGAGCGCGACCCAGCCGTCGGGATGATTTGGCCAGGAGTGCCAGTGGTCCCGATCGAGATTGTCGAGCATCACGTCGCCGACGTACATGCGCTCGTCGGTCCATGTTTCGCCTTCAAAGGAGAAATCGAGTGATTTGCGGACGAAGCTGTGACCGCCATCGGCGCCGACGAGGTATCGGCAGTGAACCCGCTCGGATGCGCCGCCATGCTGAAGGGTGGCAATGACGCAATCGTCATTCTGCTCGATCGCGGTGATCTCGGTGGAGAGCTCGACGTGCACCCCATGGGCCCCGAGGCAGTCGCGCAGGATCTCTTCGACGCGGAACTGAGGAATGATGAGCGGAGAGGCGTAGGGAATGCCGGGTGTGGGATTGAGGCCCTCGTGCATGTCCTCGCTCGCCGAGGATTGTGGCGCCGTCGTAGGCACGAAAAGGCAGATGAAATCGACCGTTGGCCAGGATGCGATCGATGATGCCGAGGTCATCCAGCACTTCGAGCGAGCGCGGCTGCAGACCTTTGCCGCGGGAGCCATTGAAGTACTCGGGCGCTTTATCGATGATGCGGACGCTGATGTTGCGGCGAGCGAGCTCACAGGCGAGCGTGAGACCGGTGGGGCCGCTTCCGACGATGAGAACGGGAAGTTCGGTGGGTGTCTGGGGGCATGGTCATGAGAGCAATCTCCTTAACGACGTTAAGCGTCCTTAACAATGTTAAGTACCTTAACATGGTTAAAGGAGACAGTGCAAGTGGCCCTGGACCGAAAGATCGTGATTGCAACCGCGCTGAAGCTGCTGGACGAAGTGGGCCTGGAGGCGCTGACGCTGCGGCGCCTGGCTGAGAGGCTGGGCGTGCAGGCGCCGGCAATCTACTGGCATTTCAAGAACAAGCAGGATTTGCTGGATGAGATGGCGACAACGGTGATGCGGGATGAATCAGTGCGTTTGAAGGCCAAGGCGCACCTCAAGGGGAAGGCTTGGCTGCGCTGGTATGGGCGGTCGGTGCGGCGGATGCTGCTGGGGTATCGGGATGGTGCGCGGATGATCAGCGGCACGCGGCTTACCGATCCCACGCTGTATGAGTCGATGGAGGAGTCGCTAGGGAAGTTGCGGGATGCGGGCTTTTCGACGTTATGAGGCGACGGTGATTCTGTCGACGGTGTACAGCTACGCCGTGGGCTTCGTGATCGAGGAGCAAGCGGTGTTTCCGCAGGAGGGCAAGAAGGATGAAATGTATGAGGTCGAGAATCGCTCGCGAAGAATGAAGGCGGAAAAGACACCTTTGGCGATTGAAGCGGGAAATTATCTGTTCACAAAATTTGATCGGCGCTTTAATGCCGGGCTGGAGCTGATTATTGCGGGCATTGAAGCGCAAAGTGCGGCAAGGAGACGATGATGCGGTATTTGATTGCGGTTCTGGCTTTAGCGGGCGCGGTGGTTTCAGGCCTGGCGCTCGAGGTGCATTATTCGACGGCGACTGAGCCGTGCTCGATCAATCAGCATTGGGATTGCGGAGTTGTGAATCATAGTCCGTTTGCCGTGATTGGGCATGTGCCGGTGGCGGCGATCGGAATTGCGGGGTACCTGTTGATCGGCGTGCTGGCAATGATGCGGATGCGGTTCACGCTGCTTGTAGTGGCGATTTTTGCGCTGATCTTTGCGCTGCGGCTGACGTTTATCGAGGAGTTCGATCTGCTGGTGTGGTGCTTGTACTGCGTGATCTCGCAGGGGATTATTGCGCTGATTTTTCTCGCGAGCCTGGGGTGGTTTGGGGCGGAGTATGCAAGGTTGAGGAAACTGAGGGGCTAGGGACTAGGGACCAGGGACCAGGGACTAATGGACGAGAAATCCAATATGGCAAAGTTTGCCATATGGCGTATCATGGGATTCAGGAGTTGAGAGAGATGCCCACCCGCAACGTGAGCCTGACTGAAGAGCTGGATTCGTTTGTTGAAGAGCGAGTGAAGAGCGGCGAGTACGACAACGCGAGTGAAGTGGTCCGCGCGGCGATCCGGCAGCTGAAGCAATCGGAAGAAGAGGATAAGGCCAGAGTTCAGGCGCTGCGGAGAGCAGTGGCAGAGGGTTTCCGAGGGCCGGTGCTGGATGGCGCGGCGGTGATGACTGAGCTCCGGAAGCGGATCGGAGCCAGCGGCGCGGCGACCAAGCGCAGGAAACGCACGGCTTGAGCGCCTACTTTCTGAGTGAGAACGCCCGGGCTGACCTTGAGGGCATTGTCGATTACACGATTGAGCGGTGGGGCGAGGCGCAGGCGGAAAAGTATCTCGACGAGATGATCCGGTGCTTTGAGCGGCTCGCCGAGTCGCCGGGACTTGGACGACGCTGTGACAGGCTTATGCGGGGCTTGCAGCGGCTTGAGCATGGAAAGCACGTTGTCTTTTATCGGGTGACAAGCGACGGCATTCATATAGGCCGTGTTCTGCATCAGAGCAGCCTGCCTTCGCGGCTGCGGCTGATTGATATGTAATGGGTTCACATGGTGCCATCAGGCGTCGAACCACTGTCGGATCTGCTGCTGGCACGGGCACTGGGATAAAGTCTCCAGACACTCATTGACCAGGTCACGAACCGCGGAATCGCCCTCTTGAAGAGCGCGTTTCAAAAACATCATGCAAGCTGGAACACTGCTTAAACGAAACGCCTCTTCTTCAGAGGTGATGTATTGCAGAACCTCCGCCTCGGAGCAGATGAAACGCGCGAAGTCATTGAAGATGAGATATACCAATCCTTCCGCTTTGTATTCAGGGTCAGGTTCGAACGCAGGAATCGCGCGGGTAAGTTCGACAATTGCGTTTTCGAGCGTGAAGGCCATGAGCTTGAGTTCAGATGGTAGCTGACCGCGACGAGACGCGCGAATCGCGCTGATAAACTTGAAGCAAGATCAATGTTGAAGAAGAGATACGCGCGCTGGATGTATGAGTGGGAGACGCGGCTGACGACGCGCGATGAGAATCGGGTGGTGCGGCCGCTGGAGTGGGGCTTTGACTGGATTGCTCCGTGGCTTGAGGCGCATGGGTTTGGCGATGCGGTGCCGGGGCCGGAGGTTGAGCGCGACGCGGCGGCTGCCGAAGCGGCGATGGTGCGCATCAATAAGCTGCTGATCCGGGAGAGCGACAAGTATTTCGGCTACGAGCGGCCGACGGATTTCAGGCTGGAAGAGCGGCATCCGATGCTGTTCCCGACGAATGTAAGGCCGGAGACGCTGGCGCAGGACGCTGAGATTCGGGAGATGGCCGAAGAGGGCCTGACGAAGAAGGCGCAGTTTCTGCGATTCACGTCGCCGGAGCGGACGCGGTATCCGGAAAACGATCTGGTAAATGCGCGGTGGTATCCAGCCCCTGATCACAAAGACCCGAAGAGACCGAAGCAGGCGATTGTGGTGCTGCCGCAGTGGAATGCGGATGCCTTCAGCCATAACGCGCTGTGCGCGATCTTCAACCGGTTTGGGGTTTCGGCGCTCAGGCTGTCGAAGCCGTATCACGATATTCGCAGGCCGAGCGAGCTGGAGCGATCTGACTACGCGGTGAGCGCGAATATCGGGCGGACGATGTCGGCGTGCCGGCAGGCAGTGGTGGATATCCGCTGCTGCATTGACTGGCTGGAGGAGCAGGGGTACGAGCACTTCGGCGTGCTGGGGACGAGCCTGGGATCGTGCTATGCGTTCCTGGCGAGCGCGCATGACAAGCGCATCCGCGTGAATGTGTTCAACCATGCGTCGACGGCGTTTGGCGACGTGGTGTGGGCGGGGCAGAGCACGCGGCATATTCGCGCGGGCGTGGAAGAGGCCGGCCTGACGCAGGAAAGGCTGCGGACGCTGTGGGGTGCGATCAGTCCGGTGAACTACTACGAGCGATTTGCGAGCGCGGAAGCGGGCGGGCCGGAGAAGAAGATCCGGCTGATTTACGCGGACTATGACCTGACGTTTCCGAAGGAGTACTCGCTGCAGGTGGTGGAGGCGTTCAAGCGCGTGGGGCTGAACTTCGAGGCGAAGGTGCTGCCGTGCGGGCACTACACGACGGGCGAGACTCCGTATAAATATATCGACGGATGGTACCTGGGATCGTTTGTGCACCGGGCGTATAAGGAGCTGCGCGCGGAAGGCGCTGAGGGCCGGGCCCGGGAACGAGGGTGGTCTGTTGCGGAGGATCAGTCTTCGTGCGGCCGCGGGGACTGAGGCTGCGCGCGCCTCTTGGCATCGCAGTGATTGATGCGACGTTCCTTTTTGCGGGAATGTTTGAATTCATGCTTTCCCAGGTCCGGAAATTCGAACCATTTTCTTGCTGATTGAAGTGTTGGGCAGCGGTCGGGTGGGATTCGTGCTTTCCCACCTGCGCTTCTCCACCCCAGCGAGCAAAGACCACTCGCTGGGGACCCCGTCGCGCAAATGGGGCACCCATTTTCGCGGGGACCAATGCGTTGGGAAACCGGGTTTCACGAGCCTTGATGCACTGCGCGATCAGGATTTACTGGGCAGGTTGAGGCGGAGGAGCCTGGCCGGGTCGAGGTAGGTATTTTGCCAGCGAACGGCCCAGTGAAGGTGGGGTCCGGTGACGCGGCCAGTGGCTCCGCTGAGGCCGAGGCGGTCGCCGGTGGAGACGTGCTCGCCTTCGCGGGCTTCAATGCGGCTGAAGTGCATGGAGATGGTGTAGAGGCCGAGGCCGTGATCGATGACGACGCAGTTGCCTTCGTAGTAGAGCGGGCGCGCGAGGACGATGGTGCCGGAGTTGGAGGCGCGGACGGGTGTGCCGAGGGGCGGCGCGGAAGTCCATGCCCTTGTGGATGGAGGCGAGCTTGCCGTTGAAGGTGCGGCGGGTGCCGAAGCTGTCGGTCGCCTGGGCGCGAACGGGAGCGCGGAAGTCGCCGGACCAGAGGGGAAGGCCGGTGCTGGTGGAGAAGATTTTTTCCTTGAGCGCGCGGTCGGCTTCGATCTGCTTGAGCTCTTCGGGGCCGGGGCTGACGAATCTCGGCGGCACGGTGAGAACGCCGGTGCGGTAGTGCGCGGGCTCGATCGCGACGGGCTGGGCGAGGTCGCGGGATGCGCCGTTGGCGTTAATGTGGAGCTGGATTGTGGATGGACCTGGCGCGGCTTCGACATCGACGCCGGCGAGAGCGAGCCACTCGTGACTGGATGCGTGTGCGGGGAAGAACTGGAGCTTGCGGTCGAGCCATTCACCGGTGATGGCGGTGGCGCCGGGCGCGATGAGACGGAGGAGTTCGGGGCTGCCTACGAGGACTGGGGATGGGGTGAGCTCAAGGTTCATAGTTCGTAGTTCGCAGAGCGGAGGTGAGCGATCAGGAACTGGCCAAGGGACAGTCCCTAGTTCCACCTTAACCGATGGGCGAGGAAGCACATCGGTTAAGGTGGCATCGCCAGATGGGTCTGTGAATGAGAGCCGAGGCGATTAAGGCTGCGGTTGAATGTTCTGGTTGCGGCGGAAGCGATTTCCGGGGTCGTAGGTTGCCTTGATTTTGGAGAGGCGGGCGTAGTTGTGCCCGTAGGCTTCAGGGATGCGGGCAGTATCGTCCTGATCTAGCGCGTTGACATAGACGGGGCCCGAAGACCAAGGCTGCATCGCAGTGTAGAAGCTACGAGTCCAGTCAACGTTGCGTGCGTCATCGGCCGGTTCGATCCACGAACTGATAAGCACGAGATCGAAAGAATCGCCGCGGTTGGGGAAGGCGGTGGCATCGGGAGCAACGCGGCTTACGGCGCCATGAGCGTGTTCCAGGATGGCAAAGGTGTATGGAGAAGGACGGGTTTCTGCAAAGCGCGCAAAGGTATCGATGGCGTCTCCGGGCAGGTCATCCCGCAGGAAGCGGCTCTTCCAATAGCTGCGGCGACCGAATGGAGTGGCGGCATCGATCATCTGCTGCATCGCGGGATACGGCATTCGGGCGATCATGTCGGCGACTGGAGTGCCAAATGTGCGAAGAGGATCAAGGAGATGCTCGCCCTCGGAGAGATCGTTGCCGCAGTAACAGGGAATGAGCCCGATGACAGGAGACCCGTCGGGAACGGAGAAGACGGAGGCGTAGATGATGAGGTCGTCGGGCAGGCCCGCGCCCACGAAGTCGCAGTAGGCCCTGAGCACCTGGCGGGCTTGCGTGAGCGGATAAAGAAGCATGCCAGAGATGACGGTAGCGATGGGATGCAGGCGATAGCTGATGGACGTAACGACCCCGAAATTACCGCCGCCGCCCTTGAGCGCCCAGAAGAGGTCAGGGTTTTCAGCGGTCGTCGCGCGAGCGAGTTCACCGTTGGCGAGGACGATGTCGTAGGAGAGTGTGTTGTCGCAGACGAGGCCACAGCGGCCCATGAGCCAGCCGACTCCGCCGCCGAGGGTGAGTCCGGCAATACCGGTGGCCGAGATGAGGCCGCCGGTAGTGGCGAGGGCATGTGCATGGGTTGCGCGATCGAAGTCAGCCCAGGTGAGGCCGGTTTGTGCAGCGGCCTGGCGGACAGAGGGGTCGACCTGGATGGCTTTCATGGGGCTGACATCGATGACGAGGCCGTCGTCGAGCATGGCGAGGCCCGCGACGTTGTGACCTCCAGCGCGGATGGCGGGGTAGATATCCTGATCGGCGGCGAAGCGGACGGCCGCCTGCACATCTTCCGGTCCGGAACAGCGGGCGATGGCTGCGGGCCTACGATCGATCATGCCGTTCCAGATTTTGCGGGATTCGTCATAGCCAGATGAGCCGGGCGTGAGGATTTCTCCGCGAAAGTGTGCACGAAGGGCCTGAACGTTCATGTCCCCTCCAGAGCCTGCGATTGTAGCAAGGGGCAGGATGGTGGGCCAGAGAAATCGAAGTTCAATCAGAGGTCGGATTCCGGAAGCGACTGGAGCATGGTGGAGACGAGGGCGATGGGCAGGCCGACGACGTTGAAGTAGCAGCCTTCGATGCGGGGGATCCAGCGGGCGGCGCGGCCCTGGATGGCATAGGCGCCGGCCTTGTCCATGGGCTCGCCGGTGGCGATGTAGGCGGCGATCTCCTGATCGGAGAGGGTGAGGAAGCGGACAGTGGTGACTTCGGCGGCGACCTGCGCGCCGGAGGCGGTGACGACGGCGACGCCGGTGATGACGCGATGGGTGCGTCCGGAGAGCAGACGGAGCATGCGTGCGGCGTCGGCGGCATCGGCGGGCTTGCCGAGGATGTGGGCGTCGAGCGTGACGGTGGTGTCTGCGCCGAGCACCTGCGGTGCGGCAGCCCTTTGGATGAGATCGCGGCGAAGACTGCTTCCGCTTTTTCGCGGGCGAGGCGGAGGACGTAGGCGGTGGGATCTTCGTGGGGGAGCGGATCCTCAGGGATATGCGCGGGATGGACCTCGAAGGTGAAGCCGGCCTGGGTGAGAAGTTCGCGGCGGCGGGGCGAGGCTGAGGCAAGGATGAGGCGCATGGAGAAGGGGTCGGTCGGCAGTGACCAGTTTACAGGGGAGCGATGGGGCAAGTTTGCCGGATGGTGCGTAACGGGGAGGGTCAGTGCGGACTCCTTTAGACTGGACGGTGGCAGGGGCGAGTGCCGTTGATCTGTGAGCGCCCGGAAATGGAGAAGGTTTTGGCTGAGACGATGGTGTATGACGTGGCGATTATCGGCAGCGGGCCGGCGGGATATACTGCCGCGATTCGCGCGGGGCAGCTGAAGCTGAAGGTGGCGTTGATCGAGGCGGCTGACGTACTCGGCGGGACGTGCCTGCATGTCGGGTGCATTCCGACGAAGACGCTGCTCTTCAACGCCGAGATCTGGGACCACGTGAAGCATGCGGCCGAGTACGGCATCGATGGCGTGACGGCTCCGCAGATCAACTGGGCCAATGTGCTGAAGCGCAAGACGGAGATTGTGAACAAGCATACGAAGGGCCTCGAGTTCCTGATGAAGAAGAACAAGGTCACGGTGGTGCCGGGATACGCGCGGCTGACGGGACCGGCGAAGGACGGGGTACACACGCTGAGCCTGACGGGCGCCGATGGCGCGGTGAGCGAGCTGAAGGCGAAGAACGTGATCCTGGCGTCGGGATCGAACGCGAAGATGATCTTCGGGCTGAAGCCGGATGACCGGATTCTGACGAATATCGAGATTCTTTCGATTCCGGAGGTGCCGAAGTCGCTGATCGTGATTGGCGCGGGGGCGGTGGGCGTGGAGTTCGCGTCGATCTTCAGGAGCTATGACGCGGAGGTGACGATTCTGGAATTTCTGCCGCGCCTGATGCCGCCGGAGGATGAGGAGATCTCAAAAGAGCTGGCGCGGGTGTTCAAGAAGCGCGGCATTGAGATCAATACAGGTGCGAAGGTAGAGAAGATCGAGAAGACCGCAGACGGGGTGCGGGTCTCGTGGACGGATGCGAACGGGAAGCCGCAACAGAAAGAAGCCGAGAAGGTGCTGGTGGCGGTGGGCCGCGCTGGGCGAACCGAGGATGTGGGTCTGGACAAGACGAAGGTGGAACTTGATCGCGGCCTGGTGAAGGTGGATGAGTGGCAGCAGACGGCGGAGCCCGGCGTGTATGCGATTGGCGATATTGTGGCGGGGCTGCCGCAGCTTGCGCATGTGGGCGCGATGAGCGGGATTGTGGCGGTAACGAAGATTGCGGGACGCAAGGCGCGGGCGGTGCGGCGGGAGCGGATCCCGGCGTGCACCTATACGGAGCCGCAGATCGGCTCGGCGGGATTGACCGAGGCGCAGGCGAAGGAAAAGGGCTACGACGGTGAAGGTGGGGAAGTTTCCCTTCGCGGGCAACTCGAAGGCAACGATTGTGAACAGCCATGACGGCTTTGTGAAGATTGTTGCCGATGCGAAGTATGGGGAGATCCTGGGCGTGCACATCATCGGTCCGCAGGCGACGGAACTGATTGCCGAGGCGGTGGCGGTGATGGAGCTTGAGGGCACGGTGGACGAGATGATGTTTGCGATTCACGCGCACCCGACGCTCTCAGAAGCGATGCTGGATGCGTATGGCGCCGTGGAGGGGATGGCGATCAACGCGTGATGCGGTCAGCGGCGAGCGGCCTCCGAAACGTCATCCGATTTCGTCGCGGTTCGGTGAGCGGCTCGATCATCCTATTGCGGCGGTGTGTGGCCGATGAACTTGTTGGCCCAGAGCAGGAACCACTTCATGTTGGGCGCGTCGGTGTGGCCGCCGTCATGCTGCCGCCAGGCGAGCTGGCCGTCGAGGTGGCCCTGATTGACGGGCGGCATCTGGGCGGTCTTGTAGTCGCCGGGAATGTCGAGCGCTTTGGCGCCGAGGAGCGTGAAGACGCGGCCGGCGTCGATGGTGGCCATGAAGCTGCCTTGGTGGTCGAGCCAGTGGGCATCGCCTTTTTCGGGCACTCCGTAGCTGATGAAGGTTAGGCGCGGCGCGCAGAGCGCGATGAGCTCGTTGGAGTCGACGGGAATCTGGCCGGGGTTGCCGGAGCCGAAGGTGGCGTCAGAGGCGCCGTACTTCATGAAATTGCCGGCCATCCAGTAGTACTCGCCGCCGGTGAGGCTTTCGACTGCTTCGCCGTAGTTGCGGCGCAGCAGCGTAGCGCCGCCTTTGCCGGATGAGCCGACGAGGACCATGGCGAAGCGCTGATCGAAGGCCATGGTGATGAGCGCTGCCTTGCCGTAGCGCGAGACGCCTTCGATGCCGACGTGTTTGGCGTCGACGGCGGAATCGGTTTCGAGGTAGTCGAGGCCGCGGCCGGCGCCCCATGCCCAGGCGCGCAGGGCTCCCCACTGGTCGGGCGTGCGCGGCTGGCCCTTGTTGACGAGGCCGATGATGCCGCGCGTGATGCCGGCGCCGTTATCGGCCTGCACGCGTGGCGGGGTCGAAGCGTACGAAGCCCCAGCCGGCGGCGATAAGCTGCCACTCGTTGGGCAGATCGCCATCGGCGTTGAGCTGTGGGAAGTGGAAGGGCGTGGCCTCAAAGGGATGCCATGCGGGATGCTGATCGAAGACATCCTTCAGCGATGGGTCCTGCTGGATGAGCAGCGCCTTGAAGGCGTCGTTGAGGCGCATGTACTCGTCGGGCGAGGGCTCGTGGGGATTAGGGAAGCCGGCGGGGCCGAACATCATAAGCACCGGCACGGGGCCTTTGGCGAGGGCGGGCGTGACCAGCGTCATGTGGATCTTGACGCTGATCGCAGGGCAGTGCGGAGTTGTCGACTTCGCCGATGAGGTCTTTGGCGATGACGGGCGTGAAGCCGATCATCTCGTGGTCGGTGGCGACGACGGTCCACTTGACGGCGGGTACGTGCGCGGGAACGAAGCCGTAGACGTATTTCGAATAGGCTTCGACGATTTCAGGGCGGCGCTTGTCCCACCATTGCGCAGGTGTTGTGACCTTGTCGCCGTTGTCGAGGGTGAGCGGATCGGGCAGATTGGGGTACGGGTTGGCAACGGACTCGTCGTAATTGGCGTGGTTGGGCGCGTCGGGATTGCCGCTGGGGCCGGGGCGCAGGGCCTTGATGCCAAGCTGATCCATCATGTTCTGGTGGTCCTGGTCGGCGGTGAAGGTGACGGGATTGCATTGCGCGATTGCAGCGATGGAGCCGGTGAGAAGAAAGGCAACGAGGAAGAACCTGAAGCAGGGACGCACGACGACCTCCGCGGATGGTATTCTTGGCGCGCTTAAAACAAAGCGATTTAGTCGGGGACAATGGTAATGGTTCTGCGAGGAATGCGCACGCGTTTCGTGCTGATTGTGGTGATGGCGCTGGCGGCCGGCGGCGCGGTGTTGGATGCGCAGACGCGGGGCGGGCCGGAAGCGTGGGTGACGACGTGGGGCACGTCGCAGCAGATTCCCGAGCCGGGGAATGCGCTGCCAGTGGAGGATCTGCGCGATGCAACGGTGCGGCAGATCTTTCACGTGTCGATTGGCGGGCCGCGGGTTCGGGTGCATCTGTCGAATGCCTTCGGGACGGAGGCTCTGCATTTCACGTCGGTGCATATTGCGAAGCCGCTGTCGCCGGCGGGGTCGGAGATTGATCCGGCAACGGACAAGGCGCTGACCTTTGCGGGCGCGCGCGACGTGACGGTGCCGCCGGGCGCGGAGTTTATTTCAGACGCGGTGGATTTTCCGGTGGCTGCGCTGAGCGACGTGGCGGTGAGCTTTCACCTGGATGCGCCGCCGGCGGGCGAGACGGGGCATCCGGGGTCGCGTGCGACGACGTATTACGTGCACGGCGACGCAACCGGTGCGGCGAAGCTGACGGATGCGAAGCAGATCGACCACTGGTACCAGGTGTCGGCGATTGATGTGCCGGCAGCGGCGGGCGCGAGTGCCGTGGTTGCGCTGGGCGATTCGATTACGGATGGGCATGGCGCGACGACGAACGGGAACGATCGCTGGACGGATGTGCTGGCGGCGCAACTGCAAGCGAACGCGGCGACGCGGAATGTGGGTGTGTCGGGCATCGGAGTGTCGGGCGTTGGAGTGTCAAACCAGGGGATCGGGGGAAATCACCTGCTGACGGATGGCCTGGGGCCGAATGTGCTGGCGCGGTTCGATCGCGATGTGCTGGCGCCGGCGGGCGTGCGCACGGTAATTGTGTTTGAGGGCGTGAACGACCTGGGCGGACTCGCGCGAACGGGCGAAGTCCCGGAAGCGCAGCATGCAGCGCTGGTGGCGCGGGTGCTGGCGGCGTATCAGCAGATCGTTGAGCGGGCACATGCGCATGGGCTGCGCGTGATTGGCGGCACGATCACGCCGTATGTGGGCTCGACGTATTACCATCCGGGGCCGCTGAGTGAAGCCGACCGGCAGCAGGTGAATGCATGGATTCGCGCGGCGGGGCACTTTGACGCGGTGGTGGATTTCGATGCGGTGGTGCGCGATCCGCAGCATCCGGACCAGCTACTGCCGGCGTATGACTGCGGGGATCATCTGCATCCCTCACCTGCAGGCTACAAGGCGATGGGGGAAGCGGCGTTTAAAGCGGTGGCCGGAAATTGAGGCGTTCGCGTTCAGGATGGCGGGGAGTGGGATGAGGCTTGTGCTTTCCCCACCCATGTTTGGCATGGATGGGGAAAGGGTTCGTGGAGATTGCGGCGCTCAGGCCACCTGCTGGTAGGTCGTGGTGTTCGGACGCACGCGGAATTTCTTGGAGGTAACGGCCAGCGTGCGCTCGATCTTGCGGAGGGTGCCGGTCTCGTCGGGAGCGGCGAAGGTTGACGCCACCCCGAGGCTCGACGCGCGGCCGGTGCGTCCCACGCGATGCACAAAGTCCTCGGCTTCACGCGGCAGGTCGTAATTGACCACGTGCGCCACGTCGGCCACATCGATGCCGCGTGCGACCACATCGGTTGCCACCAGTACACGATGACGTCCTTCAGCGAAGCCACGCAGGGCGGAGTTCCGCTGCGACTGCGTTCTGTCGCCGTGGATGGGCGCCGCCGTGAACCCGGCCCGCGATAACCGCTTCGCAACGCGATCCGCTCCATGCTTGGTCCGCACGAAGACCATGAAACTGCCTTCGTTCGCATCCAGAAGATGCTCGAGCAATTCCTGCTTCTTGTCGACCGGGACCTCGAAGGTCTGGAGCTTTACATTCGGCGAGGGCTTCAGCTCGGAGCCGATCTCGATGCGCACGGGATTTCTGAGGTAGGCGCGCGCCACTTCACCGATGGCGGGGCTGAGCGTCGCGGAGTAGCAGAGCGTCTGCCGTTCAACCGGCAATGTGGCCACGATTCGCTGAATCGCCGGCTTGAAGCCCATGTCGAGCATGCGGTCGACTTCGTCGAGCACCAGCATCTGGACGCCGCTGAGGCGCACGAGCTTGCGCGAAAGATAATCTTCCAGGCGCCCTGGCGTTGCGACAATCAGGCGCGCTCCCTTGCGAATTGCTGCGAGCTGGGGAGCTTCTGCCAGGCCACCGCAGACGAGTGCGGCCTTGAGCTGGTTCTGAGTCAAATCGCACCAGGCCTGCTGCACCTGCATCGCGAGTTCGCGCGTGGGCAGCAGGACCAATGCCTTAGTATCCTGCGAGCCGGCAGTCATCCGCTCGATCAGCGGAATGAGAAAGCTGAGCGTTTTGCCTGTGCCGGTCTGCGCTGTCGCCAGAACGTCTCGGCCTTCGAGTGCCGGAGGAAGGGCTGCCGCCTGAACGGGCGTGGGGTTGATGAAGTTTGCGTGCGCCAGTTTGCGTTGCATGGCCGGCGAAAGCTGTAATTCTGAAAAGAGTTTCAAGTTCATTCCTGTTCGCGTCCCGCCCGGCGATTCCATCATCCATGGATTCGGCGCGGCGGACGCGCCGCCTGATTCCGCTGGCCGCTGCCTGGCAATCGCTCAGGCTTCGCGCGGGAAATCGTCAAGTATGTATGCAGAAAACCCGGGAAGCGTTGGCTTCGAGCCGATTCAGGATTTGCCACACGTATCGCAGTCTTCGACTGCGCACGCGATGGCGTTGCAGTCTGGTCCGGCCAATCACCTGAGTGGTGAAACCTTGACGTCAATGGACCATTACGCTGAGACCCGGGGCATTTACGAGGTGGGCGATCTTGCGGATGCAGGCGAGAACGACTCACAGCCAAAAGCGCTGAGCGTGGTTCAAGTATAACATGGCGGCTTTTTCAGACCGCAAAGCCGGAGGCACCGCGGTAACGCGAATCAGTAGGTGCGCCGGTGCCGGTGCACAACGTATCGCCCGATCAGCCACCCGCAGGCGCTGCCCACAAATACATCTGAAGGAAAGTGCTGTCGACCGAGCACGCGCGTGACGCTGACGCCCGTGGCCAGACCATAGGCGGCAATCATCGTAAAGGGCCCGTGATACTCGGTCGCAATCACGGATGCAGCAGACCAGGCAATAAATGCGTGATTGGATGCGAACGACGAATCAAAGCCTACGCCCGGCTGAAAAAACTTGCCCTTCGAGTTGTCGACATCCGGCCTCTCGCGCCGCGCCACGATCTTGATTGCCTCGGAAAGGACGATGCTGCCACCGACGGCCTCTGCGGCCAAAATGCCGGTTTCGGTGGCGTGGTCGTCGTTCTTCGCTTTGCCGCCCACATAAAAGAGCACAGGCGCCGCGCCCAGAACGCCCAGCATGCCATTTGAGGCAGTCAGCGCGTTGCTGTTGAAGGTGGGGTTGTGCGAGACCGTTTCCGACATCACCTGGTGATCAGTCGTGATCGCCACGGCGGTGCCGACCACCAGCACAATCGGAATTGCGGCATTCGAAGCGCGAATCTTCAGCGGGCTCGTCCAGATGGCCTTCTGGTCCTCGAGCAGGTTCTTCGGCAGATCGCGCAGGCCCACGACCGCGTCCGAGTCGCTTTGGCGCTGCTTTTGCGGTTGCGGCGCCTCGGGCAGCGCGTTCGGCGCAGATTGCGCAATTGCGACAGAGCTGCACAGCGCGATCAGCAATAAGATCGACGTGACGGAGCGCGCACGACTCAACCAATGCCCTCTGGAGAAAGTCATTTCTTACTATCCTACTTCCCCGGAACTGCTGTGCCCGGCGTGGCGCTCTCAATGCTCCACAGGCTGCCCTTGATTGAGATAGATCTCAACGTAGTCGATGTAGTTCTGCGCGTACTCGAGGATGAGTTTGCGGTCTTCGTCGCCGAGCTGGCGGCGGAGCTTGCCGGGGACGCCGGCCCAGAGGGTGCGGGGCGGCACGACGGTGTGTTCGGGCAGGACGCAGCCGGCGGCGATGATGGAGCCCTCGCCGATGCGGCAGTCGTTGAGGATGGTGACGCCCATGCCGATGAGGCAGGCATCTTCAACGATGCAGCCATGCACGGTGGCGTTGTGGCCGATGGTGACCCAGTCGCCGACGGTGACCGAGTAGAGGTTGCGCTGGCCGTGGAGGACGCAGCAGTCCTGCACGTTGGAGTTGGAGCCGACGCGGATGGAGTGGACGTCGCCGCGGAGGACGGCGTTCATCCAGACGGAGGAGCGCTCGCCAAGCGTAACATCGCCCAGGAGCTGGGCGGAGAGGTCGACATAGCAACTGGCGGGGACGACGGGGAGCTTGCCACAGTAGCTGCGAATCACAGGCCACCTCAGGAAAAGTACAGAAAAAGTGTACGTGATTGCGGCGAGCATGGAAGGGTTCCCACCGGTTCGGAGCAAAAGCTGGAGAACCGGTCGCGGATTGGTGTGTAAATTACTCTGCCGAAACGGGATTTTCCCAGTATGGGAAGGGTATAAAAGCCGGAGAGATCGTGTTGGACGGGAGAGAAAGCCAAAGGAATCATTATCTTGAATCAAATCGCCTATTTTTTAGTATGATAAGAGTGCCCAGAAGGCAGGTCTGGAGGTGGGTACTCTTTGGCAGAAGTTCGCGTACAGGAAGGCGAACCGCTCGAAAATGCGTTGCGCAGGTTTAAGCGGAAGGTGCAGCAGGAAGACATCATTAAGGAAGTGAAGCGTCACTCCTACTACCTTAAGCCGGGCGAGAAGCGCCGCGTGAAGGCAGCGCTGGCACGCAAGCGGAATCGGAAAAAGGCTCGTAAAGAGCAGGACTAACTTTAGCTTCAAGCTGAACCAACAGAACTGCGGCGGAACGTCCAGCACGCCCCGGGAAGTAAGCGGGCAACGTAGACGGCACCATAGAGATTGAGACAACCGCCGCAGATTCTTTCGAATTATTTCCCCACTGCCGTTTCAGATCGCGCGTGTGGCAATTCAGGTCGAATCCGCTCAGGCGATGAGCGGAAGCTCCCCTCCGTAGTTCTCCGCTGCTCCTTTTCGGCGGCCCTGGGCCCTTGTTGTTCAAACGAACGAAGACAGGGAAACGGAGCGGCGAAGCCCCCAGCACCACTTGGCCGACTTCTAAAATAATTTCCCTGCTTTGGGGAAGCCGGCGGCCATGGAATTTACCGATCGCGTTCTCAAGTGCATAGACTGCGGCGCAGAGTTTGTATTTACAGCTGGCGAGCAGCTCTTCTTCCACGACAAACAATTTGTGAACGACCCGAAACGCTGCAAGCAGTGCAAGGCGAAGCGCAGCAGCGGAACGGCGCGTGTGCGCTCGGAGACACGGACGACGTGCTCTGAGTGCGGCGAGTCGACGACGGTGCCGTTCAAACCTACCCAGGGCAGACCTGTGCTCTGTCGTTCCTGCTTCCAGAAACAGTTGAGCAGGGGCGCGGCGCAGCAGCCTCAGCCGCACGTTCCTTCGCAGGGGCCTACGGCAATCCCGAACTGAAGAGTGGCGCGGCGCGGATCCTCGGCCGTATTCCGGTTGAGCGCCATTGGTGTGCGCCGCCGCGCGGGTCTCGCGGACCTGACGGCCGAGCCTGGCTGCGGGGTTCGTCCGCGGCCGTGTTGTGCTGTGATAGGAGTGTGACAGTGCCGCGGCCCGAGGTGCGAGGGATCGATGTGGATGGCGAGACGCGGTGCGCGCATTATCATTCGGCGCTCGACGTGATCGCTATCAAAATGGCCTGCTGCGGCACCTACTACGCCTGCAAGGAATGCCACGATGCCGTTGCCGGGCATGCGGCGAAGGTGTGGCCGCGGGCAGAGTGGGACTCACACGCGATTCTGTGCGGGGTGTGCGGTGGCGAGCTGACGATCAGCGAGTACATGGCGAGCGGGTCCGCGTGCCCGCGCTGCGGCGCCGGTTTCAACCCGGGCTGCCGGAAGCATTACCACTTCTATTTTGAAACGGGCGAGGGCGACTGAGCGCGCTCGATGAAGGCGCCCACGATGGCGGCGCATTCCTCGAGGAAGTCCCGGTCTGCCGCGGTGAAGGCGGCGTGGACGTGGCTGTCGATGTCGATTTCACCCACGACAGCTCCGTTGGCGTGGATGGGCACGACGATCTCCGATTTGGTTTCGAGCGAACAGGCGAGGTAGCGCGGGTCGGCGTTGACGTCGTCGACGATGACGGTTTCATTCTGCGCGACGGCTGCGCCGCAGATGCCTTCGCTCACGGGGATGCGGACGTGCGGCGTGGGAGCTCCGTTGAAAGGCCCGAGGACGAGCGTTGCGGGGTCGGCGGGGTCGAGCATGTAGAAGCCTGTCCAGTTGTAGTGGGGCAGGCGCTGGGGAATGAGTTCAACGATGAAGCGCTCAAGATGCGCGAGGCCGGGTGCGGAGGAGGCCCCGGCGCGGATTTCCTGCAGAATGCCGGCGTAGGTGTCGGGGAGGACAGCGGGATTTTGCATCTTCGGCATCGGGGGTCTGGCGGATCGGCGTGAGACCCGATTCCACAGATGATTTTCGCACGGGAGCGGGCGCCGCTCGTTCCTAATGTGTCGATACACCCTAGACTGCACTGTATCGGCAACGGCTGGTTTCAGCGAGTAGCGCGGAGCGGCTATAAAGAGAGCAGAGAGGCTCCGGGGAATATGGCCGAGACGACCGCGGCAGCGGCATTTGAAGAGATGAGGACCGCGGAACTGCTGGCGGCGCAGCAGAAGGCGGAGCGGCTTTTCAACGAAGTGGAGGCGCGGGGGTTGATTCGGGCCGGAATTCCTGAGAGCCAGCTCAACAAGGAGATATACGACCTGGCGCTCGAGCTTTTCGGGATTGCGACGTACTGGCATAAGCGGATTGTGCGCGCGGGGGCCAATACGCTGCTGCCCTATGCCGAGAATCCGCCGGACCACACGATCGGCGAGGACGACATTCTGTTTGTCGATCTGGGGCCGGTCTTTGAGGAGTACGAAGCTGACTTTGGCCGCACCTTTGTGACTGGCACCGACCCCGCGAAGCTGAAGATGCGCGAGGACGTGGGCAAGGCCTTCGCCGAGGGCAAGCGCTACTTCAAGGAGCATCCGGAGATCACGGCGGATGAGCTTTTCAATTACGCGGTTTCACTGGCGGAGAAGTATGGCTGGGAGTTTGGCGGGCCGATCGCGGGGCATTTGATCGGGCAGTTTCCGCACGAGAGGATCGCCGACGACAAGGTGACGCTGTACGTGCATCCCAAGAGCAGACTGCGGATGCGCTCGACGGATGAATTGGGGCGTCTGCGGCACTGGATACTGGAGATCCATTTTGTGGATCGAGAGCGGCAGATTGGCGGCTTCTTTGAAGAGCTGCTGACGGTGGGGTGACGCCTACGCCAACGCCGCGCTGAACAGCAGATCGCCGCGAAAGCCGGACGGATATCCCGCCTCACGCACCAGCGTCGCCAGCTGCGCCCAGTGGCGCTGACTGTGCAAGAGAGCATGCCCAAGCACCTTGCGCCGTGACATCGTCACCTTTTCCGGCGAGAGCCGCGGCAGATCGAGCGTGTAGGGAGCATCCCAATCCTCGCCCGGGTTATCCAGCAAGTCGCGATAGATACGGCGCGCCTCCGCATTGATCGCGTAGATCGTATCAAGAGGCCCTGTCGGCAGATCTTCGACCGCCGTGACCGGCAGAGCAGCCAGGCGTTGCGCCCAGCGCAGATCGGCTCCCCAGATGTGGCGCACAAGATCCTTTACTGTGGGGGCGCCTCCGATGCCGCAAGGCAGAGCAAGAAGGACGGGGTTTGCCTCGAGGTGCTGCTTCCAGAAAACCGAAGCCTCCTCGCTCCAGCCAAGCAACTCGCTCATTGAAACACCAACGCTCATGCTCTTTCTCCGATCAGGCTTTCTTCTGCAACGCACGGTGGCCGATGTCGCGGCGGTAATAGATGCCGTCGAAGTGGATTTCAGCGAGGGCCTGGTAGGCGCGCGCGAGGGCCTCGGGCAGCGAGTCGGCGTTCGCCGTGACGCCGAGGACGCGGCCGCCGCTGGTGACGAGTTGGCCGCCGACGCGGGTGGTGCCGGAGTGGAAGACTTCGACGCCGGGTACCTGAGCGGCGGAGCCGAGGCCGGTGATGGGGAAGCCGGTTTCGTAGCTGCCGGGATAGCCCGACGAGCTGGCGACGACGCAGACCGAGGCGCCGGGGGTCCACCGAAGCGTGGTTTCGGCGAGCTTTCCATCGATGCAGGCTTCGAGGGCGTCGATGAGATCGCTTTCAAGGCGAACGAGGATGGCCTGGGTTTCAGGATCGCCGAAGCGTGCGTTGTACTCAAGGACTTCGGGTCCGCGCGGGGTCATCATGAGGCCGCAGTAGAGGACGCCGGTGAAAGGCGTGCCTTCGGCAGCCATGCCGCGGATGGTGGGTTCGGCAATGTGGCGCAGAATCCACTCGCTCATCTGGGGGTCGAGCATCTGGTCAGTGGAGTAGACGCCCATGCCACCGGTGTTGGGGCCGCTGTCACCTTCGCCGATGCGCTTGTGGTCCTGCGCGGGAGCGAGGGGCGTGACGTGAGCGCCGTCGCTGAGGCAGAGAAAGCTGAGCTCTTCGCCCTCGAGAAATTCTTCGATGACGACCTGCTTTTCTGATTCGCCGAGGAGAGCGCCGGAGAAGAGGCCGTGCGCAGTTTCGCGGGCGATGCCTTTGGACTCGCAGATGAGGACGCCTTTGCCGGCGGCGAGGCCATCGGCTTTGACGACGATGGGTGGGTGAAAGAGGCTGATGGCTTCGTCGAATTCAGCGCCGGAGGTGCAGACGGCGTACTTGGCGGTGGGAATCTGGTGGCGCTGCATGAACTGCTTGGCAAAAGCCTTACTGGACTCGAGGAGCGCGGCGGCCTGGGTGGGACCGAAGACGCGGAAGCCGCGCGTGCGGAGTGCGTCGACGATGCCGAGCGAGAGCGGAAGCTCTGGGCCGACGATGGTGAGCGCGGGCTGCTCGGCATGGACAAGGCGTACCATGTCGTCGAGGCTTTTGAGGTTGACCGGCAGGCAGCGGGCGACGTGAGCGATGCCGCCGTTGCCCGGAGCGCAGAGGACCTCAGTGACGCGAGGACTGCGCTTTGCCGCCCAGGCGAGGGCGTGTTCGCGGCCTCCGGAGCCAAGGATCAATACTTTCATTGCTTTCTGACTTTCCCCCGACAGGTTAGGGTCAGCGATGGGACGGGGTGAAGTCAAACCGGGTGGGAGATTCGGGATTGGTCTCAACGAGATCGCGCAATAGTACTTCGGTTTAGCGATTCCCTGTTCGGGTCATTCGGGTTGCGGACGGCGAGCGGGTAAGCTGGTTGAACCCCAAAGAATCAAGCCGATTTTGAGCCGTTTCGTGAGCAAGGAAAGATCGAAATGAAACGTCTGATTGTGTTTCTGTGTCTCGGAGTCTTCGCGAGCCTGGGAAGGGCTCAGACGCGGTGGTGCTCTTCGGCCGCGAGTACGTCGACCTATTTTTTCTACCCGGCGGCGGCACGCATGGGAAAGATTCAGGGCGTGGTGATTGGGCGTGTGACGATTTTGCCGGGCGGGCGCGTGGAGCGGGTGGAGATTGTGAGCGGGCCGCCGGTGCTGGCGAAGGCGCTTCGCGACCAGATGATGAAATGGACGCTGCGCGCAGAGACGGATAACGACGAAGCCTGCCAAACACTGGTGATTGCGGATTTCAAAATAAGCAGTCCCTATGGAAAGAATCTGCTGGATGAGCCGAAGCCGGCGCCTCCCGGAGTGATGAGGCTGCTGGTGGAAGCGGATGACGCAGTGGAGCACGATGCCGATCGGGCGGATGCGCAAGGGGCCCCGCCGCCGGGTAATCTGGAGAGCAGCAGCCGCAGGCCCTGAGGGAATGAAGCCGGGCGCGCGGCCGGACTGATTTCCTGCATGGACGAAAAGCCTGATACATCGAATTTGAAACGCGGGGGCGATCTGCGCGCGGCGCAGGCGCGTGCCTTCAGGCGCAATCAGGCGCTGGCGCTCGTGGCGCTGGCGGCGGGCGTGTGCCTGTGGTGGCTCTTTCATACCAATCCCAGGTGGATATTCCCGGCGGGATGGTGGCGCCTGTGACTGCTTCGCGCAGGGCGAATAGCGGCTTCGCCACGGACTCCGCGCAGATCGCAAGCGTTTCCGCCAAAGATCCGCTGGCAGTGATTCTGCTGGGGCCGACCGGCGGCGGTAAGACGGCGCTGTCGCTGGCCCTGGCGGAGCGCTTTGGCGGCGAGATTGTGAGCTGTGACTCGGTCGCCGTCTATCGCGGAATGGATGTGGGATCGGCGAAGCCTTCTCTGGCGGAGCGGGCGCGGGCGCGGCATCACCTGATCGACGTGGCGGACCCGGATGAGGCATTTACCGCGGGCGAATACAGCAGGCAGGCGCGCGCGGCGCTCAAGGAGATTGCGGAACGCGGGAAACTGCCGATTGTGACGGGTGGAACGGGGCTGTATCTGCGGGCATTGACGGAGGGGTTGTTTGCGGGGCCGGCGCGGCACGAGGATCTGCGTGTGCGGCTGCGGGCAAGCGCGGAGAAGCGCGGCGCGGCGTGGCTGCATCGGGTTCTGGCGCGGCTGGACACGGCGCGGGCCGCGGAAGTGCATGCCAACGACACGGCGAAGGTGATCCGCGCGATTGAGGTGTGCCTCGCGGCACGGCGGCCGATGAGCGAGGTGATGGCGTCGCCGGAGACGGTGAATGCGCCGCTGACGGGTTTCAGGCTGCTGCGGATCGGGCTGAATCCTCCGCGCGCGGCGTTGTATGAGCGGCTCAACCGGCGCTGCGCGGAGATGTTCAGGGCAGGACTGGTCGAGGAGACGCGCGGGCTGCTCGCGCGCTACGGGCCGGTGAAGGCGCTGGATTCGCTGGGCTACCGGCAGGCGCAGGCCGCGTTGACGGGGACGCTGACGCTCGACGCTGCGATCGAAGCCGCACAGCAGGGGCACAGGAACTACGCGAAGCGGCAGCTGACGTGGTTCCGGCGCGAGCCCGGGGTGGAATGGATCGAGGCCTTCGGGGATGAGGCGGAAAACGGTGGAAGAGGTTAGCCGGCGAGTGTCGGGATGCTTGTTACGACGTGGTGAAGCCCGCGCAGGGTGAAGGAGTTGCGGGCTGCGGAGTTAGGCTGCGCTGGGCTGCTCGGGAGCCGAATGCCAAGCGGAAATGAGAGCGCTTGCGGAAGCATCAGGTGAAGATTCGATTGACACGGCAGGGAGTGGGTGCAATAAAGTCCCTTAAAACCGAAAATGTATACGATTGCATTTCAAGCGGGGTGGGGGATCATGGGTGTGTCTGCTTTCCGTAATTCGCTGAAGTATTTTTTATTGGCTCTTGCGCTGGCGTTGCCGTGGTACGGGACCGGGGCGTGGAGCCAGACGCCGGCGCCTGAGCTGGTCAAGAAGGACGGGCGGTTTGCGCTGATGGTGGAAGGGCGTCCGTTCCTGGTTCTTGGCGGGCAGATCCACAATTCAAGTGGATGGCCGAGCGAGCTGCCGCAGGTGTGGGAGTCGATGGCGGCGCTGCACGCGAACACGGTCGAGGCCCCGATTTACTGGGAGCAGCTTGAGGCGAAGGAAGGCCAGTTCGATTTTGCCAACGTGGATGCCATCGTGCAGGGTGCGCGCGAGCATGATCTGCACGTGGTTTTGCTGTGGTTCGGCACGTGGAAGAACGGCAACATGCATTACGCGCCGTCGTGGGTGAAGGAAGACACGAAGCGCTTTCCGCGTGTGATCCGCCCGGATGGGGAGCCGATCGACGTGCTGTCGCCGCTGGGTGAGGAGACGCTTGCCGCCGACAAGAAAGCTTTCGTCGCGCTGATGCAGCATCTGAAGCAGATCGACAACGATCGGCACACGGTGATCGCCATCCAGGTCGAAAACGAGTCGGGCAATATCGGAAGCGTGCGCGACAACTCGCCGGCCGCGAACCGCGCATTTGCCGGGCAGGTGCCGGCGGCGATGCTGGCGGCGGCACATAAACAGCCGGGCACATGGAGCGCGGTCTTCGGCAGCGAAGCGGACGAGATGTTCCAGGTCTACTACCAGGCGAAGTACATCAACGCGATTGCCGCGGCAGGCAAGGCGGAGTTCGCGATTCCGTATTACATCAACGTGTGGATCGACTATCCGGCGGCGGAGCTGCCGCAGCGGCAGATGGATACGCCGGGAATCGGTTACCCGAGCGGAGGCGCGGTGCAGAAGCTGGTGGGCGTCTGGCGCGCGCTGGCTCCCTCGATCGACATGATCGGGCCCGACATCTACACCGACGATTCGCCGTACTATCGCGAAACGATGCAGGCATATCAGCGGGCGGACAACGCGTTATGGATTCCGGAGACGGGCCGCTCGGACAGCTTCGGAAAATTCTTTTTCTATGCGCTGGGGAATGGCGCGCTCTGCTTCTCTCCCTTCGGAGTCGACAAATCCGGCTGGAACATTCTGGGCGACGAGGCGTGGACGGCGCATGCGCGCAACTTTGCGCTGGTGGGGCCGATGCAGCGTGAAATTGCCGCGCTGGAGTTTGCGGGGAAGGTCAAGACGGCGGTGGAAGAGCCGGGCAGCGCGACGCAGGAGGTGGACTTTGGCGACTGGCAGGCCACGGTAGCGTTTGGATTTCCGCAGCAGGATGGACGGCGGGCGCCGGGCACGAAAGATGCGCACGGGGCGGCGCTGATTGCGCAGACGGGGCCAAACGAATTCCTCGTGACAGGCGTGGATGCGAGCGTCGTTTTTCATTTACCGGGAAAGCAGCCGTGGATCCGGAGCGAAATCGTAACTGCGGAAGAAGGCAGCTACGTGAACGGCACCTGGAAGGCGGCGCGGTTGTGGAACGGCGATGAGACGGACCGCGGTTTGACGTTTCACGAGGCGCCTGCGGTGGTGCGGGTGACGATGGGCCGATTCTGAGGGGCAATCCAGGGGGGATGGTTCTAAGATAACGGGCGGCCCTCTGGAAGCCACTATGATCGCGAACGGACCAGGAATTTTGTTGGCCGCACTGTATGCGGACTGCTGCTTGCAGTGGGAGCGGTGGCCGGGCGGAGAAAACGCAGCTCGCGTCAGTTTTTGAATGCGACCGGCGCGCTGCCGTTATGGATTTGCATCGTCGCGGCGATTGCGGCGAACTGCGGCTCGCTGGAAGTGATTGCCATGATGGCGCTGGGTGCGCAATATGGCATGCTAGCGTGCCATTTCTACTGGATCGGCGCGATTCCGGCGCTTGTGGTGCTTGCTTTCTGGTTGCTACCCTCCTACACCCGCGAGGGCTGCCCCACCGTGCCGGAGTTTGTGGGCCGGCACTACGGAACGACGACGCAACTGCTGGTGACGACGGCCATGGCGGCAATGATGCTGCTGCTGGCGGGCGTCTGCCTGTGCGCCGCGGCGGAGGTGCTGACCTCCTTTTTCGGGTGGAAGTTCTACGAAGGGATTCTGCTGGTGGCGCCGGTGGTGTTGTGTTACACGCTGGCCGGCGGATTGCGCGCGACGGTGTACACGCAACTGCTGCACTTTGCGCTGGTGCTGGCTGCGGTTGTGCCGCTGGCGGTGGTGGTGACGCGCAGCATGGGCGGCCTTTCGGCAGCGCTGGCAGCGATTCCGGCAGCGCGGATGCATGCGTGGCAGACGCTGCCGTGGTTCGGGCCGGGCGCACTGATGGACAGAGTGGGTCTGATCGCGGGCCTGGGACTGGTGTTGAGCTTCGGCTACTGGAGCACGGATTTCGTCCTGATGCAGAGGGCGCTGGCTGTTCGGCGGGCGCAGGATGTGCGTTACGTTCCGCTGGCGCTGGCCGGCGCCAAGCTGATTTTTCCGCTGCTGATTGTTTTGCCGGGATTACTGGCGCCGGTGGTGCTGCGCGGAGAACTGGGTGATGACTGGAATGCGGCGTTGCCGCTGATGATGCGGCATTTCTTCACGCCAGCGTGGCTGCTTGTGGGGCTGACTGGGCTGATGGCGAGCCTGGTGGCCACGTTTGCCAACAACATCTCCGGCTTCACAGCGGCTTGGATGGAGGGCATCTACCGGCCATGGATGCGAGGTCCTGCAACCGATGCGCATTATCTTCGAATGAGCCGCGTCACCACGGCCGCGGCGGTGCTCGCGTCGGCAGGCACGGCGTTTATCGCGCTCGATTACCGGAGCCTGATGGAATATATGCAAATGATCTTCGCGGTCTTTAACGCGCCGATTTTCGCAGTGGTGGCCCTGGCCGCGGTGGCGCCGCACCGAGCGGCAAACGGCGGTTCCGGAGGGTTTATTCTCGGGCTGGGATGCGCGGCGGCGCACCAGATGGCAGTGCACGCCGGCCTGCTGCACTACGGCAGCCGCATGAGCGCCAACTTTTACGCGGCAATCGCTGCATTTGTGGTGGCCCTCACGTGCACGCTGCTTTTTCACCGGCTGCGCGGCGGAGCGACGATGCAGGACGCGACTGCGACGGGTGTGGAGCAGGACGCGGGCATGGTTTCGCGGCGGCACATCGTGCTGGCGGGCGGCGCACTGCTATTGTGCTGCGCGTGCAACATCTACTTCTGGTAGGGATCAGGAGCGCTTGCGACGCGCGGTTTTTGCCCGCACCGGCGCGGGCCCGGTGGACTCGCGCACAATCAACCGGACGGGCAGCTTGAACCGCTTTCCGGGCTGCGAAGGATGATCAGTGGCAAGGCGAAGGGCCTCGAGCAGGAGGCGCGCGTACTCGCGGCGTGAGATGCGAAGCGTGGTTAGGGGCGGATAGACGATGTCGCTCATCTCGATGTCGTCGCACCCCGCAATGGAAAGATCGCGAGGAATGACGAGATTGGCGCGATGCGCGGCACGCAATGCACCGATGGCGGTGAGATCGTTGGCCGCGACGACGGCGGTGGGCAGCACGGAGCAGGAGAGGATCTTTTCCATCGCGGAGACCCCGCCATCGATGCGGTAATCGCCGCTCACGATCCATTCCTCGCGGGAGGAGAGGCCATGACGGACGACGGCCCCCAAGAACGCATCCATGCGGGCGCGTGAGGTGATGAGGCCGGGCGTGCCGCCGATGAAGCCCACCTGGCGATGGCCAAGCTTTTTGAGATGCGTTACGAGCTGCGTCATGCCGTCGGCGAAGTCAACGACGATGTCGTACACGCCGGCCGCGGTGCGGTAGTGGTCCGTGGTGACGACGGGAATGCGGTTCTGAATCAGGGCTTCGAGTGAAGCGGTTTCGAGCTCGGAAACGAGAATGGCCACACCATCGACGCGGCGCAGGAGCATGCGGCGCAGGGAGCGCTGCGTGCGGGTTGCGCGAAAGTCGGTGTTGGCGACCAGGAGTTCCAGGTCGTTTTCGACGAGCAGCTCTTCGAAGATCTTGACGAGTTCGGTAAAGAAGGGGTTAGTGAGATCGGGGATGACGATTCCGTAGATCTGGCTTTTGCCATTCTTCAGGTGGACGGCGTTGCGGTTGGGAACGAAGTTGAGGTCCTGAATGATTTTCCTGACGTGCCTGGCTGTTTCTTCGGTGACGAGGTTCGAACCGTTGATGACGCGCGACACCGTGGCGGAGGAAACCCCGGCAAGCTGCGCGATCTTGCGGATGCCCAGTGACATTCATCTCCTGAATCGATGAATCTTGGACTCTGAAACCAATCGTAAGTCACAAGGGCTGCTTGAGGGCGGGCGCGGGGGTTGCAATAAGTGTTACGGGGTGGTTATAAAAATTTCTTGACAAGGCTATTTTGCCAAGCGTAATGTCCCGTCCGAAGCAGCAGAACAACTGTATGTAACCGTATACATTCAAGGGACCCCCGAAACGAGTGGGTGTCTCGTGGTGTTTGATAGCCACCGTTGTTTCCCCGGTTGTCAATCGATTTGTGGCACGCACGGCGTGCATTTGGAGGCAAGAGATGTCCCGGAAATTCGGCAGATTGCTGGTAATTCTCACTGTAGCTTTGCTGGCCGGCTCGCTCCCATGTTTGTGGGGCCAGGCGGACCAGGGAACAATCACGGGCGTTGTCCAGGATCCTTCGGGAGCGGTCATCGCCAATGCGAATGTAACGCTTATCAGCGAGGATACCGGCGCAAGGCTGACGGCCACAACGGATGGCGGCGGAGTGTACGTCTTCTCTCCCATCAAGATCGGAAAGTACAAAGTCACGGCGACGGCGGCGGGCTTTGAAACTACGACGCAAACGAATCTGCACCTCAGCATTCAGCAGCGCCTGAACGTGGTGGTGACGCTGAAGCCGGGCGCGGCAACGGAAACGGTGACGGTGACGACCGAGGCTCCGCTGATGCAGACGCAGGAGAGCTCGACCGGGCAGGTGATCGACACGGAAACGATCAACAACGTGCCGCTGAACGGCCGCAACTGGGTATTCATCGCGCAGCTTTCGGCAGGCGCGGTGCCGCCGCAAGGCTCGCGCGGCGCGGGCAAGGGTGACTTCAACGCCAACGGGCAACGGGCCGAAGAGAACAATTTCATTCTTGACGGCGTGGACAACAACGCCAACGTTGTGGACTTTTACAACGGCGCTAGCTTTGTTGCGCAGCCGCCGCCGGATGCACTGGCAGAGTTCAAGGTACAGACGAGCGATTACTCGGCCGAGTTTGGGCACGCGGCAGGCGCGGTGATCAACGCCAGCCTCAAGTCGGGCACCAATCAATTCCACGGCAGCGCGTGGGAATACCTGCGCAACACGATCTTCGACACGTACAACTGGAACTCCGACACGACGAAGCCCGTTCCGGGATACCACGAGAACCAGTTTGGCGCGACGCTCGGCGGACCGATCATCCGCAACAAGCTGTTCCTGTTTGCCGACGCACAGGCGAATCGTATCGTGTTCAACGAAAGCGGCACATACTCGGTTCCGACCGCGAAGATGCGTCTCGGCGACCTGTCGGAACTGCTGGACAGCACCGCGAACGGCGGATCGAGCGTGCAGCTCTATCACCAGACCGCAGCCGCGGCGCCGGCAGCCGTTCACGAATAACTGCCTGGCTACCAGCACAAGCTGCACGAGCAACATCAATGCCCCGCTGAATGCAACCGCGGTGGCGATGTTGAACTACTATCCGCAGCCCAACCACCAGGATGGAAGCCACTGGTACAACAACTACATTGCCACGCGTCCGGTGATCGACAACACGTTCCAGTGGGACGCGCGCATGGATTACAACATCTCGGCCAAAGACACGGCCTACTCGCGGTTCAGCTTCTGGAATCAAATGGGCCACAATGCTCCGCCCCTCGGTGACATTCTGGACGGCGGAGGATTCGGCGACGACGGCAAGCAGAAGAACCTCGGAGACAACTTCATGTTCTCTGAGACGCACGTCTTCGCGCCGACGCTGACCAACGAGGCCCGCTTCGGGTTCAACTACATGCACACCGGCTTCCAACATCCCAATGCTGCGAATCTGGATTTCGCCAACAGCGTAGGCTTCGGCGGCATCCCGAATGCGCCGCTGAATGGCGGTCTGCCGGCGGTAGGCGTGACGGGGATCTCGGGATTCGGCAGCCCGACGTGGTCAACGACCGACGAGCACCAGAACGTTTACCAGATCCTAGACAACGTAACCAAGATCGCCGGCAGCCACGCGCTGAAGGCCGGTGTGAGCTTCCAGAACATCCGCTTCTCAACCCTGCAGCCGCAGCAGTCACGCGGCTCTTACAACTACACGGGTGTTTACACCAGCAACCTGAACGCCTCGAACACCGGATCGGGCATCGCAGATTTTCTGCTCGATCAGCAGCACGACGCCGGCCTTTCAAACGAAGTGACGAATGGCGACCAGCGCGCGAACAACTCTGTGTACTTCCAGGATGACTGGCGCGTCAAGCCGAACCTGACGGTCAACCTCGGCCTGCGCTGGGAGTTCTTCCAGCCCTACCAGGACGTAGGCGGCTACCAGGCTTCTTACAACCTGACGGGCGCACCCTCGTTCAATGCGGCAACCGGATACGGTAGCGCCACCGCGCAATATCTGATCCCGAAAGAATCGTTCGGCTACGCGATGGGCATCATCAACAGCTCTTCCTACAGTCCCAACTTCGGTGACGTGATGGCTGAGGACGGCGTAACAGCGGTTTCGACCGACGATCCTCACCTGCTGAAGGCCCAGCACACGGACTTCGCTCCCCGCGTCGGCGTTGCGTGGTCAATGAATCCAAGAACCGTGGTTCGCGCCGGCTTCGGCATCTTCTACGGTGGACTGGAGAGCACGGGCTACTGGCCGAACCTGGGCGAAAACTATCCGTTCCAGTTCACGGGCAGCTTTCCATGGGGAGGATGCGGGACGTTCCAGTGCGCCACGGACGGCATCACGATCGCGAACGGTTTTTCGGCGATCATCGCGAGCGGCTTTGCTTCGAATGTGACCAACCTGACGATGCGCGGTTCTGATCCGAGCATCAAGACGCCGTATACCCAGGGCTGGAATATATCGATCGAGCGCAGCATCACGAACTCGATTGTGGCCACGGCCAGCTACGTGGGCAACGGATCGCGCCACATGCAGGTTTTCCCCGACCCGAACAACCCACTGGCGCTCGCCAACCCCAACGTGAGCTCGCAGAACTCACGTCCGCTGCCGCACTTTGGAGGTTCTTCGTACACCTCCTACAGCGGCATGAGCAGCTACAACAGCCTCCAGACGAAACTCGAGAAACGGCTTTCGCACGGCGCGAGTTTCCTGGCCACCTACACGTGGTCGCACTCTCTCGACGATGCCCCGACGCCGCTGGGAACCACGGGCGACGGCGGCTTCCGCCAATCGAACCTGGTACCGATTCGTATGGACTATTCGAACTCGGGCTTCGATACGCGGAACCGGCTGACGCTCAACGCCTACTACGATCTGCCGTTCGGCGCCGGGCGCACCTTCGCGAACCAGAGCCGCGCGCTGGATCTGATTATCGGCGGATGGTCGGCCAACGCGACGTTCGTAGCGCAGTCCGGTAATCCATTCACCGTATATACCTCCGGCCTGTCGGGTGCGAACACTGGGAGTATTCGATCGCTCAAGACGGGGGACCCATTCAAGGGCGGCGGAAACTGGGGCATTGCGAATCCGAGCAATGTTCCTTCTTCATCGTGCCCGTCTGAAGTGCGGAATCGCAACAACTGGTATAACCCGTGCGCGTTCACAAATCCGTGGAGCCCGAACGACTATGTCAACGAACCATCACACTATCTGAGCAGCGGTGCGACTGACGCTAACAAGCCGCAGGCTACGCCGGACTATGTGACGGATACCGCCACGGCACTGGAATACCTCGGCGGCGTCCGCGACCAGGTCTACGGGCCAGGCTACGAGCGCGTGAACATGTCGATCTTCAAGGATTTCAAGGTCTATCGTGAAAACGCGCTTGAATTCCGCACCGACATTTTCAACCTGTTCAACACGCCCACGCTGGGCCAGCCGTCGGATACGGGCATTGCGGCCAGCGGCGGCCAGATCACGGGCACGCGCAGCCTGCAGTTGCATGCGCCCGACTCACGCTTCATCCAGCTCTCGCTGAAGTACTCGTTCTAGAGATTTCAGCAAGGGGCGAAAGACGTTTCCGTACATGGTCTAAGGGGAACCCGGCAGGTTCGGGTTCCCCGATTTTTTGGTGCAGCAACTATGCGGCCTGTTCAAGTAGTCTCAAGTTGTCCCGGACAGGACGGGCATACGGAACTTTCATTGTCGATACACGGGCTTTTACGAAATGCGCCACGCAACGCTCTCTGTGCACTGTTGAGCGGCGCAGCATTGCTGGCGGCGCAGGCACCGCCAGCCACATCGCGTCTTGAAGAACGATTCCAGGAGGCGATGGCGGCGCAGGATCATGGAGACGCAGAGAAGGCAGAGAGTATTCTGCGGGAATTGCGCAGTGCGCATCCGGGTTTATTTGCGGTGGATGAATCGCTGGGCCTGCTCTACGTTTCGCAGGAGCGCTTTGCCGAAGCTCTGCCGCTGCTCGAGGCCGGGGCGCGCGAGAATCCCCAGTCTGACGCGGCGCATGCCAACCTGGGAGCGGCGTATTTCCGACTCAAGCGCAAAGCAGACGCGCTGGAGCAGTTTGAGATCGCTGCGCGCCTGAACCCCGATAATGCGGCTACGCAACAGAGCCTGGGGCGGCTCTGGATGGAAACGCATCATCCTGACCGCGCGGCGACGGCGTTTGCCGAGGAGCTGCGTCTGCAGCCGGCGAACGCCGATGCGGCAATTGACGAGGCGGTGGCGCTCGAAGCTGCAGGCGAAGCGGCGAAGGCAGTGGAGGTGCTGAACGCGATGCCGGGCGTCGATGGCTCGGCGGCTGCGCAAGTGCTGCTGGGCGAACTCAGCGAAAAGCTGAACGACGTGAAAGCGGCGGGGCAGCATTTTGCGCGTGCGGTGGAGCTTGACCCAAGCGAGCAGAATGTGTGGGAGCTGGGCGTCGAGTTTCTGCGCCACTGGAGTTTTGAGCCGGCAATCCGGGAGTTTGAAGCGGCAGTGGCGCGGTTTCCCCAAAGCACGCGCATGCGGCTGGGCCTGGGTGCGGCATACTTTGGCAATGGGACCTACGCGAAGGCGCTGCCGGTCTTCGCGGATTTGCTGCACGACGATGCGAACAACCGCCTCTATGCCGAGCTGCTGGGCATGTCATGCCTCGCAGAGTCGCACGAGGCGCAGCCGCGCTGCACGGAGCTGGTTGCGTATGCGCAGGCGCATCCCTCCGATGCGATGGCAGCCACCTACGCAGCCTCGGCCCTGGTGCAGGGCAGGGCGGGCGAGGAGGAGAGCCGGCTGGCGCGGCAGCTTCTCGACAGAGCGATCAAAGCCGACCCGAAGCTGGCCGAGGCATACTACCAGAGGGGTCTTCTCAAGCAACTTCAGGCCGACTGGAAGGGCAGCATTCCTGATCTGGAAGCTGCAATTCAAAGAAAGCCTGACTTTGCCAAGGCCCATTACCGGCTGGCGCTGGCGTGCTGGCGCGACGGGCGAAAGGCCGACGCCGAGAGAGAGATGGACCTGCAGCAGAAATTTTCGAAGCAGCAGCAGGAAGACCTCGACAGGCAGCTTCGGCAGATCACCGTCTTTATTGTGGATACCCGCCGATGAAGCGAGGCAAGGTCGGGACTGCAGCGCGTTCATCCCCTGAGGAGCTGCGCGACATTAAGAGCATCGGGGGCCTGGGTATTACGCGGCCGGCCGGGACCAATGGCGACTGCCTGGCCATGCGCCTCGGACCATACGATGAAGGTCGCGTCGTCCGCTCCAGGCAGGCGGTTGAGATTGATCCAGGTATAGTAGGCGCCGAAATCGCCGTCGACGAGCGACCCGGCGCGATCCGGCTCCGCACTTGCGGTAGAAGCGGCGAACATCTCGTTCATGGAGCGCTGGCGCTGACGCGGGCCGAAGCGCGCCACGAGGCTCAAAGGCTCGGCCCGCCGCATGAGCTCCCGCGCTGCCCACTGCACGAAGCTGGTGCTGAAGATCTGGGTGCCTGATCCCTCGCCGTAGACGCTCATCACGAATCGGCTGACCAGGGGATCACTACCAGCCGATGCGAGCGTGCCGGGAGTCCACTCGGCCATGATGGACCTCAGCGCTTCGGGGCCCGATCGGCCGCTTTCCATCACGGTCCGCGCCTTTGCGAGCACCTCGTGGCGCAAGGCTGCTGAGCCGGCCCAACTGAAGTGCATCACGGAGTCGTCAATGGAGAGGCTGTATGCGCTTCCGTCGATGTACCAGTGACGGTACGGCATGGGGCTCGTTTGGACGCGGGCGTTGAGGGCATGCAGAATTGTGGCCGTTCCATCGGGATCGACGACGTGCGGGTAATAGACGCCATAGGGACGAAGCTTGCGGAAGAGCGGCTGCGCTTCGGCGCGGAGATCGGCATCGAGAATCACAACCACCCAGCGCGAGACGGGCGGCATGCGATCGGGCATCGACTTGCGCAGCTCGTCGGCAAACTGATAGCCGGCAGCGTGAAATGCGTCGATCTGATGCGAAGCCCACAGCCATGCGCTCAAATCCTCTTCGAATTTCTGTGGCGAGGCGGCCCAGTCTTCAGCGATGAGCTCGGGCGGCAGAGCGATTTTCGCAAAGCCGCCGGTGAGTTGCTCGCGATCTGCGGGAGAGAGCGCGGCGAGGCAGGCAAAGCGCGCTTCGATTACGGCCCGTTCCTGGGGAAAGCGGGTGTCGAGGTCGCTGACCTCGCGCAGAAGCGCGGCGGCGAGAGGGACGGGAAGGTTCTGCAGCAGATCGAGATGGGTCGACTGCGAATTGGCGCGCCATCGGCGGATAGCTGCGGAAGTCGGTGGCGCGGAGAGAGCGCGGATCCAAGCGCGGATTCATCAGACCACCTCCGGCAGCACCGCGCCCTGGGCCATTGACGTGTCGAAGCCAAGCAGCCTGCCGACGGTGGGGACGAGATCTCTCGAATCGACGGGGCGCTGCACAAATGCGCCCTCGCGTACGCCAGGGCCGAGCACCATCATCCATGTGGTGCGGGAAGCGGCGTCGCCGGTGCGATGGTGCTGAAAGCCGTTGCCTGCGGGATTGGTGTCGGAGTCTCGCCCGAAGTCGGGGAGCACGAACATCGTCGTCTTACCGGCATATTCGGGATTGGATTGAATCTGATTCCAGATATCGACGCATAGCCTGTCGGTGCGGCGGATGCCGTCCACGTAGATGGAGTAGGAACCGGAGTGGGCCATATCGATGTCGTGCAGGGTGATCCACAGCAGGCTTGGCGCCTCCTGCAGCATCAACTGGCGCGCCACATAGACGGAGAGCTCATCGGCGCTATCGAGACTTGCGGCGTGGTGGACGAACTCATCCCGCGAGACGCGCAGCAGCTGCTCGATCTGGCCCAGCTCGGCCTCGCCGCGCGTCAGGCCGAGGCCTGCCTGCGGCTCTTCATAGGTGTCCCGGAGGAGGCGATCGAGATCGTCGAAGGGACGGCCGGGCGTGGCCGCCTGCAACAACTGCTTTGGGAGAATGACGCCGGCGCCGAAGTCGTCGCCGAATCTGCGGTCCCTGCTATGGGCCATATTCCTGAAGCCATTGCTGGGCGAAATGACCCACGCATCGCGAGCGGGGCGGCGCAACTCCTTGCGGAAATACTCGAAGAGGGTGGGATGCTCGGGCATTGCGCCGGAGAAGTTGTTGAAGGTTTCGTAGACGCCGGTGGCGAGGCTGGTGGTGGCCACGTAGTGACCGAGGATGCCATGGTTGATGACCTGGCCGAAGAAGGTGCTGCGCGGGAGCAGTGTCCCGATCAGCCCCGGAATGTTTGCCTGTCCTTCGGGGGCGAAGGTCTCTTCATCGCGCGCACCGCCGCCAAAAGTGACGATGACGACCTTGCGCTTTCCAGTGGCGGCGTAGGCCGCAGCAGGGAGCAGCGGGGTGATCCCGGTGGCCGCGGCGCAGGCGGAGGCAATCCGCAAAAACTCTCTCCGACTGCAGACGATCGACGCAATGTCGCGCGGATCTGGCCAGAAGCGTTCAGCCATCGACGGCGCCCCCCCGGGCAAGCTTACCATCCGCCGGCTGGGGTGGCGCCAGCAGTTTCGTGCGCGGAGGATCGGGTTGCGGTTGCAGTTGCGGGAACGGCATTGCGAATGGGATTGGCGGCGAGGTTTGCAGATAAAATCGGGAGAATGATGGGCAGGAAAGGGGAGCGATGAGCACAGTTCTGGTGACGGGCGGATCGGGGTTTATCGGGAGCCATGCGATTGTGCAGTTGCTGGCGGCGGGGCACACCGTACGTACAACGGTGCGTAGCCTTGCGCGCGAGGCCGATGTGCGGGCGCTGGTGAAGCAGGGAGCAGGCGCTGAACCGGATGGGCGACTCTCTTTTTGCGAGGCCGACCTGACGGCAGATGCGGGCTGGAAGAAGGCGGTGGAAGGCTGCGAGTATGTGCTGCATGTGGCTTCGCCGTTTCCGGCGCAGGTGCCCGAGGATGAGAACGAGCTGATTGTGCCGGCGCGCGAGGGCGCGCTGCGCGTGCTGAAAGCGGCACGGGATGCCGAGGTGAAGCGGGTGGTGATGACGTCGTCCTTCGCGGCGGTGGGATACGGGCATGCCGAGCAAAGCGCGCCGTTCACGGAGAAGGACTGGACGGACGTGAATGGCGAGGATGTTTCGCCGTATGTGAAGTCGAAGACGCTGGCGGAGCGGGCGGCGTGGGAGTTTATTGGGCGCGAGGGGTGGCGGCTGGAACTGGCGGTGGTGAATCCGGTGGGGGTATTTGGGCCGGTGCTGGGGGCGGATTACGCGACGTCGATCCTGATTGTGCAGAAGATGCTCGAGGGCGCGCTGCCGGGATGTCCGCGGCTGAAGTTTGGGGTGGTGGATGTGCGGGACGTGGTGGATCTGCATCTGCGGGCGATGACACATCCAGAGGCGAAGGGCGAGCGGTTTCTGGCGGTGGCCGGGGAGTTCCAGTGGATTGTGGAGATGGCGCGGGCACTGAAGAGCCGCATGGGCGAGGCGGCGAAGAAGGTGCCGACGCGGCAGCTGCCGGATTTCGTGGTGCGGCTGGCGGCGCTCAAGGATTCGGCGGTGAAGCAGATTATTCCGGAGCTGGGCGTCGAGAAGAATGCGACGGGCGAGAAGGCGCAGCGGGTGCTGGGCTGGCAGCCGCGTTCGTGGGAGGATGCCGTGGTCGCGACGGGCGAGAGCCTGGTGCGGCTGGGGTTGGTGTGAGAACAAGTAGTCAGGGATCAGGGATCAGGGGGCAGGGACCGAGGATCAGGGACCAGGGACAGGGACCGAGGACTGCGACGAGGGGATGACGACAGGGCGCTCAGGAGGCGCCCCGTTTGTTTTAGCGGGAACGGCGGTCGCGGTTGTTCTGGCGGCGTTCGACTTTCTGAGCGCGGGTGTCGGGTGTGCCGCTGCGGCGTTCTTTGGAGGTGTGGCGGCGCTCTTTGAAGAGGGCTTTGCCGACCATGACGAACTTTTCGATGTTGGCAACGGCCGGCGAGGGAGCCGGGATCATTTCGGAGATGGTGATGGAAGCGAGGCCGGGGATTACGGGTCCGCGTGAGGCCGCTTTGCGATGAGCAGGAGTGGTGGTGACCTCGAGGGCGGTACCGGGGGTGGGCTGCGGTATTTTGGCAGCCGGCCGCTTAACTGTGGGCGCGGCAACGTCAGGGCCACCGGTGATTCCGATGTCCGGGCCTGACTCGCGGGCTTCGATGGGCTCGGGCGGTTCAGAAGCGTGCGATGCCGCTTCAGCAATGTCAGCAGCGGCGGCAGAGGCTGCAGCGGCTTCGGTTCCGTTGGTTAGGAGCTTGTTGAGGACGGGGATGCGGATGCGCTGGGTTTCGACGAAGTCGACCCCTTCGGCGGTAAGCGAGAAGTCGGAGTTGTCGGCTTTGCTGACGTAGTTCTTGCGCACGAGATACCAGGTGGTGAAGTCGAGGTAGTCGCGGGGAAAGCCCATGCGCTTCTCGATATCGGCGAGGCTGACCTCGGGATTGTAGGGATTGGTGCGGCGCTGGTAATAGAGGACGGCGAGCACGGCGAGGCGGCGGTTGAGCTCGCCCTGCAGGTTGTCCATGAAGTCGACCGAACTGGACATGGGCTGCTTTTCGGTCTCGTCGCCGGCGCGCTGGGTATCATACTCGGCGCGGCGAGCCAGGATCGGAGAGGACGTCGTAAGCGGATTTCAGTAAGTAGAATTTTTCTGGATCGCCGGAATCGGGGTTATCGGGGTGGAAGCGGGCGGCGAGGAATTTATAGATACGGTGAATGGTGTCGTGATCAGCGTTGGGGCTGATCTGCAGGAATTCATAGTAATCGAGCGTCTGCGCGGCAATCATTGTGGCGCCTCTTGCTTTAGTCCGGGACTCCAGGTGGGTTGGCCCGAGTGCTAGCAAGAATTGAATCATCAATGAGGATCAAGGTCGTTAGCCATTCAGAGGAATGGGCGTAACACTTTCGTAGGAGGGGTGTTGGAGGATCAGGCTGAACCCCTCCGACGGGGGTTCTCACTCTCGTGGGCTCGCTCACATTGGCGGCCCAGCCTACTGTGGTTGATGGCAAATTGAACGAGTGAGATTAATGAGATTGCCTGTCGCCCAGTAAAGACTGAGGCCAGCGGCATATTTCCAAAGCGTACAGCCAAAAATGACATCAGTGGTGGTACGTCCCGATCAATCGAGCGGAGGTAGTGGGGAAATTTGCGGGAAGGAATGCGGATGCGGTGTGTCTGCTTCGAGAGCGGCGAGCCATGCACGGATTTCGTGGAGGAGCGGTGCGAGAGAGAGTCCGCCGAAGACGGGCGGGCACTGCTCGAGGCGACGGAGGGAGCGGCGGAGGAGGGAGCGCGCTCCAGCAAGATTGCCGCGGTGGAGATGGTGAAAGGCGGCAGTGACCTGGATGAGGGCCTGGAGGAAGCTCTTCTCCGGCTCATCCAGTTTGAGCCATGCGCTTTCCCAGGACTCATGGGCCTCAAAGAATTCCCGGGCGCGGTAGCGTGCGAGGCCTTCAGCGAGCAGATCGGAGGTCCAGTCGAGGTGGCTGTGAGAGTTCATGGTTCGCGGTTCATAGTTCACAGCCTGGAATCAGAGAGGCTGGGAGCTATGTACGAAGAGGATAGTCCTGGGCGCGAGGGAAGAGGAAATTGCGGGTGATCGAGAACTCTCTCCAAGGCCAACACCCCGTGGAGGGGGAAGAGAGACGGGGGAGGGAGCATTCCGGATTGGGGGATCTGGAAAGGGGAGATGTTACTTCCTGCCGGAGAGCTCAAAGCGGCGAAAGAGGACGGTCTTGGGACGGCAGACGATGACCTTCTGGGGTTCAGCGACGCCATTGCTTTGCAAGAGCATCAGTTCCTGCTCGGTTTCTTCAGATTTGTTGAGCAGGGTTTCAAGCTCTTCGCGCGCGATGCGCCGGTTGTCGTAGTGAGCAAATGCAGAGGAGATAACGCGCCGCAGGTGTTTCTCTCTGCGCTGGAGATGCGAAACGGTTCCTTCGAGTTCGGCAATGCGTGGATTCGTAGATTCCGCCATGTTTCAATTGTACCCCCGATTTTGTCACCTATCCTTGGTCACGAAGTTGCAAGTGGCAGGATATGCAGGGGTTGAGATGAGGAAATCGTGACGAAAACGGGCGGAAAATCAGGGGTTTCGCCAAAGAAGAGAGCACTGCGCGAGGCGAATAATCAGGGAAAGCGCGGAGAGGCTGCAGGTCAGCCGATGGAGACTTTTCCCGAGGCAAGATTATAGACTCCAGAGTCTACTTTGAGACTGCCGGCCTTGAGGGCTTCCTTGATGACGGGTGATGAGGTGCGCAGGAGATCGGCCTGGATGCGCGTATTGGCGAGGATGGCGGCGTCAAGGTCGCCTGCCGACTGATCGACAGCGCGGCGGAGAGGAAAATAAAGAGCGCTGATCTGGCCGGGGACGGCATCGGCCTTCATGGCGGCTTTGACGGCTCCGCAGCCGGCATGGCCGAGGACGAGGAGGCATTTCACGCCGAGGACGGCGACGCCGTATTCGAGGCTGGCGATGATTGCAGAGGACGCGATGTTGCCGGCGACGCGGGCGACGAAGATATGGCCGATGGTCTGGTCGAAGATAAGCTCGACGGGAACGCGGGAGTCGGCGCAGGAGAGCACGGCGGCAAATGGTTCCTGCTTGTCGACGGTGTGATTTTTGAGCATATCGAGATCGGCCTGGATGGAGGTGAGCTGATTGGCGACGAAGCGGGCGTTGCCGTTGATGAGCTCCTGAAGAGCCTGATCGGGCGAGAGGGATGACTGCGCGAAGGCGCGGGGAGCGGCGAGCTCAAGCGCTGCGGGTGCGGTCGCGCTGATAACAGCGGCGGAGAGCGCATTGCGGAGGAAACGGCGTCTGCCGGGATCGTGGCTGGTGAGGTGATCGCACATGGGTGTGTCGCTCCTTAAAAGGATGTGGCCCAGTGGTGAGGCGATTGTCGCATGAGAAGGCGGGTGGAACGCCTGTCAGTTCTGACAGTGTGGAAGGCGCCGAGCAGGCTGTATAAGAGGGGCGTGCGCGGGAAGCTGAGTCGCAGGGAGGCGCTGCGCATTGCCGCGGGCGCCGCAGTGGCGAGAACGCTGAACCTGTCTGCGTGGGCAGGCGAGACGCGGGAAGATGCGCGCTGGCCGGGAGCCGCGGAGACGAGGGCGACGGCGCGGGAAGCGTATGTCTATGCGTTTCCGATTGTGCAGAGCTACCGGGCAATCTACTCGCTGGCGCTCGACCGAAATGGAAAGCAATACCAGGGACCAATGAACGAAGTGCACAGCGCGGCGCACATGTTTACGCCGGCGGATACGGCGATTGTGCTGCCGAACCTGGATACGCAGGGCTCTTCCCTGATGCTGGATCTGCGGGCGGAGCCGCTGGTGGTGACGCTGCCGGCGATCGAGAAGAACCGCTACTACTCCCTGCAATTGATGGACTTGTACGGGAACGACGTGGACTATGCGGGGACGCGCAAGGATGGGAACCGCGGAGGGAATTTTCTGATTGCGGGGCCGGGCTGGCGCGGAGAAAAGCCGGCGGGCATACGGCGGGTGATTCCGGTTGCGACGGAGCTTGCGTTGGCGACGTTTCGAACGCAACTTTTCAACGAAGCGGACCTGGATAAGGTGAAGGAGATTCAGGCGGGATATACAGCGCAGGCGCTGAGCGAGTTTCTGAGAAAGACGGCACCGGAGGCTCTGCCGGAGATTGTGTATCCGGCGATGCATGGCGAAATGCCGGGCGGCAAGGCAGGCGCGGAGTTCTGGAAACGCGCGAATTTCCTGCTGCAATTTTGCCCTGCGCTGCCGGCGGAGGCGGGGCTTCGCGCGCAGTTCGAGAGGATCGGCGTAAAGGCCGGAGCGCCGTGGCCGCCGCGGGGCATGCCGCAGGATGTGGCGCGTGCAAGTCGAAGAGGCGGGCAGTCAGGCGCACGAGGACCTGGAAGCGGCGGCGAAACTCACAACACAGGCGGGATTGCGGGGTGCCCCGGAAGAGGGGACGGCGCGGTACTGGGAGCGTGCGCTCGGCTGCGATGGCTGGAGGGTACGGGGATCCTCGCGGTCGAGGAGCTCGACTGCCCCTGCCGGCAGGATGGATTTGGCGAGCCGCTAAACGCGGGCAAGGTCAATTACACGCTGACGTTTGCGCAGGGTAAGCTGCCGCCAGTGAAGGCGTTCTGGTCGCTGACGATGTATGACGGCAAGTCGCGCCTGCTGGTGGATAACGCGCTGAACCGCTATGTGATCAACTCGGCGATGCTGCCTGTGCTGAAGAAGAACGCAGACGGCGGGATCACGCTGCATCTGCAGCATGACTCCCCGGGAGAGGGGCGCGAGTCAAACTGGCTGCCGGCGCCGAACGGAGCGATGGACGTGGTGCTGCGGATGTATCTGCCTGAGGAGGCAGCGCTCGATGGGGAATGGGCGGCGCCGGTGGTGGAGAAGGGAAACGACAGGGATAGAGCAAAAGGAAAAGAGGAGGCCGCTGCATCACGCGCCGCGCAAGCATGCGCGTCAAGGGGTATAGGGGTAGGCGGACAAGCGGTTACACGCGTGTATGCGACTTTTCGCGACGTTTGAAATAGCGATAAGCGGCGACGGTGAGGAAATTCATGAGGATGCCAATCAGGTTCCAGATGACGACCGGCCGCGACACGATCAAGAGGCCGTAGTAAACCCAAATCACCTGAAAAATGCACATGATGGCCGACATGCTGGGGTTCATGCCTGCGCTCGACCTGCGTCTGAGCATTGCGAGAAAGGCCGGAAGACCGGCGAAGGTCGTTCCGAAACCGGCAACGACGCCAACGATCTCTGAGCGTTGAAGATTTGGATCAAGCAGACTTTTGGTGTCGTGCGGGACGAATCGCTCGCAGCCTGTCAACGCGATCAGGCCGAGGAGGAGAACAGCTGGCATCGTTCGATTGAATCGTCCCATGTCCACCTTTCCAAAGACAGACGCCCACAGAAGATCGTCGCGCGGGAAACAGTCGCTGCCTACTGTCCTTTTTGACAGGGGTGATGGCTAAGGAGCGTAGGGATATGTGGACCAGCGGATGAGCACCTGCTGGATGTCGTCGGGTGTTACGTCGATGACGGAAGAGGCGGCGACGCCGAGCCGTTCCTCGACGAGACGAAGGTTTTCGCGCTCCTTGCGCTCCTCATCGGAGTAGAAGCGCGCCTTCTCGAATTCATGATTGACGATTGCGTGCTCATGGCGATCTGCCATGAAACGAAGCTTTTTCTGCGCTTCTGCGATCTCTGGATGGATGCTACGTGTGAGTGTCGCGCGTGCACCCGCAGCGTCGAGCAGATCGAGTGCAGTCTGAAGAATTGACCCGCAAGATGGATTGGCTGTTGCGGCTTGGAGGGCGGCCTCGACGGATGCATCGGAGTAGCTGATGCCGTGGAATTTCTCGAGAGTCGTCTTGCGGGCGCGGACGACGTCGAACACGGACTGTTTGTCGAGCGGGTGTATGTGGATTTCGCGAAAGATGTCGAGAAGCCAAGGATGGGACTTTAGCGTCCCGGTAAACTCCGATTCGTCCGCGACGGCGACGCACTGGAGATTTGGGTGTGCGTGGACCCACTTCAGAAATACGGGTAATGAATGCGAGCCGACGCGGGCCTGTAAAGCCGAGAGCCGCTGGCTCAGGTCGATGAAGAGGATGGCCGGTTCGGGATTGGGGTCGGCGGCAAAGAGCTTCGCGAACTCAGAGGGTTCGGCTTCGATGACGCGAGCGTAAGCGAGGCGTGGCGGAACTGCGCCGTCTGCGATGCGCTGAGCGAGTGCGTGGACGACGGCGGTCTTCCCGGCTCCATGAGAGCCGACGAGGAGCGGAAACTTGCCCTGAGTACAAAGGACTTCGATGACGGCGGCGATCTCCTGATCTCGATCGATGACGGGATGGAGGGCGCCCTCCTGTGCCGCCTGAGTAAGGTCCCTGAAGAGGCTGGACGTGGGTGCGCCCACGGCAGCGTGGAGTGGCGCTGCAGGCTGCGGCGGGAGGTCGACGAGTTGCGCGCGCGCCGAGTCGATCTGAATGCCGCGCTCCTTGAGGATGCCCGCGGCGAAGGAGTTTTCTTCGCGAAGGATGCCGAGGAAGAGGTGTTCAGTGCCGATGTGTTTGTTGTTCAGGCGTTCGGCCTCTTCGGCGGCATAGGCGAGGATTCGCTTGGATTCGTTGGAGAGAGGAAGATCGACGCTGGTAGAGACTTTTTCGCGGACCGTGGTGGCCTTTTCGATCTGCTGGCGGATGGATTCGACGGAAGTGTGTGAGCGGAGGAAGCGGTTGGTGAGGGCCTTGTCCTCGCGCAGAATGCCGAGAAGCAGATGCTCGGTTTCGATGTATGGGGAGCCAAACTGGCTGGCCTCATAGCGGGCGAAGAAGATAACGCGACGTGCTTTTTCGGTGTAACGCTCGAACACGGTGCGATTGCTCCTGCTTTGGCGTTGGGCAGGATGATTCTAATACGCAATCGCTGGTCCAGCGATTCAACCACTACTGCGAGTAGGGGTAAGCGGACCAGCGGGCGATGACGGCCTTGACGTCTTCGGGCATGATGGTTTCAGGCCCCGAGGATTTGGCGGTTTTCTTCTGCTGGAGAGCGCGGAGGCGTTCCTGCTGCTTGCGCTCCTCCTCGCCGAGGGTGCGGGCTTGTTCGAATTCACGCTTCTGCATGGCGGCTTTCTTTTGCGTGCCGAGCTCGTCGAGCTTTTTGAGGGCTTCGATGACTTCAGCGGGGGGCTTGCCGCGGCGGAGTTTCGCAATGTTGCCGGCGACGTCGAGCAGCTCGATGGCGGTGCGGGGCAGGGTAGCTCCGGACATATCGCGGGTGGCGGCGCGCATGGCGGCTTCGAGCGAGGCCTCGTCGTATTTAACGCCGTGGAATTTCTCGAGGAAGGGCCGGCGATTCTGCAGGGCGACAAGGGTGGCTTCCTCACTCAAGGGGCGGACGCGAACTTCGCGGAAGTCCTGGACCAGCCAGGGACTGAGCTGGGCGGCAAGGGGGAACTCCTTGTCTTCTGCGATGGCGATGCAGCGCAGGCCGGGCTGGGAGAGCGTCCACTGGAGGAAGCCGGAGAAGTCGTGCGATCGAGGCCGCACGGGCGCGGGGGAGAGGCGCAGGAAGCAATCGACGAGAAGGATGGTGTCTTCAGGCGCAGCGAGGCGGCAAGCTGGCGCATGAGGGCGTCGAAGCCGAGGCGATCGGTGGCGGCAGTGGCGACGACTTCAGAGTCGACCTCGATGATGCGGCGTTTGGCAAGCCAGGCAGGAACGTTGCCGGCAGCGATGCGCTGGGCAAGTCCCAGGACTACGCCGGTTTTGCCGGCGCCGAGCAGCCCGACGAGGATGGGGTTGCACCGCTGGGTGCCGGAGAGCACCTCGATGACGATGTCGATTTCAACGTCGCGGCCAACGATAGGTTCAAATGCGTTGTCTTTGGCGGCCTGGGTGAGGTCACGAAAGGTGCCGTCAGGCATGGGCGGCGGCGCAATCGGCATGGCCACGACCGTGACAGGCGCGACCGCCGAAGCTGGTGACGCTTCGGGCGCGGGTGTTGGCGGCGCTGGGACGGGAAGAGGCGCAGGCAGCGGGAACAGGTGTTCGCGCGAGAACAGGCGCGGGTGGGGGCTCGGGTTCCGGAGCTGGAGCGGGAGGTTCTTCGCGCACTGCGGCGATCTTGATGCCGTGCTCGCTGAGCAGGCTGGCGGCGAGACTGCTTTTGGCGCGGAGCAGGCCAAGGAAGAGATGTTCGGTGCCGATGGTGGGGCTGGCGAGCTCCTGTGCCTCTTCTTCCGAGTAGGAGAGGACGCGGCGGGCTTCCTTGGAGAGCGGGAGGTCCTGGTTGGTGGGGATGGGCTTGCGCTTGCCGGAGTGGGCCTCGATGCGGGTGCGGATCTCCTCGATCGACGTGTCGGAGCGGAGGTACTGGTGGATCAGGCCCTTGTCTTCGCGAAGGATGCCGAGGAGCAGATGCTCGGATTCGATGGAGGGCGAACCGAACTGGCTGGCTTCGTAACGGGCAAAAAAGATTACGCGACGGGCCTTCTCGGTGTACTTATCGAACATCTGGCCGGGAACTCCTGTCGTGTATTGTGGTGATCGTCGTCGATTGTATCGGCAAAAGACGAGGTCGGCTATTGACGCAGGTAACAGGACGAAGGAGTTAGAGCGTCGAGGGGGTTGCGGGAATGCAGGATGTTCTTCATCAGCTTTTTCACCAGGTGCACTATATCCACGAGATTCTGCATTTGCTCAGCGGGGTTGTGGGCTCCTTCGTGGGGACATGGGCGTATTTTGCGCTGCGGGAGCGGAAGAGAAGAGCGCTGAAGACGCGGGACCGGAAACTCAGGGACACGACTAGCGCGATTGCAGGTCGAGGCCGGGCTCAATGACGTTGCGATAGCTGCGGTCGGAGACGGAGACCGGGGTAATGCGGATGAGAGCGTTGCGCAGCAGGGTGGCCGGGATTGACTGCCAGTGGGCGATCTCGCCGGTTATGCGGGAGTGCTTCTGGATGTGCGCGACGCGCTTGTGGCGCAGGGCGCGAAGGGCTTCGGCGGGATTGGACGCAGTGACGATCTGTGGGAGGATTGCGGCGTCTTCAACAGACGTGCCTGCGCCCTGGCCGAGGTTGGGCGTCATGGCGTGGGCGGCGTCCCCGATGAGCAGGGTCCGATCACGGCCCCAGAGGGGAGCGGGCAATTCCTCTAGATCGTGATGGAGAAGAGTGGCCCCGGCGAGTGCGTCGAGGATGTCCGGCACGGGCGCGGCGAAGTTTTCAAAGTGCTGACGGATGGCGTCGATGGAGGTCTGGCGGGGAAGGCCGCGGGGAGCAGTGCGCACGAGATAGACGTAGATGCGGTCGCGGTTGAGGGGAACGACGCCGAAGCGGGATGCTCCACCCCAGGCTTCGAAGCTCTCGTGGACGCCGGGGTTGGGGGCGAGGGCACGCCAGCAGGTGGTGCCGCTGTAACGCAGGGGAATGGCGCCATAGAGAGATTCGCGGACCGCGGAGCGGATGCCGTCAGCGCCGATGAGCAAATCGTGTTCGGGAAGAGTGCTGGCCGGATATGGCTGATCGAAATGAATCGGGATGGCGGCAGGCAGGGCGGCGATGAGCGCGGTGTGGAGATCGTAACGATCGAAGGCGAGAAGCGGCGGCGCGCCGGGAAGGACGCGGGAGACGTCAATGGTCTGCAGAGACGAGCCATTGGCGGTGCGGACGTTAAGGCGCGGGAGGGGAAATCCGGCTGCTGAGAGAGCGACGCCAAGTCCGGTAAGGAGACGTACGGCATTGGGCGCGAGAGTGATGCCGGCTCCAACGGGAGAGGCGGAAGAGAAGCGCTCCAGAAGCGTGACAGCGTGCCCGGCGCGATGAAGCGCGAGGGCAGCGGTAATTCCGGCGATTCCAGCGCCGATGATGGTGACGCGCATCTCTGGAGATTTTAAGCCAGCTACCGGTGAAGCGCGTTGAGTGTGGAGCGCAGGGTGAACTCGAGGGACTGGCGGGGAATGGAGTCTACGAAGGGGCGGACGGCCCAGGCAAGGCCCGTGGGAATGGAGCGGGTAAGCGAGATGGACTCGAGCTGCAGGTAAAGGCCGCCGTCGCGCTCTTCGGCGCTCCAGTAGGTGTTGATGCGCCAGAGAAAGCCGTGATCGTCGGCGGGGCTGAGGGGGTGCTCGTGGGTAGTGCCGGGTGAGTTGATCTCAGAGACCTGCGTGCTGCGCGAGAGGCTATAGACGTGGCCGGGATCGAGGCGGCCGAAGGTGACATCGTAAGCGGTGTCAAAGACGATGGAAATGACCTGCTGCTGATGCAGGCGCATGGAGATGCGGTAGCTGTCGCCCTGCTCGGAAAGGACGCGGGCCTCTGTGACCTGAGGGGCGTAGATGCGCGGGTAGGCGGGGAAGTCGCGCATGATGCGTTCAAAGTCGGCGATGCGAGCTCCGGGGGCGAAGGCTGTACCGCGCCAGTGATGGATGATGGCGCCAGGCGGGTCGTTGCCGGGGGGATTGAGGTGAGTGATCACGAGGCGGCCCTGGCGCAGGCCGTCCTGTTGCGATGGCTCGACGGTGCGAGGAAGGCGGAGGCCGAGCGATGCTGCTGCGCGAGCCGCGACTCGACGGTGGCGACGTAGGTGTTGAAGGCCGAGGAGGCTGCGGGCGCGGGCTGGGCGGCTGCGGGGAACGGGGCGAAAGCCAGAAGCAGCAGTGGCAGCAGGGGTGGTCTGCACATAGATGCATTCTATAGAGGAATGATGTGAGTAGTTCAGCGCTCATAGTTCGCAGAAGCGGATTCGTGGTTTTGAGGCACGCATCATCGTGGAGATTGGGGCATGGGGATTCAGGACTGATCAATCTAGAATGGGCGGAGACGAAAGAAGACGGTGACCCCAACGGGGTCGGCACCATAAACGGGTCGCAGGATTGGACCGGGATGGTAGGCCGTGACTTGCGCGCCGAGGGCGGTGGCGAGGTGAGGGATGCGGCCGAGGTCGCGATCGTAACCGAAGGTGTATGCCAGCACGTGTCCGGCAGCGGTTTCGTGGAAGTCGGGAGGGATGGGCTGTTGGCCGAGAAGGAGCTCAGTAGTGCGGGCGGCGTTTTCAATGCGGGTGAAGGCGTAGTTGCGGGAGTGGAAGCGCAGCGTTGACTCGAGGAGATAGCTGTTCTGGATGAGGTTGTCGCCGGGCTCGATGGTGCGTCCCCAGAGCAGAGTAGAGGCCCAGTTGCCCTCGTGGGCAAGCGGACGGTTGTACATGATGGAAGCAGTCATGCGGTTCTGGTTTTCAGAGGGAAAGAGCGCTTCAGGGCTGTGGATGCGTGCGAAGGAGTACTGGCCGATCCAGTTCCGGGCCGGCGCAATGGTGAGCCGGGTGGACCATGAGTCGATTGCGCCCTGCTGAATTTGCCAGCGATGCTCATTGGGCTCGCGGCCGTGAAAGCCGGAGGCTTCGAGTCGCAGGAGGCGCCAGGTGAGGCCGAGGGTGAGGACGTCGTCGGCGATGTGGGTTGAGTCCTGTTGATGGTGGCCGAGGGTGGCGACGGGATTTTCGGCGGCGGAGGCGCGATGCGGATAGGCGGTGGGGCCGATGGCGGGGTCGCCGACGGGCGCGACGTAGAAACTGAGCAGAGAGTGGTTGCCGAGGGGGAGATCGTAGAGGGCGGCGAGCTCCATGAAGAAGTCGTGGGGGTGCTGGCCGTCGGCGATAGGGAGGCCGTAGGCGGTTTCTCCCTGCTGGAAGAGGAGTGGATATTCGCGGCCGGTGATAGTGGCGGGCTCGAAGCTGAACATGGCGCGCAGGGTAAGGGCGCCACGGCCGCCGAGGCCGGAATGCTGGGCCATGGGCATGATCCAGTTGGTGGAGAAGAGCTTGTCGCGGCCACGGGGGCTCGATTGCTGCGTGTCGGCGAGGAAGGCGTTGCCGTGAAACATGAGCATCCATGAGCCGCGCATGGTCATGAGCATGGGAACAGGCGTGGAGACGGGTTGCGCGCTGGTGCCGGAACCGGTGTGGGCAGTGATGGCCTGCAAGAGCGATTGCGGTGGCCCCATCTGCATTTGGGCGGATGCAGAAAGAGCGGCGAAAGCGCAGGCGAATGCGGCGAGCGCTCTGAAAAAGCGAAGCATGGCAGATCCCTCACGATGGGTGGCGTGGAATGAGCGTGATCACGGCCGGTAGCGGAGGGATGGGGATCAGATGCGCAGAGGCGGAGAAGGTGAGGCGAGATTTTGCGGGAGTTGTAACACGCGGGGAGCGAGTGGAGCGCTGCCGAGCCGGCGGAGCGAACCAATGCGCAGGGCACGGCAATGAAGAGCGCCGAGGATGAAGCAACTTCAGCCGACGCAACGGGCGGGCAGGCGCCGAGGCGCGGAGGCAGGCGAGGGTCTGAGCAAGGCCGGAGTTGCAGCGGTTGTGTTGGGTGGCGCAGCAGGCCCGGGCACAGCGAGAAGGCGGACAGACAGGCGCGGCGATGAGAACCGCGGCGAGAAGAAGCGTGAGTACGCGCATCAGCCTGAGCACGCGTTCATGGTAGCAGGGATCGAGACCGGCTGGAGGCCGTCAGGCGTGGTCCTTGAGCGCGGCGACCTGAAGGTGGTTGCGGAAGTGGTGTTTCCAGCCTTCGGGGACGGAGGGGACGCGGAAGATGCGGTCGAGGATGGCGCGATCTTCGGCGGTGTAGTCCTTCGCGATGTAGAGGCGCATGATTTCAGAGACGGGCACGGCATTGGGGTCGCGGGAGATGAGGCGGATTTCATCCCCGGCGCCGACTTCGCCCTCTTTGGCGACGAGGACGTAGAAGCCGCTGCGGCCACTATCAAGGAAGCGCTTGACGATGTCGTCGATGCCGAACCGGATGATGAGCTTGAAACAGGGCATGCGGGGCTGGGTGACGACGATTTCGGCGGTGCCGACGGCGAAGCGGTCTCCGAGATGGACTGCGTCTTCAAGAGGTGAGTCCTCGATGGTGAAGTTTTCGCCGAAGGCGCCCATGGGCAGATCGGGACGGTCGAGTTCCTGCTTCCAGTAGCTGTAGTGCGTGTAGGGATAGCAGTAGACGGCTTTGTGTTCGCCGCCGTGAACGGTGAGGTCGGCCTGGCGGTCGCCATCGAGGTTGAGCTTGCGAAGTGGAACGCGGCCCGGGACGGGAGATTTGAAGATGCCGGTCTGCACAGGCTCGCCGTTCCATTGAACGTCGCGAGGCAGGCCGGTGTTGAGGGAGAGAAGCTTCATAAAGGCAGTTCACAGTTCAAAGACAGTTGACAGCAGTCAGTGGTCAGTAGTCAGTGATCAGTGGTCAGTGATCCGCGACCTGTGATCACCGGTCGTCGATGCTGCCTGAATCTCAATTTGAGACCCAGGCAGCACGTCTTTCTTTGATACGTCGGATGGGCAAAGGAAGCGACTTTAACTGCCGGACTTGGCTGCCGCGCCCAAGCCGCTCAACCGCGGCCAGTGGATCGCAGCTACTGGACGCGAATGGAGGAGATGCGGTCATTCCAGCTATGGTTGGAGCCGGGAACGCGCCAGTTGCTGAGGTTGTTGATGTCGTTCGAGGTGTTTCCGCGCGGGCCATTGAAGTTGCTGTCGACCCAGAAGCTAACGCGGCCGCCGCCAAAGACGCGGATGGAGGAGATGCGGTCATTCATGCCAATGCTCGGACGGTTTTCGCCGCGGCGCAGGCAGATGTAATCGCCGCGAAAGTTGCTGTCCTTATAGAAGCAGGCTCCGCCGCGGCCCCAGTTTCCGCCGTTCCAGTTTCCACTGGGAGGCCACGAGTCGCCGCCGGGCCGCTGATGATACCAGCCGTTGTTGCCCTGGTTGGGATAGCCGCCTCCGGGAGGTGGCGGGGGATAGCCGCCGTTTTGATGCCCATGGCCGCTGTAGGAGACGTTGAAGGTGGCCCGGCAGCCGCGGTCAACCCAGAGGCCGCGATTATCGACGCCCCAGGTTCTGTCGCGGACGCAGGGAGATCCGCTGATCTGGCGCTCGAGGGTGACGCGGTTGGGAGGAACGTTGCCGCAGTAATTGCGGCCGCCGTTGTTGGATTCGCACTTGATCGTTTGCTGGGCTGAGGCAGCCACTGCGGATGCAGCAAGCAAAGAGACCAGGACAGCCATGCGGAAAAGCAGGCGGGATGTCATGTTTTTGCTCCTGTGGAATTTTGGATGACCGATATGTGACGCGGACCGCGCCGGGAAACGAGAGATCCCGGCCAATTTGGATGCATACACTCTGGTAGCACCGGAACCGGCGGCGCGTCAATGAGAGAGCAGATCAAAGGCAGGGCGAACGGAAGAGCGTGCCGCTGCGAGGCTGGGAGGGGTTGAGAGTTAGAGCGAGGTTGAAGCAGGCTCGGCGTTTTCTTGCATTCTGACGACATGCAGGCGCATCTTTAGGACGATATGTTTAACGCGAAGGCTTACTCCGCTGCCAGTGCAACATCGCCGCTTGCCAAGACCACGATCGCGCGGCGCGATCCAACGGACACGGATGTGCAGATCGAGATTCTGTACTGCGGGATCTGCCACTCGGATCTTCACCAGGTGAGGAATGAGTGGAGCGGCGTGATGCCGACGGTGTATCCGTGCGTGCCGGGCCACGAGATTGTGGGGAAAGTGACGAAGGCCGGGAAAGACGTGCGGAAGTTCAAGGTGGGCGACCTGGCGTCGGTGGGCTGCATGGTGGACTCGGACAGGACCTGCCCGGAGTGCAAGGCGGGCTTTGAGCAGTTCTGCCCGAACCTGACGCTGACCTACAACTTTCCGGACAAGCATACGGGAGGTGTGACGTATGGCGGCTACTCCGACAGCATCGTGGTGGACGAGGCGTTTGTGCTGAAGGTGCCGGAGAATCTCGACCTGGCGGGAGCGGCGCCGCTGCTGTGCGCGGGCATCACGACGTATTCGCCGATGCGGCACTGGAAGGTGGGCAAAGGGCAAGAAGGTGGGCGTTGTGGGTCTGGGCGGCCTGGGCCACATGGGCGTGAAGTTTGCGCACGCGCTGGGCGCGCATACGGTGCTGTTTACGACGTCGCCGAATAAGAAAGACGATGCGCTGCGGCTGGGCGCGGACGAGGTGGTGATTTCGCGGGACGCGAACGAGATGGCGAAGCATGCGTTCAGCTTCGACTTCATGCTGGATTGTGTTTCGGCAGATCACGATATCAACGCGCTGCTTGGCCTGCTGCGGCGCGATGGAAACCTGACTCTGGTGGGCGCGCCGGAGAAGCCGCTGGCAGTGGCGTCGTTCAATCTGATCTTCGGGCGGAGGAGCCTGTCAGGCTCGCCGATCGGCGGCATCGCGGAGACGCAGGAGATGCTGGACTTCTGCGGAGACCACAACATCACGGCGGATGTCGAGGTGATTCCGATCCAGAAGGTGAACGAGGCGTACGAGCGGCTGCTGAAGCAGGATGTGAAGTACCGGTTCTCGATTGATATGGCTTCGCTGAGAGGGTGAAGGGGCTTGGGATGCGCGGCCGCGGAGAGAGTTTCAGGACCGATTTGGTCGCACTTTACTGGGGTGAGGAGGCGGACTACGATGCTCTTGAAAGGCGATCACTCTCGGTCCCCATGCTGAGCCAGAGGAGGTAGAAGATGGAATCAGTTCAGAACGGACAGTGCGGTTTGTGTACGCATTTCGGTGAAAACCACAAGGCAGATGTGCTGATGACGATTCGCACGACGCACCAGGCCGATTTGAAGATTGTGGATGAGTGCGGCCATCCAAAGTTAGTGAGCCTGCACCTGAAGGTCACGCCGATCAGCGGATGCGATGGGTTTGTTGCGGCGAAAGCGGCATAACAGGAAGCGGATTTGTACGGCGCAGCGGCCCGATGAGTCGGGCCGTTGTTGTTCCTGTGGCTATGTGCGGCGAAGCGTCCTGCTTTCCCACGTCTCCAACAGCAGGAGCATGGGGCAGGGCACCGAGGCGTCGCACCCTTGTATTTCGACCTATTTGAGTGTAACTTTATCTTTCTTTTCTCAGGCCCCTTCTATTGAGTTCAGCCACGCTCCTTGATTCAGGCTTTATAGAGACTTCTCATGACATGGCCGGCTGTGCAAGTGTGTGTCCGCCCGCGAGGCGGGTTGCGCATTTGAGTCAGCCGATGCGGGCTGGCTTCCAGGTAGCCGGGAGGAAGGATGACCTATGTACAACATTGAGGCGTTGCCAGGGCCGAACAACAGTGACTCTCAAGCGTATGGGCTGAACGGCAATGGCGAGGTTGCAGGGATCGCGTTTCCGAACTACGGCCTTGAGGGTGTCCTCTGGCAGGGCGGAGGGCCGGTGTTCAGCCTGCCGCCAAACAGCGAAAGCATTCTTTACAGCGTGAACGATGCGGGGGATGCTGTTGGGCTTGGCGGTTTTAATAATTCGTCGACCGAGATTCCGATCCTGGTTCGTGGCGGAGTGAGCACGGACCTCTCCAGCGTTTTAGGTGGAGGTGCAATGTGTACGGACATCAACAACGCAGGCGTACTGTGCGGGTCCAGCATCAATCATCCGAACGCATTCACCTACAACATCTTCGCGAAGAAGGTGACGCTGCTTCCGATAACCGCGACCCAAAGCCACAATTACGCGGCAGCTATCAATCTGGCCGGCCACGTGATCGGCGGCGTTGAAAACAACGACGGTACGTCGAATGGATTTTATTATGATGGCGCGATGCACGATCTAGGGCCCGTGGGGTTCGTGGAAGACATTAACGAGATGGGGCAGGTCGTGGGATCGATCGGAGCGGGGTCGTTCCCGGCAAGCTTCTCACCGGTGATATGGGATGTAACGAAGGATCCGCCGGTGGCGCAACCGATTCCTCTGCCCACTTCAGACGCGTTCATTGGTGCGCACGCGGAGAGTATCAACAACAAGGGAGTGGCGGTGGGCACCAGCTGGACGGCGTCGTCGTATGACGGCGACCAAACTGCCTATATGTACGCGAACGGTTCAAGCACCGATCTGAACAGGCTGATTTCAGTTCCTGGGTGGCGGCTGCAGTTTGCAACGCACATCAATGACGCGGGATTGATCACCGGATTTGGTACATTCAACGGTCAGAACACGGCATTTTTGCTGAGCCCTGCCCGACGATTTATTCCGGTGTCGGAGCTTGTCGCGACGATGATATTCGGCGGCGTCAAAGTCGATGGAGGCGGATGGGCCGTAATAGGAGGAGTTCGACACCCCATTGGACCATGGGGCCCGGAGGATTGGAGTCTGCTGGAGAGTTCAAAACGTGACGCCTTGATCGGGATGGCGCTCGACGAACTGGCGAAATACATCGCGGATGTGCAGGTGCGAGAAACCGTACGGAGTGCCATTCTGGAGGGGACCCGCACGAGCGTTGGACAGTTAAGCGCGCGAGGCGGACAAATCGAGGCTGCATACCGCCAGATTGCGGCAGTGGCCCTGAAAAATGGGAAGACGGCTCAGGCACTTCGCCGGTTCAGAGCTGCGTAAAGTGGAGCCTGCATCCGAAGGTCACGCGATCGTAATCGCCATGCGGGCCAGCCGCTCTCAACGCGCCGCCGGCCAAAACATGCCCGCCCGGTTCAGCTCAGGATGGCACAGCAATTGGTTGGGGTTTGTGCTTTCCCATCAGTGTTTCGCACAGATGGAGCACGCTGTTCGTGCGAATGGACGCTTGACGACGGCTGGTCAGGCGGCGGCGTTGCGCGATTCGGTGAAGATGTCGACGAATTCGCGATAGTGGGCGGCGATGGCGCGAGACGGCGGCTTCGCGGGATAGTTTGCCGGCGCGCCAGTCGACGAGAGGTTGCCAGAAGTCTGTGCGGCCGACGGCAAAGCCGATGAAGCCGGGCACAGTGGCAGCGGTGCTGAGCCACTCGCGGACTTTGGCCTCGTTTTCTCCGCGGCCGAGGATGATGCAGCCGACGTTGAGGCGGCCGTTGCGGCGCGCGCTGGCGACGATGGCTTCGCAGTCTTCGCGGCGATCGAGTCCTTCGATCTTCCAGATGTCGGGCTCGACGCCGGCATCCTGCAGTTCCTGAATGGCGCGAATCATGAGGCCGGGGCGGAGCTGGAGGTCGTAGGCTGCCTTGTCGTCGTTGACGGAGGCGAGCTGGGCTTTCTCGGGCGGCACTAGGAGCTCGAACATGAAGAGGCTGCGGTTGGCGTTCCGAAGATAGTCGGAGAGTTTGTGCAGGCGCTCAGCCTGGTGCTGATTGAGATCGCGGTCGCCGCCGGGGTTGTAGCGCACGAGGACCTTGGCAAATGTGGGATTGAAAGCTTCGATATGGTCCGCGAATTGGTCACCGTACTCGAAGTCGAATTCCTCCTGACCACTTTTTTCGACGGGCATGGCGAAATGGAAGCCATCCGCAGCGGCATCGCGAAGGATGGCGGCGCCGAATTGCTCATCGACGAGGATCGCGGCGTACTGGCGGGGGACGCCGGCGGCGACGGCGGCCTTGAAGCCGTCATAAATCACCTGCTTGGCCTCGGCAATTCGCGCGGTCTGCTCGGTGGTGAGAGCGCCATGCCAGCCAAACATGCCAGTTTCGAAGGAGCCGCGATGATCAAACGGAAGCACGTAGAGGGGCTGCGTAAAACCGCGAGGGGGCATATGGGAACCTCTGGAAGATCAACCGTTCAGAGTGGGCAGATGGGAGAAGGCGAGAGAGCGCGACTCCGCACCAGTGAACCCAGTAGAGCAGCTTTCAGCACTCAATTTCTAGAGGGTTAGTTGTCGAATCGCGGGGAGCAGTTGCCGCGGGATCGCTAGGTTTGGACCCGTGTTACCAGAGTATGAGGCAGAGAAGGGACTCGAAGCCCAATGGGGTGAGAGAGATCGGCGAAATGACCTGAAAGTGTCATACGGACGAGCTTGCTTCCGCAGACGGGAAGTTGGTAGAGTTCTCTTGCTCTTCAAAGAAAAATGATGCAGCGAAAGACCTGCCGCTGGTTCTTTGCTGCTAATGCGCAGAGGGACGGGCGGCAGGGCGCGCACCGTACTCTTTGAGCGCAGCATTGTATCCAGACCCGAAGAGCCAACCAGACACCACACGGCGCTCACTGGAGCGAAATCCGACTTTGAGGAACAGTGACATGTCTGCCAACAGGACAATAATTCTTTCAGAACAAGCGTATCGCCGCATCGAGGGATACGCACAGGTCGCTAATGTGTCAGTTGAATCGGCGGCAAGCGACGCCATCGCGGAGTGGATGAACACGACCGGAGAACTGGTGATCGAGGCGTTGCAGAAGAAGCGCAAAAGCGAAGCGGCAAAACCGAAATTAACGCTTGTCTGGAGCGCGCAAGAGCTTTAGAAGCAGTTTGCGGTTGCAAGGTTAACCGCCGGATGTGGAGAGAGGGGCTTTCGCCGTGGCGAGGCCCCTCTTTTCTGTCTGCAGGAAGACGGGACGAGCAAGGCCCGGCGGTAGGGAACCGGCGCGAGATCAGACTGACTCAGGGCTGGCGGCAGCGGCGGAGACGGCGGCGGGATCCGTGATGGTGCAGGGAACACGAAGCAGGAAGGCAGCGCCGCAAAGGCCGTCAGTGGCGGCGGGGCAGAGCGTGAGGCTGCCGCCGAGGCGCACCGCAATTTCGCGGGCTACCCAGAGGCCGAGGCCGTTTCCGACATCTTTCTTGGTGGTGAAGAATGGTTCAAAGATGCGTTCGTTGAGATCGGACGCGATGCCCGGCCCGTCGTCCTGAACGGAGATCTCGATTACAGGGTTCGCCGATGAGTGAACGAAATTAGCGGTGATGCAAATGCGGCCTTTGCAGCCGACAGCGTCGATGGCGTTGGCGATGAGATTGGCGAGGAGCTGCTTGAGCTCGCCCTGGATGCAGTAGAAGGGCGGGCAATCGGCGATGATGCATTCGGCCTGAATTTCCTTGGTTTTGATCTTGTTGGTGTAGATGTTGAGAACCGAATCGATGAGGGGCCGGATCTCGGTGCGGGCGGGAACGCTGGATTCGCGATAGAAGCCGAGAGTCTGGCGGGCGATATGGGAGACCCGATCGAGCTCCTGCTCGGCAAGGTCGAGTTTCTCGATGACTGCGGGCGAGGCGCTGGGCAGCGTTTTGGCGAGGAAGACGAGATTGATGACGGCCTCAAGCGGGTTGTTGATCTCGTGAGCCACGGTGGCGGAGAGGCGCGCCGCGGCAGCAAGTTTCTCGGCCCTGCGCATGAGTTCCTGAGATTTGCGCTCGAGAGCGGCATCACGAAAGACGAGGACGACGCCGATGATTTTGTTGCGGTCGTCGCGGATGGGCGCGGCGCTGTCTTCGATGGGCGTGAGACGGCCGCTCTTGTGCCGAAGGACGGTGTGGTTAGCAAGGCCAACGATAACTCCGAGAGACATGACGCGCTGAACGGGATTTTCGGCGATGGCGCCTGAGTGCTCGTTGAAGATGGGAAAGACTTCGCGTATATCCCGCTGGAGTGCATCTTCAAGGGGAACACCGGTGAGCGCCGTGGCGATGGGATTAAGGAAGGTGACTTTGCCGGTTTCGTCGGTCGCGATGACGCCGTCTCCAATGCTCTGGAGCGTCACGCGGAACCACTCTTCGCGCGCGCGAAGCTGGCGCGTGTAGCGCTCGCGCATGCGGCGCTGGCGCAGGATGAAGTGGGCAACGATGGCGAGGCCAAGGATGGCGATGCCGGTGGCGAGATAGATGGAATCGACGGTGCGCTGTACGCTGCGCTCATAGGCAACGCTTTGAGCGTCTTCGACGTTCTCCTCTTCCTTCTCCATCCGGCTGAGGACGCTGTGCAGAGAGCTCATGGTTTCGAGGCCGTGGCCGGAAAGAACGAGCCTGCGGGCTTCTTCGCTTTTGCCAGCTCGATAGAGGGAAATTGTGGACGCGAGCTCCTGAAGTTTCTCGTGGACAAGGGTGCGTACAGTGGCGGCGCTGTCGATCTGTGCGGGATCATCGGCGGTGAGGTCGGAGAGCTGGCGTAGCTGCTCGTCGATCTGTTCTGTGGCGCGATTGTAGGGTTCGAGGTATTTGGGCTCGCCGGTATAGAGGTAGCCGCGTTGCCCTGCTTCGGCATCTTCGATCAGCGCCAGGGTCTGCTGAATTTCATAGCGAACAAGTCGGGTGTGAACAAGCCAGCGCTGGCGGTCAGCCTGTACCGCAAGCTGGCGCCGCGTGACGAGCGTGTTGCCGATCAGCAGAAGAGCCAGAAGCGTAAACGCCGTTACGACGCCAAAGCGCTGTACCGCAGAGTTCATGTTCAGGGTCCCGTAAACTACACACCGGCCGGGCGCAGAAATAGTGAGAGCACGCCTAGAGGATTAACCGAAGTATACGACTGTATGCCACTGGAACGGCGTGTGGTGCAGGTGAGGCGAAACAAATCCGTAAGGGCAGTTCTGCCAGGGGTTGGGCCCTATGGCCCGTCCAGTACGGCGGCGACATCGGTATGGGAGCCGGTGAAATAGAAGTGGAGAGTCCAGGCGCTTGTCTCTGAGCGGCCGTGGGAACGGGGTGGCTGGAACTTCCACTGTTCGGCGGCGCGGCGGGAGATGCGGGCGAAGTAATTGCCTTCGCCGGGGGAAACGTAGGCGGCATCGGAGACATCGCCTTGACGGTTGACCTCAACGCGGATCACGACGCGAACCGGGCCATGCATGCTTTCGATGGCTGCCTGGGAGACGCCGGGCATGACCTGGTGGGCAACTGCTCCATCGGAGTTGGCGGGCAGCTCAGGTTCAGCAGGCGGCGGCGCGGGAGGCGAGACCGAAGATGGTAGGGGCTGATGCGCGGGAACCGGTGCCGCTGCTTGCGGTTGTGTGGCGGAGGGTAGTGCCGGCTGCGAAGCAGGCGCAGCGGCCGCTGTCGAGGGTGAGGGTTGCTCCGGCGCTGACTGCGTGGCGGTCTGGGGCTGATCGGAGCCGGATTGCTCAGGATTCGACTGGTCTGGAGACGGGGTAGGCGGAACGGAAGCAGAAGCGGTCTCAGGCGCGGCTGATTGTGCGGCCGCGGGCTGGACAGGAGGCGGAGGCGCAGGCTCGCTGTGGGTAAGCGCGGCGTACTTCTGCTCTGCAAGCTGCTCAAGATCGGCGAGATCAATCTTACCGCTGCGTACCAGGTAAGCCGCGCCGATTCCGAGCAGGACAAGAAGGCCGAGAAGAAACGGCGCAAGGCGAAAGCGGCGTGGCTCCTTCTCCTCGTATTGAGAGAAAAGCTCGGGTAAGGGTGCTGACGTGTCGGCTTCCCACTTGCTCTGCGATGTGGAGGACGGCTTTGGAGGAAACGCAGGGCGAGAGGGAGCGCGGCGCGGGGGTTCCGGGCTGAACTGGTTGAAACGATGCCGGTTCAGGCGCGTCATCCTGCCAGCGTGGCGGGGCAGGGGCGGGCACGGGAGTAGTGTCGCGGTCGGGCTCGGGAGGCGGCGAGGCTTTTGGTGGGATGCGCGGGGCGTTGAGCGCTTCAACGATCTTGAGTTCCTCGGGCGTGAACGCCGAGGCGGGCTCTTCTCGCGGGGGCATGGGGGGTGCGGGCTGCGATGGTTTGGAGAAGAACTCGGGGGGAAGCGAAAGGCCGGGGGCGAGGCGGGGGATGATATCGCTCACGGTGCAACGCTGATCGGGATTGAAACGGAGGCACTCCTGCGCGATGGCCGCGAAGGATTTGGGCAGCGACTCGGGTATGGTGAGGCCGTTGTCCGCGGAGAGGTGCGGGAGCTGCCTGGTCAAAGCTTCACAGAGCATCATGCCGATGGACCAGACATCGGCGGCGGGGGTGACTTTGCCCGATGAGAGCTCGGGCGCGTCGTAAGCGGAAGACCTGCGCGTACGCGCGGGAACGCCGGGCACGGCAAGAAAGCTATCGGCGGAAAGCTTGACCGTTTCGCCGATGCGGAAGGCATTGGAGGGCTTGATATGGCCGTGAACGATGCCGGTGGCGTGGAGATAGGAGAGCGCGTCGAGGATCGGACCGAAGGTGTCTCTGGTCTCAAGGGGATCGAGCGGGCGCTCACGAAGGATAGCGGAGAGGACTTCGTCGGCGTTCTCAGTAACGACGTAGACAAGCGGTGCGGCGTCAACGGCGGCGTGGCCGGACTCGAAGACGCGAATGAGATGAGGATGCGCCAGGGCTTTGGCGGCCTCCCATTGCGCAAGGCATGCGTCTGCCTGAGCGCCTTCGGCGCGGACGAGCTTGATAAGGGCGCGCTGGCCGCCAACGCGAAGCGTAAGGAAGACGCCAGACTCGTCCGCGCCTCCCAGCCTTTCAAGGAGGGCGAACTTGCCAACAATCGTTCGTCCTTCCAACTCCTCGAAGATCGAAGCAGTCTTCATCAGTGACTCTGAAACAGATTCTACCCAAGTGGCGCGGAGAACAACCCTCCGTTGCCATCACGAAGATGAACGGTACTGTGACCAAAGTTGCGCTTGGGGAAGCACACAAACACTTACTGAATAGGATGCGCCTTTCGGAGGATTTTGACACAGCCAATGCTGCCAATGTTGTGCAGAACCGGGAAAGTTACGTATGAGTACGGACTGAATGACTCCCGGGGCGAATTTCGGGAAGGGAAACGGGTATCAAGCCTGGTTGGGGTCCGCCGGTCCAGCAGAAAGGACGAGGTAACCCGTAACTTTGGTCGGGGGTGGTCGTAGCCGAAGGAGAAAAAGAGAAGGGGAGAAAAATAAGGGGTTCTCTTTTGGGAAGCCGAGGGTATTATGGGGACTCGCGGTCCTGTCCAAAGAGAATGCCAAGACAGCTGCCCTGATTAGATGCAGGCGAACGTGTCCGCAAATCGTACGGATTATGGAGTCCCGTATATGGCTGGCCGGGGTCTTGAACAAGACAAGGAACAACTAGAGCAATCGTTTGAAGCGATTGATCACCAAGTGCGGGGCTCTGAGCCGCGTGTGGGCGAGGAGCCGTTTCGCACCTTCTTTGAGGCAATCGATCAGGGCATGGCGATTGCCGAGGTAATTCTGAATGAAGCGGGCGAGGGCATCGACTACAGGATTATCGCGGCGAATGAGGCCTTCGCCGGCCTGATCGGACGGCCGCGTGCGGAGCTGCTGAGCGGGAAGACGGCCCGCGAGCTGATTCCGACTCTTGAGGACTTCTGGCCGCAAACGATGGGCGGAGTAGCGGCGACGGGAGACCCAGTACGGTTCGAGAAGTATTCGGCTTCAGTCGACCGGTGCTTCGAGGTGGAGATGTTCCGGGTCGGCGCCCCGTCGCAGCATCAGATTGCCTCGATTTACAGAGACATCACGGCGCAGCGGCAGGCGGAGCGCACGCTGGAGTTTGGGCAGCGGATGAAGGCGTATCTGCTGAAGCTGAGCCTCCGGCTTCGGCCGATCGAGTGCCCGGCTGACATTATGTCGGCTGCGGCAGAATCGGTGGCGCGCGAACTGGGTGTGGCCGCGGCCGGTTACATCGAGATGGCGGAAGACGGCGAGACCGCGCTGACCGGAGGGCAGTTTGAGGATGGGCGGCTGCCTGCGCTGGTGGGGCCGTGCAAGCTTTCGGAGTTTGGTGAAGGTATAGGCGCGGTCTTAAAAGCCGGCCAGGACCTGTTTGTGCCGGACATACTTGCCTACTCGCGGGGCCCGGAGGGCGGTTCGGCGAAGACGCGGGATTTCAAGCTGCGTGCGGCGGCCGCTGTTCCGCTGATCAAGAACGGCCGGCTGGTCGCGTTTTTCTATGCAACGCACCACGAGCCGAGGCCGTGGGAGAGCTGGGAACAGGAGATTTTCCGGCAGACGGCGGAGTGGACCTGGGCGGCGGCGGAGCGGGCGCGCGCGGAGACGGCGCTTCGCGACAGCCTGGAGAAGTATCGGACACTCTTCGACTCGATCGACCAGGCCTACTCGGTCATCGAGATGATCTATGAGGACGGCGTTCCGAAGGATTTTCGTGTCATTGAAGGGAACCGTGTCTTCCAGAAACAGACGGGGCTGACGGATTATCTGGGGAAGACAGCGCTCGAGTCTCGTTTCGAAGGTTGAGGACCACTGGCTAAGGGCCTATGCGCAGGTGGCGGAAACCGGCGAACCGGCCCGTTTCGAGAATTACTCCGAAGGTATGGGCCGCTGGTTCAATGTCTTCGCCTCGCGCGTCGGCGGCGCAGACAGTCGGCGGGTGAGCGTGGTCTTCGATGACATAACGGAACGGAAAGAGGCGGAGGCGCAAAGGCGGATTGAGGAAGAAAGAAACGCATACAGATGGAAGCTGAGCGACGCGCTGCGTCCCCTCGAAGATCCGATAGAGATTCAGAGGACAGCGCTCAGGGTGCTTGGCGAGAAGCTGGGAGCCGATCGGGCTTTTTATGGACACGCCGATGCCGAAGAGCAGGAGATTCTGATCGAGGGCTATTACGCGACAGGGCAGCCCGAAAGCGCGCCGACCCGTTACCCGGTGCGTGATTACGCCTGGATGGGGATGGCGCTGCAGGGTGGACGGCCGCTGGTGATCAACGATCTGAACGAGCTGCCGTTGATTCCAGAGGCAGAGCGGGTGCGGCTCGAACAGTACAAGGTCCGCGCTATCATTGTGGCTCCCCTGGTCAAGGACGGGAAGGCAGTAGCGGCGCTTTCGGTGGTGGATCCGCTGCCACGGGCGTGGACGCCACTCGAAGTGGAACTTGCGTGGCATACGGGCGAACGTACGTGGGCTGCGCTGGAGCGCGCGAGAGCGGAAGCGGCATTGCGGGCGAGCGAGGAGAAGTATCGCACGCTGTTTGACTCGATCGACAACGCGATCGCGGTATTGGAAGTGCTTTACGACGAGCAGGGGAGACCGGACAATCTTCGCTTTGTGCAGACGAACAAAGTTTTCGAGCAGGCCAGTGGTTTCAAGAATCACATCGGAAAGACTTCGCAGGAGCTGATTCCGCATCTCGAAGACGAGTGTATTGAGAAATATGCGCGGGTGGCGGAGACGGGTGAGCCGGTCCGGTTTGAGAGCTATTCTCGAGATTTCGGCTGCTGGATGGATATTTTTGCTTCGAGGCTTGGGGGCTCCGGCAGCCGTCTGGTGAATGTGGTCTTCGACGACATCACGGAGCGAAAGCGCGCAGAGGTCGAGTTGCGCGAACGGGAAGAGAGTAAAGCCTACCAGTTGCGGCTGAGCGATGCGCTGCGACCTTTGCTTGATCCGATCGAGATACAGGGAACAGCGAGCACGCTGCTGGGCGAAGAATTGCACGCCGATCGCGCGATGTATGTGGAGGTTGACGAAGCAAAGCAGGAGATTTTTATAGCGCGCGAGTTTGTGCGAAGGGATGCGCCGAGCCTGGTTGGGCGGCGCGATCTGGAAGAGATCATGTGGGTAAGCCCGGGGTTTCGCCGGGGCAGACCGACAGTGGTGAACGATGTAAGCACGGCGCCCTTTGTTCGTCAGGAGCTTGTAGAAGGGATGCTGGCGAATGAGATGGTGTCGTTCATTACGGTGCCGCTCTTGAAAAGAGATCACCTGGTTGGCACGCTGTGCGTTACGAGCGCGACTCCACGAATCTGGACACCGGCTGACGTGAGCCGAGTGCAGGATACGGCGGATCGGACATGGGCCGCAGTGGAGCACGCACGTGCGGATGCGGCACGGCGATCGAGCGACGAAAAGTACGGGACACTGTTCAACGCAATTGACCAGGCGATCGCGGTGGTGGAGGTCGTCTATAACGACCAAGGCGAAGCCGTCGATCTCCGCTACCTTGAGACGAACAGCGTATGGGAACGGCAGAACGGGATAACGAATGCGGCAGGCAGAATGATTTCGGAGATGCTTCCGCAGATTGGCCTGCCGTGCATACGGCGTTACGCGCGCGTTGCAGAAACTGGAGAGCCTGGGCGCTTTGAAGCTCACGTGGAAGAACTGGGCATCTGGCTGGATATAAGTGCGACACGGGTGGGTGGACCCGGTAGCCGCGTGGTGAGCATTGTCTTTTATGACATCACGGAACGGAAGAACGCGGAGAACGAGCTTCGCAGGAGCGAGGAGCGGAAGGCATTTCTGCTGAAGCTGAGTGACGCGCTGCGCCTGCATGCAGATGCGGTAGAGGTGCAGGGGACCGTGACGCAGATGCTTTGCGAACATCTTGGCGCGGACAGGGTGTTCTATGCAGAGATCGATGAGACGTTGAGCGAGGCTGTCGTGGAGCGTGATTTTACGCGCACAGGGACGGGAAGCCTTGCGGGCCGGCATCCGCTGGAGGTTTTCGGGTGGATGGCTTCGTCCCCGAAGAAGGGCGAGGCGGGCATGATCGAGGACGTTCGCGTCACGACGCTGATTCCCGAGGCGGATCGAGCCAAAGTGGCAGCCTTGCAACTGATCGCATTCATTTCGGTCCCGCTGGTGAAAGACAACCGTGTGGTGGGCGCGCTCTGCGTAACACAGATGAAGCCGAGGGTATGGCAAGAAGACGAATTCGAACTGGTGAAGGAGACGGCAGAGCGGACGTGGGCGGCCGTGGAACGGGCACGCGCAGAAGCGGCGCTGCGGCGAAGCGAAGAGCGGATGCAACGCGTGCTGGAAACTGAGACCGTGGGCGTGTTGTTCTTTGAGTGGAGCGGCACGGTGATTCACGCGAACGACGTGTTCTATCGCATGACGGGATATACGCAGGAGGATGTTGCGAGCCGGAGCCTTACCTGGCAACGCATGACGCCGACCGAATTCATTCCGAGCTGCGAGCGGCACGTTCGGGTATTGAAGGAAACGGGACGGCTCGGCCCTCTGGAAAAGGAATACATCATGAAGGACGGCTCGCGGCGTTGGATGCTGCTGGCGGGCCGCGATCTCGGAGATGGCACCTTCTCGGAATATTGCATCGATATTACGGATCGCAAGCGAGCTGAGTCGGCGCTGCGCGAGAGCGAGGAGCGGTTCAGGCTGTTCCTCGAGAATGTGCATGAGTATGCACTCATACAGTGCGACAGAGACCTGCTGATCACGAGTTGGAATCCGGGCGCGGAGAGAATCTTCGGTTACTCCTCAGAAGAAGTGGTAGGCCAGCCGTTCACGATGCTGATGTTCCCGGAAGAGCGTGCGGAGGAAGTGCCGTGCATGAAGCTTGAGGAAGTGGAACGACAGGGCCGCACCGAGGATGCCCGCTGGCTGGTGCGCAAGGGTGGGCAAAGGATTTGGACGCGCTGGGTATCAGAACCGCTCAAGGATGCCGGGGGCCGTATTACCGGGTTGACGAAGGTACTGCGCGATGAGACGGAGCGTCTGCGGGCAGAGACGAGCCTGCGGGAGAGCGAGAAGCTGGCGGTGGTGGGGCGGATGGCGAGTTCAATCGCGCATGAGATCAACAATCCCCTGGAAGCGGTGACGAACCTCATCTTTCTGGCGCGGAAGGCAGCAGCGTCGAGTCAGGTGGCGGATTTTCTGGATGTGGCGCAGAGCGAGCTCGCCCGGGTAAGCCATATTTCGAAGGCGACGCTGCACTATCATCGGCAGTCGTCGGATCCCCTTAAGGTCGATGTGGAAGAGATCCTGGAATCAGTGCTGCTGCTGCACGAGGGCAGACTGCGCGCGGCACACATCTCGCTGGACCGCAGATATGGTCCGCACCCGCCGATCCGGTGCAAAGAGAACGAAATTCGCCAGGTACTGGCGAACCTGGTGAGCAATGCGCTGGATGCGATGGTGAAGAATCCCGAAGAGCGCCGCAGCATGATTGTGCGGGTGCGCAAGGGCGCGGATGCGAGAACCGGCGAAGAAGGCGTGCGCGTAATGGTGGCCGACACGGGCGAGGGAATCGGCGATGAGACGGGGAAGCGCGTGTTTGAGCCGTTCTACACGACGAAGGCGGCGACGGGAACAGGCCTGGGTCTCTGGCTCAGCTCGGAAACGATCAAGAAGCACGATGGAGCGCTGCGTTTCCGGAGCCGAACCGGCGGACCGTATCAGGGGACGGTGTTCTCGATATTCCTGAAGAGCTGAGTAACGAGGGACGGCATGCCCATTTGCAAGCAGGGGCTCTGCGAAAGCGGAGCCCCTTTTTCTATGGGCGCGGTTCTCTGAAATTATTCGTTGCGCAGGGCCTGCATGGGGTTGATGAGAGCGGCGCGGCGGGCGGGAAGATAGCAGGCGAACAAGGCTGCACCCGTCAGGACCAGGGACACGATGATAAAGGTGAGTGGATCGTTCGCCCGCACGCCGTAAAGCAACTGCGAGAAGCTCGAAAGCAGCCGGGTGAGCAGCAGTGCGCCGCCTCCGCCAAAAATTACGCCTGCAATGGCCAGTTGCAGGCCTTGCCCAATAATCATCTTCAAGACATCACGCCGTTCGGCGCCAAGGGCCATGCGAATCCCGATTTCTCGGATGCGTTGAGACACCGAATACGAAAGGACGCCGTAGATCCCGACCGACGCCAACAATAGCGCAAGGACGGCAAACGCCCCAAGGAGAGTCATTGAAACCCGCTGCAATGCCATCGAGTCCGACGCAATCTGCTGCATGGTTTGAACGTCATATACGGGCTGGTCCTTGCCGGTTCCGTAAACGACCTTCCTGATTGCAGGCATGATGGTCGCAACATCAAGCGGTGTGCGAACGGCTACAGATAACTCTCTGGCGAACGCCGGAACCCACTCGTCCGAAAGTTGATAAAAAGATATGTATATCTGGCTGGGATTGTAGACGCCGGTATCGCTCAAACCCCAGTGCTTCACATGGCCGACTACGCCGATGACGCGGGCGGTCCGCCAATGCGCCACCGTGATGAGCTGGCCCATAGGATCTTCGTGGGGGAAATACGTGTGGGCAAGAACGCTGTCGATGACAACCACGGGCTCGGAGGAGGAGTTGTCGGCCGGTGTGAAGAAGCGGCCTTGAAGCAGCGGAATGTGCATCACCTGAAGATAATCCGGACCTGTCTCAAAATAGAGCGCATGTGGCGCGTCCTGTATCGAGGTGGACTGCTGAGCGCCCACCCAGAATGGACCTCCATTGTCGTGTTCACTGAGTGGAACGACGTTCGTAAAATCCGCCGCCTGTACACCGGGAATCTCGCGAACGCGGTCGAGCAACTGCCGATAAGCGGTTCGTGTACTGGACGCTGCTTTCGTCAAAGATGGGGAAAGCCCCACCTTGAATGTGATGACGTGCTGCCTGTCAAAACCTGGATTCACTTTCCATAGCTGGAGAATCGTGCGTAAGAGCAGGCCTGAACCCATCAGCAGCACCACGGTCAGAGCCATCTGGACAATCACGAGAATGCTCTGAGCGCGAGGATGAGCGCGCGCAGAACCGCGTTCTCCAGCCTTGAGCGAAGCCTGTGCATCGACACTCGAACTATCGAGGGCTGGAGCGAAACCGAACAGAATGCCGACAACGAGTGAAATGCTAAAGGCGAACAGGAGGACAGGAAAATTCACGGCGATGTTGTCAGCGCGCGGCAGGCTTGCAGGCGCCAGGGCGACGACCACGCTGACAGCCAATTTTGCCAGACCCAGGCCGAGAACTCCGCCGGCGAGCGCGAGCAGCACGCTTTCCGTCAACACTGGCGCACCATGCGTGCACGACTAGCCCCCAACGCTGAACGAATGGCAAATTCGCGTGCTCCTCGCTGTCGAGCGCGCCAGCAAGAGGCTGGCGACGTTGGTGCAGGCAATCAGCAGCACAATCCATACCGCGCCCCATATGAGCAAAAGTATTCCCCTCACTTCGAAGAGGAGGGCCTCCTTCAGGGGCAGGATGAGGGTTCCAAGGTTCTGGTCCGCCGCGGGGTAGAGGCGGTCGAGATTCTCCTGGACGGCGCTCAACTCGCTCTGGGCCTGAGCGATCTTCGCGTCGGGTTTGAGGCGGGCAATGGCGGCGAATCCATGAATTGTGCGATCGTTGTAAATCATTGGCGAGCCCTGCGCGAGCGAGGTGTAAATATCGGCGTCGGTTAAGAAGCGAAATCCGGGAGGAAGAACGCCTACGACGGTGAAGACCGCGCCGTCGAGGACGATGGACTTGCCGAGTGCCTGCGAGCTTGCTGCGAAGCGGTCTCGCCACAAGCGGTCGCTGATGACGGCGGCGGGCGCTCCATGCGGCAGGTCTTCCGAGGGGGACAATTCGCGCCCCATGGCGAGCTTGACGCCCAGGGTAGAGAAGAAGCCCGATGTAATCTCCATGCCATCGAGGTGCGCCGATGCTCCGGGGCCTGTCAGGTCGTAGCTGCGCCAGGTGAGTGCAGCCATCTGTTGGAAGGAGCGCACACTGCGCTGCCAATCCTGAAAGTCGGGATAAGAGATATCCAAGTGAGCCAGGTTCGGACGGCTCTCCTGTACCAGCACCAGACGATCCGGCTGCGGGTAGGGCAGCGCGGCGAGAATAACACCCTGCACGACGCTGAAAATGGCGGTATTGGCTCCGATGCCGAGAGCGAGCGTGAGAATGACGGTGATAGTGAAGCCGGGGGTCGGCGAAGCTGGCGGAACGCGTAGCGGAGATCACGAAGAAGCGACTCGAAGAAGGGTACGCCGCGTTGGATGCGCCAGGCCTCGCTCGCCTGCGTGAGACCGCCGAAGTGGGCGAGAGCCTGACGGCGAGCCTCGGCGGGGGGCAGGCCTTTGGCGATGTATTCGTTGATCAAGAGTTCGATGTGGGCGCGTGAACTCGTCGTCAAGGTCCGCGTCCTGCTGGCGGCGGCGGAAGAGAGAGGCGATGCGGCTGAGGAAGATGCGAATAAGGTCCATGAGATAGCGGTCCTTTGTTCGTTGTGCGGGCGGTGTGTTATGCGAGAAAGCGGGCCATCGTAGCAGCGATGCGTTCCCAGTTTTCGGTCTCTTCTTCGATTTTCTTTTTGCCGATGCGGCTGAGCGAATAGAAGCGCGCACGGCGGTTGGTCTCGGAGATGCCCCACTCGGACTTGATCCATCCTCGCTGCTGGAGGCGGAGGAGGGCCGGATAAATGGTTCCCTGGTTGAGGCTGAGGCTGTCATCGCTGACCTGCTCGATGCGGCGCGCGATGCCGTAGCCGTGGAGCGGTCCCATGGACTCGAGCGTTTTGAGGACCATGAGATCAAGTGTTCCCTGAAGAACGTCCGATTTGTTCTCGCCCATCGCCGGCTCTCCTGTTGATTTTCAACATATACGACATCGACAGGTTGAATGTCAACAGGTGCAAGAGGGTCAGAAATCGAGGGGCAGGATCAGGGACAAGGGACGAAGAAACGCCGGGCGGGATGTAGTGGAAGCGGACGAGGTAAATGTTGTCGCCTTTGCCGTGCCTGGCGACTTTCAGCAGATCGAGGACACCGAGGAAGCCCGAAGCCCGTGCGAGCTGAGGAGTAATGTCGGGCAGGCCGATGGGTTCGATGGCGTCGATTTCGATTTCGCCTTCTTCCATGCGGTAGCGCGCGCCTACGCGGACGTGAGGGCGAGTCCAGATGCGCACGCTCACGGTGATTTCGCCACTGCGGACGCGGTCGCGCAGGCGCCGGGTAAAGATCATGGAAAGAGTGTATACAGGGCGGACGCGGATAGCGGATTGCGTACTGGCAGAAGTGACAGTTCATGGTTGCAGGTGAAAAGGCGTATAAGAATATCTCACTCGTGCGCGCCGGGGGCAGCATGGGCCGACGCCGAGTTGAGCACGCTATCGACGCCGAGGAGGTTCAAGTATGAGCTTGATGGATTCAGTTACCGATGTGCTGAAGCAGTATGCGGGTGGTGCCGGGCAGGTTCCGGGGAATGTGGACCAGCACTTTGACCAGGTGGCGCAAGCGGCGCCGCAGAGTTCGCTTGCTGATGGGATCGCTGCGGCGTTTCGATCGAACCAGACGCCGGCTTTTGGACAGATGGTCGGGGGCCTCTTCGGGCAATCGAATGGCGACCAGAAGGCCGCAATGCTAAATCAACTGATCAGCGCAGTGGGGCCGAGCGTACTGGCGAGTGTGGCGGGAGGCGCCGGAGGTGGCATGCTGTCGTCGCTGCTGGGCGGCGGCGGGCAGATTACGCCGCAGCAGGCGGCGCAGGTTTCTCCGGAGCAGGTGCAGCAGCTTGCGGCGCATGCCCAGAACGCGGACCCCTCGATTATCGACAGGGCAAGCTCGTTTTATGCGCAGCACCCGACGCTGGTGAAGACGCTGGGCGGCGCCGCGCTGTCAATTGCGCTGGCCAAGGTGGCGGAGCGTCAGCGGGGGTAGATGCAGCCCGTCAGGGATCAGGGATCAAAAGCGGCGGGTGAAGTTTGCGGACTTCACCTTGCCGCAGCGATCGGCGTTCCCGATAGCGAGCCTTAGCGGCGTGCGAAGCCGTCGGGTGAACACTGCTCCGACCCCATACCGTTGTGAACGAAGAAGAGACCGTCAGGATCGAATCGGCGCTTGATGTCAGCGAGGCGCGCAGAGTTGGCGCCCGAGCATGCGTGCTGGAAGTCAGCCTGGAAGAAGTTGCTCTCAGAGGCAGTGCCGGCGGAAATTGTTGCGAGTGGGAAGGTGAGGACCACGAAAACACCAAGCGAGGGATTAGTCTGAGTGCAGGTTGGTGGGCGAGGTGGTCTGAGTGCGTCTGGCGCGGTTTGCGACCTGGATGATGCTCGCGGCTGGGGTGGGTGCCACGGCTGCGGTGGCACAGCAAAGTGGGGACGAGCATCGCGTGCCGGTGCTGGTGGAGCTGTTCACTTCGGAGGGATGCAGCGACTGTCCTCCGGCAGACCGGCTGCTAAGCCAGGTGGATGCGACACAGCCCTTTGCAGGTGTGCACGCGATTGTGCTGGAAGAGCACGTAACTTACTGGGATCAGCAGGGATGGCGCGACCCATTTTCTCTGGATGCAATGACCGATCGCCAGAAGGATTACCAGGAGCGGTTTGGGCTGGGCGATATCTACACACCGCAGATGGTGGTCGACGGAGCAGAGCAGTTTGTGGGCAGCAATGTGCAGGCGCTGGAGAAAGCGATGGCAGACGAGGCGGGAAAACCGAAGGCAGCCATTACGATCGACGGAGTGCGCCTCGAAAGCGGTTCAGCCATCTTTTCTGTGCACGGTGCGCCGGTAAAAGGCGCGCGACTGGTGGCCGTGATCGCCGCGGATGCGACGGTGTCGCATGTTGCCAAGGGCGAGAATGCCGGAAAGACGCTTCATCACGTGGCAGTGGTGCGGGGCATGAAGGAATTTGGCGGCGAAGCCGTGGATGGTCGCCCATTGAAGGTATCGGATGGCAACGCGACAGGGGGAGGTGCGCATTGTGGCCTTTCTTGTGGACCACAAGTCCGGGCATGTGCTTGGAGCGGCGGAAGAGAGGGTCAGCGCCGGGCAGTAGGAGATGCGTCGGCAAGGTTCCCGCTCATGCTGCCGGTGTCATCGATGCAGAGAAGGCTGTTCCGGTGATCGATGAAGACGTCGTAGCGGGAGAGGAAGTCATCGCCGAGGAGGCCACGAATGGCGAAGCCGGCGGCCTGCACGTCTTTCATGTCGTAGACGAGGACGCTCTGATTGGTAAGCCGGTGATCGCCCACCTCAAGAGAAGCAAGGTTGGCATGGGTAACGCCGCCCTTGAAGCTGAGGCCGGCGACCGTTGCATTTCCTGTGGAGGAGATGCCGAGCTCAGAGGCGAGTGACTGATCGAGAACCGTTGTCTGGGTTCCCGTGTCGAGAAGGAAGTCATACGGGCCGGAGTGATTGATGGAAACGCTGACGATGATCTGGTGGTGATCGATCGAGCGGAAGGGGATGGCCTTTACATTTGCGGGGCAACCTGGCTGGGCGTACACGGGCGCCGCGGCGACGGCAAGCGCCGCAACAAAAGCAAATGCAAAAGACTTCATAGAAATAGGGTGCCGAGTCCGGAGCGCGTTGTCCAGTGACTTTGGTGCGCGCTAAGTTTGTTGCAATTACGCCGTGCGGGCGAGGGCCATGGTAACTATTTTGTCGATTATGTCGGTGTAGGAGTAGCCGGCCTTTTTTGCCGCCATGGTGAATTCGGCGGTGCTTGCGAGCCACGGATTCGGATTGGCTTCGATGACGTAGACTTCACCTTTCTTGTTCAGCCTCATATCGATGCGGCCGTAATCGCGCAGTTTGAGAGCGCGATAGGCGGCGAGCGCAATGTCCTGAAGCTTCTTGGTGGTGTCTTCGTCGAAGTCTTCGGCGGGTGCCGATTTCGTGACCTTGTAGGCCTCGGTTTCGTGATCGAACTTGACGTCCTGACCGGCGATGCGCGGTGTGCCCTTGGGGAGCCGCGAAAGGTCGAGTTCGATGAGCGGGAGCACCTCGGCATTGTCGTTGCCGAGGATGGCGGCGTAGATCTCGCGGCCTTCGATGTACTCCTCGATAAGCGCGGGGCTGTCGAACTCCTCGTGGATGTAGTGGATGCGTTCCATCAGCTCTTTTACGCTGTCGACGACGGAGCCGTTGTCGATGCCGATGGAGCCGTCTTCGGAGACAGGCTTGACGATCAGCGGGAACTCGATGTCGTGCGAATGGTCAGTGCGGCCTTTATAGGACGTGGCGAAGTCAGGGGTCTTGATCTTGTGGAAGTCGAAGATCTTTTTCGCGAGGGCCTTGTCCTGGGCGAGATAAAGGGCCTGCGGTCCGCCGCCGGTGTACGGAAGATGAAGCATCTCGAGAAAAGCGGCGATGTTCTTGTCCATGGAGTCATCGCCACCGTAAGACTCTGTGAGATTGAAGATGAGGTCGGCTCCGCACCGGGCGAGCGCAAGGAGCGACTGGTTTTTGCCGTCGAGGACGTGATAGGAAGGCTCGTGGCCGAGTTTGGTCAACGCCTCGAAGATTTCTTCGCGGTCGTGGAGCGGGTCTTTCTTCTTCTTGGCACGCTTACCGTTTTTGCGGCGCGGTGCCTTGATCGGCTCCGGCTCCGGCTCCGGAGGGCCGTCTTCCCATACGTCGTGCAGGATCGTGACTTTGAGGTTTGCCATGTTGCCTCTGCGTCTCTTCGGTATTGCTTCGATCTACCACCAACGGCCACTCAAGGCAGGATGAATTTACCTCGAGTGATGTAGTTCATTGCCAACGCGGTTGTGTAGACGGTGACCTCAGTCAAATATTCTGCTTCACATTTTATGTCGGCGCGCAGGCCGAGGTCGCTAACTTTTGTTTCGATGGTCTCGACAAGCTTCTTGACGAGGGGACGTTGAACGCCGGTCCAGTAGTTGACTTTGTCGACGAGGACCTTGCGATTCGCGCGCAGCAAATCGACAGCGGGGCGAACATTTTTTCTGCGGCGCCTGGATACGTTGAAGATGTCGCGCAGATCGGTATCGAGAGGCAGCTCGCCGGGCGTGAGCTGCTGATCGAGCGCGTGCTGATAGAACTCGCCGACGGTGACATTCATCTCGTCGACGGTGATATCGGTGTCGCCGTGATCAACAACGGGATCGGTATTGCCGAGAGCGCGGCCGATGCGATCCATGTAGAGAAGCTTCTTCATTGCGCCCCAGCCCTGGTAGCGTTTGCGCCAGTTGGAGCGGGGCGTCAGCCAGACGGCGAAGGTTTCGGCAAAGTCTTCATCGGGATGCTTCTGCGCATACCAGCCTTCCATGTGCCTGACGAACTGGCGCGAGAAGGGCACGGGCTTGTAGTTGTCGCGGTAGGGGCGGCGAAAGGGTCCGAAGATCTCGCGCCATTCAGGGGTTTTGAAGAGCGCGTAGGCGTAATTGAAGGCGTGGCCAGCTTCGTGGCGCATATACATCATGATCTGCCGCGCATCTTCAATGTCGTTCATTTCGGATTCGAGGCGCTGCAGTTTCGGATCCGCGAGGTAGAAGGGAATGCCGATGACGGGCTCCATGTTGGGGCAGCCCCACTCATCGGTGAGGTAGCACCGGGGGCGGAAGCGATGAAGGCCTTTGGCGTCCAGCTCCTTGTAGAGCTGCTGAACAAAGCGTTCGAGGGGCGAGCCCTCAAGCTTCAAGCCAAGCTGATGGATGGGCTTGGAGAGAATCTCCTGGACCTCTGCCGTTGCTCTTTCGAAGTTAGCCACAACTGGACGAAGCGTAGCACACGCAACGCGTTGCCGGGCCGAACGGCAGTCACCTTGTAGGTACGAGAGGACGGACGCAAGAGATTGAAGCGGAGTGAAACGCAGGTCCTCCGCGCCGGTCGCCCCACGAGCGTAAAGCGCACGCGCGGGAACCGAGAAACCACTTTGCCTGCAAAAGAGCGGATCTTCGAGGGTGCCTGTCGATTGCGACAGTTACGTCGCGGGCTGAGGAAGCATCTACTTTAAGGGACTGTCCGCGGCCTTAAGGGACTCCCCGCGGCACCCGGTAGTTGTTGTGTCTTTTCCGCGGGTAACGATTCGGGCCTTCGACCTAAACCGAGAAAGAGAGGAACTCTCCCCATGGGTGACGATATTCAGCGCACTGTTCTCCCCGTCCCGGATCAACCGCGCACAGGCCTGATCACCTACGACGCGAAGGATCCGGACACGAAGTTTCCGCCCATCACGCCGATGCGTCCGCCTGCAGGCGCGCCGAACGTGCTCATCGTCCTGCTTGACGATGTGGGCTTTGGCGCTTCCAGCGCTTTTGGCGGTCCGTGCAACGCGCCGACGGCGGAGCGGTTAGCAGCCGGCGGACTCAAGTTCAACCGCTTTCATACCACAGCCCTGTGTTCACCAACCCGGCAGGCACTTCTGACCGGACGCAACCACCACACCGTTGGCATGGGCGGCATTACTGAAATTGCGACCTCGGCGCCGGGGTACAACTCGATCTTGCCGAACACCTGCTCGCCCATCGCCCGGACCCTCAAACTCAATGGGTATGCGACGGCCCAGTTTGGCAAGTGTCATGAAGTTCCAGTTTGGGAGGCGAGCCCGGCCGGTCCCTTTGACGCGTGGCCTACCGGAGGAGGTGGATTCGAGTATTTCTACGGATTTATCGGCGGCGAGACGAACCAATGGTATCCGGCCATCTGCGAAGGCACTACGCCGATCGAACCCAAGAAATCGCCTGAAGAGGGCTACCATTTCATGGAGGACATGACGGACAAGGCCATCAACTGGATTGGGCAGCAGAAGGCGCTCATTCCCGACAAGCCGTTCTTCGTCTACTTCGCGCCCGGTGCCACCCACGCCCCCCATCACGTCCCGAAGGAATGGGCGGACAAATACAAAGGCAAGTTTGACCAGGGCTGGGATGAAGTACGCGAAGAGACCTTCGCCCGCCAGAAAAAGCTGGGTGTGATTCCGCAGAATTGCCAGCTCACGCCAAGGCACAAAGAAATCCCGGCGTGGGATGAGATGCCTGCGGCGTTGAAGCCCGTGCTCATCCGGCAGATGGAAGTCTACGCCGGGTTCCTGGAGTACACCGATTACCATATTGGCCGCCTACTGGATTCGCTGAAAAGAATCGATGCATTGGACGACACGCTGATCTACTACATAATCGGCGACAATGGCGCCTCGGCAGAGGGCACGATGAATGGCACATACAACGAGATGATCAACTTCAACGGCGGAGCGGCGCTGGAGACGCCGGAGTTCCTTCTCGCACGAATGGACAAGCTGGGCGGCCCTGAATCGTACAACCATTATTCGGTGGGATGGGCGCACGCTATGGATACACCCTACCAGTGGACCAAGCAAGTCGCCTCGCACTGGGGCGGCGTGCGCAACGGCACGATCGTGCACTGGCCCAGGGGGATCAAGGCGAAAGGCGAAACCCGCGACCAGTTCGCTCACGTGATTGACATCGCACCGACCATTCTGGAAGCAGCCGGGCTGCCCCAGCCAGTCTTCGTCAATGGCGTCCAGCAGAAGCCGATCGAGGGTGTCAGCATGGCGTACGCGTTCAACGATGCCAAGGCCGCGGAACGGCATGAGACGCAGTACTTCGAGATGGCCGGCAACCGCGGCATCTACCACAAGGGCTGGACCGCGGTTACACGACATAGTACGCCGTGGCTCCTCATGGGCGAGAAGACCCCAGCGTTCGACGACGACGTCTGGGAACTCTACGACACCAATAAGGACTGGAGCCAGGCGAATGATCTCTCCAAACAGATGCCTGAAAAACTCCACGAGCTCCAGCGCCTGTTTCTAATAGAGGCAACAAAATACAACGTGCTGCCCCTCGATGACCGGAAAGTGGAACGGTTTAACGCGGATCTGGCAGGACGGCCGGTGCTGATCAAGGGCAACTCGCAGATTCTGTTTGGAAGCATGGGCCGTCTCTCCGAGAACTGCGTCCTCAATCTGAAGAACAAGTCCTACTCGGTGACCGCAGAGATCATTGTATCCGAAGACTGGCGCCGAGGGGGTCATCGTCGCTCAAGGCGGCAACGTTGGCGGCTGGAGCCTTTACGCGAAGGGCGGCAAGTTCAAGTACTGTTACAACCTGCTCGGGATCCAGCAGTTCTACGCTGAATCAGCCGATGTGCTGCCTGCCGGTGAACACCAGGTACGCATGGAGTTCGCGTACGCCGGGGGCGGCCTCGGAAAGGGTGGCACGGCGTCATTGTTTGTGGATGGAAAAAAGGTCGGCGAGGGCAAGATCGGCGCCACTCAGCCCATCATCTTTTCTGCTGATGATGGTTGCGATGTAGGAGTGGACAACGGAGCGCCCGTCTCACCGGACTACGGAGCCCACGGGAACGAGTTTACGGGTAAGGTCAAGGGCGTTCAGCTCGCCATCGCCGAAGACGCTGAGAAGGACGATCATCTGGTCGCGCCGGAGGAGGCCATTCGGATTGCGATGGCAAGGCAATAAGCGGAGCGGCGGTTTAGGTCGTCTCGGCCCCGGCGAGCAGAGCGCTTGCCGGGGTCGTGTCGTTGGAGGCCGGGGACAGAGTGGATTTACTCCGCGCGCAGCGCTTCGACGGGGTTTACGGAGGCGGTGCGTCGCGAGGGGATGTAACTGGCGAGAACTGCGGCTCCGCACAGCGCGAGGCAGGCCGCGGCGTAGGTGAGGGGGTCCATGGGGCTGACGTGGAAGAGCAGGGAGCGAAGCAGGCGCGTGGCGGCGAGGGCGATGACGAGGCCGCAGCCGACTCCGGTGAGCGCGAGGAGCAGCCCCTGGCGAACGAACATGCCGGTGATGGTCGAACGCTGTGCGCCGAGGGCAATGCGGATGCCGATTTCGCGGCGGCGCTGCGAGGCGGAGTAGGCGATGACGCCGTAGAGGCCGATGAGGCCGAGGAGCAGCGCGATTGCCGCCGCGAGTCCAAGCATGATGAGCGTGAACTGCGTGCGGGCGAGGGAGCGTGAGTAGTAGTGAGCTCTCAGGATACGCACGTCAGTGAGGGGGATGTTGGCGTCGACGGACCATACGGCCTGACGGATGTCGTTCATGAGGCTCTCAGAGCCCGGCGCGCGGCGTAGCGGACAGCGTAGACGACGAAGCGCTGAAGATGGACCATGCCGCCTTCGAAGTGGTCGGTGCGGATGGGCCACCAGACGATAGGAGGTGCATCCTTGTTCGTGCCATCGTCGTGCACATCGCCGACGACGCCGATGATTTCGCGCCAGTCGTCCTTGGTGCTGACGCGGATGTGCTTGCCGAGGGCGGCGGCGGGGCTGCCCCAGAATTCGCGGGCGACCCTGGCGGAGACAATGCCGACGGGAACTTTCTGGTAGATCTCGTTCCAGGTGTAGTCGCGGCCGGCGAGGAGGGGACGCCGATGGTGGAGAAGAAGCCGGGTGCGACGAACTTGAAGCGATGCAGGGAGGGCATGGCGCCGTCGGCGAAGGGATGGTCCTGCGCGAAGAGCGGGATCGCCCCATTGGCCGCCGTCCATCGGCACGGAGAGGCCGTACGAGGCGGAGGTGACTCCGGGGATGGCGGCAACGCGGTTAAGGATGTCCTGCTGCATGTGAAGAGCGTTGTCGTCGTTGGGGACTTCGGCTTCGGGGATGCCGAGGCGGAAGGTCTGGATGGGCGCGGCGGCGTCAAAGCCGGCATCGACATGGGTGAGCGCGCGAAGGTGCGGATCATGAGGCCGGAGCAGATGAGGAGAACGAAGGCGAGACGAGACCTGGATGACGACGAGGATGTTGCGGGTGCGGTGGCGTTCACGGCCCTGGCTGAGAGAGCGGCCGCCTTCACGAAGGCCGGCGTTGACGCGCATACCGGTATAACGCAGGGCGGGGATCGATCCGAAGAGGAGGCTGCAAAGAAGCGCAACGGCAACGGTGAAGGCAAGGACGATGAGATCGATGCCGATGTCGTGAAGGCGCGGAAGGCCGGAGGGCGCGAGCGCGACGAGAAGATGCAGGGCTCCCCAGGCGAGGAGAAGGCCGAGAACGCTGCCCGCGACGCCGATGAGGAGTGACTCGAGGAGGAAGTCGCCGGCGATGCGCCAGCGGCCGGCACCGAGCGCGGAACGAATCGCAAGCTCCTGCTGGCGGCCTTCAGCGCGAACGAGGAGGAGATTGGCAACGTTGGCGCAGGCAATGAGGAGCACGACGCCGATGCTGCCCATCAGTATCCAGAGAAGCGGGCCGACGTCGCCGACGACATCGTTGGCAAGAGGGCGAATTTTGGGGGTGAGGCGCGCCTTGTGGAAGAGGTCGATGCTGAAGCCGGGTGGGGCGGGAAAGCTTGTCCAGACGATGGGAATGAGACGTGCGATGTCTGCATTGGCGGCGGCAAGCGTAACGCCGGGACGGAGACGCGCGATGCCGTCATAGCTGAACTGGCCGAGCATGGTCTTGCCGCGATCGAGCTGGATGGGCAAGAATGATGGCCGGCTGCTTCCAGTCGAGGAAGTGGAAGCTGCGGGGCATCACGCCGATGATGGTGCGGGATTTGCCGTCGACAACGATGCTGCGGCCGATGACGTTGCGGTCAGAGTTGAAGCGGCGCTGCCAGTAACCGTAGTCGAGGATGACGTTGGCGGGGCCGTTGGGCGCTGGCTGTCTTCGCTTGTTGAACCAGCGGCCCAGCATGGGCGGGATGCCGAGGATCGGAAAGACGCCATCGGTGACGTCGAGGCCGTGTACCTGTTCGGGGTTGCCGTGAGCCGGTAACGGCTACGGAGTCGCCCTGATAGAGGCCGATGTCCTCAAAGACGCGGTTCTGCTCGCGATAGATGAAGTAGTTGGAGGGCGCCATGTTGACGCTTTCGTCGAGGTTGAGGCCGGGAGCGCTGTGCCAGACGCCGACGAGCGATTCCGGGTGGGGATAGGGGAGGGGCTTGAGGAGGACTCCTTCAACCACGCTGAAGACCGCGATGTTGGCGCCGATGCCGACGGCCAGAGTGATGACAGTGACAAGGGTGAAGAGGGGCGCGCGGCCCAGACGGCGAATGACCTGGCGAAGCTGGCTGGAGAGGTTCACGGAGAGGCCTCCTCGATGAGGGGTAGTCGCCGCGAGACGGAGTGCGGCTCAAGAACAAGAGGAAGTACGTGCGATGGGTGAGAAAAGTTCAGGAGAGGACGATGCGGCGACAATGCGGCGGCGATGTGACGGGGCGGGAACGGCCCGGGCGAGTTGGAGAGGGTTCATAGTTTGTAACAGCTTGAGAGGCTTTTGGCTTGTTGTGCGCGGCGCGTGGGAGGATACTTCTGGAAGACTTCAATTCACCCATCCCGCGGAGAGATTTGCTGGGCCAGGACCGCCCGAGGCGAGCGAATCTCCGAGAAAAGAATCCCTGTGCGAATTCGACTGTTGTGCTGCTGCCTGTTCCTGCTCTCTGTTCCAAGTGTTGCGGCAAAGGCGCAGAGTGCGCCGGCGCTGGTGACGAGCGCTGTGAATGACTCGGCCCGCGTAACCCTCCGCGGCAACGTGCATCCGTTGGCGACGACGAAATATGACCGTGGCGCAGTGGCGGATGACCTGAAGCTGGACCGGTTGGAGCTTGTGCTGAAGCGCAGCGCTGGCCAGGAAGCGGCATTGCGCCGGCTGATCGAGGATCAGCAGAACAAGGCTTCGGCGAGTTATCACCGCTGGCTTACTCCCGAGCAGATGGGCGCGCAGTTTGGTCCGGCGCAAAGCGACGTGGATGCGGTGACGGGCTGGCTGCGGGCCAGCGGATTTGAGGTTTCGCAGGTCAGCAAGAGCCGGATGTTCATCGAGTTCTCAGGGAGTGCGGGGCTGGTGAGCCGGGCATTTGGCGCGCCGATTCACCGCTACCTGGTGAATGGGGTTCAGCACCTGGCGAATGCGAGCGAGCCGACGATTCCTGCAGCGCTGGCGCCGGTGGTGGCGGGAATAGATTCGCTGCATGACTTCAGGCGGCAGCCGCAGCATCATTTCGTCGGGCAGTACTCGATGAAGTCGCGCCGGCTGACGACGGATGCGGCTCCGTTCCTGACCGTGTCTTCGGGTGACTATGTCTACTATCCTCTGGCGCCGTACGACTTTGCCACAATTTACGATCTGTTGCCGCTGTGGAATGCGACGCCGACGGCTATCAACGGAGCGGGCCAGACGATTGCGATTGTGGGCCGGACGGATATCGATCCTGCGGATGCGACGGGATTCTGGTCGTCGTTTGGGCTGGATGGCACGCACGCGCCGGAACCGACGCTGGTGCGGACGTTCAACGGACCGAATCCAGGGGTGAACGACGACGAGACGGAAGCGGATATCGACACGCAGTGGGCGGGCGCGGCGGCGCCGGGGGCGACGATCAACCTGGTGGAGTCGGCCTCGACGGAAACGACGGACGGCGTGGACCTGTCGTCGCTGTACATTGTCGAGAACAACCTGGCCCCGATTATGAGCGTGAGCTACGGACAGTGCGAGAGCAGCCTGGGCTCGGCCGGCACGCAGTTTTACAGCACGCTGTGGGAGCAGGCGGCGGCGCAGGGAATCAGTGTCTTTGTGTCGTCGGGAGACAGCGGCGCAGCAGGCTGCGATGATCCGTCTGCTCCGGCGCAATATGGTCTGGCGGTGAATGGTCTGGCGTCGACGGCGTTCAATGCGGCGGTGGGCGGCACGGATTTCAACGAGTTTCAGACGTGGAGCAATTACTGGAACGCAACGAATGCGGCGGTGACGCAGGCTTCCGCGAAGGGCTACATTCCGGAGACGACGTGGAACGACTCATGCACGAACGGATTGCTGGCGGAAGTGCAGGGGGGCACCGCGAACGCGGAGACCAACTGCAACAGTTCGACGTTTAGCGACCTGCTGGTGACCGAGGGCGGCAGCGGGGGAACGAGTGCGGCGTGGATGAAGCCCGCGTGGCAGACTCAAGGTCCGAGTGACAATGCGCGCGATCTGCCCGATGTTTCGTTGTTTGCGAGCAACGGATTCCTGGGGAGTTTCTATATTGTCTGCCAGAACTTCACGCTGAATGGCTCGTGCAGCGAGCCTGAACGGATACGGCGGAACGTCGGTTGCGGCGCCGGCTTTTGCGGGCATCATGGCGCTGGTGGACCAGAAGGCGGGATCGGCGCAGGGTGTTCCCGGGCTGGTGCTGTACAAGCTGGCGCATCAGACCCCGACCGCATTTCACGATGTGCCGGCAGGGAGCACGATTGCAATGCCGTGCGTAACCGGCACGCCGAACTGCGTGACGAACACGGTTGGCCATACGTACGGAATTTTGTCGGGCGTGAGCACGGCGACCGGCTATGACCTGGCGACGGGGTTGGGCTCAGTGGATGCGGCGAACCTGGTGAACAACTGGGGAAGCATCTCCTTTTCGCCAACGACAACGGCTCTCACCTTGAATGGCGGCAGCACCGTGAATATCCAGCATGGAGCGGCGCTGCCGCTGAGCATTTCGGTGAGTCCGTCGGCGGCCACCGGAGATGCAGCACTGCTGCTGAGTCCCGGCACGCCGGGGGATCCGGGATTTGGCGCATACAAGCTGACCGGCGGAACGGCGACGGGAAGCGCGACGAACCTGCCGGGCGGCACGTATGCCGTGATGGCGCATTACGGCGGCGACACGACCTATGGCGGAAGCTATTCGAATCCGGTTGCGCTCACGGTTACGCCGGAGAACAGCAACTCGTTCGTCGATCTGGTGACGCTGGACATCACGGGCAGAATCACCTCGTATGCGGCGCCGACAGCGACGTATGGCCAGGGATACGCGCTGCTGCGCGTGGATGTGGGCGATACGGCTGCGACGTATTCGCCGACGGCAGGTATCTCGAGCACGTGTTCGACGGGCCACTCGAGCTGCCCGACGGGCACCGTGGCGCTGGGGGCGCCGGGCACGTCGCTGGCGGGACAGACGCTGCCGCTGAACATTGCGGGCAATGCAGAGACGGGCGTGCTGCCCCCGGGCTCGTACTCGGTGAGTGCGAATTATCCGGGAGATGCGAGCTATGGGCCGAGCTCGAACTCAGTGATCTTTTCCGTGGCGAAAGCGCCGACGACCGCGACGGTGGGGGTGGAGATCCTTCCTGTACAGACGGGCGCCGAAGAACCGGTGGCGTTGCAGATCGCGACGACAAGCAACGGGGTGGCGCCGACGGGAACAGTGCAGTTCGAGGTGGACGGAGCGGAACAGCAAGGCCCGGTGCCGATTTATGAGAGTGCTCCCTACACGCCGACGTCGACGCAACCATATGCGTGGGCGGACGCGCAATCGACCATGAGGTTTGACGGGGTGGGGAGCCATACGCTGACGGCAACATACTCCGGCGACGCCAACTATGCGGGAAGCTCGAACACAATCACGGTTGCGGTGCAGCAGGCGGCTGTAACTTTCAGTGCGATTGGCGCGAGCGCCGCGCCACCGGTGGTGAACCAGGCCACGACGCTCTACGGCGGCCTGAACCTGCCCAGCGGAATGGCGCCGACAGGGAGCTACACGTTCTACGTCGATGACGTGGCGGTGAGCGGAACGGTTACCTACACGCCGAGCGGAACTGCAACGAGCGCGCACGATCCCGTACACATTCACGACGACAGGGACCCACAACGGTCAAGGTCAGCTATTCCGGAGACTCGAATTATCTGCCGGTGACGAGTGGCGAGGCGCAGGTGACGGTGGTGGGACTGGCTGGTGTGACGGGGACATCGAGCGTGGTGATCCAGTCGCCGGGTCAGTCAGGGAGCATGAGCTTTATCGTTACGGGGAATGGCGGATATACGGGAACGGCGACCCTGGCGTGCACGCCGGATGCGCAGGCGAAGGAATCGACGTGCACGGTGAAGTCCGGCAGCACGTCTGGATCGTCGATCCAGGTGGACCTGAGCGGGGGCAGCGTGCCGGCGACCGTGACGGTGGGAACTACGGCGGCACATTCGGCGGCGCTGACGGGAGCTCCCAACCCGTTCGGTATGTCGGGCCGGATTGCGGTCGCAGGACTGGTGCTGCTGCTGATGCCATGGACGCGGCGTAAGGGCAGGGTGCTGCTGGGCGCCGTGATGCTGGCGCTGGCACTGGGCATCAGCGCATGCGGTGGCGGCGGTGCAGCAGCAGCGGTGGCGGTGGCGGAAGCAGCAATACGGACCCGGGAACGGCGGCAGGTACGTACACCTTCCAGCTCACGGTGACGCCGAACTCCGGCTCGAATACGGCGGCATCGACGACACCGTTTGTCGTGCAGGTGGAGTAGAGCAGGACCGGCAAGCGGCGAGGGAATCAGCGAACGGACGCGCTGCGTCGGGCGGCGGCCCGCATCTCTGTCGCCGTGTGCCGGTATACTCGACAGTCGGGCGTGGCGAGGTAATTGACGCGCGGCAGGGAGACTGGTGGCTTGAGCTGGAGCCGTCGTGGATTTCTGAAGTCTCTGTCGAGAACTGCGCTTGTCTTATCGCTGGAAGACGTGCTGCGGCTGGCAAGGCCCGGGCGCGCGCGCTCTTGCGCAGGAACAGAAGCCGCAGGGCATGTCGCGCAGCGAGTATGCGGCCGCGGCAAGGCCTGCGCCGAAGGGCGCTCCGTCGCCGGTGACGGGGACGCCGCTGGGTGTGCAGTTTGTCGACGTGGCGAAAGAAGCCGGGCTGCATGCGAAGACGATCTTCGGCGGCGAACACCATAACAAGTATCTGCTGGAGACGACGGGCTGCGGCGCGGCGTTTTTTGATTTCGATCAGGACGACTGGATCGATATTTTCCTTGTGAATGGATGGAGGCTTGAGGGCTTTGCCAAAGGCCAGGAGCCGGTGTGCCAGCTCTTCAAGAACAATCGTGACGGCACATTTACCGACGTGACGGTGAAGGCGGGCCTGGCGCGGTCGGGGTGGGGGCAGGCGTGCTGCGTAGGCGATTACAACAATGATGGCTGGAATGATTTGTTCGTGACGTACTACGGGCAGAATGCGCTGTTTCGCAACAACGGGGATGGCACGTTCAGGCGATGTGACGAAGGAAGCCGGGCTGCTGCAGGACCGGTTGCGGTGGAACTCCGGCTGCACGTTTGTGGACTACGACAGGGACGGGCGGCTGGATTTATTCGTGGGGAATTATATCGATCTCGATCTGAAGACAGCGCCGCTGCCAGAGGATGCGAACTGCACGTACAAGGGGATCAGAGTGGCGTGCGGACCGCCGGGACTGCAGGGCGGGAAGAATCTTCTGTACCACAATGATGGCGACGGGAAGTTCAGAGACGTGAGCGAGAAGGCCGGCATGTGGAATACGCTGGGCTCATTTGCACTGAGCTCTGCGGCGGCGGATCTGGACAACACGGGGTGGCCGAATATCTACGTGGCGAATGATTCGACGGCCGCAACGTACTATGTGAACCAGAAGGATGGAACGTTCAAGGACGAGGCGATTGAAGCCGGAGTGGCGTATTCGCCGGATGGAAAGCCGCAGGCCGGAATGGGCGTTTCGGTGGGCGATTACAACCGCGACGGGATGCTCGACATTGTGAAGACAAATTTTGCCGGCGATACTGACTCGCTGTATATGAATCTCGGCGAGGGATCGTTTGATGACCGCACCTACCAGGCGGGTCTGGGAATGAATACGCGGTTGCTGGGCTGGGGCGTGAGCTTCATGGATATTGACAACGATGGATGGCTGGACATTCTGATTGCGAACGGGCATGTGTATCCCGAGGTGGATGGAACGCAGGTAGATGCGTCGTATGCGGAGCGGAAGTATCTGTATCGCAACCTGCGCAACGGGCAGTTTGAGGATGTGAGTCTGCAGGGTGGCGCCGGAATTACCGCAGAGGTGAAGGCGCGGGGCTTCGCGGTGGGCGACTATGACAACGATGGCGACCTGGATGTCGTGGTGAATTGCGTGAATGCGGTTCCGCAACTGCTGCGGTGCGACTCCACCTTGAAGAGAAGCTGGATCAAGATTCGCGTGGTGGGCACAAAGAGCAACAGGACAGGAATTGGCGCGCGGATCAAGGTGACGGCGCGGACGGGAACTCCTTTACTGAATGCCCGGCCTGAGACGCCGCTGGTGCAGATTGAAGACGTGAAGTCGTGCAACGGATATTTTTCGGCGAGCGATCTGCGGATTCACTTTGGACTGGGCGAGGCGAAGAAGGTGGACCTGCGTGGAGATCCGGTGGCCTTCGGGGACCATCGATACGCTGAAGAACCTGGATGTGAACAGGCTGTATGTGGTGGAAGAGGGCGGGAAGATTTTGAAAAATGAAGCGTGGGCCAAGTAGATGTTTGTGTGAAGAGGCGCATTCGCCAAAAGACCTGAGATGGTGAGGGGGCCAAGGACGATGAAGTGGAAAGCCCTGGTAGTGATTGCGATGTTGGCGGGCTGGTGCCCTGCCGAGCAGAAGAAAGCGGCGGCGCCCTACGAGGAATATCGACAGGCCGCGGTGGAGATGAATGGAATCGCGGGGAAGATACAGTCGCCGGACGATGCGCGAAGGCTGGTGGGTATGATTGCCGATGAGTTCAAGGATGAGTTGCCGCCGGGCAAGGCGCAGCGCAGAATATGCGAACGCATAGCGGCGGCGGAGTACGAGACGGCAACGGACGCGAGCAGGAGGATCCCCGAAGAGCGGATCGCCGCCGCATGGAACCGTTATGCCGCGGAGATTGGAGCGCCAGCGGATGCGACGATGACAGTGGCGGAGATCCACTATCTGCGCGACGCTCTCTATACGAGCTCGCGGATTTTCTGGAGAGGCGGAAACCAGAGTATCTGGACGCTGCCGGCGATCTATGCGACGGGCCCGGATGGACGCCTGGATGAACGAAGCCGCGCGCTTGAGGCGCTGATGGTGGTGTGGGACCTTGCGGCCAATCTCGAGGACTTTAGCGGCTTGCGCGAATCGGCGCGGAAAGGCGTGCTGCTTTCGGATGAGTTCAGGAAAGAAGCGGAGGAGCATCATTCACCTCATTCGCAAGTGAGAGTGCTCGTCGGGCAGATGCGGAGCGACCCGATCAGGGCCGCCGAGAGCCGCTACGCGCAGCAGCATGGAGCCAAGGCGCTAAGGCGGAACGTTGAAGCGATGATCGACGAGCTGATTGCACAGTGACGGGAGAGCAGAAGGGCGACTATTCATCTGTAGCGGATGGTGCCGTCGGGGGCAATGGGCCAATGCGGGTTGAAGGCGACTTCCCAGGCGAAGCCATCCGGGTCAGCGAAGTAGCCGGAGTAGCCGCCCCAGGAGGCTTGTAAGGGCTGCTTGAGAATCTTCGCTCCGGCGGCAGCGGCGCGTTGGATGAGGGGATTGACTTCGTCCTTCGTGCGGACGTTGTAAGCAAGCGCAAATGGAGCGTGACCGAAAGACGCCGGATCGGCGTTGAAGTCTTTGGCCAACTCGTCGCGGAGGAAAAGCGCGAAGACCATGCCGCCTGCCTGGAAGAAGACGATTTCGCTGCTCTCGAATGCGGGTTTCCAGCCGAGGCCTTCGACGTAGAACTTTCTTGAAACGCCGAGATCTCTCACGCCGAGAGTAATGAGGCTGATCCGTTGGTCCATTTGGTTCATAGATCGCGTCTCGCAACCCGGAGCATTGTGTTGGTGAGCGGCTTTGTCACTTTGCTCCGCAGCGCTGCTTGCCGGCGAGGATTTCGTCTTTGAGTGTACGCGCGCGATCATCATCGGGCGAGAAATCGAGCATGTCGTCCAGCGTTTGAAGGGCGACGTCGTGCTCGCCTTCGGCACACTCGGTGATGGCGAGGTTGAGGCCGGCACCAAGCTGGGCGGGGTCGTGATCGAGGATGGTGCGCCATGCCTGCTGCGCTTCGCTGAGCTTGTGCTGCCGGGCTTCAATGAGCGCGAGATCGCCCGCGGCAAGTTCGTCCCAGGGATCGACCTGCAAGGCCTGCTGATACTCTTCGGCGGCTTCGTTGTTGTCTCCGCTGACTTGATCGAGGAAGCCGAGCTGCGCGTGGAGTTGAGCATCAGCCTGCGCGCCAGACGCGTGTTCACCGCGGCGGAGCAGGGAGATCGCGCGCTGAGCTGCAGCGTGATCGCCGCGCTGGGCCATCTGGGCGTAGGCTAGGCCGAGGTCGCGGTCGCTTACGGGCATTCCGCCGACGGGGACGAGCTCGCCGGTGGTTACGACGGGAAGGCGGTCCTCAGAGATTCGTTTCCTGATCCAGTGATCGGTGATTTGCTCGTGCGCGATGTCGTTGGAGGGCGGGCGCGCCATGTGGCAGGAGGTGCAGTCCTGATTTTCAGGGTGGTGGCTGGCGGCGAAGCCGGATGTGTTGTGGCACTGAAGGCATTTCTGGCGGTAGAAGGCAACGCGTTCTTCGGGCGCGGGGGACGCGTGCGGGTCGTGGCAGGTGGTGCAGGTCATGCGATCGCCGGATTTTCGAAGGCAGGCGCTTTTGAGGAGGGCTTCCCATTGGCTTGTGGCGCGCCCGCCGGAGCCGCTTTCGGCGCGGTAGACAAAAGAGACTGTGTAGTCGAAGAGGTTGTCGCCGGGACGGAAGTCCTGCGCGCGTTTGCCCTCGCGATCGACAGAGGCCAAGCCTTCAAGGTGACAGTTGAGGCAGATGGAGTCGCGGCGGATGGGCGGGAGGGTGTCGAGGTTGAGCATCTTCGCGCTGCCGCCGGAGGCGACGTGCGCTTCGGCATTGCCGTGACAGGATTCGCAGGTGATGCCGCCATAGCGAAAGGGCGCGGCGGCGTAGTGGTTGCGGGCGTCAGGCAGAGATGGAGCGACGGATGAGGCGTGGCAATGGAGGCAGCCGGGATCGACGGGCAAGGTGAGCGGCATTTCTTTTGCGGACTGGAAGTTCGGCGCCATGTCCCAGATGTGCTTTTTGGCGTACCAGTTGATCGGCGCTTCAAACCAGTAGCCGCGCCGCTCGAAGAGATAGGTGCGTCCGCGTTTGCCGGAGCCGAGGAAGTAGCGCAATTCGCGGCGCCCGCTGAGGGGACGGGCGGGATCATTACGCGTGTAGGTGAGCCAGATGCGGCCGCCCTGTTGCGTGATGGTGTAGCGGACACCGGAGCGAGAGTGGGTGAAATCCGCAGAGAGGACGCCCTGTGCGGCGGGCCCGCTTGCATTGGCCATGGGCGTCTTCCTGTAACGCAGGTAGATCCCGTTGTGGCAGGACGCACAGACGGCGTCGGGGTCACCGGGGTGGGCGCTGTTGCCGGTGCGCATGGGATTTTGTGGCGACAGCGTGGCCCAGGCGATCAAGCAAAACAAGAATCCACTACCCAAGCAGGCATAACGGTGCAGGCTCAGCGCTCCACCAGCAATTGCTGCCGTTCTTGGCAGTACCCGCCGTTAGAGACGGTTGATGGCTGCAAAAGGTTGACATCCTCGGACGAAATCACCGGCCAGCCATGGATCGAGGGCCAGCCGTGCGACAGCGGTTGAGTCTCCAGACTTAAATGCAGAGTTCGCCTGCGGCAGTAAGCTGCTTTATCGCTTTACTGATTGTCCGAACTTATTTTTTGTGAGTTTTGATGCAGTAGTGCGTTGACAGCGCGCGTAAATCGGGGATATTGTTGCGGGTGCTCCGGAGCTTCCCCCCTTTTCATGCTCCAGACTTTCAAGACTTTCGGGAGCAGCGGCGCCGGATGAATTTGCGAACCTGCCTTAAGGCGGATGAGCCTCGCAAGACGGTTGTGCCCAGTAACCACCTGTCACTTCGCTGACAGAGTAAAACGCTCATAAAAACAACTCACAGATTCATCAGGGACCCTTCTTCTTCTTCAGGAGACCGCATGAACAGAGATCTACGTACAGCACTTGTGCTGGCGATAGTTGCCTGCGCAGGTTTCTTTCTGTGTCTGCCGACCGATGCGCAGTCAGTCTACGGTTCTATTTTCGGTACAGTGACCGATGCTTCCGGCGCGGCAGTGCCAAACGCAACCATCACGGTGAAGGATGTTTCCAAAGGGACCGTCGTTACGGCAACGTCGAATGCGTCCGGTGACTACACGGTTCCGCATCTTATTCCGGATGTTTACGATCTGACCGCAACGGCAAAGGGATTCAGAACTTTCTCTACCACCAACATCAGTGTGCTGGCCGACGCAGCTCCGCGGATCGATCCGACGCTGGAGGTGGGCTCTGAGAGCACGACCGTGGAGGTGAACGCGGATGCGGTGCCGATGCTGAAGACGGACCGGGCCGATGTGTCGACGGTGTTCGATCAGCAGCAGGTCTCGGCGCTGCCGGTGGGCGACCAGAATTTCACGAATCTGCAATTGCTGCTGCCGGGCGCGCAGAAGCTGGGCTGGTCTCACGCTGCAGACGAGAATCCCCAGGGATCGCAGCAGATCCAGGTGGATGGGCAGGCCTTCGGCGGGACGGCGTTTGAGCTGGATGGCACGGATAATCAGGATCCGATCCTGGGCATTATCGTGATCAACCCGACGATGGATGCAGTTACCGAGACGAAGATTACGACGCAGAACTTCGACGCCGAGCTGGGCAAAGCAGTGTCGGCCGTGGTGACCGCGCAGACTCGATCGGGCACCAACAGTTTTCACGGCAGCGCATACGACTGGCGCACGGGAAACGCGAATCTCGCGCGCGATCCGTTTACTATCCTGCCGGGCAAGTGGGATCCGGTGACCAATCCCCAGGGTCTGCCACCCGGACTGAAGAACCGCTTTGGCGGATCGATCGGTGGGCCGATCATAAAAAACAGGCTGTTCTTCTTTGGAAATTACGAAGGGCAGCGGCAAAAGGTGGGGACATCGAACACCAACACGGTGCCTACGGCGCAGATGGTGAGCACGTGCCTGGGTGATTCGATTGGGCCGTCGGGGATAGCAGGATGCGACTTCAGCGAATATGCGGCGGTGTATGCGAGTGGCGGCGGCCAATTGATCTTCGACAATTTACCGAACCCGACGGCCGCCGATCTGAATGCGTTTGCGCATAACGTAGTGCCCGCAAACCTTGTGTCGCCCCAGATCCAGAATCTGCTGAAGATCCTGCAGGCCGTATCCACCGAATGCGGGCACTCCAGGTGCGGTCAGCTCCCTGGTTGGCAACTTCGATGGCTCCGGGACAGGCCTGTTTAACAGCGACCAGTGGACGGTGCGCGGCGACTACACGCTGTCGCAGTCGATTCATGCTTTCGGACGCTTTTCACGGTTTACCGATACGTTATCGGGCAAGGTGATGTTCGGCGATGCGGGCGGTCCGGGGTTCGGGCTGGGGAGCCCACCGTACGGCGGCAACTCGAGCGGCGCGAATGACAGTGCGGCGGCGGGCATGGATTTTGCGATCAATCCGAAGCTGCTGACGGATTTCCGGCTTGGCTACTACCGCTACAACGTGATCGACACGAAGTTTGACCAGGGTGTCGAGTTCGCGAACCAGTTGGGAATTCCGGGACTGAACCTGGGAGATTTCTTTACTTCAGGCGCACCGGGATTCCAGGTTGCGCCCGGATCGACAAACTCGACGTCGACGACGGCGACCACTGCGCTGATTGGCGGCGGATTGAGCATTAATCGCTGCAACTGCCCGCTGACGGAGCGCGAGGATCAGTTCCAGGCGGTCAACAACTGGACGAAGGTAATGGGCAACCACACGGTCAAGGTTGGCGCCGATCTGCGCTATGCGCGGAATCTGCGCGTGCCGTCGGATACAGATCGTGCCGGCCTGATGAACTTCTATGCGGCGCCGACAGCCCAGGGCGGAAAGACGAATGGATTGGCATGGGCTACGTTTGCGCTGGGCGAGGTACCGAACTTTGGCCGTTACGTGGGCAATGCTGCCGTGGGTGAGCAGAACGCAAAGGAGTTCCAGAAGCGGTTCTTCTTCTACGGGCAGGACTCGTGGAGGCCGACGAGGAAGCTGACGCTGAATCTTGGAGTGCGCTGGGACTTGTTCTACCCAGAATCAGTGAACGGCCCCGAACGCGGTTCGCTGATGAATATCAACGATGGCTACATGCACGTGGCGGGAGTGGGCGGTATTCCGACGAACATGGGCTGGACCATCGAGTATCACAAGCAGTTTGCTCCGCGCATCGGGATGGCTTTCCAGCCGAACGACAAAACAGTGATCCGGGCCGGGTATGGTCGCAGCTTCGACACCGGCGTCTTCGGTTCGATCTTCGGGCACGTGGTCACGCAGAATCTTCCCGTGCTGGCGAACCAGTCGCTGACCGCGCCGGGCTCAAGCGTTGCGTGTGAGTTTAACCTTGGGCCGGGGTCGGCGGCATGTAACGACGGCCAAGGTGGTGCGGTGACACAGCAGGGTCCACCGGCGTATGTATTCCCGACGGTGCCCGCGAATGGTCTGCTGCCGGCGCCGGCGTATAACGTAAGCCCGAAGCAGCGGCCGAATCCGCTGAAGTTCCCGACGATCGATGCGTGGAACCTGGCATTGCAGCGCGCGCTGACACCCACGATGACGCTGACGATTGCGTACGTGGGGAACAAGGGAACGCACACGCTGGCAGATGGGGACGGCAACAACACGAATCCTAACGAGGCTGCGCTCGTTTTGCCGGCGCAATACAGCGTGACGGGTCAGACGCTGAGCTGGGATCCGGATGGATTAAGCGGAGCACTTGCCGGCTGGATACAGCGGCGGTGTTTCGAACGCGAATTTTCTGCAGCGCTACTATGGCGGAAGTCTGCCGGCGTGCCGAGATGCGGTCTATCAGACGCCGACGAGTCCGAATGTTGTGCCGGGCATGTGCGGTTGGACGCAGAGCATTTCGTCGTACAGCGATGACCTGAATACGGAGTTCGACGCGCTGCAGGTGACATGGTCGCAGACACTGTACAGGGGCGTCGCGGTTACGGCGAATTATCAATGGGCGTCGGCGTTCGACGAGCAGAGCGGCTTTGCCACGTGGGATCGAGCGGCGGTGCACGCACGCGACAGCAACGTGCGCACCAATCAACTTGTGGGATACGGAAGCTGGGATCTGCCCTTCGGACGAGGGAAGAACGTACGCAAGCAACATCAACCACGCAACTGATCTGATTGTCGGCGGCTGGCAACTGAGCGGCGTATTGAACTGGTCGAGTGGATTGCCGTGGACGATCAGTTACGACCAATTCGCACCGTACACAGGACCGGGCAGCGCGCCGGCCGGATATAACCCGGAGGATTGCAACCATAACGTAGGTGGATCGGCAGCACCCTGCCGGCCAAACGCAATCGGGCGCATGAAGACGCATCTTACGACGTTCAATGGGGCCTCGCGAACCCGAAGCTTTTTTGACGCGCAGCCGAGGACGGGTGGATTGTTCTCGTTCCCTGGGCTGAACGTGATCGGCAATGCCGGCGCGAACACCTACTGGGGGCCCTCGTTCTTCAACACCGACCTGGCGGTTACGAAGACGTTTTCGATCTGGGAGAAGGTGGCGGTGAAGTTCAGAATGGATGCATTCAACGCGTTCAACCACATCAACCCAGGGAATCCGAACAACGGCGACATTTTTGTGAGCACTGGCTGCGGCGACGGGTGATGCGGCCAACAACATTAACAGCCAGGCGCCGGGAGCGACGGCGCGGCAACTGGAGTTCATGTTGCGGGTCGAGTTCTAGCTACGAGGAAAACAGCAGGTAAGAGGAGGGAGCCTCAGGGCTTCCTCCTCTTTTTTGAGGTCGTGGATTCGCAGTTCGTGGTTGGCGGGAGAGAAGCGTAGACTGCAGGGAGCAGACGCTGCCTTTCATGGTTGGAGCAATTCTTGTTTTGATGGCCGGGTTTGTTGTGACTCGTGCGCTGGCGCAGGCGCCGCAGCAGGCGTCCGCGACGAGCGCGCCGACGTTTGAGACGGCGAGGGAACTTGCCGGCCGCGGGCGGCTTGACCAGGCGATGGCGCAACTGGATGAACTGGCGAAGCAGACGCCGCCTCCGGCGGGCGTAGAGCGGCTGCGCGGAGCTATTTTCTACCAGCGGAACGAATTCGTGGACGCGATCGACGCATTCACGAAGGCTGAGGCGCAGGATGCGAGCGATCGGGAGTCGATCGAGATGCACGGGGTGAGCCTTTTCCGGCTGGGGCGGATCCGGGAGGCGCTTCCTTATCTCGAGAAAGCGCGAACGCCGGTTCAGAACGCGAATATCGATCCGAACTATGTGCTGGCGCTTGTGTTACGCGGATCTCGGCGCAGTATGACGATTCGCGGCACGCGTTTGCTGCGCAGTTCGGATTTGAGCCTGACTCGGCGCGGGCATATTTGCTGGCGGGGCGGATGCTTCTGCGGCGAGAGCTGAAAGAGCAGGCAGCGGCGCAGGCGGCCAAGGCGCTTGCGCTGGACGCATCGCTGCCGATGGCGCATGAGCTTCTGGGAGAAGTTGCGCTGGCGAAGGGCGACGCTGCGACCGCAATCAAAGAGCTGAACGCAGAGAGAGCGATCAATCCGATGGCGCCGGACGTCTATGACCGGCTGGGCGATGCCTATGTGCGGTCAGGACAGTATGCGCAGGCGGTGGTGGCCCTGAATCGCGCGGTGCTGCTGGAGCCGGCGGCCACAGGCCCGTATATTTTGCTGGGAGAGGCTTTCTTGAAATTGCAGCAGCCGATCCAGGCGCTGCAGTACCTGGATCACGCAGCGAGGATGGATCCGGCAAATTACATTACGCATAACCTTCTGGGGCAGGCGTACCGAGCGACTGGGCAGGTGGATGCGGCGAATCGGGAATTTCAGATGGTGGTGGACTTGCAGCATAAAGACGATCCCAAGCCGGTGGAGAAATAGCGGATGCGTTTGAGCAAGGTAGTTGCAGCAGCAGGATTGTCGCTGGCGGTGATGTGCGCGTCAGCGCAGAAGACGGTTGAAGACAACGCGGCTCTTCTGAAGAGGGCGACGGACGAATTCCGCGAAGGCTTTGAGCTGCGGCAGAGCGGACACCTTCAAGAGGCTTACGAGAAATTTGCCGACGTGGTGAAGCTGGCGCCGGATCTTCCCGAGTCGCATGAGGCGCTGGGCGCGGTGCTGCTGGAACTGGGGAAACCGGCCGAAGCCCTGGTGGAACTGGAAACGGCGCAGAAGATGAAGCCGGGTGATCCGGGCAATGAGGCGAACCTGGGCATCGCGTACGCGCAGGCGGGGCACCCGGCAGAGGCGCTCCCATTCTTTGAGGCGGCGATCAACGCGGCGCGTGCCGCGAGGACAAACGCAGGTGCCGCCGACGTTCTATGACCAGTATGCACATGCACTGGGTGCGGCGGGTAAGCTGGACGCGGCGCTGGCGACATTTAGCGCGGAAGAAGCGGCCGGCGGAAAGAAAGCGGATGTAGAGGACGCGATCGGCTCGGTCTACGCGCAGCAGGGCAAATGGGATGAGGCTACGCAGCATTTTAAGCAGGCGATTGCGCTGAACGGGATGTATGGGAAGGCCTGGGTCCATCTTGGGGTGGCGCAACGGGAGCAGGGAAATGCGGCGACCGCGCTGACGACGCTGGATGCGGCAACAAAGATTCCGCCGCCGGATGCGAATGCGTTTTACGAATACGGGAGAACGCAGACGAAGCTGGGCATGGATGAGGAAGCGGCGCGGGCGTTTGAGCAGGCTCTGAAGGTGAATCCGCAAATGGGCGGCGCGCAGCTTGAACTGGCGATGGCTCTGCAGAGGCTGGGACGGCAGAGAGAGGCGATTCCGCTGTTTGAGAAGGTGGTGGAGCGCGAGCCGCATAACACGAGTGCGTTGACGAATCTTGGACTGGCGCTGACGTTGACTGGCGAGTGCGAACGAGGGGCTCGATTCCTTCAATCGCGCGCTGGCGGACGGCGACAAGGACGTGGTGCTGTACAAGGACATGGGCGTGGCGCACGTGCAGTTATCCGCGTTTGACGAGGCGATCGCGGATTTCCAGAAGGCGCTGGCGATTGCGCCGAATGATCCGCAACTGCACTATGACCTGGGGCTGGCATACAAGTTCAAGGACAGATTGAACGACGCGGCCGGGGAGCTTGAGAAAGCGGCGGCGCTGGACCCGACGCTGCAGGATCCGCCTTACACGCTGGGCATTTTGTATATGCAGATGGGAAGGCTGGACGATGCGATAACGCAGCTGAAGAAGGCGGTGACGCTGCGACCGGAAAGCGGCGATGCGTGGGCGATTCTGGGAAGCACATTGAAGCAGGCGGGCGGTTGCCGGAGGCCGCCGAGGCGCTGAAGAAGGCGATCGAGTTGTTGCCGGGGCAGCCGGCGCCGCGCGTGACGCTGGCCGCGGTGCTGGCAGAAGAGGCAGGAAATCTTTCGACGCAGGCCGAGGCGGCAGAGGCCGCGGGCAATGCTGCGAAGGCCGCCGATCTGCGGAAGCAGATGGCAGAGCTGCGCGGGCAGGCCGCAGGGCTGCGGAGCGAGGCGGCGGATCTGGCACGCAGCGCGGTGAACCGGCAGAGAGCGAGCTTCGCGCTCAACGCGGGAAATCAACTGATGCTGCGCGGGCAGATTGCGGATGCGATTACGCGCTACCAGGAGTCGATTGCGGCTGATCCTACGTTTGCCGATGCCCATATGCAACTGGCGATTGCGTATGAGCGGCAGGGGACGGCCCTCGGATGCGGCGACGGAACGCGCCAAAGCGACCGAGCTGGCAAAGACGAATTAGAATGGCTGCTTCGTAATTGTGAGGGGCTGATGAAGATGCTGAACGGACCGCGTGTGGCCGGAGTGTGGGCAGTATTGTTTGTGTTCACCGCTGCGGCGCAACTGGCGATGGCGCAGGAGCGATGGACGGAAGCGCAGGCAAACGCGTGGTACGCGAGGCAGGCGTGGCCGGTGGGCGCGGATTTTCTGCCGTCGACGGCGATCAATGAGCTGGAGATGTGGCAGGCCGATACCTGGGACCCGAAGACGATCGACCGCGAGCTGGGATGGGCGGAGGCGACGGGCATGAACACGATGCGCGTCTTTCTGCACAATCTGCTCTGGGAGCAGGACCCGGAGGGATTCAAGAAGCGCATCGATGAGTTTCTGACGATTGCGGCGCGGCATCATATCCGGCCGATGTTTGTGCTGTTCGATTCGTGCTGGGATCCCTTTCCGAAGCTGGGACCGCAGCATCCGCCGATTCCGGGAGTACACAACTCGGGATGGGTGCAGGCGCCCGGTGCGGAGATTCTGAAGGATCCGTCGCAGTTTCCGCAGCTCGAGAAATATGTGAAGGGCGTGGTGGGCGCGTTTGCAAAGGACGATCGGATTCTGGCGTGGGACGTGTGGAACGAACCGGACAACGGAAACGACAGCTCCTATGGCAAGGGCGACCCGAAGAACAAGAACGAGATTATTCTCGGATTGCTGCCGCAGGTCTTCGCGTGGGCGCGGGCAGCGCATCCCACGCAGCCGCTGACGAGCGGCGTCTGGCACGGAGACTGGAGCTCGCTGGCAACGATGACGCCGGTGGGCAAAGTGCAGATCGAACAGTCAGATGTGATCAGCTTTCACAACTACGGCTGGCCCGAGGATTTCGAGGCCCACGTGAAGATGCTCGAGCAGTATCACCGGCCGCTGATCTGCACCGAATATATGGCCCGGAATATTGGGAGCACCTTTGACACCGTGCTGCCGCTGGCGAAGAAGTATCACGTTGGCGCGATCAACTGGGGGCTGGTGGCAGGCAAGAGCCAGACGTGGATTCCGTGGGACTCGTGGGAGCGGCCGTATGTAACGCTGCAGCCGGCCGTATGGCAACACGATGTCTTCTATCCCGACGGACGGCCGTATCGGGAGAGAGAAATTGAGATTATCCGCGCGCTGACGAGCGGGAAGACAGACATCCCGGAGTGACGCGGAGATCGATTTTGTTGTTGTGCCGAGGCGCGACGAGCGCATAGATTGCGTGCATGCACATGGGTGATCGCCGCAGGTTTCTGAAGCAGGCAGCCGCGTTGACCGGCGCGTTTTCGGTGAACAGTTTGTTTCAGCAGGCGCATGCCGCGGAGTGGGCGGCGGCCGGCGCGCGCATTGCGCATCTGAGTCCAGTGCTGGCCGCCCAGGACGAAGACTACTGGAGCACGATCCAGCGCGCGTACTCGGCTAATGCCAATATCGTCAATCTGAATAATGGCGGGGTATCGCCGGCACCGATCGTGGTGCAGCAGGCGGTGGCGCGGTATAACGATCTCGCAAATGAAGGTCCGTCGTACTACATGTGGCGGGTGATTGACCTGGGCAGGGAGCCCCTGCGCGAGAGGCTGGCAGAGCTGGCTGGCGTGGAGCCGGGGGAAATTGCGATCAATCGGAATTCGACCGAGGCGTTGAACACGGTGATCTACGGACTGGATTTGAAAGCAGGCGACGAGGTAATCGGGGCGAGGCAGGATTATCCGAACATGATCGAGGCCTACCGGCAGCGCGCGATGCGCGAGGGCATTATCTACAGGCAGATCAGTTTCGATTTTCCGATTGAGAACGATGATGCGATTGTGAAAGCGTATGAGGCTGCGATCACGCCGCGGACAAAACTGATCCACGTGACGCACATGGTGAACTGGGTGGGCCAGACTATGCCGGTGGCGATGATTGCGGAGATGGCGCACGCGAGGGGAATCGAAGTGCTTGCGGACGGAGCACATTCGTTTGGGCTGCTCGATTTCAGGATTCCCGAGCTGAAGTGCGACTATTTTGGCACCAGCCTGCACAAGTTTCTTTCGGCGCCGATTGGGACAGGGATGCTGTGGGTGAAGCAGGACAAGATCGAGAAGCTGTGGCCGCTGGTATGCAATGAGAAGCCGTACAGCGCGGATATTCGCAAGTTCGAGACGCTGGGAACGCGAAGTTTCATGATTGAACAGGGAATTGGCGAGGCGATCAACTTTCACGAGGGGATCGGCAGCAAACGGAAGGAAGAGCGCATCCGCTACCTGAAGGATTACTGGGCGACTCGCGTGCAGGGCATTCCACGGGTGAGGCTGCATACCTCATTGAATCCGAAGTATTCATGCGCGATCTGCGGCGTGAGCATTGACGGGATTGCGCCGGCAGAATTGGAAAACGCGCTGTTCAGCCGGTACAAGATTCACACGGCCGCCATTGCATGGGAGAATATCCACTGCGTGCGCGTGACGCCGCATGTGTATACGACGCTGCCGGACCTGGACAGACTGGTAAAGGCGATCGAAACGCTGGCCGCGTAAGGTTTGAGCGCCGGGGCGGACGCAAAAGACTATTCTGATTGCGGATGCGGACGCGCAGACCGGGCAACGTGATTCGGTGGCTCTTCGATGGCCGCTGCGGTCCGGCGGACCGGTTTATTCCGCGGTGGATCTTTCTGCGCGCGCTGGCGGCGATCTACTTTTCGGCTTTTTACTCGCTGCTGTTTCAGATCAAGGGAGAGATCGGACCCGAAGGGGTGCTGCCGGCGGGGCAGTACCTGGCTGCCGTGGCGCGGATCGATGGGCAGCGTGAGCCGGCTGTGGTATGCGCCATCTCTCTATTGGATTTCATCAAGTTCAACGATGCTGATGGCCGTGACGTGGGTGGGAATCGCCGCGTCGCTGCTGGCGCTGGTGAATGTGTGGCCGCGCATCAGCCTCTTTGTGTGCTGGGTGTGCTTCCTGGCGTTCGTGGCGGCTTCGCAGGATTTCTCGAGTTACCAGTCGGACGGGATGCTGCTTGAGGCGGGATTCATCTCGCTGTTCTTTGCGCCGCGCGGTCTGTGGCCGGGGTGGGGCGCTGCGAGTCCGCCGCCACGGGCGAGTTTATGGCTGCTGCAGTGGGAGTGGTTCCGCATCTATTTCGAGTCGGGGATGGTGAAGCTACTGAGCGGCGACGAGGAGTGGCGGCACCTCACGGCGATGGATGAGTACTATCAGAACGGGCCGCTGCCAACTTGGATTGGATGGTATGTGCAGCATCTGCCGCACTGGTTCCAGGTGGCGACGGCGGCCGGCACGCTGGCGATGGAACTTGGCGTGGTGCTGATGCTGTTTTTTGGGCGGCGTGTGCGGCTTGTGTGTTTCATGATTGTGACGCTGTGGGAGATCCCGGTGATCCTGACGGCAAACTACACGTTTTTGAATTACCTCGTGCTGTCACTGGGATTTCTATTGCTGGATGACAGGACCCTGCGGAGGTTTGTGCCGGCGCAGTGGAGGCCGCCGATGGCACCCGCTGTTGGGAGACCAGAGCAGGCAGAGGGCGAGCGGGTCTTATCGGTGGTCGCGACCAGTGAAGACGATGGGGGCGTCGAGGAGACGCCTGCGGGTGGGAGGATCGCGCGATATGCGCGCAGGCTGAGGATAGCTGCGACAGCGGTGATGCTGACGTGGATCGCGTATGACACGACGGCGGAGATGGTCGGGCTGGTTTGGCGCGATGCTCCGCTGCCGACGGCGCCGATTGCGTGGCTCGAGCCGTTCAGGATTGCGAACCAGTATGGGCTGTTTGCGGTGATGACGCGCGGGCGCTATGAGATTGAGTTTCAGGGATCGGACGACGGGGAGAACTGGACGCCGTATCTCTTCCGGTATAAGCCGCAGCTGGTGAATGAGGCGCCGCGGGTTTATGCGCCGTATCAGCCGCGATTTGACTGGAACCTCTGGTTTGCGTCGCTGGGCGAGTGGCGTCAAAGCGATATTGTTCCTCTGACGGAGGAGCGGCTGCTTGAAAACAGTGCGGATGTGCTGGGGCTCTTCAAAGCGAATCCCTTTCGGAAAGGGGGCGCCGAAGTATGTGCGGGCGGTGTTGTGGCAGTACTGGTTTACCTCGATGGATGAGAAGCGACAGACAGGTAATTGGTGGCGGAGGCAATTTCTGGGTTTGTATGCGCCGGAGATTACGCGCACAGCGATGGGCGGTTTGCAGTGGTGAAGTGGCCGGATGCCCTGGGGCCGCATGAGTGAGGGTCGGAGAGTGAAAGCATGACGCGCGCGTGCGTGATTGGAGCAGGGCCGAACGGCCTGGCGGCGGCCATTGTGCTGGCGCAGGCGGGGCTGCGCGTGGAGGTCTTCGAGGCCGAGGCGGAGCCGGGCGGTGCGGCGCGAACACTGCCGCTGACGTTGCCGGGCTTCCGGCACGATTTTGGCGCGGCGGTGCTGCCCATGGCCGCTGGTTCACCGTTGTTTAAGGGACTGCCGCTCGACCAATATGGCCTCGAGTGGGTACATGGCGAAGCGCCGCTTGCGCATCCGCTGGATGACGGGACAGCGGTGATGCTGGAGCGCGGCCTGGGCGATGCAGAGCGCGCGCTGGGAGAGGACGGCAAGGCGTGGCGCGAGATTGATGCAGCCACTTGTGGACCATTGGGCGGAGTTTGTTGAAGATGCTTTCGGGCCGATGGTGCGCATTCCGCGGCACCCGCTGAGGATGGCTCATTTCGGACTGCATGGTCTGCAACCGGCAGCGATGCTGCAAGGCAAGTTCAAGAACGCGAGGACGCGGGCGCTGTTTGCGGGACTTGCGGCGCACTCGTTCCTGAGCCTTGAGGCGCCGTTGAGTTCGGCAGTGGCGCTGGTCCTGGCAGGCGCGGCGCACGCGGTGGGTTGGCCAGTTCCGAAAGGCGGGGCGGGCAGATTGACGCAGGCGCTGGCGGAGCACTTGCTGTCCCTGGGTGGAACTATCCATGTGTCGCAGCGGGTTGGGGATCTGGCAGAGCTTGGGGATGATGTCGCGGTGACGTTGTGCGATACGACGCCGCAGGCGCTGGCGCGGATCGGTGGGGACCGCGTAACCGAGGGATTCAGGCGAATGGCGAAGCGGTTTGTTCCGGCGCCGGGCGTCTTCAAGGTGGATTATGCGCTGCGGGAGGCGGTCCCGTGGAAAGCCCGGGAGTGCCTGAGAGCGATCACGGTTCACCTGGGCGGGAGCTTTGAGGAGGTTGCGGCGGCGGAGGAGGATGTGGCGCAAGGGCGAGAGACTGAACGGCCATTTGTGCTGGTGGCGCAGCCGTCGTTGTTCGATGCAACGCGAGCGCCGGAGGGAAAGCATGTGCTGTGGGCGTACTGCCACGTGCCGAATGGGTCGCGGGCAGATATGACGGCGCGGATTGAAGCACAGATCGAGAGATTTGCTCCGGGGTTCAGAGATTGCGTGCTGGAACGGCGCGTTTCGGGGCCCGATGCCCTGGAGTCGATGGACGCGAATCTCCTGGGCGGGGACATCAGCGGCGGGGCAATGACGATGGGGCAGTTTGTCTTTCGGCCATGGCTGCGCGGATATGCGACGGGAACGAAAGGACTGTACTTGTGCTCGTCGTCGACTGCTCCGGGGGGAGGCGTGCATGGCATGTGCGGATTTCACGCGGCGCGGCTGGCGCTGAAGCACCTGGGCAAGGCGTGAAGCGCGGCCCGCCTGGTGTAAACTGAATGGGAACCCCTGAGGCCGGCTCGCCTGAGCCGGCCCGATTGTGTCGGGACGTGGCTCAGCCTGGTAGAGCACTCGCTTGGGGTGCGAGGGGTCGGCAGTTCAAATCTGCCCGTCCCGACCATTAGAATCAACCACTTACAAAATTGAGAGTCTGGGAATTCCTGAAATTGTGGGGGATTTTGTGGGGACCCCGATGCAATTTGTGTGTTGGAGTCGGTCCGGCGCAGTTTCAATCTTCGCGCGAGGGCTTCAACGCCACTAGCGTAAGCAAGTCCCTCGAAAACTAAGAAGCGCGGGAAAGCATTAGCTCGCCCCGCGCCTTGCCTGCCACGATCTGATACGACCGCCGGAGCGGCTCTCCATCTAACGCCCTAAGCGCCTTGGCATTGCAGCGATCTTACACCCGGCATGTTTACGATTTCAAACGGAGAGGCGATCTTCGAGGCCCCGAGACTCGTCCTATTGGACAGGTTGCGCAGCAATGGCATCCAGCGTCTCAACTGCGCGACGCTTCGCTTCAAGCCTCACATGGCTGTAGTGCTCCAGCATCTTGCGGCTCAGATGGCCGCTGATGGCTTGAATTGTGGCGTCTGGTGTCTGCGTTTGCGCTAGAGCTGAAATGAAGTGGTGGCGTAGATCGTGAATTCGGCACTCGACACCGGCCTGTTTCTTCGCCGTACTCCATGCGCGCTTCCATGCTCCGAGCGGTTTGCCTGGGTCCACACCGTAGGCTGTCATAATGCCCTGCTCTGGCGCGCCCTCGCCCTTGAATACGAGTTTTTCGGTGGGGAAGATGTAGTCTTCGGGGTTCGCATCGGGCCAGCGCCTCTTCCATTCTTTGAATGCTCCGAGCGCAGCCTGATTCAACGGGATGATGCGGCCTTCGCTGCTCTCCGTCTTCGCCTTGCCAACTTGAAACTCCGCCTTCAGAAAATCCACCTGGTGCCAGCGCGCGCGGCGCAGCTCCGCATTGCGCAAACCTGTATTGCAGAAGATGACCACCGCTGTGTAGAGCGCTGCGCTGAGGACTCTTGCGGCACGCCTCAAGCAACCTCCGCTCCTCATCTGGCGTTAGCGCTCTGCCAACGTCGCGGCGCTCTGGCAGCATCCGTACATCTTCAGAGATTGCACTCCAAAGCCGCGCCGCCTTCATCATCATGCGCAGTGTTGAGACTTCCATGTTGATCGTTCGATTCGATGCGCCCTCTTTTTGCCGGATTCCCTGGTACTTGCCGATGTGCTGAGGCGTAATGTCGGCAAGCAACATGGAGCCGAAATGGACAAAGAGATGCTTCAAGTTGAATTCCTGAATGGAGACGTTCGACTTGCTCCAGCGCGCCTGATTCGCGGCCATCCATTCGCGCGCCGCCGTCGGGAAGAGCACCGGACGGCGCGCGGCGCGAACGCCGTTGGCCGACTCTTCCAACTCTCTCCGCCGCTGACGCTCTGCCTCGAACGGCAAGCGTCTTTGACTCACTGCCCGTCGATTCGCGAACTCGCTGTCCGCGAAACTCAAACTCGTACCACCAGATTTCATTGCGCTTGTAGAGTCCCATAGCTACGCCTTTCCGGCCTTTCGAGTGGCCCCTGATTTATGACCCGGTTCCGGGCCGATGAGCGCGCTTGGGAGTCTTCTTTCTCCCGCTCTTCGGCCTATTCCGATTTACACCAACCTGCTTGCACTTGTCTGAGCAATGTTCCCTTTCTTGCCAACGTCCAACCCGTTTGCCTTCGCCCAACCGAAAGACTCTTCCGCATTCAGGACACTTTTTGTATTCAACGCCGTTCCAGTAGTCTGCGTAGATCGAAGCTGCGATTGCCTGTAGAGAGCACTGCGCCTCAATCACCAAAACTGGCATCAGCGCCCGTCGTGGGAGCGAGAATTCGAGGCCCGGCTCTACCGTCCGCGTCTAGGAGTACGCGGCCCTTTTCCAGAAGCTTCAAAGCATCGTTCCACTCTTCCGGTCCTTTTGGAACCCATCGAATTGAACAAGCCTTGTCTGGTGGTCTACGGAACCACGCACACATCGCCTTGATTCGCTCCACACGCTCTTGCTCGTTCTCAATGTCGAGCCTTCCTATCGAGCATGATTTCCTCCGGAGTGAGACTTCTCATCACCTCCCTCTTAGTTTCTTTCGCCTCTTTTTCCATGCTGTCGATAATTGAGCGGAGGTAAGGCTCCGTGTGAGTCTTCAAGACTTCCGAAGAGAGTCCAACCCCGTCGAAAAATGAGCTGGGATAAAGTTCCGTGAGAGCCTTCAGGACTTCCGCAAGATCACCGCTCCAGTTGCCATTCCGAAGCGCGGAGGATAGCGTCTCCCGATTTTCCTTCACCAGTATGAATTTGGTGAATTCTTGCCAGCGCTCGAATTCCTTGAGGTTAGTCCTGTGGCTCGTCGAGAAAGGCCCCGTGACTCTGAGGAAGTCGAAGGCTCCGCTCCAGCCATGCGCACATAGGAACTTATCCCGAAGCGCAAACGCATTGACGGGCTTCTTTTCATGCTCCTGTGCGATCGGCACTTCCACATCGAAGATGTGATCCTCGCCGCCCGCTCTGTGTGCTACGCTCCCTGGCGCAATCCGGTAATCGACAACCACCTTCATCGCCGAGAGCGATCTCTCCGGCGGCGGGCTTTTCTCAGCATTTACGGCGTCCCTCAGCCTCTCCAAGTCCACATTGGCCGTTTCGAGTGTGCCTGTCTGACTGCTCCTTGCGAGTCTCGAACGAAAGAAAGTCATCCAACGGGTTCACATGCGACGCGACGGCAAAGGAGGGCAGACCTCCAACGATTATTTCTTTCCCGCGCTCGGAAGTCCGCCTCAGACGCCAGAGGCAAAAGCGCGCCGCCTGGAAATACAGAAAGTCTCGCGGACCCCAATGACGCCAATGACCGGGAGGCGCGGACAAACGCGTCCGACAGCGGCGGACACATCCGTCAGACCGAACCGGACAAATGCGACCGCGGACCCCGGACACGGGCGTCCGCCCATAGAGTCTTTAGGGGATTGTTCAATTGATTTGCAATCTGACTCTCCATCGGAAGCGCCAGCCGCGCGCAGCCGCGCCGCAAACCTGCAACCAGCCAAATCCCGAAAGGCCATTTCTAAGAGAGGGAAAGCGCTCGCCGATTTGGGCCTCGCCCGAATTGCTTGGAACTCGGCAATTGAAAAAGTGCGCGCTGCCTGCGGTGCCAATGACTTCAGGAAATATCGCTTCCGTGATGCAGCCGTGGTCTCGGCTGATCGAAGACGGCGCTGGTATTGTCCATCTGACTTTGCGCAGCCCCGCGCCAGAGAAAGCGCGATGGGAATTGCAAAGCACGAAACTGTGATCTCACAAACTCTATGCGGCTTTTACGGTCGCACAGTCAAACTCCGAGTAATCCGTGATGGGCCTGGAAATGCCCAAAACGATCAAGGCCGGATTCCGAGCGCGAACGCCGGGCCACAACCAACAGCAGGGGGATAGGGGGTCAAAAGAATTTCGCGTTCGATCTTCTAGCGCGGTATGGATGTGAGGTCAGGATAGTTCTGGTGAAGCCGTACCGGCAAAGGTGTGGCGACTCGTGAAAATGCAGCCGAATGCTAAGTAATGCTAAGGTGCGCGACATTCGGCGCGAATGGGCTCCTGTCTTAGCCTTCATTCCTCTCGTTCCGTACCCATGTGCAAGCCGCGCTCGGCTCATGGACATGCTTGCACCAGGACAGGGCTTCAGGGGATAGGGGGTCAAAATCTCTACGACCTTTCCGACCGTAGACCGTGCCTAATCGCATTTTTATTTCCACAAAATCCGAAAATTTCTGAAATTCGGCCGAAAATCTGCCGAGTTGCTGGCCCACACCAGAGCACGCGTCAATGGGCCTGGAAGCGCCTTTTGTGGGCCTGACAGACACACAGGAGACCCACGAAGTACCCCTTTTGCACACACAGAAGGCACACAAGCGCACCCTCAAACGCCGCCCTCTCTGCAAGAATTGATCTTCACACTAAAGAGGCCATGCCGCTTTCGCTTGCTGAATTCGTGACCCGCTGGAAAGCCAGCACACTGACAGAGCGCGCCGCCGCTCAATCCCACTTCATCGACCTCTGCGAAGTGCTATCTCCAGCTCAACGATTACCGCGAAGACCTGGAGAATCGGCCTTTGCTGGTGGTCGCTTCACCTAAAGCTGCAATGGAAGTAGAGTTCGATTATGTTGAATCCCAATCCGTCTTCAGAAGGTGCCCCTGATGCCCGGTCTTTCTTGGAATGAAATTCATCAGCGTGCAGTCCTCTTTGCACGCGACTGGTCTTCAGCCGCACGTGAACAGGCTGACAAGCAAACTTTTTGGAACGAGTTCTTCCTCGTCTTTGGAATACCACGGCGCACCGTTGCCTCCTTCGAAGAGCCAGTCCGCCGTCTGCGTGGAACCTACGGCTTCATTGACTTGCTCTGGAAGGGCAAACTTCTAGTCGAACACAAGACAACCTGTGCCAGCCTCGAAGCAGCCGAGACTCAAGCATTCGAATACGTTCAAGATTTGCAGACCGTTGGCCGTGGCGACGAGACGCACCCTCGCTATCTCATCTGCGAATCTCCGCCTGATTCCGGGATCGACGCAATATCGACATCAATAGGGCGAGTAGGGCGATGGGTGATCCGGAGCGTATTCCCGACCGTACAGATTAGTGTGCGGAGTTCTCGCACCAGCTATCGGCGCTTTGACGACTCCGAGGTCGACGGCATGGTTAGAAAAATGCAGAGGACGACTCAGGCCGTCGAGGAAGGACTGGGGCACGCCCTCGATCCAGACATGCAGTTTGTAATCGCCAGGTGGAATGCCGCGGAGCAGGACTGAATCGTTTGCGTCAGCAATCGCGTAAAGTGGCGTGTCGAGAGCGATGACGACAGCACTCATTTCCGGATGGATATTGCAGAAGATATAGGAAACGCCACTCTCGAGAAGGTTACCGACTTGCTTGATCCGGCTTCATAGAGTCCTAGATCGAATCGTTTGCCTTCAAAGAGCGAGAAGACATTGTGAAAGAAAGGATCGGCATTGGGAAACTCGACGACGCTGCCAACAGGAATCACCTGCAGGTGAGGGATGAACGTGCGGTTCTTCTGCAGCAGTGTGTAATGGCCGTGAGAAGGGAAAGGAAGAATGTGCGTTCCTGCCAGCGGCTCCAGCCAGACGACGGCTGGAACAGCGCGATGCTTTCCCGGTAGTGAGGAGACGATGCGAAGACGCAACTCGGCTGATGGACTTCGTCGCAGGGCGATTCTGAGCGCGCACTATCACCCGACGCCAACGTCGCAGCGCAGAGCATCCATTCTCCGAATCTCCTCTTCCTCATCAAAATTTGTATCCCGCCCCCAGGCCGATGATATTGCTTGCCGCCGGCGAGGCCGACGACGGGGAAGCTTTCGAGATGCCGATATTCCAGCGAGAACAGCAAATATGCGCTGGGACTATAGATCACATTGCCGGTATAGGTGCGGTTTCTGGCAAGATTCTGATACATGGCGCCGCCGGGAACAGCATAACGCCGCAATTCATTGGCGAAAGCGTTGTCCATTCCAAAGGCAGCATTGAATTCGAGTCGCTCGGTGAGCTTTTCCTTCAGTTGTGCCCATCCGCCTACGTCGTCGAGCGGACGGAAGTAGTAGTCCGCCGAATCGGTGTCGGCGCTGGTATGCGAAATCTTTGTAGGCTCCGCCTCCAAGCCCGCCCAGCGCCTGCCCACGATAGAAGCTCCCGGTAAGTTCCAGACGAGCGGGCAGAAGCAGGCGCGCATCGAGAGTGCCGCCCAGGAATCGAAGCCGTGCCCCAGCAGGCTGGAGTAATGAGGCGCGAAATATCCGCCTACGCCGAAATGACTGCGGTCTTCGTCGTTATTCGCTGCGGGCCCTCGCAGCGCGACACGCGCCTCGACGCCGGGCCATCGGCTTTGCTCCGCAGCTGCCTGGGGGAGTCGCCGTGGCAGTTCCGGAGGTGGGTGGCGGCGGCAGAGCGGCGCATCGCCGACATCGATCAGCGCGGCCTGCAGCCGAATATCGCGGGAACGACGAACCCGAGATCCTGCGTGACACCCACCTGAGGGTTCCAGGTCCACAGATTGCCGGACCATGCGAGCGGCGGCACGGCCACGGCCGTCAGCGAAGTTGGCGTATCAGGGCTGAAGATCGGACGATCCAGCGAGAAATAAGCTTCTGTATGCTCCCATTGCAGGCCAGCGTGAGCGGTGCGGAGCCGCAGCAGCGTGGTATTGGCGTTATAGTAGCCGGAATAGGTCGTGCGAACTGTTGGACGCCGGACTGCCGTCGAAATCCACGCGCAGATCGGCATAACTGCGAGCGCCGAACAGATGCGGGCCGCGCGCATCGAGACCGAGCACCGTTTGCCGCACAGAGGCTCCGGTGCTGCCGGGCCCCGGAAGCGCGACGGTCGGCGTGGCCGCCATATCGACTGCGCTCGTATTCACAAAGCCGTTCAGCAGCAACAAGCCGGTGATCTTCACCGGATATTTCGACTCGCTTTCCACCTTTGATTTGTTCGTGAGTTGCGATCTGAGACTCCTGCATCGCCTGGCGCTCACGAAGATCCTGAATCGCCGCGGACAGCAGCTGCGGTCGTGGCTTGAGTTGACGAAGAAGAAACTGAAGCTGGAGCCGGAGAGTAGGTTGCGCTGCAGCGCTCGATCCGCTCTGCGCCATCTGACGTTGCAATGCGCTCAATTGCATGCGCATTTCGTCCAATTGGCGCTGCGACTGTTCAAGTTGAGCCTGCGTGCGCGCCATGGCGTCGGTCAATTTCTGAATCTGCTGGGCAAGCTCTGCCTGAGCTGTGGCCTGCGCATACGACAATGTTCGCCGAGCTTCCGAAAAATACCATGAGAAGCGGCGAGCGCTCTCCAGCGTGCCGCGAAGGTCGACACCAGAACGCCGAGTTTGCTTATGTCCGCACATTCTCATCTGCGAGTCACCTGATCGTGACGGTTATCCTCTGATGCATCCGACTGTGTCCTGTATTGGAAGCTCGCGCGCCACTTTCATCTGGAAGATCGTTTCACCGGGACGGCTGCTGAGTAAGACGACCTCTCCTCCGTGCTCGACAGCGATGCAGTGAGCGAGAGTAAGCCCAAGGCCCGTACCCTTTTGTTTTCCTTCGCTCACGAACGGCTCAAAGAGGCTCGTCGCGAATCTTTTCGGGAACGCCCGGACCGTTGTCGATCACGTTGACGATCATATGATGTTCCTGTGCCTCCAGGGTGACCACAACATTGGCCGATCTCTCCCATGCGTCGCGGACAGACTGGCAGGCATTGAGCAGCAGATTGGAGATGGCCCGCTCGATCTGCTTTCCGTCCACAACGGCAGCGGTTTCCGTAGGATCGCCGTATCGCGTAATCAACGTCACTCCGTCCGCGTCGGGATGTGCGCGGACCAGAGCCGTCGCCCGTTCGAGCAGCGTCGCCATCAGTTCCGGCTGCCTCCTGTATGCTGGCGCCAGTTCGGCTGAAGATCAGCAGCGATTCAATCATGTCCGTGGTGCCGTGCACGGCGGCGCGGATGTCGCGCAAAGATCTCAGCGCGCTCCTTTGCGGAAAGGCGATCGGAAGCGAGAAACTCCGCATTGGCGATAGATCGCGGCAAGATAATGGCGGAGATCGTGAGAAACCGAACTCGCCATCCGGCCGATCGTCGCCAGCCGCTCGGATTCGAGCACCGCCTGGTTGGCTTTCTGGATTTCGCTGCGCATGCTGGCAAAGGCCGTGCTCAATTGCCGCACTTCCTGGGTGCCATGCCGCGGCACACGGTGTTCGACATCGCCAAGGCCAAACGCCCGGACACTCTGGAGAGATCTTCGAGTGGACGGGTCACCAGCCGCGAAATGACAATCATCAGCATCGTGCCGGAGAGAAGCGCCAGAAGGCCCGCAACGAGTACCATGCGGTCAATGCGGCTGATTGAGCGCTCCGCAGGTTCAAAGGATTTCAGGACGACCAACTGCAATGGAGATGTGGCCGTAGCAGAGAGATCCTCGGTGGCTGAGAGAAATTGAGCATTTCCGAGCTTCACCGCACAGGCGCCGCGAGACGTGCCGGAAAGCAGACTGGATTGCTTCGCCAGACTTGCCTGCACATCCTGCGCAAGCGTGCTCGCCACAATCTGGCCGCCACTGAGAAAACGTCGCTTCGACCCCAGTAGGCTGACTGATTTGTCCGCACGGTGCGCTCGATGGAGACACCGCTCAACGACGTATCCCAGCAATGTTCCGTCCTGATCGCTGCCGAAATAGAGCGGGCGCAGCGCAGCAGGCATACAGCGATCCGCCATCGATCAGATAGTGCTTCGTCGGAGAAGACAGCAGAGATTTCAATCCCTGGCGAAGGGTGTTGTCTGCCGGTGCATTTTTGGCATAAGCGGCTACCACCCGGCCACTCGGATCAGCGAGCATGAACAGGTCAGTCGCCACTGAGTCGCCAGAATTCGGCGGCTCCATCCTGAATAGTGAGGTCATCCCCACTGGTCATCAGCGCCTTCAGAGTGGGCAGCTCGGAAAGAAGGGCATTTTCGCGCTCCAAGGCCTCGAGCCTCTCGGCCTGCAGATTCTGGAAGGCAATGACCGAATGATCCAGATCCTGCGAAAACTCATCCGTTATCTGTTCTCTCAATTGGTGGCGAACCAGCAACAGACTAGTACCGGTCACGAAGGCGATCACCAGCGCCATGGTGACGACGAGAAGCACATACGTTCGAAGACCCTGCTTCTCTCGTGTGCGAGCTACCTGGTTGAGAGCTTCGCCTTCAGGACGTTCGATGGGATGAGCATCATGGGACAAATTTGTATCCGGCGCCATAAATTGTCAGCAGATGCTTCGGGCTCGTTGGATCGGGCTCCAGCTTTTGGCGCAACTTCAGGATCTGATTATCTACGGTACGGGTGGTCGGATAGAAGTTATATCCCCAGACCTCGTTCAGCAAGACGTCTCGGGTGAGAACACGCTCTGCATTCTCAGTGAAGAACTTCAGGAGCTTGAACTCATGAGCTGTCAGGACGACAGGTTTTCCGCTGCGCCGGACTGTCATTTTCTTAAAGTCGACCTCGCAGTCCGCGAAGCGATAAATCGTCGGGGGCGCCGGCTTGCGCCGTCTGCGGATAGCCGCCTGCACCCTGGCCGTGAGCTCTCGTGGACTGAAGGGCTTGGTGACATAATCGTCTGCCCCCAATTCAAGAAGCAACACTTTATCCGCGACTTCAGTGATCGCGCTCAGCACTACGATCGGAATCTCAGCGGAAAGCGCCTTGAACGTCTGGCAGAGTTCTCGTCCGGATATATTGGGAAGAATCAGATCGAGGACCACTGCCAGCGGCCGCTCGCGGTGAAACAGATCCAGCCCCGTTTGGCCGTCGCCTGCGACAACGGCAGCATACCGCTCTTCAGTAAAGATTCTTCGCAATACCTTTTGCATCCGCGGATCGTCCTCAATGATGAGGATCGTGCCGAGACTCAGAGTCGGTAGACTCTCGCTTTGAGCTTCCGCTGCCAATTCCACCTGTTGGATCATTGTCCCGACCCCCACCACTCTATTCTTGTCGAATCAGCCCGTTTCTGCTTGAAAATAAAGACGAAATTACAATCGGATGACAATTTTCCGGTTCGGACTGAATCTCTTTCCGTTTGAAAGACATGGAATGGATAGCCGCCGGATCCAGCTCGCGCAGGCTGCGTCAGTGTGCGCCATGCAACGGCAAGAATGATACAAACCGAAGACATTTTCGTGACACGGTGCTGATTTGTTTTCGGCTGAAATATGGTCTGGGCTTTTTCTTGTGACCACTCTCGACAGTCTTAAACGCGATTGGGAATCGCTCGCTGAGCGCGACGCTCTTCATGCCATTCTGACTGATGCGACGAAGATCGGCAGGCGTTGGAACGTCGCGGAGTTCATGGCTACTGGAACTCTGGAGATCGAGATGCTGATGCGGCACCTGGCTGGCTTTGGCTATTTTCCCAGGCAGGATGGCGCCGCGTTGGACTTCGGGTGTGGCGTGGGAAGACTAACTCAGGCACTTGGGCGCTTCTTCGACCGGTGTGTTGGAGTCGATATCTCTCAGGAGATGATCCGTCGGGCTCAGTCGCTCAACAAATTTCCCCACTGTCACTATAGAGTGACTTCTGAAATACCGCTGCCTTTCCCGGCGGCGTCTTTCTCGTTCATTTACAGCAACATTGTTTTGCAGCATATACCCCGACGTCTCGCGAAGGAGTATCTGCGCGAATTTGTAAGGCTACTGGCGCCGGGTGGCTTTCTCGTTTTTGGGGTACAAGACTCATTTGCGATGCCGAACTTATCGGCTCTCTTCACGAGACTCCGTCATGTCCTTCAGCTTCGATCCAGGCTGGGGGCCATTCTGAAGATTGGTGGGAGAGACATTCAAATGCACTGCCTGCCGGAGCGCATCGTCAGGCAGGCGTTAGGCTCGGCAAAGATCCTGGATGTGCAATTCACAAATACCGCAGCAAACAACTTCAATGGCAGGCTGACTTATCTTCAGCAAGCGCCCGTATCCGGTTACGTCAGTAAGCAATACTGCGTCGTGAAGGAGGAAAGCAAGAACTAGCGTGCGAAGAGTAACCTGAGGGACACCTCCAGCAAGTTCTTCTACCCGTCATTTCGAGGGCCATCCGCGACAGTTGTCGAAAGACTGATGCGATACATTTGGCGCGCATCTTCTATGAGAAGGCTAACCATCACAATCGCCCACAACGGAAACGAAAAATCGAACCGCTCGGCGTCCGCAGTTCCGCGCACGAGAACGAATATCAAAAAGGCAAGAAAGAAGGTTTTGAGAGGGCCCGACGCGAGCCGACGAATATGTCTATGCAGGCTCCAGTAAATGCCTGTGAATAAGCCTATTCCGATAAACCCGTACGCATAGAATTGCTGAAGAAGTTCATTGTGTGCGTGAGCCGCTTCGAATTGGCTGGGTCCGAAAGGTGGGATCACTTTCCAGGCAGAATCAAATCCATGCCCAATCCACGGTCGCTGGATAGCCTCAGATAGAAAATATGCCCAAATCCCCAGCCTTCCAGTCAAGGTATCCAACTGATTGCCAGCAGATGGTGTAGATTTCGTAGTACGCAGTTAATAGACGCCAGAATACGGCCACCGTTGCGGCGGTGGCGAAAGCAATCATGACCTTGCTTCTGCGGCTGATCGATTTATCCGTTATCAACAGGAAACCCTCACCGACCAGGAACGCCGCGATGGTTGTCTTGCTGAGGGTTCGAAGAAGTGTAATCGCCAGCAACAAGGCCTGCGCACCCAGTTTCCCTCTGTTTTCCCGGATGAGATATTGCGCAAAGAAGAAAGCGAAGGCGCACAGGTACCCGATCTGGTTGGGTCCCAGGAGTTCGTCGTCACCCAGGCGAAGGTCCGACTCCGCGGGCATGAGCCATGCGATGGTCGCCACCACACATGCGCCCCATACAAACCCCTTCATCAACGAGTCAGAAGCGCTCCCGAGTGGTCCTCCACGAAGCAGCATCACAACGATTGCCAGATCTGCGGCCATGGCACACCAATAGACCATAGAAGCAGGGAGCGATGCCGTATTGCTCCACAGCAGGCTGCAGCCGGCGAAAGCGAGAAAAAGCAGCGCCCACCGTATGCTTGGAAGCTTTATCATCTCCCGGAACGGATAGCAGACTTCTCCCAGCGAACAAAATGCAGCGGCAAGCAGAAGAAAACAATCGAGTGCAATGTTTATCGCGGTTCCGGTGCGCGGCTCCGCGCCAAAGATGCGCGCCGATACCAGTACGGTGATAACCCGGAATGCAAAATAGAAGCCGACGGCAAAAGGCACGCCGCCCGTCGGCGACCTGGAAGAGGCATTAATCCACAATGCTTTTCTCACCGGAGCACTTTGCCTCGTCTAATGCGTGTACATATCCGGCGTTCCCTGGCTACCCGCGGGTGGCAGGTGGCGCAGGAATACCACGATCGACCAAAGCTCATCGTCACTGAGAGTTCCTTTAGAACCGGGCATTCCAGAAGGACGAATACCATAGTCGAGAATCCACTTTAGTTGTCCATCCGTGTAACTCTGCACCTCCGGGGACGCAAGCGACGGAATCGGGGGTGATATGTGGTCGACGAATGGGACACCCGTGTTTTGACCATCCATTCCATGGCAGGCAACGCAATAATGCGAAAAGGCTTCCTTGCCGTCGGCCCAGGTCTGCGGTGTATAGGTCAGCGGATTTGTCTGGTTTTTATTGCGGATTAGAAAGTGATGTTTGGCATACGTCACTGCCTTCATCTCCACTTTTCCCGGAGGATTTGCTTTGCACCCAGTCAAGCCGACGAGACAAGTGCCGACAATAGACACAAAGAGAATGCGCATTGTTACTCCACCACGTGCAACTTTAAGTCCATTGAGCCGTGACCTGAACCGCAAAACACGGAGCAATGGCCAACGAACTCTCCAGTCTTGTTCGGCGTAAACTGCACCTCTGCCACACCGCCGGCCTTAACCTTGACGTCGACGTTGAGATCGCGGAAGCGAAGCCCGTGCGCCACATCCGCACTCTTTAAGACCAGCACTACCGGTCGACCCTTCTTGAGGGTGATCTCGCCAGGATCGTAGGAAAATCGCTTGGCGATAATGACGATCTGCCGCGGCACAGCAGTCTGGCTGTGAGCCCCAGGTGCTATCGATCCGACTGCTGCCAGCACACAAACCAGCAGAGCCAGCATGAACTTCCTTCTCATAACTTCTCCTGAACCGTTTGTGGCGCGGCGATTGATGCGTTTCCGACAGCTATCTGCCTCAGCGGTATGCACCGTCCATCCTTCACCCACCGTAATGGGCGCGTAGCGGACCAGTTGTCACTGGGCCGTTACTCAATTGTCAGAATGCCGTCAACTGAATTACTTGCGAGGACTCACAAGGTCGCACTCTAAGGATTAAGGAACCGTAACAGTGCCCGGTAATCCGCGTCGCTAAGGTTGGCGCGGACGCGCATGTGCATGGCAATTGTGCCGGAGATTCTCGGTGAAAATCCTTCCGGAGCGTTGTGACATCGGGAGCAGTTGCGATTGAATACCTGCTGCCCCTTATCGGGCTTGACGGTGTGAACCTGCGTTGCAGTATCGGGCTGATGCTGCTGCTCGCGCTTCATCTGACCTATGGCTGCGGTTGCTGCAAGGGCAAGGAGCTCCCAGCATCACTTGTCGCACATACTTCATACGTTCTCCTTTGGGAAACGAGCATGTGATTCAGTCGATCAGCCTTGGTCGCAGCACCTGGCAGCTGTGGGCTGTTGGTACGGGGAAGCTCTCTTTCGGTCTAGTCGGCATGCATAGAGGTTAAGTATTCCGTTGCCGCCGTATGTCACGAATGCGTCTGAAGTTTGTCACTAGATTGTCGCGTCAAAGGACATGCCCTGCGGGGGTTCCCGACACGATTTCACAAACAAGGCAGGGGTCGCATGTTGAAAGTCACAGGGGTTCCGATGACATTTTGCTGACATTTCAAGGACCCAACGCTGACAATCCAAGCCGCCTGAGTTGGTAGCCTCGAGGTGCGAGGAATTAAGCGTCCGATGCGATCCCTCAACGATGCTGCGGAAGTTGAAAGCCGTTCTTCCTTCGGCGGGACGCTCGGTCTTCTGGCAAATCGGCAGCGTGCCGCGCTGGCGTTGCTGACGCTGGAGAGAATCGCGGTTGGCTTCTGCGATCTTGCCGTTGCCGGAGCGATGTATCTGCTATTCCTCCTCCTGCAGGGTCACTCCTCGGCGCATCATCTCTGGTGGATACCAAAGACGACCATTTCGGTCGCGATCATTACAGCGATCCTGGTTATTCTTCGAGCTTTGATGGATCTTTTGTCGGCCAGATCAGTTCTTCATCAGATACAGAAGCTTTATGTCAATCTGCTTCTGCGGTTGACAAAGGGCTATAACGAACTGAACTGGGGAAGATTCGTTGAGTCAAACCGCAGCGAGCTGTCGAACCACGCTCTTTACACTGCGCGCGAAGCCGCCGAGTTCTATCAGCGCTGCATTGAGCTCACCGCTGCGGTGGTGATCGTAGGCGTCATGACCGCTGCCCTTATTTATCAGAGCCCCTTCGCTGCATGTGGCTTCGCTCTTGCGCTCGGCGCATTTTACGGAATGCACAGGCTGTTCGTCCGGGGCTCCCTTCAACATGCGGCGGAACGTCGCGAAGCATCGTTGCGCATGCTCCAGAGGAATCTTGCAGATATATTCTCGTCCGGGAAGGAGATTCGCACCTATAGAAATCAAGCGTTCTTTCATGAAACGGATTCAGGAGCAGGCGGAATATGTGGCGGCCAGCAATTTGCGCATAAGGTTTCTTCCCCAGATTGCGAGCAGCGTGGCCGATCAGGGCGCAGTGCTGCTTTTCCTCTCCATTATCGTGGCCGTTCAACTACGCCAGGGAGATGCGCGCCAGCTGTTGTCTCTTCTGGCGTTTTACTTTGTTCTTTCCCGACGAATGATTCCCCTTATTAGCCAGATCTCAATCATTGCCGGCCAGATGGAGAGTTCTTACGAGAACGTGAGGATAGTGGAAGCCGAACTGGACGAGTGTCGAAGACACCGCGGATGCGGATTGCCAGCAAATCTGCCGGACGCCGGTTTCGTCGTGCAGCTCAAAGAGGTGAGCTTTTCATTCCGCGAAGGCGTGCCGGTCTTGAGAGATGTGAGCCTTCTTCTGCGTGAGGGCGAGACGATTGTGCTGCACGGACCATCGGGAATTGGCAAAAGTTCGCTCCTGAACCTGATCGCCGGTGTATCTCAGCCGACAAAGGGCGTGATTCAGGTTGATCGCACAAATATCGCGTATGTGCCGCAGGAGATCGCTCTTCTGGACGATTCAATACGAAATAATCTGCTCTTTGGGTTACCGGAAAAGAGCGACGAAGAACTGATGACGGCCCTCGCCGCGGCGCAGCTGGTCGATTTTGTAATCGCCCAGCCATTCGGGCTGGATACAGGTGTCGGCGATAACGGAGCTTTATTTTCGGGTGGTCAGCGGCAAAGATTGGGCCTTGCGCGCGCTGTCTTGCGCGAAGCGCGACTACTGCTTCTGGATGAAGCAACCTCTGCTTTGGACGAGGAGAATGAACGACAGATACTGGAGAATTTAAGTGCCTCCGGAAAGGCAGTCATGCTGGTAACCCATCGTATAGTGGCTCGGGTATTTGGTCATCGAGTCTTCCGCCTTGAGGGAGGGAGCCTAATCGAAGAATGCCCTCGAACGATGTCGGGAGACGAGCGAACAATGGCTGCCGGCGTCGATATTTAGGCCTTCCATTACGGCTCTGGATGAAGCATCTCTATTGTGGCGATTGCCCATGCAGCGAGGGCGGCGTCCGGGCTGTTCATCGCTCGCAAAGCCTCAAGTCTGTGGAGCGAATCTCTATCACCCTGCCACGCAACGATCCGAATGGCTCGCTGACGCGCCGCCCGTCCCTCGCTTTGAAGCTCCTTCCTCACAGCAGGAAGAACCGCGGGGCCGGCCTTCATCAGCATCCACTCCGCGCGATCGGCGGCTCGGGTGTCCTTGGAGCCGAGTTCCTGCACCGCCGTGGATGGTTCTGCGGCAATGCGGTCCCAAAGCATCATCGCGGCGACGGCTCCATTTGGCTCCGGAAAGACATCACCCGAACCGAAGGCCTGCTCTGCCAGTTCAACGGTAGCCGCGGGTTGATTGGTGAGGTGCAGAGCGCGCAGCATCTGCATCTGGCAGCGGTAGCTGGCTACCAGCGCGTCGATCTCCGCATGGGTAAAGCGGCCGCCGCCGCTGGCTTTGTGGCGAAAATATATGACCTCCTCCGCAGCCCCTTCCCTCCGCAGTTGTTTCGGAATCTCCCGCGCCGCCACTATGGGCTGATGTCGCGCAAGTGCCACCGCCGCCGCGCCGCGCACCGTGCTGTCCAGATGGGACAGCAGCGGCAGCAGAGACTCGGCCTCGACCTCGCCGGGCATCTGCGCTAGCGCGACCAACGTCTCGCTCAGGACCTGAGGGCTGCCGTCCTTCAGCAGAGCAAGCACCGTGCTTGCCGGAGCATGCAGCTCACCAAGCGCCCAGGCTGCATTCATTCGGGAAGAGACATATGGTGACCTCAGAGCCACGGAAAAGAGAGCAGAGTCAACCCTGGGGTGCATCTCTATCAGCGCCACAGCCGCCGCCCGTGAGATGGACTCATCCTGATCGAGGAGCCAGCGAGCGAATGCACTCGAAAGGGGAAAGCCTTGATAGCGTCCGAGTTCCAGAATTGCCTTCACGCGCTCCTCGGTTGCGCCGTGGTTCGCCTGCTGCATAAGCTCAAGCAGCCGCGCTTCTACTGGCCGGCCGACAGCGTCCGCTCCAATTCGGGGAAAGTCCACATTGATTGCATCGACTCCCGCAGCCACAACCACTTTCATGCGCGCCAGATCCATCTCATATTGGTTCGCAGAGAAGTTCACGACCACACGTTTCCCCTCGCGATGAAGTGCCGAGATGTCTTCTGGCGTAATCACCGGCGAAACCCACTGCGTATTCCGTGTTGACTGGTTGGCTTGCGGGTCGAGCGCCTTCACATCATCCCATTCTCCGCCGAACTCAACGCGATCGAGCATCTGCTCGCGCCGCAGGATCGCGAGCACCTCTGCACCCATTCCCTTGTCCTTCATATCGAGGTAGAGCTTGATGCCGCGGTCACGCGCCAGGTTCAGCGCATCCTCGAAGCGCGCGATCCGCAATCCCGCGAATCTGTCGCTCATCCACGACCCAGCATCGCGCATACGCAGATCGTCGTAGAAGGTGGACTCCACCTCACCGTGGCCGTCAGTGAGCCGTTCCAGAAAGCCGTCATGGTTGAGCACGATTTTGCCATCGAGCGTGCGGCGAAGGTCTACCTCCACCACATCGCATCCCAGCAGAGCGGCCTGCTCCAGTGACTCCAAGGTGTTTTCCGGCATATCCTCGTTGGCGGTGCGATGACACAACAGTTGCACGCCACCGGGTGGCAAAACACGAGCCCAGGCAATCTGTGCAACAGACAACATGAGCAGCACCGTCGTGAGATACCCGCTCATATGATTGTGAACGTTGGCGCTGGCGACGATTCTCATCCTGCAATTGCCTTTGGGGCGGTCTGCCGTTGCGGAGAAATAAAGGCGAGAAACAACAAGGCTGTAGCCACGGCGACGGCGGAGATTCCGATCAACACGGGTCGATACCCGAATCGTGTAAAGAGAACGCCTGCCCCGGCAGTCGCCATCGATGCAATCAGCGCATTGCAAAAAAGCGACATTGCGGCGGCGGTACTGCGATCTTCGTCCGGCGTCTCATCCATCAACAGGTTATAAAGCCCGGGGGAACTCATCCACTGGGCCGCAGAAAACGTCAGATAAAGCGCGATCGCAGATTCTCCGTTTCGTATTCCGGCCATTGAGAAAAGTAGGAGGCCGGCAGTGAGCTGTGTTGCGGCAATACCTTTCACCAAACCCAAAATGCGAAAAACGACAGGAGCTATCAGGCCCATGCACAGCTGCACCACCTGCACCGCGGAAAAAATCAGACCTATCTGCGTCATTGGGATATGTAGATTGCGCGATAGATAGACATTTGCGAATGGATTGAACGCGGCGATCACCGCAGACCAGAGCGCCATCAATGGCAGGAATCGCTGCAGAAACGGATGAAGTCTCCATTCGCGCAACCAGTGCCGGTGGCCGGACGCGGTGCATGTCTGCAGTTTCTTTCTTACACGGCGAAGGTATCCGCAGTTGCAAGATCGGAAATAGTCCCAAAACGAGCGATGCCGCAGGAAACAAGCAGGATCACGCGCTTGGTCTCAGCCGCCTGCATCGCGATGCCCGCTATTTCGAGCCACTCGCGAAGATAGCTGCACACTACGCCACCCAACATGCCGGTGCCGACACTCGCCGAGAAGATAAGGCTGAATGCTGCGGTGCGGCTTTGCTCGGTCGTCAAGCGGGCCACACCCGATAGAAAGCAAACACCCCAGCAAGACATTACGAGGCCTGCGAGAAATGCCAGGCCGATCTGTGCGGGCTCCCACATCCATAGCGCGCGCAAGGCATTCAAGACCGGAGCGCTGACAAAAAGGAAGATCAAGAGAGGCCGCAGGCCGATCCTGCGGGCCAGGGCACCTGCCGGCAATGTTCCTATCAGCGTCCCGAGCGTCATCGCACCGCCGATCCATCCCATCACCTCGTTCATTGAAATGGCAATCCAGCAGGTACAGGTTGAAGAGGAAGAAGAAGACCGAAAAGCCGGCATCGAAGAAGAAAGCCGCCGAAAAGAATATCCAATACCCGCGGCTCAGATTCTTCTGACGGAACCAGGCGGAAGGCGCCTTCCAAAAGGACACAGCATCCACTCTGTCCGGCGGGTGTGCGAACTGAAGCTCCATCAGTACCCTCGCGGGCGAGCGTTTGCAGGCGGTCAACCGCCCAGTCCAATGCGGAGTAGTGAAGCTCGAAGATATCTGCGGACAATAGCCGCTCAATTGCCGCATATTGCCCGGCAATCGATTCCGCAGATCCAAAAAGGGTCTGCCGCATAAATTGCCGTGCCACGTCCTTTCGGTACCGCACGAGCTGTGGCGGGCTACCTGAGCGGCGGTTCAGAAAGACGATGAAATCGACGCGCGTTGTCTGCACAGGCTCTTATGTGTGTCATTGACGCGGTCCGCAGCTCGATCGAGGGCTTGCCAGCCGCGCGCGGAGTAATCTCCAGGCCGGCAATTTCGGGGAATAGCGCTGCAGCTGTTGGCCGGAAGCGCACCTGATGACAGTTGCCGGTCACGATCCGGTCTGTTCCGCCGTTCAGCAGGAAGCTTCCATCGTCGCTCACGATAGCTCCATCCGGAGCGGGCGCAGGCATACGATAGCGTTGACTTGCCGGCACCGGAATCGCCGCACAGGAGCACGCCTCGGCCATCCAGCGCTACACAGCCTGCATGGACGGGTGTCGTATATCGTGTCGTTACGCAACAAACAGGCGCTCCGAGGAGAAAATACTGCGCATACAAGGGGTAGCGCAGCGCAGCGTCTGAGATCACAATACTCGTGTGGCAGCGCTCCAGATCGACGACGCTGTAATTGTTCGCATCCGCTACACACATCAGCAGCGGCAACATGATGCGGTATGTCGGCTCCGGAGGGCACTCGATCGCGTCGCTCCTCACGAGTTGAATGTCGCATCGCATCGGCTCGGTATCATGCTGCCTTTCAAACGCCCCCCAGATTGCTTGCAGCTGTTCAAGGACCCGATAGAAATTCGTTCTTACCTTCACGGGAAACCCAAATGGATAAAACGTTGCCTGCTGGGAAAGTTCCGGAGCTTCTATCTCGTGCCTGGGGAGTCGCACGGGCTGTGTGGCGTCGCACGCAGATTCGAGCTCTTCTATCGTGAACATCGTTCCGTCTCCGTGACTACTTCTCGGCGAGCGGCTCGGAGCATCCCGCGCTGCTCGTTCAAAACACGAATTTGACTGCGAACTGAATAATGCGAGGGTTGGCGACTGTCCCCGAGATCTTGCCAAAGATTGAACTGGCTGACGGATTCAGGAGTGTCGGATCGGTGTACCCCAGGTTGGTACTGGGGTTGCCGAACTGCGGCGTGTTCGTCACGTTGAAGAATTCCGTTCGGAACCGAAAACTCTTCGTTTCTCTCACTGGAAACGTGCGCTCAATCGCGATGTCGAGATTGTGCTGCCCTGGACCGCGCACCATGCCGACTCCGCTGTTACCGAAATCCTGATCGGCAGGCCCCGTCCCATAGGGCGCCTCGGGAGCGCGCGTGAATGCAGTGGGATCGAGGTAGCCATTGATCACTCGCGAGAACAGCGATCCATGAGTCGCCGGATGGCCGTTAGCTGCCAACTCTGCTCTGACCTGACCGCCAAGAAGTCCGTATACGGAACCCGCATTGCTGTCGAAGATGCTGAGAGGTATGCCCGACTGGATTACGACGATTCCCGAAAACTCCCAATTGGTCAGTAAGTGGCGAACGAGCGCTGGAGTCGATGCAAATGTCGGCGCCACCCAGATGAAGTTTGCAACGAATCTCTGATCTCGATCGGTCCCTGCCGGGCCGTAGGACGAGTGCCTGATATCGTGCTGATTATTGGTTGGCAACTGCAACTCAAAGAGATCCGTTCCCACTTCCCCATTAACTTCATCGAGATTCTTTGACCATGTGTAGCTCGCCTGAAGTTGAAAGTTGTGCTTCATCCATTTCGTGATGCTGGTCTGGAGTGCGTTGTAGTTTGCGATGAAAGCCGAGGTGGTATACAGCGATCCCTGGCTTATACCCTGAATAGGCATTCGGGCGGATACATTACTGATCGAGTTCGTTGTCTGCCCATTGACGGGGTTTTGCGGGCTGGCCAGCAGCGCCTGGTCGAATTCAAGTTGCCCCGAGCGGTGCGATGAGCGGGTTCCCACGTATCCCACTTCCAACAGATAGCCACGTCCCACTGCATATTGCACGTTCACGTTGTATTCATGCGTCCTGCCGTCTAGCATGCCCGGGTTCGTGCTTTCGATAAACGGAGTCGAAGTGGGCGTGCGGGGCACAAAGAATGGAAAGTCCGAGGTTGCCGGTACCGCCGGAACGAACGGATTCTGAAGCGATGCGCCCCCATTAGGCGCTCCCGAAAGGATCTGCAAGAGTGCGAACGGAGGCTGAGAGATGGTCTGCTCGGCCAAGGTCCCCGAGTGCCGGTCGAAATACACCCCATATCCGCCCCGGACCACAACAACAGGCTTGCCCAACAGTTGCCAAGCAAAGCCGAGCCGTGGCGAAATGTCTCCATATGGCGTCCTGTACAACCCTGGATATGAGGTTTTGAGCACGCCCGCGGGGTAATCACCGGCGTAGTTTGATGGAAGCGTAAACCCACTAAAAGTGCCCGTTGCCGGAACTGGTCCGGTTGTCGCGATATTTGGGTCGAAGTTCGCCAGCCGGCCATTCATCTCTGTCGGTGCACCGAAGATCTCGTAACGAAGACCTGCATTGATCGTCAGGCGCCGCGTCAGTTTTATGTCGTCCTGCAAAAAGCCAGCGAAATCTGTGTACCTCTCATCGCGGCGGAAATTGCCTGCGCCTGCCTGACTGGTACTGAGATTGCTCAACCCCAAAGGGCTACTATTCTGTGCCGCGCTCTGGCCCACCAGAAAGTCATCGAAGGTGCCAATTTGTACTAGCCCGTCCGTTTCCTCCGGAGCATCTTCATCGACCTCATGGCGCTTAACCTCGCCGCCAAACCGGACATTGTGCCGGTCCCAAGTCAGGGCTACCGTGTCCTGCAGGATGAACGAGTTTGTCACTTCCCACAGCGATGGAGTCCCGGCATCTCCGATGGTGAAGCCGCCAACCGTCAATCCCGGAGCATTTAAAGTCTCGCCGCCGGTCGGCGTGCCTTCTCCGACGGCTGCCGCCGAGATCGGATTCTGCACCGTAGAAGACCCGTCGAAGCGCATGTAGCCAATCCGTGCGAGATTGACCAGATTCGTATTGAACACATGCGTATCCGCGAGCACAAACATCGTGTTCCGGTTCAGCTTGTCTGTGCCCCAGCCGGGAACATTCGCCGCGTTCGGCGAAAACGGTTCAGTCGTCGGAGCTCGTGACCAAAAGAACCTTCCTGCCAATGTATTTTTCTGATTGAGTACCTGATCGATATCGACCGTGAACTGATCCTCGCGGAAATGGGCCGGCAATGCATAGGTCGACTGACCCATGGGAACCTGGTCGGATGCATCGTTCCCGGTGGCTGGCAACGTGACCTGCGGGCTCGGCACAGCAAACTCGCCATTCGGCAACTTTGCATTCAGAATGGCGAGTGCAACGGGATTGAGATTCGAGCCATCACAGGCCACCTGCTCTCCCCCTGCCTGTGTCAGATATCCCGTTGCCGGCTGTCCTGCGCTGCCCAAGTGTCCTGCTGGGCAGAACTGAGCTCCAAGGGTTGCCGCTGACCGGTCGGCGGTCAGCAGAGGCAGAATGGGATGCTGCTCATCGCCGAGGCCGTTCACTTCCGTCAACCCCTGATAGGCAGTGAAGAGAAATGTTCGGTTCTTCAGAATCGCGCCGCCAACCGCAGCCCCGAACTGGTTATGCTTCAGCTCCGGCCGCGGCTGCCCGTCCAGCTTTGAAAAGAAATCGTTCGCATTGAAGATGTCGTTGCGCACAAATTCCCAAACGTTTCCGTGGAAGTCGTTTGTGCCGCTCCTGCTGACCAGGTCGACATTCGCTCCCGATCCGCGCCCATATGCAGCATCGAAATTAGCCGTCTGCACTCTGAACTCCTGGATCGTGTCGGGCGCCGGAATGGCAGTTCCCGCATCAGTCTCTGCCGACGCCGCTGAGTTCTCCGCCAGGTTGTTCGCATCGATGCCGTTGAACTGGATGTTGTTCGAGAGCGGGGTTGCGCCATCCGAGGCTACGTTCTGTGTGCCGCTACCCAGAGCTGTCGCGTCTGGCAGATCTACCACCACCCCGGGAGAGAGTCCAAGTATCTGCGTGTAATTGCGGTTTGAGAGCGGTAGCGTATGGATCGCGGCCTGATCCACCAGACCACCCAGCGTCGACCCGGCGAGATCTCCTTCCTGTGCATCTGCTGCGTTCACTTGCACGCTCTGACCCACCGAAGCAACCGAGAGAATTACATTCAGCGAGGTTGTCTCGCTTACCGTCACCTGAAGCGAATGTGAGGTGCTCGGCGCGAATCCAGGCGCGCTCACTGTGACCGCATATCCTCCTGGAACCAGTAGGGGCACCCGGAACATGCCCTCCGACGTAGTCATCACGGAGCGAGAGACGCGTCGCCTCATTGATGGCAACGATCTTCGCGTTTGATACCACGCGATGGCCGGGATCGTATATAACGCCTGAGATCGCGCCGGTGCCGGGCGCCTGCCCGGAGGCCGAGAGCGCTGTTACAAGCAACACCATCATGGGTAGTGTGAGGCAGATCCGCAGGATATCCGTTTTCATATGCCTGTCACTCAAAAATCCTTCTCGAAATCCTCTTGCATTTGAGGCTCAGTATGTAGAGAGTGCTCTCGCGAGTTGTTAGTGATTTGTCACTCTTTTGTCGTAATCTGCGCAGGCTC
>CAVRAK010000034.1:0-102434 GCA_963718885.1 uncultured Acidobacteriota bacterium
GGGTGATCATCTCTACCGGCACCAAGGCGCTGCAGGACCAGCTCTATTTCCGCGATGTGCCGTTTTTGGAGTCTCTGCTGGGCGAGCTGCGCGTCTGCTATATGAAGGGGCGCGCCAATTATCTCTGCCGCCATAAGCTGGTTGCCCTCAGGACCCAGCCGATCCTGAACGGGCTGGAAGAGATCGACCAGTACCAGAAGATCGCCGCGTGGGAGCAGATCACCGAGACGGGCGATCGAGCAGAGCTTTCGGAGCTGCCTGAGTCGAGCGCTTTGTGGCACAAGCTGGATGCGCGGGCCGATGCCTGCCTGGGCTCGACGTGCCCGGACTACAAGCGGTGTTTTATTACCGAGATGCGGCGCAGGGCGCTCGAGTCCGACATCATCATCGTGAATCATCATCTCTTTTTTGCCGATCTGGCGGTGAAGCAGGAGGCGGCCGGCGCACCCGATGCGGGCATTCTGCCCGAGGCTGCCGCCGTGATCTTCGACGAGGCGCACGAGTTGGAAGAGGTGGCGTCGAGCTATTTTGGCCTCTCGGTGAGCAATATCCGCTTTGAAGAGCTGGCCCGCGACACGGATGTGCTGCTGCGCGGCAAAGAAGGCGCGGCGCAGATGCCGGCCGTGACGCAACAGTTGCGCGAGCGGGCGCGGATGTTCTTTGCCGGCCTGCCGATGACGGCGGATGGCCGCCAGCCTTTTGCCGGGCGCGAGGAGTTTCTGGAGACATCAGGCGACCTTTACATGAGCGTGCGCGCGACGCTGAAGCGCATGGAAGCCGAGATGGAGCGGCTTACCGGCGTTGACGAAGCGCCGGGCTTGCGCAAGCGGGTGGCGCGTCTGCGCTCAGAGCTCGAATTTCTACTGGAATCGAACGCCAGCAACATGGTCTATTGGCTTGAGCGGCGCGCCGCCGGGCGCGAGGCGAACGATCGGGCGAGAGACCCGATGCGCGGCGCATCGCGGACGACGTTTCTGCAGGCCACGCCGATTGACGTCTCCGACCTGCTGCGCGAGTTTGTCTTCGAGGCCATCCCCACCGTCGTGCTGACTTCGGCGACGCTCACGGTGCAAGGCGGATTCGACCACATCCGCAAGAGGCTGGGGCTGAGCGAGGCGCGCGAGCTGGTGGTGCCGTCGCACTTCAGGTATGGCGAGCAGGCGCTGCTCTATCTGCCGCCGGAGATGCCCGATCCGCGCGATGCGGAGTTTCCTGAAGCGGCGGCCGAGTGCATCCGTCAGGTGCTCGACCTCAGCCGGGGAAGGGCCTTCTGCCTCTTCACCAGTTACAGCCAGATGCGAGCCCTCTACGAGCGGCTGCTGCCGGTGCTGGACTACCCGATCCTGCTGCACGGCACGGCGCCACGCAAGGCGCTGCTCGAGGAGTTTCGCAATACGCCGAACGCGGTGCTCTTTGGCACGTCGAGCTTCTGGCAGGGCGTCGACGTGCAGGGCGAGGCGCTGAGCTGCGTGATCATCGACCGGTTGCCCTTCGCTGTGCCCAACGATCCGGTGGTGCAGGCGAGGATGAAGGCGATCGAGGAGGCGGGCGGCAAACCGTTTTTCGACTACCAGGTGCCGTCGGCGGTGCTCACGCTGAAGCAGGGCTTCGGCAGGCTGATCCGCTCGCTTGAAGATCGCGGCGTGCTGGTGCTCCTCGACCCACGCATCCGCAGGCAGAGATACGGGCAGACCTTTCTGCAGAGCCTGCCGCCTTACCGGATGACAACGGCGCTGACGGATGTGGAGAGGTTTTTTGAAAGGAAATAGCGGCGAGCTGTGGCGCTTGCCGGATGTGCGAAGATCGGATTCAGCGCGCGTTAAGAGAGCATGTCCATGACCATCATTTCCTCCGATGTCCTGATTGTGATTGATGTGCAGAACGACTTCTGCCCGGGCGGAGCGCTGGCCGTTGCGGGCGGTGATGAGGTGATCGAGGTCATTCAACGGGTCGCGCCGATCTTCGCGCACGTGATCCTCACGCAGGACTGGCATCCTCAGGGGCACTCGTCGTTTGCCTCAAGTCATCCCGGCAAGCAGCCCTTCGAACAGGTCCAGCTCAGCTATGGAACCCAGACCCTGTGGCCCGACCACTGCGTACAGCAGAGCCGAGGCGCCGAGTTTCATCCCGCGCTCGACCTGCCGCAGGCGGAGCTGATTCTGCGCAAAGGGTTCCGGCCGGGCATCGATTCCTATTCGGCGTTCTTTGAGAATGACCGTGAGACGTCAACGGGGCTGGCCGGGTATTTGCGCGATCGCGGCCTGACCCGTGTCTTTCTGGCGGGGCTGGCTTATGACTATTGTGTCGGCTACTCGGCGCTGGATGCGCGGCGACTGGGCTTTGATGCCTTTGTGCTGCGCGATGCCTGCCGCGCCATCGACCTGAATGGCTCGGTTGCGACGATGGAGCGCGAGTTTACGCAGGCCGGAGTCGCGCTTCTCCACACCCCGTAGCGCTTTGCGCGCGTGCCGAGTCTAAAATTGCAGCAGGGTGGCCGAAACTCTGAGCCAAATGAACGCAATGTCACGCAACCTCTACATTCTGGCGGGTACGCTCGGGTTTTTCGCCGTCGTCTCAATGGGAATGGCGCTGGTGCCGTCTACCTTTCAGCCGGGGCTGCCGGCCAATGGCTCCCTGTGGCGCACGGTGGCTCTGGTGATGCTGCTGGCCGGGCTCGCTTCCGCGCTGGTTGGCGTGATGACCAACCTTTTCGAGCAGGTTGACCGGCGCAGCGAGGAGAATCGTCTGGCGGCGCGACGCAGACGGCGCGGCAGCACGGGCCTGTGAGTCCGGGCCAGTAGGTTCGGGCCGGCCGGGCTTGCCGCAGACTTCAGGCGGATTTCACCCAGGAGCCTAGAATGAAAGGCGGGACTCTTCCCGCAAGGTTTGGGCGAACGCCGATGTACGAAGTCACGGTTGAGACGGACTTTTCTTCCGGTCACTATCTGCGCAACTATTACGGCAAGTGCGAGAATCCGCACGGGCACAACTACAAGGTGCGCGTGACACTTGCCGGCGCGGAACTGGATGCTTCAGGCCTGCTGCTCGACTTCAAGGTGCTCAAACAGGTGCTGCGGCCGGTGATCGACCGCATCGACCACCAGATGCTCAACGATCTCGAACCCTTCACAGTGCTTAACCCGTCTGCTGAGAACATTGCGAAGTATTTTTTCGACCAGACCAACGAGCACCTGAGCGAGGTCACGAAGGGGCGCGTGCGCGTGAAAGACTGCACGATCTGGGAGACGGACACGACGACGGCGACGTATTACGAGTAGGTGGATTTACTTCATGGCGTCGGACTTGGACTGAAGATACTTGTCAAACGGGATTTCAAAGTAAAAGAGATCGTGTCCATCGGCATCGCGCAACGCGTGCAGGTGTAGCTTCGAGCCCTTCAGCGGGTCGTCAAGCTGGGATACGTCGTAGAAGAGGAATCCAGCGCGCGTGGTGTGCGGCTCAACGACCAGAGCCTGGTACTCAAACTGGTTGAAATCGGCTTCAATGTCTTTGTCGCTGGCCTTTGGCTTCGTGTGGATGGCCGGAATGCCGCCGGGCAAGGGGATTCTCCGTCCCTCTCGCTCCTTGAGGGTCATGATCCGCTCAACGTCTTCAGGCTCAGCGGCCTGGATGCGGTCACCAGCCGGCGTTTGAAAGAGAATGCGCGCATCGCGCAGTGAGATGGGCCGGTCGCCGTTGTTGGTGATAATGAGCCGAATCGGCATGACGCCGTGGCTCAGGTAGTCAACGCGGAAGATCGATTCCTTTTCACGCGTGTCGTAGGGCTCGGCGGCAATGGCCACCTTCTCTTTCTCATGAACCTCGACGGCCGGGAACGAGGTCGCCGGCTGCACCGGTGGTTCCTTGTGCCCATTCGCCCATGCGGTGAGAGACAGCACCACGGCAAGCAGCGAAATCACCTTGATAGCCCGTATCGTGCGCGACTGTATCATTCTAGGGTTAGTCCACTTAGAAGGTTAGACCACGAAGGGCGCGTTCCGTCACGATGGTTTTGTTTTTCTACAACCTGGGTCTCATGATGGCACTGGTGGCGAGTGCACCCTGGTGGTTGTGGAAGACAGCAACCACCGAGAAGTACCGCGACGGGCTGCGTCAACGGCTCGGGCGCGTGCCGGCGTGGCTTGCGAGCATCAGCCGGCAGAAGCCGGTGATCTGGCTGCACGCCGTTTCAGTGGGCGAAGTGCTGGCAGTGAGCCGCCTCGTAAGCGAACTGGACAGCAGGCTTTCCGGCTTCCAGGTGCTGGTTTCGACGACCACGCGGACCGGGCAAAAGCTGGCGCAGCAGCGCTTTGGCGCGAGCCGGGTCTTCTATTGCCCGCTCGATCTGCCGTGGGCGGTGCGGGCGTACCTGAACGCAATCAGGCCCCGCTTGCTGGTGCTGGCAGAGACCGAGTTCTGGCCGAATCTTCTGGACGGCTGCTATCGCCGGCAGATTCCAGTGGCGGTGGTGAACGCGCGCATTTCGGACCGGTCGTGGCCGCGGTATCGCATGCTGCGGCGCTTGTGGAGGCCTCTGCTGAGCCGGTTGAGCTCCGTTCTCGCGCAGACTGAAGTGGACGCGGGGCGTTTGCGCGCGATTGGTTGTGAGCCGCAGCGCGTGTCGGTCGCTGGCAACCTCAAGTTTGATGTGCGCGCGGCGGAGGAGACCGAGGCGACACGGCTGTTGCAGAGGCTGGGCGCGGGTTTGAGGTTCGTGGTCGCGGGCAGCACGCTGGAAGGCGAAGAGGCGGCGCTGATTGAGGCGTGGCCGCAGTTGCTGAAAGCTGAGCCGGGGCTGGTTATGGTTCTCGCGCCACGGCACCCTGAGCGGTTCAGGGCGGTGGCCGGGATGCTGGAGCGTTCAGGCGTGCGCTGGAGCAGGCGATCAGAGTGGAGGGGCCGCGGTGAGGCGGAGATCGAGGCGCTCGTGCCGGGGCAGATCATGCTGCTCGATACGATCGGCGAGCTGGCGTCGATCTATTCTCTTGCCGCCGTGGCGTTTGTCGGCGGCAGCCTTGTGCCTGCCGGGGGGCACAATCCGCTGGAGCCGGCGCAATTTAGGGTGCCGATCGTGATGGGACCGCATTCCGTGAATTTCCGGGCGATCACCGAGGATCTGCGCGCGCATGACGCGATCCGAATCGTGGAGGGGCCGGGGCTCGCGCAGATGCTTGCAGATCTGCTGAAGAATGCGCGCGAGGCGAAGACTCTGGGCGAGAACGCGCGCCGCGTCTTTGAGCAGCAGGCGGGAGCAACGGAGAGGACGCTGCGCGCCATCGAGGGAATTCTGGACCTCGAGATTCAGGACCGCGACGTTCCGGGCGGCGGGGCAGACTCCGCATGAAGCGCCCTTGGCTGGCTCCGCTGGTGCCTCTGTACGCGGCAGGGGTAGCGTTGCGCGATCTTCGGCTGAGGCGCTGCTGGGAGACGGCGCAACGGTTGCAGTGGCCTGTCATAAGCGTGGGAAATCTCTCAGCGGGCGGGGCGGGGAAGACGCCATTCACGATCGCGCTGGCGGAGTTGCTGCAGCAGCAGGGTTTCCAAGTCGATGTGCTGTCGCGTGGCTACGGGCGGGCAAGCAGCGAAACGGCGCGTGTGCTTCCGGATGGAGCCGCGGAGACCTTCGGCGATGAGCCGTTGCTGATTGCGCGGCAGGCGGGCGTGCCCGTCTACGTTGCGCCGCGGCGCTACGATGCAGGGCTACTGGCCGAGGCGGATTTTGCCGCGCTGCATGCGGGTGCGTTGAGTCGAGGCATGCTTGTGCATGTCCTGGACGACGGCTTTCAGCATCGGCAGCTCGCGCGCGACATCGACATCCTGCTGCTGAATGAAGCCGATCTTCGCGACTCGCTGCTGCCAGCCGGGAATCTGCGTGAGCCGCTGCGGGCGATGCAGCGCGCCGATATCATTGCGGTTCCCGCCGAGGATGCCGCCGCGGAGAGCGACCTTCGGCATCGCGTCTGGCGTGGGCCCGTCTGGCGCTTCCGTCGACGAATGGAAGTCCCAGCGACGGAGGGGCCTGTCGTCGCCTTTTGCGGCATTGCGCGGCCCGCGCAGTTTTTCGCGGGCCTCGAAACAGCGGGGATGCGCATCGCGTCGAGAGAGCGCTTTCGTGATCATCATCCGTACACGGTCACCGATGTTGCGCGCCTGGCGAAGGCTGCGCAATCGGCGGGTGCGACGGCCCTGGTGACCACGGAAAAGGATCGCGTGCGGATCGGCAATCTCGCCGCCTCTCTTCCCAAAGGGATTGCCTTGATGACCGCATCGTTCTTCGTCGAAATCGATAACCCGCATGGGTTGCTCTCGTGGCTGGAGCAGCGTCTCGCCGCCCACTCATCGCACCAGCCGCTGTGAGAAAATCGAAGTTTGCAAATGCAATCCAAGTATCGCCTGCTCGTGGTCCGGTTCGGCGCCATGGGCGACATTCTGCACGCCTTGCCGGCGTTGACGGCGCTCAGGAAGGCGCACCCCGCCTGGGTCATCGACTGGGTTGTGGAGCCAAAGTGGCGCGCGCTGCTGGCGGCTGAGGGGAGTGCCGGCCGCGACACAGGCGAGCCTGCTCCGCAGCAGCCGATCGTTGACAATCTCCAACTTGCCCCGATGAAGGTGTGGGGAGCGAAGCCCCTGTCCGCGCAGACGCGGCGCGAATTCGCGGCGTTGAGGCGAGCTTTGCGCGCCTCGCAATATGACGCGGTGCTTGATTTCCAGGGCGCGGTGCGTTCGGCGGTTGTGGCGCGCTTTGCAGGCAGTCGGCGCGTCATCGGCGAAGATGTTCCCCGCGAACGCGCCGCGCGCTGGCTGTTTACCGAGCGCGTGCCGACTAAGGGGGCGCACGTGATCGAGCAGGATATTGAAGTGGCCGCTGCGGTGGCCGGAGATGCGCTTGAGTTCATCCCACCGTGGCTGCCCGTCGATCCGGTGGCGGAAGAATGGGCTACGGAACTCCTTGCGGACGCGGAAGACCGCCCCGTGATCCTGATCAATCCCGGGGCAGGCTGGGGCGCAAAGCGCTGGCCGGTGGATCGGTACGCTGCCGTCGCAGCGGAGTTTGTGCGGCGCGGCTGGCGCGTCGTGGTCAATGCAGGCCCCGGCGAACAGGAACTCTCCGAGACGATCGTGCGGGCGACCAACGGTGCGGCAATCGCGCTCAATTCATCGCTTGAACATCTGATTGCCGTCACCCGTCGTGTCTCGCTGCTGATCGCCGGGGACACTGGGCCGCTGCACCTCGCATGTGCGCTGGGCAAGCCGGTCGTAGGCATCTATGGACCCACCGATCCCGGCCGGAACGGGCCCTTTGGGGCCCGTTTTAAGGTGCTGCGACATCCGGAGAGCCGCCGCGATCATACGCGGCACGAGCAGCCTGAGGCTGGCCTTCTGACGATCCAGACTGAAGAAGTGGTGCGCGCCGCCGAAGAGCTGCTTTATTCTGAGGCGGCACAATGAGCGATGCAGCCAACACGCCGGGCAACTCACCGCAACAGGACTGGATCTCGCGCTGGCAGCGCGTCGCTCGGAGGATTCGGGTGCCGCTGGGTTTCATGACTGCGGCGCTCTATCTGTACGAACTTTGGAGACGTGCTCCCCTACCGGCGGCGATTCTCTGGAGCCTGGCGCTCGTTGTGCCCGGTCTCTGGCTGCGCGGATACGCGGCAGGCTACGTCAAAAAGAATCGCGAGCTGACGCAGACCGGCCCGTACGCGCATGTCCGCAATCCGCTCTATCTCGGATCGATGCTGATCGCGTTTGGCTTCGCGCTGGCGTTGCTGAGCTGGCCTGTGGCGCTGGTGCTGGCCATCGGCTTCCTCATCATCTATGTCCCTGTCATCGCCTCAGAGGAGCGGTTTCTCCGGGCGACGTTTCCGGATTTCGAGGCATACTGCTCCCGTGTGCCGCGGTTGATACCGCGCGCCACGCCGGGCGCAGCGGCCGCTGGCGTTCATTCAGCGCATTCTGGCAACGTCACCGAAGTGCCATCCGGAGGTTTCTCCCTGGCGCTCTACCGTAAGCACCGCGAGTACAATGCACTTATAGGGGCCGCATTCCTTTATCTAAGCCTGATCTTTCTGCGGCCGGCGCTTGGCGCGCTGGCGCGATGGGTGCGGTAGAGAGCGTCCTGGGAACGCCGACTGATCGTTTGGTTGCCGCCGGGCGATTCTGCGTAACGACGGTCAAACAGTGAAGGAGTCGAGCCTCACGGTGAAGATCTGCACGTCGGTGAAGACGATTATCTGTGCCCTCGCCCTTGCCGCCGTTGCCTACGGTCAGCAGATTCCCCTGCTTCCGCCTCCAAGGCCCGGCTACACATTTCCGCAAAGGCAGACACTCACCTATGCGGTGGACTGGCGCGTCTTTTCCGCCGGTACCGCGGTGATTCACACCGAGGCGGACGGGGAGCGGCAACGGGTGACGGCGACGGCCGATACGGTCGGGGCGATCAATCTCGTCTTTCACGTGAGTGACAGGTTCCAGTCCATCTTCGATCGCACGCGGGGCTGCACCTACCAGTGGGACAAGCAGACGGTGGAAGGGCATCGGCAGGTGAACTCGACCCTGCGCCTCGACTATGGCCAGATGAAGTCCATTCTCGATGAGAAGAACATGGTCGCCGGGCAGACCAAGCACGTTGAGTCGCCGATACCGGGCTGCATGACCGACCTGCTCAATGGCATCTTCTATACCTCGTCGCAGAATCTCGTGGTCGGACAGAGCTTCGTCATCCCGGTGGTGGACGCGATGCATAACGTGCCGGTGACCATGAAGGTAGAAGGGCGTGAAGAGGTCAAGACGCCGCTCGGTACCTTCAAGACGATCCGCGTGCAGCCCACGGCTGCTGCAGGCGTGGTCAAGAATCGCGGCAACATCTGGATCTGGTACACCGACGATGAACGCCACGTGCCGGTGCAGATGCGGGCCCGCCTCTTCTGGGGCACGATCACCTTCCGTCTGGTCAGCAACGAAAACAAATAGAGCAGGCGCGCTACTGCATCCTGAAGCGCTCGCGCATCAATCGCTGCAGTCTTGGCCAGTAGATCAGGTCGAAGGCCAGTTCCTTGTCAGGAAACATGCCAAGGGCCACGCGGCGGGTGTCGGCAACCATCTCTGAGGCCTCTTCTACGCTCAAGGTCGCGTCCTGCGCGATGACCTGCGTGACCATGTTTACCACCATCTGCAGGCGGCGAATTTTGCGGCTCTCTTCTTTCAGCTCTTCGGGCGATTGCTGGGTGCCGGCAGCGTTAGCGGAAAAGGGAGCGAGGACGGCTTCGTGCTGCCGCTCGAGGGGGATCTCCGATGAATCCATGCGGCATTCCTCCTGAAGGAATAGATGGGGGGGACGAATTGTCGAGCTTTGTCAGCATCCTAGCACCAGCCGGAGCCGCCCCGGAACCCCTCTCAACGCGGGCAAAATACCCAAAGCAAGCGGAATCCGTAGAATAGGCTTAGATGGCGTTCATCGAACAATATGACGTAGTGGTAGTGGGTGCGGGGCATGCCGGGTGCGAAGCCGCGATGGCGGCTGCGCGCATGGGGTTGAAGACGGCCCTGATCACGATGAATCTGGACCTGATCGCTCAGATGAGCTGCAATCCAGCGATTGGCGGCGTGGCCAAGGGCCATCTGGTGCGCGAGGTGGACGCGCTGGGCGGCATCATGGGCGAAGTAGCCGATGCGGTGGGGATCCAGTTCCGCCTTTTGAACACTTCGCGCGGTCCGGCGGTGTGGAGTCCGCGCGCGCAGTGCGATAAGCAGCTTTATCGCGTGAAGATGCGCGAAGTGCTCGAGGGCCAGCCCGGCCTGCATATTCGCCAGGCTGAGGTTGTCGATCTGGTGCTTGAAGAGCCGGGCGAACAGCATCCGCGCCGGCGCGTTCTGGGGCTGAAGCTGCGCGACGGGCGGCGCCTGATGGCTGGGGCCACGATCATCACCACTGGCACGTTTCTGAACGGGCTCATTCATTGCGGCGAAGAGCGCTACCCGGCGGGCCGCAGCGGCGAGCCGGCCAGCGTTCTGCTGGGCGAGTCCCTGCGCGCCCTTGGGCTGCGCACGTGCCGGCTCAAGACAGGCACGCCTCCCCGGCTCGATGGCCGCACCATTCACTGGGAGGTCTTCGAGGAACAGCCCGGCGATGCGGACCCCACGCCCTTCAGCTTCCGCACAAAGAAGATTGTGCAGCCGCAGGTGAGCTGCCACATCGCCTTCACTACGCCGGAGACGCTTCGCCTCATCCGCGAGAATGTGCATCGGTCTGCGATGTACTCGGGGCAGATCGAAGGCATCGGCCCGCGATATTGCCCGTCGATCGAAGACAAGGTCGTCAAGTTTCCCGACAAGACGCAGCACCAGTTCTTTCTTGAGCCTGAGGGGCTGAACACGCACGAGGTCTATGTGAACGGCATGTCGACCTCGCTGCCAATGGAGGTGCAGTGGCAGATCGTGCACTCCATTCCCGGTCTTGAAGACGCGGAGATGCTGCGCCCCGGCTATGCAATCGAATACGACAGCGTGGATGCGACGGAGCTTGATCGCTCGCTGCGCGTGAAGAGCATGGACGGCCTGTATCTCGCCGGGCAGATCAACGGAACCAGTGGCTATGAGGAAGCTGCGTGCCAGGGCATCATGGCGGGCATCAACGCGGCGCTGTGGCTCAAGGGCGAGGCGCCGTACACGATGGATCGCACCGAGGGGTATACGGGCATCCTGATCGACGATCTGATTTCGAAGGGCACCAACGAGCCGTACCGCATGTTCACTTCGCGTGCCGAGTTTCGCCTGCATCTGCGCATTGACAACGCCGACCGCCGGCTCACTCCGCATGGCCGCAGGCTTGGCCTGATCAATGACGACGCCTGGGCCGAATACGAGCGCAAGCAGGCGCGCATGGCGGCGCTTGAGCGGCTGCTGGTCACCGGCAAGGTGAATGGCGAGCGCCTTGCAAGCGCCGGCTTTGGCGGTCTGACGGCGACCGCCGGACTCACATGGGCGCAATTGCTCAAGCGCCCCGAGGTGACGATCGAGCCGTTGCTTCCGGTGCTCAGTGAGCAGATCGCCGCGGAGCCGTTGCTGGCTGCGACGGCCAGCGCGATTGCGGCCGGAGGCGCGCTGCCGTCGGTGGTGCGCAATGAAGCGCGCGCGGTCGAAACCGAGATCAAGTTCGCCGGCTATCTCGAGCAGCAGAAGAAATCGATTGAGAAGCTGAAGGCTGCCGAGGCTGTCGCAATTCCGGAGTGGCTGGAATATGGCGTCATCAGCGGGCTTTCGCGCGAGATGCGCGAAAAGCTCGAGCGCGTGCGGCCCGGCACCATCGGGCAGGCGAGCCGGATTCCCGGCGTCACGCCGGCAGCACTGAGCCTGGTGCATGTCTCGATCCGGCTGCAGGGAGCAAAGCGCACGCAACCCGCCGCAGACTGAGCGTGGACGCGACCGGCCTGCGATAGAGTGGGGTATGTTCCGCTCGGCAATTCTGTCAACGACGGCGTTCTTTCTTTGCGCCGCTGCATGGTCGGCTCCGCAACCCGCCGGTAGCGCTGCCCGCCCGTGCGCGCGACCTGGGTGTGCCCTTTGACGGGAAGCCCGGCTCTCTGAATGCCATCACGGATGTTGCCGGCGTCGAGGTGGGATTCACGACGCTGATTCGCGGCGACGGCGCCTTGAAAGTGGGCGAGGGGCCGGTGCGCACCGGGGTCACGGAGATTCTGCCGCGCGGAGTGAAGAGCCTCGACCCCGTCTACGCAGGGTGGTTCAGCCTGAATGGGAACGGCGAGATGACGGGCACGACGTGGGTGGAGGAGTCGGGACTGCTCTATGGACCGGTGGGGATCACCAACACACACAGCGTGGGCACGGTGCGCGACGCGATGATTGCGTGGGGATTGAAGCGAGGCTGGGTGCATGATGACGACTGGTCGCTTCCCGTCGTGGCTGAGACATGGGACGGCTTTCTTAACGACATCAACGGATTTCACGTGAAGCCGGAAGACGTTTTTGCTGCGCTCGATTCGGCGAAGAGCGGTCCGGTTGCGGAAGGAAATGTCGGCGGTGGCACCGGGATGGTGTGCTACGGCTTCAAGGGCGGTACCGGAACTGCCTCGCGGGTGCTGACGAAAGAAGATGGCGGATACACGGTGGGCGTGCTGGTGCAGTGCAACTGCGGGCGCCGTTCGCAATTGACGATCGCTGGTGTGCCCGTGGGCAGGGAGATTCTGCAAGACGAGCCGTATGCCGGGGTTGCCTCGCCGGCGGCCCTGCCGCCCAGCAACGACACGCGCGGCGATGTTGGATCAATCATTATCGTGATCGCGACCGATGCGCCGCTGCTGCCGCATCAGCTGAAGCGCATAGCGCGGCGGGCGTCGCTTGGCCTCGCAAGGACCGGCTCTGTCTCGGGCAACAGTTCGGGCGACATTTTTTTTGCCTTTTCAACCGCGAATCCCCATGCGGACGCGGATCCCGGGCCGAACAGTGTGCTCACGGTTGCCAACGAGCGCATCACGCCTCTCTTCACCGCAACGGTGGAGGCGACCGAAGAGGCAATCGTGAACGCAATGGTGGGGGCGAAGACGATGACCGGCGTGGATGGCCATACTGTGATCGCGCTGCCGCACGATCAGCTACAGCAGGTGCTGAAGAAATACAATCGTTGAGCCGGAGCGCGGCATGCACTGCCGCTTGTACTTGCTAGTTCTTAGAGAACAGCGGAATGTGAAAGGGCTCGTCGGCGGTCGTTTGCTTTTTGTTCTTTGATTTCGCCTCCGTCTTCACCATTGTGCGCTGCGAATTGATGCAGAGCCATCCGCCGCGCGCCCGCTGAAAGACATGCGTAAAGACACCTTTTTCTGAGCCAGTCTTGCGATGCAGCACATAGGTGCCATTGGCCACTGCGATGTCGCCGAGCATGCGCACCGCGACCACGTGCTGATCAAGCTGCAGAGACTTATCGTCCAGGGAGATCAGGTAGGCCACCTGCTGGTTGCGTGTGCTGACGTCGCCGCTCGACGAGACATCCACAAACAAAGGAGATAGAACGAGCTCGAGGCCATACTGGTCGCGCGTATCGATCGCATTCGACCACTTGTCTTCAAGTTTCTGAAACTCCGCCACTTCGGGCGCCGCGGTCGAGGTGACGGGCGCCGCTGCGTGGTCGAAGCCGGCTGCGATGTTTGGGAAAATGCAGGAAACGCAGCAAAGACTGCAAGCGAGCAGGGCAGCAAACGGGACAGAAAGCGCGACGGAAAAGGGGTCATGCCTGATTCAAAGTCTCCATTCCTGATGATATCTCTTGGACCTCGCTTCTTGTGCGAACGGAAGCCGGCAACGGCGAGAACGATGCCGGCTCAGGTTTCCGCGCGCCGGCTCCGGGCGTCCGGGAATCCTGGCTGCTGCCGCTTCTTTGCCAGCCTCGCCTCCGCTCGGGGGCGTGATAGGCTGGCTCTTCGTGTGCAAGGAGCCAGATCCCGATGTCCAATGGTCGACAGGTACGATTCGATCTTGTGGCGGCAGCGCGTACCTCCATGATGGAACATGGATTTCAGCCCGAATTTCCCGCTGGAACCGATGCTCAGCTCGCAGCAATTGAGGCTCATCTCGAATTGCCTGCAGTGCCCGAAGCGCAGGACCTGCGGAACCTGCTCTGGTCTTCGATTGACAACGATACTTCAAGGGATCTCGACCAGATCGAATGGGCCGAGCGACTGCCCGATGGCCGCATCCGCGTGCTCATCGGCATTGCCGATGTGGACGTACGCGTTCCCAAAGGCACGGTGATCGACAGCCATGCGCGTAGCGAGACGACCTCGGTCTACACCGGCGTCAAGGTTTTCCCCATGCTGCCCACCCAGCTTTCCGAGGGCATCACCTCGCTGAACGAAAACGAAGACCGCCTCGCCATTGTCGTGGAGTTCTTTGTGGATGCGGCCTCCTGCACGTCGAGCGGCACGGTTTCGCGCGCGCTCGTGCGCAACCGGGCGCAGCTCGCCTATAACAGCGTCGGAGCATGGCTCGAAGGCAAGGGACCGGCCCCGGACAAGGTGGCCGCGAGCGCAGAGCTGGCCGCGCAGCTCAAGCTGCAGGATGCGGCGACGCAGCTGCTGGTAAATTGCCGCTTTCAGAACGGAGCCCTTGATCTGGAGACAATTGAGACGCGCCCCGTGATGCTGGGCGACGAGGCGGTAGAGATCAAGAGCCTCGATAAGAACCGCGCAACTTCGCTTATCGAAGAGTTCATGGTGGCTGCCAACGGCGTGGTCGCCAGAGGGTTTGAGAACGACGGCATCGCCTCCATTCGCCGCATTGTGCGCACGCCCAAGCGCTGGGACCGCATCGTGGAGCTCGCTGCCGGCCTGGGAACGAAGCTGCCGGCCGATCCGGATTCAAAGGCGCTCAATGACTTTCTGCTTGAGCAGAAGCGGAGGGACTCCCTTCACTTTCCCGATCTGTCGCTGGCGGTGGTGAAACTGCTGGGACCGGGGGAGTACATCATGGTGAAGCCCAATGAAGCCTCGCCGGGCCATTTCGGACTTGCGGTACAGGATTACACGCATTCCACGGCACCAAACCGGCGCTTCCCCGACGTGGTGATGCAGCGCGTCTTGAAGGCATGGCTCGCAAAGGTGGAGCAGCCTTACACCGAAGATGAGCTGAATGCAATCGCCCAGCGTTGCACGCAGATGGAAGACGCCGCGCGCAAGGTTGAGCGCGAGATGCAGAAGCGCATCGCCGCCGTCGTGTTGCGGCCCAGCATCGGCAAAAGCTTCAGCGCCATTGTTACGGGCGTCAACAACCACGGAACCTTTGTCCGCACGCTGGCTCCGCATGTTGACGGAATGCTGGTGAATGCGGGCAAGCCGGGTGCACGAGGGCTCGATGTTGGCGATCGCGTGACGGTAAAGCTGGTGTCAACCGATCCGGCGCGCGGATATATCGACTTCGCAGTCTAGAATCGCGAGCCGCTATTCGCCGGGATCGCGCGGAAGCTCGGCCGAAGCGGATTTTCTGTCCGCCGGCGGGGCGGTGAGCGCGGGCGCGGAGGCATCTGCTGCCACGGATTCGCCCGGCTCGTCGATCCAGAGGCAAACAATCCACCAGGCGGCTACAAGAAGATAAATAACGCTATTGGCGTTGAAGAGCTTCTCGCGCAGGCCAATCACGCGCTGGTATTCATCCATCGAGTGCGGTGCGGCCGTTTTGGTAATGATCTGCCAGATAATCTGCACGGCCAGTTGCGCCAGCGAGGCGGTCGAGAGGCCGATCACGATGCGTTGCGCGTGACCGCGCCATCCGCTGCCATAGCGGCGGCCAAAGAGAGCCACCAGCAGACCCAGCCCAACCGTCGCTACGTCGACAAGCGTGCCTGCCTTCTGCGCAAAGAGCTGCATCATGCCCAGCACGGACATGCGCGTGAGCGGCATAAGCGTTTTGAGCGCCGGCCATGGCCCCCAGGTTGCCAGCACGACGGCGCCGATTGCGAGGAGCACTGTGCCCCAGGTGAGCAGGAGTTTGCGGGGCGCCCGGGGGAATGCCCGGCGGGCGAGCTCAACAACCACCAGCAGGCCGATGAGAGACGAAGCATCTGCCAGGACAATGAAGATCTCGCTCATCTCCATCTGCGGCATGCGGCCGAAGAGCAGCCTGCTGGTCAAAAGCCGCAGGGCCACCAGCGTGATTGCTGCTGTAAACCAGGGAAAGCGCCGGGCGCGATCCCGGCCCAGCAGAACGACAAGCAGCACGAGGTGCGCTGCAAAGGTCAGCGTCCAGAGGGTCTGGACCGTAGTGAAATGGAAATTGAGATGCATGACGTCCTTGTGTGCCGGGGCGCGGGCCGATCAGCGCCAAGACCAGTCTAGGCCATCGGGCCGGTGAAGCGATGATGGGCTGGGGGCGGCGAGGCAGGAGGGGAAATGGTGCGCCCGGAGAGATTCGAACTCCCGACCTAATGCTCCGGAGGCATTCGCTCTATCCAGCTGAGCTACGGGCGCGCATGATCAGGATACCGTACTTCGGGAATATTCGGTATTCAGTGATTATTCCAACTGATTACTCTCTCGAAAGATTCTCTTGAGTTCATCGCGGCCTTTACCGGACTTCAGATATTGCTCGCGGCGTAAAGCCTCCGCCAACGTCACGAATTCTTCGCAGTGAATTAAAGCCCATGGTCCACGATTTTTGGTAGAGCGGCTCTGGTCTGAGTTGTGTTGCATCAGACGATTCTCGAGATTGGTTGTCGCTCCGGTATAACGACGGCCCGTCGTCCTGCTTCGTAGGACATAGATGAATGGCATCGAAGGAATGAACGAGAACTCATGCGCCGAGCGGCCACTGACTCCCGACCTAATGGCCGGAGGGTCGCCGCGGCGACCTCTATCCAGCTGAGCTACGGGCGCGCATTATCGGGATACCGTACTTCGGGGAGTCTGCGGGACTTGGAGAGATCGGGTCAACTCACTGAATCACCGGAGCTGCCGGTGCGCCCGGCCTCGCGCTGGGCGCGCAGATCTTCCATCACAGACTGGATCAGGGCCTTGGCGCCTTCCATGCCCGCAAGCACCGCCTGCAGATCGAGCGCGGGCTTGCCGGGATTGCGGCTTGAGTTGCAGTAGACGCCGTGCTGGCCAACCATAATCAGCGAATCCGTCAGCAGGTCGAGCGCCACGGCAAGGCGCCCCCGCTCCTTGCCCATCATGAATTCGTGCCGCTCCAGCTCGCCGCGCTTTTCATCGAAGATATCCATATGCCCAGCCTAAACGAGAGCGCTCTTCAAATGCTGAGCTTGCGCATGTAGGCCGCATTTTCGCGCAATTCCGTCATTGGGTCGCCTTCAAACTCTTCCTGCTCGATGAAGTAATACTTCAGGCCCGTGGCGGCGCGCAGGATCGGGCGGTAGTCCACCACGCCATGCCCCAGCACCACGGAATGAAACTCGCCGCTGGGTTTTCTCGCCATATCCTTCACATGCATGAGCGGGAAGCGCGCGGGCGCCTTGCTCAGAAAGTCGACCGGGTTGTAGCCTGCGGCGGTCACCCAGCCGCAGTCCATTTCAAAGACCACGAGCTTCGGGTCGGTAAGACGCAGAAGCTCGGTGTAGACGAGCACGCCGTTCTCGGTTGCGAATTCGGGCGTGTGGTTGTGCATTCCGAAGGTCATGCCGGCGGCTTTCACCTTCTCGCCGATCCGGTTGAATTCGCCCGCCACGTAGCGCCAGTCGTCCAGGGTAAGTTCACCCTTTGCCGCTGGATCGCGATGAACCCCGCCCGAAGACGAGCAGATCATGTACTCAAGCCCGAGCGCGCGGCTGTATTCGATCAGCTCGTCAAGCTGGGAGCGCAGCAGCATCAGCGTGTAGTGAGCGCTCACGCAGCGGAGCCCGGCCTCGGTCATGGCACTGCGAAACTCAGGCGCAGTTTTGTTGAAGAAGCCGGCGGCTTCAACGACTCTGTAGCCCGCGGCGCTCAGATCTGCGAGTGTCCCATCGAAGCTTTTCGGCAGCAGATCACGCACTGAGTAGAGCTGCAGGCCAATCGGCAGGCTCAGTGGGGCCGCGGCGAGGTGATGAACTCCGGCGAGCGCAGCAGCGGTGGCCGCTCCGGTCGTCTTGAGGAATTTCCTGCGCGATGCATACATATCGTTATGTCTCCTCTTTGCTGGGTTCAGCTCTTAATGCTTTCGGTTGCTGCGTCCCACGTGGCCGTCGCGTGGTGAAAATAGGAGTGATTCGCCATGTGGCATGCGATCGCCGCGTTGTTGCCGAAGATCTCGTCTTCAACAACGTGCTGCCGGGTTTCTACCGCGCGGAAGAAGTTTGCAATGTGATCAGCGGTGTCGTTGTAGCCTTGCGGAGCGGTATAGCTCTCGGCTTCGGCAAGTGCGGCCGGCGGCGCGGGGTGTTCGGCGTGCCAGTCCTGCAGGTACTGCTTCTTTGCGGCGGCGGTCCAGCCGTCAAGCGAGTAGCCTTCCGGCTGCGGGCGCGTATTTTCGGGCGACACGCTCACCGTGTTGCCGATAATCGTCATTGTGCCTTCGCGGCCGTAGAAGACGATGGACTCACCGGCGGCGTTGTTCTGGTTGCAGTGAATACTCACTGTGACATCGGGGTAGTCGTAGAGCGTTGCCAGCAGGTCCGGAAAGTCGCGGCCATCCTTAAAGTGGGTCAGGCTGCCGCTTGACATGGCGCGGCCTGGCGCCGCATTGATTCCGCTGACGCACTGGATGCCGGAGATCAGGTGGACGAAGAGATCACCGGCCAGGCCCTCGCCGTAGTCTGCGAAGCAGCGCCAGCGGAAGAAGCGCGCCGGATCGAACGCATGCGGCGGCGCATCTCGCTGGAAGGTTGCCCAGTCGATGGTCTGTGGATTTGCGTCGGGCGGAATTGGATAGACCCAGGCGCCGGAGGGTGAGTTACGGTCTGTATGCGCTTCAATGTACGTGACCGGGCCGAGCTTGCCTGAGGCGTAAATCTCCGCCGCCTTCTTGTAGGCGATATTGCTCACGCGCTGGCTGCCTGCCTGAAAGATGCGCCTGTCCTGCTGAATCGCCTTCACCATTGCGAACCCATCGGCGACGTTGTGCGACATGGGCTTTTCGCAGTAGACGTCTTTGCCCGCCGCGACGCAGTCGAGTACGACCCGCCGGTGCTGATGGTCGGGGACGGCGACGATCACCGCATCAATGTCCTTCCGGTCAAGCAACGGCCGGTAGTCACGCATCGTCGGAACATCCGCCCCATACGCTTCGAGACCCGCTTTCTGGTGCATATCGTAGAGATCTGCGGTGCCAACGAGAACGCCGCTGGGAACGTCGCGCGCAGCGCGCAACAGGTCGCATCCGCGAATGCCGGTGCCGATGGAGACGAAGCGGATGCTGCGGCCGGCCGCCTCTGCGCCAGCCGCCTGCGCCGCCAGCACGGTTGGCGCAGGCATGGCCGCACTGATGGTTGCGCCCGGTTGCGACCGCCGCCGCGCCAAAGCGCACAAAATCCCGGCGCGTAATGGAAGATGGCTTCATTCTCTGTCTCCTGAATGCAGCGCCCATTCTCGCTCTGCGATGCGCGAGCTGTAAAGCGGTGGTGCGGGTGCTATCGAGTAGGATTCGTAACGGAGCAGTGAGAGGGCAATGGTGAAGTCTGGACAGTTGAAACACAGATTACGGGCAATCGGCCTGAGTCTGCTGGCGGGTTGCGTTGCGGCCACAGCGCAGGCAAAGGCGCCTGCGCAAGCCGGCCTTCGGTGAGAACGTGCTGGTCTTCGACCCCACGATGCCGGCCGCGGAGATGCAGCAGAAGATCGACAAGGTCTACGCCGCGCAACAGCACAGCGAATTTGGCACAGGGCGCTATGCCCTCCTCTTTCTCCCCGGCGAATATCACCTCGACGTTCCCATCGGCTTTTACACGCAGGTTGCGGGGCTGGGGACGACGCCGGATGCCGTTCATATCGTGGGCAACGTTCATTCAGACGCGACTCTGCCGCACAACAATGCGACGTGCACGTTCTGGCGCTCCGTCGAAGGCTTTTCAGTTACTCCCACCGGCGGAACGATGCAGTGGGCGGTTTCACAGGCTGCGCCCTTTCGCCGCATGCATGTGAAGGGCAGCATCGTGCTGCATCAGAACGGCGGATGGGCCAGCGGCGGTTGGATGTCGGACTCGGTTGTGGACGGCAACGTGGGCGCGGGTCCGCAGCAGCAGTGGATTTCGCGGAACAGCGAGTGGGGCAGCTGGACCGGCGCCAACTGGAACATGGTCTTTGTGGGCGTACCCAATCCACCTGTCGGCGAATGGCCCTCGCCACCCTACACAAAAATCGCGCGTACCCCGATCGTGCGCGAGAAGCCTTTTCTCACGGTGGATGCGAAAGGGAAGTGGAGAGTGAGGATTCCCGCGCTGCGCACGGACAGCGAGGGCGTCACCTGGCACGCCGGATCGACGCCCGGCAAATCCATTCCACTCGATCGCTTTTATATCGCGCATGCGCACGCGGATAGCGCGGCTGCGATCAATGCTCAACTTGCAGCAGGGAAGAACCTGCTCTTCACGCCGGGAATCTACGACCTGAGCGAGCCGATCAAAGTGACGCGTCCTGGCACGGTCGTGATTGGCCTGGGCTTCGCGACGCTTAGGCCCACACGCGGCACCGCGGCGATGACCACGGCGGATGCCGACGGCATCGAAATCTCCGGATTGCTCTTCGACGCGGGTGAGGTGATTTCTCCAGTTCTGCTCGAGGTTGGCCCGGAGGGGAGCAAAGCCAGCCATGCGAAGAATCCGATCGTGCTGCATGACGTCTTCTTTCGCGTGGGTGGAGCAGGCGTGGGCCGCACGCGGCAAAACCTCGTCATCAACAGCAACGACGCGATCGTGGATCACACCTGGATATGGCGCGCAGATCATGGCGCCGGTGTTGGCTGGACGAGCAACGTGAGCGCTAACGGTCTCATAGTAAACGGAAATAACGTCACCATCTACGGGCTCTTTGTCGAGCACCATCAGCAATTCCAAGTGCTGTGGAAGGGCAACTTCGGTCGCACCTATTTTTATCAGTCCGAGATTCCCTACGATCCGCCGGATCAGGCAAGCTTCACGAGCGCACCCGGCACCAATGGCTGGGCGTCGTATAAGGTTGCCGACAACGTGGCCGATCACGAGGCTTGGGGCCTGGGAATCTACAGCGTCTTCCGGCACCCGGGCGTTGTTCTGACCCGTGCAATCGAAGTGCCGCGTGTGCCCGGCGTTCGCCTTCATCACATGATGACGATTGCTCTTGACGACAAGGGCGAAATCTCGAACGTGATCAACGATCAGGGCGGTCCAACGACGATCAAGCCGCGGAATACGCCGAGAGTGACAAAGTTTCCCTAGGAATACACCCGCGTCAGGGACGGGCACGCATCGGCGTGTCGTGGGAAAATGGAAGTGTAGACGCTATGACCAACGAAGCCCTTCCCGACCCTGAAAAGACCATCGAGCCAATCGAAGAGCCAGCCGAGAGCTTTGCCGACGCGCTCTCAGCCTTTGAGAAGAGCCACGCCCGCAAACCGCAGGGTGGCGCGCAGCAGTTGCAGGGAACGGTTATTTCTCTCAACGCGGAGCAGGTCTTTCTCGATGTCGGTTACAAGATGGAAGGCGTGCTGGCGCGCACGGCCTTCGAGAATAACGCTGCGGCGGTGCAGCCCGGCGACGTCTTCCCGGTTTCGATCAAGGGCCGCAATGAAGAAGGCTACTACGAACTCTCGCGCTTTAAGGTTGCGCAGCCGCGCGACTGGTCAGCGCTCGAAACGGCCTTTGCGCAGAAGCTTGCTGTTGTGGGCACGGTGACAGGTGTCGTGAAAGGCGGGGCCACGGTTGACGTGGGGGTGCGCGCGTTTATGCCTGCCAGCCGCAGCGGAACACGCGATGCTGCAGAGCTTGAAAAGCTTGTTGGTGCTGAGATCACCTGCCGCATCACCAAGCTCGAAGTCACCGACGAAGACGTCGTGGTCGACCGGCGCGTGGTGCTTGAAGAGCAGGCGCGCACAGCGGCGCAGGGGCGTCTTGCCGCAATGAAGGAAGGCGATACGATCGACGGTACGGTGCGCAGTCTCACCAGCTACGGCGCCTTTGTCGATCTGGGTGGTGTGGACGGCCTGCTGCACGTGAGCGACGTCGCATGGGGCAGAGTGAGCAAGCCCGAAGATGTGCTGAGCGTCGGCCAGGAGCTCAGGGTCAGACTTCTCAAGATCGATCCCGAGACGAAGAAGATTTCGCTTGGTCTGAAGCAACTGGAGCCCGAGCCCTGGGAAGCAGTGCCGCAAAAGTATCAGCTCAACCAGCGCGTCACCGGCACGGTTACGCGGCTGACGGACTTCGGCGCCTTTGTCGAGATCGAACCGGGGATTGAAGGGCTGATTCATATTTCCGAAATGGCGTGGGGCAAGAAGGTACGCCATCCCAGCGATCTTGTTAAGGCGGGCGACCAGGTCGAGGCGGTAATCCTCGGCATCAAGCCGGAAGAACGCCGCATTGCTCTGGGCCTGAAGCAGACGCTGAACGACCCGTGGCATGCGGTGATCGAAAAGCTTGCAGTTGGGTCGCAGATCGAGGGCCCCGTGACGCGGCTGACGAAGTTCGGCGCCTTTGTGCAGCTTGATGACGGTGTCGAGGGGCTGGTGCACGTGAGTGAAATCAGCGCCGAGAAGCGCATCAACCATCCGCAGGATGTGCTGCGTGTCGGTCAGGCGGTTAAAGCACAGGTGCTTGCGATTGACACCGAGAAACGCCAGATCAGGCTCAGCATGAAGCAGCTTGTACCCACCAGCATCGACGAGTATCTTGCCGAGCATCAGCCGGGCGATGTGGTGTCAGGCCGCGTGGTTGAAGAGAAAGGTGGCGCGGCAACGGTTGAACTCGGCGAAGGGATTTTGGGAAAGTCGAAAGCGCCGGCAGCGACTGAGCCAGTTTCACTCGGAGAGTCTGGAGGCTCGCGTCGCGCAGATCTGTCGTCGCTCTCATCGATGCTGCAGGCGCGCTGGAAGGGGAACGCCCCTGTACCGGCATCTTCGCCTGAGGCGCTGCGCGCCGGCCAGGTGCGCAGCTTCAGGATCGTCAAGCTCGATGCGCAGACGAAGCAGATTGAGGTCGAGCCCGCGTAGCTTCAGAGGTAGGTTTCGTCGATGTAGCACCAGCGCCAGTCTTCTCCGCGTTCCGCGGACTGGATCAGCGGATGTTGCGCGGCGTGGAAGTGCGCGCGCGCATGTCGGTTGGGCGATGAATCGCAGCAGCCCACATGGCCGCACTCAAGGCACATGCGCAGATGCAACCATGTGCTGCCTGTCTTCAGGCACTCTTCACAGCCCTTTGTCTGTGGCTTCACCTTCTTCAGGTGATCCGCGATATGGGTGCATGCTGACGCCATCCTGCGCCTCCAGTGACTTCTTCTCTACGTTCGATGATTGCCAATGGGCTAAGACACCCAGTTTTTCGATCGTTCGACAGCCCTCTGCCACCGCGCTTGCTTCTCAGCTCTCTCATGCGCCTGCATCTTCGGCTCGAAACGGACGTCGCCCTCGCGCTTCGTGCGCAAGTCGTCTGTGCTGCCCCAGAATCCGGTTGCCAGGCCGGCGAGATAGGCGGCTCCCAGCGCGGTTGTTTCTGTAACGCGCGGTCGCACCACGGGAACCCCCAGCAGGTCGGCCTGAAACTGCATCAGCAGGTCGTTCACGGCTGCGCCGCCATCCACGCGGAGCGCGCCCAGCGGTGCATCGGCTTCGCTGTGTACCGCATCGAGCACATCGGCTACTTGAAAGGCGATGCTCTCAAGAGCTGCGCGCGCGATGTGGCCGGGCTTCGTGTCGCGCCGCAGACCGATGATCAGGCCGCCGGCATGCGAGTCCCAATGTGGTGCGCCGAGGCCCACGAAGGCGGGCACGAAAACCAGCCCTCCATTGTCAGGCACGCTTGCGGCAAGAGCTTCCACCTCCGCTGAGGAGCCGATGAGCCGCAGATTGTCGCGCAGCCATTGCACCACCGCTCCGCCGATAAAAATGCTACCTTCGAGCGCATACTCCAGCCGATGCTGGGCACTTGCGGCGAGCGTGGTGATAAGGCGGTGCTTCGAGCGCATGAAGCGCGTGCCGACATTCTGCAGCAGAAAGCATCCGGTGCCGTAGGTATTCTTGGCTTCGCCCGCACTCCAGCACAACTGGCCGAAGAGCGCAGCCTGCTGGTCGCCTGCGATGCCGGCGATTGCGATGCCGCCCAGCCCGAGCGATGTAGTGACTTCGCCAATCCGCTGGCTCGACCAGACGACTGTAGGCAAAAGGCTCTCCGGGATTCCGAAGAGGCGCAGCAGTTCGGCGTCCCACTTGCCCTCTGCGATGTTATAGAGCATCGTGCGCGAGGCATTGGTCACGTCGGTCACGTGATGCGTGCCGCTCGTCAGATGCCAGATGAGCCAGCTATCCACCGTGCCAAAGGCCAGCTCGCCGCGTTCTGCACGGCTGCGGGCGCCAGGCACGTTCTCCAGAATCCACGCGATCTTGGTTGCCGAAAAGTAAGGGTCTATGACGAGGCCGGTGCGGCTCCCGATCATTTCTCCGGCGCCGGTCGCTTCGAGCGCGCTGCATTGCGCCGCGGTACGGCGATCCTGCCACACGATTGCTGGATGGATGGGCTTGCCCGTTTTGCGGTCCCACACGATGACGGTCTCGCGCTGATTGGTGATGCCCAGCGCCGCCACATCGCGAGGACGCACGCCGGCCTTGCCCAGTGCTTCTACGGCGCAGCCCATCTGGCTGGTGAGGATTTCCATCGGGTCGTGCTCGACCCAGCCGGCTTGCGGATAGAACTGCTGAAACTCATGCTGCGCAACGGCGGCAATCTCGCCTGCCGCGTCAAAGATAATCGCCCGCGAACTGGTCGTTCCCTGGTCCAGCGCTAGGATGTATGCCATACGTGCCGTCTTCCTTTGGCCACCAGTCAAACATGCGCAACAGGCACGCGGCAAGCAGGAGCGCTAAATCACGTACAGATCGACGTATTCGTTGACGGGCGTCCGCTCAAGCTTGTCGCGGTCGAGGGATATCTCCAGAATCCGATCCTGCACATCTGGAGAGAAGCGCCGCTTCAGGTTGGTTCTGAACTTATCGAACAGCAGAGGCAGGCCCTCTTCGCGGCGGCGCCGATGCCCTATTGGATACTCAACCGTTTCCTCGAGCTTCGTTCCGTCGCTCAGCTCCACATAAAGCGCATTCGCAATCGACCGCTTGTCCGGGTCGTGATAGTCCGCGGAGTACTGCGGATTTTCGACGCATTCCATCTTCGCCCGAAGGGAATCGATGCGCGGATCGGATGCTACCGTATCTTCGTAATCTGCGGCCGTGAGTCTGCCGAAGAGAAGCGGAACAGCAACCATATATTGAACGCAGTGGTCGCGGTCCGCGGGATTTGCAAGGGGACCCCTCTTGTCGATGATGCGCAGGCAGGCTTCATGTGTGCGGATCGTGATGCGGCGAATGTCGGCAGCCGTCCGTCCGTTCTCAACGAGGCGCCGCCTGATCGCCATCGCCGCTTCAACGGCCGTTTGCGCGTGAAATTCCGCCGGGTAGCTGATCTTGAAGAGCACATTCTCCATCACGTAGGAGCCATAAGGCCGCTGGAATCGAAAGGCATTTCCCCGGAACGAAACGTCATAGAAGCCCCACGTCTTCGCAGTTAGAACGGAGGGGTATCCCATCTCGCCGGTCTGCGCCATCAGCGCAAGGCGCACCGCGCGGCTGGTGGCGTCGCCCGCGGCCCAGCTTTTGCGCGAGCCGGTGTTTGGCGCGTGACGATAAGTGCGCAGGCTCTGGCCGTCGACCCACGCAAGCGAGAGAGCGGCGATCGTCTGGTCGCGCGTCAAGCCGAGCAGCGCGCTTACAACCGCGGTTGACGCTACCTTTACCAAAACGACGTGATCGAGCCCCACCTTATTGAACGAGTTTTCGAGCGCGATGCAGCCCTGAATTTCGTGAGCCTTGATCATCGCCGCCAGCACCTGCTTCATCGTCAGGGGCGCTTTGCCTGCTGCCACTGCGTTGCGAGAGAGCCAGTCGGCCGTTGCAAGAATGCCGCCAAGATTGTCCGAAGGGTGGCCCCACTCCGCTGCGAGCCAGGTGTCGTTATAGTCCAGCCAGCGAATCATGGCGCCGATGTTGAACGCAGCCTGCACGGGATCGAGTTGATAGTTCGTGCCCGGCACACGCGCGCCATGCGGCACCACCGTGCCGGGAACAATCGGGCCAAGCAGCCTGGTGCAGGCGGGATACTCAAGCGCCTCAAGGCCGCAGCCAAGTGTATCGATCAGGCAATAACGCGCAGTGGTCCACGCGAGATCGCTCCCAATTTCGTAGCTGAGCGTGTAGTCTGCAATATCGGTCAGCACCGCGTCCGGCGCCGGGCGTTCATTGCTGATGTGCGATGACAAACGGGCTCCTTTTCAGCTTCGATCGGCGATGGCGACGAATGGCAGATTGGCAGGGCCGGTGTAATTGGCCGAGGGCCGGATGATCTTTCCATCCTGGCGCTGCTCGATCACATGGGCAGACCAGCCCGCGGTCCGTGCCATCACGAAGATCGGCGTAAAGAGATCGACCGGAATGCCCATCAGGTGATAAGCGACCGCGCTGTACCAATCGAGGTTGGGAAACATCTTCTTCGCGTCATGCATCACGGTCTCAACACGCTCGGCGACGGAAAACAGCCTCGCCTCGCCGGCATTCGTGGCCAGCGCGCGCGCCACTTCACGAATGATCTCATTGCGGGGATCACTGATGGTGTAAACGGGATGCCCGAAGCCGATGATGACTTCCCGCGCGGCAACGCGCCGCCGGATATCTGCCTCAGCCTCGTCGGCGTTCGCGTAACGCTCTTGAATCTCCAGCGCGACTTCGTTCGCGCCGCCATGCTTCGGCCCCTTGAGCGCTCCAATGGCGCCCGTGATGCATGAGTAGAGATCGGAGCCGGTTCCAGCGATGACACGCGCGGTAAAGGTGGAGGCATTAAACTCATGCTCCGCGTACAGGATCAGCGAAGTCTGCATCGCCGCGACCCGCTCCGGCGAGGGTTCCTTCCCGTGCAGAAGATGCAGAAAGTGCGCAGCAATCGAGTCATCTCTCGTCTCAACTTCGATACGCTTTCCCTGCCGCGCGAACTGGTGCCAATAGAGCAGCATTGACGGCAGCGATGCGAGCAGCCTGTCCGCGAGTAGACGTGCACCGTTGTCATCGTGGCCGCTGCCTTCCGGCTCCATGCAGCCGAGCACCGAGACTGCGGTGCGAAGCACGTCCATCGGGTGTGTCGTCGCCGGCAGCAATTCCAGCGCCTGGCGTAACGCAGGCGGCAGGCCGCGCAGCTTCGTCAGCCGCGCTTTGTAGGCCGACGAGGTCCGCTGCTGTGGGCAGCTTGCCGTACACCAGCAGGTAAGCGACCTCTTCAAACTCACAGTGCGCGGCTAGATCGTGGATATCATATCCGCGATAGTGCAGATCGTTGCCGCTGTGACCCACCGTGCAGAGAGCCGTGTTGCCCGCGGGAGTGCCCGAGAGCGCCACAGACTTCTTGGGTTTGAAGGCCGCCGGCGCGGAGGTCGGCTCATTTGTGCTCATTCGCTGCCTCCAGAGAGCACCACGCTAATCGATGAAGCTTCGCACTGTCTACTCAGCGGTCTCGTCTTTCGCGAAGAGCGCGTCCAGCTTCTCTTCGTAGCCGTAGTAGTTGAGATATTTGTAGAGATCCTCGCGGCTCTGCATCATCGCAACCACACTGTGCTGCGTGCCTTCTTTGCGGATTGTCTCGTAGACCCGCAGGGCCGCAGCGTTCATGGCGCGGTAGGCTGCGCAGCAATAGAGAACGATATCCACGCCGACGCTGCCCAAGCTCATCGCGGGTGAAGAGCGGAGTCTTGCCGAACTCGGTGATGTTGGCCAGGATCGGTACGCCAACCGCTTCACGGAATTTCGCGTACATGTCAAGTTCCGTTACGGCTTCGGCGAAAATCATGTCTGCGCCTCCGGCTACGTATGCCTGCGCGCGCGCAATGGCGGCTTCAAGACCCTCGTTTGCGAGCGCATCGGTCCGCGCCATGATCACGAAGTGCTCGTCAGACCGCGCATCCACGGCCGCTTTGATGCGGTCAACCATTTCCGCAGCCGGCACAAGCTCTTTGCCCGGCCTGTGGCCGCATCGTTTCGCGCTTACCTGATCCTCGATATGCACTGCGGCCGCTCCGCTCTTGATCATGGTGCGGATTGTGCGGGCAATGTTGAATGCGCCTCCCCACCCCGTGTCGATATCGACAAGTAAAGGCAGGCCAGTGGCGCCCGTGATGCGCAAAACATCGGTCGCCACATCTTCCAGTGTGGTGATGCCGAGATCCGGAAGGCCGAGCGAGTTGGCGGCAACACCGCCGCCCGAGAGATAGAGAGCGCGAAAGCCCACGGATTCGGCAAGCCGCGCGGTGTAGGCGTTGATGGCTCCGGCGACCTGCAGCGGCTTTTCCTGCGCCAGTGCGGCGCGAAAACGGGCGCCTGGCGATAGCTTTGTCGGGATGTCGGACATGGTGCTTCCTTGCGCCGAATCATAGCAGGATCGTTGCCCTCGCCGACCGGTCCGCTTTGAAAGTGAAGCCCGCGGTGCGACAATCATCGCGGCAAACGAATGCATCTGCTGCAACGGCTCTGCCCAAAGGAGAGAATCTCATGAAGCGTCTTTTGATGTGTGCCGGCGCTCTGCTTGCCGCCACTGTCTGCCTTTCCGCTCAACCGGGCCCACCCGCGAGTCCACCAGAAACCGCGTCGGCCACGATCGCCGGCAAAACAATCTCCATCAGTTACAGTTCGCCCCGGGTGAAGGGGCGCGAAGGAAAGCTCTTCAGCAAAGATGGCAAGATCAGTCATGATCCGCACTACCCTGTCTGGCGAGCCGGCGCGAATGCGGCGACTACGCTCAAGACCGAGGCCGACCTGAAGATCGGCGACATCACCGTGCCGAAGGGAAGCTACACCCTCTTCGTCGATATCTCTGACCCGGATAACTGGACCCTAATTGTGAACAAGAAGACAGGCGAATGGGGCCTTGCCTATGACGCTTCTCAGGATCTGGGCAAGACGAAGATGGCCATGAGCAAGCCACCTGCATTGGTTGAAGATCTGGCCTACACAATCAAGCCCACTAGCGGAAACTCAGGTACGATCACGCTTGCCTGGGAGAACCACGTCGCCTCGGTTCCTTTCAGCGTGCAGTGAGCTCGCGCGCATCTGAAATCAGGCGGGCGGCGGTTTTCGGTCAAATCGCCGCTCTGCCGCTACAATAGAGATACACCTCAATCTCTACCGGAGCGTCGCGAGCCCCTTGCCTCTCTATGAATATCGCTGCACTAAGTGTGGCCATCGATTTGAAAAGATACAGAGCTTCAGCTCCGCGCCTGAGACGGAATGCCCGAAGTGCCACGGAGCGCTTGAGCGGCCATTGACCGCGCCCGCGTTACAGTTCAAAGGCGCCGGCTGGTATGTGAACGACTATGCCGGCAGGCCTTCGGGCGGCGCCTCAGGCAGCGAGAGCGCGAAGCCGGCTTCAGATGCAGGCGCGAACTCGAAACCGGCGACCGAGACATCCTCGGCGAGCACGCCCGCGTCTGCAAGCGACTCCGCCGGCAAGAGCAGCACACCCTCCACGTCCACCAAGTAGCGTCGTTCCCTCGGCGGTGCAGCGGCAGGGCTAAGATATATGCTGAGATGCCGTTACTTGACCCCATTCCATCGCCGGTAGAAAATGCAGATCTGGCTGTGCTCGAGTGGGAGCCGTTGCTGCAGCTCGTCGCCGGCTTTGCCGCCTCAGCCATTGGCCGAGCGGCGATTCTTTCTATGCGGCCATCGGCGGCGGAAGAGTGGATCGCACGCGAGCATCAGCTCACCGGCGAAGTGCGACTGCTGCTGGCCGAGCAGGTATCCGTCCCGCTTGGCGGCTTGTTCGATCCGTCGCAGCTGGCTGCCAAGTCAAGAATTCCCGATGTTGCCCTCGAGGCCGCCGAGCTGCAGTCGATCGCGCGCCTTGCCAACGATATCGCAGCGTGGCAGACGCTGCTGCTGTCGCCGCCTCCACGCCTTGTGGGCAGGCTGGCGGGGCTCTCCGCGTTGTCAGCCGGGCTCACCGTCAATCTGCGCCCGCTGGCGGAATCAATCGAGCGCAAGATTCAACCGAACGGCACGCTCGCTGACGACGCTTCGCCCGAGCTTGGCCGCATCCGCCGCGAGCAGGAGCGCCAGCAGCGGCAGATCGAAGAGAGCCTGCGCGCGGCGCTGCGCAAGCTCTCGAGCGACGGGGCCACGCAGGATGATCTGATCACTATCCGCGGCGACCGCTTCGTGATCCCTGTGCGCAGCGAACTGAAGCGGCGCGTCTCGGGCGTCGTGCATGGCGCCAGCTCATCGGGCCAGACGGTTTATGTCGAGCCGCTGGAAACCATCGAGCAGAACAACGAGCTTGTGCGGCTCATCGAAGAAGAGCAGGCCGAGATTCATCGCATCTTTGTTGCGCTTACCCGCCAGGTGGGTGGCTATGCCGACGCACTGGATCAGGGCGCCCGTGTCCTCGCCAGGGTTGACAGCCTGCAGGCCCGCGCGCGCTTCGCGCGGGAGTACGAGTGTGTTGCGCCCGGAATCACGCCGGATCTTCTTCATCTTGAATCGGCCCGTCATCCCTTGCTTGAGAAGCATCTGCGCGCGACGGGCGGGCAGGGTGGTTCCACTCACGCTGGAGCTGACCTCCGCTGCGCGCCAGCTCGTGATCAGCGGACCCAACACAGGCGGCAAAACCGTTACGCTCAAGACGACGGCGCTGCTCGCGATGATGGCGCAGGCCGGATTTCCCGTGCCTGCCTCGGCGGCCAGCTTTCCGGTTTTCACGGCGTTTCTCGCGGATATCGGCGACGCGCAATCGATCGAGGCGGAGCTCTCCACGTTTTCAGCGCACATCGTGAACCTTGATCGGCTGTCGCGCCTAGCAGACGCGCGATCAATGGTTCTGCTCGACGAGCTGGGTTCGGCAACTGATCCTGAAGAGGGATCGGCACTGGCGGTCGCCGTCGCCAATCACTTTCTCGCAGCACGCGCATGGACATTGATCTCCACGCATCACACCTCGCTGAAGGTCTATGCTGCGAACACTACTGGTGTGCTGAACGCTGCGGCCGGTGTGGACGACCTGACGCTCGTGCCCAACTACCAGTTGCGGCTTGGCGTGCCTGGCGCATCCGCCGGCATCCAGACGGCTGAACGGATCGGCCTCAATGCGGGCATCGTCGCCGAGGCGCGGCAGCGCATGGGCTCGCAGCAGGTCGATCTTGCGCGCTTCCTCGACCGGCTGCACAGCGAGCTAGCCCAGCTGGAGGCTGAACGCAAGAAAGCGCGCGAAGAGCAGTACGCCCTCAATCTTGAGCGGGCCCGCCTGGCGCGCGAAGGCGACGTGGAGTTGCGTAACCGCACCCGCGAGCTTGAGGTAAAACTGGCGTCGCTGCTCAAGGATTTCGAGTTTCAGATGCGCGAGAATGTGCGCGCCATCGAGGATCGAGCTGCCCAGCAGAAGTTATCAAAGGAAGCCGAGCGCCGCATCAACCGCCTTCGCCGCGAGTTTCAGGAGAGCTTTAATCAGACGGTTGTTGCCCACCGCAGCGGCGCCGACCAGGGCGACGCGAATGCCCAGCCCCATGTGGTGCGCCACGTTGCCGAGGGCGACCAGGTCAGACTCAAGTCAATGGGCAAGGTTGCCACGGTACAGCGCGAAGTGGAGAAAGACATCTTCGACGTGACCGTGGGTCCAATTAAAATGCGCGTGAAGCGCGACGATATTGCCGAGGTGGTGCGGGCAGCTCAGGTCACGGCCGAGAAAGCCGATCCGCTCGCGGCGGCGCGCCGGCAGAAGGGCGTGCATGTTTCGGTGCTGAGCGCGAACACCGAAGACATGCGCATGGAAATCAACCTGATTGGCCGCACAGTAGACGAGGCGACCGAAGAGCTTGAGAAGTATCTTGATCGTGCTTTTCTTGCCGGTCTTCCGCGCGTCCGCGTCATTCACGGGCACGGCGCAGGCATTCTGCGGCGCGGCGTGCGCGACTTCCTCAAGGGCCATCCTCATGTCGCCAGCGTGGCGGAAGCGCCACAAAATGAAGGCGGCCAGGGCGCGACGCTGGTCGAACTACGGCAATAGCGCTCCCCTAGCTTTACAAATCTGTGACAACCTATACCTGGAAGGTCCTTTATGATCAGGAACACGTCCACTCTGGAGGGGAAATTTGTGCGTAAATTGAGCCTGATTTTGATGCTGGTCCTGGCGGTCGGCCTGACAGCCTCGCATGTCACAAGTATCTACGACTTCACGATGAAGTCGATCGATGGTCAGCCGGTGAAACTCAAGAGCTACAAGGGCAAGGTTGTCATGGTGGTGAACGTGGCCAGCAAGTGCGGCTTCACGCCACAGTATGCTGGCCTCGAAGCGCTTTATGAGAAGTACAAGGACCGCGGCTTCGTGATCGTCGGCGTTCCCGCCAACAACTTCGCTTCGCAGGAGCCGGGGACAAACGAAGAAATCAAGAAATTCTGCAGCACCAAGTACAACGTGACCTTCCCCATGATGGCAAAGGTATCGGTGTTGGGCGACGACAAGACGCCGCTCTACCAGTTCCTGACCGACAAGTCTGAAAACCCGCAGGTCGGCGGCGAAATTAAATGGAACTTCACCAAGTTCCTCTTCAGCCGCGATGGAAAGCCTGTCGCCCGATTCGAGCCAGCCGTGACGCCCGAATCCCCGCAGGTGCAGGCAGCCATTGAATCGGCACTTGGCAAGTAGTTGGCCGGCGAGCATGTTGGACCGCGTTTCCGATTCGGCAGAAAACCTGTAGCAAAGAAAAAGGAAGTTCCATGATCTGGAACTTCCTTTTGTGTTCGAGCAATGGCGACGCCGCAGGGCTTAAGCCATGGCTTCGCGGCCCATCGTCTCGAAGTGCAGCTGGTTCGAGTTCCGGTCGACATCGATGCGCACATGCGAGCCATGCAGCACTTCGCCGTCAAGAATCTTGATCGCCAGAGGATCCTGCACCATGCGCTGCAGCGCTCTCTTGAGCGGCCGCGCACCGTAGGCCATGTCTGAGCCCGCAGCGAGAACCAACTGCCGTGCCGGTTCCGTCAGCTCGAGCGAAATCTGCCGGTCTTCGAGCAGCTTGCGGATATCGTTCAGCCTGAGCTCCAGGATCTGGTTCATCTGGGCACTGCCCAGCGGCCTGAAGATCACGATATCGTCAACGCGGTTCAGAAACTCCGGCCTGAAGTGCTCGCGCAGCACGCGCATCGCAGATTCGCGCGCCATGTCGAAGTCCTGCTCAGTTTTGAGCTTATCTCCGGTCAGCATCGCCGCGCCCAGGTTCGACGTCATGATGAGCACCGTGTTTTTGAAGTCCACCGTGCGCCCCTTCGAGTCGGTCAGGCGTCCATCGTCCATTACCTGCAGCAGGATGTTGAAGACGTCCGGGTGCGCCTTCTCGATCTCATCGAAAAGGATCACGCAGTAGGGCCTGCGCCGCACGGCCTCGGTAAGCTGGCCGCCTTCGTCGTAACCTACGTAGCCCGGAGGCGCGCCAATCAGCCGCGCCACGGCGTGCTTCTCCATGTACTCGCTCATGTCGATGCGCACCATCGCCTGCTCATCGTCAAAGAGGAACTCCGCCAGCGCGCGCGCAGTCTCGGTTTTGCCGACGCCCGTTGGCCCAAGAAAGATGAAGGAACCGATCGGCCGCTTCGGATCGCTGAGTCCCGCCCGCGAGCGCCGAATCGCGTTCGCGACGACAGTCAATGCAGCATCCTGCCCGATCACGCGCTCGCGCAGCCGGTCTTCCATGCTGACGAGCTTCTTGACCTCGCCTTCGAGCATGCGCGAGACGGGAATCCCCGTCCATTTGCTCACGATCTTCGCGATGTCTTCCTCATCCACCTCTTCCTTCAGCATGCGCGCCGCGCCGCTGCCCGATTTTCCGGCGCCGTCCTGCTCGGCATTCAGCTTGCGCAGTTCCGCTTCCAGTTTGGGCAGCTCTCCATATTGAATTTGCGCCGCACGCTCGAGCTGTCCTTTGCGGGTCTGCTCTTCGGCCTCGAAGCGCAGCGCTTCAATCTGCTTCTTCAGATCACTCACGCGCGTGATCGCTGCGCGCTCATTCGTCCAGCGTGCGCGCAGAGCGGTGATCTTCTCCTTTAGCGCCGCAAGTTCGCGCTCCACCTCTTCAAGGCGCCCGCGGCTGTTCTGGTCGGTTTCGCGCTTCAGCGCCGCGCGCTCAATCTCCAGCGACGTAGCCTCGCGCTCCAGTTGATCGATCTCCGTCGGAACGGAGCCGATCTGGATCGCCAGCGAAGCTGCTGCTTCGTCCACCAGGTCGATGGCCTTGTCCGGAAGAAAGCGGTCGCTGATGTAGCGATGCGACAACGTAGCTGCGGCCACAATCGCCGAGTCCTTGATGCGCACGTTGTGATGCGCTTCGTAACGGTCCTTGAGGCCGCGCAGAATCGCAATCGTGTCCTCGACGTTGGGCTCGCCCACGTAGACGATCTGGAAGCGCCGCTCGAGCGCAGCATCTTTCTCGATGTACTTGCGGTATTCATTCAGCGTGGTTGCGCCAATGGCCCGCAGCTCGCCGCGCGCCAGCGCCGGCTTCAGCATGTTGCTGGCGTCAATGGCGCCTTCGGCAGCGCCTGCGCCCACAAGAGTGTGCAGCTCGTCGATGAAGAGAACGATCTGCCCGTTAGACTCCTCAATCTCTTTCAGCACGGCCTTGAGGCGGTCTTCGAATTCGCCGCGATATTTGGCGCCGGCGAGCATCGAGCCGAGATCGAGCGAGATCACGCGTTTGTCCTTCAGGAGCTCAGGCACGTCGCCGGAGACAATGCGCCGCGCGAGGCCTTCGACAATGGCGGTTTTGCCAACACCAGGCTCGCCGATCAACACCGGATTGTTCTTGGTGCGGCGGCTCAGCACCTGGATTACGCGGCGAATTTCTTCGTCCCGGCCGATCACGGGGTCGAGCTTGCCGCGGCGCGCCAGTTCAGTCAGATCTTTGGCGTACTTTTCCAGCGCCTGAAATTTGCCTTCAGGGTTCTGATCAGTGACGCGCTGCGAGCCGCGAACCGCGGTCAGCGCCTGCAGAATCGCCTCGTGCGTAGCGCCGAGCGAAACCAGCGCTTCCCGCGCCGGGTCGCCCTTGAGGTGCGCAGCGCCCAGCAGCAGGTGCTCCGTCGAGACGTACTCGTCCTTGAAGTTCGCAGCTTCACGAAAAGCCTGGTCCAGCACTTTGTTGAGCGCCTGGCTCAGGTTTGGCTGCGAGGCCGAGCCCGCCACGCGAGGCAGTTTCTCCTCGATCTTGTGCAGCTCCGCTTCCAGCCTTTCCGTGGGCACGCCAATCTTTTCGAGCACAGAGGGGATCACGCCCTCGCGGTCCTCGACGAGCGCCAGCAGCAGATGCACCGGCATCAACTCGGGGTTACCGAGCTCGGTCGCAAGCTCCTGCGCATGCTGCACAGCCTGCTGCGATTTCACAGTAAATTTGTCCCAGCGAATTGCCATAAAAATCAGCTCCCCAGCCTCAGTCATTCAGCTCGTGGACGCCGTCCTGAGCATTCAATCATTTGGATGTACAAAAGAGAATGCCGGGAGGCATTCTACGCGCCTGCTCCCGGCTTGATTGATCTCTTCGAGCGCGCCAGCCCGTCCCCAGACGGGCCGGCTGCTCGAAACCGGCGGTCGAACAGCCGGCGTTCTTACGCGGCGACGTTCACCTTGATCTGCTTCGGCTGAGCTTCCGCTTTCTTCTTCAGCTCCACCTTCAGCACGCCTGCGCTGTAGTTCGCCTGCACGTGCTCGGTATCCACGGCAGAGGGCAGAGTGAAGGCGCGATAGAAGCTGCCATAGCGGCGCTCAATGCGATGAAAGTTCTCTTCCTTCTCTTCTTTCTCGAACTTGCGCTCGCCCTTCACTGTCAGCGTGTTGTTTTCCACGCGGATATCGAGGTCTTTTTCTTCGATTCCTGGTACCTCGAGCTTAAGGACGACTTTCTGCGCGTCTTCGTAGACATCGACCGGCGGCACAAAGTTTGCGGTCGTCAACGCGCCATCGCCGTCGCTGAAGTCGCGGAAAATCGAATTCACGCGGTTCTGCAGTGTGATGACGTCCCGAAAGGGGTCCCAGCGAGTGATAGCCATGATTCTGTTCCTCCAGATGGTTTAAGGGTATTGGCCCGGGCCGTTCCTTCCCGGCCTACACCTGTTAGACAGAACTATAGCATAAAGGATGCAGAAAATATGAGCGTTAATGACTAATATTTTAAAATGCAAATATAAACTACTTAAAATCAATAGGATATCGGGAGGGTGGCCGGAATCCGGTTCTCAGGCGCCAAGAAACTGCGGTGCCGAGTAGCGACTCGAGGCTTTTTCCCTGGTCGCCAGCCGGGTCAGCGTCAGCACGGTAATGTCGTCTTCTTGCCCGAAGTCGATGGCCGCCTCAGTGGCTCTGGCCGCGTCTGGATGGGACGAAAACAGCTCGTCCAGGCGGTCGAAGCTGAAGATCTCGCCATCGGCTCCGCGGGCTTCAAGAAGGCCATCGGTGTAAAGGGCAAAGTGGTCGCCTTCCTGCAGGCTGATCTTCGTCTTCCTCGTAGGCTGTCGTTGCCACCACCCCGAGCGGCAGCGAGCCGGGAAGGTCGAGCTCCTTTTTGTTGAGGTAAGGCGCCGGATGGCCCGCGCTCGCAATCATGCATTCTCCGTCGGGCGTGAGGCGCAGAGCCAGACAGGTGACAAAGCCGCCGTTGAGGCGGCCAGCGAGGCGCTCGTTCAATTCATTCAGCAGATCCGCGGGCCGGGGCGTGAATTTTGCCAGCGAACGCGCCGCCCCAACGATCAGCGAGACAGTCATCGCCGCCCTGAGGCCTTTGCCGCTTACGTCGCCGAGCAGGATCAGAGTTGAGCCGGCCAGCTCGTCTTCGAGCGGAATGATCTGGAAGAAGTCGCCCCCAACCTCCTGCGCCGGGCGGTAGGCCGTGGTGAAAGCAAAGCCCGGCAGCTCCGGCAGATTCTCGGGAATGAGACACCTGCTGCAGCTCGCGCGCGCTCTTGAACTCCTGCTCCATCTGGCTGTGGTGCTGCGCCGACTCCTGCATGTATCGGTAGACGGCAAAGACAATTGCGAAGAGAAGCAGGGTCGTGGCCAGGGTCTGCGCCGTAAAGACATTCCCGTTGATCGTGAACAGAGGCGATCCAATTTTCACGCCCAGGGTCCAGTGGGTGTAGCGCGCGCCCTGCTGCACCGCGATGCGGATCACCGAAAGCATGCCCGTGAGGCACGCGGTAATCGCCACCAGCCAGCGGGCAAGGTCGAGGCGCTTGCGCAAGGCAAAGGCTACGAGAACCAGAGGATATATCTCGGCGACGGTGAAGATTGCCGTGAGAATCGCGTCGGCACCAGCGACCCAGCCGGCAAGAAATGGGTTCGACCAATCGAATGCGGCCAAAATCCCGTCGAGCGAGGTTGCGATGAATGAAAGGATGGCCAGAACATGCGTAAAGCGGGCGAGCCTGGGGTTTTCATCGAGCTTGAGCAGGTAGAGTAGCAGGTACCACAATCCGATATCGGCGATGCTGAGCACCGGCTGCAGCCAGCCCAACGCAAGGGAGAAGTCGAACGGGATCCGCAGTCCGGTCAGGATCAAAGCCAGCACCGGCGCGCCTGAAAACGCAGCCATTGCCAACAGCACGCGCTGGGAGCGATCGCGAAGCCAGAGAATAAGGCTGAGCACAGTCACAATACTCTGAAGAGCCTGCAGTCCGAAGGTATACTGCCGGCTGCGCAACCACGAGTAGTCCATGCTCGCCTTCGTTGCCGCGATTCCAGCGGGGCTGCCAATCACCGGCGTCGCATAGAAGCCGCCGATTTCATTGGGGTCGAAGGACAGAAGCGGTGCTCTCCAAACCCGAATCGCGAGTACGCCGTCGCGGATCGGCCCCAGCCCGAAGGTCTGCGCGGGCGGGCTGTAGGGATAATTCGCGTGCGGAGGCATCTCGCCGTAATGGCCGACGAGCGCGCCATTCCAGTAAATCTCATAGACGTTGTCGACCTGTCTGATCAGCATCGCAACATTCGCTTCCGCTCCTGGAGCCGGCGCGATGTGCAGATGCTTTCGATACCACGCATAACCCGTGTAGGCGGGATGACCCTGCGCGCCCCAGGGCTCGTCGGCGGTGATCTGTTCCCAGCCGGCCGCGCGGTCGGTGTCCGCGATTGTGGGTGAGGCCCAGGCCGGATTGTCTCCGAGATGAAACTGCCACGGACCGTCCAGGGGCGAAACACCCTTCCCAAGACCCTCCATTGCGAGAACAGGTGCAGCAATCGCGGCTGAAGAGTCGGCAGCAAAGGCCAGGTGAGAAGCAAAAACTGCGAGAGCCAGTACCGGCAAACGGCGCGCGATCGAGAACATGCCAAGAGCATACGCCGCGGGCTTAAGCGTTCGGTATCTTTAATTCACGGGTACGCCAGAGGTGCAACACGCTCGGCAGCAATGTGCCTCCGCTCTACAATGAGTCTCAGATGCTCTCGCTGACAAGCGCTTCCCCTGCTGTTCCCTGGAGTCTGGTGTGGCTCGTTGCGGCAGCCTTTCTGGGGGGCGTGCTCAATGCGGTTGCAGGGGGTGGCTCATTCCTGGTTTTTCCGGCGATGCTGGGCACGGGTATGCTGCCGATCCAGGCCAACGCTACCAATACGGTTGCGCTCTGGCCCGGCCAACTCACCTCGATTGCCGCTTATCGCCATCACGTCCGCAAGAACTGGCACCTGGCGTTGCCTATGGCAGTTGCGGGCTTCATCGGCGGAGCGGCAGGCGCCATCGTGCTGCTGATTACGCCGCAGCGAACGTTTCTACATCTTGTGCCGTGGCTGCTGCTGATGGCAGCGCTTATTTTTGCCGCGAGCGGCCCTGTCACGCGCCGGCTTCAGCGGCGCAAAGGCAGAGTCCAGCAATCCAGCGCGCCGCGGCGTCTCCCCGTCTTCGTCCTCACCACGCTCGTCTGCTTTTACATCGGCTACTTCGGCGCCGGTGCGGGTTTTCTTATCATTACGCTGCTCTCTCTTTTCGGCTATCAGGACCTGAACGAGATCAACGCGCTCAAAGTGGTCTCGACGACGATGGCAAATGGGATGGCTTTTCTAATCTTCGTCTTTGATCGCCAGGTGGTCTGGCGTTACTGTCTTCTCGCCATGGTGACGTGCGCCATTGGCGGCTATACCTCGGCGAGCCTTGCGCGCCGCGTCCCGCAACCGGTACTGCGCGGGCTGGTCGTCTTCATTGGCCTCTCGATGGCCGCTTGGTTCTTCTGGAGAAATCACGGATGATTCTCGTCGCTGTGTTCCTCGGATCTTCATCGACCGTTGAATCGATCGGCTCGATCGCCGCCGTTTGCACCACGGTCTCCTTTGTGCCTCAGCTCGTCCGGGTGTGGCGGCGCAAAAGCGCCCACGACATATCTCTGACGATGTTCCTTATGTTCAGCTTCGGCGTGGCCTGCTGGCTGATCTATGGGGTCGGCCTTGCATGCGCGGCCCATCATTGCGGCCAATACGGTTACGCTTGCCCTTGCGCTCGCAATCCTTATCCTCAAGATTCGTTACGACGCGATAAAGCCGATGCCGCAACGCCCGCTCGGCAGTTCTTCTAAAATGGAGTCATGAGCCACGAGGGTATCCGCTTCGTCAGCAGAGAAGAGGCCGAACAGGAGTCCACCGCCGAGCCGTCCCTCGCTCGCGCTGCCATCACGCCAGCGAAGGTCAGGGTGCTGCTCACCGAGGGCAAAGGACTCGAAATCGACTGGGAAGACGGCCACAAGAGCGCATGGAGCTTTGCGTGGCTGCGCGAGGCGTGCCCTTGCGCAACCTGTGTGGATGAGCGCGCCAAGGAAGGCCGCAAAATCGGGCAGGGAAAGGAAAAGGCTGCGGAACTGCTGCCGATGTACAAGCCGCCGTCAAAACCGGCAGGCGCACACGCAGTGGGCCGCTATGCGCTTCAGTTCAATTGGCTGGACGGGCATTCCGCCGGCATCTACTCGTGGGATTATCTGCGCCGCAACTGCCAGTGCGCGGAGTGCCGATTGGCGCGAACCAAAATGGCGGCAACCCCAAACTAACGATTTTCCGGGGCATCTGCGCCGGCAGCCGCATTCTGCAGGGCATGCGCGCGCTGCGTGTTGTACTCCTCAATCTCTTTGATCAATTGCATGAGAGCGCTGCGCTTGCGCTCGCTCACGTCGAGAAACCGCACCCCGACCCGCTGTCTGCCGCGCGTCCACTGCGTTACGCCGGCGATGCGAAATGCCTCGCCGACCACCTGGAAGACCACCTCGACCCGGACCATCGGACCGGCCAGAAAGGGCTTTTCGGCGCAGATCTGGCAGCCCCCGAGGCTCAGATCCACAAGACGGCAGGGGATGTCGGCGCCATGATGCACCAGCATCAACGACGCCGGCCCATCCACGACGTGACGCGCGTCTCTTCGGCGATTGCGGCTGGTTCGATTGGCTTCCTGGTCCATAGAGCTCCCCGCATGAGGCGGAGAGCTTAGTGTCCTTCGGTCAGTTCCCAGGGGCGGGAAGCCGAAGGCTGGGTCGCTTCCCGGCCTTTGAGGCGGTCGTATTGATAGAGGTCGCTGGTGGTGCCGAGCGATTCGTTGTACAGGCTCACATCGCCGGCCAGCAGCTTCAGTTCCTCTGAAAACGCATGAATGGCATGCAATTGCTCTGCCGTCGCGGGCAATTCGTATTGGGAAGTCTTAATGAATTTCTGGTAGCCCCGGTCGAGCAGCCGCGCAATCTCGCCGCACACCAGGATGCCGGGGCTCACCGCGAAGGAGACCGGCGTATCCCCGCCCGGGCCGGGGACGATCACCGCGCCCACACCATGCTTGCTGGCCAGCATGCCCCCTGCGACACCGGGGTACGGCGCAACATCGAACGCATGAGAACGAAGGGTGGCGATGGTTTCATCGAAGCTTGGTTTGCGGGTCTTTTTGGCCATTTGAGCTTCCCGTCTGCGAAGATGGATGCGGGACTCCTGGCGGAATCCCTTCTATCATCATACGTCGCGAGGGTCCAATGACGACCGCACCGAACGCGCCTGGCCTGCCGCTGCGGCAGCGCATCCTCAGGCTGCCGCGGCCGGTGTATCTTGAGCTTCGCGCTCACGGCGAAGAGGCCTATCCGCACGAGTGCTGTGGCGCGCTGCTGGGACGGTCCACGCCGAATGGTTGGAACATAGAAGCTTCTCAGCGCGCAGGCAACGTGCGAATCGACTCCGCGCGCACTCGCTACGAGATTGCTCCAGTCGAATTAGTGAAGATCGAGCGCGAGGCGCGCAAGCGCGGCCTTGAGATCGCCGGGTTTTATCACTCGCATCCCGATCACCCGGCTCAGTGGTCTGCTACTGATTTTGCCGAAGCTCATTGGCTTGGCTGTTCCTACGTCATCATCGAGGTCGCGCAAGGCAGAGCCGCCGCAACCAATTCCTTCTTGCTCAGTGGAACCACCGAGGAAGACAAGCACTTCGTTGTCGAGACCCTTCAAGTAGAGAACTAGTCACCTCCGTGGGGGGTCTCATTTGCCTGAAGCAACCCGGAGAACCCTCCGAGGCCGCTTCGGGCAATTGGCGTTATGGCCTTAGAACTTCACGCCAAGGGTTTCCAGGAAGGCCTTCAACTCCGGCCAGACGGCTTTCAGATCGGTCACGGTCTGCAGGTCGAGAGCAATGTTGAGCGGGTTCGCTGCCGCGCCGGCAAGCTCCGTCATCGGCTTTTCGAGCGCCCCCACCAGGGTCGCCAGCGCCGCCACTACCTCGGGCGCCGCTTTCAGCGCTTTGTTTGCGCCGGTCAGCCACTTCAGGGCGTCTTCGGCTCCAATTTCAATTCCTTTTTCGATGTTCACAAGAATATTGGCCATCGCGATAGATCCTTTTTCTGCCGTGCTCCGAATTTCACTTCGGTCGCCGCGGGTATGAGATGCGGCGGCATGCCCGTGCCGGAATCAGTGTCGTGATTGCGCCATGGTTCCGGCCGGGAGCCGCCGCGCAGACATGCGACGGCTTCCCGCCCATTCGTAGGGGGAGGGAGAAATGCCCAACTGCACTGTGCGGGGATCGCCGTCGCGTATCTGGCTACTTCTAAGGTTAGTCAAAGGGCGGCAATACTTCGCAATCGCCCGCATCGCGGCAATTCACTCAATCAACGCAGTTTGAACGCTGATTTCGCTGAGGGCCTGCTTGACAGCTCCGAGACGGCTGGTGTCAGTGCGTCTTTTTCACGTAGCGCCGGCCGCGAATTTCGTACTCGCCGCTCGCCACGCGCGCAATCGCCTCGGTGTACGCGAGATGCTCTTCGGCAAGAATGCGTTCGGAGAGAGAATGCGCGTCATCGCTGTCCACTACAGGAATGACCCGCTGCAGGATGATGGTGCCGTGATCAAGATGCTCGTCGACAAAGTGCACCGTGCATCCGGCAACCGTCACGCCATAGTCAAAGGCCTGCTTTTGCGCGTCGAGCCCTGGGAAGGCCGGCAGCAGCGACGGGTGAATATTGATGATCCGGTCCGGGAAGGCGGCGATGAACTCCGGTGAGAGCAGACGCATATATCCCGCCAGGCAGACCAGATCGACCTTGTGCCTGCGCAGACACGCGGCAACGTCCGCGTCATGATCCCTTCGCGTACGGCCCTTTGATACAAACACTTCATGCGGAAGCCCGAGGTCATGCGCAGCAGCAAGACCGAGCGTATCGGCCACGTTTGAGATGACCACGCCCACCTGCACACCGGGCAGGCGGCCCTCGCGAATCGACGCAGCAATTGCGACGAAATTCGATCCCCGGCCTGAGATGAGAATTCCCAGCCGCACGGGCTTCGCATCACTCATGTGTAGTGGACCCGGCGGTCGCCCTTCACCACGCGGCCGATCACGTAGAACTTCTCTTCGGCACGGTCAAGCAGGCTCTTCGCGCGGGTAAACTTCGCCGCCGGAATCACCGCGATGAGGCCGACACCCATATTGAAGGTGCGCATCATCTCCTCCTGCGAAACCTGGCCAAGCTCGCGCAGGTGATCGAAGATCGGCAGCACCGGCCATGAGCCCAGCTCCACCTGCGCCTCGATGCCTTTCGGCAGGATGCGAGGTAGATTTTCAGTGATGCCCCCGCCGGTGATGTGCGCCATGCCGGTTGTGAGCCCGGCGGCTACCAGCTTCTGGATCACATGCAGATAACTGCGATGCGTCTTCATCAGCGCCGCGCCGGCTTTTTCCTTGATGGCCGTGACATACTGCGTTGGCTTGTAACCCGCCACCTCAAACAGCAGCTTGCGAGCGAGCGAGTAGCCATTGGTATGCAGCCCCGTCGATGGTAGCCCGATCAGCACATCGCCGGCCTTGATTCCCACGCCGGTCACCATCTTGTCGCGATCGACCACGCCCACGATGAATCCTGCCAAATCGTATTCGCCATCGGCATAGAAGCCGGGCATCTGCGCGGTTTCGCCCCCGATCAGCGCGCAGCCATTCGCCTTGCACGCGTCGGCCAGACCACTCACCACGCTCTCCGTCACTTCAGGGTCAAGCCTGCCGCTGGCCAGGTAGTCAAGAAAGAAAAGCGGTGTTGCGCCCTGCACCGCGATGTCGTTCACGCAATGGTTCACGAGGTCGGCGCCCACCGTGTGATGCACGCCCAGCTCAAAGGCAATCTTGAGCTTTGTGCCGACGCCATCGGCCGAGCTCACCAGGATCGGATTCTTCCATCGTTGCAGATCGAGCCGGAAGAGCGCGCCGAAACCGCCAATGCCGCCAAGCACATTGCGATTAAAGGTCTTCTGCGCCAGGTACTTGATGCGTTCCTTGGCCCGGTCGCCGCGGGAGATATCGACGCCGGCATCGGCGTATGTCACGGGTCTGGTTTTGGTCTCGTCGGGCACAATGGGCTTTCTAAGGATAAGATTTACGCCGGGACGACGGGCGGAAAGCTCGATTTTAGCAGGAATTGGACGGGCGTCGAACCGGGCCTCTGACGGGCTGCCTGTTCAAAAATCCACCTGTGCGATCAGCATCTTGCAGGCTTCTATACTGAACGGGAGATGAGCTCAAACGTTCCCACGCCCACCCGAGCCCGTTCCCACGCCCTTGAGCAGCGGGCGGAGAGTTACTTTCCCGGCGGGGTTAACTCGCCGGTTCGGGCTTTTCGCGCCGTCGGCGGAGCTCCGCCCTTTGTCGAGCGGGCTGAAGGCGCTTGGCTCGTCGACGCAGACGGCAATCGCTATATTGACTACTTCGGCTCATGGGGACCGATGATTCTCGGGCATGCCTTCGCGCCCGTGGTCGAAGCCATCGAGCTGGCTGCGCGCAAATCCGCTAGCTTCGGCGCGTCCACCGCGTCTGAAGCCGATCTGGCCGAGCGCATTGTGGCGTGCTATCCCGCGATCGAAAAGCTGCGCTTTGTCAGCTCCGGCACCGAGGCCACCATGTCGGCGATTCGCGTGGCGCGCGCCGCCACTGGCCGCAAACTGATCATCAAGTTTGAAGGCTGTTATCACGGCCATGCCGACGGCCTGCTGATAAAGGCCGGCTCCGGCGTTGCAACCTTCGGCATTCCCGGATCCGCCGGCGTGCCTGAAGAGGTAGCCGCGCTGACGCACGCCCTGCCTTTCAACGATCTTGCCGCGGTCGAAGCAGCTTTCGACGCGCACCCCGGCAGGATTGCCGCGATCATCCTCGAGCCGGTCGTTGGCAATGCCGGCTGCATTCCGCCAATGCCGGGCTATCTTGCAGGTCTGCGCGCTCTCACGCTGCGCGAGGGCGCGCTGCTTATCGTGGATGAGGTGATGACTGGCTTCCGCGTTGCTCTGGGAGGGGCGCTCGGGCTCTACAACCTCGATGCAGATCTCGTAACCCTCGGCAAGATCGTCGGCGGCGGTCTGCCCGTCGGTGTCTTCGGTGGTAAGCGCAGGTATATGGATATGCTCGCTCCGCTGGGCCCCGTTTACCAGGCCGGCACGCTCAGCGGCAATCCGCTGGCCATGGCCGCGGGCCTTGCGACCATCAGCTATCTGCAGGAACACGCAAGCACCCTCTACCCGCAACTGGAAGCGACCACGAAGGCCATAGCCGAAGGCGTTGCGCGCGAGGCAGACCGTGCCGGCGTTCCGCTCACGCTCAATCGCGTGGGTTCCATGTGGACGTGGTTCTTCAACGAAGGTCCGGTTACGAATTACGACGAGGCCGCACAATCTGATAATGCAGCCTTCGGCCGCTTTCACCGCGGCATGTTGGAGCAGGGAGTGTGGCTGCCTCCCTCGCAGTTCGAAGCTGCATTTGTCGGCGCTGCTCATGGCCAGGCTGAAGTGGATGCGACCATCGAAGCAGCGCGCGCAGTGTTTCAAGAGATCTGACTTGCGGCGCAACGCCGATCGCGAGTCGTCGCGCCCGCTTGACAGGTGCGCCTTCGAAGAATAATTTTGCGGCGACAATCAAAATCAGAATCGTACGTTCTCTGGATGGAGGTGGAATGACCAGCTGGCTCATTGGCCGCCGCGACTTTCTTATGCGTGCTGGCTCGCTTGGATCGATCGCTATGATGACGGGGCTGACGCAGGGCTCTTCTTTCGCAGAATCGGGCAGTGTCATTGAAGATGCCGTTTTGCCTGCGCAGAACGAAGTCGCTCCCCGGTACCACATCAAATTTGCCGTATGCGGCATCAGCCACGATCACATCTACGGCATGGTGGGAGCGGTTCAACGCGGCGGCGGCGAGCTTGTCGCCGTGTGGGGCGGTGAGCCGGACAAACTGGCGGCCTTCACCAGGCGCTTTCCGGATGTGAAGATCGTCAAAACTCAGGAAGAGATCCTCAACGATCCCTCGATCCAGCTCGTGCTCAGCTCGCAGATCCCTAACGAGCGCGCGCCCCTGGGCATCCGCGTGATGCGGCACGGCAAGGACTATCTCTCGGACAAGCCCGGCATCACCACGCTCGAGCAACTCGCCGAAGTGCGCAGAACAATCGCCGAAACGAAACGCATCTATGCCATCATGTACAGCGAGCGCCTCGAGGTGAGAGCCGCCGTCTACGCCGGTAAGCTGGTGCAGCAGGGGGCCATCGGCAAGGTGATTCAGACGATCAACATCGCGCCGCACCAGATCTTTCAGCACAGGGGCGATGCCGGCGGCGGATCGGGACGGCCCGACTGGTTCTGGATACCTGAGCAATACGGCGGCATCCTCTGCGATATCGGTTCGCACCAGGTGGACCAGTTCCTCTTTTACACCGGCTCGAAAGAAGCCGAAGTGGCCGAGTCGCAGATTGCGAACGTGCGCCACCCCGAACATCCGCGCTTCCAGGACTTCGGCGATATGGTTCTACGCGGCGACCGCGGGTTTGGCTACGTGCGGCTCGACTGGTTCACCCCCGATGGCCTCGGCACGTGGGGCGATGGGCGCCTCTTCATTCTCGGAACCGAAGGCTATATCGAGGTACGCAAGTACATCAATGTTGCGGTCAGCAAGCAGGGTAACAACCTCTTTATCGTGGATGGTAAAAATGCGCGCTTTATCGACTGCAACCAGATGTCACTTCCCTTCGGGCCGGAGTTTGTCGCCGATATCGTGAACCGCACCCACATCGCGCAGGATCAGCAGCAATGCCTGCTCGCCGCCGAGCTGGTTATCAAAGCCCAGCGCAACGCGAAGTTCGTCACGTTGAAGGATTAGCGCGCCTGCGACATCAGCCGTGCGTGCTCACTTAGGAGAGGAGTTCCAATGGAGATCTCACGGCGTAGTGCGGTTGCCGCCCTGCTTGCATTTCCGGCGCTGGTTGAATCCTTCGCCCACGCCGACGACACAAAGCCTGTGCTCGGGCCAACAGTGTTCGAATGGGATGAGATGAAGCCGGTAAAGACCGCAACGGGCGAGGTTCGTTCACTCTACAAAGGCCCGACGGCGACACTCGATCAACTGGAGATGCACGTCAGCACGCTTAATCCCGGTCTTGCCTCGCATCCACCGCACCGGCATGTGAATGAGGAATTGATCATCCTGCGTGAAGGAGAGTGCGAGACGCTTTCGAATGGCAAATGGATCAAAGTCGGCCCGGGCTCTGTGGTCTTCAACGCGTCCAACAGCCTGCATGGCTTCAGAAACGTGGGCACCACGCCGGCCGTGTATCACGTCATCAACTGGAGTCCCTGCAAGGAAGCGGCGGCCAGGACAAGCTGACCGATCTCACTTCGTCTTCGTCGAACTCGCCGATGAACTCGCCACCATATTCACAAGGGCGGTGACAATTGACAACACGACGGGTCCGGCAATGATGCCGACGGCGCCAAAGGCCTTCAATCCTCCCAGCAGAGAGAGCAGGACCAGCAGGGTATTCGCATTCGCGCCGCCGCCGGCAAATCTTGGTCTCACGATATAGTCGGCCGAAGACACCACGACGACCCCCCAGACCAGCAGCGTTGCAGCGGCGATCCAGCGGCTCTGCGTTGCCAGCACAAACACTCCCGGCCACCAGATGAGCGAGGGCCCAACCAGCGGCACAAACGAGAAGAGCGCGGCGATGGCTCCCCACAAAAGCGGCGAGCGCAGTCCGGTCATCCACCAGCCGATTGCGACGAGGGTGCCCTGGATCAATCCCACCGCGACCATGCCATAGACATTGGAGACGACCGTGGCGCGCAACGTCTCGCCCAGTTGAAGCACGCATCCCTCTGGCAGCGGCAGGAACCGCGCCATGCCGCGGGTGAACTTTTCCATATCGCGCAGGAAGAAAAACATGATGAGCAGAGTAAGAATCGCTGTGCCCACCTGTTGCCCGAAGCCGCGAGCCGTCCAGCCCACAATTCCCACGAGCCACGCACCCAATCCCTGCACCCGTGTTGTAATCACTGACCTGATCTGCACCACAGGGATTCCGGTTCGCGCCGATATTTTATCAACCCCTTCAGTCAGCCACGCCAAATGGCCAGACCAGTTGCCTGCCGTCTTCTGCATCACAAATCCGTACACACTTGCTGCTTCTGAGGCAAGATTGAGGCTGACGAACAACAACGGCAGTATGATCACAAACACGACGGAGACTGTTGTCGCCATCGCCCTTGCGGTCTTGTTGCGTATATGTCGCGAGAGCCACTTGTCGACGGGCCAGAATGCGATGGTTAAGACCAGCGCCAGGAAGAGTACTTTGAGGAATGGACGATAAATGATGTAAGCGAGATAGAGCGCTCCTGCGGTCAGAGCAAGAAGAGTCCAATAAGAGAACCCGCGCTCTTGCAACTGCGATTCTTTTGCCTGCGGCCCTGGCGCGACGACACTGACGTTGGCCATCGACGGCCGCGATTCTTCGCTCGCGGATCCCTCGAAAAGTTTTGACGTGGCTGGATCCATCGCGAACTCGTCGCCTAGTAGCGGTAGATCGCGGCAGCGCCGGTTTCTGTCGGCATCCGCTCTGTGGGAACGACCACGACTTCTCCGCCTCTCTTCAAGACCAGTTCACCGAGGTCATCAAGCAGATCATCTACTTTTGGATGGCTGATGTCGGCGGCCTCAACGCGTCCGGTGGCCTCGTCAAGATGGCCCGGAATCTCCCGGTTGGCTTCAATCAACAGCGTTGTGACTCTTCCCGATAGAGCGGACATTGCTATCTGCGTCAATCGATCGTCCGCGAGGCCCTTTGGCTTTGCCTGCCCGAATTCGTCTGTCAGCTGGCTGAGGCGAGCGAGATAGCGCGGCTCAACGGCCCGCCAGGCGCGTTCGCGAAGCTCGTCCATCGAAACGGCATCTGGATGGACGTCGATCGCCTCGCTCATCAGGAAAGGATTCCGGCTGATCTTGCGGAAGAGACTGTGGTGCTCCGGCAGCGCGGCCAGCATCAGCGGCAAGCCCGAAGGCCGTGAGTGGTGATCGAGAATGGCACGGTCGATCGCGCGGAAGTAGCGCTCCGTGTCGATGTCCGTTTCGTCCTTGCGGCCACCCTGGCCGAAACGCATCGTTCCGCCTCCATGCGAAACCACCGTCTGATGCGACTCGGTCACTTTGTCACCCAGCGCATCCTGCAGGGTGCGCGGAACCTCCGCCTCGAGATCGATCTCATCGAGGGCATCCCGATTGCCCTCGAAGAGCTTAACCGCCCCTCGGCTCAGGCCAAGCACCTGGTAGCGGTCCACGGACTGAAGAATCCGGAGAAGGGGCTTTGTGTGAAAGCTGTCGGCCGCAACGGCCAGCTCCTGCACAGGCCTCTGGAGTTTATAAATGCGGAACAACCCAGGCGCGCGCAACACTGCGAGCCCGTCCTGCGTATGGTTCCAGAACTCCCGCTCGTCCGCCAGCTCCTCGAGCGGTTCCAGTAGAGGCTTGATCTCCCGCGCCGGATACTTCTCTTCGAGAGACTGCTTCAACTCCTTCACAAGATTGCGATAGCGAATCGGATCCTGCTGGTTATCCGGATGATGCCGGTGCGTGGGCTGGTAGAGCGAAAGGCACGGCGCCCGATCGGAAGCCGGAAGTTCTGCGGGCAATTCATTTGTAAGCATGGTCATGTGCGATTCCTGCTTTGTTAACGCTGAAGTCGAGATCGATCCGGCGGATTTCGCCATCCGTATGGGCTCGCTTCTGCTATGGAGCGTGTTCTTCCTTATGCAGCTTTACAAACGTGTATCTGCCGGTGAACTGAATACGGGGCACTTCAGAATGAAAGCCACCTTTGTCTCCGACCCACCCGTAGAGGAACTCCACGCCCAGATCCAGCGTGCCCAGCGGATTCCAGATCATGTTTGCCGACGAATAGGTAGCCTTGTGATAAGTTCCGATCGGCTGAAACTCCGTGTTGGATACCTGCACGAAGCTGAAGGTCGCGTTCGACCGGAACGACGGTTTCCAGTAATGTTGGTAGCTGCCATATGTTGCAAACAGGGGGAGGGCACGCAGCGAAAGATTTGTATCGCTCTTCGGCGCCGCATCCAGATCGAGACCTGCCGTGTCGCCCACATAGCGCGCCATTCCGTGGCCATAGGCGACTTGCACGACAGCCGTATCAAGCCCAACGATGCTCATCTCGCTTGTGGCATTCAGGCCCCATCCAAGAACCGACTCGCTTCCCAGTCCTTCCGGCAACTTCGCGGACAAGTCGCGAAAATCTGCTGCCAGCTGGATATGCCCGCGTTCCCACTCCTGATGAAAACGAACGGTGCCATCCGGAGCCGGGGTTTTTGCAATTGCGGGCTCGCCGTCGACCAGGAAGTCGATGTTGGACGAGGGCGTTTCCAGCGAAAAATACAGGCTCGATCCTTCGCCAAAGCCAAATCCATATCGAACCTGAGGAATACGAACGCTGATGCCTGCATTCGGCCCTTGCGTGTCGAGCGTATCCGGAAACGCATCCGGATCCATGAAGTTTGAAAACGTCTGGCCCACCAGAAGGTTATCGAGCTGCGCGTAAAAATGGCGCAATCGCGGCGCAGTCGTCCCATTGGGACCGAAGAAGTCCAGTTGCAGGAAGGTTCGCACCTGGCCGCTGTGGCCAACCGGAATGCGAAAGTCCGTCATGAAACGGCTTCCCCGGATGCTCGTGTTGAAGTCAGAGCCGGATAGCCGCGGAATCGGAATCGATGAAGTTACGAACGAATCTGGAAGTCCCGTAGTCGTCGGATCATAAATGAGATCGGTGCGTATCGATCCATCGAGCTTCAGCATGGTCTGCGTGCCAGGCAGGTGGAAGAATCCAGGTAGATCGATTTCCAGCGGCGCGTTGTAGAGGCGCGGCGCGGCTTCCTCATCCTGATTGAATGTCTGATGCTGCCTGGTTGCCTCCGACGCGGCACGATCCTGTTCCTTTTCAGTGATGAGCGGCAGCATGGGCGGCGGCGGTGGCGGCGTGGTCTCAATCGATCCGGTGTGAGGAAGTTTCTCGCCGCTCAGCGCATCCAGTTGAGACTGAATCAGGCTCATTTGCTGCCGCAGTTGATCCATCTGATCCTGCAGCTTGCGAATCTTCTCCTGCTGAACGTCCTGACCTTCCTGCGCTACGCTCCGTGTCGCATTGCAAATCAGCAGCACAAAAAAGAGCAGCCAAAGCGTCTTCCATGGCCTTTGCATAACCATTCTCCCTTCAGGTCGTTGAAGACATCGCGCGCCACCCGAAATAAATCGAGTGGTGAAGTGAGATCGGGAAATGAGATGAGTACTGCGTGACGAGCCCCCAGTGGCTGAAGGCCGTCCGCAACATGGTCTAGGTAGAGCTTGGAGCCGCGTGAAGCTTTGGGGCCGCTAATGGCATTTCTTGAGGACCGCCTCAGCCACTAGCCTGGGGTGAGCTTGCTGGTGCGATTTGATGCTCAATTCCGATGCCATGCTGCCCGCGAACACGAATCAGACAACTTGCAATTCAACGCCGCGATGATTCGCGTTCTGCTCCGTCCGCTCCCGCGAAATTAAGGAAGTTACTAACTACGGAGGGTATTCGCTTCAACAAAGATTCCTTAACTCAGTAAATCTTCAGTCTCCGGCAATAAGCGACAGTTCACTTCATCAAGCAGCGACATAACACTGTATCAACACGCAAAACTCACGGGTAATGAAAACAGTTCCTGTCGTTAAATTGAAAAGCTGCATTGGAGTGTTTTGGCGGGCAACCATTGCGATGCGAAGAAGATCAAATCGGCAGTTAGTTCTCCCCCCGGTTTTTAGAGATTATCCCTTCTTTTGAGTTTCTTCTGCTTCGACAAGTTGCCTTAGCTCCGGCGTGTTGCCCTCGTTGTCCAGCAAGCATCCACAATCGATCTATTCAAACGCGAGAGGAGCCAGCCCATGGGCACACTTGTAGCCGTTGTATTTGAGGATGAGTCGACTGCATTTGAAATGCGCGCAGCCTTGGCGAAGATGCAGAAGCAATATCTCGTTGAAATGGAAGATGCTGTTGTCGTAACCCGCGATCTACAAGGCAAAATCAAGCTGCATCAGGCCGTTAGTCTTACCACAGCAGGTGCGGTCGGCGGCGGTTTCTGGGGCATGCTTATTGGTTTGCTCTTTCTTAACCCGTTCCTCGGCGCCATGGTCGGCGCCGGCGCCGGGGCGCTCGCTTCCAGGTTTCACGACATTGGCATTGACGATCAGATGATGCGCGATGTCGGAAGCTCAATCAAACCAGGATCTTCCGCGCTATTCGTTTTGCTCAAAAAAGCGAGCAGCGACAAAGTCCTCGATGGTTTGAAGCAATTTGCCGGCAAAGGGAAAGTATTTCAGACCTCTCTCAATAAAGAAGATGAGAACGCCCTGCGCGAAGTGCTTGAAAAGGCGGCGTGATCAACGAATCCATCACCCGCGATCGGATCGACCACGCTATGACGGCCTCGATGAACTCTCGTCGCGGCCGTCCTGCCTCACCGATGACTTAGGAGCGTAAAACCATGGCTGACCATGCGAAGGCACATCCAATGGCATCGCCGAGGCCGGTCAAGCCGGCGAAGTCGGGAATGGAAAAGATGCTGGATACAATTGAGAGGGTAGGAAACAAAGTCCCTCATCCAGCAGTTATTTTCATTTTGCTGATCGCTGTGATCATCGTGCTCTCCCATATCTTCTATTTGATGGGATCGGGAGTCACCTACGAGTCGATCAACCCAGATACACATCAAGCGGAAGAAGTCACGACCAAGGTGCAAAGTCTTCTATCGGGTCCTGGAATTGCGTTCATGTACGAGGACCTGATCAAGAACTTCATGAACTTCACGGCACTGGGCGTGATCATTGTGGCGATGCTGGGCGTTGGGGTTGCCGAGTATTCAGGCCTGGTCAAAGCCATGATCAGGAAACTCGTGGAAGTGGCGCCCGCGAAGGCGTTGACCTATATCCTGGTGTTCATTGGAATCGTATCGAGCATCGCGGCGGATGCCGGTTATCTGGTTTTGATCCCGCTGGGTGCTGCGGCGTTTCTCAGTGTCGGCCGCAATCCATTGACTGGGTTAGCCTGTTCTTTCGCCGCGGTTGCCTCCGTATTCGGTGCGAACATTTTGATTAAGCCGTTGGATGGCATTCTCCAGGGGATCACCAACGATGCCATTCATCTGATGAATCCCAATCAATCTATTACCCTGACGGCGAATTTCTGGTTTTCATCGGCTTCGGTGATTTTACTCACACTTGTTTGCGGATTCATGACCGACAAATGGGTTGAACCGCGCCTCGGACCCTACAAGCCGAGCAAAGAGATAGAAGCAGAAGAAGGTGCGTCGGCCGAGGATGTCCAGATCTCCAGTGCCGACCAATCGAGAGGCTTGAAATACGCGACGTGGGGACTGATTGCGACGCTGGTCCTGTTCGGCCTGTTGGTGCTGCCGCCGGGAGCACCTCTTCGCGACGCTGAAACGGGCGCGATCATGGGCAACTCACCGTTCATGAACGGTCTGATTGTCTTCATTTCGATTGTGTTTCTGGTTGCGGGCGCTGCCTATGGTTTCGGTGCAAGAACCATGAAGGGCAACGCAGACGTCATCAGGGCGATGGAAAAATCCACAATTGGACTGGGCGGTTTGATTTTCCTGTTCTTCTTCATCGCGCAGTTCATTGCACTCTTTACTTACACCAACATGGCAACCGTCGCGGCTGTGAAGGTAGGCGATATCCTTTCGGCCGCTGGGCTCGGTCCTATTCCGTTGCTCGTTGGGTTCGTTTTCGTCGTCATGCTCCTGAATCTGCTGATCACCGGGGTCATTCCAAAATGGGCTATCTTCGCGCCTGTCTTCGTGCCGCTGTTGATGAGGCTTGGAATGCATCCTGAAGCAGTGCTAGCCGCCTATCGAGTAGGCGATGGACCGACCAATGCGATCACCCCCATGATGGCCTACTTCCCATTGATCGTTGGATACGCCTCTAAATATCAAAAAGATGCGGGTGTGGGAACCGTTGTGGCCATGATGCTGCCTTACGTCATCGTGGTGCAGATCGTATGGATAGTTTTTCTTGTTCTATGGGAGATCCTGCGGCTTCCATGGGGCTTCTGACCGAGGCACCCTGGGCAGCAGTGGCAGACCTTCAACTCATTACGCAGACTCAAACTCCGGGAGCGTGAAATGGCATCAACACTGAATGGTCTTCAAGTGGAAATAGATTTGGAAAACTCGGCCCCGGAAAAAATCAGGACAGGGGTTCTTGTCGTCGGCGTCTTCTCCGATGGCACGCTTCCGCGTTCAGCTCAGAAGATCGACAGTCTGGCGGGCGGGCGCCTCTCCGCTGTAGTTAAGAGCGGTGATCTCGAAGAAAAGCCCGGCTCGTCGCTGATGCTCTACGATGTGCCCGGCATCCAGGCAGAGCGCGTATTGCTCGTTAGCCTGGGCAAGCAGAGCGACTTCAATGACAAGGCATTTCGCGATGCCATCAGCGGTGCTGCCAGAGTGCTCGCCCGCGGCGCCGCAAACGACGCCGCGGTGACGCTCGCTGACGTTGGCCCTCCGGGGCGTTCATCCGCATGGCGCGTACAGACGGCAAGCCGGCTGCTCGCCGATGCCGCCTATCGCTTCGAAACTCCCGGCCCGAAGACGGACAAAAAGATAAAGGACATGAAGCGTGGCGCCCGCAAGGTGACACTACTCACTTCAGACATGGTGAATGACGAACTCACCACTGCCGTGCGTCGTGGCCACGCAGTCGCCGAGGGTCTTGCGCTGGCGAGGGACCTTGGAAATCTGCCGGGCAATATCTGCAATCCGCCGTATCTCGCCGATACGGCTCGAGCCCTTGGCAAAGAGCTCAAGATCGACGTCGAGATACTCGATCACGACGACATGAAAAAGCTGGGCATGGGAGCGGCGCTTTCCGTTGGGCAGGCTTCGGCGCAGCCCAGCAAATTCATCATCATGCACTACAAGGGCGCTGGGTCGAGAAGCAAGCCCATCGTCCTTGTGGGCAAAGGCGTCACCTTCGACACCGGCGGAATCTCGTTGAAGCCCGGCGCCAACATGGACGAGATGAAGTTCGACATGTGCGGTGCGGCCAGCGTATTCGGCGCAATCAAGTCCGTTGCCCGTCTCAAACTGCCGATGAACGTCGTGGCGCTCATCCCGGCCGTCGAGAATATGCCCGGCGGCAACGCCACACGGCCCGGCGATGTTGTCACCTCGATGTCCGGCAAGACGATCGAGATCCTCAACACCGACGCCGAAGGACGATTGGCCCTCGCCGACGCGCTCACATACGCGGAGCGGTTTGATCCCGAATGCGTCATCGACGTTGCGACGCTCACCGGCGCATGCGTCATCGCGCTGGGTAATCTCACCAGCGGTCTCTTCGCCAACGATGATGAGCTCGCGGAACAACTGCTCGAATCAAGCAGCGAAACAGGCGATTACGCCTGGCGCCTGCCGATGTTCGATGAGTATCAGGAGCTGCTCAAGAGCAACTTCGCGGACATGAGCAACATCGGCGGCCGCCCCGCCGGCAGCATTACCGCGGCATGCTTCCTCAAGCGCTTCGCCGATAAGTTCAAGTGGGCGCACTTCGATATCGCCGGCACAAATGCCGTTTCCGGCGAAGCGAAGGGCGCGACCGGCCGTCCCGTGCCGTTGCTTGCCGATTTTCTCATCGCGCGCGCCGAGAACAGGGCCCGCGGCACTCGCAGCCAGGCCGCATAGCAAGCCGGCCTGGAACAGACGTACATAGAGCAGCAGCAGGAGGCGGAACCCGTATGGCTCAATCCAGCGAGAAAGCGCGCAAGTATTCCCGTGACCACGCTGAGCGGTTTCGGCATGAACTGCACGAGTTTCTGCGCTTCCCCAGCCTCAGCGGGGACGCAGCCTACGCCAGCGGACGTAAAGCGCACCGCGGAGTGGCTTGCGGCGCACCTGCATTCGATTGGCCTCACCAGCGCAAAGGTGATGCCGACCGGCGGCCATCCCGTCGTCTACGCCGAGTGGATGGGCGCTGGCCGCGACAAGCCAACTGTACTCGTCTACGGCCACTATGACGTGGTTCCGGCCAAGATGGAGGACGGCTGGAAGACTCCGCCCTTTGAGCCGGTCGAGAAGGATGGAAAGATCTACGCGCGTGGTGCTACCGACGACAAGGGGCAGCTCTTTATTCACGTCAAGGCGCTCGAGTCGTACCTCGAAACCAACGGCAGCGTGCCGGTCAATATGAAGTTTCTGATCGAAGGCGAAGAAGAAATATCGTCGCCGCATCTGGCCCCCTTCATCAAGGCAAACCTCGACATGCTCAAGTCCGATGTGTGCGTCATTAGCGATTCTTCGATGCGCAAGATGGAAGAGCCCGCCGTGACCCACAGCCTGCGCGGCATGACTTACATTCAGGTTGAAGTCGAGGGGCCAAGAGACGATCTGCACAGCGGCTTCTGGGGAGGCGCAACCCACAATCCCGCTCTCGCGCTCGTCGAAATTCTCGGCAAACTCTACAAGCCCGACAACACCATCGCAGTACCCGGCTTCTACGACGATGTCGTCGAGTTGACCGCGCAAGAGCGCGAGATGATCGCGAAAAATGCGCTCACCGAAGCGCAGTTCAAGGAAGCCACAGGCGTTCCCGCCACCTGGGGCGACACGAAATACAGCATTCGCGAGCGTGTCTCCGCGCGCCCAACGCTCGACATCAATGGCATGTGGAGCGGCTACTCCGGACCGGGGCCGAAGACGATCATTCCCGCCAAAGCCGGCGCCAAGCTGAGCTCGCGCCTCGTCGCCAATCAGGACCCGGACAAGATCTACAAGCTGCTCAAGAAGCACATCGAATCCATTGCGCCGCCCACCGTCAAGGTAAGCGTAACCCTGCTGACCAAGGGAAAGCCTGCGCTCATCCCCTTCGATCTGCCTGAGATGCAGGCCGCTGCACGCGCTTACGAAAAGGCATGGGGGCACAAGCCGGTCTTCACGCGTGGAGGCGGCAGCATCCCAATCGTCGCGGACATCTACGACATGATGAAGATTCCCGTCGTCATGATGGGCTACGGTCTCGACAGCGACGGACTGCACGCCGCCAATGAGCACTACAGCATCGAGATGTTTCATCGCGGCATTGAAACCGCGATTGTCTACCTCGAGGAATTAGCCGATATGGCTTCGAAGAGCAAGGAATCGGCGAAGAAAGGCGCAAAGGCTGCATGAAGAAGGTCGCCGCAAACTCCACCCGCACCGAACGCGACCTGCTCGGCGAACGCGAGGTTCCTGCCGCTGCCTACTACGGCGTGCATACGCTGCGTGCCGTAGAGAATTTCGCCATCAGCGGCACTCCGATCTCGATCTACCCAGACCTCATCAATGCACTCGCCTGCGTAAAAGAGGCTGCCGCGCTTGCCAACCACGATCTTGGACTGCTCGACGCAGAGCGGACCAAAGCCATCGTCGCCGCCTGCGAAGAGATTCGAGAAGGCGCTCTGCACGATCAGTTTGTGGTTGACGTGATTCAGGGCGGCGCTGGCACGTCCACCAACATGAACGCCAATGAAGTGATCGCAAACCGCGCGCTTGAGCTCATGGGCAAAGCGCGCGGCAGCTATGACGTCCTCCATCCCAATGAGCACCTGAACATGGGGCAGAGCACCAATGACGTCGTTCCCACTGCGCTCAAGGTCGCGGGCTGGTTTGCGATCCATCGGCTCATTGACGCGATGGACGAGCTGCGCAAGGCGTTCCAGGCCAAGGCATCGCGAATTCAAGGATCTGCTGAAAGTGGGACGCACGCAGTTGCAGGACGCTGTGCCCATGACGCTCGGCCAGGAGTTCTCAGCCTACGCCGTCATGCTCGCTGAAGATATTGAGCGGCTGCGCGAGGCATCACACCTCATCTGCGAGATCAACATGGGCGCGACGGCGATCGGCACCGGGATCACCGCTCACCCTGGATACGCAGAACAGGTGCGCAAGCATCTGGCAAAGATCACCGGCATCCCCTTTGTGACCGCGAAAAATCTTGTCGAGGCCACACAGGACGCTGGCGTATTCGTGCAGCTATCCGGCGTGCTGAAACGCGTTGCGGTCAAGCTTTCGAAGATATGCAATGACCTGCGGCTGCTCTCTTCCGGCCCTCGCGCTGGGCTTGGCGAAATCAATTTGCCCCCAGTGCAGGCGGGCTCGAGCATCATGCCGGGCAAGGTCAACCCCGTGATCCCCGAGGTGGTCAATCAGATCGCCTTCGAAGTAATCGGCAACGATGTCACGGTCAGCTTCGCGGCCGAGGCTGGGCAATTGCAGCTCAATGCTTTCTTGCCCATCGTCGCCGACAGCATCTTCAAGAGCCTGACGCACCTGCGCAACGGATGCCTCACCCTCGCCAGACGATGCGTAAGCGGAATCACGGCGAACCGCGAGCGGCTTCAGGAGCACATGGATCGCTCCATCGTCCTCGTGACCGCGCTCAATCCCTATATCGGCTATACCAACGCGACAGAGATCGCGCAGGAGGCCTTGCGCACCGGGCGCGGCGTCGCCGATCTCGTTCTTGAGAAGAGACTGCTCACAAAGGAAAAGCTTGCCGAGATTCTGAGGCCGGAAAATCTCACACGGCCGGTCGAGCCAGTGCGCATTCCAATCGCGGCGAAGCGCTCAGCTTGATCGCAAATCCTTGCGTCGACAAATCACAGAAGGAGCCATCGATGACCGCGCGGCAGCAGACGACTTCCAGGCAAGGATCGTATATCTCAACGGGGCATCTGCCTTCTCCCGATCAGGTTCGCGAGTTGTTGACCGAGGCACACGAGCGCTTCAAATCAAATCAGGAAGGTGCGAACTCAGACGTTTATCCCGCGCTTGCACGGGTTCCCAGCAGCTCTGTTCGGCTCATGCCTGGTTGCCACCAGCGGCAATGTTTATTCAGTCGGCGACTCCGACTACGAATTCGCGATCATGAGCGTTTCCAAGCCGTTTATCTTCGCGCTCGTCTGTCAGGCCCTTGGTGCGGAGCAGTCGCGGCAGAAACTCGGCGTCAACAGCACCGGGTTTCCGTTCAACTCGCTTGCTGCCATCGAGCGCAGCGCCGATGGCCGCACAAACCCCATGGTCAACTCCGGAGCCATGGCCACCACCAGCATGGTGCCCGGCGCAACCCGCGATGAGAGGATCGGGTTTATTCACGACGGCCTCTCGCGCTTCGCCGGCCGCGCGCTACCCCTCAACGCCGAGGTCTACGAGTCCGCGATGAAGACCAACAACCGCAATCAGGCGATTGCGCAAATGCTGCAGAGCCTGGGCCGCATTGATCTCGATCCCGCTGAGACAACCGATCTCTACACCTGGCAGTGCTCGCTTAACGTCTCCGCAAAGGACCTCGCCGTAATGGGCGCGACGCTGGCCGACGGCGGATTGAACCCGCTGACGCGCGAGCAGGTCGTCGATGCCGCGAGCTGCCGGTTTGCCCTTGGCGGTGATGGCGACTGCCGGCCTCTATGAAACCTCCGGCGACTGGCTCTTCGACGTAGGTCTGCCCGGCAAGAGTGGCATCGGGGGCGGCATCGTCGCCGTGGCGCCCGGCAAGGGGGCACTGGGAACCTTCGCCCCGCCTCTCGATGCAGCCGGCAACAGTGTCAAGGGCCAGTTAGTCGCGAAGTTTCTGGCCGAGCAACTGGGCATGAACCTCTTCGTATCGCAGCCGGAACTCGACGCCCTCAGCAGAATCGAAAGCGCGGCATGACAGGTTTGAGTAGGCGCTGCGGGGGTTGAGCGAAATGAGGTTTTTCCGGGACGCAGTCGCAGTCATCAAGTCAACGCTGCTCAATCTCGAGCGCAAGCATCTTCACCTCGCCGCCGCCGGCTTGGCTTACTATCTGTTGCTGTCTTTCTTCCCTGGCCTGATGCTCATCATGGCGGTCATCGGCTATCTGCCGCTGCAGGATGGGACGGCGGTCGCAACTTCATTCCTCGGCAATATCATTCCGAAACTTGGCGAGCAAACCACAATCGCCCACGAAATACTCAGCACCGTTGGCGCGCATCGCGGCGGGCTGCTCTCGTTTGGAATCATCTCGACCCTCTGGCTCACATCCAAGGGCGTCAAGGGAATTATCGCCGGACTCGACATGACCTATGAGGTCAAGAGGCCGCGCCGAGTCTGGACCAACCGGGTCCTCGCCTTTGGCCTGGCCTTCGGCGTTGGCGTGCTGCTCATTCTCGGGGTCACACTCACTCTGGCCGGCCCGGTCCTCGAATCGCTGATCTCGCAGGTCATCCCAGTCCAATCAGTCTGGATTCGCATCTGGCCACTCATGCAATGGTCCGTCACCGCGCTCTTCACCTTCGCCGCCGTCGAGATGCTCTACATCCTGGCGCCCAACGTTCCTCTCAGCGAGCGGGTCACCATCCCGGGCGCCGTCGTCGCCGCCTCCATCTGGATGGCACTCTCATGGGGAATCAGTTTCTACTTTCACAAATTCGGAGCGGGAAAGCTCGACCTGTTCTATGGAACAATGGCAACGCCGATCGCTCTCGCCATCTGGCTCAATTGGGGCGCCCTCGGCATGCTCACCGGCGCGGAAATCAATCAGAATATTCAGTCCTTGCGATTAAGGAAAAAAACGGCGCAGCCGATGCAACATCACCCGCTCCAGCACCCGATCCATCCCAGCGACGCCGCGTGAAATCGCCTCCTGCGCGCTTCTTCGATAGTGAGAAGAAATCCCCGCAAACACAACGAACCACCCGAGGGCGGCTCATCCTTACTCTAAGTAAATTGACCGGAAGATAAGCATTGCTGGTGCCGAAGAAGGGACTCGAACCCCCACACCCTTGCGAGTACATGGACCTGAACCATGCGCGTCTGCCAATTCCGCCACTTCGGCACGGGACACAAGTCCAGGGAGGCTTCACCCAGACCGGCAGTCTCTCTAAAGTCTAGCAAACGGCCGGGCCAGTGTCGAATTGCGGCGGGGTTAGGAGATAGGAGCCCGCAAAAGTGCGCCTCCCCCTTTAACAAGAGTAGACTCGGACCCACGCAGAGATTGAGGAAAAGCTAGATGAATGTTCAGACTTATGCTGGAGTGACGCTTGCTATTATTTCCGCTTCACTGGCGCAACTCGCGCGCACGCAATTAGGGAAGTCGTTTTCCGTGACTCCCAAGGCGAAGGAACTGGTAACGCACGGCCTGTACTCTCGCCTGCGGCACCCCATGTACCTTTTCGTCGATTTAACAATCTGTGGAATTGCGCTCGCGTTCCATAAGTGGTACGTGTTACTGCCGCTTGTAATCATGTTGCCGCTCCAGATCAGAAACGCCTACAAAGAGCATCATCTTCTTCGTGAGAAATTCGGTGAACGGTTTGAAACATATCATCGAGCTACCTGGTTCTGAGCGGTTTGTGGGCCATTCTTCAATTACCTTTTCGACAACACCATTAACGGCGCTTTAGAGCCTCGAGCTCGTCCAGTGTGCGAGGCCAGTCGGCGCCCAGCAGCCGCGAGAGGCTGCGGTCGGCGAGCACACGGCCGCCCGTCTGGCAGCGCGCGCAATAGTTGGTTTCGTTGTCGGCATAGCGAATGCGCTGCACCTTCTCGCCGCAGCGCGGGCAGGGCAGACCATAGCGCCCGTGCACAGCCATCTCCGGGCGAAAGGCGGTCACTTTTTCCGGGAAGCTCTTTTCCGCTTCCGTATGCAACCGGTCGATCCACGCGGTAAGCGTCGCGCGCGTCGCCGCAAAGAGCCGTGCCCACTCTTCGTCGCTGAGCTTGTGCGTGAGAGTGATAGGCGAGAGTTGCGCGGCGTGCAGAATCTCATCTGAATATGCGTTGCCAACGCCGCTGATAAGGCGAGGGTCAGTGAGCGCGCGCTTTAGGGTGCGATTCTCAAGCGTGAGTGCAGCGCGAAAGCCCGCGAGGTCGGTGTCGAATATCTCAATGCCGCCGGGATCGGCCGAGCGCAGGCCGTCTTCGCCGCGCAGCACGTGCAGTGAAGCGCGCCGCTTCGAACCTGCCTCGGTCAGCACAAGTGAGCCCGAGGCGAAATCGAAAGCCGCAAGAGCGTTCTTGCCGGCAAGCTTCGCCTGCGGCGGCTTCCAGTGGAGGCGTCCAGCAATCATCAGGTGAAGCACGAGCCAGAGATCGCATTCTACGCCGATGGCGATGCGCTTGCCGACGCGGCGCAGCTCGCGAACCGTCTTCCCTTCGACTGCCGCAATGGGCGGGTCGACCGTGCGCAGCAGAAAGGCCGAGGCCAGCCGCACGCGCTCAAGCCGCTGCCCCACGATGCGGGGCTCAAGCGCTGCAATGTAGGCAGAGATGTCGGGCAGTTCCGGCATTGCATCCAGCTTGCAGCCTCAGGCTGGGCGCGCGCAACGGTGTTTTTACCGGAGGATCGTGTTGTCGATCAGACGCGTTGAGCCCACCCAGGCGGCAACGGCAAAAAGCGAGCCGGCGCATGCCGTTTCGACCGGCAGCAGCGTTGCCCCGTCTACCAACTCAACGTAGTCGATGCGGACCGCCGGCGCAGTCGAGAAGACTTCGCGCGCCGCCTCCAGCAGCATCCCCGGCCGTCGCTCACCCGTTGCAACCAGTTCTTCCACGCGCCGAATAGCGCGGCTGAGGACCAGCGCCTGAGCGCGCTCTTCGTAAGAGAGATAAACATTGCGCGAGCTGAGCGCCAGTCCATCGGCTTCACGCACGATCGGGCACACGATCAGGTGTGTTGCGAGGCGCAGATCGGTGACCATCCGGCGCAGCACGGCAACCTGCGCGGCATCCTTCTGGCCGAAGAAGGCCTGATCGGGCTCAGCGGCAATCAACAGCTTGGCAACCACCGTGGCCACTCCGCGAAAGTGCCCTGGGCGCGATTGGCCGTCGAGTCGATCGCCGATGCCTTCCACATCAACAAAGGTGGCCGCGCCCTCCGGATAGATCTCTTCGACGGCGGGAGCGAAGACCGCTTCTGCGCCTGCTGCATGCGCCAGGGCGCAGTCGGCGTCAAACGTGCGCGGATAGCGCCCGAAATCTTCGCTCGGGCCAAACTGCGTCGGGTTCACAAAGATAGTTACGGCGACCTGCCGGCATGCCGCGGCGGCGGCGCGGATCAGCGAAGTATGCCCGGCATGCAGCGCACCCATCGTCGGCACAAGACCAACCGCGCAACTATCGTCTTCGCGGGTCGCACGGCGCGCAGAGCGTGACCACCGACGCAATTCCTCCACTGTGCGCAGTATCCGCATCAGCCTTTATGCAGCGCCGGCTCCATTGGGCCGTCTGCTTGCTCGCGGGGCATCTGCCGCTCTGCCCTGGGCAAATGGTAGCTTTCCTCATCAGAAGGGAAGACGCGATGCTCCACGTCCTCGCGATAGTGTTCGACGGCCTCACGAAAGAGCGCTGCAGCGTCGCCATAGCGGCGCACAAACTTTGCCGGTGGCGCAAACGTGAGGTTCACAAGATCGTGGAAGACAAGAATCTGCCCATCGCAATCAGGACCGGCGCCAATTCCAATGGTGGGAATCGAAAGCTCGCCGGTAATGGCCGCAGCCACCTCCCGCGGAACGCCTTCGAGCACCAGGGCACCGGCTCCGGCACGCTCAAGAGCATGGGCATCGCTCGTCAATTGGGCAATCGTTTCGGCAGTGCGTGCCTGCACGCGGTAGCCGCCCATGCGATGCACGCTCTGCGGCGTGAGCCCAAGGTGACCGATTACGGGAATCTCGGCCGCAGTAAGGGCATGCACAACATCGACGCGCGGCCCCTCGATCTTGACGGCCTCGGCCCCGGCTTCCTTCACAAATCGCATGGCATTGGCAACGCCCTCGGCAACGGTGGTGTGGTAGCTGCCAAACGGCATGTCGGCAACCACCAGAGCACGGCGCACGGCGCGGCGCACAGCGCGGGTGTGGTGCACCATTTCATCCACCGTCACGGCCAGGGTGTTGTCATGGCCCAGCACCACCATGGCGAGCGAGTCGCCCACAAGAACGACGTCAACGCCTGCTTCATCCACCAGCCGGGATGTTGCATAGTCATAGGCCGTAAGAGCGCAGATGGGTTTACCCTGCCGTTTCATCTCAGCAAGAGCAGGCATCGTAACTTTTGTGGGGTGGATACCGGCGGAAGAAGATCCGCCAGCGGAGAAGTTCGTAAGGCTCATCGTTGTCTCCAGTGCCGCTCCGCAAATTCAGGATGCAGCCCGTCGGCATCTTTGCCTTTCCGCCGGCCCAATAGCGGCAGGTTTAAGGCAGGCGATACTGAACTGCTTCAGTATACTCCGCAGTGCTTCCCGCTCCCCAATGGACGACGAATCCCTTGCGGTTGCACGGTGCCACGCAGCACACTAAGAGGCAGAATGCCTTCTCCGTTAGCAACGGGCGTTTACACCGGCTTCGCGCTGCTCGGGACCGCCGCTCTGGCTGTGGGCGGCTTTCAATATGCTGCGCTCTGGCCCACTTCGCAGATCTTCGGACGCACCCTCATCGCTCCCCGCATGCCTGGCGAGTTGGCTCTGACTTTCGATGACGGCCCGAACCCGGCGTGGACGCCAAGGCTGCTCGACATACTCGCTGCGAATGACGTGCGCGCTACCTTCTTCATGGTTGGCCGCTTCGCCGACGCTGAGAAGCAATTAGCCCGCCGTGTGCTCGCCGCTGGGCATCTGGTTGGCAACCACTCGTGGAGCCATCCCAACCTCGCGCGCACGCCGGCGGCCCAGGTGCGCGACGAGCTGCAGCGCACCAGTGATGCTCTCGCCCAGATCATTGGCCAGCCGGTGCGCTACTTCCGGCCACCTTACGGTGCGCGGCGCCCCGTCGTGCTGCGCACGGCGCGCGCAATGGGCATGATCCCCGTCTTGTGGAACGCGATGACAACGGATTGGAAGGAGCCATCAGCCGAGCGGATCGCCAGGCGGCTCGAGGCAAAGATCGATAGAAACGAGCGCGCCGGATGGGCGACAACCATTGTCCTGCACGATGGCCGGCACTCCGCGCTCGGCGCCGATCGCGGTCCCTCGGTGCATGCCGCCGAAGCCATCATCCTTCGTTACAAGGCCACCCACCGTTTCGTCACCCCCGACTCGTGGGCCAATTCTTGGAATGAAACCGCATCTTCTGGCTGACCAACTCCCGCAGCGGCTTACACTTTTATTTTCCTTCCTCTTCTCGTATTCGGTTACCGTATACGGTAGCGATGGGCGGGGACAGCGGCGCAGTCCGCTGCGCTTTCATCAGAAAGAGGGCCCTGCTTCGCTCAACGTTCGCGTTTGAAGAGCCGATCGCAGGTGACAGGGCAGGGATGAAGAGAAATGCGCCAACGCCGCGCAGGCGGGCCAGATCAATGAGGAGAAAGATCCTTCTTCTCTGCCTGGCGCTTGTTTTTCTTGCTGCTGCGGCAATCATCCTCTTCCGCAAGCCAGCGCACGTCAAGGTGGGTGACAACAGGCCTGTCGTGTTTATTTCACCTGCGACGTCCCGCTCTTCCATTGCTCCAGAATCTCCACAAAACATGGGATGACGACCCCGGAGCAGGAAGGGCAGCGCCGCCAGTCTGCCCAGCTGCTCCAGCCAACCGCGCAATGGCAACTCACGCGCTGAATCTGCCCTGTTTTGCCGCCCCGCACGCAACCCAGAAGAACCGCGAGGCATCTTCACGCAACAGGTCATATGAGCTTGCCCCTCTCGCGTGCCGCCGGTTCATCTCCTGAACGCTCACGGGCCAAATAGAGTTTTCGGCACTTTTTTCTACCGCAAGGTAATCGCAAGAGGCTCTGCGATTTACTGAAGCGGCCCCTCTGCCGGTGTGAATGCCTGAGCGCAGTCGCTATGCGACCACCGGCGCCACGAGCTCACGTCGGTTCCCCCCACTAATCCGGAGTCACATCCTGCTGGCCACGCGCCCGCACAACCCCGCGACAAGGAGACCGGAAATGGCGATAAACCTTTTGGACTCTGCCAAGAGTCTCTTGACCCCTGACGTTGTTACCAAGATATCTTCCCTCATCGGAGAAACTCCCGGTAAAACCCAGCAGGCGCTTGGTGTGGCCATTCCCAGCGTCGCCGGGTCATTGTGCAATGTGGCCTCCACTCCTGCCGGAGCTGGCAAGATCCACGACCTCATTTCAAACACGCCGCTGCCCGCTGATCTGCTCACCAATGCCGGCGGCCTGCTCGCGGGCGGTACGGCTACGCAAAGCCTGATGCAGACTGGGTCGCGCCTTATCTCCAGTCTGCTCGGTGATCGCGCCGGAGCCGTGGCCAACGTCATCGGCAACGCCGCAGGTATCCAGTTCTCGTCGGCGTCTTCGTTGCTCAACATCGTCGGGCCTCTCCTCTTTGGACTGATAGGCAAGCATTTGACCACCGCCGGCGCCGGTGCCTCAGGCATCGCATCGTTCCTTTCGGGCCACAAAGACAGCATCCTGGCCGCAATTCCCAGCGGGCTTGGCGGCGCACTCGGCCTTGGCAGCAACAGCAACATATGCGGCGCCGCGCCGGCGCCCAGCATCCGCCCCACCGCGATTCCTGAACCGGAGAAGAAGGGGTTCCCCATCTGGGGTTGGCTCCTGCCGCTTCTCGTCCTGGCCGCCGCTCTTTTTGCATGGCGGTCCTGCAGCCGCCCCCACGGCGAGGGCATGAAGATGGCCAGCATTGCGCTCCCCTGCGGTACCGTCCTCTCCGTGCAGGAAGGGATGTTCAGCTACAACGTTGCCAACTTCATGATGAAGGGGTCCGACGCGGAACTGCCCAAGAGGTTCGTTTTTGACCATCTCAACTTCGACTCCGCAACTACGACGCTCACTCCCGATTCAAACCAGACGGTCAACGATCTCATCGCGATCATGAAGTGCTTCCCCAACATGACCGTGCAGCTTGAGGGACACACTGACAACACCGGCGATCCCGATGCCAATCGGAAACTCTCGGTCGATCGAGCCGAGGCTGTAAAAGCGCTGCTTGTCGCGGGCGGAATTGACGGCAACCGCATTTCGACCGCCGGTTGGGGGCAGGATCATCCCATCGCTTCGAACGATACGGAAGAGGGCAAGGCAAAGAACCGCAGAACCGAGCTCGTCGTCACCAGAAAATAAAACGCCCAGGTGCCGGGCTGCGATCGCGCCGCGCGGCGCCCGACGCGTTGGCGAGGCCGCTGCGGATTCAGCGAACGAGGGTCTATTCCAGCAACGAACGAAAACCAGGATATGTCTGCGTGCCCGTTCGGAGACAGAGCCGGAGATGACTCATTCCCATGGCGCTCAACGACAAGAATGAAGATAGCTGCGTCGATCCGATCGTCATCCCCCTGCATGCCGAAGAGGTCTCGGTTGGAAAGAAGCAGGTTGTCACTGGCCGCGTGAAAGTATCGACCGTTACGCATTCGCGGCAGCAGCTCATTGAGCAGTTGCTGCAGAGTGAGAGGGTCGAGGTAGAGCGCGTGCCGGTGGGCAAGGTCGTTGCCCAGGCTCCCGACGTCAGAACCGAAGGAGACGTCACCATCATTCCCGTGGTGGAAGAGGCGGTCGTTGTGCAACGTCAGCTCGTGCTGAAAGAAGAAATCAGAATTCGAAAGATACGCCAAACCCACAACTATCAGGGGAGCGTAGTTCTGCGGCAGCAGCAAGCCGCAATCACGCACCCGCCTGAAGACACCAACCAGGCCGCCGCAGCCGCGGCGCCAGCAGCAGGGTAGTAGAACCAAAGGAGTAGTAGACCATGGCTTGGGAAAAAGTAGTTACCGCTTACGACAGCGCAGACAAGGCGAAAAATGCAATCAGGGTGCTTCAGGATGCAGGCTACAACGCCTCCGATTTGAGCATCATCGATCGGACCGCCCTGCAGGGCAACGAGAGTGACCGCGTAGGATTATGGCGCCGCCTCTTTGGCGAGAATGTATGGGATCACGAGGCGGCGGTTTATGGCGACACTATCGAGAAGGGCGGCGCCCTGCTGGTAGCGCGCGTCCCCGACGATCAGGTTGCGCGCACCATGGCGCTCCTCGACGTCCACAAGCCGATTGATATCCATGACGCCGCAGCCAGAATCGGCGAGAAGATGCCCACGCAGGCAAGAGCCCAGGCAACGATGGCAACGCCTCCACCGGTTGCGTAAGGACGAAGTTAGGGACACTGAGACTCTCCGTCTTGCCGAAGAGCAGCTCAATATCGACAAGCGGCTTATGCAGACGGGAACAACGCGGATTCGCCGCTTTGTGACCGAGCGTCCGATCGAGCAGAAGGTCACCCTGCATGAAGAGCACGCCGAGGTGGTTCGCAAGGCGATCACCAGTCCCTCATCCATCGCCGACGTTGACTGGTCTGACAAGTCTTACGAGATAACCGAGACCGCCGAGCAGGCCGTTGTCAACAAAACTGCGCGCGTTGTCGAAGAAGTCACCTTGCGCAAGGCAGGATCTGACCGGGTCGAGACCGTAAAGGACACAGTCCGACGCCAGCAGATCGAAGTCGAGAAAGCGCCAGCGAGACCAATGCCTCGCCCATAGAACAGGAAGGCGCCGGAACTCTCCGGCGCCTTCGCGTTGCTGCCGTCAGCTACCGCCCCGCGACACAAGCATCGAAGATGCGTACCTCAGACTCCCATCCGCGGCTTGTTCCTGCGAACAAAATCCGTGTCCTGCCGCGGCTCTGACTCGCACTCAATCGCGATCGTCGTCACCGGATAGTCCGGCGGCTCTTTGGGCAGATCGGTCAAACGCACGCGAAACTCATCCTGTTTGAAGGGCACGTCTTTGCCCGTCTTCACCAGTTTCGCCGACTTCACCTTCGTCATCAGCCCGGAAATCGCCACATACTCGCCCGGCCAGAAATGCACGTGCATATAAAGCGTATTGCCGATTCGCGTAAAACTCGCATACGTCGATTTGCGCACCTGGCACGGATCGGAATCATAGATGCTACGTCCATTCACCGCCATCCATGCGCCCACTTCGCGCAGGACTTTTACTGATGGTTCCGGAATCGAGCCATCGCTCTTCGGCCCGATATTCAGCAGGTAATTGCCGCCATCGCGCACGCACGCAATTAAATTCCGGATCACCGTCTTCGACGATTTCCAGTTATCGTCGGCAGCCTGGTATCCCCAGCTGTCATTCAGCGTCATGCACGTTTCCCATGCGCGATTGCCGGTCTCGGCGACGATGTGTTGCTCCGGAGTGGAAAAATCGCCGGGCAGCTTGTTCCGGTTGTTCACAATAATCTCCGGCTGCAGCTTGAAAACCATCTCATTCATCCGCACAGACTCCCAGCCCTTTGCATCCAGCGGCCACGCCACGTCATACCACAGCACATCGATCTTGCCGTAGTTCGTCAGCACTTCGCTGATAAGACCGTGCGTGTACTCGACAAAGTGTTTCCGCGCTTCCTCATTGGTTGCGCAAAGGGCGCCATCCGGGTGGTGCCAGTCCATCAGCGAGTAATAAAAACCCACGCGCATTCCCTCGGCACGCGCCGCTTCCACATATTCGCGCGCCAGGTCGCGTCCGGGGCCCTGCTTCGGCGCGCAGTAGCTCGTCAGCTTCGTGTCGAAGTTGCAGAATCCCTCGTGATGCTTGCTTGTCATCACCATGTACTTCATTCCCGCCTCTCGGGCCAGGCGAGCCCACGCGCGGGGCGATCCAACTGCGGGATGAAACGATGTCGCGTGCGGCGCATACTCCGATACTGGGATAGCTTCATCCTCCATCACCCACTCGTGCCGGCCAATCGTCGAGTACACGCCAAAGTGGATGAACATTCCAAATCGCGCCGCCTTCCACCACTGCATTCGTTCCGCGCGCGTTGCGTCTCCCGGCAAAGGCCCAGCCGGTTGCGAAGCTTCCTGCGTCGCCGCCAGAGCTGCCGCGTCTGTACCGCCTGCCGCCATCGCCAGCAATGAAGCTCCGGTTCCCTTTAAAACGCCGCGCCGCGTGAATGTTGGTCTTGCCATCTGCTCTCTCCCCAGGGCGCCTATCTATGTCGGCTTATCATGATCCTGGAAAGTCGCCGACAGCGCCCCGTCCACTTTGCACCGTCAGGCCGCCTTTCGTCCAATGACCGGCAGGTGGCATCATGGAACGTGCGCGCAGTTTCACTGGCGAGAGAGGCAGGAACCGGAACTTTGAGTTTGTTCGATCTGCAAGGAAAAATTGCGCTAGTAACCGGATCTTCACGAGGACTGGGCCTCGGCATCGCATCGGCAATGGCCGAAGCAGGCGCCCGCGTCGCCCTTCACGGATCAACCGCCGTTCCACCCGCTGCCATTGAGCAGGTCTCCGCAAAATCCGAGGGAGCTGTTCCCGTCACAGGCGACGTCAGCGATCCCCGCGCATGCAAGGAGATCATCGAGCAGGTCATTGCGCATTTCGGCCGCATCGACATCCTGGTCAACAATGCCGGAACCATTCGCCGCTCGCCTGCCGCCGACTACTCCTGGGAAGACTGGAACGCCGTCCTCGAAACCAATCTCTCCAGCGTCTTTCGCCTCAGCCAGCTCGCAGGCCGTCACATGCTCGCGCAGGGCTCAGGCAAAATCATTAACATCGCATCGCTTCTTACCTTTCAGGGCGGAATTCTTGTTCCTTCCTACGCTGCCGCCAAAGGCGGCGTGGGTCAGTTGACCAAGGCCCTGGCGAACGAGTGGGCGGCTAAAGGAATCAACGTCAATGCAATTGCCCCCGGTTACATGGAGACCGATAACACGGCGGCATTGCGGGCAGATCCCGTTCGCTCGCGCCAGATACTTGAACGCATTCCCGCCGGACGATGGGGCACGCCAATTGATATCGGAGGCGCTGCCGTATTCCTCGCATCCCGCGCAAGCGATTACATGCACGGCCACGTCCTCGTTGTGGATGGTGGCTGGCTAGGCAGGTAGGGAACTGACACAGAGTTGCAACACCAGGTGGATAGAGACAAATGATGAGAAAGTGGACCGCGCTTCTTCTTTTGATTGCCTTTGCTGTTTCGACCGATCATGCGCTCGTTGCGCAGACCGCACCAGCCGCCCAGAACGCCGCCGCGAATGCCGAGCGCGATGCCGCCGGCGATCAGCCTGACGATCCGGGCCCGCTCGCAAAGGGGCTTTCTCCTGCGCTCAAGCGCTCCGCCATTCGCAAGGCGATGAAGAAGGTCGCCGACTGGCAGTTGAAGCATGCCGAGTCTCACTACAACATTCAGTGGACCTACGCGGCTCTCTACGACGGCCTGCTCGCTGCCTCGAAGACCTTGCAGGACAGCCGCTATCACGACCGCGTTCTCAAGGTGGCCGAGGACAATCGTTGGGAACTAGGCCCGCGCTTTGAACATGCCGACGATCAGGCAATCGGCCTCACCTATCTCGCTTTTTACTCGGAAGACCCGAGACCCGAACGCATCGATCCCACCCGCGAGCGCATGGACAAGCTGCTTCTCCGTCCCGACGACCCGAAGAAAAATCTCTGGTGGTGGTGCGACGCCTTGTACATGGCTCCCCCGGTGCTGGCGCAGTTATCCGTCGCCACCAAAGATCAGAGATACCTCGACTTCATGGACCATCAGTGGTGGTTGACCTCGGGTGACCTTTACGATACCGCTGAACATCTTTATTATCGCGACGATCGATTCCTCACCATGCGTGAAGCCAACGGGCAGAAGATTTTCTGGTCCCGCGGCAACGGCTGGGTGCTCGCCGGCCTCGCCTTCGTCCTCGAGCGCATGCCGCAGAACTATCCCAGCCGCGCGAGATACGTGGAGCAGTATCGTCAGATGGCGGAGCGCGTTGCCGGCCTTCAGCAGGCCGATGGCCTCTGGCGCGCGAGCCTTCTCGATCCCGCTTCCTATCCCAACCCTGAGATTTCCGGCTCGGCCTTCTTCACCTACGCAATCACCTGGGGAATCAACCACGGAATTCTCGATCGCGCAAAATACCAGCCGGTTGTCGAGAAGGCCTGGCGCGCCATGCTCACGCACATCTATACCGACGGCCGACTCGGTGCAATCCAGCCGATCGGCGGCGAGCCAGGCAAATTCAAGCCGTCGTCCAGTTATGTCTATGGCGTGGGCGCTTTTCTGCTCGCGGGATCCGAGCTCGAAAAGCTCTCCGAAAAGAAATAGCGCCAGCCGATATCGTCACCGCAGCTTGTCAATCGGCGCCGGATCCATGTCGGCGTAATCCTGGTTCTCGCCGCCCATTCCCCAGCAGAACTTGTAGGCCTGCGTGCCAGCGCCGGCGTGAATTGACCACCCCGGCGATACCACTGCATCCCGGTTGCTCAGAATTAGGTGCCGCGTCTCTTGCGGAGGCCCCATCAGGTGCAGCACGCGCGCAGACTCCGGCACATCAAAGTACAGGTAGATCTCTGACCGGCGCATGTGCGTGTGCGGAGGCATGGTGTTCCAGGCACTGCCCGCGCGCAGATGCGTGACGCCCATCACAAGCTGGCAGCTCTTTGCGCCGCCTGCGTGGATGTACTTGTAGATCGTTCGCAGATTGCAGCTCTCGGCCGCTCCCGCATCCGATCGGTTGCGCTTCGTCTTTTCTCACAAGCGTTACGGGATAGCTCGCATGCGCCGGATAGCTGAGAAGGTAAAAGACTGCGGGGGCCTCTTTCGATGCCGACGCGAACTCCACATCGGCATTGCCGCGCCCGATGTAAAGCAGGTCAAGATTGCCAAGCTGATAGGCCGATCCTCCCACGCGCACAACGCCTGCTCCACCGATATTGAGCACGCCGAGTTCGCGGCGCTCGGTAAAGCAATCTGCGCGCAGTTCCGCAGGATTCGGCAGCGCTAACGGCTTTTCAACCGGCGCAGCCATCCCTACAACCGCGCGGTCAAGATCCACATAGTTCAAATGGAGCGCGCCCGCCTCGTAAAGACCGCCGAAAAGGAACGACTCACGCAGCTCCTCGGTCGTCATACGTCGATAGCGCACCGGATCAGCCAGCAGGAATGTCTTCACAACCGCACCTCTCTCCTTCGTCGCCGCACAGGCAACAGCATCGCTGCGTTAATGTGGCCGCCCCGGCAGCACAAAATGGTCGGCGCACCGCGGTTCATAAAAGTCTCCCGCCATGATGATCGGGCTGTCATACGCAGCCGGCTTTCCCTCGATCAGCCGCTGCGGGTAGAGCGCCTTCGCTCCGCAACTGCAATAGGCCACCAGCTCAGTGATATTGCCCGCGTAGGTGCGCACCAGCCATGAGAGGTCCAGCATCTCGCCGAAAGGCAGGCCACGAAAATCGAGTTCGAGGCCCGAAACCATCACATCGTGCCCCGACTCGAGCAGCCGCTTGGTGAAGAGAAACAGATCCTGCACAAACTGGCCTTCGTCAATTGCCAGACATTCAACGCGCTTGCCGATCTGCTCTTCCTGCGCCGTCAGAATTGGCAGCACCGCCCACGGATCGGACGACGGAAACTCGATCGCCTCCATCCTTCCGCAGCCATTCGGATTTCTGCTCTCAACCAGCCCCGCCGCCGCCTTGGTGTCGGCGCTCGGCTTCAGCAGCAGCACATCCTGCTTCGCATATTGCCGCCGTATTTCGATTCTGCGTAGCAGCTCGGCCGTCTTGTTGCTCCGCATCGGCCCCACTATCAATTCCAGTTTGCCCAGCACTGTTTCCCGGTTCTCCTCGCTTCCATTGTTGCATCGCGTATCGCGCTCGTGCGCGGCGCCTACGCGGTGGAAAATCCGGTCTTATCTCACCTGCGTCCAGTCCAGCACCACCTTCCCGGTCTGGCCCGACATCATCGCGGCAAATCCTTTTTCAAACTCGTCGTAAGGGAAGCGATGCGTGATCACGGGCGAAATATCGAGCCCCGACTCCAGCAGGACTGACATCTTGTACCACGTCTCGTACATCTCGCGCCCATAGATGCCCTTGATCGTCAGCATGTTGAAGATCACAGGCCGCCAATCCATCGCGGTCGTCTTCGCCGGTATCCCCAGCAACGCAATCTTCGCGCCATGGCTCATATTTGCGATCATCGTGTCCAGCGCCTGCGGGCTGCCCGACATCTCCAGCCCCACATCGAAGCCCTCTGACATGTTGAGCTGCTTCTGCACCCCTGTCAGCGAGGTCTCGTTGGGATTTACGGCCATCGTGGCGCCCATTTTCCGCGCCAGATCAAGCCGAAACGGATTCAGATCGGTGATCACCACGTGACGCGCGCCGGCATGCTGCACCACCGGAATCGCCATGATGCCAATTGGTCCGGCCCCGGTGATCAGCACGTCTTCACCCAGCACCGGGAACGATAGCGCCGTATGCACAGCGTTGCCGAAGGGATCGAAGATCGCGGCGACTTCCTGGTTGATGCCTGGAGTATGCCGCCAGATATTCGTCATCGGCAGCGCGATAAATTCTGCGAACGCTCCAGGGCGATTCACGCCGATACCCTGTGTGTCCTTGCACAGATGGCGCCGCCCCGCGAGGCAATTCCTGCACCGCCCGCAAACCACGTGCCCTTCGCCGCTCACAATATCGCCGGGGAAGAAGTCATTGACGTTCGATCCGACCTCGACGATCTCGCCAACGAACTCATGCCCGATCGCCATCGGCACATGAATCGTCTTCTGCGCCCACTCATCCCATTGATAGATGTGAACGTCGGTTCCGCAAATGCCCGTATAGCGCACGCGGATCAGCACATCGTTGATGCCGATCGTCGGTGCCGGAATATCCTCCAGCCAAAGGCCGCGCTCCGCCTTGCTCTTTACCAGTGCCTTCATCGCGGCTCCCCGTTTCTGCAACCGACAAGAGTTTACCGGCTGGTGCGGGTCGCAACCAAATGGCTCACTGCCCCGTCTGGAATCGCACTTCGGCAAGCGCCGTCTGGTAGGAGTAGCGCGCATTCGCGTAGGCAATCTCCGCCTCCGTCTGCGCAAGCTGTGCCTGGCTCAGCTCCACAATGCCGCTGAGCCCGAGCTTGTAGCGCGCCTGCGCCAGATCCAGCGCCAGGTTCGACTGCTTCAGCATCTCCTCGGTCACGCCGATGCGCTGGAAAGCCGCCTGCGCGTGCAACACTCCGGTGCGTACGTCCCGCGCAATCTCCTCGCGCATGATTGCGCACCTGTTCATTGGCAGCGTCGGCGCGCAATTTCGCTTCCTGCGCACGTGCGTTGAAGAGGAATCCGTTGAATACGGGAATGTTGATATTCGCCCCCGCCGCTCCGTACCACGAGGACTGGAATCTGGTCGGCTCGCACCGGGCGTGCCACCTCCGGCCGCCAGCGCGGAAACCGTCGGCATCCACAGATCCCGTTCCGCCTTGCTGTACTGTCTTGACGCAAGCGAAGTGTCGTTAAGCGCGGCAAGATCAGGGCGCTGACTGAAAGCCAGTTGCACCATCGTCTCCGGGTCCTGCGGAGCAGGCGCGGGCGTGCCGCTCGTCTCATCCACCAGCGTGTATTGCTGATCAGTCTCCGAGCCCAGCACTGCATTCAGGCTCGCCATCGCATCCTGCGCTGCGTTCTGCGCATCCACCAGCAGCAGCTTGGCCTGCGAAAGTTGCACGGCGGCCAGGCTTTGATCCAGATCCGAACGCAGTTTCTGGTGGGCCAGGGCGCTCACCTCGTCAGCCGTATCCTGCCGCTGTGCAACAGTCTGTTGTGCTACCTTCAACACCGCCTGCGCGCTCAGCGCCTGGTAGAAAGCCTGGTCGGCAGTGAGCGTGATCTCCATTTCGGTTGCGCGCTGGTTCTCGAGCTGCGCCTTCGCATTCGATTTCGCGCTGAGCACGAGATTGTGCGTGCGCCCGAAATCCGTGATCAGCTGGCTTACCGTCAAGCCGCCCGCGGCGCGGTTATAAACAATCGGATTGTTCAACGCGCCCGCAGTAATGCGCGATCCGTCATGCGCACCCACAGCCGTCAGATTCGCCGACGCGGTCGGCATCTCGGCAGACCTCACCTCGCGCGTCACCTGCGCCTGGGCCAGCGCCAGCAGACGCGCCACGCTGATGCGCGGATTATTGCGAAGCGCGAGTTGTTCCGCCTCCGTAACTGTCAGGCGGGGCAGGGCAGGCGCCGGCTGCGACGCCTGTTGTGCTGCGCCGCCGGTCGGCACAGCGAGGGTGGCCAGCAGGACTGTCACAGCGGAGGCAAATCGTCTTTGTCGTGTCATCGTCTACTCCTCCGCCACCGCGGCCGCGTGGTCGCGTCGTCCATGAATCACCAGGTACACCGCGGGCACCAGGAACACGGTGACAATCACCGATAGTCCCAGGCCGCCAATCACCGCGCGAGCCAGCGGCGCGTATTGCTCGCTGCCCGCTTCGACGCCAAGAGCCATGGGAATCATGCCCAGCAGCGTCGCCAGCGAGGTCATCAGAATCGGCCGCAATCTCACCTTGCACGATTCGACAGTGGCCTCAAGCAGCGGGAGGCCGCGCCCGTGCAGAATGCCCGCGAACTCGACGATCAGAATGCTGTTTGAGACCACGATGCCCGTCATCATGATCACGCCCATCAGCGACATGATGTTCAGCGTGCTGCCTGTGATGAGCAGAATGATCACCACGCCCGCCAGCCCCGGGGGAATCGCCATCAGAATGATGAACGGATCGATGAACGACTTGAACTGGGCCATCAGGATCAGATACACCAGCAGCACGGCGAGAATCAGGCCCACGCCAAACTCGCGAAACGACGTGTTCATGTTCACGACGGCGCCGCGCACATTCAGCACAGTGTTGCGGTCGTGGGGAGTCTCATTGAGAAGACGAGTGATCTGCGCGCCAATGCTCTGTAGAGCCTCGCCCTTCGTGGCGACATAAACATCGATCACGCGCCGGATCTGATGATGGTCCACTTCCGTCGGCGTGTTGATCCTGTGGATCGAAGCCACTTCACCTAGCGGCACATAGCCTGCATCATGATCTCCGCGAAAAAGCTGCATCGATGCCGGTGTCGCCTGTCCGCCATCCTGCAGCGGGCTGTAGCCGGCCGGCCGCACGCCGCGCAGTGGAATACTTTGCAGGGCCTCCATCGACATGTTGTTGATCCAGTGATTGTCATACTGCACCGTCACCAGGTAGTTGTTTCCACTCTTCGGATCGATCCAGTAACTCGGGGCCACCATGCCGTCAGAGGTCAACGCCGTGATCACATCGTCGACAACCTGCTTGGCCGAGAGGCCGATCAGGCTTGCGCGCTCGCGATCGATGTTCAGCGCCAGGCCGGGGTAATCAAGGTCCTGCGGAATGTAAACACCGCTGACATTCGGCAGCGCCTTGATTTTGTCCGAGAGCTGGCGCGCCAGTTCATAGGACGCCTCCATGTCCTTGCCCTGGATCTGAATATCAATGGGCGCAGGCAGCCCCTGGTTGATCACCGAGTCCACCAGGCCGCCCGTGTGATAGTAGGCAGAGAGTTCAGGCAACTCGCGCGACACTTCCTTCTGTACGCGGTTCATGTACTCGTAGCTGCTGGCTCCCTCCTTCAGGCTCGTCTGCACAAACGCCGTATCCATCGACGCGTTGGTGGTATAGATCGCCGAAAGATCGGGGTAGACGCCAATATTCGAAACGATCATGCCCAGGTCTTTCTTCGGAACCACCTTGCGGATCACCGCTTCGACCTTGGCGATGTAGTCGTTGCTCACTTCGAGCCGCGTGCCGCTTGGCATGCGCACGTTGATTACAAACTGGCCTGGATCGGTGCGTGGAAAATAGGCGCGCCCCACGAAAGGACTCAGCACAGCAATGATCAGCACGATGCCGCCCAGAATCACTGCCGTCGCTGCCTTGGGGCGCTGCAGCGTGCGCTTGGCCTGCTTCTCATACCAGTTCAGCAGCGCCTGGAACTTTGCGTTGAACCAGCGCTCGAAGCGCGCGAAAATTCCCTGGTGGCGTGCATGCCCCACCTCCCCGTCGTCCGCCACGCTGATGAACTTCGAGCAGTAGAGCGGTACAACCGTCATCGCAAAAAAGTACGACGCAAAGATCGAGAGCACGACGCCCAGCGCCAGCGGTGTGAAGAGATACTTGCTCACGCCGCTGAAAAACGTCACGGGAAAGAAAACAATTGCTGTCGTAAAGGTCGCTGCCAGCACGGCCATCGATACTTCCATGCCGCCCTTCTCCGATGCGGTCACGGGCGATTCGCCTTCTTCCATGTGCCGGAAGATGTTTTCAAGCACGATGACGCCGTTATCGATCAGCCGCGAGAAGACCAGCGCCAGGCCACCGAGGATCATCGTGTTGATTGATCCGCCCATATAGTTGGTGATCAGCAGGCACACCAGCATCGACAGCGGAACGGCCAGCAGCACGGCCACCGTGGCGCGCGGGCTGCCAAGAAAAATCAGGATCATCAGACCCGTGAGCACCAGCCCTATGAGGGCCTCTCTCGTCACGTTGCTGATCGCCAGCTTTACGAAGACCGACTGATCGAAGACGACCGCCGTCTTAAGCGACTCGGGAATGTCGACGAGCTTCTTGACCGCGGCCTTGATGCCGTTCACAATTGCGATCGTGTTCGAGTCGCCACCCTGCTTGAAAATCGGCACATACACTGATCGCTGACCGTCGATGCGCACAATGTTGTACTGCAGCGCGCCCGAATCCACAGCCTTGCCGACATCGCCGACCAGCACCGACGAATTGCCCACTGACTTCAGCGGCATCTGGTTCATCGCATCCGCGTCAGGGAACTGGCTGTTGGCGTAAATGTTGAAATCCTTGCTGCCGATGCGCACGTCGCCGGCCGGCAGAATCAGATTCGAAGAGTTAACCGCGCTCACAACGTCATTCAGACTCAGGTTCCGTGCTTCCAGCTTCATCGGATCGACGTAGATCTGGATCTGCCGATAGGTTCCGCCGTATGGCTGCGGTACAGATGCGCCCTGCACATTCGAGATCTGGTTGCGCACCTGGAACTGCGCCAGATCCTTGAGGCGCGTCTCGTTCAGGCCCTCGCCTTTGAGCGTCACCAGGCACACAGGCTGCGTCGAGGCATCCATGCCCAGCACGACAGGCGGCAGGGTCCCCGGGGGCAGGCGGCGCAGATCCGCCATCGCCAGGTTGGCTATATTGCTCAATGCCGCATTGGGATCCGTACCCGGCTTGAAGTAGATCTTGATCAGGCTCACGCCCGTCATCGAACGCGACTCGCTGTGATCCACATTCGCCGCCAGCGTAAAAAAGCGCTCGAAGGTGTTCGTGATATCGGCTTCGATCTGCTCCGGCGGCATGCCGTTGTAAAACGTTGCCACCACCACCACCGGCATATCGATCTTGGGAAAGAGATCTACCGGCATGCGCGTGAGGTTAAACGTGCCTACAAGCGCCACCACCAGGCAGATCATCAGGATGAAGTAGGGGAACTTGAGCGCAAACTTCGGCATTAGTGGGAGCCTCCCTCTTTCGCGGTTGCGCTGCCGATGTCGGCGTTCATGTCGATCATGCCGCCCGCCTGCTGCACCGTTTCTGAAGCCGGCGTCTCCGTGATCAGGGGATGCACGGCTTCATTGGCGGCATACTTATCTTGCCCGCCCATCAGCACCAGGTCGCCCGGCTCCAGACCATCGACGATCTGGGCCAGCTTTGAGCCTTCCAGGCCCACCTGCACATTGCGGATGTGAACGCGATCCGAACTGTCGAGCACATACACCTGCTGCTGCCCGCCGTTCGATACAATCGCCTCCACAGGAATTGTGACCGCATTCTCAACGTGCGCCAGGCGCAGCATCGTATTGGCGTACATGCCGGGCGCTATCGAGAGATCCTTGTTCTCCACGTCCACTTCGGTTTCCATCGTGCGCGTTTCAAAGTTCACGTTGCGCGTAAAGCGCACGATCTTGCCCGTGAACGAACGGCCGATCGCATCCACGCGCACCTTCAACTGATCGCCTTCGCGCACATACTTCACATCGTCTTCCGGAACAGGAACCCTCAGCCGAAGCAGGTTGCTCTGCGACAGGCGCACAATCGGCAGCGACTGATCGTTCGACGTCGTGCCGCCCTGGATCAGCGCTCCCGTATCCGCATAGCGCCAGATCACCACGCCGTCCAGCGGTGCGGTCACATTGGTATATGCCTCGAGAGCCTCAACGCGCTGCCTCTCCGCGTTTGCGGCTCCCATGTGCTGTTGTGCCGCGGCCATTGCTGCTTTGGCTGAGTCCACCTGCGCCTCGGCAGAGAGATCCTGCGCCTGCGCATTGTCCAGCTCCTGCTGCGCAATTAGGCCGGGACGAACCGCGGCCGCCTGCTTGAGCCGCTCATAACCGGCGTGCAGAGCCGCGTGGGTCGCTTGCGCGCGATTGATCTCATGCTGCGCGCGCGTAATCTCCTCCTTGCTCTGCTCCATTTCAAAGGTCGCCGTCTCCAGTTGGGCCCTCAACTCCGGCACCTGCAGCACCGCGAGCGTCTGGCCTTGATGCACAATGTCGCCAATATCGACATTGATCTGCTTCATATACCCGCTAACCTTGGGGTGCACATCGACGACTTGAAATGGCTGAAACTGCCCGGCGAGCGTCAGCACCTTGGAGATATCGCCGCGCTGCGTCCGGGCAACGCGCGCCGTGGGCACTGTCGCTGCGGCGGCTTCTGAGCTTTCTTTGCTGTTGCGGCATCCGAAAAGGCCAAAGGCGGCGCAGCCTGCCAGCGCGGCGGCGGCCGTCAGAGAAAAGTGCTTCTGCATGTCGATCAGACTCCTGCTGTGAAAGCGTTCCCGTTCGATTTCCACGCCTGACAAAGTTCAGGATCGCCGGTCCTAGGCGGCCGATACAAATGCTCAGGATCCGGAACGCGCGTTTAAATAACGTCGACGTGATACTGGGCGTTACAAGGAATTTAACGCGCGGGAGGAGGGCGGAAGAAGAGATCGGCAGACAGGAAAATACCGGGGGAGCCTCGCCACAACCTTGCCCGTGCGCCGGTTTCAAGGAAGGGCGATGCCTTCACCAGGTCTACTGCGCAAAATACAGCGAGCAGCAGCATCGCAAACGGCTGCGAAGTCGAAGCGAGAACAGCCACAGCATGCGTTACCGGGTCAGGGGCATCCGCGGGTCGAGCTTTTGCGCTCTGGATCGCGCTTAGCGGCACGCTTGAAGGGCTATACCAGGAGAGCTTCGCTTCCAGCGCGAATAGGAAAGCCAACAGGCACATTCCAACTGCCAGCGACGAGCGCCGCATTGCATTGGCAGAAAAAGAATGCATCATAAGCGCAGTCTACCACGCCCTCAGTGAGGTTAGACGACTCAATGGATCCCAAGGTAAGCCCCTCAGGACAACCCCCAGCCTGCGTTGAAGATGCAATTCTGCCGTTTCTATTCAGTCGATAAAAGCCGGGAGCACTCGCCCGCCGCGCACGGCAGCTACTACTGCACATCTCTTCCGGCCGCCTCCGCCATCAACGCGAGGTTCAATTCGAGAACATTCACGGTGGGCTCGCCCAGCAGGCCAAACTGTCGCGGCTGGATGTGCTGCATGACCAGTTCCCGTACTTGCTCGGTCGCGATGTGCCGGTCTCGTGCGACGCGATCAACCTGGTAGAGCGCCGCCGCCGGGCTGATATCCGGATCAAGCCCCGAGCGCCGACGCCGTCACCAGATCGACAGGCACCGGCCCCGCTCCACTCTCTGCTGCAACAGAACTCCCGATGCGGTCGATTAAAGCCTTGTTCGTCGGCGCAAGGTTTGAGCCCGACGAACTCGTCGCGTCGTAGCCGCTTCCTGCCGCAGAGGGACGGCTGTGAAAAAATCCCGCGCCGGTAAATTGCTGCCCGATGATCCGGGAGCCAACCACTTCGCCATGAGCGCTGATCAACTGGCCATTTGCCTTGTCTCGAAAGATAAGTTGCGAGACCGCCGTGATGCACACGGGATAAACGATCCCCAGGCCAATCGCCGTAATCAGGGTATAGCGGAAAGCAATCTGAATTTGTTTCATCATAGGTGGCCTCCTTACGCCAGATGCAGTGCTGCAATCACGAGGTCGATGGCCTTGATTCCAATAAAAGGAACCACAAGCCCACCAAGCCCATAGATCAGCAGATTGCGCCGAAGCAGGGCAGAGGCTGACATCGGCCGGTAGCTCACCCCGCGCAGCGCAAGCGGAATGAGCGCGACGATAATCAACGCGTTGAAGATCACAGCCGAGAGCACGGCAGACTGCGAATTGTGCAGGCGCATGATGTTCAGCGCTGCAAGCACCGGAAAGACGCCCGCGAACATCGCCGGAATAATCGCAAAATACTTCGCCACATCATTTGCAATCGAGAACGTGGTGAGCGCGCCCCGCGTCATCAGCAGTTGCTTGCCGATGGCCACGATTTCGATCAGCTTCGTCGGGTCCGAATCGAGATCGACCATGTTGCCGGCTTCCTTGGCCGCCTGCGTCCCGGAGTTCATCGCCACGCCCACATCGGCCTGCGCCAGCGCCGGCGCGTCGTTGGTTCCATCGCCGGTCATCGCCACGAGCTTGCCTTCGGCCTGTTCCCGCTTGATCAGGTCCATCTTGTCCTTGGGCTTCGCCTCCGCCAGAAAGTCGTCGACACCTGCCTCGCGCGCAATCGCCGCGGCCGTCAGCGGATTGTCGCCGGTGATCATGATCGTCCGAATGCCGATCGAGCGAAGCTCGATCGAATCGCTCCTTCGTGCCGCCCTTCACAATGTCCTTCAGGTAGATCGCGCCGAGCACCACCGCGTTCTCAACCACCACCAGAGGCGTACCGCCGCTCTTCGCGATGGATTCAACCGAGGCCCGCACTTCGCCCGGCATCTTCACGCCATGCTTCTTCAGATACTTCGCAATGGCGTCCACTGAGCCTTTGCGAATGCTTCTGCCATGCAGGTCGATTCCGCTCATCCGCGTCGTCGCTGAGAAGGGAATGAACTCCGCCTGCATCTGTCCCAGCTCCCGCCCACGCAGGTTGTGCTTCTCCTTGGCGAGCACCACGATTGAGCGGCCCTCCGGTGTTTCGTCTGCCAGGGAGGAAAGCTGTGCCGCATCGGCCAGGTCCCTCTCTGCCACGCCGGGAGCCGCAACAAACTCCGTCGCCTGGCGGTTGCCCAGCGTGATCGTGCCGGTCTTGTCCAGCAGAAGCGTGTTCACGTCGCCCGCGGCCTCAACCGCGCGGCCAGAGGTCGCAAGCACGTTGTGCTGCACCAGTCGGTCCATGCCCGCAATGCCAATGGCTGAAAGCAGGCCGCCAATCGTGGTGGGAATAAGGCACACAAGCAGCGAGATCAGAACGAAGATCGACTGCGGCGCGCCGGAATAGATGGCAAATGGCTGCAGCGTCACAACCGCCAGCAGAAAGATGATCGTCAGTCCCGCCAAAAGAATGTTGAGTGCAATTTCATTCGGCGTCTTCTTCCTCTCCGCGCCCTCTACCAGAGCAATCATGCGATCGAGAAACGTCTCCCCCGGGTTCGACGTGATGCGCACCGTGATCACGTCCGAAAGGACGCGCGTACCGCCTGTTACCGCCGATCTATCACCACCGGATTCACGAATTACGGGTGCCGACTCCCCCGTGATCGCGGATTCATCCACCGATGCAACACCTTCAATCACTTCGCCATCGGCTGGAATCATCTGGCCGGCAACCACGCGGACAATATCGTCCACGCGAAGCTGCGAGCTCGGCACTTCCTCGATTGACGCGCCCCGGACACAGTATGCCGTCGTCTCCGACTTTGCCTGGCGCAGCGCATCCGCCTGCGCCTTGCCGCGGCCTTCCGCCATGGCCTCGGCAAAGTTGGCAAACAGAACCGTGAACCACAGCCAGAGCGTGATCTGCAGATCGAAGCTCTGGCCGCTCTTGTGCTGCGACGCATCGAGGCCGAGCAGAACGCGTCGTGAGAACGCAGCCGATCTCGACCACAAACATCACCGGGTTCCGCATCATCGCGGTCGGCTTCAATTTCGTCAGCGCATCCACACAGGCGCGCCGCACAATCTTTCCATCGAACATGGAGCGGCGAGTGGCTCGACTGGACATGAGAAATCTCCTTCCAGCGGTCAGAATGTCTGGCCGCTGCGCATCAGCAGATGTTCAAGAATGGGCCCCAGCGAAAGCGCAGGGAAGAAGGTGAGCGCGCCGACGATCAGGATCACCCCGATCAGCAAAATCGAAAACAGCGGCGTTGTTACCGGGAAAGTGCCCGCCGAAGCCGGCACAATCTTCTTGCGCGCCAGGTTGCCCGCGACCGCGAGCATGGGCACGATCATGAAGAACCGGCCAAGAAACATCGCCGTGCCCATCGAGTAGTTAAACCAGTGAGTGTTGGCGTTCAGGCCGGCAAAGGCCGAGCCGTTGTTCCCCGTTGCCGAGGTGTAGGCATACAGGATCTCGCTCAGCCCGTGGGGCCCGTGGTTCGCCAGGCTGCTCAGGCCGAGATTTGGCATCATCACGCTCACTGCGGAGAAGCCGAGAATGAGAAAGGGAAAGATCAAAAGGTAAAGCATCGACATCTGCACGTCGTACGCTTCGATCTTCTTGCCGAGGTATTCCGGCGTCCGCCCCACCATCAGCCCTGCGATGAACACCGCGGAGATCACGAAGATCAGCATCCCGTACATGCCCGCGCCAACTCCGCCAAAAACAATTTCACCCAGCAGGATGTTGATCATCGGCACCATGCCGCCAAGCGGCGTGAAGCTGTCGAACATGCCGTTCACGGCTCCGCAGCTTGCATCGGTCGTCACCGTTCCAAACAGCGCGGAGTTCGCAATGCCGAATCGCACTTCCTTGCCTTCCATATTGCCGCCGGCCTGCAACGCGGTAGCACGCTGATCGACCCCGTGCAATAAGGGATTCGGCTGCGACTCCGCCATGTAGCAGAAAAAAACGCCGGCAAACCACAGCGCAACCATCGCGCCCAGAACCGCCCATCCGTGCCTGGGCGCTCCCGTCATCTGTCCAAGCGTGATCGCGAGGCCGGCGGGAATCACAAAGATGGAGACCATCTCGAGAAAGTTCGTCAATGGCGTGGGATTTTCAAACGGGTGCGCGCTGTTCGCATTAAAAAAGCCGCCGCCGTTGGTGCCCAGCATCTTGATCGCTTCCTGCGAGGCAACCGGTCCCTGGGCAATCGTCTGCGTGGTCACCGTTGCAACCTTGCCGTCGGCGCCGGTCACCTGCTGCGGCTGCACCAGCTTCACCGTGGAATACGGCTTGAAGTTCTGCACTACGCCTTGCGATACAAGCGCGAGTGCAAAGACGATCGAGATCGGCAGAAGCACCCGCAGCGTGCCGCGCGTCAGATCGACCCAGAAGTTGCCCAGCGTCTTTGCTTCGCGCCGCGCAATGCCGCGAATGAACGCGATCGCCAGCGCCATGCCCACGGCGGCAGACCAGAAGTTGTGCGTAGCCAGCCCAACCATCTGCGTCAGGTAGCTCATCGTCGATTCCGGCGCATAGCTTTGCCAGTTGGTATTCGTCGTGAACGAGATTGCCGTGTTCAGCGCCAGCGACGGCTCCACCGCCCCAAGGTGCTGCGGGTTCAGTGGGAGAAACTGCTGCAAACGTTCCACGAGATACGTCAGCAGCAGCGTGGCAGCGCTGAAGATCAGCATCGCGGCCGCGTATTCGGTCCATCGCATCTCCCGCTGCGGATCAACGCCGGCAAGCCGATACAGCAGCCGCTCGCAGGGATTCAGCACGGGATCGAGAAAAGTCTTTCGGCCCTCAAAGACCCGGGTGAGATAACTGCCCATGGGCTTTGCCAGAAACAGGACCACGATGATGAATAGAAAAATTTGAAGCCAGCCATTGAGCGACATCAGAACTTCTCCGGGTGCAACAATGCGTAGATGAGGTAGATAAGCAGGGCCGCGCAGACGGCGAGCACGATCGCATTCAGCAGCATCAGCGGTCTCCTCTCAGCCGGTCGCACCCTGCGACATACAGCAGGCTGGCATAGGAGAGAATGAGCAGCGAAACAATGGATACGGTGTCAAGCATTTGAATCTCCGCAATCGGAGGCCTTGCCATTCCGTGAGCATGTGCGCCAGCAAATCGGCACGTGCATGCGCGGAACGGACTTCACGTCAAAGCCTCGAACACCATTAAAATCTCCGCCGACATTGAAAATCTGTAGAGAAGACGTTAAGAAGTAATAAGGGACCACTTATTCAATCGCTGAGCCATCGGCGGAGAAACGATAGCCAACCCATGGCTCGCTCTGCAGGTAGCGCTTGCCATCCGCGCGTTCAATCTTCTTGCGCAGCCCCGCGATCAGCACGCGCAGATACTCCGGCTGATCGATGCCCGCCGGGCCCCAGATCGCGCGCAGCAGAACCTTGTGCGTGAGAACTTTTCCCGGCGAACGCGCCAGCAGCACCATCAGCTCAAACTCCTTCGGCGTCAAATGCACCGGTGCGCCCTGCACTGACACTGTGTGCGCCTCGGCATCCACCACGAAGTCGCCCACTTCAATGCGAGCTGCATCCTGCGACACTTCCGGAACGCGTCGCAACTGCACCCGGACGCGCGCCAGCAGCTCCTGCATGCTGAAGGGCTTGGTGAGATAGTCATCCGCGCCTTCGTCGAGCGCGCTCACCTTCATCGCATCGCTGTCACGCACGCTCAGCACGATAATCGGCGTATCGGCAAGCCGCCGCACTTCCTGCGTCAGTTCCAGGCCGTTCATCTCCGGCATCGAGAGATCGGTGATGATCAGGTCGGGCTTCCGGGCCTCGAATTCCTTCAGGCCTTCAGTGCCGTTCGCCGCCAGCACAACCTCGTACCCGCTGCTCTGCAGCGACATGCGCAGCATCCGGCGTATCTGCGGCTCATCGTCCACTATCAGAATGCGCTTCAATGCTTCTCCCATGAGACCGGCGAAGTCCGCTCCGCAGCCTCAGTCATCAATACTCTACAGCACGACAATAGACGCGGCCCGGCAAGCGAAGATGCACGGCAGGTCTTACAATCCCACCATGAACCTGCGCCGGATCAGCGTCCTTTACCGGTGGCTTCTCGCCGCCGGCGCTCTCGCCGCAATCGTGCTTATTTATTCCCGCTGGCTCCACGTCAATCCCACCACGGTCGCGCTCACCCTGCTCCTACTCGTGCTTGTCCTCGCGGCGGAGTGGGGGCTGCGCTACGCCGTTGTGGTTTCCGTCGCCGCTGCCGTCTGCTACAACTTCTTCTTCCTGCCGCCCTACAACACCCTCACCATCGCGGATTCGCAAAACTGGCTCGCCCTCTTCGCGTTTCTGGTTACCGCCATCCTCGCCAGCCGCCTTTCGCAGCGCGTCCGCGACGAGGCCGAAGAGGCCAAAGCGCGCCAGCGCGAACTGGACACCCTCTTTCGCCTCAGCCGCGAGCTTCTTCAATCAGACAGCATCTCCTCGCTTCTCAACACGCTGCCCGCAACCATTGCAGCCATCACCGGCGCGCGCTCAGGGTATCTCTATCTCATCGATGGCGATCAGCTCTTTCATGCCGGGGACAATCAGGTTGCGGAAAGCGAGCGTCCGCGCCTTTCGCACCTCGCAGAGTCGCTCAACACGCCTGCCTGGCAAGGCGAAGACCTTCAGGTTCCCATCCGTTCCGGAGTGCGCCCCAGGGGCCTGCTCGTTCTCCAATCCGTTCAGCTCTCCATGGAAACGGCCAGTGCCCTCGCCGGCCTGATCTCGCTCGCTCTTGACCGTGCCCAGGCCCTGGAAAACCTGGCTCGCGGCGAGGCCGCAAAAGAGAGCGAGCGCCTGCGCACCCTCATGATCGATTCCATCACCCACGAGTTGCGAACCCCTCTCACCTCCATCAAAGGCGCCGCGACTACGCTGCTCAGCGGCCATCTCGCCGCCGCAGATCACGGCGAGCTGCTTAGCATCATTAACGAGGAAAGCGATCGCCTCAATCACCTCATCGCCGAGGCCGTCGAGATGGCCCAGCTCGACACGCAGCAGGTTCAAATTCATCTGCGGCCGGTAAACGTGCGCGAACTGGTCGACAACGCCGGCGAATCCTGCGCATGGTTCAAGGCGCAGCATCCTGTCCAGATCCTCATACCGGAGTCGCTCTCGGTCTACGCCGATCCGGCCTTCCTGCAAAAGGTGCTCTGCAATCTCTTTGACAATGCAGCAAAGTATTCGCCCGCTGGCAGCCCCATCATCATCTCTGCCGATCCGAAAGAGAGCGGTGTCCTGCTCAGCGTCGCAGACTGCGGCACCGGCATCGACCCATCGGAACAGTCTCTGATCTTTGAGCGCTTCTACCGCGGCAAGTCGCACACCGCCCGCATCGCCGGAACCGGCATGGGCCTCGCCATCAGCCGCGCAATCATACAGGCGCATGGCGGCGACATCACCGTGACCAGCCGGCCTGGCCGCGGCTCAGTCTTTACCATCTTCCTGCCAGAGCGCGCTCCCGCCCCGCGCGCCCCCGTGGCCGCGCTCCCGGCATCCGGCAGGAACACAGGTTGATTCTCCAACACAGGCCCAGGCTCTACTCGTTTGGGTTGGTGTTCAAGTCGGAAGGGAACTATCGCAGGCTTTCAATTGGTCGGGGTGAGAGGATCTGAACCTCCGACCCCTGGTCCCGAACTTTGAAAAGTAAAACCATAAATGCTTTGCATGGTGTCGTTTATGGCAAACTAGCGATTCGTTCCCCTCCTTCGATCGTATGGAGGCCGTCCCGGGACTCTAAGAGGAGTCGTTTTCGAAGGCGAGCTGCGATATCACTGCGGAAGCGCAGGCGCTGTGATCATGGAGCCCTCGTTGGGCAAGGCGGATGAGTTGCCTCACATCGGAAAAAAGGATGTGCCACATCGCTCTTGTAACACGGTTGGAGGGTGCCTGCGCCCGAGTACAGATCTGGCCTGATTGAACTTGGCATTTATCCGTGCGCGGCCAGCTCTTCGGTGTCAGGTTCTACGCTTCTCTCCTCCGGATTTTGCCAAGTAAGTACCGGACACTGCGCATGGGCAAGGACCCTGCAGATCGTGCGATCGCGAAAGATGCCGCGGAGTTTCGGGTGATCGTTGGTCTGCATCACGATTAGATCGGCCTGATTGGCAGTGCACTCGGCCAAAATCTGATCCGCGGGGACGCCGTAGAGCACCTTGACTTCGACATCGTGGCACGATTCTGCACCAACCCTATCTGCCAGTAGGCGAAGTTCGTGGACTATCGTCGGATACAGAACGTTGATTTCGCCATCTCCGGGTCTTTCGACGAGAGTGGGCAAGACATGCAGGATGATCAGCTTGCCATGTTGACTGGCTGCAATTTGGCAGGCAAGTGCTGCGCCAGCATGACGGCCCTCTCCAAGAGAGGTGGCGAAGAGGACCGTCGGTAGCTGGTCGCTGTTCTCCGAGTGGAGATGGGCCTCAGGACCTATGGTAAAGACCGGTAGGCTTGCCGAGCGCAGCACTCGCTCTGCGACGGAACCGAGAAGCAATTTGCCGAGTTTGCCGCGGCTCCGAGTGCCAAGGAGAAGTCTATCTGCGTGAAACTGCCGAACTGCGGAAATGATCTGATCTGCAGCTGGATAGCCCTCACGGACAACCACTTCGCACGACAACCCCAGCTTTCGGGCCCGTTCACACCAGGGCTGGAGCATATTCATCGCGCTGGTGGCCGCGCCCTCACGATCGTAGTAAGGCATTCCGGCGGCATCGGTGGTGTATTCACCGCCCGACTGCAGTATGTGCAGCAGCTCAAGGCGTGCGCCGGTTTTCTCCGCCATTTGGATTGCAAACGGCATTACGCGATGAAGATCGCTTAAATCGGTGGCGACGAGGATTACGGCAGGGTTAATCAATCGCGCATTCGTGGTTTCGCTCACGACATCTCACCTCGCAACTGAACAAATCTCGCACAGGGTGAATTTCTTGTATGTGGTAAAACGCACCAATATGGGTGATCCGGATCACATCCTGTTTTCAGAAAATGGGTTCATCGTAGATGGCGGGAGAAGCTGCCATGAATACCGAAAATCAACTTCCGCTGGAGACCATCCTCGCCATTACAGATATCACTCATTCCGGGTCATATGCGCTTCGGTATGCCAAGAGAATCGCAGAGTTACACGGATCGAAGCTTGTCGTTGTGCACGCCATCGATCCCGCCGGCTACGCCTTTCCCGAGGGGATCCCAGAATCGATTGCCGATGATCAACGAGCCCTTCATGTCTTCGAACAAATTGAAAAAGAAATTAGAGAACAAGGAATCCAAATTCATTCGATTGTGGAATCCGAAGTGATCTACGAGCGGATTCTACAAACTGCGCGCGATCACCACGCGGACCTGATCGTTCTTGATACAAGGGCGATTGCAAGAATTGGGAGTTCTGCCCTGGCCACGGTTGCAAGACGCTTGCTGGCAGCTGCTCCTTGCCCCATCCTCACGGTTCCACCAGCAGCAGGTTCAAATCTCGAGCTGACCGGTCGGTGGAAACAGGTGCTCGTAGCCACTGACTTTTCCCCTGCCTCCCTACGCGCCCTCCATCAGGCGCAATCCATTGCAGCCAGACAGCTCGTTGTCATTCACGCAACAGATGATGCGGCGGCAACCGATCACGAGCATTATCTGGAAGTCCTGCGGTACCTAGCCCCCATGAATGAGTCTCACACGGTGCCGGTGGAACACATTGTCAGGTCCGGAGATCCTGGCGAGGTGATTGCTGAACAGGCCGGAGCCTTCGCGGCTGATCTTGTTGTTCTGGGAGCACCACTCAATGAACTTCAGGACGAACACTTGCAGACAAGCACGGTGCTGCAGGTCATATCGAATGTTCGCTGTCCGGTGCTGTGTGTGCCCCATCTTCAAAATCCCGCTGTTGCGGAGGTCGTGGAAGAAGTCGTTTTTTCGATTTGAAAGTGCATCGGTGCACCCGAACACTGAAGAAGGACGGAGATTGCGGTATACCGTCGTTCGTGAGAATCTGCGTAAGCCGGCTTCCGATGAGCGCGGAGGCGGCGAAAGATCGGATCGTTCGGCTTGGCCCGGCATCGCGTCGGAAATCCAGGGCACTATGCCGTCCCATGTATTGACCGTCAGTTGGAGGCAAGTTCCTTGAGAGCCTCTGGCTGCAGCACGGTTAACGACACTCCGCGAGTAGAGATAAGTTGGTCTTTGCGGAAACGCCCCAGCGTCCGGGTAACGGTCTCGCGAGTTGTGGCGATCATCGACGCAAGCTCCTCGTGAGTAAGGGCCATCGTGACGGACGATCCGGAGCCCTTTCGCTTCGCATCGGCCGCCCAATCCAGAATCAGACGAGCAAGTTTGCCTGCGGACGATCCAGGAAGCGCGATCAAGCACGCTTCATCGAAGGCCGCACGGTAATCGTCGGCGAGCGCCCTCGCAACTCCCATGCCGACATCAGAGTATTCTTGCAGCATCTGTTTAAAGAACTTCGCCCGAAGCACACGAACCTGGCAGGGCTCAATGGCTTCGGCCGTTACTTCATACTCCTTCTCTTGCAGAACAGCTCCCATTCCAAGAACATCTCCCTCGCCGGCGATTCGCAACGTGAACGAACGTCCCTGGCTTGAAGCAGCAGAGACTTTCACCTTACCCGAGCAAATCACAAAGACCGCGCTGCATTCATCGCCCTCGCGGAAAAGGATGTTGCCACGCCGATATTCCATCGAGATTGAATTTGCTTCGAGAAATGCGCGCGCTCTTTCGCTTACATTACAGAATGGATGCTTTACTGCGTGAGGACAATTGGTGCAGTTCATGATTGCTCCTCCGTTCGTGTTGCTGCACCCTGTCTTAGGCAATCGCTATGCCAAATCGATCGCTTTGTGATTTCAGTCACTTAGTCCAGAATCGTGGGGCACCTTAAATGCGGTTCCTGCGTGCAAAGACCCAGGCGCCTGCGCCATTTGGCCCAAGCCGTCTCGATCGCGGGCCCACTGGTACGATGGATCGACGGGCACAGATCGCAATGAGAGAAGCCATACGCATTGTCGTTATCGACGACAACCCGGGCAGCCTCGAACTGCTCTCAACTGGACTCTCGCGTCCTAATGTTGAGGTCCATACAGCATTAAATCCGGCGGAGGGTCTGCAATTGGTGCGTAAGCTGCACCCGCAGCTTGTCGTAACCGATCTGGTCATGCCCCAAATGAGCGGCCTTGAGGTATTGCGCGAGGTGGTGCAGTTCGACCCCTTGATTGACGTACTTCTGATGACCGCCCACTACACCACCGAAACAGCGGTCGAAGCCATTCGAGGCGGTGCGGCCGACTATCTTCAAAAGCCTGTCAAGATATCGCTGCTGCGTGATCGAGTCGCGGACCTGATGGCCTCGTCGGAACGCCGACGGAAGATCAGCGCAGCCGTCGAAGAGGAACAAGATTCGATATTTGAAGGGATGGTCGCAAAGAGCAGCCAGATGTGGAACCTCTTTGCGATGGTTCAGAGAATCGCACCTCATTACCGCTCGGTTCTTGTCCAGGGACCGACCGGAACCGGGAAGGATCTAGTCGCCAGCGCATTGCATCGGCTCAGCCGCGTCACCGGGAAATTCGTTGTCTTGAATTGCTCTGCAGTCGTGGAGACTCTCTTTGAGAGCGAACTGTTTGGGCATGTCAAAGGTGCCTTTACCGGAGCCGACCGGGACAAGATTGGACTGCTCGAGTTGGCGAACTGCGGCACGCTGTTCCTGGACGAGATCGGAGACATGCCTCTTTTTACTCAGGCAAAGCTACTGCGCGCTTTGCAAAGCCAGGAGGTTCTACCTGTTGGTTCTCTTGCTTCGCGAAAGGTAAATGTTCGGATCGTTGCCGCGACTCATCGTGATCTGCGTGCCGCAATCGCAGAGGGCAAGTTCCGCGAAGATCTCTACTACAGGCTTTCCATGGTGGAACTGACCATACCACCCTTGCGCGAACGTCCGGACGACATCCCGCTATTGGCACGTCATTTTGTGCAAAAGTTCAGTCGTGAGTTTGGCAAACCGATCGTGGGCTTGACTCCTCGCGCAACGATAATCCTTCAGCGTCATAGCTGGCCGGGAAATGTGCGCGAGCTGGAACACGTTATTGGCCGCGCTTGCATGTTGTCCGAAGATGTCACACTTGACGTTTCCGATCTGCCCCAGGAACTGGCTCAGAAGAACGCCGCTCCAAGCGAGGAATCAGCCAGCCCCGTTTCGCACCTTGCGGATCAGGAACGTCGGCTTGTTGAGGAAGCGCTGCGTGAATCTCGAGGCAACCAATCCGAGGCAGCACGGCGCCTTGGGATCGGTCGTGACGCTCTGCGATACAAGATGAAGCGTTTCAATCTCTCGGCGTGACTAGAGTTCCTGCAGTACTTTCGCAATACACTGCCGCAGTTTGACAGGCCCGATCGGCTTCACCAGATATGAAGTGAATCCTGCCTCGAAGATCTTCTCGGGTACAGTTTGGGTGATGGCGGCCGTCAGAGCAATGATTGGAGTTCGTTGCAGAGCTGGCTCGCGCCTCAAAGCACCTACAGTCGCATATCCATCCAGTTCTGGCATTTGAAGATCGAGGATTACCACGTGCGGTTTAAACGTCCGAATCATCTCAAGAACTTGTTCGCCATCCCTTGCTTCCGCTACCAGGTAGTCGCTTGCTTCAAGAATCGAACGCAAGAGCTCGCGACTACTCGCCGCATCGTCCGCAATCAGGACGCGTTTTGGTTCCGAAAGGACAACTGCGCAAGTCAACCTCGTACCCTCAGGGGCGAGGTTATCGGCCCATCTGGCCTTGGTCGGTGATTCAGATCACACTTCGTTGCATGGGCAACGTGAAATGAAAATGACTTCCTTTTCCCGGTTCGCTATTCACCCAAATCTTCCCGTCCTGGATCTCAACGAGCTGCTTGCAAATAGTCAAACCGAGCCCGGTACCCTGTCGAACGCCGGCGGTCGTATATCCGACCTGATAGAACTTGTCGAAAATTCGGGTGCACTCCTCTTCAGGAATTCCCTGTCCAGTATCCGCGACTGTGATCCGAACAGAGTCCGTGTCTAGTTCTGCGCTTACGGCAACTTCGCCGCCCGGATCGGTAAACTTCACGCCGTTGCTCAACAAGTTATATAAGATCTGCCGCAAACGAAGGGGATCTGCAAGGACATCGATCTTCGGAACAGCGCCTTCCCGAACGGTTACTTGTTTTCCAGCAGCCTGAGGCCGAATTGCATTCACCGCTTCTGAAATGGCGGATTGCAGCGATAGAGCCTCGGCGCGAACAACAAGTCCGCCGGCTTCGATTCTGCTTAGGTCCAGAACGTCATTGATCAAGCCGAGCAAATGCTCTGAATCCGTTTGGATGTGACTTACGAAGCGCCTCTGCTTTTCGTTTAGAGGTCCCGCACCTTCCTCACTCAGCAACTCGGCGAAACCGATGATCGTATGAAGAGGGGTCCGAAGCTCGTGGCTGATGCTGGCCATAAACTCGCTCTTCAGTTGATTCAGCCGTTCAGCTTCCTTATGGCGCGCCTCTAACTCGGCCAGGTAACTCTGCTCAAGGGAATGAATTTGTTCCTCCGCTCGTTTTCGCTCGGAGACATCGCGAATCACGGCCGTTACATTAATGCCATCTTCCGTCCGAATCGGGCTCAGACTTATCTCTACAGAGATCTCTGTACCGTCTTTCCGGCGGGCGCAAAGATCAAGTCCCAGCCCCATCGGGCGGCTTACTCCCGCCTTCACAAACTCCTTGCGAAATTCCGCATGTCTTGGGCGAACCGCATCAGGAACGAGGGAGTCCACTCCGATTCCGAGCAATTCCTCACGGCTGTAACCGAACATCCGCTCCGCTGTGCGATTGGCAAGGAGTATCTTTCCGTCGGCATCCACTTGCAGAATCGCATCGGGAGCATCCTCAATGAGTCTTCGAAACTTGCGTTCCGCCAGCGCTTCGGCTCGTGCGGACTCCTCACGTTCCAATAGTCGCCGCTGTTCCGTCATGTCACGGGCAATCTTTGAGATGCCACTGATTGCTCCTGTCGAATCAGGGACGGGCGAGATCGTCAGCGAGATTGCAATTCTACTCCCGTCCTTCCGAATGCGAGTCGTCTCAAAATGATCCACCCGCTCGCCATTTCGCAGCCGCTTCAAGATCTGCGCCTCTTCATGCCATCGATCCGGCGGAATGAGAATCGTCACTGGCTTCCCGACGATTTCTTTCGGCTCGTATCCAAAGATCCGCTGCGCACCTGCATTCCAACTCGTAATGATGCCATCCAGGGTCTTGCCAATGATTGCATCGTCCGATGACTCGACGATCGCTGCTAACCAGCGCTCTGCATCAGCCGGTTTCGACTCATCAGCCTTTCCTGGCGAAGTCTTTATAAGGTCATCCATCATCAAAGCTCGGTCGGTCCGAAGTTAACCCATTCTATTCCTCGGCCACCCGCATGGCCGCGCTGAACCCCTGTTATCTCTCGGAATGAATTCACCTCGTGTACCGGCGTCGGCATGAGCAAGGGTGACGGGACCTCCAGGGTCCGTCACTCCTGCTTCCTGCGCGGAACTATTAGGTTGACTAGTCTGCGCAGATGGTCATAACGGGGCAGGTTGCCTCCGCGAGTACGTGCTCAACCACGCCCTTTCCCACATGAGCGAAGTACGAGGCGTTTTGCCGCGCGCCCAGAACAATCAGGTCCGCCTCAGTCCGTTTTGCCAACGCCACAACACGCTCTGCGGCATTGCCGAATTCGACGATGAATTCTGGCCTGCACCATTCATACCTTGGTCCCGGCACAAGTTTCCGAAGTTCCGCCTCTGCATCAAGTTGACGGTAAATCGAGTTCAAGATGTCGGTCCCGGTGCTATCCAGAACGTTGCACAAGTAAACTTTCGCGAGGCTCTCTTTGGCAAAGGCCAGGGCAAAGCCAGCTTTTTCGACGGCTTGATGATTTAAGTCCGTCGCAAAAACTACATTTTTTACCTTGTATCCCGCATTCGCCAGGTCCCGGACCCTAGGCCCCAGAGTGATCACCGGGCACTTGGCGTGGTGGATGACCCCTTCCGCACAGGAGCCGATAATCATCTTGCCGAGCCCATGGCGCGAGTTCGTGCCCATTACCACAAGGTCAGCGTCGATTCTTTCCGATAGCGAGACTATCGCGGCAGCCGGGGCATGCGACTCCAGTTTCTTGCCACAGGCGATGATTTTTTCGTGTTCGAGCTGGTCCAAGGCGCGTTTCATATTGGCGGCACTGTCTTCTCTCATCTGTTCGAGTGGCCAGCCCGCCATCGCCGCCTCAGAGCGTGTCGCCGCTGACAAGTCCAGCACGTTCACTAATGTGAGCTTGGAGGAGAAGTGCTTCGCCAACGAAGTTGCGTACTCAGTAGCAGCAGCTGCTGCGGGTCCAAAATCCGTCGCAACGACAATGTTTTCGAGTTTAAGACCTAATGCCTTTTCTGTAGCTAACATAACCACCTCCTCGGAGAATTTATTTGAATTCTCGATCGATCCAGATCGACTTTAAGTAAGGCGGGCGTTCAAGGTCTGCGATTTGAGTCACGCTAAGTTGTGATTTGAATCACACTCGACCCACCGGTGATCGGGTCACCCGTGTTCGTCAATCTTCCGAAACTGGAAAAAAACTCCTTCCTGTCCGCTCGATGAGAGCCGAAGCGATGGCGCAGGAAACGACTCTGGATTCGGAAGAGTCGGCGCGGCTAGTGAGAATGATAGGAACTCTGCCGCCGAGAACGACACCCGCCAAACGGGCGCCGCCGAGGTACTCGAGCTGCTTGGCAAGCATGTTTCCTGACTCAAGATCGGGAACGAGAAGAATATCTGCCACGCCGGCTACCGGCGACTTTAGATTCTTCACCCGCGCCGCCTCGCCATTCACCGCCGTATCAAACGCCAACGGTCCGTCGAGGATAGCCCCTTGAATCTGACCTCGGTCGGCCATCTTGCAGAGCGCCGCTGCATCGAGAGTCGACGTGATCTTAGGGTTCACGGTCTCCACCGCCGAGAGGATGGCAACGCGGGGCTCCGCGACTCCGAGGACATGTGCAAGATCGATCGCATTTTGAATGATATCGATCTTCTCTTCGAGAGTCGGATAGATGTTGATGGCGGCGTCGGTAATAAAAATCGGCCGGTCATAGAGCGGAGCCTCCAGCACGAAAACATGGCTGAATCGCCGCGATGTGCGCAGTCCCACGTCTTTCTGCAGGGCTGCGTGCATGAACAGGTCAGTATGTAGGCTGCCTTTCATCAGACCCATCGCGCGACCAGTGCGGCATAGCTCTACTGCCTTTGCCGCGGCCTGCTCCTCAGACTCAGCAGGAATCAGTTCGCAGGAGCGTAGATCGAACTGAAGCGAGCTGGCAATCCGGGCGAGTTCGAGCTCTGGGCCGACCAGTAGGGGGCGAATTATGCCCGCATTTGCCGCCTCCACCGCACCCGCGAAGGAAACCTCGCTGCACGGCCAGCACACGGCCACAGGGAAGGCTGTCCTTTCGTGGCACACCGCGACCAGGCGCTCAAAAAGAAGATGGTGGCTGGCTCCATTCGACATGGCATCCGCTACCGCAGATCTCTCTGGCATAAAGCCTCCAGCCTTCATTATGGAGTGACGAAGTGATGTTGCCTGTGACCCGGATCACACGCACGTCGGAAAATGGTGACAAGCGCAGCGCCGATAAACGGAGCTCATTGCCGCTTATCCGATTTCGTCGGAACTGTGAAATGACCAATAAAAGGCTCCTCCCAACCCGTCAGGTGCCGCAGCGACTTCAAGCCATTTTGTGATTGCTGTCACAGCGATGTGCGGTTTAATGTCTTAGCTTAATTCTGCGATTGACCTTCGACCATGAGAGAGGTCATCTTGGCGACATACGGACCGAAACCGGCGTCACCCAACACAGATAAGCGCTGGAAGCTTGTCGATGCGACGATGCGCAAAGCGGGAGGACATTCCCGCGGCCTTATCGAAACTCTTCATACGGTGCAGGAGGCCTTCGGTTACCTCGATGAAGACGCGTTGCGCTACGTTGCACTTTCGCTGCACGTTCCGCTGAGCCGGGCCTACGGAGTAGCAACTTTCTATCACTTCTTCACGTTGAAGCCGGGCGGCGAACACACCTGCGTGATATGCCTGGGCACGGCGTGCTACATCAAGGGAGCGCAGCATCTGTTGGACGCCGTACACCGGAGCCTCAATATTCTTCCCGGCGAGACGACGTCAGACGGCGAAGTCTCTCTGCTGACGGCACGTTGTCTTGGATCGTGTGGATTGGCCCCGGCGGTCGTGTACGACGAGGAGATCGCGGGCAAGGTCGACCTAGCCTCTTTACGGCTGCATCTGGAGAAATGGGCGCATCATGACGCATGAAGAACTCGACGAGATCGTGCGCAGGGAGCGCGAGACTCAGAGCGCCTTTCAACAGTGCGTCAGAGTCTGTGTGGCTGCGGGATGCCTCTCCTGCCAGAGCGAGAAGGTACAGGAAGCCCTGGCCAACCAATCAGCAGAGCACGGCGGGGGCTCCCGTTATCAGGTAAAGGGTGTAGGCTGCATGGGTCTCTGCTCGGAGGGACCGCTCGTTTCAACCAGCGCGGGCCATCTCTACCAGCATGTATCGCCAGCGGATGCAGAAGAAATAGTTGAGAGCATCGAGACGCAGCCTGTTGCACGACTGCTTTGTCCAACGAATGTCCCTTTCTTCGAGCGGCAAAAGAAGATTGTGCTCGAAAACTCCGGTTTGATTGATCCCGAGCGAATCGAGGAGTACTTCGCGCGTGATGGCTACCGCGCGCTGATGAAAGCTCTGACCGAACTAACTCCCCAGCAGGTAATCGGCGAAATCACCACAAGCGGCCTGCGCGGGCGCGGAGGAGCGGGCTATCCCACCGGATTGAAATGGAGCACGGTGGCAAAGGCGGTGGGAACGCAGAAGTTTGTTGTTTGCAACGCCGATGAAGGCGACCCTGGAGCCTTCATGGATCGCAGCGTGCTCGAGAGCGATCCTCACCGCGTACTCGAAGGAATGTTGATCGCCGCCTACGCCGTCGGAGCATCCGAAGGCTACATCTATGTGCGCGCCGAGTATCCGCTGGCAATCAAGCGTTTGAAGACAGCGATTCGGCAGGCCGAGCGCCATAGTCTCCTGGGCGCGAACATCTGCGGAACCGGATTCAGCCTTCATATCGAGCTTCGCCTTGGTGCCGGCGCCTTTGTCTGTGGAGAGGAGACAGCGCTTATTGCTTCGATCGAAGGAAAGCGCGGCACGCCGCGACCGCGTCCGCCCTACCCGGCGATGGAAGGGCTGCTGGGACAGCCGACCCTGATCAACAACGTGGAGACCTACGCAAACGTGCCGCCGATCTTGCGCAACGGTGGCGATTGGTATGCACAGATTGGCACGGAGAAGAGCAAGGGGACGAAGGTCTTCGCGCTGGCCGGTCGCGTGCGGAACACAGGCCTTGTCGAAGTTCCAATGGGAATCACCCTACGGGAGATGGTCTTCGATATCGGCGGGGGCATTCCCGATGGGAAAGAGTTTAAGGCTGTACAAACGGGTGGCCCATCTGGAGGATGTCTGCCCACCGAGACCCTCGACATGACAGTCGAATACGAGTCTCTCGCCAAGGCCGGTTCGATCATGGGCTCAGGCGGCATGATCGTGATGGATGAAGGCTCGTGCATGGTGGATGTTGCGAAGTACTTCATGGACTTCTGTATGACGGAGTCCTGCGGCAAGTGCGTACCCTGCCGCGTGGGCACTTACCAGATGCACCGAATTCTCAATGCCATAACGGATTTGTCCGCCACCGAGCAAGATATGAACACGTTGGACGAGCTTTGCGACCTGGTCAAACATACGAGTCTGTGTGGACTGGGCCAGTCGGCTCCCAACCCGGTCCTGAGTACATTGAGGTATTTCTTGACCGAATACAAGGCGCACATTCACGAGCACAGGTGTCCGGCGGGCGTGTGCGCGGGAAAAGGCGAGGAGATTACGAACGCATGAGTTCGACAACCAACGTAAAGACGCTCAAGATCGATGGCCGCGACTGCAGCGCGCGGCCCGAGGAAACAATCCTCGATGTTGCGCGTGAGAACAATATCTTCATCCCACGCCTATGCGAGCTTCAAGGCCTGTCCACGGTTGGGGCCTGCCGCCTTTGTCTGGTGGAGGTGAAGGGCTCGAACAAGCTGCTCCCTTCCTGCGTAACCGCTGTCGAAGAGGGAATGGAGGTTACAACGAACTCGGAACGTCTGCAGAATTATCGCAAGATGATCGTCGAGTTATTGTTTACCGAGGGAAATCACATTTGCTCAGTCTGTGTCTCCAACGGACATTGCGAACTCCAGACTATGGCGCAGAGGCTCGACGTTACGCACGTGCACCTGCCCTACCGCTATCCGAAAAAGCTGGTAGATGCATCGCATGAGCGGTTCATCCTCGATCAGAACCGGTGCATTCTATGTACCCGCTGCGTGCGAGTTTGCGATGAGATCGAAGGCGCACATACATGGGACGTGATGGGCCGCGGCATTGAATCGAAGGTGATTACGGACCTGAACCAGCCATGGGGAGCATCGGAGTCGTGTACGAGCTGCGGCAAATGCGTTCAGGTCTGTCCAACGGGAGCCTTGTTCGAGAAAGGGCGATCAGTGGCAGAGATGGAGAAGCGGCGCCAGTTTCTTCCCTACCTGAACCTCATGCGAGAGGAACACGAATGAGCAGGAGGAAGCTGGCTACGGTATGGCTGGACGGCTGCTCGGGCTGTCACATGTCGTTCCTCGACATGGATGAAAGGCTGATCGAGTTGGCCTCTTTAGTCGATCTCGTCTACAGTCCGCTGGTCGATGCGAAGGAGTTTCCGCCAGATGTAGACATCACACTGGTCGAAGGGGCGGTGAGCAGCGAAGAAGACCTGCACAAGATTCGGAAGATTCGCCAGCAGACGAAACTTCTGGTGTCGCTGGGTGACTGCGCCGTCACGGCAAACGTCCCCGCCATGCGCAATCCTTTCTCAGTACAGGCAGTCTGCGATCGCGCTTATCGTGAGAATGTCACCCTGACTTCAGGTACTCCCGATCAGGTGGTTCCGCGTTTGCTGTCATACGCGCGTCCTGTCCACGAAGTGGTTCCGGTCGACGTCTTCATTCCCGGCTGCCCGCCCTCCGCCGATGTGATCCACTACGCGCTGACAGAGCTTCTAGAAGGCCGGGAACCGCAGTTGAGTTCCAAGACTCGGTTTGGAGCCTAAGAGATTTATGACAAAACGCAGAACATCATCATCGATCCGGTCACCCGCATCGAGGGACACTCGAAGATCACCATCCATCTGGATGACCAGGGCAAGGTAGAAGACGCGCGATTTCATGTGACGCAGTTCCGCGGATTCGAAAAGTTCTGTGAGGGCCGGCCGTTTACTGAAATGCCGTCACTGATGGCTCGCATTTGCGGCATCTGTCCGGTCAGCCACCTGATCACCTCCGCCAAGGCATGTGACGCGCTACTCGCAGTAAAGATACCGCCAACCGCAGACAAGCTGCGCCGCATCTTCGTAATTGCGCAGGTGGTTCAGTCGCATGCGCTCAGCCTGTTTCATCTCTCCTCGCCCGACCTTCTTCTTGGGATGGATGCTGATCCTGCCGAAAGCAATCTCTTTGGCGTGCTCGCCAAGAATCCTGCCTTGGCTCGCGACGGCATCGCACTGCGAAAGTTTGGGCAGCAGATCATCGAGCGTCTCGGCGGCAAGCGCATTCATCCCGCATGGGTCGTACCCGGCGGTGTCAGCGAGCCACTCAGCCAGGAAGATCGCGATGCCATTCTCAAGACCGTGCCCGAAGCGCTGGCCATCGCTCTTCGCAGCCTCGAATGGCTGAAGAGCACGACGGAGCGTTTTCGCGATGAGATCGCTGCGTTTGGTAACTTTCCTTCTCTGTTCATGGGCATGGTCAAGAGGGATGGCAGCCTAACCTTTTACGACGGCGATCTGCGCATCGTTGATGAAAGCGGGCGGGCGGTTACGCCCGATCTCGATCCCACCCGATATTTCGAATATCTCGGCGAGAAGGTCGAGCCTTGGAGTTATCTGAAGTCGGCCTACTTTTTGCCCAGGGGATTTCCCGAGGGAATGTATCGCGTCGGTCCGCTAGCTCGACTCAACGTGTGCACCCAATGCGGAACTCTCCACGCGGACAAAGCGCTCAAAGAGTTTCGCGAGTTGCAGGCGAATGCCGTGCTCAGTTCCTTTCACTATCACCAGGCGCGCCTCGTTGAAATTCTCTATTGCGTGGAACGGATCGAGCAATTGCTCAACGATCCCGAAATTCTCTCCAAACATGTGCGCGCCATCGCCAGGCCCAATGCGCCGGAGGGAGTTGGTGCGTCCGAAGCTCCGCGTGGAACGCTCTTTCATCACTACAAGATTGATGAGAATGGGTTGATTCGCTGGGCCAATCTGATTATCGCTACCGGGCAAAACAATCTCGCAATGAATCGCAGCGTACTCGAGGTCGCGCGTCACTACGTCAACGGCGAAAAAATCACGCGCGGCATGTTGAACCGCGTAGAGGCCGTGATTCGCGCATACGATCCCTGCCTCAGCTGCTCCACCCATGCGCTTGGCCAGATGGCGCTGAAGGTTGAGCTGGTCGACCCAAAGGGTGGCATCCTGGATGAAGTGAGCCGGCTTTGATATGGATGATGCGACTCCATCCCGCAGCCTGATCATCGCCTATGGAAACCCATTGCGGTCTGACGATGGAATCGGTTGGCATGCGGCTGAACTCCTCAGCAGGGAATTGACGCCTTCTCAAGCGGAGGTTGTTTGCGTGCATCAGCTCGTGCCGGAGCTAGCCGAAGCCGCCAGCCGCGCGGACAAGGTGATCTTTATTGACGCCGCCTGCAACGGGACGCGCGGGGAGATTGTTTGCGCCGAGGTTTATCCGGCGGAGACCGAAGGACATTCTCACCAACTTTCACCAGAGCAGGTGATCGCCCTCTGCGAACAACTCTACAGCCGACGCCCGCGCGCCTTTACAGTTTCTGTCACCGGCGAATGCTTCGACCATGGGGAGGCCCTCTCTCAAACCGCTTGCCAATGCACTCGCGCGCCTCGTTGAGACA
>CAVRAK010000035.1:0-17840 GCA_963718885.1 uncultured Acidobacteriota bacterium
TGGGGGGATGGCATGCATTGGGCGGTCATCCTCACCTGGTGACGCCGCTGCCGGCGATGCCTGCGGCAACCGAGGCGATGAGCCTGTGGCTGATGCTGAAGGTTTTCTCTTCAGGCTGCACGGCGATGGCCGGCGTGGAGGCGGTGAGCAACGGTGTCGTGGCTTTTCGCGATGACACACGGAAGAACGCAAAGATTACGCTCACCATCATCATCGCGATGCTGGCCATTCTGCTGCTCGGGATCGCGCTGCTGTGCAAGGCGTACGGGGTGGGCGCGACGGAGCCGGGCTCGGCGCAGTATGAGAGCGTGCTCTCGATGCTGACGCGCGTGGTGATGGGCAGGGGATGGTTCTACTACCTCACGATGGGCTCGGTGCTGCTGGTGCTTTCACTCTCGGCGAACACCGCCTTTGCGGATTTTCCGCGGCTGACGCGCGCGATTGCCTCGAACAACTATCTGCCGCACGTTTTTCTGCTGCGCGGGCGCAGGCTTCTCTACTCGTGGGGCATCTATGTGCTGGTCGCTTTGACAGCCGTGTTGCTGATTCTTTTCCGAGGCGTCACCGACAGGCTGATTCCCCTGTATGCAATCGGTGCCTTCCTTGCGTTTACGTTGTCGCAGGCCGGCATGGTGGTGCACTGGAAGCGGAAGGGCGGACATGGGCCGCATGCTGGTGAATGGCCTGGGCGCTTTTGCCACGGGCATCACCACGATTGTGGTGCTGGTGGCGAAGTTTGCCGAGGGCGCATGGATCACCGCACTGCTGGTCGCCGTGATGATTCTGGCGATGCGCGCGGTGAACCGCCACTATCGGCGCGTAGCGCGCGAGACTGCGCTCGACCGGCCGATCGTCCCCAGCGACATTGTAGAGCCGATTGTGGTGATGCCGATCGACCAGTGGAACCGAATCACGGAGAAGGGGCTCTCCTTTGCGCTTTCGATGTCGAACGACATCCGCTGCGTTCACGTGATGAGCGTCGATGAGCCGGATAAAATCTGCGCGGTATGGGAGAAGGACGTTGCCGGGCCGCTGCGCGCGGCAGGCAAATGCGTGCCCCACCTCGAGGTGCTGCGCTCGCCTTACCGGTCAATTGTGCAGCCGGTAGTGGACTACGTGCTGAAGGTTGAGCAGGAATCGGAGACGCGCAAAATCTGCGTGCTGGTGCCGGAGCTGGTGGTGAAGCACTGGTGGGAGAATCTGCTGCACAACCGGCGCGCCGATCTGCTGAAGGTGATTCTGCTGGTGCGGGGAAACCGGCGCATCATCGTCATCAATATTCCCTGGTACCTGGAAAGAGGCTGAGCTGGGCGGCCGGATCTCTTCCCGGCCCGGCCGCGCTACCTTCCGTCGGTCCTGTCCGTCCTAAGTGATGACGCCTCTGTGGAGTTAAGAACACGCCTGCCGGGCCGATACGGCCCCGGGACGGGCGGCGCTTCATCGAAACGGGGGTAAGACGGTAGTCTATAGGGGTACAGCAATTGAGCTACGGCGCCCCGCGCAGCGAGGGAACCCCCTGAGCGCACACGATGCGGCCCGGCATGGTATCGAGGAGAGTCTTAACTTGAAGAGAAAGATGTTGCTTTTGATTTTGGCGGCGATTCCGGCCGCGCTTCTGCCCCTCGCGGCCAGCAGCCAGATCGCACCAGAAAAGCCTCAGTCCACCAGTAATGACACGCCGTATAAATACGAGCTGTACGCCGGATGGGGCTATACAAGCTTGAACCAGGTGAGCCAGTCGAACAGCGGTTTGCAGGGCGTGACGCTCTCGGCGACGCGGAACTTCGGCAAGTATTTCGGTGTGACCGTCGATGGCGGCCATTACGCCTGGGATGTGACGGCCACCAACCCGGTCCCCTCGACAGTGGATCTGTATCTGGCGGGCCCGGTGGTGCATGCTCCGCTTTACGAACGCCTGGGCATTTTTGTGCACGGCCTGGTGGGAGCGGCCCATACGGGTGGCGACGTGGTTATTTCTCCGAACTACTCCTTTGCCGGCGGCGTAGGCCTTGGGCTTGATTACAAGCTGGGCTCAGGGCACTGGGGCATCCGCGCCTACGGAGACGATATTGGCTCGTCCTTTACGCTGACGCCCTTCCAGCCGGGCTACTCGCCGCATCTCCGCTGGAACGCGCGCGCCACCATCGGCGCGACGTACAAGTTCTGACGCAGGCACGAGGTTTGTTATGCAGCCGGTCAGCGTGATTGCCACCGTCCTCAATGAAGTGGATAACATTCCGCGGCTGGTTGCCAGCCTTTTGCGTCAGGAGCCGCCGGCTGCGGAGATCATTATTGTCGACGGCGGCTCAAGCGATGGCACATGGGAGTGGCTGAGCGAGAGCGCGCGGCACAATCCCACGTTTCGGCCCATTCGCGATGAATCGTGCAGCCTGAAGCACTGCCCCGGTCCGATTTCGCGCGGCCGCAACATTGCCATTGCCGCGGCGGGCTCGACGTTAATCGCCTGCGTTGACGCGGGGTGCACGTATGCGCCGGAGCTGGCTGGCGCAACTGACGGCTCCCCTGCAAAGCGGAGAGGCTGAGTATGCGCTGGGGGGGTCGTGTCTGGATATGCGTGATCCGACGGTATGGGATCTTGCCTCGGCGCCGTTTCTTGGCGTGAAGCTTTCGACGACGGCGAAGACGAAGTCGTGCACGGCGCGGTCGATGGCTTTTACAAAGGAGCTGTGGCGGCGCATCGGGGGCTTTCCTGAAACAGTGCTGCTGGGCGAGGACACGCACTTCGATCTCGAGGCGCGTCGCGTGACGCCGCCGGCTTTTGTTCTGGGCGCAAAGGCGATCTATCGGCCGCAGAACGGATTTTTTTCCGCGTGCAGGCAGCTTGCGCGCTACGCGATCAGCGATGGCGTTCTGGGAGTGCGCCCGGCGAGGCTCTTCCGCAACGCGGCGCGCTGCATCGCCGAGGTGCTGGCGGTTGCGGTGCTGCCCTGGACGTGGATTCCGCTGGCTGCAGTGCTGGTGCTCGAGGTCTACTTTGCGTATCGGCTGGACTGGCTGTTTCCGCGCGTACTGAAGCCGCATGCGTGGCTGGCTCGGCTCGTCTACTCCATCCTTGTGCCGTGGATCGTGGCGGCAAACCAGATTCGCGGCGGATTGACGAAGCAGAACCCGACGAATGCGCAGAACAGCCAAGCGGCGGGATAACACTCTTGTTGCGCGGCCAATTTAGAAAGACGTCGAAGCGCGGAGCGGGTGGTTTAGAAACGGCAGATTCTTCCGCGGATTGAATGCATCCGCGAGTGAGGCAGCGGCCAGGTCGATGTCAGGTCGATGTCACGCGGCCGGCGGCGCTGGAATGACGCCGAGTTGCTGCATGAGGCCGAGCATGTCCATGAGGATGCGGCTGTCAGCCATCTTCCCGGCTTGAAGGCGATCAATGACCACCCCTTTTACCTCGACGCTCTTGCCGGTCGGGGGAATGCCGAGAAACGGGCCGCGGTGCGTTCCTGTCCAAGTGAAGCGCGAAACCACCTTGTCCCCTTCGGCGATCTCCTCGGAGATGGTCCAGTGCATGTCAGGAAATGCGGTTCGCATCTGCTGAACCACGGCCTTGAGGCCTTCGCGGCCCGGCCCCTGCCCAGGGAAAGGATCGAGCTCGACAAAGTTCTCGTGCACCAGATCGTTGGCGCGCTCAAGATTGCCCTTATTGATCACATCCTCGACAAACGCGCGAATCACTTCCTTGTTCGTAGCCGACATCCGAGAACCTCACTTAAAGAACCAGATGAAAAACAGTCGAGCCAGCATCCACGCCCCAGATCAGAAGCGCTCAGCCTTCTTCGGCTTCGCGCAGTTTGGCGATAACGGTGAAGTCTTCGAGCGTGGTTACGTCGCCCTTGACATCGCCGTGGTAGCAAGCTCACGCAGCAGGCGGCGCATGATTTTGCCGCTGCGGGTTTTGGGCAGTGCATCGGTGAAGCGGATATCGTCCGGCCGGGCGAGCGCGCCGATTTCCTTGGCGACCCACTTGCGCAGCTCGTCCTTAAGCTCGTCGCTGGGCTGGTTGCCGCTTTCAAGTGAAACGAACGCGGCGATGGCCTGGCCCTTCAACTCATCGGGGCGGCCAACGACGGCGGCCTCGGCAACCTTGGGATGAGCGACCAGAGCCGACTCGACTTCCATGGTGCCGAGCCTGTGCCCGCTCACGTTGATCACGTCGTCGACGCGGCCCATGAGCCAGAAGTAGCCGTCGGCATCCTGCCGCGCGCCGTCGCCGGTGAAGTAGCAGCCTTCGACGTCGCTCCAGTAAGTCTTCTGGTAGCGCTCAGGATCGCCGTAGACGGTGCGCGCCATCGAGGGCCACGGCTTGCGGATCACGAGCAGGCCGCCGCTGCCTGCCGGCACCGGCTTTCCTTCTTTGGTGACCACCTCGGGCTGGATGCCGAAGAAGGGCCGGGTCGCCGAACCGGGCTTGGCGGGAACGGCGCCGGGCACAGGCGAAATCATGATCGCGCCGGTTTCCGTCTGCCACCAGGTGTCGACGATGGGGCAGCGGTTGTGGCCGATCTTCTCGCGATACCACATCCATGCTTCAGGATTGATGGGCTCGCCGACGGTGCCGAGCAGGCGCAGCGAGTCGAGCTTGAACTTGTCGACGTATTCGATCGCCCCACTTGATGAAGGCGCGAATGGCTGTGGGCGCGGTGTAGAAGATGGTGACCTTGTGGTCGTCGATGATTTTCCAGAAGCGCGAAAAATCGGGCCAGTTGGGCGCGCCTTCGTACATCAGCACAGTCGCGCCATTCTGCAGCGGCCCGTAGACGACATAGGAGTGGCCGGTAACCCAGCCGATATCGGCCGAGCACCAGTAAATGTCGTCGTCGCGGATGTCGAAGATGTACTTCGTGGTGAGATAGGTCTGCACGGCATAGCCGCCGGTGGTGTGCACCAGGCCCTTGGGCTTGCCGGTGGTGCCGGAGGTGTAGAGGATGTAGAGCTGATCTTCTGAGTCGAGCGGCTCGGCGGGGCACTCGGAGGGGGCATTGGCGACAAGATCGTGCCACCACCAGTCGCGTCCGGCAACCATGTTCACCGGCGAGCCGGTGCGCTGGTAAACGATGACGTGACGCACGGTGGGACACGAGGGCACCGCCTCATCGACCGTACGCTTGAGCTGGATCTCGCCGCCGCGGCGGTAGCTCGTATCCTGCGTAATGACGGCGACGCAGCCGGAGTCGTTGACGCGGTCGGCGATCGCGTGCGCGGCGAATCCGCCGAAGATGACGGAATGAATTGCGCCGATGCGCGCGCAGGCGAGCAGGGCGATGGCGAGCTCAGGCGTCATGCCCATGTAGATGGCAATGCGGTCGCCTTTTTTGATGCCCAGGGCCTTCAACGCATTGGCGAACTTCTGCACCTCTGCGTGCAGCTCGGCATAGGTGAGGCGGCGAATCTCGCCCGGCTCCCCTTCCCAGATGATGGCGGCCTTGTCGCGGCGCGGCCCGTCGAGATGGCGATCGAGGCAGTTGTAGCTCAGGTTGATTTTGCCGCCGACGAACCACTTTGCCCAGGGCAGATTCCACTCAAGCACCTTGTCCCACGGTTTAAACCAGTGGAGCTCTTTCGCAGCCTCGGCCCAGAAGGCCTCAGGGTCTTCGATCGATTTCTTGTACATGGCCTCGTACTCTTCGAGGCTCTTGATGTGCGCCTTCTCGCTGAACTCCCTGGGAGGGGGAAAGACGCGATTTTCGCGCAGGGTTGAATCCAGGTCCTGATTGGCGAGCGAAGACACAGGGATCGAAGACATTCGGGTCCTTTTTTCGGGGGAAGATGGTCGCGTGCCAGGGCGTTCGACCTCTCGACGCACCTTGGAACATCTGTGGAAGCCACTTTATCGAGCCGGACCTACGGGCGGCAAGTGACAGTCGCTCCGCACGCGGTGGCAGCCATCACGGAGCGCCTAGCCATGCGGGTTCTGAAACGGGGACGGGGGCGATGGCGGCGCCGGCGCATCGAGCTCGCTCCAGATCAGCGTGCCGTGGGTCTCTTTGAGCAGCAGCGTTCCGCAAAGGAAGCACAAGGCCGCCACGGCGATGGGATAGTAGAGGCCGGCATAGATGTTGCCCGTTGAGGCGCAGAGGCTGAGCCCGATCAGCGGCAGCAGGCCGCCGAAGACTCCATTCCCGATGTGATACGGCAGCGACAGCGAGGTATAGCGCACCTTCGCCGGAAAGGCCTCGACCAGGTAGGAAGCGATGGGGCCATACGTCATGGCGGAGAGAAAGACCTGAAGCGCCACCAGCAGAATCAGCGAGCTCTTGTCGGCATTGATGGCCTCACGCGCCGGAACCGTTTTGCCCCTTGCGTCGGTCGTGAACGGGGTCAGACGAATCGCTCCTGTAACGTGGTCTTTCACTGAGCTGACCGAGACGACGTTGTTGCCCGCAGCCTTCTGCATGCCGTGGTAGATGGGCAGGTACAGGAGCGTGGCGAGCAGCATCGAGGTCATCATGAGCTTCTTGCGCCCTATGCGGTCAGAGAGCGCGCCGAAGATGACGTAGAACGGCAGCGCGGCCAGCGTGGCGACGGCGATCACGATGTACGACGTGTGTGCGTTGAGCTTGAGGATGGTTTGCAGATAGAACAGCGCGTAAAAGGAGCCGGTATACCAGACGACGCCCTGACCGGCCGTAGCGCCAAACAGCGAAATGAGCACCTGCCTGAGATTGGTCCAGTTGGCGAAAGCATCCGTAAGCGGCTTGGCGGAGGTCATGCCGGTGGACTTGAGATGGCGAAAGATCGGCGACTCCTTCATCTTGATGCGCACGTAGAGAGAAACCAGAACGAGCACAATCGAGAGAAGGAATGGCAGGCGCCATCCCCAGGCCTGAAACGTAACCGGATTCATGGTCTCCTGGGTGGCGATGATCGCGGCCAGCGACAGGACAAATCCGAAGCTCGCGGTCACCTGGATGAAGCTGGTGTAATAGCCGCGCTTCCCGTCGGGGACGTGCTCCGCCACGAATACAGCGGCGCCTCCGTACTCCCCGCCAATCGCGAGGCCCTGCAACACGCGAATCAGGATGAGGATGATGGGCGAGAGCCATCCTGCGGTCTTGAATGCGGGCAGCAGGCCGATGGCAGCGGTTGAAAAGCCCATGACCACCAACGTGATGATGAAGGCAATGCGACGTCCGACAAAGTCGCCGATGCGGCCAAAGAAAAGCGCGCCGAAGGGACGCACGACGAAACCAACGGCAAAGGTCGCCAGGTAGGCGATGAGTGCAAAGGTGTCGTTGCCGGGCGGATAGAACTTGACGGCGAGAACATTCGCGAGAGAGCCGAAAATAAAGAAGTCATACCACTCGATGAGAGTCCCACCCGACGCCGCAAAGATGATCTTCCAGACATTCGGGGTTTCAACTGCGGACGGTTGATGCGTCAAAGAACTTGCCATGCGCTGCTCGACCTCGTTCACAGAATTGGCGGAGAGCGGCGCACCGGGAGACAGGCGACCGCGGCGCTGCGTTCACGTCACCATGCGTGTGCGCGGCGTGAGGTGTCAAGTTAATTTCCGGGCGATGCAGTTGGGATGAGTAAGAAAGGAGAGCCTAGTGAATCATCTTCGACTTGTGCTGCATGAAGTCCATGAGAAGGTAGTTGCCCAGCGTATGCGGCGTGGTGAAGTAGGCTTTGCCGCGGCACATTGCCGAGACCTTGTGAACGAACTGCACGAGGCCGTGAGTCCTGCGCGAGCATGAAGGTGTTGATCATGATGTTGGAGCGCTTGCAGCGGGCCACTTCTTCGAGCGTTTCACTCGATGACGAGGGGGTCGAGGCCGAAGGCGTTCTTGTAGATGCGGCCGTCGGGCAGCGTGAGCGCGGAGGGCTTGCCGTCGGTGATCATGACGATCTGCTTCATGTCTTTGTGCTGGCGCGCGAGGATGCGCTGGGCGACGCGCAGGCCTTCGCGGGTGTTGGTGTAGCCAGGGACCGACCTTGACGCGCGCGAGCTGGGAGACGGGGATCTCTTCGGCGGAGTCGTGGAAGAGGACGAGCGAGAGCGAGTCGCCGGGGTACTGGGTGCGGATGAGATGCGAGAGCGCCATGGCGACGCGCTTGGCCGGCGTGAAGCGGTCTTCGCCGTAGAGGATCATGGAGTGCGAGCAATCGAGCAGGACGACGGTGGCGCAGGAGGACTGGTAGTCGGACTGATGCACGTGCAGGTCGGCGTACTCGATGATTCAGCGGCAGGCCAATGCCCTCGCGCGGCGATGCGCGCGAGCGCTGAGCGTGGCGGTGATGTCGAGGTTGAGGGTGTCGCCGAACTCGTAGAGCTTCGAGGCGCCGTTGGCCTCGACGCCGGTGGCCCAGTGGCGCGTGTCGTGGCGGCCGAAGTTGGATTTGCCGAGCGGGCCGAGCAGGTCGCGCAGGGCTTTGTAGCCGAGAAAGTCGAGGCTCTTGTCGGTGACTTCGAAACGCACTTCACCTTCTGCATCGCCCACATGACCGCCCCCTGCGTTTGCCTGATTCTGATCCTGAGAGGAGGAGATGTAGCTCTGCTGCTCGAGCCGCTGGAGAAGCTTGTCGATGAGCTCATCGAGTTTGCCCTCGGCCGCCATCTGATTGATCTGCTGCTGGATTGACTCGTCGAAGAACTCGCCGGACTCGAGGATACGGCGCAGGGCTTCGCGCAGATCGTCGAGGTCGTCGCCGTACTCTTGAAAGTCCGCGTAGGGATCGCGAAAGCCGGAGTCAAGGAAGTAGTCAGAGAGCGCCTCAAGCAGGCCCTCGAGATCGATCTCCGAGGCGAGGTCGCCGTTGTATTTTGTGTAGCGAATGCCCTTCATTGGGATAATCCTCGGCCCACCGCGCGGCTAGTTGTAGCCGCCTCGTCCAGGGCCCCGGCGGCCGCGCTGCCACTCGGCAAACTCGTTTTCCACGTCGGGCCGGTCCTGCGCGTGACCGGGTGCGCGGTGCGTGCCGGTCTTCTCCTGCGCGGTAAAGACGCGCTCTTCGCTGCGGCTGAGCCTGCGGTGCGCGACCATGCCTTCGAGCAGGAACTCCGCCGCGGCGACGACGCGATGCGGATTGCCGGAGGCCTTGAGGTCCAGCGGCGCGAGCTTGTCGAAGAGGCCGTGAATCTGCTTGAGATCGGCGAAGGCGGCAGCGGTCGCCTGATCGTCGTCGAGCTTCACCGAGCCGCCCAGGTTGAACCATTGCTCGATCTGCTGCGTGTCCGTTTCGACAAAGTAGCGGTCGTAGATTTTGCCCACCGCGGTGTGAATGAGATCGCGCACAACCTTGTCGGCGCCGCGCATTTCGCCTTCGTATTCGAGCTCAAGCTTGCCGGTGATGCCGGGCAGAGCGGCGAAGAGGTCGCTGATGCGCGGCAGCACCAGCGGCTCATTCTGCACGATGGCGCGCCGCTCGGCATTGGAGAGAATCAGCTCCATCGTGGAGATGGGCAATCGCTGGCTGACGCCGCTGCGCTTGTCGATCTTCTTGTCTTCGCGGGCCGAGAAGGCAACCTGCTCGACGATCTCGCGCAGGTATTGCGGAATCTCAATGGGCAGCGCGCCGCGCTCAGACCACATTTCCTGCGCGGTGATGGCGATTCCCTCTTCGAGAGTCTCAGGGTAGTGGGTACGAATCTCTGAGCCGACGCGGTCTTTGAGCGGAGTGACGATCTTGCCGCGCGCGGTGTAGTCCTCGGGGTTGGCACTGAAGACGAGGGCAACGTCGAGCGCCAGGCGCACCGGGTAGCCCTTAATCTGCACGTCGCCTTCCTGCATGATGTTGAAGAGCGCCACCTGGATTTTGCCGGCGAGGTCAGGCAGCTCATTGATGGCGAAGATGCCCCGGTTGGCGCGAGGCAGCAGACCGTAGTGCATGGTGAGCTCGCTGGAAAGATCCTGCGAGCCGCGCGCCGCCTTGATGGGATCGAGATCGCCGATGAGATCCGCGACGGTGACGTCGGGCGTGGCGAGCTTTTCAACGTAGCGCTCATCGCGCGTGAGCCAGGCGATCGCAGTAGCTTCGCCGCGCTCGGCTACCAGGTCGCGGCAACGCCGGCAGAGCGGCGCGTAGGGATTGTCCCGGATTTCACAGCCGGCGATGTAGGGCAGTCGCTCGTCGAGCAGCGCGGTGAGCGCGCGCAGGATGCGGCTCTTGGCCTGGCCGCGCAGACCGAGGAGGATGAAGTTCTGCTTCGAGAGGATCGCGTTGACGATCTGCGGAACGACCGTATCTTCGTAGCCCACGATGCCGGGGAAGAGCGGTTCGCGCTGGCGGAGCCGGGCGATGAGGTTGCAGCGCAGCTCATCTTTCACGGTGCGCTTCCTGAGGCAGGCCTCGGAATACGAGGTGTTCCTGCGCAGTTCCCCGAGGGTCTGGGGAAGGGTGTGAGCTGTCGCCATCGGTGGCTCCTGTGTGCCGTTTTCAGCAGCAACGACATTTGAAGTAGACGTGCAGCGATCCGAATCCGCTTTCGGTTCACACCCTCAGGGTTGAATGCAGCCCGAGTTTTTCTCGGAGTTGGCGCGCTGCGGGGAAGTGAGCCGTACCTCAGGCATGCGGGCAGCGGCCATGCAGGCAGTATGCTCCGTTTCGCACAAATCTCCAAGGCGCGCAGGGGAAGACTGGGACCGTTCCGGGCGTAACTTCAACAGATTGACGGCTTCTCTTCTTCTTTCAGCCGCGACGGTTGGAAAGCCCCGGAGTCATGGGCTATTCTGCTTGCGCGATCCTTGCCAATTCGAAGTGTCCGATTATGTCACCTGGCGTAGCCCGAGAGCGCCCCGAACCGCAGAAACAGGAAAACTGACCTCGATGCGCATCCCCGTCCTCGGCTTTCTGGTTGCAGCATGCTGTTCCGCAATTTGTTGCGCGCAGGCGCACGAAAACTACACTTCTGCGCAGGCGAAGAACTCGGCATCTATGGTGGCGCCGCCGCCAGCACCCGCGATTCCTCCGCCGCCTCCGTTTGCGACCTCGGCAATTCTCGGCTCATCGCTCGACACCGTGAAGCAGACTCTGGATGCAGTGCGCGTGGATAAATGGAAGCGCGGCTCGGTGCGAGACGAAGCGGCCGACGACATCAACTCGATCCAGCGAGAGATGCAGGAGAACCTGCCGCCGCTGATGCAGGAGGCCGACGCCGCGCAGGGCGCGCTGAGCAAGGCGCTGCCGGTTGCGGCGCACGTGGACGCACTGTACGACGTGCTGCTGCGCGTGCTGGAGGCGGCGCGCATCTCGGCGCCCGACGAACAGGCTACGGCAATCCGGCAGGCACTGAACGGCCTCAGCAGCGCGCGTCTCTCCCTCGACAAGCACATTCTCGAACGGGCGACGGCGCAGGAGAAGCAGGTCAGCGATCTGCACGTGGTGGTGGAAAAGCAGGCTGCCTTCCGCTGCCCCGCTCCGCCGCCGACGCCGGTGTGCGCGAAGCCGCCGGTGAAGAAGCACCATACGAAGACGACCGCCGCGCCGAAGGAGAAGCCCGCGAGTCAGGAAGCGAAGCCCTCGGCGATTACAGCGCCAGCCAAACCGCAGCCTTAGGGTGTATAGCGTTGGCGGTGCCACTCCCACGCAGTGCGGATGATGTCGTCCAGTTGCGTGTAGCGGGGCTTCCAGCCCATCTCGCGCATTGCCTTTTCAGAGCTGGCGACGAGCATGGCGGGATCTCCGGGGCGGCGGGGATGGAGTTCGGCGGGAATCGCGTGGCCGGTGACGCGCCGCGCCGACTCGATGACCTGTTGCACACTGAAGCCGCGCCCGTTGCCAAGGTTGAAGATCAGCCTGTCGCTGGTCTCGAGGGCCTTGAGGGCCAGAAAGTGCGCGTCTGCAAGATCGGAGACGTGAATGTAGTCGCGGATACAGGTGCCGTCGGGGGTGGGGTAATCGTTGCCGTAGATGCGAATCGATTGCCGCCGGCCCAGCGCGACGTCGAGAATGAGCGGGATAAGGTGCGACTCGGGCTCGTGGGCCTCTCCGCGGACGACGCCATTGGGCGTTTCCGGCGCGCCGGCGACGTTGAAGTAGCGCAGCGAGGCATAGCGCAGGCCATAAATCTGGTTGAACCAGCGGAGCATGTGTTCGACGAGCAGTTTGGACTCGCCGTACACATTGGTCGGTTTGAGGCGCGCTTCCTCTGTAATTGGAATGGATTCCGGCTCGCCGTAGACAGCGGCGGTTGAGGAAAAAACCAGCCGGCGGGGCCCGTAGGCGAGCATCGACTCGAGAAGAGCCAGGGTGGAGGCCGTGTTATTGCGGAAAAAGATCTCGGGGCGCACCATCGACTCTCCCGCTTCAATGAGCGCAGCAAAGTGCAGAACGGCATCGAAAGGGGTTCCGGATTGCGCGGCCTCGATGAAGATGCTGTCGAGCAGCGGGCGATCGGCGAGATCGCCTTCGATAAACTCAATGCCTGCGGGCAGAAGCTCGCGGCGGCCATGGCTCAAATTGTCAAATACAATGGCTTTGTGGCCAGCATCGGCGAGAAGTCCGCTTACTGTTCCGCCGATATAACCCGCACCGCCGGTAACCAGAATCTTCATAAAAAGACTGTCTTCCGTGAGCACTTTGGGATACCGTAAGTCTATTACACTAGGCAGGGCGGGCTAGCGGAAGCGGCCGACCCGAAATCGCAGAGAAGCGGTAGCCGAGATCCCACATTCCGGAACCCGATTGCGTGAAAATCAAAGAATTTAAAGAACGTGGCGTCGGGGTAAACCAGAATTTTGTTCCTTTCATCTAATAAAGGGACAGTAGATACCAGTTGTACTTTGCCTTGGACATCGATTCGGAGCGTTACTTAAGACGTGCGTTCGGAGTTTGGCCGTACATGTCCGGAGAGTCTGACGGGATCGGCGTGTGCCACAATTCCCCAGAGCAATGCATACCGGGGTTCCTGGCTTCCTTTATTAATCGGCATAACACGCAGGGACCGATCAGAGAGTTTGCACCAACCAGAAGTCGCTGTACGGGAAAATTCGCCGCATACCTGTCGAACCGCCGGGCTCTGGAAGTGAGTGCGCCGTCGAGACACAGGAAGGCATACCCTGCATTCACCCCGGAAACCGCTGCAGTCCGCATGAGGAGAGCAGCTGTTTCCATTGCTGTTATTGAGGTTTTTTAGACATGCCGACGAATTACCCAGGACGAATCAACTTTGGCTTACTCCCCGAGCCGGAGGGCAGGTCGGGATCGTTTATAACCGCCGCGGTTATAAACCTGATGATCCTCGCCGCCGTCCTTTATATCGGGATGATGGCAAAGCATGTGATCGAGCAGCACCACTTTGAGCAGACGGAGCTGATTTTTCCCACGACGCCTCCTCCGCAGCCAAAGGTGACGGTGCCTCCGCCGCCGAAGCTGCCCCCTCCGCCAAAACAGCCTGAGGTGAAGCTCGAAGCGCCGAAGATCAATCTGCCCAAACCTGAGCCCAGGCCGGCGCTGAAGCCGGTGGAGATGGAAGCGAAGGTCAATACGCCGCAACTCAAATCGGCGAAGCCGGCGATTATTCTTGCCCCTCAGCCCAAGGCGGCGCTCACGGCGGCAGCCCCGGCATTGGCGCCACAGGCGCATCCTTCGACGGCCCCCGTGCACTTCGGCGACATACAGGGCGTAACTCCGAATCCGGCTGCAACGAAGCCCGCGACCGTTGCCGCGATCGGCAATCCCTATGGCGGCAACCAGGGTCCGGCGGTGGCGCCGCGCGGCGTCGTCGGGTCTACGGGAATCGGCAACGGAACGCATTCCGGGTCGAATGCCGGCACGGTCGGCAAAGTGGCCTCGGCAGGTATTCCCGGATCAGCCGGGACGGGAAACAGCTATTCGGGAGGCCATGTGGCCTCGGCAGGTATTCCGGCAGAGACCAAGGCCACCGTGGCTTCTGCAACCGCCGCACAGCCGGCATCAACGAATCTTGAGGTGCTGTCGAAGCCTCCGGTGCAGTACACCGCCGAAGCGCGCCAGATGAAGGTGCAGGGCGACGTGATTCTGCGCGTAACCTTCACCGCCGCCGGCCACGTTGTGGTGGATGGCGTGGTGCGCGGCCTGGGTCACGGACTCGATGAAGAGGCGCGCCGCGTAGCTGAAAGAATTCGCTTTCGCCCTGCCACCCGAAACGGTCAGGCAGTTGATTTAACGACAAATATAACCATCACCTTCCAATTGGCCTGATTTTGGAGGCATTCAAGACGTTGCAAAAGGATTACCCCGGCAAAGGCCAGTCCCAGTGTCGCGGGCACGAAAAGACCAGCCGGAGAATATAGTAAGAACACCAGGAGCATGAAATGACGTTTAGGAAGATTTGCCTGACCTTGCTGACCTTGGCGCTCGGCGTGTCGTGTGCAAATGCTAAGAAGAAGACGCCCAAGTTTGAGCCGGCACATCAGCTCACCGCCGATCAGTCTGCGCTGGTGCAAAAGGCAGTCGCCCAGGAAAAGCTGATCATCAAGGCGATCCAGCAACGCACACCCCTGGTGGAAACCTACATTCAGGACACCCGACCCGATGAAAAGCTCTACACCGTGCCGGTCGACGATCAGTACACGCTGAGCCGAGTCGACTTCGGCAAGGGATTTTTCGATAAGCAGTACGAAGTGCGCGATAACAAGAAGAGCAGCTTCTTCAAGGGCTCGTTCTCGGCGATCTCAGGCCTGACCAAGGCGCTGGGCCTCGACAAGCGCTTCACCTACAATCCCACCGGCTTCATGCAGATGATGTTTCTCGACCCCTCGAGCTTCGACGAGGAGCACTATGCGTTCAGCTATGTGCGCCGCGAATTCCTCGGCCAGGTGCGGTGCTGGGTCTTTGACGTCCACCCCAAGGTCTCAGGCATGGGCCGCTTCTACGGCCGTATCTGGATCGAGGATCAGGACGGCAACGTGGTTCGCTTCAACGGCACGTACACCGGCGCGAACTCCGACGAAGATTCCCGCTATTACTTCCATTTCGACAGCTGGCGCATGAACGTGCAGCCGGGTCTGTGGCTGCCGGTGGCCATCTACGTGGAAGAGTCCAACCGCGGCGACAACGACAAGAACGTCGGCCTGAAGGCGCAGACGCACTTCTGGGGCTATGCCCTCAAGCTGCCCACGCGCGACAGCGAAAACGTGAGCATGAAGATTGAGGATGCCGTTGACAAGAGCGACGACTCCCAGGACGTAAGCCCGCTGCAGGCCTCACGCGAGTGGGTGCTGCAGGCGGAGAACAACGTGCTCGACCGCCTCGAAGAAGCGGGCCTGCTGGCTCCGCTGACCCCTGGCGGCTACGAGACGACGGTCCTCGACCAGATCGTGACCAACCTTGCGGTGCCGAACAATCTCGCCTTCTCCGGTCCGGTTCGCTGCCGCGTGCTGCTGACGGACACGATCGAGGCGACGACAGTCGGCAACACGATCCTCATCAGCAAGGGCCTGATCGATACCCTGCCGAATGAAGAAGCCATCGCGTCGGTTGTGGCCTTTGAGCTCGCTCACGTCACGCTGGGCCATCACACGGATACGCGCTACGCATTCAACGATCGCCTGATGTTCCCGGACGAGGCGACGTTCCGCCGAATCAACATGAACCACACCGAGGCCGACAACGCCGCAGCCGCGAAGAAGGGCATGGAATTCATGCAGGCCTCGATGTACAAGGACCGGCTGCCGAGCGCGGGCCTCTACTGGGCGCAGCTTGCTGATCGCGGCAAGGTGCTGAGCGCGCTGAACACGCCCCTGCTGGGTGACTCGATGCTGCAGGCCGACGGCGCGCCGTGGATGGCGGCGCTGGCCCATGAAGCGCCCAAGATCAACTGGGACGACATGTCGCAGATTCCCGCGCTGCCGCTGGGAAGCTGGCTGAAGATCGATCCGTGGGACGATCACGTGCACATGCTGAACGCGAAGCGATATGCGCCGATGCTCGCGCACGACAAGATGCCGCTGGAAGTGACGCCGATCTACTTCAGGCTGCAGCGGTACGAACAAGCCAATGCAACTCCGCCGCCGCCGGCGCCAGGCGCGGCGCAACCGGCTGCCGACCCCCAGGGCGGCACCACAACGCAGCCGAACCAGCAACAACCCCAGGAGGGGCCGCAGCCTACCGCCGCGGCGCCCGCTCCGCAGTAATCAGGCGTACTGTCCCCCGGCCGGGCTCTCTCTTTCTGATAGTGTCCCGGCCTTCCTTTTTGCTTTGGATTGTCATTCCAAGAAGCCGCCACAAGAGCTTCATCCTGAGAACCGAGACAGACAAGACTCATGAGACGATCTGTAGCTTTTCTAGCTTTTTGCGCGCTTTGCGCCGGGACGATTCGAGCCCATGCGCAGGTTGAGCCTTCTGCCACACGGCATCAGTTCACGCTGTCGGCGGGTGGCATGGGATCCATCTTCCAGCCGGACTATGCCGGGAACGGGGTTCGTGAATCCGGCCCCCAGCCTCTGATTGGTCTGGGCGGATATGTGGACTTCGGCTTCCGCCGCTATCTGCAGTTTGAGGCCGAGGGCCGCTGGCTGCGCTTCAACCAGTACCAGAACATCTACGAAGACAACTACCTCATCGGCCCGCGCATTCCCATCAAACGGTATGGCCGGTGGACGCCCTATGGCAAAGCGCTGTTTGGCTGGGGGAAGATGAACTTCCAGTACAGCTATGCCTATGGGCGATTTGCCAATATCGCGCTGGGCGGCGGCGTGGACTACGATCTGAGCAGGAAGCTCAAGGTCCGGGTAGTCGACTTCGAGTACCAGTTGTGGCCGAACTGGGTGGACGGCACGCTGCGGCCCTACGGCGCCAGCGTGGGCGTCGCGTACAAGATCTTTTAGGGAGCCGGGTCCTTCCGCAGTGAAGCCTGCAGCTCGAGGATCTGCAGTTGGACCTGCTTGACTTCCTTGAGAAGAGACACTTGCTTTCGGTACACAAATTCCTTCAGGTCGGCGAGTCCGGCCATCATGAAAATGAAGACCGCCATGCTTATACGAAGAACGATGCCCGCGTTAGTGTGAAGCTTCGGCCCCCAGGGCCAGGTGGGATCGGATACCACCAAAATCACACACATGATCAGCCCAATCAGCGAGAGCACTCGCCCGTTCCGTTTTTCCCAGGAGAGTGCTTTTTCATGCTTCTCCAGCAACGCCGCGGTCTCTTCACGATATGCTGCCAAGTCTTCCGGCTGCGGCAAAGCCGCAAGCAATCGCTCGCGCACACTATCAGTTCTGTGCTCCATCGTTCTCTCCTCTCAAAATCTGCTGTAACGCCTTCTTTGCGTAGTGAAGACGTGACTTGACCGTTCCTTCAGAGCAGCCCACCACCTGTGCGATCTCGGCCAGAGTCAGATCCTCCAGAAAGTGCAGAACAATCACCTCCCGTTGCTTGATGGCGATCTGCCCCAGAGCCGCGTGAATCGCGGCGGCATCCTCGTTTGCAAATGACGGCTCTTCGGCTTCCTGAAAATCCCTGAGCTGCTCCTCTTCTGCCTGCCGCCTGGTGTAGTCGCGGCGGATTCTGTCCACTGCAACTCCATGCGTAATGGCGTAGAGCCAGGGCCGCAATGCGCCCGGGTCCTTGAGCTTTCGAATTCCTCGAAAGACCTTCAGCCACACATCCTGGAGAACGTCGAGCGCAGCATCCTGGCGATTGGTCAAACTCGCCGCGTAGTAGAGCAACGGCCGCTCCATCAGTGCAATCAGGTCCTCAAACGCACCTCGCTCGCCGGACTGGCAACGAAGCGCGATCCACTCGTACAGCGCTCGATTGTCATTCTGTTCGGGCATTCGTACTTTATGTCGAACGAAAAGCGTTCAAGGTTCAATGATCGGAAGGAATTCTACAGGCAAACCGCAAAAAGGCCGTTCCCGAAGGAACGGCCTTTTGAGTGAACGAAGGTACACCAA
>CAVRAK010000036.1:0-25059 GCA_963718885.1 uncultured Acidobacteriota bacterium
CCTCCGCGCAAAAGATCCTGGGGTGCCCCATCCATCCGCAGCGGCGGATGGGTGGGAAACCGCAAACCTCAGCCGCTTTAGAACAGGGCACGACTTCTCACGCGTCGTCATAATCCTCAGTCAGCGATTGCAGAAACGCTACCAGCGCTTCAGATCACCCTCCAGAGCTGCATATTCGGCAACTCCGCCGGAGCATTCCTCAGCCGCCCCCTGCGCCAGCGCCGAGCTGCTAATATAGAACTCGACAACATCCTCCAATTTCAGTTTGCTTCCGTTATGGAAGTAGGGGCTGAGTCTCGAGTCGCGCAGGGTCGGAGTCTTGAACTCGGCAATCGTGTTCGCCAGTCCCTGGTCGACGGAGCAGTCCAGGCCCGTCGCGCACACCACGCTCTTCAAACGCGGCCTGCGGATTCGGCATGTCCGGATTCTGGTAGACATTCCACAGACCCAGGTCCGCGAAAGCAGGCATGCCGCCACGCGGCGCGGCGAAAAGCCTCGGTCGCATTCGGATGCGCCGCGTCGCCGGCAGATAGAGATCGAAGTTTGCATCCGCGCGGTGAGCGACGGGAATCAAGGTTCATAAATGCGCCCGCTCCATGCACCGCGTCATACTCCTCCTGCGCCACGCCGGTGTTGTGAAAACGAAATCCGTGAAGTTCGGCGCCAGATGGCATGCCGCGCAATTGCCCGCGTGCTCGGTGTATCCCCCGCCCGCGATTCCATTCTTCAGAAAGATCTTCAGCCCCGCCAGTTCCTGCGGACCAAACTGAACGGCTGGTCATGATACTTGAAGGACCCAGTTCGCCGTGATCCAGGTCGGACTCGTCAGTGCCACGATTCTGTAGAGACGCTGGTTGTAGTGCGCCTTCGTCTCTCCTGGAGAGGCTGGACAGGAAGATGATTCATGCGCAGAAAAACATCGTAAGGCGAACCAATGTAGCGGCCAAACTCATCCTGCGAGAAAAGCAGATCGCGCATGTAGGTGGAGATCATCATCGCCACCTCATCCAGAATCTGCTGATCGTCGCCTTCGTCACATCCACCGCTGCGAAGGCGGCAGCTGCAGATCCGGGGAAATACGCGGGTCCGTGCCCAGCATCAGCGTTCCATAGGAAAGCCCGTTCGTGCGGTCCTGCGCAAGCTGGCTTAACCCATCGTCCTCGCGAATGATGTGCGCGACATGCGCCACCGCCTGGTTAAATTGCGTCGGGTCCCAGCCGAAGTTACTCCCCGTCATCGTCTCCTCCACAAGATCTTCCGGCGTTGCAAACTCGCCGTCGGCATGCAGAAACGTCGGTCCGGTGTGCGGCTGCAGCGATCCCACCATCTGGATCGAGTTACGTGGCGTATGGTCGAAGCTTCCCATCGCGCGCGGCAGCGGGCTGCGCGTCGTGAAATCGGCATAGGTGCGATTGCCCGCTGGGCTACGCCTTGAAACTCCGTCACAAAATGACACGAGCGGCAGTTCATCGACTGCCCCGCAAAGGGCCCCGGCAAACTTCCGTTGACACTCTCAACCGTGCTCACTACCGGATCGCCGACTGCCAGCGGCGCATTCACACCTGTCATGTGCGTGGCAAAGTATTCCGCAAAGCGAGTGTCGAGGAAGAGGCGCTCGCCGATCGAGTCTGCGGCCGGCGTAGAATCTGCTTCCGACGGAAAATCCGGCGCCTTCCCCGCGCCGCAGCCCGAAACTGCGCCCAGCAGCACCGCTCCAAGGCTCGTCGCCGCCAGGGCAAACCACAATGCGCGCCGCGAGAGGAATGACTTCCTTACGTTCTTCTTTCTCGTCCACCTGTCTCCTCTGCGCTGGCTCTTCGGCGCAGGCGCGTCTGTGGCGGAAGGCTCCGCAGGTACGCGATAATCTGCCAGCGCTCCGGCTCGGGCAGGGAACTCCACGAAGGCATCCCTTTCCACGAATTGCCGTTCTTCAGCAGCCACGCAAGATCGCCGTCGGTCGCATCGTGCTCGATGCGTTCGCTGCGCAGGCTCGGGCGATTATGCTTACCCTCGGCATCGCTGCCATGGCACTTTGCGCAGTTGCTCTCGAACAGAACGCCTCCTGCCGTGACCGCCTGGGCATTGCCCGCATACGGGTTCACCCGTGTGCGCTCGGCGCTCGGAACCTTCTTCAGCCATCCGCCGTCGGCTGCCATCAGCGATGCGCAGCAGGCGAAGAGCGCCAGCAGCATGCCTTTCTTCATTGCATTCGCCTTCATCGCGACCCCCGTCCGCGAAACAGGTCGCGGAATTGCTGAATCTCGTACGAGACCTTGAAGCGCCACAGCACGCCCACGCTGTTGTCGTTCAAACCAAACTGGGGCGAAAAGACAATCGTCGGCCCGCGCGGAATGTTGAAGTCCACCGTCGGCCCCGCGTACTGCGACGTCGCTTCGAGGCCGAAGCCCTGGGCCGTTCCCAGGCCGCCATAGAGCTCCGCGCCCGCCGCAAAGTTCTGCCGGCAGAAAACGCAGTCGTGCGCGCGCGCCACCAGCGCCAGCGGCCGGCTTGCCCCTACCGCGTAGCCAAACTCCCACGGCTCGTTCTTTACATTCTTTTCTGCGATGAAATTCTCTGAGAAGTTCCAGCCCTTGGCATTGCTCGACAGGATGAGCTTGCCTTCGATTGCCCGCTCAATCTCGGCCTTGCCCTGCGCGTTCGTCAGTTGCAGATCCGCGATGCTGTCATGACCCGTCACTTCGAGCAGGCTCTTGTCCGCTTCTTTGACGTCTTCATACTCCACATAGAGAACCGGGTTGATCCAGTGCTCGCTCGGCAATACCCGAAATCGATTCTCCCAACGGAAGCCCGTAAAGATCGTCGAGTCGTTCTTGGTCGTCTGGCCTTGCAGGTAGACTTCCGTCGTCCACCAGCCCGTCGCTCCATATTCAAATTCCATCGTTGGGCTGAAGAAGGCATTCGCATCCTTCGGCGCGGCGGTCAGCCCCTTGAGCGCCACCTCAAGGTTGCCCGGTTCCTCCAGCACTTCTGAGTAGGTAACGAAATAGGGTGGTTCCTGCGCGCTGACTCTGGCGGCAACGCCGCAGAAAAAAGCCGCAAACACCGAAACGGTAGAAGCGGTCCGTCTGAATTTGGGGATGAGAGCGAAAAACCTGCGCGCGCGCAAACGTCCGCGCGATCGCAGAAAGTGTTCTTGCCAGGCCATGCAAATCCCTCGCTGGAATCGCGGCCGACGTTCCTTTATGCTGGTGGGACCGTCAGCTCACGTTGCCGGTTGTGCGGTCCTGGTGGCGCTTCGCCAAAAGTCTACCGCCAGGGCCGCTCTTACTTCTGTATCTTCACGCGTACGCTTACGCCGAGGGGGAGCGGCTTGCAGGTTCGCGTTGGGCCGAAAAAACTCCGTTGTGGAACTGAAGCCAGGGAACTAGGACTAAATTAGTCCTATATCAACCTAGCATAGCAACTCTGTCGCTGCAACTACTCGCCGCCCCAATCGATTTTCATTACCTTTTCCGCGGCCCGCCCAGGCCTCACAAACCCACAATCGCGCGCGGTGCAATAATGGACGCTAAAAGCACGACTACGCCGCAGGGAACGGCATTGAAGACGTGAATCTGCCCAATTCCATCACGATGAGCCGGATCGTCATGATCCCGCTGCTCCTGTGGATCCTGTCGCCCCGTTTCCCCTGGCAGGGGCCGGGCGGCGGGCAGGAGCTGGCTGCTTCCGTTCTCTTCATCCTCGCCTCGATGACCGATGGCCTTGACGGCTACCTCGCGCGGAAGCGTGGCCAGATCACCACCATGGGGATGCTCCTTGATCCCCTGGCCGACAAGATCATGGTCACCGCCGCCCTCGTCGCGCTCGTGGCCTATAACCCCGAAGTGGTCAAGGTCTGGATCGCCGTGGTCATCATCGGCCGTGAATTCCTGATCTCCGGCCTGCGCTCGATAGCCTCATCTGAAGGGTTCACCATCCAGGCCAGCGAACTCGGCAAGCTGAAAACCGTCATGCAGATCGTGTCCGTGGTCTCCGCAATACTCGCCCATCGATGGTACGAGTGGCAATTTGGTCTTATCGTCATCCCAGTGAAGTGGATTGCCGTCGCGGCAATTTATTTCACTGTCCTCGTCTCCACGATCTCCGCCATCGATTACTTTGTGGGCTTCTGGAAGCAGATCGACCGCGCCTCCGTTGACCGTCGTAAATCCTACGTTCTCACACGCGGCAAGAGAGCGCTGGAAGGCAATCATCCAGCTAGAACGCGCGTGCGATCGGTGCGTGCAATGGGTGCCCCAATCCATGGCGAAGCCATCGGTGGGAGAGCACCCCCAAAGCTCACTGAAAAAGAGAAAGCCTCAGCCGAAGCCGAGGCTCACTTGAGAGCGAACGATCCTAGGCGATCGCAATCATCTGGCGCTGCGCTGCGGTTGCAGCCACGTTCGGGACCACTTCACCGGGCGCCACCGGCGTTGCGGCAGCAGCCTGTTGCGTGTGTCCGTTGCGGGTAAGCCGATGGACAAAATGGTACGGCGGCCACGGCCCTGAAAGCTGCAGTTGGCACTCCCGCATCATCGCGCTCGTGCTTGCAAACTTGTTCTGGTAGCGCTCCACGTGCTTCCGTTCAATCAGGTGCGCCACATCTAGAACCATTTTTCCGCTCTCTGTCAGCCGGCAACTTACCTCTTCGTCCAGCGGCATAAAGAGCCGGTGCATCTGGAAGCTGACCGCCCGAGCGCGGGTCTGCCGTTCACGCTGTCTTGTCGCGGTTTCGCGCAGATTCGTCAGGTACTCGCGCCCCACCGTTTCGCCTCCCTGCGTGCGCGCGATCTCGCGTGCGCAACAGTCGTCCACGAAGATCTTAAGGTGCATCTCCGTCTTCCCACGCACCTTGTCGATATTGCTGAGAAACTGGCGTTGATTCGATCGAATTGACTTGCGAAGACTTTCGTCGTCGTTGAATACCGTCCCGAACCGGAAAGGCAACACCGTCGAATGCTGGAAACAATCTGCAATCACCCTGGCATGATCCATGCCCGACTTCTGATTTAACGCTTCCGAAGGATTGTGCTCGCTGACAACAATTGCTAGATCGCTTGCTGGGTAGAGGAAAACCTGATTGCCGCTGACTCCGTGAACGGATTCCATCGGAACAGGTTTACGATGACGGGCTAATTCTGGAAATGCTTGTTTTTCACCGATGCAGTAGGCATACCATGCCATAACTATGCACTCCGTCAGCGGACACTGCTCAGCACCCGCTCGTTAGTGAAGCTCTGTGAACTCAGGAACAACTGCATTGTGGCGTGGGACGAACTTCCCCAATTGGACTACCGCGAATACTAGCCCTCGAAAATACGACTGGCAACCGTTCGCATCACAAAGTTCGTAAAAGAAAGCAAAGAATTCCTACTTGGCTTTGGCGCAGAGAACAGATTAATTTATGCCATGAAAAATAGTTCCGAATAGGACACAACATGCCAATTTGGGAGTGACACTGGTCCCGGCCTCTTCCCGCCAGCTGCCTTCAGCTATCGCACCAGATGCCGGATCTGCATGAAAAGCACAATATTCACCCCAATTGAGAGCACCAGCAGCCCCAGCCCCACCCAGGCAAGGATGCTTACTTTCGCTCTGAACTGCTGCACATCCCTGGTTAATTCCCTTGTTTCAAGCGCATTCCGCTCCATGGAGCCCTTGACGGCCTCTACCTGATCCGCGATTCGCTTCAGAGCCGCGGTTTGGTCGGCTACACTCAGGCGCAAATCCACGTGATCCTTGCGCATCTTCGTTACGGCGCTCTCAATGGGTTCAAGGTCCGCCCGCGACCCCTGCTGCCGCGGCGCCAGAAGGTTCGCAACGACCATCGCCACATTGCCCTCAAGCAGCGGCAGCACCTTTTGCACCACGGGCGCCACAAAGCGAACGAACCCCACAGCCTTCTGCAGGCCGCTTGCCTTAGCGGATTTCATCGGCGTCGCCATAGGACGCAGCGGTACACCTGTCTTCGCGGGTCGGGCTGGCTGAACAGGCTCAGCTGCCTTGGAAGACGCCCCGGGCCCTTCTACCCCGTCGCCTGGGTCTGTCATTTTCGCCGGTTCCTCACGAACATCCTGGCTCATGCGCTATCTTCACTCTCCGAATACAGGGTACTCCCCCGGCTCGCATGGGCAACCCCATACCCCATCTTGGATGCGTTCCGTAAGCCTCGGTGGCGCCCAAACGTTGACGTATCCTCATCTTCAGGAGATTCATGTGAGACTAGACCTCCGGGAACTGCCACGGAATGCGCAGCGCAACATCCTTGCCGGGATCATTACGGTAGGCCCGCTTCTGATCACCTGGCTTGTCTTCAGCTTCGTTTTAGGTAATCTCGCGCGAGCTGGGCTCCCCGCCGTGCACGTTCTGGGCAGCGTTCTACCCAGAGGCTGGATCGAGCAGCCCTGGGTGCAATCTGTCCTTGCCGTGATTCTGACTCTGGTGGTGCTGTATCTCGTGGGCAGAATCACCTCTCTTGTGATCGGCCGCCAGGCATTCAATCTCTTTGAAGCAATTCTCGAGCGCCTCCCGCTGGTCGCAAAGGTCTACACTTCGGTGCGTCAGCTCCTCGACACCATGATGGCGAAAAAGGATACCGGGCAGCGTGTCGTCCTGGTGGATTTCCCGATCGCAGGCAATAAAAGCATCGGGTTCCTTACCCGCACTCTTATCGACTCCAGCACAGGTCAGGAACTGGCCGCCGTGCTGTTGCCGAACGCGATCAACCCGACCTCGGCTTTTCTGCAGGTTTTGCCGCTCGATCGTGTCGTCGATACTGACCTGACCATGGAACAGGCAATGAGCATGCTCCTCACTGGGGGCGCAGTTTCGCCCGACAAAATCCGCTTCTCACGCGTGGAAGCGGCCCAGACCCGCTGATCTCTGTTCAGCGGCTCTCAACTGCTTCCAGATCCTCTTCGGCGTGTTCACTCTCCACCGTGACCTTGCGCAGGCTTATGTGGTCCACCTGCGCCCAGATAAGACCCACAGGAATCACGCTCAGGAAGGTGACAATCAGCAGCATCGCGGCGCAGGCCGTCAGCTGCCTCAGGCGGCACGCCGAAGAAGCTTGAAATGGCCGCGGCAACAAGGCCGATCTGCGTAAACCAGCCGAGGATGGGAAGCTGAAAGATGCTCGTTACACCGCTCACCACCATCAGCAGGATGCACTTGGCTGCCGTCATCGATGCCAGTTCCGGACTGGCGACGAATGCCTTCGCGGTTTCCAGATAGGCCGCAGCGATCAGCAGCCACATACCGAGAGAGGTGAGCAGGGCCAGGCCAAAATCGGAGAATGACCGGATTGCATCCAGACCCTCGCGAAACCCACGAATCTTGTCACCCACCGCCTGACCGATCTTCTTCGAGAGCACTCCGAGCGTCCCTTCCAGAAAGGCGGCAACAGCCCCGCCGGCCAACCGAACCGCGACCAGAAACAGGGTCCCCGCCAGGGTCAGGGCCATTCCCCAATACCCGGCCTTCTTCACCAGTTCAGGGTGAGGCAGCGCACCCGCCGCGCCGAACCATGTCGTAAGAAGAATCGCTGAAGAAAACAGCAGCGCCGTCGTTCCTGCATCAAAAAGCCGCTCCACAACATAAACCGCGATCTGGTTGCTCAGCGGCAGCCCGGTCTTCTTGGAACGAGGTACGGCCGCACAGGATCGGCGACACGGCCGATAAGCGCCACCGCCGTAAATCCGATCACCTGCGTTCCCAGCAGCGAAAAAAGAGGAACCTGCTTGTTGTGGCGCAGCAGGCATGCCCAACGTACCGCCCGAAAAAGGTAGCCTGCGTAAATGCATGCCGGCGGCAATCGCAATGCGCGACCAGTCAACCATCGCAAGCTGCGCCCGAAACGCGCCAAAGTCAAAGTGGATTTTGTCGCGGCCCCACACCACCAGCGCGACGATCGCTGCCACCGCCACCAGGCCAAGAATCAATTGACTCTTCTTCAAGCTTTCTCCGTTCCGCAATCGATTTGCCGGCCTGCCTGCGCTGCAATGGGTCGGCTCATCGGGCTGCCGTCATCGCGTCGTCGCACATCCGGGCCGTTGCCCGCAAGCGACAGCGCTTCACGCGCTTTCACCCGGCGATTGAACTCGTGAATCACCCGTGCAACGTACACCCGCGTCTCTCGATAAGGTGGGATGCCGTGATACCGGTCTACGGCTGCCGGCCCTGCATTATAGGCAGCGAGCGCAAATGCCAGGTTGTCGTGGTAACGCTCCAGCAGGGCATCAAGGTACGTCGAACCTCCGCGGACATTCTGGTCAGGCTCAAAGCTATCTTGGATGCCAAGATCGTTTGCCGTGGCGGGCATCAGTTGCATCAACCCGCGTGCCCCGGCTCTGCTTACGGCATGAGCGTTGCCCCCGCTCTCCGCCTTTACCACGCTGGCAAGCAGGTCAACATCCAGATTGTGCTCTCTGCCGGCGTTCGACAACACCTGGTGCAGATCCACACGGCTCAGCCTGTCGCCCAGTCTTCGAACCGCCTCACCTTGCCGGCGTGGCTTCTCGTCGGAGAAGGAACTCTTCCACGCTGGCTACTTCCCCGGGCCTGAATTCGATGTAGCTCGTTTCGCCGCTACTCATATAGAGCCGTACATGCCCCTCGACTTGGGCGTGATGGTCGCATTCGAGCGCGAAACCATTTGTCAAAGTGATGCGCTCGGCGCCGCGCGCTGCCGTCAGAGACGCGGCGAGCAATGCAAGCACGGCGGCGCGGAGATAGTCACCCGGTTTCAACGTTGCGACCTCGCTGCCCAATGCCGTTGACCTGCTCTCCCGCGCATCGCGTGCCACTGCTGCTTCCAGCACCACGGCCACGCCATCATCATCATTCGCGGGAGCCTGCTTCCAGCCGCGCATCTTCGCCATCGTGCGCAGCTCCATCGCGGCATTGCCCATCACCACGCCCTGGCCCGCCCATTCCAGCATCGCCACATCGTTCCAATTGTCTCCGATCGCCATGGTTTCCTTGCGATCTATTCCCAGCCGGGCCGCGAGCCGCTCAAGCGCCCATCCTTTGGAGATGCCCGGCGGAAGCAGATCAAGGATTGCCAGGTCCCGCGCCGGGTACTCCGTCCGAACGCACTCGCATGCCTGCGCCCACCCGCTCCCCTTCAGCGCTTTCTCAGCCTTCTTCATCTTGCTGATAGTGCCCGCCACCATGCCCTGGATTGGATCCTCCCCATCAGGCAGCGCATTCTCCAGTGGATTGACCACTTCAATTGCGTTGCGGTTTGCCTCTACCCACAAAGCAATCCGCCCATGCGCCGCGTCCATGTCTTCCAGCACCAGTTCGCCACGCCCTTCGCGGTCAAACGTAAACACCACTGATCCGAACGTCCGCAGCAGCCCGCACAGGTTCCGTGCCACGCCCGCGCTCATATGGCTGCGGTCCAGCGATGTCCCATCCAGCATCCGCGTCACTGCCCCGTTCGACGTGATCAGGGGCGTGTCCGCTCGCAGGCCCAGTCCCTCCAGCAAAGGCGCTGTGTATGCGGTCCGTCTCCCCGTAGCAATCGCCAGCGTAACGCCTGCCTGCTGCAATGCTTTCAGCGCCCGAGCGTTACGCTCGCTGATCGCCTGAGAGAACGTAGGCAGCAATGTGCCGTCCATATCAATAGCGACCAGGCGCACAGGAGGATGCATGCCTTTAGTCTATCTGGCTGACGCGTTCATAACGACTCACAACGTTGCGGCTCTCCCTCCAAAAGTCACCCTCGCGGTAAGCTCTAACTATGGAACGCGTTTGCTCACAATGCCGCGCCGTACTCGATCCCCGAAGAGAAACCCAGGGAACCGAACCCGACTGGTGCCCCGCCTGCGGAGGCGCCCTCGTCTCCCGCGCTGAATTGCCCGCAACCTCGCCGCAGCCTGCCGAAGTCGATCACCGCGGCATCATTCTTCCTCGCCGTCACGCCGTCGGCGGCGTCATCACGCCACAATAGAGATCTCTGGTGTGATCCACGCGCCTCACTCGTACCGCAGTGCCTCTGCCGGCAGCACCCGCGATGCCGCATGCGACGGGTAGAGCGTCGCCAGAATTGATATGCCGATCGACACAGCAGCTACAATCACGCCGTCCAGCGGCCGCGTTGCAAAGGGCAGCGTATCGATCGAGTAGACCTCTGCCGACAGGTGGATGAAGTGATAATGGCCACCTGCCCATGACGCAATGTAGCCAAGCACCAGCCCCAGCGCTGTGCCGATCACGCTGATCAGCAGCCCCTGCATCAGAAAGATCCGCCGCACCTGCTCAGCCTGCACGCCGAAGCTCATCAGCACCGCGATATCCCGCGTCTTCTCCATCACCATCATCGTCAGCGCAATCAGAATATTCAGCGCGGCCACAATCACAATCAGCGCGATCACAATAAACGTCACATATTGTTCGAGCTTGAGCGCGCGAAACAACGGTCGGTTCTGCTCCATCCAGTTGGTCGTCATATACCCCGGCCCAGCTGCCTGCTCAATTGCCGTGCCGACCTCAGGCGCGCGATTCATGTCATCCAGCCTGAAACTGATCACCGACAACAGATCCGGCTCATCAAAAAGCCGCTGCGCATCCGCCAGGCGCACAAACCCGGTTTGCGCGTCGTACTGATAGAAGCCGGAATGATAAGTCCCCGCCAGGCGAAACGGCACCCACTTCGGGATCACGCCATACGGAGTCAACTCACCCTGTGGGCTGATGATCGTCACACGATCGCCGATCGATGCTCCCAGGGAGTCCGCCAGGTCCTTGCCTAGAACAATCGGCGCAAGCCCTTTTCCGGGCACATCTGAGGGGGCTTCCTCAGGCTGCAGAGCTTCAATCGATCCCGGCGTTGCGTTGGTCAGCAGGTGACTCACCTTCATCTCATCGTCCGGCAGAATGCCCTCGATCAGTGCGCCCCCATCTCGCGCGCCGCGCGCCACAAGCACCTGCTCATACAGGCCCGGCGACGCGGCGGTCACACCAGGAACCTTGCGCAACTTCTCGAGCAGCGGCCGCCAGTCGCGAATGCCGTCACCCTTCACGCGCATCAACTGCACATGGGCGCTTGCATCAACCAGCTTGTCCTGCAAATCGCGGCGCATTCCATTGGTGATGGCCAGAGCGATAATCAGCGCGGCAACGCCTGCGGTCACGCCGGCGATCGAGATAGTGGTCACAACCCCGACCACGGCCTGTCGCCGTTTGGCCTTCAGATACCGTGCCGCTACGAAGAATTCAAATCGCATGCCGGCCTTATTTTTCTGACGAACCGAAGACCGTCTTCGCCACGCCCACATTGTCATATCTGTCATAGACCGGACCGTAAGCAGATGCTCGCCCGACTTGCCGTCCGGCTTCGGCGCCGGCAGGTGCATATCATAATGTTCGTGTTTCGAATCCGATAGTTCTCCCACCGGCGCAATAAACTTCCACGGCCCCGCATCCAGCGAATACTCGGCATGCGCAATTGGCGACTGCGCATCCTCGGCATCAAATGTCAGCCGCACCGGCTTCGGGCAAATCGCCTGTCCGCACGGCGCGGCCTCCTCGACCGCCGTCAGCGCACTTACCACCGGCGGCGTCGTGTCGACTTCAAACCGGTCGCTGACCTTCATTCCTGTCAGCGCTTCGGCCGGCGTGTGCGAGGGAGCATCCGAGGCCACTACCTTGATCTGGTAGCCTCCATCGGGAATCAGCGTGGCGTCGAAGCTGTACGCCTTTTCCGTGAGGTCGTCCTTCAAGAGGCGCCACACATGCTCCCCGTCGCCTCGCATGTACAGCGAGTACGTTAGATCGTCGCCATTGTCGTCATGCGCCGCCCAGCGCACCGTAATCGCCGTACGATCCTTGGTCGCCGGCAGCGGACTCGCCGCTGAAGCGTCCAGAGATGACGAAGACGTCGTCCCCGGCGAATTGGCAGAGGGCAGCGAGATCGTAGTGGTCTGCGGGCTCATCGACTGGCCCTGCTGATTCACTCGGGCGCCCGGCACAACCACCATCTCGTCCACAACCGGCGCCGCATTCACCGGCAGATAATTCACCCCGATGCCGCCCACGTCGCCGCCTGTGCCAGCACGGCCTTCCACTGCAGAAACCGCCCCGACGGCGAAGCAACTTCACCGTCCTTCAGCCGTTCCCATTCCGTCCATCCGCGAACCGGCTGTTCAACATTGCCCGAGCGCGTCCAAGCTCATACCCGGTTGAGCCCGGCTCCACTTCCACGCGGCCAAAGCGCGCCAGTGCTCCCGCGTCCATCACGTCGCTTGCGTACTCGTGCGTCGCCGCCGCGCCAAGCGCGAAGAGTTTTCCGGTATTGCCCGTTCCAATCAGAACTTCCGCTCCCGCACCCTTCGCGAAGCTCAGCCCCTGCTGCGCTTCAAGGTGCCCCACGTCCGCATAATCGCCATTCGGCTGAATCCTGAAGAGATGTCCCCGGTTCCCGCTCAGCGCCAGCAAACCATCCGGCTCGGCAGCAAGCGCGTAGACAACGTCCTCCTTGCTCGCCCACAGCTTGCGCGGCGCCTGTCCCTCCCGCAGCGCGTAAATTTCCGTCCCTTCGGGAAGCGTCGAGCTCGCATTCGCGGCCTGCAGCGATCCCGGCTGCACAATCGTGATCGAGATACTCCCCAGCCCCTGCACCGGCAGCGGCGGCAGCGGATTGCGGCTCTTGTCGCCCACGTTCGCCGCATAGATCGTGCCATCGCTTCCTACGGCGACTGACGTGATCTCCCGATGCGGCGCGTCGAAGAGAACGTATCCCTTGCCTTCGGTATTGATGCGATAGATCAGCCCCGATCCGTCCGTTCCCGCGATCAGGTTTCCATGCCCATCCCACGCCAGCGCGCGAATATGCTGTTCGTCGCTCTTGAAAAACAGCTCCGGCTTCGCGCCTGCCTTCGTCACATCCACCCGGTACACCGCTGCCGGCCCGCCCGTCGCAATGTAAAGCCGCCCATCGGCGCCGAAGCTCATATCCCATACGTAGTGCGACTTCGATTCCGACTTGTCGTCGCCGGTTCCCGTCTTCCCCGCGGAGCCCTCGCCGCCCGCCATCTCCGCCGGGTCAAACACAACCGTAGCTTTCCCGTCATCGCTCTTCGCAGTTGCGTTTGGATTGAGCCTGTAAACCTTGCCGCTCGGCAGCGTCGCGACATAGAGTTGCCCATCCGGACCCAGCCGCACCACCTGCACACTCACGTCGCGCGTCTCAAACAGCGTGAAGGGCTTCCCGCTCTTGTCCACGCGCAGCACGCTCGCCGGAGCACCCGTGCCCACGTAGGCCGTCCCGTTCTTGTCCACGGCAACTGACCACACAAAGGTAGATGGCGTCGTCAGCACTTCGCGAAGAGCCGGCCCTTCCCGCAGCCGTCCGTCGCTGGTGATCGCGACACCGCTGGGCGTGCCTTTCTCAAACTCCTCAAAGCGCGATTGCGTCCAGAGCCGCGTGCCCTGGGCGCTCGCCGCGCAGGCGCTCACCGTGAGAAGCACCGCAAGCGTCGCCGTTGACGCACCGAAGATCCTGCTGCAAACAGAGCGGAAGGGAGAAAACATGCTGCCGTTGAGTCTACTAGAATTGCCCGCGGCCACACGTTCACGCTCTCTCGCCCCGCCCGTCACCCGCGCGCACCGCCGCGAAACTGGATGATCCTGCGCCGGTCGCGCTTGCTCGGTCTCCGCTCAGGCAGCGGAGCATATTGCTGCATCGCCTTGCGCTCTTCGGCAGCTCGCATCCGCGCTTCCTTGCTCGCTTCTGTCTCTCGGTAAAGCGTCTGCGCCACCGCGGCCGGTCCGCGCATTTCGCTCACTGCCAGCACTTCCACTTCAAACTCGCCGCCTTCATTGCGCACGCGCAGCATATCGCCCACGCGCACCTCGCGCGCCGGCTTGGCTTCAATGCCGTTCGAGTGCACCCGGCCAAGGTCGCAGGCCTTGCCCGCCAGCGCCCGCGTCTTGAAGAAGCGCGCCGCCCACAGCCATTTATCGATCCGAATGCCCCGAATGCCCCGTATGCCGTTCATCATCTGACCTTTACATCCCTGCCACAATTTGCGTCTGAGCTTGGTCTTCCATTCTTGCCCGTTGCCTGCTACGGTGGGTCCAAGAGGATTAACTCCGTGAGTAAAAGTGACACTCCCCCCATGGACACTCCCCACGAGATTTCCAGCGCAGATACCCAGGCTTCCAAAGATGTGTACCGCCCGGTTGTCATGATCGTTGATGACGAGAGCAGCATCGCCGATACGCTTGCCGAGATTCTCTCGCGCAATGGATATACCTGCGTCTCTGCGTATGATGCCGACTCCGCAATCGAAATTGCGCTCTTGAAACCACCCGAGATGCTCATTACCGATGTCGTCCTGCCGGGAATGAACGGTGTCGATCTCGCCATTCACATCCGGCGCATCTTTCCCGACTGCAAGATCATTCTCTTCTCAGGCCAGGCCTCAACCGCCGATCTGCTCGCTGCCGCCGGCCGTGAGGGCCATCAGTTCGTGCTCATCAGCAAGCCTGTCCACCCCACAGATCTGCTCGCTCGCATCACTGAGACTCTCCGGCCGCGCAAGCACAAGGCCGCGGTCGTCACCATCTAGCGAAAAAAAGAACCGGGGCGACCTCGCCTCCGCAAAAACACCGTTCGCTTTCCGCGCCGCTGTCTAGCCTCAGTTCGCCAGCACGGCGCGGTAGCGAACCTTGTTCTTCTTCACCTTCTCGATCGCCTCATTCGCCTTGTCCATCGCGAAGCGCTCCGTCTTCGCCTGCACGCCATGCCGCGCCGCGACGTCCAGCATCTCCCGCAGGCAGTAGGGACTCCCGATCGGGCTGCCGGTGATCGACCGCATCCCCGCGATCAGAGGGAAGGCGCCGATCGAAACCGGCGATGGCGGCACGCCGAGGAAGCACAAGGTTCCCGTCGGCCGCAGCGCCTGCACATAGGTCGCCCAGTCCTGGTCGGCATTCACCGTCGTCATAATGAAGTCCTGCGTTCCGGCCACATCGCGCATCGCTTTCGGTCTCGCGGCTGTTCACAAAGTTGTGCGCGCCAAGCTCCCGCGCCTCGTCTTCTTTCTCCGCCGAGCTTGAGAATGCTGTTACCTCGCACCCGAATGCTCTCGCAAATTGAATCGCCAGATGCCCCAGCCCGCCAATGCCCACCACGCCCACCCGCGACGACGGGTTCACACCATGCGTGCGCAGCGGGCTGTAGACCGTTACGCCGCCACACAGCAGGGGCGCCGCCTGCTCGCTCGGCAGCCCCTCGGGAATCGGCACCACGAAGCGCGCATTCGCCCGCACTCTCTCGGCGTAGCCCCCATGCCGGCGCACGCATGTGGCTTCTGACAAGGCGCACAGGTTCTCGAGGCCCTGCATGCACCACGCGCACTCTCCGCAGGAGTTCGACTGCCACCCCAGACCCACCCGCTGGCCAACCTTCAGCGTCCGCACTCCGCTTCCCGCCGCGGCCACCGTTCCAATCACCTCGTGGCCGGGGATGAACGGATACTGGCTGATGCCCCAGTCATTCGAGATCAGGTGAATGTCGCTGTGGCAGATTCCGCAGTGGCTGATCGCAATCTCTACTTCCTGCGCGCCAACTTCTCCCGCGTCATAGCGAAAAGGCAGAAGCTCTGCTCCTGCGGCGTGTGCTGCAAGTCCCTGTATCTGGCTCATGGCCTTCCGCAATCCTTGGTGGGTCGATAATCGCTCGCTCAGGTGTCCAGGCCCGCCTTGGCCGATCGCAGCCCTCGAACCTCGAAGCGAACTCTCTATTTTCAAGCTCAGTGTAACCCGCCGCCGTCGTCGACGTGCAGCGTCAGAACCTGGAATCCCGTAAGCACTCCCCCCGCCGGCGCCTGGCCCGCCACCACCGCCGATTCGCCGTTCATGTTCACGTCATGCCCCGTGCGCAGCGGCTCCAGCGCGTTGGCCATTGAGAGAGGAAGACTCGTCAGCGTCTCGCCCCCGATTCCCGCCTGCGTTTCTGGCGTCAGTACGCTCACGTAAATGCGATCGGCTGCATGCGCATTCCGTGCCTGCGCCAGAACAGTGTCCAGATCCGCGGGCCGCGACGAGAAGCTCGGCTGGTCCAGCGTCCGGTCCAGCGTGCCTGCGTCCGACACCAGCAATCTCAGGTTTCCCGTGTTCAGCGATGGCCGGCAGTCTGATCGGGATGCGCACGTTGCGCGCCGGCTCCTGCCATGGCCGCAGCGTCGCCTCCACCACAACCGAATCTCCCGCGTGGACGATGTCGCCCGACACGATGCGCGCCGAATCCAGTTGCACCTGCATGTTGCGCGGAATCGCATCCACGACGAGACTCATCGAGCGCACCTCGCCCACCCGGCTCCCATTCGAGTAGAGCTTGTTGAAGCTCTCGCCTGTCATCACTGCGGCCACAAGCTGCGATGGCAGGCCGGCCGTCTCCGTCGCCCAGATGTTGATCGGAGATGCCGAATGGCCTTCGACATCGATCGTTCCCTGCACGTGATAGCTCGTCTCCGCGGTGCTTTCATTGCTTTCAAGCAGCGTGTCGTAGAGGGCAACCATCACCGCCTGCGGCGTCAGTGACGGCAGATCGAGAACATCGAAGTTCAGCTTTCTCTCGCGTCCGCTCCCATGCACCGTCACATGCACCGGAATCATCTTGCCCTTGCGCCGAGCGTTCCGCGAATCGCCGCATCGCGATCCTGCGTAAACGCGCCGATAGTCACTCCCGTGTTGATGATCTTGAAGGCATTCAGCGGCGACGCCAGCGTGGTCAGCACGTCGGTCGTCGTCATCGGCAGTGAAACCGGGCCAGCCTGCAGAATCGGATGTCCGCAGGCCAGCAGTTGCTTCGGGTCAATGTAGGTCACCGTGCACGTGGCGGAAATCTCCAGGTCGCCGCGAATCAGTTGCGCGCTGATCGCCGAGCCCGGCACCACGCTTGCCCTCGCCGCCGCAGCGCTCGCGCTCTGGGGATCGAATGCGTCGCGTCCGTGCAGGCTCTCGCCGGACCCGCCTGCGGCAACGGTCTCCAGGCCCGTGCCCGCCATCTCCTTCTGCCACAGCCGAATCGCTTCAGGGCGAAACCCACTCATCACCAGCGGTGTTTCCATCGCCTCAAACGTCATGCCCGCCGCGGCCCCGCTGGTTGCCCTCCGCCTCATTCAGCTTTTCCTCGGGCGCCGCAGGCAGGTCCCGCACCTCCAGCATCTGCGCGATCGGCGTAATTCCCGCGATCGGGTCCTTGCTGAACTGGCCGATACGGTACGAAAGGGAACCCAGCAGTTTGTTGCCGATATACACCGGGCTGCCGCTCATCCCCGCCACCACGCCGGTATATTCAGGTTTGGCGCCGTGAAGCTGCGCCAGGATCATGTCGTGCCCCGGCCCCGCGCTCCCCGCAGCACCCCCAGGATCTCCACCTGCATCGGCTCCGGTTTGTCGCCCGTAAAGACCGTCCACGCCGTTCCCATCAACCCGCGATGGACCTCGCTCAACGGAAAAAAGCCCTCCACCGGGTTCGGAGGCCCTGCCGGCGTCTTTCCGGCGGCGCCTGCGCCGAAAATGCCGTCGCCCCCATGAAGATTCCCAGCGTCAGTATCCAGAAGATGTCCTTCGGGCATGCTTTCACGTCTATAAGAGTACAACCGGCAGCGCACACCGCCAGGTCAGCCCGATTCAGCCGGTGACAGTGCTTTCAAGGTCGTGTTTCAAGCCTTTGCCGCGTTGCGGGATTTCGATTGTCGTTTTTGCTTCTGCGCGGGCCTTCGCTGATCCCGTATGCTTCTTGAACACAGAGGTTGTTATCTCCCAGGGGTTGTTATGTCATTGATGCGAACGATCTCCTCAGCAGGCCGCTTTCTCAATTCGGCTGTCCTGCTCCTTCTCATACCCACGCTCGCCAGTGCTCCGCTCGCCTGGGCCCAAAGCCGGGTCCAGAACCAGGCGCAGAGCCAGTCGCAGCCTGCCTCGCAGCAGCAGCCGCCACGCAGCCGCCGCAGCCTGCCGACCAGTCATCTCCCGACGCGGGCGGGCCTGAAGGCGACAACGGCGCAATCGCCCTGCCCCGCAAGGACAAGTCCGACGTGCCGGCTCCCGCTCCCGCTGCTCCAACGGTTCAAGAATCCTCCGGAGCTCAGCAACTACTCGATCCGTGTCGATGTTCCCGAAGTCTCCGTCGACGTCGGCGTCCTGCTTGAGAAAACCGGCCAGTTCGTCCCCAACCTCAAGCCTGATAACTTCCGTGTCTATGAAAATGGCGTCGAGCAGAAAGTCATTGGCTTCAAGCGGGTCGAAGCGCCCATCACCGCTCTCATGGTCTGCGAATTCGCCGTCGACGAACTACTACTTCATCTACGACATGCGAAACGCCGCCTGGTCCTTCGCGCAGCAATTGCGGCCCCAGGACTACGTCGCGCTCATGACCTTCGACATGCGCACGCAGATCGTGCTCGATTTCACCCAGGACAAAAACCAGCTTCTCAACGCGATCAACTCGCTCATCATTCCCGGCTTCAGCGAGTCGCAATCTCTTCGACGCTCTCTACGAAGCCGAGGACCGCCTCAGCCGCATCCCGGGCCGCAAGTACATCATCCTCATTGCTTCGGGCCGCGACACCTTCTCCAAAATTACCCTCGACAAGATCATGCAGAAGGTGAAAAACACGCCCGATATCACCATCTTTGCCGTTTCAACCGGCGGAGCGATCCGCGCCATGACCGAGGGTGGACCGGGATTCAACCAGGAACTGCGCGACCTCGACTATCTGCAGGCCGACAATCAGATGAAGACTTTCGCCAAAATGACCGGAGGCATGTACTTTCAACCCCGCTTCCAGGCCGAGATGCCTGAGATCTTTGCCGACATCAACCAGGCCATCCGCTCGAAGTACCAGCTGATCTACCATCCCACTGACGCAAAACAGGACGGCACCTATCGCAAACTCCGTGTCGAACTCGTCGATGACGAAGGCAAGCCCCTGCGCATGCAGGACCAGAAGCACAAGCCTCTCAAGTACGACATCATCGCCCGCGACGGATACCGCGCCCGCCCCGAAGTCGAATAGCACCCGCGGTGCGGAAGCACGAACCTCGCCCCGCCACAGCTCCAATCACCACGAAAATGGGTGCCCCATCCATCCGCCGCGGCGGATGGGTGGGAAACCGCAAACCTCGCCCCGCCACTCGCGTCAATCCCCACGAAAATGGGTGCCCCATCCATCCGCCGCGGCGGATGGGTGGGAAACCACGAACCCCCACTGTCGTCTGAGCGAGCGGCACCGTGGGCGTTCTCTCCAGCCCATCATTTGCCAGCCGGCGGTCCGGCTATTTGAACTGGTGCATGAAGTCGTTGATGTAGTAGCCGATCACAAACAACGTCGCTACCCCCACCAGCCCCATCGCCACATGCAGCACAGGTTGAATCTTGTTCACCTTTGCCACAATGGCCGCCTGCGCCACTCGCTCGTTGTTGAACGAGTCATCGAGGAAGATCTGATCCTCTTCGTCCTTCATTAGGCTTGACCGGTAAACAAAGAGCCCGATGGCGAGGACTGCAAGGGCGCTCCAGACTACCCACATGACAGGAACGATCGTCATACAACACCTCCTGCACAGATACAGGTCCCAGAACCAGCAGGCCGTGAACACGCACCAACCGCGGTCTTGGATAGAGGGGCCGTACGGTTGCCATCATAGTCCCGATTCGGCTCGCCCCCGAAACAAAGTTAGACACAAAAATTAGACACAGAAATTCCGCCCGCACCGAGACCCTCCCCTTCCTCGAGCCTGCCATGCCCGCGCCTCCCTGGACCCACACTCCCGGTCTCCGAGCCCACCCCCACGCTCGAACGCACACAATTCACACTATCGGGGTTGATATAGGACCGATTTTGTCTATATAGTTTGAAGGGCGACTGATTTAGTCGCAATTGTTCGAGCAGTTGGATGGTTTAGAGGACGAGGGTCCCGCGGGTTTATCTCTTGGCCGAGACCGCAAAGACCCGGGGGACTGCCGCCCAGTGGGCTGCAGGCTTGTCCGCATTATAGGGACGGGTCGAGCGCGCCTCATAGGCGGTCCTCCTTCGGCAATCCGAATTGCCAATAGCTTCCACCTCTCGCGTGCGAACGCAAGAGAGCGGAGTGGCATACAAAGCGGTGGCAGAGTCACGCCGATTGATTTGAACGAGGACGATGAAGATGAAGACTCACAAGAAGAATGCAGGGCGAAAGTACAAATCGCATTCTCTGCGTCGCAATTGGCTTGCTCTCGGAATTTATAGGCAACATACGCAGCCTTCAGTGCGGGAAGACCTGCCCTTGCGTCTGAAATAGCGCTTCCGGCCGTAGACGGCGCGGCTCCGCCAACCTTGCCTCTGAAGCGATTTGAGATTCCCGCGGGCCCGCTTGAGCAGGCCATCGGTTCCTTCGAGAAAACAACAGGCATAAAGGTCAAGGTCGTGCTGCCGGCGGGAACGCTGGCCGGGTTCAATTCGCAAGGCGTCATCGGTCTCTACAGGCTCGAGGAAGCACTTCGTATTATTCTCAATCCCCCCTGATTGAAACGCCGCAGAGCGTGACCGTGGTCCCACAATTCGTGATGCAGGCCGCAGGGCCTGTCGACGCTGCGGGATACGCTGCGCAATGTGCCGTAGGCTTTCGCCGCGTCAAGCGGCGGCGCGGGCGATGGTCTCGGCGTCCGCTTCGCCACGCGATGACATGTCTTCCTGGTTGTGGCATTCGCGACTTTGGGAGCTACTATCGCGACTCTTTCAACTACGAAGCAGGTAGAGGCCCTGGAGACGGCGGGAATCCAGTTCGGGCGTGGATCGACGGGCGGAGTCGGGGCCGGGGAGACCCAAGGTACAGGCGTTGAGAAGTCTGTCAATGTGCAGGCTCAGTTCGGTACCGATCTGACCCGGCGACTGACAGTAGGACGTTGTGCCGACAAGCTTCGTCTCTGACCACATTGGCGGGACTGCTTTTCGCGCCAATGTGATGGGGGAGGAGGCCGAAGTTGCCGAGCGCGACGCAGCGGAGATTCGCCGGTTTCAAATATAGCTGGCCGTTGTCGATTTCCTTCGGGCTTAAGAAGAAGACGCCTGTGACGTAGACTGTGCACCTTAATGAAGACGACGTGCCAGGATTATGGCCTGCCCTGGCTGTCAACGGCGTAGCACGGCTCACCGGCAAAGCTACTCAGTACCCCCCGACGAAAACTTTATCAGTACGAGCACGACGACATCCTGACGCTGCGTGCGCAGCATCATTTCTCGCCCAGCCTGAATCTGCACGCCGCCGCTCGCGCCGCATTTTATTTCGGGGCCGCGAAAGTGGCTCAGCCGCAGATCTGCTGGGATCGGCTGATCCAGCCTGTCGCGCTGGTGGAGCTGCTGCCGACACTTGCCTACAACCCGGCAATTATCCATTGTGGTCTCTGGAGACGCCTACCGGCGGCGGTCGCGCGTGATGGCGACGGGCAGCCCGGTGAAAGCGTCGAGGGCATACTGTGGGATCAGAGCGAGATGAGCGCGCGGTTCAAGACTGCTGGAATTCACCACAATCTGGTGGCAGGTGTCGAAGGCGGACAGGAAACTTCGAATCCGATTCGATATAGCTACGTCATCAAGAAGATCAACACGGGTGCTGAGACAACGCTGCTCAACCCGGATGAGGCAGAGCCTTTTGCCGGCACGGGATATAACACGTCAATCGTGCACACGAAGGCAAAGACTGTGGGCATGTATTTCATCGACACGCTGCATCTGGGAAGACTCATTGAACTGAGCGGTGGCATTCGATGGGATCGATTCGACACGGACTACAACCTGTATCAGCCGACACCGCCGCCCGGCGGCGCGGTAACTCCCGCTGTGCTCTCGATCAGCCGTCTCGATGAACAGCCGAGCTATCGGGCGGCCCTGGTTTACAAGCCCTCCACGCGCGGCAGTATTTACTTCGATTACGGAACGAGTTTCAACCCTTCGGCAGAGTCGATAAAGCCTGAGCGTCGGCCGGGTAAACAGCGACACCGCGACGGAAGAGAACGAGACCTATGAAGCCGGCACCAAGTGGAGTTTCCTAAAAGAGCGCCTGCTGATGGAAGGCGCATTCTTAACCGAACGGAGAAAGACAATGCGCGGGAAAAGGATCCGACAAACTCGAACAACATTGTCTCGGCGGGCAATCAACTTGTGAAGGGTGTACAGCTCAGCATCGTGGGACGGCTAACCGGAAGGCATGGACCTTGTCGCGGGGTACGCCTACCTACGAGAGCGCTGTGATCTCTCTCAGACTTCCACTCGGATAAACCCTTACCAATAACGGACGCGTGAAGCAAACCTGAATACTCGTCGTGACGCATCGATTGCCCCAGCGGTTGAACGGTGGACTTGGCGGCAACTACATGGGAAGCTGGACTGCAAGTTCAACTGTGCCATATATGCCGACGGGCTTCGTATACAATCGCAATGGACCTGGTTACGTGGTGACGAGAGTGGCCATGAAGCAGATTCACGGCTATGGGTTTTGAACGCGATGTTGAAACGTGCCGTTGGGTGAGAGGTTGGAGTTGCAGGCGAACGTGAAGAATATGTTTGAATCGCTATCTACATCGATCTGCCGCAACCGAGCCATTTGATTCCCGGTGCGGGAGCGAGCGCGCTCATCGGGATCAACTTTCGGTTCAAATAACCTTGATAATCGCGCGAGTGGAGCACCGCAAGTTGGGGCTTGCGAACAACGGCTCGATGATCCGCTCTAGCTCAGCCAGGAGTTTTCAAGATGATGTTGATTACGATTCCTGATATTTTAACAGCCGAAGAATTGATGCAAGCGCGCGTCGATTCTCGACGCCGCCGAGTGGGTCGACGGCAGGGTGACCGCGGGCTATCAGGCGCAGAGCAGTCAAAGAGAATCTGCAGTTGCCCGAGGGCCATCCGGCAGTCGTAAGCTGGGCGAGATGGTGCTGACCGCACTCGAACGATAGCCATTGTTCATGTCGGCCGCCCTGCCGCTGGGGGTCATTCCGCCGATGTTCAACCGTTACACCGGAGGCGGGCATTTCGGCACCCATGTCGATAAGGCGATTCGCGCTGTGGCACGACGGGCCACCGCATTCGCACCGATCTGTCGGCAACGCTCTTTCTCACGCCTGCCCGATGATACGACGGCGGTGAGCTGATCATCGAAGACACCTATGGTCTGCCCAGCGTGAAGTTGCCGGCGGGGCACATGGTGTTATATCCGTCCACGAGCCTCCATCGCGTCACGCCGGTGACACGCGGCGCGCGCGTCTCGTCGTTCTTCTGGATCCAGAGCATGATCCGCACCGATGGCGACCGCACGCTTCTCTATGACCTCGACACCGCGATTCAGCGGCTGGCCCAGGAGTCGCCCGGCAGCCCGGTCGGCGTGCAATTGACTGGCGTCTACCACAACCTGCTTCGCCGCTGGGCCGAGATGTAAGCTCTTCGGTTTACGCGTGAGCGGCTCAACGAATGCTTGCGCTCGCCCTTCTGGGCAGGCGAAGCCCAAAAGAAGTCAAACATGGAGTGGCCTTCGATCGACACCCGCATTTTGCCCTGTTATGCGACCTGCCAAAATTCTTAAAAAAAGCGGTATCCACAACTCGACATTTCCAAAGGGTCCATCGGCGGCAATTACGCACCTGAGTTGCGACTTTTTACCCGTTTTGAACATCCCATTGGATGTACCGCGCTGGGCACTCGAAGGGCACTTGAACTTCATGGAAAACCGGCGGTAGAGTTAGAATAGTTAAGTACTCGAAGAAAACGGAGACTCCATGTCCACAACCACCATCGCTCCCGAGCTTGAAACCATTAAGAAGGCTCCACTTACCCTCACGCCGCAGGCTATTGCCAAAGTGCGCGAGATCATGGCCACCCAGGACCCCCTGCCTGCGGGGCTGCGTATCGGAGTCGTCGGCGGAGGCTGCTCGGGCTTTCAGTACTCCATGGCCTTTGAGAATCAGAGCGGCATGATGGACAAGGTCTATTCTTTCGATGACCTCAAAGTCTTTGTTGACGCCACCTCGCTCATGTACCTCAACGGCTGCATCGTCGATTACGTCGAAACCCTTGAAGCGGCTGGCTTTAAGTTCGAGAATCCCCAGGTCAAGTCGACCTGCGGCTGCGGCTCGTCCTTCAGCGTCTAGGCCCCGGCCTTTCGGCCCGGCTCCGCGCCTCATGCGGCGCACCCGCACGAATTCAGCGCTCGAATGAAACCCCGTCCCCGTCGGACGGGGTTTCTTTATTGCTGCGGTGGGGTCAAAGGCGGCGCGCTGGGTGCAGTCGGACTACCGCTCGTGCCTGGGGTCCCGCTCGAACCGGTTCCACTTGACCCGAACGAAGACCCGCTGAACAACCCTGTGCCGCCCGTTCCGCCCCCCGTCGTTCCCGTGTTGCCGCCCTGCATCATCTTCTGGTCAGAGAGCGGGCTATAAGTGAACTCCCACTCGTTGAGGCGGTTTTTCTTCTTGTAAGTGAGAATGGATGGCTTGTCCGTGCCGGGCGAAAAGCCGATAATTCCTCCGCCGCCAAAGGTTTGCGTGCAGGCGCCGAGCCCAGTGTTCGTATCGCTGCCGCTTCCGCCGGTCGCCGTCGTGCCCGAGTTGGTCGACGTTGTCCCGGACGTGTTCCCGGACGTGGTCCCGTCGGTTGACGAATTCCCGCCGCTCGATCCAAACCCTGAGCTGCCGCCCGACAGGGGTCAGCCCCCACCTGAAAGTGAGCCTCCGCCTGAAAGGGAACTGCCCCCCGAAAACGAACTGCCGCCTGAGAACGAGTTGCTGCTGCCCGAGAACGAGCTGCTGCCCATGCTGTTTCCCCCCAGCGGCGATGCGCCTGTGACGCCGCCAGGCCCCGTTCCCGCCAGCACCGCACCGCCGGTCCCGCCAAGCGGCTGACCGAAGAAACCCATGGCAATGGGCGCCTTATTCTGCCCGAACTGGATAGGCTTCCAGTCGTCCTTCCCGGTCATCGGGTCGGTGTAGCGCTTCCCGCAGAAAGCGAATTTCATTCGTCTTCACCAGCGCGTCGATGTTCGGTGGGTACCGGTGAAACTTCCGATAGT
>CAVRAK010000037.1:0-44775 GCA_963718885.1 uncultured Acidobacteriota bacterium
GCTCGCGGCGGCCTGGCCGCTGATCCGCACAACCCGCCGTCGGCAAACTTCAGCGTTGCCAGCCCCGGATATTTTCAAACCATGGCCATCCCTATTCGGCGCGGGCGCGACTTCAGCGCGCAGGACACCTACGATGCTCCGTTCGTCGCGGTCATCAGCGAGTCCCTGGCGCGGCAGAGCTTCGGCAACGCCGATCCCGTGGGCAGGCAGATTCAATGCGGCCTCGATTCCGACAAATGGATGACCGTCGTGGGCGTTGTGGGTGACGTGCGCCAGGACTCGCCCGCCGATGCCCCCGGGGCCTACGCTTTACATGCCGATGGCGCAGCATCCCTTCTACGCCAACCAGATTCACATCGCGATGCGGACGCGCGTAAAGCCGCTCACCCTGATGAACGCGGCGCAGTCGGCCATTCTCACAGTCAATCCGCTGGTTGCGCTGCGCTTCACCACCATGGACGCAATGGTAGCGAAGTCGGTCGCGGCAGAACGGTTCCGCGCTGTGCTGATTTCTACTTTTGCCGGAGTCGGACTGCTGCTTGCGATCCTGGGCATCTACGGAACCATCGCCTACTCAGTGGCGCAGCGAACCTTTGAGATCGGCCTTCGCATGGCCTTCGGCGCGCCACGCGGCGCGATTCTGCGCTCGGTGATGTGGCACGCGGTAAGGCTTGCCCTCTCTGGAATCGCCGCGGGCCTCGTACTCAGCCTCGCTCTCACGCGTCTCGTCACCAGTATGCTGGTTGGCGTGCATCCGGTTGACCCGGCGAGCCTCGCGGCCGCAGCCGCAGTCATTCTGCTCACGGCTCTGGCCGCTGCCTGCGGTCCCGGGTGGAAGGGCACCCGCATTGAGCCGGTCCGGGCACTGCGCACGGAATAGCGTTTCGATTGCAGTGCCAAATTGGTGCTCCGGCCGCCATGTCGTCCGCATGTCGGCTGTTTCTACCGGATCACCCTCACCGGAATCGGCAAAGGCGTTTGGTGGGGGAAGAACCGCGCTTGCCATCTCAAGCGACTGCTTACGACTTCATTACGGCTTTCCTACGACAATCTAACTCTTCCTATAGGTACTTTTAACCAGCAGTCGCGATGAAATGAAGAACGGTCGAATTGCGAGGGCCGCGGGATGCTTTCGTTCAGTGTTCTTCTGGTGATCGTCGCGCTGGTGGTCGTCATGCACGGGTGCTGCTTTATCGGCTTCAACTGGGAATACCGCAGAGGCCGGCGGCTTGCGCGAAAGCATCAGGCAGAGAGATATCAAAATCTACTGGACAGGGATGGGATGGAAGGATCGAGGGCGCGACTGAACGCTCCCACCGGGAGCAATGCAGGTCGATAAACCGCAGGAACTTCATCTTTCGCGCGTCCCACAGAAGTCATCAACTCTGGTGACCTATGTCAGACTATCCAATCCCGAGATGCACGTGTAGTATCTCCAAACGACACACAGATGCAGTCTCGCTTCGACGAGTTCCACTGGAATGTTGCTGGAAAGCATCCCGGCGCAAGTTCTTCACAGTCGTTCGCAGGCAGGCCAGGTTCGGCACGGCACAATGCACGTCGCTTATTGACAGGAGAATCCTTGCGCATGCAGAGCAGATCCAAATACCTGGGAATCAACGCATGGATGGCTGTCTCCCTTGCTTTGGGTTTGGCACAGGCTTGGCGCGCCCGCTTCTTCATGACCTACGATGGCGTCTCCTATATTGATATGGGAGACGCGTACTTGCGCGGCGATTGGCACACCGCGATCAATGGCTACTTCAATCCTCTCTACGGCTGGCTGCAAGCTATCGCACGTTTGGTTCTGCGTCCTTCCATGTACTGGGAGTATCCCGTCGTTCATTTGGTCAACTATGGGATCTTTGTCGTCACTGTCTTTGCTTTCGAGTATTTTCTCCTGGGGCTCATAAAGGATCGGGAGGATGTGTTCGCGATTCGCTCAATCGCCTATGCAATCTTCTTATGGTCGTCGCTGCAGGTCCTCAGCGTGTCCTTGATCGAGCCGGACATGATCATCTGTTGCTGTGTATATGCCGCTCTCGGGATGCTTCTGCGCGCTCCAAATACCAGGCCCGTCGCCGTGGGCGCGACGCTGGCAATCGGGTACTACACAAAAGCCTGGATGTTTCCACTCGCCTTGATCATTCTGTGTGCCGCCTGGAAGCTGCTTCCGCGCCGCAGTGCTTTGATCGCTACCAGTACATTTCTGCTTCTTTGCGCACCTTACATCGTTGCGCTTTCAGCTTCAACGGGTCATCTGACAATCGGGGATACAAGCCGCCTCAACTACGATTGGTATGTCAACAACCTGGACATGGGGCGATTTTGGCAAGGGGGACCCCCAAAGGCCGGCAATCCGATCCATCCTGCGCGCATCGCTTTGGATTCGCCCAGGGTCTACGAGTTCGGCGGCGTTTTCCCCGTAACGTTTCCTATCTGGTACGACAATTCTTATTGGTATCGTGGCCTTCGCCTGTGGTTGGCCCCAAGGCTTTTAGCGCACGCGTACTTTGAGAACTCTCTCGGGCTCGCAAAGTTCCTGCTTTGTCAGGGCGGGGGATTTCTTATTGGATGGATTCTCTGTTTTCTGCTGCAAAAGGACCAAAAAACTCGGAAGGATACGGCGCCTGGTTGGCTTATATGGTTGGTTGGTCCGGCCACGCTACTGTTCTTGTGTGCGGTCCTCGTTGAGCCGAGATACATCGCATCGGTCGTTGCTATCCTTTTTTTGGTCCCATTCACGGCTCTCTCTGGTCGTATCGGCAAAATTCTCGCAGTCGGCGTCGCCATCGGAGGACTGGCGTGGGCACTTTCCTTTTCTTCGGTTACAACATTTAAGGGAGAACCGACACCTCCATTCCGAACCACACCGCAAAACGAGGCTTGGCAGCTCGCGATGGATATGCAGCGTGTCGGGATTCAGCCAAACGACCAGCTTGCGCTTGCAGGTCATTCAAACCCGGCCATTTTCGCGGCGCGTCTGCTGCGCGCGCACGTCATTGCGCAATTGAATTGGGATGTGATGTTCTGGCAACTCAGTGAGACGGACCGCAAACGTGTGTTGGCAGCCCTCGGATCCACCGGAGCCAAATTTGCGATCTCGGAGGCGGCCCCTCCTGATCCAAGCCAGGCTGCGGGGTGGCAGCCCCTCGGCTCATCGGGCTACTACGTACATCCGCTTTCCAGCGCGGCCGGATCCTCAAAGATTAACTCGGAGTCTGCTTACCGCTGACAAGTGAGGAGCGATCGTTCCCTTCCCATGTTTCCCAAGTATTCCCGGACGCAGGCGGCATTGAGGCGCATCTCAAAGGTGGTCTTGACCATCTGGCGCAGATGGAACCTGCGACGCTTGGTCAAAGAATCGCTTGGTGCCTTTGATCGCCAGCAAAATGATGGTGGCCAGGGACGGGATTGAACCGCCGACGCCGGCCTTTTCAGGGCCGCGCTCTACCACTGAGCTACCTGGCCTCAGGGAAGACTTCGTTGCATTTTCCTGCGCGGGATAAGAAGGCGGGGTCCACGAACAGTGTGCTGCAACAACCCGGTTAGTATACCAAGTCCCTTGCGCTCAGCCAACCGGGGTGCGGCTTCAGCGGGCCGGACGGCCCCTGGTTCCGGCAAGTGCCCGGTCTACGGCAAGGATTGCTTCCTGGCGGGTTTGCGCCCGTTCAATCCGAGATGCTGAATTGGAGGTATGGCCGCGAGATGCTGGTTATCACATCGGTGTCAAGTTCTTGCAGTGCCGCTTGAGGACCGCCTTCATGCTCACCGGCTGCCGCTCGGCGGAATGTGACATCGACTTTAAAGAATCGGCAATCGCGGCTCACGAACGTGCGCTGAAATGCCGTGGATAATCCGCCTTCGGTTGAGAAGACGGTCATGAGCTCACGCCGACTCATGTCGGGTCTGATGGTCAGCATGCGCTTCAGGCACTCGATGACCCATGCATCATGGGGAGAGTGCGGTTCATCCCTCTCAGACCATGCCGGGACCACCGCGGTCGCCGCGGCGAGGATCCGGAGAATTGCCCGCCTCGATAGATGGTTGTTCATGGTGTTATTGCGGTACCGATGCTGACGTCCGCCCCAAGTCCTTATTTCCGATCCGCACTGCTTCCCTGAAAGGCGACCGGCCTGCACTACTATAAAAACACATATGAACCATCTGGCTGTTCGTTTTGCCTTGCTTGCCCTGGTTTTCCCGGCTGTCTCTGCTTCCGTTGCGCAATCTCCGGCGGAGGTGCGCGCTGCCCGGGCCTACGAGGCCGCCGTTAAAGGCGGCCCGCTCACGCTGCATGCCTTCCTCGACCAGTTTCCCAAGGGCGCTGATCTGCACGTGCATCTCGGCGGTGCGGTCTATGCCGAAACCTTCATCCGCGATGCCGCGGAGGATGGTCTCTGCATCGATCCCAAGGCCCTCGCGTTTGCCAAGCCGCCCTGCAATGCGCCGCTGGTGAAGGCCGCCGATCTGAATGGAGTCCTCACGCCCGATGAGCAGGATCTCTACGATCGCCTCGTGGACTCCTTTTCCATGCGCAGCTACGTGCCTGAGCCGGAGTTCAGCGGCCATGACCAGTTCTTTGCGACTTTTGACCGCTTTGATGGCCTCAGCAACAGGCACATCGGCGAATGGGTGGATGAAGTGGCCAGCCGAGCCGCCGCGCAGAATCAGCAGTATCTCGAACTGATGGAGACGCCGCCCTTCAGCCATGCGGCCTACATCGCCAGCCAGAACCCGCTCAACATGGACTTCGCAGCCTACCGCAAGACGCTGCTCTCGCTCCTGATCAGGGACGAGGTCTATGCCGACCGCGAGCGCGTCCACTCCGCCGAGCAGCTGCGCCGCAATATCGAGCACTGCGGGACTCCGCAGGCCACACCGGCGTGCCAGGTAACGGTGCGCTATCTCTACCAGGTGCTGCGCGGCTTCTCGCCCGAGCAGGTCTTTCGCGCAAACGCTGCTCGGCTTTGAAACCGTGCAGGCCTCAATGGATGCGCATGACAACACCTGGGTGGGCATCAACTTGGTCATGCGGGAAGACGGCTTCATCTCCATGCGCGACTACACGCTGCAGATGAAGATGCTGGACTATCTGCACTCGGTCTACCCAAAGGTGCGCATCACGCTGCACGCGGGCGAGCTTGCCCCCGGCCTGGTTCCTCCTGAGGGCCTGCGCTTCCACATTCGCCAGGCAATCGAGCTGGGACACGCGGAGCGCATCGGCCATGGCGTCGACGTGATGTATGAGGACAACCCGCAGGCGCTGCTGAAACTGATGGCGCAGAAGCACATCATGGTCGAAATCAATCTCACCTCGAATGACGGCATCCTCGGCGTTAGCGGCAACCGGCATCCCTTTCCCATCTACCGCGCCGCGCATGTGCCGGTCGCGCTGTCCACCGACGATGAAGGAGTGAGCCGCATCGAGATCACGCACGAGTATGTGCGGGCGGCGCTCGACTACCACCTCAGCTACCAGGACCTGAAGCAGCTGGCCCGCACCGGCATGGAGCACGCTTTTTTGCCCGGCCCGAGCCTGTGGGCGGCGCCGGATGTCTTCTCCGTCGCGGCAGCGCCATGCCGCAGCCAGGTACTCGGCTCCGAGCATCCATCGGGCGCATGCAAGGCCTTTCTCGATGGTAGCCAGCGAGCCGCGGCGCAATGGGAGCAGGAGCGCCGCTTCCATGCTTTTGAAGCGCAGTTCTGAGCGGCGACGATGGCAAAAACCAGTGCGGGCGTGCTGCTTTATCGTTGGTGCGATGCCGAACTCGAGGTTCTGCTGGTGCATCCCGGCGGCCCGTTCTTCGCCGGCAAAGATGCCGGTGCCTGGTCGATTCCAAAGGGCGAATATGAGGCGGGCGAGGACCCGCTCACGGCGGCGCTGCGCGAGTTCAACGAGGAGATTGGATGCGGCCCCGGTTCAGCCGAGCCGCGCTCGCTTGGCCAGGTGAAACAGGCCTCGGGCAAAATCGTCAGTGCCTGGGCGATTCATGGCGACTGTGACGCTGGCGCCATCCGCAGCAATTTGTTCTCAATGGAGTGGCCGCCGCGCTCGGGAAAGATGAGGCAGTTTCCTGAGGTCGATCGCGCCGGATGGTTCACGCTTGATCTCGCCCGCCGCAAGATGAATCCTGCGCAATGCGCCTTTCTCGACCGCCTCGTTTCAATGGCCTGAGAAGAAGCTTCGCGCTTCACGATTTAATCTGCGGTTAAAGCTCCTGCGAGCTTTATCGTTTCCACTTGAATCATGAAGCCCTCCGCAATTTCCTGGTTGTGCCGCCTCGTTGTGTCCGCCGTCTTCCTTTATGCGACGGTCGCTGTTGCTGCGCCGGTCCTGATGATCTCAATCGACGGCCTCAAGCCCGAGTACCTGCTCGAGGCAGATCAGCATGGGTTGCGGATTCCCACCCTGCGCCGATTTGTTCAGGAGGGCGCCTATGCTGACGGTGTGATTGCATCGCTGCCGACCGTCACCTATCCAAATCACACGACACTCATCACCGGCGTGTGGCCGGCGGAGCACGGCATTCTCAATAATCAGGTCTTCGATCCCGAGAACAAGTTTGGCGGCGCGTGGTACTGGTACGCCGAAAGCATCAAGGTGCCGACGCTGTGGGATGCCGCGCACGCGGCCGGCATCGGCACAGCGAGTGTAAGCTGGCCGGTCAGCGTGAATGCAACCAGCGTCGATACGCTCATCCCCGAGTACTGGCGCAGCAATTCACCCGGAGGCGGCTCCAATCCCCAGGATCGCTTTCTCATGAATGCTGTTTCGCGCCCTGTGGGCGCTCTTGATGAGATGGAGCAGAGGCTGGGGCCCTACATGATGGGCAACGACACGTCGGTAGAGAACGGCGATGAAGTGCGTACGCGCTTTGCTCTCGACATTCTTGAACACAAAAAGCCGGGCTTCATGACGATTCACCTGAGTGCCATGGATTCGTCCGAACACATGAGCGGAGCCTTCAGTCCCGAGGCAGACAAGACGCTTGAAGCGGTCGACGGCATGGTCGGCCGGCTCATGGCGGCCGCTTTGAAGAATGATCCGAAGACAAAGATCGTCATTGTTTCCGATCATGGTTTCCTGAACGTGACCCACACGGTGAATTTATACATTCCATTCCTTGAGCAGGGCCTCATCAAAAGGGAAAAGGTCGCGGGGTACGAAGGGGAGCGGACGGCCGTCACCTGGAAGGCGCAGCTCTGGTCCGGAGGCGGAGTCACCGCGGTGATACTGCACGACCCCTCTGACAGCGCGACGCGGGAGCGCGTGCATGCCCTGCTGACTTCATTGGCAGGCGATCCGAATAACGGCATCGATCAGGTGCTGGATGCCAGCCAGATCGCCGAGCACGGAGGTTTTCCCGGCGCCGCTTATCTGATCGTGATGAAGCCGGGATACACGGCCGGCCCTGCCACCTCAGGCCCCCTGGTAGTCGCGCAAACCGTGGTGCATGGCACGCACGGCTTCTGGCCGCTTTTTCCGGAGATGCATTCGTCCTTCTTTGTGATGGGTGAGGGCGTGGCGCACGGACGCGACCTGGGCACAATCGATATGCGGCAGATTGCGCCGACGGTTGCGGAGATACTGGGAGTGAGGCTGCCCGCGGCGAAGCAGCCGGTACTGCATATCGAGCAGTAGAGGAATTGCTCACGACGCAGGCATACACTGTCGTTGATGGACAACGAACGTATCCGCGCGATCTGCATGGCGCTGCCCCACGTCGCTGAAACGGTGAGCTGGGGGCATCATCTTGTCTATTGGGCCGGGCAGCGCGACGCCGGCGGCAAGATGTTCGCGATGACCGATCTTGATGGCACCGGCACCGGGGTGCTCTGGTTTCACTGTGGCGCCGAGCGCTTTCATGAGCTGCTGGAAGTCGAAGGCATTGTTCCGTCGCCCTACCTGGCGCGGGCGCACTGGGTCACGGTCGAGCGCTGGAGCGTGTTGCGGCCGCGCGAATATGAGGACGAGCTCAGGCGTGCCTACACGCTTGTTTTCGAGCGCCTGCCGAAGAAAATGAAGACGATGCTTGCCGGGGCAGAAGGCAAACAGCAGAAATCCGCCGTCGGGCGCCGCAAGGCAACCGCGACGAGAGCCAAATCGGCGACCCGCAAAGCTCAGCGTGCCTGAAGGATGCAGGCTCAAGGAAATCGTTCATGGAACTGGCCGGGCGTATTCTTCGTATCGATAAGGTGAAAGGACTCCGCGCTGGATCGGAGCGCTGCAACGCATGGTGAAGTTTCTCCTTTTCTGTATTCTCCTCGTGCTCTGCTGGCCCCTGGCGCTGGTGGCGCTTGTGCTCTATCCGCTGGTGTGGCTCGTGCTGCTGCCGTTCCGGCTGGTCGGCGTTGCCGTTGTTGGTGTAATGGCGCTGGTGAGCGCCATCTTCCTGCTGCCGGTTCGGGTGCTGCGCGCGGTCTAAGGCCAACGCGCCGGTTTTGCGCCGCCGCGGGCCGCTGCCTCGACATCTTTGTCGGGAATGCATTAGCTTGGCCCTATGGCTGGCGTTTCGTTGACATTAGAGGGCAAAGTCGCCCTCATCACGGGCGGCTCGCGCGGAATCGGCGCCGAAGCCGTACGCCTTTTTGCGCAGGCCGGGGCCCGCGTCGCCTTCAGCTACCGGCAGGCAAGCGGAGAGGCCGCAGCGCTCGCCGCTGAATGCGGCGGGCCGGGGCGCTGTGTCGCGCTGCAACAGGATCTGAGCTCCGCAGAAGACGGCCGCAGCCTTGTCGCGGCCAGCGTAAAGGCCTTCGGCCGGCTCGACATTCTTGTGGCCAATCACGGCATCTGGCCGCCCGAGGATGCTCCTATTGCGCAGATGACCGACGGACAGTGGCAGAAGACCCTCGGCGTCAACCTTGACTCTGTCTTTGGCCTGGTGCAGGCCTCCGTGGCGCAGATGGAGCGCCAGCCGGTAGAGCAGGGAAGCATTGCCGGCCACATTGTGCTGATCAGCTCAACGGCCGGGCAGCGCGGCGAAGCCAACCATGCCGACTACGCCGTAACCAAAGGTGCCCTCATCAGTCTCACTAAGAGTCTGTCGAGTGAACTGGCGCCGCGGGGTATTCGGGTAAACTGTGTTGCTCCGGGCTGGGTGGCGACGGATATGTCCGCCGCCGCGCTCGCCGACTCAGTCGTAGGCGCTCGAATTATGGCATCGATTCCGGTTGGCCGCGTCGCAACCGCGAGGGAAATTGCCGGGCCAATTCTGTTTCTATGCACCCCGCTGGCAGGCTTTATCAGTGGCGAGGTGTTGAACGTCAACGGTGGCGCTGTGCTTGTTGGATAAGGGAGAGCAAGGATGCGAAGAGTTCTGTCGTTGGCGCTGGCGGCCGTGTTGCTGGCGATGCCGCAGGCAACACTGACGCAAACTGACGACATCGCCGCGCAGAATACCAGGAAGGCGCACGCGCTTCTCGACGCCATGGTGCAGGCGATGGGCGGCGCCGCGTGGCTCAACATGAAAAACGAGATGCAGCAGGGCCACGTGGCCGCCTTCTACCATGGCAAGCCCAACCTCGGCACCACGGAGCTGTGGCTCTATCACCAGTGGCCCGACAAGGACCGCATCGAGATCACCAAGCATCGAGACGTGGTCGAGTTCTACCTTGGCCGTGAGGGGTGGGAGGTGACCTATCGCGGCAAGAATGCCATGCCCAAGGACCAGCTCGACGAGTTTCTGCGCCGGCGGGATCACTCCATTGAATTGGCGATCAAGGTATGGCTCAAAGAGCCGAACACGATCCTGATCTACGAGGGGCAGAAGATGGCCGAGCGTCATCTCGCCGAGCAAGTCACGCTGATCTCGCCGCAAAATGAAGCCATCACCATCCAGATTGACTCGCAAACCCACCTGCCGCTTCGCCGCAGCTTTCAGTGGCGCGATCCGGTATACAAGGACAAGAACACCGATGCCGAAGAATACGACGATTACCACGTTATCGATGGCCTGCCCACGCCCCTCAGCATCACGCGCTTTACCAACGACGACATGACGCGCCAGTACTATCTCGACAAAGTCGTCTACAACCAGGACCTGCCCGCGGACTTCTGGGATGTGGACGCGACGGCGCGGCGTATCAAGAAGTAGCCTGTCCGGGTAACCGGGCCGCGGCTCCTGCGCGTTGCGCTTCGATATAATCCTCACGAGCGCAATGCAGCGCGGCTGCGCGCCGTTTGGAGCCAGAGAATGACGTTCGACATCCAGGAGATCATGGCGTATCTCCCGCACCGTTACCCTTTTCTCCTCATCGACCGGATCGTCGAATTTGACCGCGCCAAACGCGTCATCGCCCTTAAGAATGTCAGCATCAATGAGCCCTATTTCCAGGGGCACTGGCCAGGCGCACCCATCATGCCGGGCGTACTGGTCATTGAGGCGATGGCGCAGGCCGGCGCCGTGCTCATGCTGAGCGAGATGACCGACCGCCAGAATAAGCTCGCGGTCTTTACCGGCATCGACGGCGCTAAATTCCGCAGCCAGGTGGTTCCCGGTGACCAGCTCCGCATTGAGGTTGAGGTGCTCAGCTTCCGCACCCGCTTCGGCAAGATGGCCGGCAAGGCCTACGTTGGTGACAAGCTCGCCTGCGAGGCAACGCTCACCTGCATGGTGGTGCCCCGCCCTGCAGACAACAGGAAGACAGAGGCAGAGTGAGCATCCATCCCAGCGCGATTGTGGCCGAGGGCGCAGTGGTGCCCGCCTCCTGCACTGTCGGCCCGTATTCGACCATCGGCCCCGAGGTGGTGCTGGGCGAAGGCTGCGTGCTCATCTCGCACGTGGTGCTCGATGGCCGTACACGCATCGGCGCGCGCAACACGATCTATCCCTTCACGTCGATCGGCGTCGCTCCGCAGGACCTGAAGTACAAGGGCGAGCCCACTGAGACCGAGATAGCGGACGATAATACGATCCGCGAGTGCGTCACCATCAGCCGCGGTACTGAGAAGGGCGGCGGCATCACCCGCGTCGGCTCAAACAACCTGCTCATGGCCTACGTGCACATCGGCCACGACAGCATCGTCGGCAGCCATTGCATCCTCGCCAATGCGGCGACGCTTGCCGGCCACGTCACCATCGAAGACTATGCGACCGTAGGCGCCTTCAGCCCCGTGCACCAGTTCTGCACCGTGGGCCAGCACGCCTACATCGGCGGCGGAACGATTGTGACCCAGGATGTGCTGCCGTTCTCGCTTACCTCAGAGCGGCGTGAAAACAAGGCGTACGGCATCAACAAGGTGGGCCTCGCGCGCCGCGGTTTTACGCCCGAGCGTTTGCAGAAGCTGCAGAAGGCCTTCAGGGCGTTGCTGGCGGCAAAGCTCAACACGTCGCAGGCGGTTGAGAAGCTAAAAGAGATGGGCGGAGAAGACGCTGCCGTTCTCGCCGCCTTCATCGAGCGCAGCCAGCGCGGAGTCATCAAGTAGCGATGAAGCTCGGTCTCATCGCCGGCAACGGCCGCTTCCCGTTTCTGCTGCTCGATGCCGCGCGCGCGCAGGGCTTCGCCGTCACAGTTGCCGCCATTCGCGAAGAGACCGATCTTGAAATCGATCATCGCGCCGCCGCTGACGATCACATCACCGTTCACTGGCTCTCGCTGGGCGAGCTCTCGCGGCTCATCCAGGTATTTCACAAGGAAGGTGTGACCGCAGCGGTAATGGCCGGCCAGGTGAAGCACAAGCAGATCTTCTCGAGCATCCGGCCTGACTGGCGCCTGGCCAAGCTGCTGCTCAATCTGCGCACGCGCAACACCGACATGCTGCTCGGCGCCGTCGCCAGGGTGCTCGCCGACGAAGGCATTGAACTCATCAGCTCGACGGCCTTTCTCGAGCCGCTGCTGGCCCAGGAGGGCGTGCTCACCGAGCGCGCACCCGATGAAGAGGAGCGGAAGAACATCGAATACGGCATGAGCGTAGCCCGCGCTGTTGCCGGCTTCGACATCGGGCAGACCGTCGTCGTGGCTGGCCAGGCTTGTGTCGCCGTCGAAGCAATGGAGGGCACCGACGCAGCCATCGAGCGCGCCGGGCGGCTGATGCAGTCGCTTGACGAAGAGGCATCTACCCTCGCCCGCAAGCTCACCGTGGTTAAGGTCGCCAAGCCCAACCAGGACATGCGCTTCGATGTGCCCGTCATCGGCATGGGCACCCTCGAAACCATGATCGCGGCCGGCGCGAGCTGCATTTCGGTCGAAGCCGGCCGCACGCTGCTCTTTGACCGCGATACTCTGCTCAAGCATGCCTCCGAGGCCGGCATTGCCATTGTCGCCGTGCCGCGTTAAAGTTCGTACCCGGGGAGTCCTGATCGCCTCTCCTGCTGATTCCACTCATTTTTTCGCGTCCATCGACCCCCTCTTCGCGTCAGAACAAACGGAGGTTCCTTGTGAAAAAGCTGGCTTTCCCTGTTCTCGCCGCCTGCCTGGCGGTTGCCTTCTCACTCAGTCCTGCCGCATATGCCGCCGACGAAGCGATGCCAAGCGTCGGCCAGTCTGCGCCAACCTTTACCCTTCCTTCGCAGACGGGGAAGGAGATTTCGCTCAAGAACTTTCGCGGCAAATGGGTTGTGCTCTACTTCTACCCCAAGGACATGACCAAGGGCTGCACCATTGAAGCGCACAACTTCCAACGCGACCTGCCCAAATTCGAGTCAGAAAATGCGGTCATCCTTGGTGTCAGCGTTGACACGCCGGATAGCCACCAGCAGTTCTGCACCAAGGAAGGGCTCACCTTCCGCCTGCTTGCCGATCCCGCGCACAAAGTTGTGGATGAATACGGATCGCTTGGCCATTTTGGTGAGATGACGATTGCCAATCGCAACACTTTCCTCATTAATCCCCATGGCAAGATCGTGAAGGTGTGGACGAAGGTCGATCCCTCGCATCACTCCGAAGAAGTTCTCACTGCATTGGAGGAAGCGAAGAAGTGAGCGTTTCTGCCCTTCTGACAGGCACGGCGCAGAAGTTCCGCGCCGATCTCGATGAGATTCACGGGACGCTCAACTCCGTGCCCGTCGCGCTCGCCGATCGACCCTGGCGCGACGGCGGATGGACGCGGAAGCAGATCGTGGGTCACCTGCTGGACTCGGCTGCCAACAACCGCCATCGTTTCGTGCGCGCAACCGTCGAGGGAAAATACACTGGCCCCTTCTACGATCAGGATGCGTGGGTTGCAGCGCACGGTTACGCGGAGATCTCGTGGCAGACTCTTTTGAACTGGTGGGCGGTCGAGCACGAGATCCTCAAGGCCGTTGTGGATCGCATTCCGGAAGAGCGTCTCGATGCACCCTGCCTTGTCGGTGACGATCCCCCCGTCACGCTTCGCTATCTCATCGAGGACTACATCACGCATCATAACTGGCACCTGCGCCAGATCACCACGGGTCTCACATCGGGCTGAAACGGAGTATCCCGTCTAAGCAGACGCAAAAAAGCCCGGCGCATTGCCGGGCTCTTTTGCTTGCCTTGATATTGCGCTTGCCTGTTACTTCTTCTTTGAAACAGCCTTCTTCTTCGCGGTCTTCTTGGCTGCCGTTTTCTTCGCGGCCTTCTTGGCAGGAGCTTTCTTCTTTGCAACTGCCTTCTTGGCCGCCTTCTTTGCTGCTTTTTTAACTGCCAACTTGTTACCTCGTTTGGTGGTTTTGGTGGCGCTCTTCTTAGTTGCGGTTTTCTTGGCCGCAACCTTTCCGCCCTTCGCGCCAGTGCTCTTCTTGACGGCGGATTTCTTAGCAGCCTTTTTGGCCGCAACCTTTTTCGCAGTCTTCCTGACGGCGGATTTCTTAGCGGCCTTCTTGACCGCAACTTTTTTCGAGGGTTTCTTGGCGGCTGCCTTCTTCGGCGCCTTCTTGGCCGCCGCCTTCTTCTTAGCCGCTGCTTCTTCTTCTTTGCCGGTGCCTTCATGGCAGGCTCAAAAAGTGGAATCTCGATGATGACGGCTTCTTCGACGCCTTCGTCATCGTCGGAAGATGTGAGGACACTCGAAGTCTCTACCTCATCGTCTTCCTCAAAGTCGTCGTGATCGGAGTCGAGCCCGAGCGGCTCCGTATCAGGGTTGTCGTCACTCATCGCGTACATCCTGAACTGATCTTCCATCCGATTCGCCTCCAGCGGCTTGCCGCTGCCCTCTAGGGTCTTCCGTCTGCGCAATGCGTTAGATTCCCGGCACTGCGTGCGGAGTAATTGTAGCAATAGCTTAGTTGTAAAAGCTAATCAAAAAGACGCGTGAAGCGTCGCGCAAGGCCAATTTTCTTGAGAGGTGCGGAAGGCTTTTTCAGTTGGAGGCGCGAGTCTGTGAAGATGGCGTGTGCTTTTTTGAGCCGTGCGCCGCAGCCGGCTCTGCCGTCTTCGTACCATTGGCGGGAGACTTCCCCTTCGCCGCATGCGGTGTTTCTTTCGCGCGCTTCGACGCAGATGCGCGGTGGTGGCGCACTGAATGCGATACGCGCACAGGCTCGGCAACATGCAGCCGCCGTCCCGGTGAAACCCTCGTTCCGGTCAGGTTATTCCATCGCCGCAATTGGGTGAGAGAAACACCGAACCGGTCGGCAATAGAGACCAGCGTGTCGCCTCTCCGCGCCACATAGAGTACAGCCCGCGCGTGCGTTGCGGGCGGCGCCATTGGCACCACCAGTGCGTCAACGCCTTCGAGGCTGGCATCCTCATGCAGGTGATTCACCGCGGCCAGTTCCGATTCCCGCACCTGGTAGGCGCGCGCGATCGAGGCCAGCGAGTCGCCCGATGCAATGCGGTGATAGCGCCACGAATCGCGCTTGGTCAGCGGAACCTGCTCGACGCGCTGCTGGTAGGCCATCGCTGTTCCCGCTGGAAGGTGCAGATCGAATTGCGCGTCCGGGGGAGTTGTCATGCGCAGCAGGCTCGGATTCAAGGCCTCCAGTTCATCCACCGGTGTATTCACCAGATCCGACACGAGGCGCAGGTCGATCGGATAATTGATCGTCACCGTGTCGGGAATTACGGGCGGATCAAGCGTGACCTGGTCGAATCCATACTGCGTGGGATTCTTCGCGATGATGATCGCCGCCAGAATTTCGGGCACGTAGTTTTTCGTTTCCCCAGGTAGGTTGTTGCGCTTGTAGAGCTCCCAGAAATCGGCGTAGCCCGTCTTTTGAACCGCGCGCTGCACATTGCCGGCGCCCCAGTCATAGGCAGCCATCGCCAGGTACCAGTCGCCAAGCTGATCGTAGAGGAACTTCATGTAGCGGGCATAGGCGCGGGTTGATTTTTCAGGATCGAAGCGCTCATCGACCGATCCGCTGCGCGTCAGGCCATAGTTGCCATGGGGCATGAACTGCCACATGCCGCCCGCGTGCGTGCGCCGATTGACGGCGCGCGGTTGAAAGCCTGACTCCGCCACGGCGAGGTAAATCAGATCCTGCGGTACGCCCTCCTCCGCCATGACCCGCTGAATCATTGCCTTGTACCGGCCCGACCGCTCAAAGGAGTGCATCAGCGTATTGTGGCCGCGCTGCGTATTGGCGAAAAAGTTGATGAATGCCGCAACATAGTCATTCACCATCAGCGGCAAGTCAGACTTTGTGGTTGCCAGCTCACTCTGTGCCTTGGCCACGACATTCGGATTCACGGCAAAAGTTACGTCGCTCGCCACATCGGCGGGAGTGGGTTCATCGTTAGGCGCAAATCCGTTGCCCTGCTTCAACGCATCCATTTCGAGCGAGGTCACCGCATCGACAACGCGATCGAATTCATCCTGCAGCTGCGCATCGGCCTTGATATCCATGCCGCTGGTCAGCATCAGGTCCACAGCACGGTCAAACTCCGTTTTGGCGGCAGGCAGATCGCCCTTGCGGTAGTCGGCCTGCCCGTTGGAGTATGCCTTCTCTACCTGGTCGATCAGCACGTGCACGCGCTGCTGCTGTTCTGTGCTGGCTTTCTGCTCGACAGGTTGTGCGGCGGATTGAGTGGGGGCGGGTAGTGCGGGAGCGGTGGCCTGCAGCCTTGCGCCTTGCGATGCTGAGCTGTGCTGCGCGGGAGTGCAACCTGCCAGCAGGAGGCCCAGCGTGCTGCACGAAATGAGACAAATCGAAACTCTACTCATGTGTTCAAAAAACAGTCGTCGCCCACAGCAGGCAGGCGATCGCGATGCCAAAAGAAATCCTCTGCCGATGATAAGCTATGCGATAGGGACTACCCCCACCTGCTGGCGTGAAGGTGTCTCAAGTTGATATCTGATCAGGGTCGATACCTGGGCACGAATGGCGTCGATTTGATTGTCGTGGCTCCTGTACACAGTATCGCTGGTTTTAGAGGAGGCGCTCCCAGGCCTCGGCGGTTCTCCAGTTACCTGAGTTTGCGGCCACAGCGATGAATAGATCCGCCGGCGCGGCGAATCGCCTGAATGATTCCTGAAACATTAGACTTACCGGAGAGCCGCTCGACTTCGCATGGACGCACGATTTCTACGCAATTTCGCGATTATCGCCCACATCGACCACGGCAAGTCGACGCTGAGTGATCGTCTGCTCGAGCTGACCGGCGCTGTTGCCCTGCGTGAAATGCAGGCGCAGATTCTCGACGCCATGGATCTCGAGCGCGAGCGGGGCATCACCATCAAGGCACACGCCGTCCGCATGATGTATAAGGCGCACGATGGCAATACTTACCAGCTCAACCTCATTGACACCCCCGGCCACGTGGATTTCAGCTACGAGGTCTCGCGCTCGCTCGCTTCCTGTGAAGGCGCGCTTCTCGTCGTCGATGCGAGCCAGGGGGTCGAGGCGCAGACGCTGGCAAACGCCTATCTCGCCATCAACCATGGTCTTGAAATCATTCCGGTGATCAACAAGATCGATCTGCCTTCGGCGGACATTCTGCGTACGCAGGAAGCCATTGAGCAGGCAGTTGGTCTCGATGCGACAGACGCCATCCCCGTGAGCGCCAAGACCGGGCAGGGTGTCGAAGACGTTCTCGAAGCAATCGTGCATCGTCTGCCGCCTCCCACAGGCGACCCCGATGCTCCGCTGCAGGCCCTCATCTTCGATTCGTGGTTTGACTCGTATCGCGGCGTGATCGTTCTCGTGCGCGTGATGCAGGGCACGATGCGCAAAGGCCAGAAGATCCGCATGATGTCGAATGGCAAAGTCTTCGATGTCGATTCGATGGGCGTGCTCATGCCCAAGCCCGTCGAGATCGGACAGCTCTCTGCCGGCGAAGTGGGCTTTTTCGCTGCTACCATCAAAACCGTTGGCGACACGCGCATCGGCGACACGGTCACGGACGCTGCGCGCCCTGCTGCCTCGGCACTGCCCGGCTTTGAAGACATCAAGCCGATGGTCTTCTCAGGCCTTTACACCGTCGACTCGCATGAGCACACCCTGCTGCGCGACGCGCTTGAGAAGCTGCGTCTCAACGACTCTTCGTTCTTCTTCGAGCCGGAAAGCTCCGTTGCGCTCGGCTTCGGATTCCGCTGTGGGTTCCTGGGTCTGCTGCACATGGAGATCATCCAGGAGCGGCTCGAGCGCGAATACGAGCTCGATCTCATCACCACCGCGCCCGGTGTGAGGTATCACATCACGCTGACCGACGGCTCCATCCTCGAAGTAGACAATCCCTCCCGCTGGCCCGAGCCCACCAATATCGACAGCATCCGCGAGCCCGTGATCACCGCCAAGATCCTCACCAACGAGGAATATGTCGGGGGGATTCTCAAGCTGGTCGAAGAAAAGCGCGGCAGGCAGATCAATTTCGAGTACGTCACGCCGACGCGCGTCATGCTCACCTACGAACTGCCGCTTAACGAGATCGTGCTCGACTTCTACGATCGGCTCAAGTCGATTTCGCGCGGCTACGCCTCGCTGGACTATCAACTCGCCGGCGAGTGGGAATCGCCCATGGTCAAGCTGGATATTCTCGTCTCCGGCGAACCCGTGGACGCCCTCTCGATCATCGTGCATCGCGACTTCGCCTATGAACGAGGCAAGGCCCTGGTTGCGAAGATGCGGGAGCTAATCCCGCGCCAGCAGTTCGAGGTGGCTATTCAGGCTGCGATCGGCTCAAAAATCGTTGCCCGCGAAAGCGTGAGCGCCCTGCGCAAGAACGTGCTGGCCAAATGCTATGGCGGCGACATCTCCCGCAAGCGCAAACTGCTCGAAAAGCAGAAAGAAGGCAAAAAACGCATGAAGCGGATCGGCAAAGTCGATATCCCGCAGGAGGCTTTTCTTGCCGTGCTCAGGGTAGGCGAAGACCAGCAGAAATAGGCCATGCGATGCAATTTGCACCAAGGCGTAGTCATAATTTCTTAATGGCAAACTGTGGAAAGCTTGCGACACCGGGATTTTCCGTCAGGCAAGCGAGCGCGACCTCCGAGCGTTTCGCTGCCGGCGCTTACTAGCAGAAAAATAATGGGTTACCTCTAGTATCAGAATCTCCCGCAGATTGGCAAGAGCAAAGTATCCGCTGATTCCTGCCGAATCGCAGAAGGAATCCACAATTTTTTCCACAGAAAGAGGAAGCAAAACTGCTCATGCTTTTTGAGCAGCCGCAGGGTCTGGATCCAGCAGGGGGTAGACGCAGAAGGGCAGAGGAAGAGCCCCGCCGAAGCGGGGCCCTCAATGGTAGCGCCGTCTCAGTGGGCGCCCGGTGCCTTGGGAGCCGGTGTCGGAGCGGAAGGCGCCGCGGCCGGAGGAGCGGGCACGCCCGACTTCGCGTTGTAGGCTGCGATCACAGCCTTGGTGATGTTGGTTGACTCAGTCGCATAGAGCACTGGAGTCTGCTGCTGGGCCACGTCAAGCACCAGGGTGTAACCGTGCTGCTGAGCGTAGGTCGCCAGTACGTCGTAGACCTTCGAGGCAAGGCCGTTGTACAGGTCCTGCATCTCCTGCTGCATGTCGTTCTGCGCGTCTTCGGCTTCGCGCTGCAACTGCTTCTTCTTGTCGTCGATGGTCTTGGCGCGGCTGGCGCGCTCCGCTTCACTCAACTTGTCACCTTGCGCCTGCAACTGCTTGGTCAGGCTTTCGATGTCGTCGTTGAGCGTCTTGAGCTGCTGCCGCTTGGGCTCGTACTTCTTCTGCAGGTCGGCAAAGTTCCGCTGGCCCTCATTGGTCTGAGCAACCGCCACCTGGAAAGCGACAACTGCGATCTTTGCGGGGCCGGCGGGAGCCGTGGCGGCGGGTGTTGCGGCTGCTGCGGGGGCTTGTGCGGTGGCATGCAGGGCAAGGCCTGACGCCAGGGAAACTGCTAATACTAACGAGCGCTTCATGCGAGTGGAAAACTCCTTCAATCGTCCTGGATGGGGTTCGCACTTACGTGCAAACAAACCCGTGCCTCCTGAGAAACCGCTCGGCGCCTTGAATCCATCCGGCACTTAACCTCTTGCCGGGAACCCCTATTTTTTGGTGGGGTGCTGCTGCTTCGGGGGGAGCAGATACGGAAGTGACGCTAATGGAGACATCAGCAGGAACTAAATTGGATTATAGGGGGGCGGGTGTGGAGCGTCAAACCCGTCCCCCAGGTTGCTCTCAGTGCTGCGCCGGCCCATGCGGGACAGGTGCACTGGGGACCGCCGGACGCGGAGCAGCGCCTGCCGGATGCGGAGGCGCCGGGATGCCTGACTTCACGTTGTAGGCGTCCACAATGTCCTTGGTGATGTCCGTCGAGGGGCTCGCGTAAAGCACGGCCTGGGCTTCCTGGTTGCCGCCGTCCAGCACCAGCGTGTATCCGTGCTGCTTGGCATAGGCGATCAGTACATTGCCCACCTTGGAAGCTACTCCGTTGAAGGTCTCCTGAATGTCCTGCTGGAAGTCGCTGGTGTCGTCCTGCGTGCTGCGTTGCAGCTGCTTTTCCTTCTCGTTGATGGTGTTGCTGCGGCTTTCGCGCTCCTGCTCGCTGAGCGTGTCGCCCTGGGTCTGCAACTGCTTCTTCAGGCTCTCGATCTCGTCGTTCAGCGCCTTCAGCTCCTGCCGCTTCGGGTCGTACTTTTTTTCGAGATCTGCGTAATTGCGCGCAAACTCGTTGGTGTTCGTCACCGCCGTCTGAAAGGCAATCACGGCGATTCTGGGGGGCTCGCTGGCAGAGGTTGCGGGTACATCGGCGGCCGCGGCTGCCGCAACAACCGGGGTCTGTGCGACAGCGCTCAAGGTAAAACCGCAGAACAATACTGCAGTGAGTGCAATGGGGTGTTTCATCGAACAATGCTCCTTTAATGGCCCTTTGCCTGTCAGACGTTTCAGCAGCGCAAACGACTGCGCTAAAACGTTGTCGCGACCGTCAGGCGGAAGGTTTTGCGAGGCTCACGGAAGAGATTCTGGGCTCCGTACGCCTGGATCGCTTCGCCGTAAGTGTAATCGCCAGCGCCGCCCGGCGGGAACATATCGCGCGTAATCAGCTCTGCCGAACAACTTTGCACCTTGCCGCCCAGGATGACGCTGTTGCAATAGGGGCGCTCGTAGAGCCGGAGCGGGTTGTAGGCGAAGTAAATCCGGAACGGCGCGTTGACCACCGGCATGATGACGCCGAGCTCGGCGCCCAGCGACATACGCGGCACCACGTTCGTACCCGGCACGGGGCGAATATTCCTCTGGAACCCGACATCGGCGCCGGGTATGCCGCCCTGGCAGGAGCCGTTGTTGTAGACAGGGCATCCGTAGAGGGGGGCCGTGAGCGAAGCGAAACCCTCGGGGCTCTGCTTCAACTGACCGGGGTTGGTCACCACGTTGAGGCCAAAGTCATCGAAGAACGAGAAGGTGACTGGCCCGGCGATCGGAATACGATATTCGGCATTGGTTGTGAGGCTGGTATCGCCGCCGATCGACGCGATGCCATAAACCGGAATCGGAATCTGGATGCACTGGTTGAGCTGCGGATTCGACGAGTCACGCGGAACGCAGGTGCCGTCAGGGTTGGTGAGCTGCACCGTCATACGGGTGGGCACGTAGCCGTAGGGCGTCGCGCCGCGAGTATCGAATCCGCGCAGATCGGCCTCGCCGCCCGTGTAGAAGCGGTTCTGCGGCGGCGCCACGTCGCCGCCGAAGCCCTGCACATACCCAAGCTGCGCGCGCAGGCCGAGCACGTTGCGGCCATTTGCCGCCGGCTTGAGGTAGTGCATGGAGCGGAAGCTCTTGTAGGCAAGCAACGGCGAGATGTAGCGCACATTGCCGTAGAGACCCGCCATCTGGAAGACAGCCGTGTACTCCTTGCCGCTGCGCGGCCGCAGCGGATTGTTAATGGTGTTGTAGGAGTAACTGAGAGAAACGGAGCTGCTGACGATGCCCTCGAGCGCGTTGGATCCCTGGATGCCCGAGCGGAAACTGATGGTCTGGAAGAAGGTCTGTGACGCCGTGCTGAACGCCGAGATCGTTGACTTGGTCAGCGAATAGGTGAAGCCGACGCGCTGGAAGGCATGCCGCTTCAGTGGATAGCTGACCGAGAAGTTCAGGCCGGTTGAGGCCTGATTGTAGTTCTGCGTCAGCGACTGCTGCGCTGCCGTCAGGTTGGGGGACGCGCCGGTTGTGGCTTCGTAGTTCTTGGCTGCGTTGAAATCCTGCTTGTTGTTAAATATCTGGAAGCCGACGTTGATCGGGCGGTTGCGCACATACGGCTGCGAGAAGCCGAAGAGGAACTGCCGGCTCACGTTACCCAAATTGCCCTGCACGCTGAGCGTTTCGCCCAGGCCGAGGAAGTTGTTCGTCTGGTAGTTCACGCCCAGGAATGCGCCGGAAAGGCCGCTTACGCCGCCGTTCAGGCCGATCGAGTTCTTGCCCTTTTCCTTCACCTTGAGCAGCAGGTCGACCGTGCCGGCTTCGGGATTCTGGTGCGCTTCCGAGTCCTGGTCAACCTTCAGCGGGTCGAAGTAATCGAGCTGGTTGAGGCGCAGAAGGCTGTACTCCCAGAGCTGCGAGTTGTAGACCTGACCTTCTTCGAGCAGCAATTCGCGGCGGATCACGCGATCGCGGGTAATGGTGTTGCCCTCAAATTCAATGCGCGAGACGGTGAACTGCTTGCCTTCGTCGATATCGATGCTCAACGAGGCCGTCTTCTTCTGGTCGTCATAGCTCAGCTTCGGAATGGCACCAAAGTTGATGTAGCCGAGCTGCCCGTATGCCTTCTTCAGGGCGTCGAGGCCCTTGCTGACGGCCGTTGCGCTGAACCAGTCGCCGTCCTTGATGTCAAAAGTCGCGCGCAGGGCCTTGGTGTTCTGCACTGCCTTATTGCCGGTGAACGTGATCGACCCGAGCCGGTAGCGGCCGCCCTCTTCGATGGGCATCAGGATGTCGATGCGCTTGCCTTTGCGCGGGCGGAAGGTGAACCAGTTCAGGCCCCCTTCATCGCGGATCTGTGTCTGCGGCTCTTCCACGGCGGCGTTGGCATAGCCCTTGTCGCGATAGGCCTGGCGCACGCGCTCTGAGTCTTCCTCGAGCTTCGAGGAGTCATATGTCCGCGGGAAAAGGTCCTCGAAGATCACCGAGTAGGGAATGCCGATGGGCCGCAGGTTCTTCATTGAGCGGCGCAGGTACCGCGCGCTCAGGTGCTCATTGCCGGTAAAGGTGATATTGCCAACCTTCACCACCGGGCCTTCCTTGATGTTGAAGTTCACCTGCACCGAGGCCGGCGGAATCGTCTTCACCTCAGTCTTGATCGTGGCGAACTGGTGCCCGTGCTCGGCGAGGATATCGCGCAGCACTGCTTCGGCGTGCTTGATTTTCGTCGGGTCGAACTGGCCTTCAACCGAGAGCCCGACCTTCTCCTTCTTGAATCGGTCGAGAATATCCGACGTGCTGACCGAATTGTTGCCCTTGTAATTGATCTCGCGAATCGTGGGACGCTCGCGAACAAAGACATTCAGGATGATGCCCTTTTCCGTGTCTTCGCGCTCGATGCGCAGGTCGGCAAAGTAACCCGTGTTCCACAGCGAGTTGAAGTCACGCTCGATCGACACCGGGTCATAGGTGTCGCCGGGGTGGGTAAACAGTCGGGCAAGGATGGTTTCCTTCGGAATGCGCCGGTTGCCGATGACCCGGATCTGGTCGATCGTCTCAGATGTCTGGGCGAAGGCTGTGCAAACTGAAACTGCAAGGACAAGCAAAACCGAAAGACGCGCCAGGCGGGCACAGAGGCGGCCGGAGCGGGAAATAGAAGCGTGCTTGATCTTCACCGGGTTGGAATCCTGCGGCGAGCACAAGTACTGGTGCGGTCCAAAGTAATGCTTCACGGGAAGAATATGCACACCCTCATTGCGTAAAATCTGGTACTGCTTAGCGGAAAGATTGATTATATTGGACTGCGGCCACCCTGCCCAAACCCTCCGGCCCCGTGGTTGCTGCCGGAAATCCGATCCTTCCTCAACTCTCATTGCCGCGCGTTACCCCGGCAAATTGTCTTTCAGTCTGGGCGCGAAAAATTTTCGTCTCCAGCCCGGTAATTGCCTCCGGCGAAGACGCCTTTTGCAATGACCCTTGAAGCAGTGAGCGCTTCGCGGGTCCCTCTGGCTGCCGGCGAGCCGGCGCGATCAGGACCTATCCCAGTCTACCGGAGCGGAGCGGCCCATGACCCTCTCTGAATCACACACTTGAATCCCGGTATCTGCCGCTAATTGCTCCGCATCCCCTTTAGACGCAGGGGAGGCCGACATGACATCCTCAATCCGAGGAGAATGAACGGAAATGAATGCCGCTCCCGGGGCCGTCTACTCTTGCTCAGCCCCGTTGCTCGATGGCCGCCCAGTCAGCCTCGACGAGTTCAGAGGCCGTGTGCTGCTGATCGTGAACACTGCCAGCCAGTGCGGCTTTACTCCGCAGTACAAAGGCCTCGAGCAGCTCTATCTTCGCTTCCAGGACCGCGGTTTTTCCGTGCTTGGCTTTCCCTGCAACCAGTTCGGCAGCCAGGAGCCGGGCTCCTCCGGCCAGATCGCCGCCTTCTGCGAGCGGAACTACAACGTAACCTTCCCGGTCTTCGCGAAAATCGAGGTGAATGGGCCCGGCACTCATCCGCTCTATCAATTTCTCAAGAGGAGCCGCCCGGGAATCTTCGGCACCCGCCGGATCAAGTGGAACTTCACAAAGTTTTTGATCGACCGCCAGGGGAATGCGGTCAGCCGGTTCTCTCCGAAGAAGGATCCACTGGCCCTCGTTGCCCAAATCGAGCGCCTGCTCGCAGCACCACCCGCTGACCCTGGAGGCTGCTGAGCCATGCGCAGAAACCTTCCCATGATCCTTATCCGCGTAGTGGTCGGTATTGTCTTTTTCACCGAAGGACTTCTCAAGTTCGTGCTTCCGACCGAACTGGGCAGCGGACGCTTCGCGCATATCGGACTCCCATTCCCGGGCGTCCTTGCTCCGCTCGTCGGCATTGTTGAGATCGTTGCAGGTGGCGCCCTGATCCTCGGCTTCTATGCCGGCGACGCCGCTTTGCTGCTGCTCATTGTGATTCTCACTGCCATCGTTACGACTAAAGTGCCCATCCTGCTTGGCCACCACTTCGGCCGCTTCGAACCACCGAAGCTGAACCACTACGGGTTTCTGAGCTTCCTGCACGAAGCGCGAACGGACCTCTGCATGCTCTTCGGCTGCGTGGCCATCCTGCTCGACAGCGGCATGAAACTCGGCATGAAGACCCACCGGCATCAGCGCTGATATCGCCGAGCCCGGCTAGCTTTCTTTGCGGTAGAGCATGTCGCGAATCGCGCCTCGGCGCGCCGCATTGAGCTCGGCATTGGCCCCATCGCCGGGTTTCCTCTGCGTATCGCTCTCTTCAGGCTCGCTGCATGCCGGGCAGCGGTTGGCAAAGCCCGGTTTGCCGGGCCGCAGTTCAAACTCATCTCCGCAAATGACACAGGTTTTAATCGGAAACGCCATGCCCGTATTTTAAAACTGCTTCGGCTATTCTGCACCCTGCCGGCAATCGCTAATCGATCCCAAAAACCGCGTAGACGCTCGCGCTGCGCGACACCTTCTGCGGCTCGATCGCCAGGGGTGGCGGTGGAGCCTCGGCCGTCTTCGCGAACGCCGTCATCATCGGCCGCGGATAAACCCCTCCGCCGGATACCTGGTTGCTCACATAAATCAGGTTTCCCAGCTGCACGCCCATACCCTTCGCCAGCACTGCCGCGATCTGCCGCGCCCGCTCGCTTGCGCCGTCCAGTGCCTGGTCTTCGAGCGCCTTCTCATCCTTCACGGTCCATTCGATCTGGCCGGTGCTGTTTGCGCCATTGTTCACGGCAATGTCCAGGATCTCCGCTGCCCGCGCCGGCGGGGCCTTTACCGTCCACCGCTGCGTCAGCATGAACTTGCGCGACTTGGGCGTGGGATCGCGGTCCAGATACTGCATCTCGCTGCGAATATCAGACTCCGGAATGCCCGCCTGTTTGATCGCCGCAATAATCGCGTTCGACGTGCGCGCACCCTCGGCATACGCTGACTTCGCATCATTCGGCGCGGTCTGAAAGCCGATGTGCAGCACGGCAATCTCCGGCTCGGCCGTCACCTCGTCATCTGCGGATACCGTCAGCGTGCGATTCGCGCTGCCGATATTTAGCTGCGGCTGCGCAGGCTGCTGCCCATAGGCAAGCGCGGCCAAAGCCAGAACTGCTGGTACAGCAAATGTGCGGGCGATTTTCATGCGCGATCTCCTCTTTGGCGTCGGTGGATCCTAGTTCAACGACTTTGCGTACTTCTCGCCAAACTGCCTCAACTTCGCCAGTGTTGCCGCCGCCTGCCCCGAGTCAATGGCTTCGGCGCCGCGCGCAACACCTTCCTTCAGATCCGTGGCCAGCCCCGCGGCCACCAGGGCCGCCGCCGCATTCAGGAGCACAATATCGCGCCGCGCTCCGGGGATTCCCGTCAGCACGTCATAGAGCAGCGCCGTATTCGTCGGAATATCCTTGCCCACAAACTCATCGAGCGTTGCGCGCGGCAGCCCGGCCATCTCAGGGGTAATGCGCGCCGCCTTCAGCTCCGGCTTGCTGCCGTCGGCGGCTTCTTCAATGCGCGCCACAATGGACTCGCCTGTGGTCGTCAGCTCGTCGATGCCGTCGGTGCCGTGCACCACGAAGGCGCGTTTGGCGCCCAGCGCGGCCAGCGTGCGTCCTACCAGCAGGACCCGGCTTGGCGCCAGCACGCCGATCACCTGCGCCTTTGCGCCCGCAGGGTTCGTCAACGGCCCGCACAGGTTGAAGATGGTTCTGAAGCCCAGCGCCCGCCGCAGAGGCCCTACCGCCTTCATCGCCGGATGATAAAGCGGCGCAAACAGAAACATGAATCCCGTTTCGCGCAGGCATTCGGCCGCGAGCTCCGGCCCGAGGGCAATGGGCACGCCCAGAGCCTCGAGCACGTCAGCCGAGCCGGCCCGCGACGTCACGGCGCGATTGCCGTGCTTCGCCACGCGCGCCCCGGCAGCCGCCGCCACCAGCGCAGCGCCGGTTGAGATATTGAAAGTGAGCGGACCGCCGCCGCCTGTTCCGCAGGTGTCTACCAGCTCAGCGCGCTCTTCGTCCGTAAGGGGAACCGTCAGCGCCCGCGCCCGCATCGTGTCCACAAAGCCGGCAAGCTCGGGCGCCTGTTCGCCGCGCGTCGCCATCACCGCCAGCAGGGCCGCGGTTTCCACCTCAGGCGCTTCGCCCGACAAAATCTCATCCAGCACGGCGGACGCCTGTTCCCTCGTCAGGGCCGCGCCATCCTCGGCAAGCGGCTTCAGCAGTTCTTTCAATTCGCTCATCCTCAATATGGTAACTGTGCCTCGGCCATCTGCTGGCATCGCACGTCCCGCGTTTGCGGGGCCTTCGTGCGGCACGATACTATTTGGTTACCGCTGGAACAGCCGCTCCGCCGCATTTGCCGGACCGGTCCAGGCCGAATTCAAGTCCAACCTCAGCGAGCGTAACGGTCCCATAATGAAAATTCATGAGTATCAGGCAAAGGAAATCCTGGCGAGGTACGGCGTTGCCGTGCCCCGGGGCGAAGTCGCCAACACGCTTGAAGAAGCGACCGCAGTCGCCCGCAAACTCTTCACCGAGGGCGCGCACGGTGTCGTAGTCAAGGCGCAGATTCATGCCGGCGGCCGTGGCAAGGGCGGCGGCGTCAAGGTGGCCAGGACCCGCGAAGAGGCTGAGGAGTACGCCAAGAACATCCTCGGCATGCAGCTCATCACGCATCAGACCGGACCGCAGGGCCAGAAGGTGCAGCGCCTGCTGCTTGAAGAGACAGCGGCCATCGATCGCGAGCTTTATCTCGGCATCGTGCTCGATCGCGCCACCGGCAAGCTGGTCTTCATGGCTTCGCAGGCCGGCGGCATGGAGATCGAAGAGGTCGCGGCCAAAACTCCCGAAGCCATCTACAAAGAGAGCATCGATCCCGCCGTTGGTTTTGGCGCATGGCAGGCGCGCAAGCTCGCCTTTGCGCTGGGGCTCAAGCCCACGCAGATCAACCATGCCGTCGCCTTCTTCCAGAGCCTCTACAAGGCATTCATTGAGACCGACGCCTCGCTGCTCGAGATCAACCCCTTCATCACCACCAAGGACGACAAGCTTTTCGCTCTCGACGCCAAGGTCAACTTCGATGACAACGCGCTCTTCCGCCATGCCGACATCAAGGCGCTGCGCGACGTTGCCGAAGAAGATCCGCTCGAGGTCGAAGCCAGCAAGTACGCGCTCAACTACATCAAGCTCGATGGCTCCATCGCCTGCATGGTCAATGGCGCCGGTCTTGCCATGGCCACAATGGACATCATCCAGTACGCCGGCGGTAGCCCCGCCAACTTTCTCGACGTAGGCGGCGGCGCAACGCAGGAGCAGATCGAGCACGCCTTTGGCATCCTGCTCTCCGATGCCAACGTGAAGGCGATCTTCATCAACATCTTCGGCGGCATTCTGCGCGTCGACCGCCTCGCCACCGGCGTGGTGGCCGCTGCGCGCAACCTCAACGTCAAAGTGCCCATCGTGCTGCGCCTCGAAGGCACCAACGTTGAAGAAGGCCGCAAGATTCTCAAGGATTCCGGATTGAACTTCCAGGTGGGCGCAACGATGGAAGAAGCCGCGGCGCTGGTGGTGAAAGCAGCTTCCAGCCGCTAGCTTCTAGCCGTTAGCTTCGGACTGCTGAAGACGATCGGGAGAATATCAGGGTTGGCGCAAGACTTCAGGAACCTCGCAGTATGGCAACGGGCAATGGAAATGTCGGAGAGCATTTACCGACTCACGAAGACCTTTCCCAAAGAGTAGCTATACGGCCTGACCTCGCGACTGCGCCGCGCAAGCATTTCCGTTGCAAGCAACATTGCAGAAGGGCGTGGGCGAGCCACGAATGGGGAATTCAGACAGTTTTTGAACATTGCACAAGGTTCCACTTATGAGGTGCATACGCAGCTCATAATGGCGAAGCGATTTGCGTTCGGTGACGGAAAGTTACTTCAGGAAGCTGAGGCACTTTGCGTCGAGACATCAAAGATGCTGGGAGCCTTTATCACCACTTTGGGCAAGAAAATCTAGGAGCTGGAAGCTAGCAGCTAGGAGCTACTCATGGCCGTACTCGTTGATAAAAGCACGCGTCTCATCGTTCAGGGAATCACCGGCAAGGAAGGCACCTTTCACGCGCAGGGTTGCGCGGAGTACGGCACCAACGTCGTCGGTGGCGTAACGCCGGGCAAGGGCGGCACCACTCACGAGGGCTGGCCCGTCTTTAATACCGTCAGTGAAGCTGTTGCCAAGACCGGCGCCAACGCGACCATGATCTTCGTGCCGCCGCCGTTTGCGGCCGACGCCATCCTCGAGGCAGAGGACGCGGGCATCCCGCTCATCGTCTGCATCACTGAGGGCATTCCCACGCTCGACATGGTGAAGGTGTGGGCGAAGCTCCGCACCTCAAAGTCGCGCCTCATCGGCCCCAACTGCCCCGGAGTGATCTCGCCCGGCAAAGCCAAGATCGGCATCATGCCCGGCCGCATTCACAAGGAAGGTTCGGTCGGCATCGTTTCGCGCTCGGGCACGCTCACCTATGAAGCCGTCCATCAGCTCACGCAGCGCGGCATCGGCCAGTCCACTGCCATCGGCATCGGCGGCGACCCCATCATCGGCACCACGCACATCGATGCGCTGCGCCTGCTCAATGACGATCCCGATACCGAAGCGATCATCATGATCGGCGAGATCGGCGGCTCCGCCGAAGAGGCAGCAGCGGACTTCGTGAAGAAGAACGTGAAGAAGCCCGTCGTTGGCTTCATCGCTGGCCAGACTGCGCCTCCAGGCCGCCGCATGGGCCACGCCGGCGCCATCATCAGCGGAGGGCAGGGAACTGCCGCCGACAAGATGAGGGCCATGAAAGAAGCCGGCATTCACGTTGTCGTGTCACCCGCCGAGATCGGCGAAACGCTGGCCCGAGTCATTGGTAAATAAGAACGCGTGCGCAAATAGCCAGGGCCCACCGCGACGGTGGGCCTTCGTTTTTTAACTGAGACTCAACTGCGGGTAAAGCCCGCGTCTGCCCCACCGCAGGTAGTCACCATATCCGGCATGGCTGTGCCGCCACCATCTTGTCCGGTTTTTTGCAATTGAAGCTTTTGGCAAAGGCCGGCAGGTCGCTGAGCACGGTGTTGGCGCGATATTGATCCGGCGAGTGCGGATCGGTTTCCGCCTGCGTGCGCAATTGCTCGGGCCGGGTCTGGGTGCACCACTGCTGCGCATAGGCAATCCAGAAGCGCTGGTCGGGCGTGTAGCCTGCGGTCTTCTCGCTCATGTCGAGATGCGCAGCCTGCGCCTTCTCGAGCCAGGCGAGCCACGCAAGCCATAACCCTCCCAGGTCGGCCGTATTCTCGCCCAGCGTGAGCCTGCCATTCAGGTGTACACCCGGCACCGGTTCGATCGCGTCGTACTGTTTCACCATACATTCGGCGCGGTCATTGAACTTCTCCTCGTCCGCCTTCGTCCACCAGTCGTTCAGATTGCCATTCTTGTCATACTGGCGGCCTTCGTCATCAAAACCGTGCGTCAGCTCATGGCCGATCGTTGAGCCCATATCGCCGTAGTTGGCCGCATCATCTTCCTTGTCGCTGAAGAACGGTGGCTGAAAGTATCCCGCCGGGAAGTTCACGTTGTTCTGCTGCGGATCATAGTAGGCGTCCACCGTCGGCGGCGACATATCCCACTCACCGCGATCCACCGGTTTGCCGATCTTGGCCAGCTCGCGCTCAAAGTCGAAGGCGTGCGCGCGCTCGGCATTGCCCACCGCATCTCCGCGCACGATCGTCAGCTTCGAGTAGTCGCGCCACTTGTCCGGATAGCCGATCTTGTTCATCACCGTGTGCAGCTTTTCTTTGGCCTGCACCTTCGTTGCCGGGCTCATCCAGTCCAGGTTGTCGATGTCGCGGCCCATCGCATCCTCGATGGCGAGCGTCATCTCCTGCGCGTGCTGCTTGGCGTCCTTGGGAAAATACAGCGTTACGAACTCCTGTCCCAGCGCTTCGCCCATCTCGCGGTCCACGCGGCTCACGCAGCGCTTCCAGCGCGCCTCCGGCTTCTCCGCTCCGTTCAGATCCCGCGCATAAAAATTCCACGACTCCTGCTCGAAGGCCTCCGGCAGGCTTGTGTTCGCATAAGCGTGCAGCAGATGCCAGCGCAGGTACGTCTTGATCTCGTCGAGCGAAGTATCGGCCAGGAGCGCATTGAACTCTGCGAAGAACTTCGGCTCCGTATCGATCACCGCGCCCGTCGTCGGCGCGCCGGCAGCTTTTGCATAGGCCCGCAGGGAAAAATGCGTAAGGTCGCGCGTGAATCCTGCCATGTCCGTGGGATTGTTCAGCCGCTTCGGATCGCGCTGCTCCGTAATCGTGAGGGATGCCTTCGCCAGCCGCGTCTCAAGGGCCAGCACTGTGGCGGCATCTTTCTGCGCCTGGGCTTCGGTCTCACCTGCCAGCATGAAGATCCGCTTCACGTGCTCGGCATACTGGCGCCGCTGCTCAACGGACGTCGCATCGGTACGCGTGTAGTAATCGCGCTCCGGCAGACCCAGACCGCCCGCGTTATAGAACGGAACCACCTGGCTTGCGTTGGCAAAGTCCTGGTTCGGGCTGAAATCAAAAAACGCATTCACGCCGATCGTATGCAGGTGCGCCAGCACCGCCGGCAAATCGTTGATCGACTGCATTCCTTCTATCCGATCGAGCTCCGGCTGCAGAGGCGTCAAACCGGCTTTGTCGATCGCGGCCGTATCCATGCATGTCGCGTACTCATCGCCAATTTTCTGTTCATCTGCAGTGCGCGCGGGCGAAGGCGACGCGACCCCCTCGAGAATCAGCTTCAGGTGCAGGCGATTCAATTCGTACAACTCGGAGAAGCGCCCGTAAGAAGTCTGGTCTGGCGGCAGGGGATTCTTCCTGAACCAGCCATTGCAGCTATAACGATAAAAGTCGTCGCACGGGTCTACCGACTTGTCGATCAGCGAAGGATCGAAGACGTGCAGTTCCGAAGAGGCGGAGGGCGGCGTCTTCTGACAGGCTCCAGCGAGGCCGGCGAGCAGCGAAAATGCTGCAAAAGACCGGCGCAATACAGCCGCGGCAGGCAACATTTCGCAACTCTACCAGATTTCACCCTGCCGCCCGGCGCTGACCAATTGCCTGCTGCCATTACAATGATCGATGGGGCAAACCCCAGGGAGCGAATCGAGTGGCGCAGCGCACATTCAGCATCATCAAGCCGGACGCGGTGAAAAAAGGCTACACCGCGGCCATCCTTGCCGAGATTCACAAGGCCGGCTTCAAGATCGTATCGATCAAGAAAGCCTCGATCTCAAAGGAGCAGGCCAAGGGCTTTTACCACGTTCACGCCGAGCGGCCTTTCTTCAACGATCTTTGCGACTTCATGTCCTCGGGTCCGCTCTTTCTCATGGTGCTCGAGAAGGACAACGCCATCCTCGATCTGCGCACGCTGATGGGCGCCACTAACCCAGCCAACGCTGCCGAGGGAACCATCCGCAAGCAGTTTGCCGGTTCCATCCAGGAGAACGCGATTCACGGCTCCGACGCCGAAGACACCGCGGCCTTTGAAATCGGCTACTGGTTTGCCGGCTACGAACTGATCTAGCTTCCCATTTCATCTCTCTGCGGCTCGCTCCCGTCTGCGATACTGGTTTGTTATGCCGATCGACGACCTCCAACAAGCCGCTCAAAAGATTGCCGGACTTCTCGCCAGCATCAACAAGCTCGGCGGTATGCGCTTCAAGTACCGCATCACCGCCGGTGACGGCGCACGCGACCCCGAAGGTCTTGAGGCCCGCGTGATCTACGTGGAACTCGGTGGTTCCGACGTGCCCATGCTCACGGCGCACAACGGCGAACTGCTCCGTGCCCTCGAAACGATCGCCGCGCAGGTTCTGCGCCTCGATCAGCGCGAGCATGACCTCGTCAGCTTCGACGCCGGAAACTTCAAGGCCCTGCGCGCGCGCGAATTGCGTATGGCCGCTGAGACCGCGGCGGATAAGGTGCTCAAGACCGGCGTTCCTTACGCGTTTCCTCCCATGAACAGCCGTGAGCGCCGCCTGCTGCACCTGGCTTTCAAGAGCATGCAGGGCATTGAGACTGCCAGTTCCGGCGAAGGGCAGGACCGGTTCCTCGCTGTTTTCCCCGCAGGCAAAACCGATCTGCCCGTTGCCGCGCCGGTGCGGCCGAGAGGCCCCGGCCGGCGTTAGGCCGCGCGTTTCCACAAGCTCATCGTGCGGGTATGCCACAATACCCGCAATGAGAAGCCTCATCTTCTTCTCTTCTGCTCGCAGCGCCGCCTTGCTCTGCGGCGCAAAAACGCCTCGTAATCATCGATCAGGATGGCTCCGGCCCGGGTGGCTCGAACCAGATGGCGATGCTCGCGCTGCTGCAGGCGCCGCAGGTTGACGTACTCGGCATCACCATCGTCACCGGCAACGCCTGGCGCGATGAAGAGACGCAGCACACCCTGCGCATGCTTGAGTTGACCGGCCACTCCAACGTTCCGGTCGCCATGGGCGCGGTCTTCCCGCTTGTGCGCACCCAGGTTGAAACGCAACTGCGCGAGGCCATCGACGGCAAGGTGGTCTGGCTGGGCGCATGGGGCGAAGGGCCAACCACGCTCAGAGAAACCGGCAACGGCCACGTTGAGCCCATCACGCCGGATCATCTCGAGTCCCACCGGCCCTACGAGGTTCCGCCGATGCCCGAGGGCGCGCCCAAACTCAAGCCCATCGAGGAAGACGCGGCGCACTTCCTCATCCGCCAGGTCCACGCGCATCCTCACCAGGTCACCATCTACGCCGGTGGCCCGCTCACCAACATCGCGCTTGCCATCTCAATCGATCCTGGCTTTGCTGCGCTTACGAAGGGCATCGTCCTCATGGGCGGCAGCCTCAATCCGCAGACCGACGATCCAGAGTTTGCCACCAGCCCGCGCCACGAGTTCAATTTCTGGTTCGATCCCGAGGCGGCGCACATCGTGCTGCGCGCCGACTGGCCGCGCATCGACATCACCACCGTCGACGTTTCTATTCGCGCGCCGTTTACCCAGGCGATGCTCGACGAGATTGCCAAATCCAGCAGTCCCGCCGCGCGCTACATCGCCGCATGGAGCCAGGATCGCTACTACATGTGGGATGAGTTCGCCGCCTGCGCCTGGCTCGATCCCACCCTCATCACCAAAGAGAAGGCCGTCTACATGGACGTCGATCTGAGCCGTGGCCCCACCTACGGCGACACCCTTAGCTGGACCGAAAAGCTCAAGCCGCAGACCGGCGTGCGCCTCGTGCATGCGCAGACCGACCTCGATCTGCCCCGCTTCCAGAAAATGTTTGTAGAACTGATGACACGCTGACTGTCACCGATGCAAATACAAAAGCCCGCGCACTCGCGGGCTTTTTCTTACCTGTGCTTGGTGCGCGTCTAACCGTTCAGCAGTTCCTGTAGCTTGTTGATCATCCGGTGCAGGTCCTTATCCGTGCGGCGCAGTTCGTCGATCTTTCCAATCGAGTGCATCACCGTGGTGTGGTGCTTGTTGCCAAACTGGCGTCCGATTTCCGGCAGGCTCGCCTCGGTCATCTGCTTGGCGAGGTACATGGCAATCTGCCGCGGAACAACCACGCTGCGCGAGTTGTTCTTCTGCTTCAGGTCGCTCACCTTCATGCCAAACTGTTCGGCGACTGCGCGCTGAATCGCCTCGATGGTGATCTTGCGCACCTGCATATCGATGAACTGCTTCAGGCACTGCTGCGTCGAGACCAGCGTAATCTCCACGCGGTTGAGCTGGCACCACGCAATCAGCCGCACCAGCGCGCCCTCGAGCTCGCGCACGTTCGTCCGCACATTTGACGCGATGAAAAGCGCAACGTCGGTGGGAAGCACCACCTGCTCGCTCTCGGCCTTCTTCTGCAGAATGGCCACCTTCGTCTCGAGATCCGGCGGCTGAATGTCGGCAATCAGACCCCACTCAAAGCGCGAGCGCAGCCGGTCTTCGATCTCGGCCAGCTCCTTCGGTGGGCGGTCCGAGGCGATCACGATCTGCCGCATGCTCTCATGCAACGCGTTGAAGGTATGGAAGAACTCTTCCTGGGTGCGCTCTTTCTGCGCAATAAACTGAATATCGTCGATCAGCAACACGTCCACCGAGCGGAAGCGATCGCGGAAGCTCGTCATGCGGTCGTTGCGCAGAGACGTGATCATCTCGTTGGTGAATTTTTCCGCCGAAACGTAGCAGATGCTCGCCGAGGCCTGCCGCCGCTTCACCTCGTGGCCGATCGCGTGCATCAGGTGCGTCTTGCCCATTCCCACGCCGCCGTAGAGGAACAGCGGGTTATAGGCGCGCGAGGGACGCTCGGCAACTGCCAGAGCCGCGGCGCGGGCAAACTGGTTTCCGTTGCCGATCACGAAGTTGTCGAAGGTGTAGCGGGAATTGAGCTGCGCAGCAGTCGACCAGTCGAAGCGCGCCTGTTCCGGCTGCCGATGCGGCGAAGTCTGCGGCGCCGTGGGCGCGTGCGCGGGCACAGGGCCGAAGCCGCCGTCCTTGCGCTGCGGAGGTATCGACGGATCGTCGCTCGCGGTCACAAAAACCACATCGTCAAACGCCAACGACTGCAGGTCGATCGCTTCCTGGATCAGGTCGCCGTACTTGTCGCCAATATGCTGAAACTCCGGCGAAGGAACGCGCACATAAAGTATGCGGCCGGCCGCATGGCTGTAGCGCGTCGGCTTGAGCCACGTCTCATAGGACTGGCGGATGACCTTCTTCTCTAAGGCTGCGAGGATCTGAAGCCAGGGATTGAGAGCCGAAGCCGGCGAAATAGCGAATACCATCGAGCAAATCCTTGGTTGCGTCACCTTGTTTAACTGCCGGTTTCGCTTCTCCGGTCCGATTCTGACAATGGGACTCTCAACCAGTGAAGCGTGCGCTCACCGTCGATTTACATCTTAAGTCCTGCCTTGGTTGCCTTTACAGCTCCTGAAGCATGAATCGGGACACGGGATGAAACTTCTCCGTGGGACGCTGGGAAACTTTCGTGAACGGGTCCGATAGTAGCACATTTGACCATCGATGCAATCCCCCATTCACATTAGTTTGCCGAATCATTTGCGGGTTGCACCATCGATGGTGAAAGCCCGAGAAAAACTTCTCGAAGGCGCGATTTATCGCACATTTCTGCGCTGGAAAACCACTTCACGCGCGCTGTTTCGCCTTTGCGAAAGCTGCCCGAGCTGTCCGGCTCGAAAACCGCCCTCGGCTGGATTCCTGGCGCAACCTGAGGTAAACTTGAATCTTGCCGTTAAGGCACGAATTCTTAATCGGAAACAGGAGCGCATTTCCATGCCCAAGCGCACATTTCAACCCAACCGCCGCCGCCGCGTTAAGACCCACGGTTTTCGCGCGCGCATGAAGACCAAGAGCGGCGCCGCCGTCCTCAGCCGCCGCCGCGCGGCAGGCCGCAAGCGCGTTGCCGTCAGCGCCGGATTCCGCGACTAATCACTCCCGCCGATCAGGCCGGAGTGCGTTGAGCGCCACTGCCCTTGCGGAAGCGGCCTCCTCCGGCACTACCATGAGCACTTCTCCGAAGTCCGGTTCTAAACAGGAGACGTCTGCATTTTCTCTGCGACGTCAATCCCTCGCCGGCTTGCGTCTCTGCAAGCACGCGGACTATCAGAGCGTCTACGCCAACGCGCGCAAGCGCCAGTCGGCTTCAATGAGTTGGTTTCTTGCTCCGCAGGCTCCGCCGGCCCCCTCGCCCCGCGTGGGACTCACGGCCGGCAAGGTCGTCGGCAAGGCGCATGAGCGCAACCGCATCAAGCGCCGCATGCGCGAGGTTCTGCGCCGTCACGTGGATATGCTGCCGCCGGGCTGCGATCTCGTGCTGCACCCTCGGCGTACCGTTCTCGTTCTCGAATTTGCGAAACTCGATGCTGAAGTTGTGCGTATCCTTCAACAGGCAGCGGAGCAAGCCAGTCGCTTTGTTCCGCGCGCCTCAGAGAAGGCTGCCGTATGACCCGCATTCTGCTCGCGATGCTCGCCGTCTATCGCCGGTGGATCTCACCCGCTCTGCATTCCGTCAGTCCAGGCGGTTGCCGTTTTTTGCCCACCTGCTCTGAGTACGCGGCCGTCGCCATCGCCACGCACGGGCCTTTGCGCGGCTTGGTGCTCGCTACCTGGCGCCTGTTGCGCTGCCATCCGTTTTCGCGCGGAGGCCTTGATCCTGTGCCTCCTGCGGCTCAAGCAAGACCTTTTCCCCACGAACCATTACCATAGAGGAAGCGGCGCACCTTGTTCGCGCCTCTCCAACACCAGATAGGATTGCCCTTTGCCCGAAATAAAGAACCCAAATTTAGAATCGCAGGGCCCCGGCGGCGGCGGTCGCAGCGGTGGCGGTGACTTCCGCAGCCTGATCACATTCATGGTTCTCGCTGTAACCCTGTTGCTGGCCTTTCAATACTTCAAGCCGAAGCAGGATACACCCGCCTCAACGGCGCAGAATCAGCAGTCAGCGCAGCCCGCGCCGGCCAGCCCCGTTCCTTCAGGCGCTGCCGATGCAGGTGCCGCTAGCGCCGGCGCTGCGGCCATACCCGCAGTCACCGCGGCCTCTGAGAGTGAAACAATTGTTGAGAACGAGCTCTTTCGCATCGTCTTCACCAATCGTGGCGCGCAGGTCAAGCACTGGATCTTGAAGAAGTTCAAGGACACGGCAGGCAAGCCCCTCGACCTGGTGCAGCCGCAGCTTGCCGAGCGCTTCGGTCAGCCCCTGTCATTCTTCACCTATGAGCCCGCGCTTACCACGCAGCTTAACCAGGTTCTCTATCAGCCATCCACTACGGGAACACTGCTTGCGCCTGGCACACTTACCTTCCGTTATGCGCAGAATGGCCTCGACGTCGTAAAGACGTTCAGCTTCGATTCAAGCTACGTCATCAACATCGAGACGTCCGTGCGCCGCAACGGTTCGCCGGTGCGCGCCCTGGTGCGCTGGCCGGCCGGCCTGGGCGACATGGAAGAATTCCTGCCGGCTTCGGCCACGCGAAGCACCATCCTCACGCAGTCGCAGATCATCACCTCGATCGACGACAAGCAGACCACCACCGCGGCTGCGAAGGTCAGCGGGAATGCAACCTCCGAGCAGCCTTACGATTTCGCGGCGCTTACCGACCTCTACTTCGCGGCGGCATTCCTGCCCGATGCGCCCGCGCAAACGACCCTGGTCACCTTCCACAACTCCTTCGACGTTGCCAGCGACCTCGGCAATCCCAGCAGCGCAAAGAAGCCCGACTCCGTCGTCGGTCTCGCCGTGGGCGACACCGCCGGCGCCACGCGTCTTCGTCTCTTCGTCGGACCCAAGCAGACTGACATTCTCAAGACCATCCACGTCGCCAGCGCAGATGGCAAGTTCGACGGTCCCACTCTCGAGCCGCTTATTCAGTACGGCATGTGGAGCATCCTCGCTAAGCCGCTCTACCTGGCTCTGCGCTGGCTCCACAACCTGCTGCCTCCGGGCCCCTACAACTGGGGCTGGGCCATCATCATCGTCACGCTCGTCTTTAACCTGGCGCTCCTGCCTACGCGCTTCATGATGATGAAGTCGTCGCTCAAGATGATGCGCATTCAGCCCAAGGTAGAGGCCATCAAGAAGCGCTACGCCAATCTCAAAGCCACCGATCCTAAACGCAGCGAGATGAATACCGAGATGATGGCGCTTTACAAGGAAGAAGGCGTCAACATGTACGGCGGCTGCCTGCCGATGCTCTTGCAGATGCCGCTCTTCTTTGCCTACTACCGCGTGCTGCTCTACGCCGTCGAACTGCGCCAGGCCCACTGGTTCTGGCTCACCGATCTTTCCGCGCCTGACCCGCTGCACATCCTGCCGGCCCTCATCATCGTCACCATGTTCCTGGTGCAGTTCATCACGCCCTCGCCGGGCATGGACCCGACCCAGCGCCGCATGATGGCGATCGTCATGCCGATCTTCATGGGCTTCATCCTCTGGCATTATGCTTCAGGTCTCGCCCTCTACTGGATTACCGGCAACTTCATCAACCTGGCGATCCAGGTCGGCATTAACCAGTCCAGCATGGGCAAGGAGATGCACGCCATCGCCGCCCGGCGCGCGCAAAAGAAAAGTAGCGCCACGGGCAATCAGCGCGTGATCCAGGGACGCCGCTAAATCGTCGTTCGCCAAAACCTGCCGCCCTCGTGCAATCGCGCGTGGGCGGTTTCTTTTTTGAGCTTTAGCGCAGCGCCGCAGCCAGCGCGTCTTCGAGCGTGGGATGCCGGAACCGGAATCCCGCCTTCGCCAGCTTAGTTGGCATCACGCGCGCGCTCGCCAGCAGCGCTTCGTCGGCCATCTGCCCAAAGGCTGCTCGCAGGGCGAAGGCCGGCGCGGGAATGACTGCGGGCCGATGCAGCAGGCGCGCCAGCGTCCTGGTGAACTCGGCATTCCTCGCCGGGTTCGGCGAGGTCACATTTACCGGTCCCGTGAGCTCCGGCGTCTCCAGCGCAAACCGGATCGCCGCAATCGCATCCTCCAGGCCAACCCAGCTCATCCACTGGTGCCCACTGCCCAGCGGACCGCCCAACCCCGCGCGGAAGAGCGGCAGCATCTTCTCAAGCGCGCCCGGGCCGCGGTTCAGCAGCACGCCGAAGCGCGTATGCACCACGCGAATTCCAGCCTCCGCGGCTGGTTGCGCGGCTTCTTCCCAAAGCTGGCACAGTTCCGGCAAAAATCCTTCGCCCGGCGCCGAGGACTCGTCCAGCACCTCTCCGCCGCGGTTTCCGTAAAAGCCGACGGCCGAGGCCACAACCAGCGTCTCGGGCCGCTTTTCCAGCCGGGCCAGCGTCGTCGCCAGTGCGCGTGTCGAGTCCACGCGGCTCGCCGCCAGTTCGTGCTTGTAGGCTGAGGTCCAGCGGGCGCCGGCGATACTCGCCCCCGAAAGATGGATCGCAGCCCGCGCGCCTTCAAGCGCTGCCGTATTTGCGAAGGGCGTCGTCGCCTCAGGGTTCCACGCGAACTCGTCCGCCTGCTGTGGAGCGCGGCGCACCAGCTTGAGCATCGGCGTGCCCCGGGCCGCCAGCGCCTGCCCTAATGCCGAACCCACCACGCCTGAAGCACCGCTCAAAATTACCGTCGTTGCCGGCGTTTGGCTCATCTCGTCAGCTCCTTGTTTCTCAGCTTACTTAAGGATGCGCCCATTGCCGCCCGCCTCGGACGGCGCACGTTTACCATCTCCTGCCAGTTTAGTAATATGGGAATAGGTTTTGATCCGGCAAACGAGCCGGCATGCACCGCAGGAGGGTGTCTGATGACAGAACTGGCGACAGTTCGCAGCGAAGAGACACACAAATCTCAGGTGGACACCGAGACCACCGAACGATTCATTGCGGAGAAGCACATCGGCGAACGGATCAAGCGCCTCCGCCTCAAGAAATCCATGGGCCTTGTCGAACTGGGCAGGCACACGGGTCTCTCCGCAAGTTTTCTGTCGCAGCTTGAGACCGGCCGCGTTGTGCCCACGCTGCGCAACCTCGCCCGCATTGCCATGGTCTTCTCCAAGGATCTGTCTTACTTTTTTGAAAACGAGCCGCAATCGACCTTTCGTGTCCATCGCAAAAAAGAGCGCGTGCGCCTTCCCCAGACCGGTGTCGACGACCCTTCTTATTTCTTTGAGAGCCTCGGCTACATGGTTCCCGACCGCCACATGGATCCCTACTTCGCCGAGTTTGTTCCCCTTGAACAGAACGCCGAGCCGCGCGCTCACGTGCATCCCGGCTATGAGTTCCTCTACGTTCTCGACGGCGAGCTTTTGCTGCGCCACGGCGATCGCAACGCCACGCTTGAGCCGGGGGACGCGGTCTACTTCGATGCCAGCACGCCCCACGCCTATATCTGCGTCGGCAACAAGCCTGCCGATGCGCTCATCGTCACCATGCACCAGCCGCCCATCGCGCAGGCGGCCGGTGTTGCGCGCCAGCCTGACGTCCGCGGATTGCCTGGCAATCCTGCGCCGGCACCTGCCTCATCCGCCGCCCGCCGCTGATTCTTCCCTTACTCTCGGAAAAACTCCGCTACCTCCAGCCAGTTGTTCACCCGCGTGAAACTCCCCGTCTGGTTAAGATTGTGCGGCGCTGTGAAGAGCAGACCCTTCCCGCAGAATCTCTCGAGGTTGCGCGGCAGATCGTCCACCAGGTAGTCGGCGCGCAGAATGCTCTTATCCCCGCAAAAGACGTAGTGCGTCGGCGGAATGAACGAAAAGTGCCGCTGCAGCCACCGGAACTTCGGCCCCAGCGAGTTCGGGACCACCATCGCCTGGGTGGCCACAAAGACTTCGTAGCGCGACGAAAGATCCTTCAGTACCGCCTGGGCGTCCGGCATCAGCTCAAGGTCCTCAAAGAAGTTCTCCGCATCCAGAAAGGCGCGGAGCTCTGTCAGCCGGTCTGCCGGCGCCATCTCCCAGATGCTTTTCTCCGCCAGATCGTCCACGGTCAACGCTTCGCCAAAGGTCTCGTTGTAGCGGCGCAGGTGCTCTGCCAGCGTGTCCGCCATTACCTCATCCATGTCCACGCAGATACGCTTCACTTATCCGGCTCCTGTGTAAGGCTCTTACTCATAATTTAGAGCAAGGACGCGAGGCGACTGTGGCATAGAATCGTTTCTGCACCTTCGGCCTTCAACTCAAATCCCCGCAAACTCAGAAAGGTGAGGTTTACCGATGCGCACTTCGCGGATTTCCGTGTTGATGCTGGCGTTTGTGATCGCGCCGCTCATGTCCCTCCTGGTTCGCGCCCAGGACAAACTGCCCGCTACGCCGGTTCACGAGGTCACTGACGACTACTTTGGCGTCAAGGTCACCGATCCCTACCGCTGGCTTGAGAACACCACTGATCCCACCGTCATCGCGTGGATGAAGGCGCAGAATGCCTATACGCGCGCTGTGCTCGATCGCATTCCCGGCCGGGACAAGCTGCTCGACCGAGATCAAGTCTCTCGACAACGCAAGCAGCACCGTAACATCGCTCCAGGTCTGGGGCGGCCACTACTTCTACTTCAAAACCGCTCCCGGTTCCGATAACCGCAAGCTCTACGTGCGCGACAGCGTCCACGCACCCGAGCGGGTGCTCGTTGACCCTGAGAAGCTGACCACACCCGAGGGCAAGCATTACTCCATCGACTACTTCGCGCCCTCCCTCGACGGGAGATATGTTGCCTATGGCATCTCGCCCGGCGGCTCTGAGGAGAGCGTTCTGCACGTGGTCGAGACCGCCAGCGCAAGGGTTCTGCCCGACACCATCGACCGCGCGCAATTTGCGCAGCCCAACTGGGTCAGCGGCGACTCCTTCTTCTATACGCGCACGCAGAAGCTGCCTGCCGACGCGCCGCCCACGGAGAAGTACCAGAAGCTGCGCTCCTATCATCATGTGCTCGGCAATGATCCCGATCGTGAGCCGGCAGTCTTCGGCTATCGGGTTTCCGCCAGTGTTCCGGTCACTGAAGACGACTTCTCGTTGATCGCTTACTCGCCCGGCGCGCCACGCCACTATCTCGGGCTCGTCATACATGGCGTAAAGCGCGAGATCGATATCTACACCGCGAATGCCAAGGACGAGATCACCCCATCGACGCAGTGGAAGAAGGTCGTCACCGAGGCAGACTCCGTCGTCGGCTTCGACACGCACGGCGACAACATCTACCTGCTCTCGCACAAGGACGCATCGCGCTTCAAGGTTCTGCGCACCAGCCTCGACAAGCCTGACATCGCAACCGCCGCCGTCGTTGTGCCGCCCAGCGAGCGCGTCATCGTCGGCGTGGCTGCAGCGGGCGATGCCCTCTACGTGCAGGATCTTGACGGCGGGCTCGGTCGCCTGCGCCGTGTCTCGTACACAACGGGCGCCGTTCTGCCGGTTAAGCTGCCCTTCGAAGGCGCAATCCAGACGCTCTTCACAAATCCCACGGAGCGCGGTGCCTGGCTCGAGATGACTTCGTGGACAAAATCACCGCTCTGGTACTCATTCAACCCGGAAACATCCGCACTCACTGACACTGGGCTCATGTCGCCCTCGCCTGTAGACTTCTCGCAGATCGAGTCTGTCGAAGTGAAAGCGCCAAGCGCCGATGGCACCATGGTTCCGCTTTCCATCATCTATCGGCGGGGCAGCCGACTCGACGGTTCGCATCCCACCTGGCTCGAGGGCTACGGAGCCTACGGCATCACCCTCGATCCCACCTTCCGTCCAACGCTCAAGGCGCTCTTTGATCGCGGCGGCGTCTTTGCCGTGGCGCACGTGCGCGGCGGAGGCGAATACGGCGAAGACTGGCACGTCGGCGGCCAGAAGTTCACCAAGCAGCACACCATCGACGACATGATTGCCTGCGCCAAATACCTCATCGACCACAAGTACACGTCGCCCGCGCATCTGGCCGGAGAAGGCACCAGCGCCGGCGGCGTCACCATCGGCGGCGCCATCACGCAGCGGCCGGACCTCTTCGGCGCCGCGCTCATCCGCGTCGGCGACTCTGATTCCCTGCGCTCCGAGCTGATGGCAAGCGGCCCGGCCAATATCCCCGAATTCGGCACCGTCAAGGACAAGGATGGCTTCAAGGCGCTCTATGCCATGGACGCCTACCAGCATGTGAAGCCCGGCACGAAGTATCCGGCTGTGCTGCTCACCACCGGCGCCAATGATCCGCGCGTTGCGCCCTGGCAGGCCGCGAAGATGGCGGCGCGCCTGCAGGCGTCAACCACCAGCGGCAAGCCGGTTCTGCTGCGCGTCGATTACGACGCAGGCCATGGCCTGGGATCGACAAAATCGCAGCGCGACGTGGAACTCGCCGACGAGTTGTCGTTCCTCTTCTGGCAGTTGGGAGTGCCGGGCTTTCAGCCGCGGCAGGCAAGTGAACTCGGACGGCTAGGGATTCTGCCCTGACCGCCGTACCGCTCGGCCGGCGCTGGGAATCGGCTCCGGCTGCGGCGTCTTGGGAGCAGGCTCGATCGCCGGGTCCCAGTAGATCATCCGGCCGCAGCTGTCGCACGTCAGCAACTCGCCCTCGCGCAGCTGGTTCCACGTCTGCGGACGCAGCCCCATGCTGCAACCGGTGCACTGCTGATTTTCAGCGCGCGCGAGGCCCGTGACGCGGTTAACGGCGATGCGGTCGAAGCGGGCCAGCAGATCCTCATCGATCTCTTTGCGCACCAGCTCGCGATCGGCCTGCAGCGCACTCTGCTCGGCCGCAATTTCCTGCTGCTGCCGCTGCACGCGGGCGCGCGTCGCGTCGAGCGTGGCGGCAAGGTCCTCCACCTGGGCCCGCACGGCGGCAAGTGTAATCTCCTGTGCTTCGCTTCGCTCCAGGCTCGTCAGCTCCTCGTTCTCCAGCCGATCGGCCTCGCTCTCGGCAAAGCGCACTTCGTGCTCAATCGCCTCGGCCTGCGCCGTCGTGGTCACCGTGTTCTGCTGATCGCGATAGCGGGCCGCCTTCTGCCGATGCCCGGTGATGTCGCGCTCCAGCCGATTACGCAGCGTTTCCTCGCGAGCCAGGGCGTCAGAGGCAGTTGCCGCCCGCTGCTGGGCTGCTTGCAGCGCGCTCTCCGCATGCGTCACTTCCACAGGCAACGCCCGCGCTGTCTGCGCCAGCCGGGAGCGCTCGAGGTCGATCTTCTGCAGCTTTACGAGATTGGCTATTTGCGCCTGCATCCGTGCTTTGCAGTCTAAGCCATCGAGGGTCTGTTAAGAAAATGCAGGCCTGCCGGCAGTCGGCTCGCATCCAAGCTCGTCAAGAGGGCACATTGGATCAGGAAGGAACATTCTGGCGCAGGCATCGCTGGCTCCTGTGGACGGGAGGCATTGCGTTCGCAGGACTTGCGGCCATCACGACCACGGTCGCCATCATGGCCCATCGCGTCGAGCCATACGTCCGCGCCCGCATCATCGGCGGCCTCTCGCAGCACTTCCACACCCACGTGGAGCTCGACACCTTCCGTCTCTCCATCGGCAACGGCTTTCGCGGTCAGTGGGGCGTGTGGGCCCAGGGTCGTGGGCTGCGCATCTGGCCGCCGCTGCCGGAGGGAGCATCGCTCGCCGAACGTCCCGCGGGCGAGCCCCTCATCAGCCTCGCGCAATTTGCCTTTCACGCGCCGCTGCGCTACGAGCCGGGCGCGCCGATCAATATTAACGACGTCCGCCTCAAGGGCCTCGCCCTGCGCATGCCTCCTAAGTCGCGTCGCGTCGAGCTAAAAAAGTCTGACAATTCCTCGCACTCATCGATCAAGATCGATATTGCCCGCGTGGAGTGTGCCAACGCCGACTTGCTGATCGAAACCGACAAGCCTGGCAAGCTGCCCAAAGAATTCGCT